>NC_013093.1:6132500-7332500 GCF_000023245.1 Actinosynnema mirum DSM 43827
CCAGCCACTCCGGCTGAGTGGCGGGATCGCGGACGAGCGGCGGGACGGCCGGGGCGTTCGGAGCGGTGGGGTCGGCGGGAGCGGCGGGGTCGGCAGGAGCGGCGGGAGCGGCAGGGTCGGCGGGAGCGGTCGGAGCGACCGCGCGGACCTGACCGGCGGGAACGGGCAGGCAGGCCCGGCGGGCGGGAGCGGCGGGGCGGCTCCCCCCGGCCGGGCAGGCGCCCCCGGCCAGGCCGACGTCCCCGGCCGGACCAGCACCCCCGGCCAGGCCGACGTCCCCGGCCAGCCCGGTCAGCCCGGTCAGCCCGGTCAGCCCGGCCAGCCCGGTCCGGTGGACGGGACCGGTCACGTGGACTCCCCCACCGACCGCCCCGGTGCGGACGACCGGTCCGACCGCCCCGGCGAGGACGACCGGTCCGATCGCACGGGTCGCCCCGGTCTGGACGGTCGGTAGACCGTGGACGTCCTGGTGGTGGGTGGTGGTCCGGCCGGGCGGGCGTTGGCGGGTGCGGCTGCGCGGCGGGGGCTTGAGGTGTCGCTGGTCGACCCGCGTCCCGAGCGGCCGTGGCGGGCCACGTACGCGGCGTGGTCGGACGAGCTGCCCGAGGGGACGCCGGTGGTGACGCGGTCGCGCGCGCGGGCGTTCTCCACGGCCGAGCACGTGCTGGAGCGCGAGTACTCGGTGCTGGACAACGCCCGCCTGTGGGAGCTCCCCCCCGAGGTCGAGGTGCTCCGCGCGCGCGTGATCGCGCGCGCGGAGGGCCGGGTGCGCCTGGCGGACGGCCGGGTGCTGCGGGCTCGGCGGGTCGTGGACGCGACCGGGTCGCGGGGTGGCCGGGCGGCGCAGACCGCGGTGGGCGTGGTGGTGAGCCAGGCCGAGGCTGAGCCGTTCGTCGCCCCCGGCGAGGCGGTGATCATGGACTGGCGCCGTCCACCGTCCGCGACCACGGGCGACCCGACGTTCCTGTACGCGGTGCCGCTGGGCCCGGACCGGGTGCTGCTGGAGGAGACCTCGCTCGCCCGCGCGCCCGGTCTGCCGCTGGCGGAGCTGCGGTTGCGGCTGCGGTCGCGGTTGGACGCGCACGGCGTCCGGATGCCGTCCGCCGAGGAGCGGGTGCGCATCCCGCTGGACGCGCCGAAGGCCGAGGACGGGTTCGGCGCGGGCGGCGGTCTGGTGCACCCGGCGACGGGGTACGGGGTGGCGACCGCGCTGCGGCTGGCGCCGGTGGTGGCGGACGCGCTCGCGGCGGGCGAGGGGCCGGAGGTGCTGTGGACGCAGGAGACGAGAATGGTGCACGCGCTGCGACTGCGCGGTCTCACCGCGTTGCTGTCGCTGGCCCCTCGGGAAATCCCGGAATTCTTTCACCGGTTTTTCCACTTGCCGGTGGAGAACCAGCGGGAGTACCTCTCGCACCGCGATGACCTGCGCGGACTCACCTCCACAATGTTGATCTTGTTCCGGTCCTCCCCCTGGCGGGTGCGCGCCTCGCTGGCGGGTTCGGTGTTCTTCGGCCAAAGCTTGTTGAACAGCGGGTGAACCCCCTCGGCAAACGCCGGGCATAGGGGGAGGATCGGGGGCGTGCCTGCCCTGCTGGACGATGTCCGATTCGCCTTCCAGCCCCTGTTCAACCTGAACACCGGTGGGGTCGTCGCGGTCGAGGCCCTGGCCCGGCCGCACGACGGCACCGCGCTCGACCTGCTCCAGGCGGCGTTCCGCGCCGGGCACCTGGTGGACGCGGACGTCGCGCTCGCCTGCCGCGCGGTCCGGCACGCGGCCGAGCACGAGTTCGGGCTGCCGCTGCACGTCAACCTCATGTCGATGACCGTCGCGGAGCAGCCGGAGAAGCTGGAGCCGCTGCTGCGCGCGCTGCACGAGGTCGGCCGCTCCCCCGACCGCCTGGTGGTGGAGCTGGGCGTGCCGTACACGCGCACCCCGCGCAAGGCGCTGCTGGCCGGCGTGCGGTGGCTGCGGGACGCGGGCGTGCGGGTGGCGCTGGACGGGGTGGGCGACGGCGACGTGCCGCTCGCGCTGCTCACCGACGTGGCCCCGGACCAGCTCAAGCTGGACCGGGGCATCGTCGTCGGCCTCCCCGACGACGGCGGCCGGGCGGCGCTGCTGACCGCGCTGCTGGGCGTGTGCGAGCAGACCGGCTCGGTGCTGGTGGCCGAGGGCGTGGAGACCGAGGCGCAGCTGGCCGCGCTGCGGCGGGCCGGGGTGCGGATGGCGCAGGGCGACCTGCTGGCGCCCGCGCGGCGGCGGCCGGACGTGGCGGCGACGATCCCGTCCGCGCTCGCCGAGACCGCGGACCCGGAGGCGGTGGCGCGCACGACGCCGAACCTGCGGCTGGCCGGGCCGAGCGTGACCGACTTCCTGCACCCGGCGACCACCCTGCCCGAGACGGCGACCGCCGAGGAGGTGCGGGAGGTCCTGGCCGCGCAGCCGTCGGTGACCGGTGTGGTGCTGGTCGACGGGCGGGGCAGGCCGTCGTGGACGCTGGAGCGCAACCGGTTCCTGCTCGCGGTGACCGGGCCGTTCGGGCACGCGCTGCACGCCAACCGGGAGGCGTCGCGGCTCGCGGACCGGCCGAGGGCGGTGGGGGCGCGGTTCAGCGCGCTGGAGCTGCTGGAGGTCGTCACGCACGGGGACCGGGAGCGGGCGAACGACGACCTGGTCGTGGTGGACGAGGACGACAAGTGCCTCGGCGTCGTGCGGGTGGCGGACGTGGTGCGCGGGGTCGCCGAGCTGAAGGTGGAGCAGGCGGCGTCGATGAACCCGCTGACCCGGTTGCCGGGCAGCGAGTCGATCGCGCGCGAGGTGGAGCGGCGGGTGCTGGCGGGCGAGGTGTTCGCCGTGGGCTGGCTGGACGTGGACTCGTTCAAGGGCGTGAACGACCGGGCCGGGTTCGCGGCGGGCGACGACCTGATCCGCGCGGTGGGCAGGCGGCTGGCCGAGGGGGTCGCCGGGCTGTCGACGGTGCGGGTGGGCCACGTGGGCGGGGACGACTTCCTGCTGGTGGCGGGCCTGGACGAGCTGATCGGGTTCGGGGCCGGGGTGCTGGACTCGGAGTTCGGCGTCGACGGGCTGCGGGTGACGCTGTCGCTGGCGACGCTGGTGTGCGCGACCGGGTCGGTGGGCTCGTACCGCGAGGTGTCCCGGCTGCTGGCCCCGCTCAAGCGGCAGGCGAAGTCGCTGAGCGGGTCGAGCTGGGTGCTGGGCAGGCCGGGCACGGACCGGGTGGACGTGCTGCGCGGCGGACCGCACCTCGCGGTCGGCTGAGCCGGGCCGGGTCCCACCCTGCGGGAGAACGCCCGCGAACAACCCTCGGTTGGATTATCGACGTGTTAACGGCGATGGCGTTCCCCCTGATGGTGGGACCGCCACCGGTGTTCGACAGCGGAGGGGTGAATTTCGCTCCGATGCCACTCCCCAACCCCGGCGGTCACTCTTAGCATCAGGGTGACTACCCACCGCACGGGGGAGGTCTTTCTGGTGAGCGAAGTCGACGTCACCGCGCTGCCGATTCCGCGTTCCGGGTCCGGGACAGCGCTGACCATCGGGGTCGAGGAGGAGTTCCTGCTGGTGGACGAGGTCACCGGGGAGCTGGTGCCGCTGGGTCCGCAGGTGCTCTCCGGGCCGCCCGACCGGGGGCTCGATCTCCAGCCCGAGATGACGCAGTACCAGGTGGAGAGCGCGACGGCGGTGTGCCGCACGGCCTCCGAGGTGCGCGAGCAGCTGCTCGCGGCGCGCGCGGCGCTGGCCAGGCGGGCGGCGGCGCACGGGGCGCGCCTGGTCGCGTCGGGCGCGCCGGTGCTGGGCGGCGAGCACCCGCCGCCGCTGACCGACCACCCGCGCTACCGGCGGATCATGGAGCGGTACGGGGCGCTGGTGGACGGGCTGACCATCTGCGGGTGCCACGTGCACGTGGGCATCCCGTCGCCGTCCGAGGGCCTGGTGATCAGCAACCACCTGCGGCGCTGGCTGCCGGTGCTGCTGGCGCTGAGCGCGAACTCGCCGTTCCACGAGGGCAGGGACACCGGGTACGCGAGCTGGCGGCACGTGGTGTGGAACCCGTGGCCGTCGGCGGGCCCGCCGCCGTGGTTCGACTCGGTGGAGGACTACCGGCTGGCCACGCACCTGCTGCGCACGAGCGGGGCGGCGCTGGACGACGGGATGGTCTACTGGGACGTCCGGCTGTCCGCGAACCACCCGACCGTGGAGCTGCGGGTGTGCGACGTGGCGGCGACGGTCGAGGAGGCCGTGGTGCTGGCGGCGCTGGTGCGGGCGATCGCGGCGACCGCGCTGTCCGGCGAGGCGGCGCCTCGGGTGTCGGACCGGCTGCTGCGGGTGGCGCTGTGGCAGGCGGCGCGGCACGGGCCGGAGGGGGCGGCGGTGGACCCGCTGAGCGGGGTGCCGGTGCCGTTCGCCGAGGAGGTCGGCGGGCTGCTGCGGTGGTGCGGGGCGGCGCTGGACGCGGCCGGTGACACCGAGCTCGTGGTCGAGGGCGTGGCCAGGCTGCTGCGGGACGGCGGCGGCGCGGCCAGGCAGCGGAAGGCGTACCGCAGGCGGGGCGAGTTCACCGACGTGGTGGAGCTGCTGACCACCCGGACGTAGGACTCGGGGCGCGGTTCGGCCGAACGGGGCGCATCCTGCGGACGCAGGCTCACCCACCGGGAGGAACGGCCATGACCACCGCGCGAGAGATCATGCACGCGGGCGTGATGTGCGTGCAGGACAACCAGACGCTGGAGGAGGCGGCGGTGATGATGCGGGACATGAAGGTCGGCTCGCTGCCGATCTGCGGGAGCGACGACAAGCTCAAGGGCATCATCACCGACCGGGACATCGTGATCAGCTGCGTCGCGGCGGGCATCTCCCCCGCCGACATGCGGGCCGGTCAGCTCGCGCGGAACCTGCACTGGGTGGACGCGGACACCGACATCACCGACGTGCTGGAGACGATGGAGGTCAACCAGATCCGGCGCATCCCGGTGCTGGAGAACCACCGCCTGGTGGGCATGGTCAGCGAGTCCGACCTGGCCAAGCACCTGGACGACGACCAGCTCGCCGAGTTCATCGAGCGGGTCTACTCCGACTAGCCCGCCGCCCCGGACGCGAGGAGGGCGGCTCCCCGCGTTCGGGGAGCCGCCCTCCGGGCGTTCGAGCGGTGCGCTCGGGTGCGCTCAGACCGTGAAGCCGAGGGCGCGCAGCTGGTCGCGGCCGTCGTCGGTGATCTTCTCCGGGCCCCACGGCGGCATCCACACCCAGTTGATGCGGAAGTCGTCGACGATGCCGCCGCCGACGCCGCCGACCAGCGCGGACCTGGTCTGGTCCTCGATGACGTCGGTCAGCGGGCAGGCCGCCGAGGTGAGCGTCATGTCGATCAGGGCGGTGTTGTTCTCGTCCACCCTGATGTCGTAGACCAGGCCGAGGTCGACCACGTTGATGCCGAGCTCGGGGTCGACCACGTCGCGCATGGCCTCCTCGACGTCGTCCAGCGCCGCGATCCCGGCCTTGGGCGCGGGCGGCTCCGGCATCCCCTCGACGCCGCGGACCACGTCCTGCTCCGATGAAGTCACGACTTCGCTCCCTCGCTGCGGGAAACCGCGTCCTTGAAAGCCATCCAGCCCAGCAGCGCGCACTTCACGCGCGCCGGGTACTTCGCCACACCCGCGAACGCGATGCCGTCCTCCAGCACGTCCTCGTCCGGCTCCACCTGGCCGCGGCCCTGCATCAGCTCGACGAACGCGTCGAGCTTGCCCATGGCCTGCTCGACCGGCTTGCCGACCACCAGGTCGGTGAGCACGGACGTGGCGGCCTGGCTGATCGAGCAGCCCTGGCCGTCGTAGGAGACGTCGGCGACGAGCGGCCCGTCCAGCTTCACCCTGAGCGTGACCTCGTCGCCGCAGGTGGGGTTGATCTGGTGGGACTCGGCGTCGTACGGGTCCCGCAGGCCGCGGCCGTGCGGGTTCTTGTAGTGGTCCAGGATGATCTCCTGGTACATCTGCTGAAGCTGCATCACGCCACCCCGAAGAACTTCTGCGCCTCGCGGACGGCGGACAGCAGCGCGTCCACCTCGCCCTGCGTGTTGTAGAGGTAGAAGCTGGCCCGCACGGTGGCCGCGGCGTTCATCCTGCGGTGCAGCGGCCACGCGCAGTGGTGGCCGACGCGGACCGCGACGCCGAGGCTGTCCAGGACCTGGCCGACGTCGTGCGCGTGCACCCCGTCGACCACGAACGAGACCGCGCCGCCCCGGTCGGCGAGGTCGGTGGGGCCGACCACGCGCACGCCGGGAATGGCCGCCAGGCCGCTGAGGGCGGCGGCGACCAGTTCGTGCTCGTGCGCGGCGACCCGGTCCATGCCGACCGCGTTCAGGTAGTCGACGGCGGCGCCGAGCGCGACGGCCTGCGAGGTCATCGGCACGCCCGCCTCGAACCGCTGCGGCGGCGGGGCGAACGTGGAGCGGGCCATCTCGACCATCTCGATCATGGAGCCGCCGGTGAGGAACGGGGGCAGCGCCTCCAGGAGCGCGCGGCGGCCGTAGAGGACGCCGACGCCCGAGGGACCGAGCATCTTGTGGCCGCTGAAGACGGCGAAGTCCACGCCGAGGGCGCGGAAGTCGACGGGCGCGTGCGGCACGGACTGGCAGGCGTCGAGCACGGTCAGCGCGCCGACCCGCGCCGCCGCGGCGACGAGGGCGGCGACCGGGTTGACCGTGCCGAGCACGTTGGACTGGTGGGTGAACGCGAGCACCTTGGTGCGCTCGTTCACCACCTCGTCCAGGTTCGACAGGTCGAGCCTGCCCTCGTCGGTGACGCCGAGCCAGCGCAGCGTGGCCCCGGTGCGCAGCGCGAGCTGCTGCCACGGCACCAGGTTGGCGTGGTGCTCCATCTCGGTCACGACGATCTCGTCGCCGGGGCCCAGCAGGAAGCGCTCGGCCTCCGGGCCCGCCGTGGCCGCGTTGCCCATGGCGTACGCGACCAGGTTGACGCCCTCGGTCGCGTTCTTGGTGAACACGACCTCGTCGACGCCGACGCCGACGAAGCCCGCGATCCTGCGGCGGGCGTCCTCGTAGGCGTCGGTGGCCTCCTCGGCCAGCTGGTGCGCGCCGCGGTGGACCGCGGCGTTGGCGGTCTCCAGGAACGCCCGCTCGGCGTCCAGGACCTGGCTCGGGCGCTGCGAGGTGGCGCCGGAGTCGAGGTAGACCAGCCGCTTGCCCTCGCGCACGGTGCGGCCCAGGATCGGGAAGTCCGCGCGCACGACTTCGACGTCCAGCGGAGCAGCGGTGGTGGTCACGGCTCCGACGCCTCCTCTCGGTCTGGGGTCTCCCCCGGTGAAGGGGTCTCCCCCGGTGGAACGTCAGGCGATGCTCGCGGCTTCCTGCTTGCCGGTGTACTTCACGTAACCCTCGGACTCGAGCTGGTCGGCCAGCTCGGGGCCGCCGGACTCGACGATCCGGCCGCCCGCGAAGACGTGCACGAAGTCGGGCGAGATGTACTTGAGGATGCGGGTGTAGTGCGTGATCAGCATGACGCCGACCTCGTTGGACGCCTTGTAGCGGTTGACGCCCTCGGACACCACGCGCAGCGCGTCCACGTCGAGGCCCGAGTCGGTCTCGTCCAGGATCGCGATCTTCGGCTGGAGCAGGCCCAGCTGGAGGATCTCGTGGCGCTTCTTCTCGCCGCCGGAGAAGCCCTCGTTGACCGAGCGCTCGGCGAAGGCCGGGTCGATGTCCAGCTCGGACATCGCGCCCTTGACCTCCTTGACCCAGTGGCGCAGGTTCGGGGCCTCGCCGCGCACGGCGGTGGCGGCGCTGCGCAGGAAGTTCGACATCGAGACGCCGGGCACCTCGACCGGGTACTGCATGGCGAGGAACAGGCCCGCGCGGGCGCGCTCGTCGACGCTCATCTCCAGGACGTCCTCGCCGTCCAGGGTGACGGTGCCCGAGGTGATCTGGTACTTCGGGTGGCCCGCGATGGCGTAGGACAGCGTGGACTTGCCGGAGCCGTTGGGGCCCATGATGGCGTGGGTCTCACCGGCGTTGATGGTGAGGTCGACGCCCTTGAGGATCTCCTTGGTCGTCTCGTCGGCGACGACCGAGACGTGCAGGTCCTTGATCTCCAGAGTGGCCATGAGCTGTTCTCAGTTCTCCTGGTGAGGCAGTGCGAAGTCAGTTGGTGGTGGTGGTGACGTCCACGTGGACGTCACCACCGCGCAGTTCCACGGCGAACACGTCGACCGGGTCGGACGCGGGCGGCGAGGAGGGCTTGCCGGTGGCCAGGTCGAAGCACGACCCGTGCAGCCAGCACTCGATGCCCTTGCGGGTCACCTCGCCCTCGCTGAGGGAGATCGCGGCGTGGCTGCACTCGTCGCGCAGCGCGTGCACGGCGTCCCCCTGCCGGACCAGCACGACCGGGACCTGCTCGTCGCCGACCTGGAACGCGACCGGCACGCGGTCGGTCAGGTCGGCGAGCGAGCACACCCGGACGGCGGTCACACGCCCACGGCTTCCAGTTCCGCCTCGATCGCGGCCTCGAGGCGCTCGCGCACCTCGGGGACGCTGATCTTCAGCAGGATCTCGTGGAAGAAGCCCCGGACGACCAGCCTGCGCGCCTGGTCCTCGGGGATGCCCCTGGCCTGGAGGTAGAACAGCTGCTCGTCGTCGAACCGGCCGGTGGCGCTGGCGTGGCCCGCGCCCTCGATCTCACCGGTCTCGATCTCCAGGTTCGGCACCGAGTCGGCGCGGGCGCCGTCGGTGAGGACCAGGTTGCGGTTCAGCTCGTAGGTGTCGGTGCCCTCGGCCGCCGCGCGGATCAGGACGTCGCCGATCCACACGGTGTGCGCGCCCTCGCCCTGCAGCGCGCCCTTGTAGACGACGTTGCTGCGGCAGTTCGGCACCGAGTGGTCGATGAACGGCCGGTGCTCCAGGTGCTGGCCCGCGTCGGCGAAGTACAGGCCGTGCAGCTCGGCGTCGCCGCCCCGGTCCGCGTAGGACACGAGGGGGGTGAGCCGGACCAGGTCGCCGCCGAGGGTGACGGCGGTGTGCCGCACCTTGGCGTCGCGGCCGAGCCGGATGTGGTGCGTGGAGACGTGCACCGCGTCGTCGGCCCAGTCCTGCACGGTGACGACGGTGAGGTCCGCGCCGTCGCCGACGACGATCTCGACGTTGTCGGCGTACGCGCCGGAGCCCCGGTGGTCCAGGACCACGACGGCCTTGGCGAACTTGTCCGCGCGCACCTGCACGTGGCCGTACGCGACCTGGCCCTCGCCCGCGCCGGTGACGGTCACGGTGGTCGGGGCCAGCTCGGTGTCGCCGGGCAGGGTGATCACGGTCGCCTGGGCGAACGCGGACCACGCCTGGGCAGCGACCCGGTCGCCGGGGACGCCCGCGGCGCCGAGGCGCTCGTCGTCGCGACCCACGGTCTCGACCTTGACGGCCTCGGGCGCGTCGACCTCGACGGTGGCCGCGCCGGTGGCCTCGGCCCCGCTGTGCAGGCCGGCCATGCGCTTGAGCGGGGTGAAGCGCCAGATCTCCTCGCGCCCGCCGGGCACCTCGAACGCCGCCACGTCGTAGGACGTGAAGTGGTCGGCGCGCGAGGTGACCAGCGTTCCCGCGCCGTGCGAGTGGGCCGTCAGGCCGTGCTGCTCTTCGGTGGTGACGGCCATGTCAGCCGACGGCCCCTTCCATCTGAAGCTCGATCAGGCGGTTCAACTCCAGCGCGTACTCCATGGGCAGCTCGCGCGCGATGGGCTCGACGAACCCGCGCACGATCATGGCCATGGCCTCGTCCTCGTTGAGGCCGCGCGACATCAGGTAGAACAGCTGGTCCTCGGACACCTTGGAGACGGTGGCCTCGTGGCCCATGGCCACGTCGTCCTCGCGGACGTCCACGTACGGGTAGGTGTCGGAGCGGCTGATCGTGTCGACCAGCAGCGCGTCGCACTTGACCGTGGACTTGGAGTGGTGCGCCCGCTTGTTGACCTGGACCAGGCCGCGGTACGAGGCCCGGCCGCCGCCGCGCGCCACCGACTTCGACACGATGGTCGAGGAGGTGTGCGGGGCCATGTGGACCATCTTCGCGCCGGTGTCCTGGTGCTGGCCCTCGCCGGCGAACGCGATCGAGAGGACCTCGCCCTTGGCGTGCTCGCCCATCAGGTACACGGCCGGGTACTTCATGGTGACCTTGGAGCCGATGTTGCCGTCGACCCACTCCATGGTCGCGCCCGCCTCGGCCTTGGCCCGCTTGGTGACCAGGTTGTAGACGTTGTTCGACCAGTTCTGGATCGTCGTGTAGCGGCAGCGACCGCCCTTCTTCACGACGATCTCCACGACCGCGGAGTGCAGCGAGTCGGAGGAGTAGATCGGGGCGGTGCAGCCCTCGACGTAGTGGACGTAGGCGTCCTCGTCGACGATGATCAGCGTCCGCTCGAACTGGCCCATGTTCTCGGTGTTGATCCGGAAGTAGGCCTGGAGCGGGATGTCCACGTGGACGCCCTTGGGCACGTAGATGAACGAGCCGCCGGACCAGGTCGCGGAGTTCAGCGCGGAGAACTTGTTGTCGCCGGCCGGGATGACCGAGCCGAAGTACTCCTTGAAGAGCTCGGGGTGCTCCTTGAGACCGGTGTCGGTGTCCAGGAAGATGACGCCCTGCTCCTCCAGGTCCTCGCGGATCTGGTGGTAGACGACCTCGGACTCGTACTGGGCGGCGACGCCCGCGACGAGGCGCTGCTTCTCCGCCTCGGGGATGCCGAGCCGGTCGTAGGTGTTCTTGATCTCCTCGGGCAGGTCCTCCCAGGAAGCGGCCTGCTTCTCGGTGGAGCGCACGAAGTACTTGATGTTGTCGAAGTCGATGCCCGACAGGTCGGAGCCCCACGACGGCATGGGCTTGCGGTCGAACAGCCGCAGCGCCTTGAGCCGGTACTCGAGCATCCACTCGGGCTCGTTCTTCTTGCCCGAGATGTCCCGGACGACGTCCTCGTTCAAACCACGACGGGCGCTCGCGCCTGCCACATCCGAGTCGGCCCAGCCGAACTCGTAGTTCCCGATGCTCGCCAGGGTCTCTTCCTGGGTGAGCGGGACCGTGGTGGTTCGCTGCTCGGCAGCGGCAGTCATGCGGGCTCCCCTCCATGTGGGTCGCGGGGTGTGTTCGGGGTGCTGCTCTTCGGGATGTGCGTGGTGCAGACGGCGTCGCCCCTCGCGATGGTGGCGAGCCGCTGCACGTGCGTGCCGAGCAGGTCGGCGAAGGCCGCCGTCTCGGTCTCGCACAGCTGCGGGAACTCCGCGGCGACGTGCGCGACCGGGCACAGGTGCTGGCAGAGCTGCTCGCCCGCCCCGGCGGCGCGCGCCGAGGCAGCGTAGCCCTCCCTGCTCAGCGCGGCGGCCAGGGCCTTGGTCCGCTCGGCGGGCTCGCACTGCTCCACGATGGCCTGGCGGTGCCGGTCGACGAGTGCGTGCACCCGGCGCTCGGCGAAGGCCCGTACCGCCTCCTCCCCGCCCTGTTCGGCGAGGAACCGCAACGCGGCCACGGCGAGGTCGTCGTAGGCGTGCCCGAAGCGGGCGCGCCCCTGCTCGGTGAGCTGGAAGAGCTTGGCGGGCCTGCCGCGACCTCGCTGGCCGCGCCTGGGCGCCTCCCGGCCGGTCGCCTCGCCGTCGGCGACCAGCGCGTCGATGTGCCTGCGCACCGCGGCCTGGCTGATGCCGACCCGCTCCGCCACCGAGGCGGCGGTGATGGGTCCTTGCTCCAGCAGCAGTCGGGCCACGATGTGCCGGGTCCGACCGTCGTGCCCCTGGGGCACGGCGGCTTCGAAGGCCCCGGCGTTTTTCACAACACCAGTGTTGCTTATTTAGGGCGGGGGTGCAAAACCGGGTTCGAGCGGGGGTGAGGGCGGGGTCCTGAGCTGGGGGTTCGCCGGGGTGGGCGGCGTGTCGGGCGGGGGTGCGGAAGTCGAATCGGATTGATTATCCGCCTCGTGCTAGCGTCCCGACCTGAAGCGGATAGTTCATCCGGTCAGGTGGAGGGGACATGGGCGCGAGGCGGGCCGTCGTCACGGCGGGCACCGGGGGCATCGGGCTGGGGACGGCGGTGGGGCTGGCGCGGGCCGGGTTCGCGGTGACCGTCGTGGGGCGGGACGCCGGGCGGGGCGCGGCGGCGGTCGAGCGGATCGACGCTGAGGCTCAGGCTGCGGCGGCGGCTCGGGAGGCGGCGGCGGCTCGGGAGGCGGCGGCGGCTCGGGAGGCGGCGGCGGCTCGGGAGGCGGCGGCGGCTCGGGAGGCGGCGGCGGCTCGGGCGGTCGGGGCGGCGGGTGCCGGTGCGGCGGCCGGGGTGGAGGTTCCCGGTGCGCCCTCGGCGCGGTTCCTGCGGGCCGACCTCACCTCGCTCGCGCGGGTGCGCGAGCTGGCCGGGGTCCTGGTCGACGAGGGGCCGCTCGACGTGCTCGTGAACAACGTCGGCGGGTTCTTCGTGGAGCGGCGGGAGTTCGGCGGGGTCGAGGGGGCGTTCGTGCTCAACCACCTGTCGCCCTACCTGCTCACCGAGCTGCTGCTGCCCGCGCTCGTCGCCGGGGCGCCGAGCCGGGTGGTGAACGTGACGTCGGCGGCGGTCGCGCTGGGCGGGCGGCGGTTCGACGGGGTCGAGCCGGGTGGCGGGTACTACGGGTTCCACCGGTACGGGCGGGCCAAGCTCGCGAACCTCGCCTACTCGCTCGACCTCGCGAAGCGGCTGGACGGGACCGGGGTCGCGGTGCTCGCGGCCGACCCCGGCGGGGCGTCGACCGACCTGAGCGGGCGGACGATGGCCGACCCGCGGATCGTCCACCCGGCGCTGCGGGCGCTGTGGCCGGTGCTGGGGCGGGTGTTCGCGCGGTCCACCTCCGGGTCGGCGGAGGCGGCGGCGCGGTCGACCGTCGTGGCCGCGACCGATCCGGGGCTGGCCGGGCGGACCGGGATCGTCGTCGGGGCCCGCGGTCGGGTGGCGCGGCCCGCGCGGGCGGCGACGCGGCCCGAGGTGGCGGCTGCGGTGCGGGCGCTCAGCGAGCGGCTGGTGTCCGAACCGCGCGACTAGACTGGCCCGCGTGCCGACCACGCCGCTGCGCAAGGACGCCGCCCGGAACTGGGAGCGGATCGTCCGCGTGGCCCGCGAGCTGGTCGACGGCGGGACGCCGGTGCAGCTCAACGACGTCGCCCGCCGCGCCGGGCTCGGGGTCGGCACCGTCTACCGGCACTTCCCCACCGCCGAGGCGCTGGTGGAGGCGGTCGCCGCGCCGGGGCTCGAGGAGCTGGTCGCCGCCGCCGAGCACGCCGCGCGGGACCCGGACCCGTGGCGGGCGTTCGACGTGTTCCTGCGCCGGGTCGTGGAGGTGCAGGTGACCGACGCGGCCGTGCCCGGCGTCGCCTCCTCCCCCACCGACGCGCTGCCGCGCACCACCGAGCTGAAGCTGTCCCTGTGGACGGTGGGCGGCGCGGTGCTCGACCGGGTGCGGGCCGCCGGGCTCGTGCGGGCGGACCTGACCGCCGACGACCTGACGCCGCTGGTGTGCGGCGTCGCGCACGCGGTGGGGCTGGCGGGCGGCGCGCGGGAGCAGCGCGTCGCGACCGCGCACCGGTACCTGGACCTGCTGCTCGGCGGCCTGCGGGCCCCCGTCCCGGCCGCCTGAGCCCACCGGTCCCGGTGGCATAGCAGCAGGTCACGACCCGCCCGAGAAACGCCGGGTCCGCCACGCTTCGCTACCCTGCGCCGGTGGGGACGGGTGGAGAGCGGGTGATCACCGGCGCGGTTCTCGGTGACCGCGACGGGATCGGTGGGGCGGCTCCGCTGGACGCCGTCGAGCGCAGGCAGCTGGACATCGTGCGGCGGTGGGGCACGGTCGGGGCGCTGCTGCTCGCGGCCGGGTCGCTGGGCGCGGGCGCCGCGCCCGTGCTGAGCCCGCTGCCGGGCACGCCGGTGCTGGGCCTGTTCGCCCGGATGCCGAGCGCGACGCTGGCGGTGGCCTGGACCGGCATCTTCATGATCGTCTCGGCGTGGCTGTGGCTGGGCCGGTTCGCCCGCCCCGGCAGGCCGAGGCTGGTCTCGCGCAGCCAGATGGACCGCACGCTGATGATGTGGATCACGCCGCTGGTCTTCGTGCTGCCGATGTTCAGCCGCGACGTCTACAGCTACCTCGCGCAGAGCCAGATCGCCGCCAACGGCCAGGACCCGTACGAGCTGGGACCGGCCACGGCGCTGGGCGTGGACAACGTGCTCACCCAGAACGTGCCCACCATCTGGCGCGAGACCCCCGCCCCGTACGGGCCGCTGTTCCTGGCGCTGGGCCGGGTCATCTCGGCGGTCACCGGGGACCACGTGCTGCCCGGCGTGTTCCTGCACCGGATGCTCGCCCTGGTCGGCCTGGCCATGATCGTGTGGGCGCTGCCGCGCCTGGCGGTGCGGTTCGGCGTGCCGGAGGTGAGCGCGCTGTGGCTGGGCGCGGCGAACCCGCTGGTGCTGTTCCACCTGGTCGTGGGCGTGCACAACGAGGCGCTGGCGATCGGCCTGATGCTGGTGGGCATCGAGGTGGCGCTGCGCCGCCTGCCGGTGCACAACCCCGGCGACCCGCTCACCCGCGACGAGCTGCTGTGGGTGGCGCTCGGCGCGGCCCTGATCACGCTCGGCGCGATGGTGAAGCTCCCGGCCGCGCTGGCGCTGGGCTTCCTCGGCATCATCGTGGCCCGCAGGCGCGGCGGACGGCTGCGGGACCTGCTGTCGGTGGCGGTGTTCATGCTGGTGGTGGCCGTGGTGGTGACCGTGGCGACCTGCTTCGGCACCGGCCTCGGGTTCGGCTGGACCGAGACGCTGAACACGGCGGGCACGGTCAAGAGCTGGATGTCGCCGCCGACCGCGCTGGGCTTCCTCGGCGGCGGGCTGGGGCTGCTGCTGGGCCTGGGCAACCACACCGACTCGACGATCGCGCTCGGCAGGCTGATCGGGCAGGCGGTGTACGTGGTGATCGTCGGCTCGCTGCTGTGGAAGGCGTTCCGGGGCCGGATCAAGGCGGTCAACGGGCTCGGCGCGGGCCTGGGCGCGGTGCTGGTGCTCGGGCCGGTGCTCCAGCCCTGGTACCTGCTGTGGGCGGCGCTGCCGCTGGCGACGGCGGTGCTGGCCAAGCGGTTCCGGCTGGTGGCGACGGCGGGCAGCGCGATCATCGCGGTGGTCCTCCCGCCGACCGGGGCCGCGTTCGACGGGCGCGCGTACGTGCTGCCGCAGGCGGTGCTGGGGGCGGTGCTGGTGTTCGCGGTGTGCCTGTTCGTGGCGCGCAAGCACGTCGGGCCGCTGATCCGGAAGGACCCGCTGCCCGGAGCCGCGTAGCTCGACCGCGCGCCCCGCCGGGCGCCCCGACCGCGCTGAGCGGCAATTCGGTCACGAGGGGTAACCCCTTCTCACCCTCACGAGATGTCCGTGGTGTCCTTCCAGTGTCCGCATGGATCTTGGAAGCCCACCACGGGTGATCGAGGGGGAACGGGCGTGAGCGCTGGCTCGGAGCAGAACGCGCAGTCCGGGGCCGGGGGAATCCCGAAGGAGCAGGTCCGCTTCGCGGTGGTGCTCAACGGCGGGGTGAGCCTGGCCGTGTGGATGGGCGGCTCGGTGCTGGAGGTGGACCGGCTCACCCGCGGCTCGGGCCCCTACCGGCACCTGCTCGGCATGGTCGGCGCGACCGCCCGCGCCGACGTCATCACCGGCACCTCGGCGGGCGGCATCAACGGGGCCGCGCTCGCGCTGTCGCAGGTCAACGAGGCCGCGAAGCTGGAGCGGCTGCGGGACCTGTGGTCCGAGCAGGGCCGCATGGAGCAGCTGCTGCGCACCCCGTTCCAGGGCGCCCCGGTGTCGCTGCTGCGCGGCGACGAGTTCTTCCTGCCCCGGCTGCACGAGGCCCTCGAACGCCTCACCGACGACTACCGGCCGCTGCCCGCGCACGAGCGCCCGGTGGACCTGCGGATCACCACGACCCTGCTCACCGGGGTGCCGTCGGTGACCTACGACGACCTCGGCGAGGCCCTGGTCCAGTCCAGCCACCAGGGCAGCTTCTCGTTCCGGCGTGACCCGTACGGGTGGGCGAGGCCCGCAGGGGAGACCGCGCAGGAGCGCCCGCGCGACGACTTCGCCCCGACCGAGCTGGACCGGCTCATCCCCCGGATGGCGCTGGCCGCGCGCTCGTCGGCGTCGTTCCCGTTCGCGTTCGAGCCCTCGCGGGTGCCGGTCAACGGCGGCGGCCCGGTCGACATGGCGGGCGTGGCCTCGTGGACCGACGGCGACCGCGACCTGTCCCGGTACGCGGTGGACGGCGGCGTGCTGGTCAACACCCCCACCAGGGAGGCGCTGGAGGCGATCGACCGGATGCCCGCCGAGGGCCCGGTGCGGCGGGTGATGCTGCTGGTGTTCCCGCACGCGCCCGGCGCTCCCGAGGGCGCGGCGTCCGCCGAGCTCGGCCCGCCCACGGCGGTCGGCGCCAGTGGGCAGCTGCTGGGCGCGCTGACCAGCCAGAGCGGGCGCACCTACGTGGAGCGCATCGAGGAGCACAACCGGCGGGCCGCGACCCGGCGCGGCGGGCGTGGCGCGCTGCTGTCCCGGCTGCACCGCGAGGGCGCGCCGATCACGCGCAGCCTGTACGAGCTGACCAGGACCCTGCGCGGGCACTACGAGGACGTGCGCATCCGGCTGGCCGCCCGCGACCTGGCCACCCGCGAGCTGGACAAGCCCGGCTCGAACGCGGCGGGCTGGACGTTCGAGCGGGTGCGGGCCGCCGCCGAGGTCGCGCAGCGGACCTGGCTGCGCGAGCACGGCAGCCTGCCGTACGTGCCGGTGCCGCCGCTGCCGGTCGCCGCGCCGGTCACCGGCTGGCCGTGGGGCATCTCGATGGCCGAGCGGCTGGTCACCGCGGCGATGGACCTGCTCAAGCGGCTGGTGTGGGTGGTGCCCGCCGAGGGGCCGGGCCTGGCGGACTGCGCGCGGATCACCGGCGACCGGACCGTGCTGCACCGGGTGCGGGCCGAGCTGCGCAGGCTGCACGAGGAGCTGGACTCGGAGCAGGTGCGGGCGGGCGTGGAGGCGCGGGTGCGGGCCGGGCTGCGGCTGCCCGACGACCGGCCGGTCGAGCTGAACCAGGTGTACTGGCGGGAGCGGCTGCAGAACTTCACCGAGCGGATGGGCGCGGACTCGGAGGAGGAGCTCGGGCAGCGGGTGCGGGCTCAGGTGGCGCTGGTCGCCGAGGTGCTCGGGCACGCGCACGCGATCATCACCGGGCTCAGCCCGGAGCGGCGGTCGATGGTCGGGCTGGAGCCGTGGTGCCTGCTGCTGACCGAGCCGATCACCGGGGGCGAGTCCGAGGTGGGGCTGGTCGGGGACGACGTGTGGCTGTCCCGGCTGCTCGCGCTGGAGGTGGCCACGACGTGCCTGGCCGACGACTCGATCAGCGGGCTCGACCAGGCCGTGGAGCTGGTGCAGGTCAGCCTGCGCACCCGCAACGCGTTCGCCGACTACAGCCGCACCCCCGACGACAAGGCGGGCGGGGCGTCGCTGAGCCGGTTCTCCGGGTTCCTCAAGCGGTCCTGGCGGGTCAACGACTGGATCTGGGGCAGGCTCGACGGGGCGTCGATGCTGTGCCGGGTGCTGTTCGAGCCGACCAGGCTGCGGCGGGTCGACAAGCTCGCGGGCGGGCTGCCCGGTGACGCCGCGCAGCGCGCCGAGGCGGTGGTGGCGGACCTGGTGGCGGAGCTGTTCGGCAGCGCCCTGCCGGAGGAGCTGCGGGCGGCGCGGGAGGCGGCGGTGGCCGAGCTGACCGGGGTGTACGCCTCCGGCGAGTCCGACCTGCCGCCCACCTGCGCGGCGCTCGCGGACCTGGCCGCGTGGGGGCTGCACGCGCGGATCATCTGCGAGGAGCTGCCCGCGCTGCGGCAGGCGATCCTGGCCGACCGGGCGGACGGGGCGGACCGGCGCTCGCGCGGCGAGCTGTTCCTGGAGGAGCACGCCGGGCTGCTGGCCAGGCTCGCCACGCCGCCGATCACCACCGAGGAGACGGCGGCGCTGGGCGTGCTGGCGCTGCGCGCGTTCGACCGGGCGGGCATCGGCCGCGAGCCGATCAGCCAGGAGGCGGGCAGCGACCAGGTGATCCGCACGGCGGCGACGGCGGCGGCGGTCGCGGTGACCGTGGCCGACAGCGACCGCTCGGGGCTGGGGCCGGTGAAGCCGCTGACCAGGGCGCTGCGCGGGGCGGCGCTGCTGCCCTACTGGATGATCAACGGTCTGACCAGGGGCGGGAACCTGTCGAGGTTCCTGGGGCTGGTCGGGCTGGCGCTGGGCGGGGCGCTGCTGGTGCTGTCGCTGTTCGGCCTGCTTCCCGGCTGGGCGGTGGCCCCGGCGGCGGCGCTGGGGGCGGCGACGCTGCTGGCCGCGTTCGGGTACGCCGCGCTGCGGTCCGGGACGCTGCTGCACGGGCTGGTGCTGCTGTCGCCGGTGCTGCCGCTCGCGTCGGTGGCGGTGCTGCGGTCGCGGGTGGCGCTGGGGAGCGGCACGAACCCGCAGGAGGCCACCACCGGGGTCGTCGCGATCGCCGGGGTGGGGCTGGTCGTGGCGTGCCTGCTGGCGCTGGGCAGCCTGCCGTCGCCGGTGGGCACGCCGCTGGCGGTGCTCAAGCGGGTGCGGGTGCCGAAGCGGCTGGTGGGGGTGCTCGCGGCGGCCTCGCTGCTGTGGCTGGGCGTGCGGGAGGTCGTGGCGCGCAGGCTGTACGAGGTGGACTGGCGGGTCGCGGCGCTGGCGTCGCTGGTGGCGGTGGCGATCGGGTTCGGGGCGTCGTTCGCGCTGGGGCGGTCGATGCAGCGGTGGCGGCGGGCCGAGGACGTGGGAGCGGTGGACGCGGCGGGCTCCGGGTCACCGGGGGTTGGGGCCGTCGGGGTGGGGGCCGTCGGGGTGGGGGCCGTCGGGGTTGGAGCGCGGGACGCGGGGGCCGCCGGGGCCGGGCCGTCCGACGCGGGGACGCCGTGGGTGACCGAGCACGCCGAGCCGCCCTCGGCGGCGACCGCCGGGTGGGCCGGGGTGTACGGCACCGGCTACCTGGCGCTGGTGGTGCTGATGCGGGCGCTGGACCTGCGGTTCACCGGCTGGGAGGCGGTGCTGTGCACCGGGGCCGGGTTCGGGGCGGTGCTGCTGCTGGTCACCACCTGGTGGGTGCCGCTGCGCGGCAGGGCCCGCATCCTCGCCGACATCGAGGACCAGTCCGTGCTCGCCGGGGTGCCCGACGAGGCGGCGTTCCTGCGCAGGCTGGAGGGGCACGGCGGGCTGTTCCGGTTCCTGGTGGGGGTGCGGGACGGCCACCCGGTGCTCAGGCCCGCCGGGAAGCGGGCCGCGCGCCGGGTGGCCGACCGGGTCTCCCGCGCTCAGGCGGCGAGCGCGGCGGGCGCGGCTGCCGTGGCCGAGCCCATCGCCTCGGCGTAGAGGCCCTCGAACGTGGCCAGGGTGGAGTCGATGGCGTGCGCGGCGATCAGCTCGCCGCTCGCCGCGCCCATCCTGGCCCGCAGCGCCGGGTCGGCGGCCAGCGCGTGCAGCCTGGTCGCCAGCTCGGCGACGTCGCCGGGCTGGAACAGCCAGCCGTTGCGGCCGGGGCGGCACAGGTGCGGCAGCGCCATCGCGTCGGCGGCCACGACCGGCTTGCCCGCCGCCATGGCCTCCATCGTCGCCAGGCTCTGCAGCTCGGCCACGCCGGGCATGCAGAAGACGTCGGCGCCCGCGTAGGCCTGGAGCAGCTCCTCCTCGTCCACGAAGCCCCGGAACCGCACCCGGTCGGCGATGCCGAGCTTGTCGGCGAGCTTCTCCCACTCCGCGCGGCACGAGCCGTCGCCGACCAGGTCGACCTTCACCAGCGGCACGAGCGCGGCGGCGCGCAGCAGCTCGTCGACCCGCTTCTCCTCGTCGAGCCTGCCCACGAACAGCACGGTCGGCCGGTCGTTGGCGGGCGCCGGGTGGCGGCGGTAGCGGTCGACGTCGATGCCGCAGGACACCGGCACCGCGCGGCGCGGGAACCCGTTGTCGTGCAGCAGGGACACCGCGCGGGGCGTGGGGGCGGTGACCACGTCGGCGACGTCGAAGACGCCGCGCAGGTCGCGCCAGGCCCAGCGGGAGGCGATGCCCTGGAGCCAGCCGGGGACGTGGGCGTGGCCGAACAGGTTCTCCGGCATGAAGTGGTTGGTCGCGGCGGTCGGGATGCCGCGCCCGGCGGCCAGGCGCAGGGCGTAGCGGCCGACGACGAAGTGCGCCTGCACGTGGACGACGTCCGGGCGGACCGCGTCGAGCACGCCCGCGACGTCCTTCGACACCTGCCAGGGCACGCCGATCCGGAACGTGCGGTGGAACGGGGTGCGGTGCGAGCGCAGGCGGTGCACGGTGATGCCGTCCACCCGCTCGGTTCCGGGCCTGCCGCTGGGGTCCAGGCAGACGACGTGCACGTCGTGCCCGCGACCGGCGAGCCCGACCGCGAGGCGGTGCGCGAAGCGCGCGGCGCCGTTGACGTCCGGGGGGAAGGTCTCGGCGGCGATGAGGATGCGCAGGGCGCGGCCGTCGTTCACGTCGTTCTCCGTTCCGAGGTGGTCGATTCGCTCCACCAGGGGACCGGGTCCCCCGGTGGTGGTGCCCCTCCGCGCGGGACGGCCCTCGCGGGCAGCCGCGCCCCGGTCCGCTGACCGTTCGCGCGCGGGGGTGAGGAGCGGCTGGACGCCGCGGTGCTCCGGGGTGGTGGGGCGGGGGCCCGCGGGGTGGGCTCCGCCGTGGTCGGGACTGCGGTGCCCTGGGGTGGCGCGGCGAGGGCCCGCGGGGTGGGCTCCGCCGTGGTCGGGACTGCGGTGCTCCGGGGTGGCGCGGCGAGGGCCCGCGGGGTGGGCTCCGCCGTGATCAGGGGTGTCGGGGGCGGAGGCGTCGGGGGCTGCCCGCCGGGTGGCGGCGCGGTCGGAGTCGTCGTGCCGGTCGCGCCCGGCCTCCGGGTCGTGCTCGGCGCGGGCCAGCGCGACCACGCCGGCGACCGCGACCCCGGCGACGGCGAGCTGGCCCAGTGCGACCGGGACGCCGGTGGCGGCGGCCTCGCCGAGCAGGAACGCGCCCAGGCCCACCGCGACCAGCGGGTCCACGGCGGTCAGGCAGGCCACGACCAGGTGCGACGAGCCGCCCGCGTGGGCGTGCTGGATGAACCAGCCGCCGACCAGCAGCGCGACCACGATGGCCACCACCGTGAGCGCCGACGACAGGTCGAGCGCGCCGGTCTGGAAGTCCTGGGACACCGCGCGCATCAGCAGGGACACGCAGCCGTAGGCGACGCCGCCCGCCGAGCCGAACGCCAGGGAGCGCAGCGCGGGCCGGGTGGCGATCACCCCGGCCAGCCCGGCCGCCGCCAGCAGCGCCAGGCACACCAGCACGGCCTGCAGCTCCGCCTCGGGCCGCACCTCGGTCGGGGTGGCGCTGCCCGCCGCGAGCAGCACGAACGCGCCGACGCCGAGCGTGGTCACCAGCACGGCGGGCAGCCGGGCCCAGCGCCGGTCGAGCACGGCGGTCACGCCGATCGCCAGCACGCCCACGGGCTGCACCACGCTCAGCGGGGCCATGCCCAGCGCCACCGCGTGCACGCCCGCGCCCACGACCATCAGCACCAGCCCGACGAGCCAGCGCGGCCTGCCCGGCAGCGCGGCCACCCGCAGCGGCCCCTCCACCGCCCGCACAGCCTCGTGCTGCAGGCGCGCGGCCAGCGCGAAGAAGACCGCCCCGACCACCGCCAGTCCCACCGCGATCCACGTCACGACGTCCCCTCCCGATCGGAGAGCGCAGCCGCCAGCGTGAACAGCAGCGCGTAGAGCACGACGAACAGGACGCGTTCGAACAAGCCCAGCAGGACCATCCCGCCGCCCGCGCCCAACACCGCCGTGTGGCTCAACATGAATGCGCCGGAAGCGAATCCGGCGAGTATCGAGAGACGGCGCAGCGGAGGGCTCGGCAGGAATGCGCGGGAAACGAGCCAACCGGCGATCGGGAGGCTCGCGAACATCACCGCGCCCGCGTACCTGTGCACCAGTCCGGTCATCGAGGTCGGGGCTCCGAGCGGGTCGGTCGGGAAGACCGCCACGACGGCCAGCCCCGCCGCCCACAGGCCGATGAGCACCGCCACCGGCCCTCGCCTCGGCAAACCCGAGCGCACCATGCCCACCAGCAACGCGATCGACCCCACCGCCAGCGCGAGTGCGGTGAAACCCAGCAGCCAGGTCCCACCGGAAACGGAGACGTAATCGCTGATCGTGTTCTGGACAGGGCTGATCGTACCGCCGGACGAGAGGTGCAGGTAAACTACGGGAAAAGGCGAGACGACCAGTGCGGCAACAGCCAGCGCCCTCGGCGCCGCAACTATTTCCACCCGGTTCGCGTCCACAGGGAGATAATGGCGGAATGATCCATCCGGGGATATCGGGAAGTCCCCCCATGCGACCCTGGAGCTTCCTGGAGAACCCTGGTGGGGCCAGCCCCACCCCCATTGGCCTACGCTGCCCTTCGTGAGCCCGAAACCCCATCGCCCTGCCGTGGAAGTGTCGGGGCTGGTGAAGCGGTACGGCGCCAAGACCGCGGTGAACGGCCTCGACCTCGTCCTGGAGCAGGGCAGCGTGCTGGCGCTGCTCGGCCCGAACGGCGCGGGCAAGACGACCACCGTCGAGGTGTGCGAGGGCTTCCGCGCCGCCGACGCGGGTCAGGTGCGCGTGCTCGGACTGGACCCGTGGCGCGACGGCGACCGGCTGCGGCCCCGCGTGGGCGTGATGCCCCAGGGCGGCGGCGGGTACCCCGGGATCCGCGCGGACGAGATGCTGCGGCTGGTGGCCGCGTGCGCCGCGAACCCGCTGGACCCGGCCTGGCTGCTGGAGGTCCTCGGGCTCGACGGCGTCGGCCGCACCACGTACAAGCGGCTGTCCGGTGGGCAGCAGCAGCGCCTGTCGCTGGCGTGCGCGCTCGTCGGCAGGCCGGAGCTGGTGTTCCTGGACGAGCCGACGGCGGGCATGGACCCGCAGGCGCGCAGGCTCGTGTGGGACCTCGTCGCGGCCCTCAGGGCCGACGGGGTGAGCGTGCTGCTGACCACGCACCTGATGGACGAGGCCGAGGCGCTGGCCGACCACGTGGTGATCGTGGACAGCGGGCAGGTGGTCGCGCAGGGCAGCCCGAGCGAGCTGACCGCGCACAGCGCCGACGAGCAGCAGCTGCGCTTCCGCGCGAAGCCGGGCCTGGACACCTCGCTGCTGATCGCCGCCCTCCCCGAGGGCATGGGGGTGCGCGAGACCGTCCGGGGCGCGTACCTGGTCGAGGGCAAGGTCGACCCGCAGGTGGTGTCGACCGTGACGTCGTGGTGCGCCCAGCAGGGCGTGCTCGCCGAGGAGCTGACGGTGGCCAAGCGCAGCCTCGAGGACGTGTTCCTGGAGCTGACCGGCAGGGAGCTGCGGTCGTGAGGTTCGAGCCGGGCACCTTCGCGCCCGCACCGGGCAGGGCCCCGCTGGGGCGGATGCTGCTGGCGCAGGCCAGGACCGAGACGGTGCTGACGCTGCGCAACGGCGAGCAGCTGCTGCTGACCCTGATCATCCCGCTGGGGCTGCTGGTCGCCCTGACCCTGGCCACGGTGCTGCCGGTGCCGGAGCCGAGGGTGGCGTCGGCGGCGGCGCGGGTGTTCGCGCTGGCGGTGATCTCGTCGGCGTTCACCGGGCAGGCGATCGCGCTCGGATTCGACCGGCGCTACGGCGTGCTCAAGCGGCTCGCGGCGACCGCGCTGCCGAGGTGGCTGCTGGTGGCCGGGCGGATCACCGCCGGGTTCGCGGTGGTCGTGGTGCAGATGGTCGTGCTGGGGGTGACGGCGCTGCTGCTCGGCTGGTCGCCGACCGCCGCCGGGCTCGCCTGGGCAGTACTGCTGGTGGTGCTGGGGGCGCTGGCGTTCGGCGCGCTGGGCGTGCTGCTCGGCGGGGCGCTGCGCGCGGAGGTCGTGCTGGCGCTGGCGAACATCGTGTGGTTCCTGCTGCTGCTGGTCGGCGGGGTCGCGCTGAGCCCGGACTCGATGCCCTCGGGCGTCGGCGCCGTGGTGAGCCTGCTGCCGTCGGCCGCGCTGGTGGAGGGCCTGGAGGCCGCGCTGGTGCGCGGGACCGGTCCGGGCCTCGGGCCGGTGGCGGTGCTGGTGGCGTGGGGCGCGGTGGCGGGGCTCGCGGCGACGCGGACGACGAGGCTGAGCTGACCCGAGCGGCACTGACGGTTCCCCGAGAGCGGGAGCGCCCCCTGGTGGGCGCTCCCGCTCTCGGCTTTCCAGCCCCGTTTCACCCGTTCTCCCCCGGAATCACCCGTTGAGCGGTCACCATGTGAACCGATCACACGGGGTAAGGCCTTGGGGGGCGTGCTTTGTCAGCGGATTTCGAACAGCTCGTCGCGCAGTTCGAGCGGTTCCAGGCGCGGATGACCCGCGTCGAGCAGCAGTTCGCCGGGGTCGACGACATGCGGCAGCGGTTGGCCGAGCTGGAGGTCGCGGCGACCTCGGCGGACCGGTCCGTCACCGTCGTCGCCGGGCCGTCCGGGGCGATCCTGGACATCAGGCTCACCGAGCAGGCCGTGCGCAAGCCCGCGCACGCGCTCGCGGGCGAGCTGATGTCGACGCTGCGCAAGGCGGTCGCCGAGGCGGCGCGCAGGCAGGCGGGGATCGTCGACGGGGCGCTCGGCGAGGCGTTCGGCGACGACCTGGACCTGACCGAGCAGGTGCTGGAGACCCAGGCGGAGCTGTTCGGCATGTCCAAGGAGGAGCTGCGGGCGGTGACCGCCGAGGAGGCGACCACTGCCCCGCAGCAGGGCCCGCCCGCGCCACCAGCGCGCCCGACGCCGCCGTCGCCGGGTCAGCCGCAGGGTGGTCCGGTTCCCGGCAGGCCCGAGCCCGGCCAGGCCCGCACCGGCGGGCCGCAGCCCGGCCGGCCCCACTCGGGCAGGCAGCAGTCCGGCCAGCCGCAGCCGGGCAGGCCGCAGTCCGGCCAGCCGCAGCCGGGCAGGCCGCAGTCCGGCCAGCCGCAGCCGGGCAAGTCCCAGCCGGGCACGTCCCAGCCGGGCCAGGCGCGTCCCGGCCAGTCGGGCCCGGCGCAGCGACCGCAGGGCGGTGAGCCGCAGCAGGAGGACTTCTCCGAGCGGAACTTCATGAAGGACGACTGGAAGCAGTCCGGGTCGAAGGCCCAACCGCCCGGTCCCGGCGGCAAGCAGGACGACCGCTTCCTCAACCTCTACGACGACGAGGACGGGCGATGAGCGACGGCTTCAGCGTGGACCCGGCGGAGCTGGAGGGCTTCGCGGGCGTGGCCGAGGGGCACGCGGGCACGGCCGGGCAGATCAAGGGCCTGGTCGACCGGGCCGACGTCGGCGACAAGTCCTGGGGCGTCGTCGGGCTGTTCGTGAAGAGCACCTACACCGGGATGCTCGGCGACCTCAAGGAGCTGTTCGGCGACCTGGAGGAGGGCCTGCGGGGGGTGGGCGAGCGCTTCCGGGCGACCGCCGAGGACTACCGGGGCCCCGAAGAGGCGATCCAGCGGGCCTTCGACGGCATCGACACCGGAAGCGGCGGGAGGTAGCGCGTGGCCGAGGAGAAGGTCGAGGCGGGCGGGGTCGAGATCACCGTCGGCGAGAAGACCACCGGGGAGAAGGCCGCCGAGGCCGCCCCGTTCTACGGGAACTACCTGAAGACCGCCGAGGCGGCGGGCAAGACCGGCGAGCCGGGCGGGGTCGAGGGGCTGACCTCGGAGGGGTCGGCGCTGATCAGCTCGGTGGCCACCTCGGCCACGTCCATCGCGATGGACCCGCTCGGCTGGCTGATCGGACAGGGGCTGAACTTCCTGATCAGCGTCGTGCAGCCGCTGGAGGACGCGATCCACTTCGTCAGCGGCGACGGTCCCGCGCTGGCGCAGGCGGCCGAGAACTTCAACGCCATCGGTCAAGGCGTCGCGGACCTGCGCAAGAGCTTCGACCAGGACCTGCGGAGCACCGTGCGAGGCTGGGAGGGCGAGTCCGCCGAGGCCGCCGCCGAGCGCTTGGGGCAGTTCGCGAACGGCGTCGACGGGGTCGCCGGGCAGGCGGGCGAGCTGGCCCAGCTGCTCCAGATCTCCAGCATGATCATGACGGTGGTCGAGGACGTGATCAAGGCGATCCTCACCGAGCTGATCACCTGGCTGATCATGATCTGGATCCCCGCGCTGGCCGCCGCGATCCCCACGGCGGGCGGCTCGACGGCGGCGGCGGGCGCGGCCACCGGCGTGCGGGTCGCGACCAGCGCGGGCCGGGTCGCCCGGATCGTCGCCAAGCTGCGCGGGTTCCTGACCAAGATCGTGGACTTCCTGCGCAAGCTGGTCGGCCGGATGCGGAACATCCGGCCCGCCTTCCGGAAGGCGATGGCGGACAGGGCCGCCGCCAGCAGGGCCGCGGACGCCCGCTTGGCGGCCCAGACCGGCTCCCAGTGGCAGCGGACGCTGAACTCCCCGCTCGACCGGCTGATGAGCAAGGACGGCATGGTCGGCGAGCGGGTGCAGCAGGGCGCGGGCAGGTCGTTCGCGCAGGCGGCGCGGGGCGAGCTGGAGGCCCAGGTGATGCCGCTGCACGAGAAGGGCGCGCGGAACCAGGCCGGCCTGGAGAAGCAGGCGGCCTACGGCGAGACCGGGACCGACCGGTCCAAGCAGAGCATCAAGGGAGATCTGGACCTCTGATGGCCGAGAAAGCAGGTCTGCCCGAGGTGGCGCAGAACATCGCGGAGTACCTGACCAGTCCCATCACGCTGGTGGTGATGGGCGTCTGGCTCCTGTTCCTGTTCCTCCGCCGCTGGTCGCAGTTCCGCGCGCGCGAGCGGGAGCTGACCGAGCGGGCCGCCGCGCTGGCGCCGCTGGCGAGCGCGCACGGAGGAGGGGTGACGGGGCCGGGGGACCAAGCGGCGCCCTGGTCTGCGTCGGTACGGCCGCCGCTCCTCGAACAGCGCGCCCGGTTCGTCCCGTTCCGGCTCTACCAGCGGTCGGCGCTCCGGTCCGACCTCGCGCTGGACCTGCGGCGCGGCCCCTGGCACGTCCGGGTCACCGAGAGCTCGGCGCGGGCGCAGCGGCCGGGGCTGTTCGGCGTCGTCTGGCTGGTGGAGCACCGGGTCGAGGTGGCCACCTCCCCGCTGCCGCCGATGTCCCTGTTCCGGCTCGTGGGCCTGCCCCACCACGAGCGGATGGCGCACGCCCACGAGGCCAGGCTGCCGGTTGCGGGCGAGCGGGACCGGGACAGCCGCGTGCCGCTGGACCCGCCCGCGGACGTGGAGTTCAGCGCGCGCGGGATCGACCTGGCGAGCGCGCGCAGCGCGTTCAACCAGGAGGCGCTGCGCTGGTTCGCCGCGCGCACCGACGCCCTGCCCGGCCCGGCGCGGAACGTGACGTGGCGGTTCGAGTCAGGTTTCCTCTACGCCGTCTTCGAGGGTCCCGTGAACCCCGCGACGGTGCTCCCCGTGGTCGACAGCGTCCTCGGGCTGCTCGACCGCGTCCCCCACGCGCGGCCCCGGCACCCGGCCGCCGCGAGCTGACCGGTCCGCCGCCGCCAACCCCGCCGCCGCCAACCCCGTCGCCGCCCGGCCCGCCGCGCCGGGCGGCGACGTGCCCGACACCAGGTCGTCCGGTCAGCAGGACCTAGGTCCCTTGCCACGGGCCGCCTAACCATGCCCCGCCCGATCTTGTCAACCCCCGGTCACGCTCGGCCGACCACCTTGCCTACCATCGGTCCGTGTCCGCACCGTCCTGGTTCACCTCTTTCCTGCGCTCAGGCCAGCGCTCGTTCGCCATCGCCGCGGTCCTCGCCCAGGCAGGCATCACCGTCACGGGGTCCATCGTCCGCGTGACCGGCTCCGGCCTGGGGTGCCCGACGTGGCCCCAGTGCTTCGAGGGCAGCTTCACCCCCGTCGAGCACCCGGAGGTGGCCGCGCTGCACCAGTGGGTGGAGTTCGGCAACCGGACGCTCACCGGCGTCATCACGATCATCACGGCGCTGACCGTGCTGGCCGCCTGGTTCGACCGGCCCCGCCGCCCGCGCGTGCTGAAGCTGGCCCTGGTCCAGTTCGGCGGTGTGGTCGTGCAGGCCGTCGTCGGCGGGATCACCGTGCTCGCCGGCCTGGCCTGGTGGACGGTGAGCGTGCACTTCCTGATCTCGATGGTCCTGGTCTGGTACGCGGTGTTCCTGGTCGGCGCGCTGCGCGAGGGCGACGCACCGCCCCGCGCGCTGCTGCCGCGCCCCCTGATGGCGCTCCAGAGCGTCCAGGTGGGCGTCCTGGGCCTCCTGCTGGTCGCGGGCACCTTCACCACCGCCGCGGGCCCCCACGCGGGCGACGCGGACACCCCGCGCCTCCAGGTGGACATCGAGACCGTCGCGCAGCTGCACGCCGACCTGCTGTTCCTGTTCCTCGGGATGCTCATCGCGCTCGGCTTCGCCCTGCACTTCCACCTCAGGGCCGCGCGCAAGCGCTACTGGCTCCTGGTGGCCGCCGTGCTCGCCCAGGGCACCTCGGGCATGGTCCAGTACTTCCTCGGCATCCCCGAGGCCCTGGTGTCGCTGCACGTGCTCGGCTCGGCGGTGGTCGTCGTCGCGACCGCGGGCCTGTGGCTGGTCACCCGCGTCCGCGACGTCGAGGGCGCCGGGGATCAGCGCGAGGGCCTGCGCTCCCAGAGCGAGGGCAGTTCCGTGGCCAGCCACGCGTAGAGGTCGTCCACGGCGCGCAGCCTGACCGCCCGCTCCGGGTCGCCGCTCATCAGCCGCATCCCGGACTCGGTCAGCTCGCGCACGCTGACCAGCGCGTCCAGCTTCCGCTGCACCAGGTCCGCCCAGCGCTTCTCGTCGATGCGGTACTGGGCGGCCTGGCGCCCCCTGCGGGTGCGCTTGGTCACCAGCCCCGCGTTGACGAGGAACTTCAGGTTGGTGCTGATGGAGCCGCTGCTGGCCTCCAGCTCCTGGGACAGCTCGGCGGCCGTCCGCTCGCTGGGCTGGCACACCAGCAGGTAGCCGAGGATGCGCCCGCCGATCAGCGGGATGCCCTCCTCGGCGAAGTGGGCGGCGAACCGCTCGATCCACGCGGCCAGCCGCGCTTCCCGTCCCGCGCTCATGCGACCCCCTGCCCTTCGGTCAACACTGAAGGCATAGTAGGTCGCAGGTGGATCTTCCGGCAAAGGGCGCGCCGGAACGCGGGTGATCGCCCTGGGCGAAATCCCCGGCCGAACCCCCGCCGCGCGCCGGGCTCAGAGCCTGCGCAGCCCCGCGAGCACCCGCTCCATCAGGCCCATGTTCGGCTGGTCGCCGTCCTCGGACGAGATCGTCTGGTGCACGTCGATGAGCCCGCGCTCGGCCATGTCGCCCAGCAGGACCTTCGCCACGCCCAGCGGCACCTTCAGCAGCGCGGCGATCTCGGCCACCGACCGGGGCCTGCCGCACAGCGCGATGACCTCCTGGTGCTCGGCCTTCATGCCGAGCGCGGCCGGGTGGTCCCACTCGGCCGCCGAGACCAGGGTCTCCAGCTCCAACTGGTAGGTGGAGGTGGTGCGCCCGCCGGTCCAGGAGTAGGCGCGCACGATCGAGGGCGCGTCCTCGGGCTCGGCGGGGTGCCCCGCGTCGGCGTGACCGCCGTCCGCGTAACCACTATCGGGGTAACCCCTATCGGAGTAGTCCCTATCGGAGTAGTCCCTATCGGAGTAGTCCCTATCGGAGTAGTCCCTATCGGAGTAGTCCCTATCGGGGTAACCACCGTCGGGGTAACCGCCGTCGGCGTGACCGGCCTCGGGCTCGCCGTACCCGCGCTCGTACGCGGGGGCGTCGTTATACCCCACCTCGGAGTACGGGTAGTCCCCGTACTCCGGGCGGTCGTCCTGCCGTCCGTCCGGCTGCTCCGCCTCGGGCGCCCGCTCGGCCCGCCTGGCGCGGCGGGCCGCCCGGTCCGGCGTGGCCTCGCGCTCCGGCTTGGGCGAGCGTGATGAGCTGAAGCTGAAGCCGTTGAGCAGATCGGCGAACGACTGTTTGCCTGACTGGGACTCCGGATCGCTGCTCATCTGCTCCACCTCAGGCCGAAGGACGGGCCATGATCCGCTTGGCGTCGTGGATCTGCGCGCGCAGCTCCGGGGTCAGCAGCTGGCCGACCTGCTCGACCACCACCGTCATCTCGTAGGCCACCTGGCCGACGTCGGCGTCCGGCGCGGCCAGCACCGCGAGGCACGAGCCGTCCCTGATCGACATCAGCAGCATGATCCCGTGCTGCATCTCCACCACCGAGCGCTTGACGCTGCCCCCGTCGAAGCAGCGCGCCGCCGAGTCGGTCAGGCTCGACACGCCGGCCGCGATGGCCGCCAACTGGTCCGCCCGGTCCTCGGGAAGCCCCTCGGAGGCGGTCAGCAGCAGACCGTCCACCGAGATCACCACCGCGTGGGCGACACCGGGCACCCGGTCGGCGAAGTTGGACACCAGCCAACCGAACCGATCGACCTGCCCAGCCCTCTGCGCGCTCATTGTTCGGTCTCCCGCCCCGTTCTGTTGTCCCCAGCCTCCCGAACACCTTGCCGGACGCCGGTCTGGTAGTTGGCCAGGAACCCGCGTGTCGCGCTCGGGTCCCTCCGTACGGGTGGGGGCGCAGCGCTCTCGCCCTCAGCCCGCGCGGGCCGCTCGGTGACCAGGTTCGCGTCCAGGTTGGTGCGCGGTTTGCGCTTGGGCAGCTCCGCCCCTGCGGCTGTCACGTGTCGGGACGGTACCTCTTCGGCCGGAATAGCGGGAGGCTGCGTCTGCCTGGCGGGTGACGGCGCGCCGAAGAACTGCGCGGTGGCCCGGCCGGGCGCATATCCCCCCTCGGTGGGGGGCGCCGTCGGCGGCGTCACCGGGGGCGCGGCGGGGGCGGCGTGGGCGGCCGGTTCGGCGGTCTGCGCCTTCGGGCGCTTGGAGAACCACGTCGAACCGCCCTGCGTGGCCTCTGGCTGCCGGAACGGGTCCGTCGCGGAGCGCGACGGGGGCGTCGCGGTGCGCTTGGGCAGCTCCCCACCGGGCGGGGTCTCGACCTGCCTGGGCGGCACGGCCGGAGCGTCGGCGGCACGCGGGGCGTCGCCCCTCGGGGCGGCGGTCGGCGCGGACGGGTCGACCGAGAAGGAGAACGAGTCGTCCATCACGAACTGCTCGGCGCGCGGCCCGCCCTGCTCCGAACGAGTGGCCTCCGAACGACCGGGCTCCGAACGAGCGGTCTCCGAACGCCCCTGCTCGGATCGACCGGGCTCGGATCGACCGGGCTCCGGCTTGGCGGGCGGGGTCTGGTCGAGCGCGCGGCCGGCGAACGCGGCCCAGCCGCTCTCGCTCACCGGGGCGCCGCCCGAGGTCGCGCCGTTCTGGGTCGGGCCGTTCTGGGTCGCGCCGCCGAGCGCCGTGCCGTTCTGCGCGGTCCCGTTGTGCGCGGCGCCGTTCTGCGCCGCGCCGAACGGCGCGGTCCCGTTCTGCGGCGTCCCGTTCTGCGGCGCGCTCCTCTGGACCGCCCCGTTCTGCCCGGAGCCGCCCTGCAGGGCGTTGTGCACGACGTTGCTCTGCAGCGCGCTCTGCTGGGCGCCGCCCTGGCCGCGCTCCAGCTCGGCGGCGGGCCTGCGGGCGGCGGGCAGCTGCCCGGTCCCGGCCGGGCGGACCAGCTCGGAGGGCACGGCCACGACGGCGCGCACGCCGTCCCGCTCGGCGCCCTGCTCGCGCAGCACCACCTGGATGCCGTGCCTGCCCGCGAGCCTGCCGACCACGTACAGGCCGAGCTGGCGGGACGCGGACAGCTCGGCGCTGTCGTCCCGCGCCGCCGTGACGATCTTGCGGTTGGCCTCGGCCATGCCCTCCTCGGTGAGGCCGACGCCCTGGTCGACCACGTCGACGAGGACGCCGCCGCCGGGCCGCGGCCTGCCGCTGACGACGACCTGGGTGCCGGGCGGGGAGAACGCGGTGGCGTTGTCGAGCAGCTCCGCGACGAGCCGGACCAGGTCGCCCGCCGCGTAGCCGACCACGTCGACCGGCGGGGTGGTCTGCACCATCACCCGGTGGTACTGCTCGATCTCGGACCCGGCGGCGCGCAGCACGTCGGCCAGCGGCACCGGCCGGGTGAACCGGCGGGCCACGTCGCTGCCGGAGAGCACCATCAGGTTCTCGTTGTTGCGGCGCATCCGGGTCGCCAGGTTGTCCAGCTTGAACAGGTTCGCCAGCTGGTCGGGGTTCTCCTCCTGGCGCTCCATCTCCTCCATGAGCTTGAGCTGGCGCTCGACCAGGCCCTGGCTGCGGCGGGAGAGGTTGATGAACGCGTTGCGCATCCCGGCGCGCAGCTCGGCCTGCTCGGCGGCGGAGCTGACGGCCTGGCTGTGCACGGCGTCGAACGCGCGGGCCAGCTGGCCGAACTCCTCGGTGGTGTGCACCGGCACCGGCTCGATCCCGGTGCGCACGCCGCCCTCGCGCAGCTGGGTGACCAGCTCGGGCAGGCGGTTGTTCGCGACGTCGAGGGCGGCCACCCGCAGGGTGCGCAGCGAGCGCAGCAGGTAGCTGCCGACGACGAAGCCGATGGCGCCCGCGGAGAACAGCGAGGCGAGCAGGATGACCGAGGCCACGCCCGCGCGGTCGCTGGTGGAGTCCTGGAGCCTGGCGGAGGCGCGCAGCAGCTCGCCGCCGAGGCGGGACATGACGACCTCGATGCGCGACAGGGTCGAGCTGGAGGCGGTGTTCCAGTCCTTGACCGGCACCTGGGTGCGCACGGTGCCCGGATCGGTGCGCACGCCCTGGAGCAGCCGGTTGCGGGTGTCCACCTCGGGGCCCGCGACGGTGCTGCGGAAGTCGGCCTGCTGGTCGGCGGTGGCCACCGCGGTGAACTCGGCGACCTTGTCCTGGAAGCGGGTCCAGGACTGCTCCAGCATGGTCTTCTCGGTGTCCAGCAGGCCCCGGCGGCTCACGCCCGCGAGGACGGTGGCCTGCTGCCAGGAGACCTGCTCGCCGGTCATGGCCAGGTTGTGCAGGGCGTTCGCGGTGCCGGTGAGGGAGGCGTCGCCAAAGTCGCCGACCATGGCCTGGTCGAAGTCGGTGAGGGAGCGGATGACCACCGAGTAGGCGCCGATGCCGCCCGCGAGGTCGACGCCGCCGCTGGAGACCCGGTCGCGCAGCTGCGGCAGGCCGTCGAGCTGGACGAGCGCGTCGCGGTAGCGGGCCTCGGCGACGGGGCCGAGCGTGGGGGTGTTGCGGACCAGGTCGCGCACGGCGTTGGCGGCGCGGTCGGTCTCGTTGGTGACGGCGTCGAAGTTGCGCTTGTCCACGCCCGCGCCCTCGGCGCGCTGGGCGGACAGCGCCCGCTCGTCCTGGACGCTCGCGACCAGCGGGGTCAGCCCCGCGCGCAGCGACACCAGGCGCTGCATGTTCGCGTAGCCGTCGGCGGCGCGCACGTCGGTCCCGATCTGCGTCAGGCCCGAGCCGAGCGCGACGAGCACGGGTACCGCGAGGACGGCGGCCAGCTTGACCGGCAGCCGCCAATTCCGCCAGTCGGCGACGGCGGTCCGCCATTGCCTGCGCGTGCTGTTGTCGCCAGTCACCAAGCAGCCCCGGAGTTTCTTAAGGTCGATTCACCGCACAGCCAAAACCACACCGGCCTTTACGGCAGGCGGGGAAGGCTGCTGCGAGATAGTAGGTCGTGAACGCCCGAACGACAACGACCAGTCGTCCTGATCTCAACCGTTCGGCGGATCACACTATGTGAGAAATTTTCGAGAAACCCCGTTTACGCGGGTCGGAAGCCGCAGGTGTTAACAGATACGACACGCGCGGCGACACTCCGCACAGGCCGTTGGACAGCCGACCGGACGCGGTTACGCTGAGCGCCCGCAGCCGCCGTGCAGCCGCACGGGCCCGTGCCGCGAATCCGCGTGGAGGATTGATGACCAAGGCGTTTCCGCCACCGGTGGAATCCCGGTACCAGCGGGCGGACGCGCGGGGATTCGCCACTTTCGACGATCCCGCACCCGCTCTGCTCGTCGACGAGGACGGCAATCCGGATTACGTCGCGATTCAGCAGAGCGAGGATTTCCGGGAACTGCGCAGGCGCACCGCGGTGTTCGTCGTGCCCGCCATCCTGGGATTCCTCGCGTGGTACCTCGCGTACGTGGGCCTGTCCGCGTTCGCGCCCGACTTCATGGCCACCAGGGTGTTCGGCGTGGTCAACGTCGGCCTGCTGCTCGGGCTGCTCCAGTTCGTCACCACCATCGCCCTGACCTTGGGCTACTCCCGATACGCCAGGCTCCGGCTGGACCCCAGGGTCGCCGCGGTCCGCGAGCTGACCGACGAGGACGGCATCTGATGGGCGCCAACACGGCGGTCAACCTGGGCGTGTTCGGCGTCTTCGTGCTGATCACGCTGTTCGTGGTGTACCGGGCGGGCACCCGGAACGCGAGCGCGTCCGACTACTACGCCGCCGGGAGCAGCTTCACCGGCCCGCAGAACGGCGTCGCGCTCTCCGGCGACTTCCTTTCCGCCGCGTCCTTCCTGGGCATTTCCGGGAGCATCGCGGTGAACGGGTACGACGGGTTCCTGTACTCCATCGGCTGGGTCGTGTCCTGGTTGGTGGGGCTCATGCTCATCGCCGAGCGGCTGCGCAACACCGGCCGGTTCACCCTCGGGGACGTGCTGGCGTTCCGGATGCGCCAGCGGCCCGTCCGCGCGGCCACCGCCAACGTGACCCTCGTCATCTCGCTCTTCTACATGATCGCGCAGATGGCGGGCGCGGGCGCGCTCGTCTCGCTGCTGCTGGACGTGCAGAACGAGGCCGGGCAGGCGCTGGTCATCGCGGTCGTCGGCGTGGTCATGGTGCTGTACGTGCTGGTCGGCGGCATGAAGGGCACGACCTGGGTGCAGATCATCAAGGGCGTCCTGCTGCTGCTGTGCGTGACCATGCTGACGGTGTTCCTGCTCGGCAAGTTCGGGTTCAGCCTGTCGGCGCTGCTGGAGACCGCGAGCAGGCGCTCACCGCTGGGCGACGAGGTTCTGGCGCCCGGCGCGCGCTACGGCGGCTCCGCGATCGCGCACATGGACTTCATCTCGCTGGCGCTGGCGCTGGTGCTGGGCACCGCGAGCCTGCCGCACGTGCTGATGCGCTTCTACACCGTGCCGAACGCCCGCGAGGCGCGGCGCTCGGTGGTGTGGGCGACCTCGCTGATGGCCACGTTCTACCTGTGCACGCTGGTCATCGGGTTCGGCGCGCTGGCCCTGGTCGGCGAGGACTCGATCAGCAAGGCGCCGGGCGGCGAGAACTCGGCCGCGCCGCTGCTGGCGTTCCACATCGGCGGGACGGTGCTGCTGGGCATCGTCTGCGCGGTGGCGTTCGCGACGATCCTGGCGGTGGTGGCCGGTCTGACCATGACCGCGTCGGCCTCGTTCGCGCACGACGTGTACGCGAACGTCATCAAGCGCGGGCAGGCCGACCCGCGCTCCGAGGTGCGGGTCGCCCGGTTGACCGCCGTGGTGGTCGGCGTGCTGGCGATCGGCGGCGGCATCGTGGCCAACGGGCAGAACGTGGCGTTCCTGGTGGCGCTGGCGTTCGCGCTGGCCGCGTCGGCGAACCTGTCCACGATCGTGTACTCGATGTTCTGGAAGCGGTTCAACACCAACGGCACGCTGTGGGCGCTGTACGGCGGCCTGGGGTCGTGCGTGGTGCTGATCGCGTTCTCCCCCGCCGTGTCCGGGTCGCCGACGGCGATCTTCCCGCACGTGGACTTCCACTGGTTCCCGCTGGACAACCCCGGCCTGGTGTCGATCCCGCTGTCGTTCCTGTGCGGCTGGCTGGGGACGATCCTGTCCAAGGAGAAGGCGGACCCTGCGAAGCAGGCCGAGATGGAGGTCCGGTCGCTGACCGGGATCGGGTCCGGGTTGCAGCCCTGAGGCCCGCCCTGATCGGGTGAGATGACGACGGTGGCCCGCGCCTGCTCCAGGCGCGGGCCACCGGTCGTTCAAGGGGGCGTTCCCGTGGGCGGTTCAGCCCGCCAGCGCGGCCCGGATCGCCGAGGCGAAGCGGAGCGGCGCGCCCGCGTCGGCCTGGCGGAAGCCCAGGGCCGGTTCGACCAGCTCCAGCTCCAGCAGCAGCGGGGCGCCGCCGGGACCGGGGATCAGGTCGACCCGCGCGTACAGCAGCTCCGAGCGGCGCAGCCCGCAGCGGGCCGTGGCGGCGTCCAGGACGTCCTCGGCGAGGCGGCGGTACGCGGCGGGCGGCGCGGCCGGGCCGAGGCGCTCCAGGAGGTACAGGCCGGTCTCGTCGTAGGCCGTGTCCTCGGTGAGCATCGCGCCCTTGGTGAACGCGTGCGAGTACCGGCCGGCGAAGAACACCAGCGCCGTCTCGCCCGCGCTGTCCACCCCGGACTGGTAGGGCTGCACCAGCGCGGGCGCGGCCAGCTCGGCGAGGTGCCGCTCGGCGGTCGCCACGTCGTTCGGGGCGACCCGCAGCGCGCCGCGCGAGCCGGAGCCCACGGTCGGCTTCACAACGAACTCGACGTCGCGCGGCCAGTCGGCGAAACCGGGGGTGGCCAGCGCGGTCGGCACCACCGCGACCCCGTCCGAGGCCAGCTCGACCAGGTACGCCTTGTCGGCGTTCCAGCGGACCACGTGCGCGGGGTTGGCCAGCGCGGGCAGCGAGTCGGCCCACGGCAGGAACGCGTCCAGCTTCTCCGGGTAGTCCCACGGGCTGCGCAGGACCACCAGGTCGGCGGAGGCGGCGGCGGGCCCGGCGTCCCACACCGAGAACTCCGCGTGCACGCCGAGGTCGGCCAGCGCGCCGACCAGGGGCGCGTCGTCGACGTCGCCGTCGGGCAGCGGGTCGCAGGTGCTGAGGACGACCTTCACCTGCGCGCCATCTTCCTGCGGTGCTTGGGGCCGATCTTCAGCGCCTCGGCGGTCTCGCGGTCCCACTCGGCCGCGTCCAGGTCCGCGACGGCCGCCACGACCTTCTCGGCGGTCTCGACGTCCGGCAGGACCACGTCGCCCATGGCGCCGTCCGCGCCGACCAGCACGACGCGCGCGCCCGCCCGCCCGATGTTCTCCACGACGGCGCGGGACGGCTTGCCGTGGGCCGCCACGAAAGCCGACGCCGCCCGGACGCCTCCAGCGATCTTCTTGTCCTCTGCCACGCACGCCAGGGTAGGTGCTGCGGGTAATTTCCGTGCACGTGACCGAATCCACGACCCACGCGCAGCTAGTCGACGGCTTCCTCCGCTGGCACTTCGACGCGAACCCCGGTTCGGCGGCCATGCTCGGCTCGCTCGACCACGACCGGACGCTCGGCGACTTCACCGCCGAGTCCTTCCTCGCCCAGGAGCGGGAGTCGCTGACCTGGCTCGACCGGTTCAGCGAGGCCACCCCGACCGACCCCGCCGACGCGGTGGACCGGGCGCTGGTGGTGTCGGTGCTGCGCGGGGCGCGCGCCAAGGCCGAGTGGCCGTCGTGGCGGCGTGACCCGTCCGTGTACACCGGCGCGGTGCTGTTCCCGCTGTTCTCGGCGTTCCTGCACCGGCTGCGGCCCGAGGCCGAGCTGGTCGGGTCGGTGCTGGCCAGGCTCGCCGAGGTGCCCTCGGTGCTGGCGGCGTGCCGGGCGAACCTGTCGCCGGAGCTGGCCGCGCCGAAGATCGTGCTGCGGGGCGCGGCGCAGGCCCGCGCCGGGCGGGCGTTCCTGACGGGGACGCTGCCGTCCGAGGTGGCGGACCCCGACCTGCGGGCGCGGGTCGCCGAGGCGGCCGAACCGGCGGCGGCGGCGTTCGACGGGCTGGCGGCCTTCCTGGAGTCGTTCGCGGAGACCGCGCGCGGCGACTGGCGGATGGGCGAGGCGCTGTACTCGCGGCTGCTGACCGAGCAGGAGCTGCTCGGCTACGGGGCCTCGGAGCTGCACGAGCGCGGCCGGTCCGCGTACGCGGAGCTGGAGGCCGAGATGCGGGCGCTGGCCGGGGCCGACGACTGGCACTCGGTGATGCTCGCCCTGCAGGAGGACCACCCGCCGACGCCGGAGGCGATGCGCGCCGAGTACGAGGCGGAGACGCTGCGGGCGCGGGAGTTCCTCGTCGAGCGGGGGCTGGTGACGCTGGCCGACGGCGAGGAGTGCCGGGTCGTGCCCTCCCCCGCGTTCCAGCGGCCGGTGCTGTCGGTGGCCTCGTACATGCAGCCGCCGCCGCTGACCGGCTCGCGGCTCGGGCACTTCTTCGTGCCCACCCCGCCCGAGGCGTTCACCGCCGACCAGGTCGCGCAGCGGCTGCGCACCAACTCGCGGTCGCAGCTGGCGACGATCGCGGTGCACGAGGCGTACCCCGGCCACCACTGGCACCTGTCGTGGCTGGCGACGCAGGACCGGGCCGTGCGCAAGGTGTTCCGGACGCCGTACTTCTCCGAGGGCTGGGCGCTGTACTCGGAGAAGCTGCTGCGCGAGGAGGGGTACTTCACCGAGCGGGCGCAGGAGCTGGCGCACGTGGAGGCGCGGCTGTTCCGGGCGGCGCGGATGGTGGTGGACACGGCGCTGCACTGCGGCGACATGAGCGTGGCCGAGGCCGAGGAGTTCATGGTGACGAAGGCGTCGCTGACGCCGGGGACCGCCGAGGGCGAGGTGACGCGGTACTGCGCGTGGCCGACGCAGGCGCCGTCGTACCTGACCGGGGCGCTGGAGATCGAGCGGATCCGGGGCGAGTACCTGGCCGAGGGGCGCGGGACGCTGCGGGAGTTCCACGACCGGATCGCGGGGTCGGGCGCGCTGCCGCTGGGGTTGGCGCGGCAGGTCGTGCTGGGGCGGTAGGGCCCGGTGGGTGGGATCGGTGGTCGCGCGGGAACAGCGCGGCCACCGGTCGCGCTGGAGGGCGTGTGGCCGCGTTCGCGCGGTGCTGGTCGGGAGTCCGGGGTGGCCGGGAGTCCCGAGAGCTGTGGAGTCCCGACAGCTGAAGTCCTGAGAGCTGGAGTCCGAGAGCTGGAGTCCGAGAGCTATGGAGGTGCGGTAATGCCCAAGGCGGTCCTGGTTCGCGAGCACGGCGGGTCCGACGCGCTGGAGCACGCCGAGGTCGGGCCACTGGAGGCGGGCGCCGGGCAGGTGCTGGTCGACGTGGCCGCGGCGGGGGTCAACTACATCGACACCTACCACCGGTCGGGCCTGTACTCCGTGCCGCTGCCGTTCGGCCTGGGCCAGGAGGGCTCGGGCCGGGTGCGAGCGGTCGGCGAGGGCGTCGACGGGCTCGCGGTGGGCGACCGGGTGGCCTGGTGCTCGGTGTCCGGCAGCTACGCCGAGCAGGTGGTGATGCCCGCCGTGTCGGCGGTGCCGGTGCCGGACGGGGTGTCGGACGACGTGGCGGCGGCGCTGCTGCTGCAGGGGTTGACCGCGCACTACCTGGTGTCGTCGACGTACCCGGTGCGGGAGGGCGACGCGGTGCTGGTGCACGCGGCGGCGGGCGGGGTCGGGCTGCTGCTGACCCAGCTGGCGAAGGCGCGCGGCGGGCGGGTGCTGGCGACGGTGTCCACGGACGCGAAGGCGGAGCTGGCGCGCGAGGCGGGCGCGGACGAGGTGATCCGGTACGACCGGGAGGACTTCGCGGCGCGGGTGCGCGAGGTGACCGGCGGCGAGGGCGTGGCGGCGGTGTACGACGGCGTCGGCCGCACGACGTTCGACGGCAGCCTGGCGAGCCTGCGCCTGCGCGGGGTGCTGGCGCTGTACGGCGCGGCGAGCGGCCCGGTGCCGCCGGTGGACCCGCAGCGGCTGAACGCGGCCGGTTCGGTGTTCCTGACCAGGCCGACGCTGGCGGCGCACCTGGTGACGGCGGAGGAGCGCGCCTGGCGGACCGGGGAGCTGTTCGCGGCGGTGCGGGCCGGGGAGCTGGACGTGCGGATCGGCGGGCGGTACCCGCTGGCCGACGCGGCCCGTGCGCACGACGACCTGGAGGCCAGGCGGACCACGGGGAAGCTGCTGCTGGTGCCGTGACGGCGCGGCGGCAGGGGGAAGGGCACAACCCCTGAACCGCGGCGAAGGGCCCCGGTGGACCGGTCGGTGGTTTCGCGCCGCTGCGCGGCGCGGGCCCCGGCGGTGTGCCGGGGCCCTGCGCGCACGTTGATCCGTTCGGGTCGGTCGGGACTACTTGACGCTGACGGCGTCCACGACGAACAGCAGGGTCTCGCCGCCCTTGATGCCCTGGTTGCCCTGGTCGCCGTAGCCGAGCGCGGCCGGGATGACCAGCAGGCGGCGACCGCCCTCCTTGATGCCGACCAGGCCCTGGTTCCAGCCCGTGATGACCGGGGCGTTGCCCAGGTCCTCGACGTCGAAGGTGGCGCCGCGCTCGAAGGACGAGTCGGCGGTCTTGCCGTCGCTGAAGGTCACCAGCTCGTAGTTGACGGTGACCGTGGAGCCCGGCTTGGCCTCGGCGCCCTCGCCCTCCTTGAGGTCGCGGGAGAGCAGGCCGTCCTGCGGGGCGCAGTCCAGGGGGACGGTGATGGTCGGCTTCTGGCCGAACTCGCCGCCGACCTGGTACTGCTCCGGCTGGCAGGGCGGGCCGGAGGGCTTGCTGACCTTGTTGCCGCCGGTCTGCGCGGCGGGCGCGGTGGCGGCGGGGGTGTTCTCCCCGGTCTGGGTGGACGGGCGGTCGCTGGGGGTGCAGGCGGTCAGCGCCACTCCGGCGGACAGCAAGGACACGAGAGCCAGGGCCGATCGGCCGACGGTACGCATGGTCGTCGAGCTTATGGGGCGCGTCCGGGGACGTCTCGCCCAGGTCACCCGCGCAGGGTGGTCGGGCGGTCGGGAAAATTCACTGAAAATGTCCAACCAAATACGCCTTCCGCAAAACTGCGGCCCCGCGTACAGTTGCTTCCCGCGTCAACCATAACACCACGCGGCACTGATCCGTTCGTGTGCCGACCAAGGAGGTGACACCGTGTCGGCGGAGCCTGACGGCGTCCGCATGAAGCTGTTGGTGGAATTGTTCTGGACCCGGACCGGGCTTCTCCTGCTGATACTCGTGACCACTTCCGGGGTCTCGATGGTGATTTCCAGCGGGATGGAACAGGGCACGGCCAGGAACCTGGTCGCCTCGCTGGGCGCCAGCACGATGGTGTCCGCGGTCGTCGGGTTCACCCAGACGCTCGTGACCAGCACGGCCACCCGCCGCGCCATGGTCGACCCGGTGGTCGCGGAGAGCCGGAAGGCGCTGCGCGAGCTGACCGACGAGTACCGCGCGCTGGACCGCGAGTTCTTCCCCAGCCACGTGTTCGAGCCGACGGCCAGGCCGGACCCCGCGTTCAACCAGCTCATGATGCAGGACCTGGAGCGCACCAGGCTCTACTGCTTCCGCGGGTTCGCGGGGCGCTACGCCGCGTCCCGCCTGCTGCTGGCCAAGTCCGAGTGCGAGCTGCGCGTGGTGCTCGCCGACCCGGCCGACGAGGACGCGATCACCGGCAGGGCCAGGTACCTGCTGCGCAACGCGGGTTCCGACGGCGACTACGACACCATCCGCGCCGACCTGCGCGAGCAGGTCGCGGTCGGCCTGGTGGGCCTGTTCCTGGCGCGGGGGCGGGCCAGCCGGATCGACGTGACCATCGTGTCCGACCCGCCGCTGGACCGGCTGGAGCTGTTCGACGACAGCGCCTGGCTGACCCTGTACACCGGGACCGCTTCCGGTTCGATGCGGCTCTACCCGCGCACGCTGAGGTTCTCCGAGGGCTCCTTTCTCTACGGGATGGAAAGGGCCGAGTTCCTCAGGATCAGCAATTCCAAGGCGGGGTTCCACTTCTCGCTGACTCCCGCGACCACTCGGGCTGACTTCTTCGCGCTCTTCGAGAAGATCACCGGGACCGCATTGGCGGAACCGGCGTTCGACGCACTGGAGGCGAAGTTCCACCACTTCCGCCGGGAATTCTCCGCCTCTGCTCAGTTGGGGAGCTGATAAGCAGTGCAGACCCACACCACCGGGTTCTCCGCCCTCGCGGAACTCGCCGCCCTCGTCTCGGACGACCACCCACCCGGCCCCGCGAACTGGGACCGGGTCGCGGAGTGCTTCTCCGCGTGGGCCTGCGCTCCGGGGCTGCGCGAGCGGGTGCGCGAGGACCTGCGCTCGCTCGGCCCGAGGGAGGAGATGCGCGTGGTGGCCCGGTCCCGCGAGACGACGACGCACTTCGCCTGGTGCCTGCGGGACGAGCCCGCCGAGCCGTTCACGTTCTGGCTGCACGAGTACAAGCCGCACCGGGACTGGCGGCCGGGCTACGCCGACTCCGTCCACAACCACCGCTACCACTTCTGCACGGTCATCCTGTCGGGCGGCTACCTGCACGAGCGCTACCGCGTGCGGCTGGCGCCCGAGGGCACGGCGATCTCCGAGGTCGCCCCGCTGCGCAGCGCCGACTGCCGGGCCGGGGTGTCCGGGACCATGCTGGCGCACGAGTTCCACCGCATCCCGCACGCGATCGACGGGACGATGACGTTCCTGGTCAAGTCGCGGGCGGTGAGCCCGTGGAGCCTGTCCTACGACCCCGGCACCGGGACCAGCCACCGGCACGTGCCGGTGGAGGCGCGCTGGGAGGTGCTGACCGGGAGGTTGTGACACCCGGTGCCCGACCTGGGTGCGCGAGGCCCGTGCCTCACCCGTTCGGGGGCTGCCCGATTCCGGAGCGTTTCCACCCGGCCGGGCCACCCGGTCACCCGGCCGTTCACCGTGCTGGGTCGCGGTCCACCACCCCGCTCGCGCGGCCCCCTCCCCCGCGCGTCCGGGCCGGGCCCCCGCCGGACCCGGTCAAGCGGGCGTCCTCCGGGCACCCTGGGGTCTCGCGCGCCGCCATACCATCGGCCCACCCGGCTCTGGGAGGGTCCGATGAGGATGATCACTGCTGTTTCCACCGAGGTCGTGGAGAAGCGCGTGTGGCGGTTGTGCCAGGACCACGCGGCGAACCTCCAGTTCCACGGCTGGCACCACGTGAGCTTCGTGCGCGACAAGGCCGTGCTGTTCGCGGGGCGCAACGGGGCGGACGTGGCGCTGGTCGAGGTGGCCGCGCTGGTGCACGACGTCAACTACGTGGTGCGCCGCAACTCGCTGCCCGTGGACGGGCGGGAGCTGCGGATGGAGATCCTGGCGGACGCCGGGGTGCCCGACGAGGCGGCGCTGCGGGTCGACGAGGTGGTCGAGGAGGCGGAGATGCGCACCCGCGACCGGTGGATCTCGGTCGAGGCGCAGGCGCTGTCCGACGCCGACACCCTGTTCAAGGCGTTACCGGTGACCCCGGTCGTGCTGGCGCCGAAGTACCTGCTGGAGAACGGCATCACGCTCCGCCAGCTCGCGCACAAGATCGTCGGCGAGCAGCGGTCCAAGCACGACGAGGGGTACTACTTCTACGACCCCCAGGCCGCCGCCCTGTACTCCAGGTGGGCGAGCGCGAACCTGGAGCTGTGGCAGTGCATCGTGGAGTCGCTGGACGACCCGACGGTGGAGGAACTGCTGGCAGCGGTGCCCTAAACCTGCCACAACGAAGTTTTTCAAGATTTTCCCGAAAACCTCCGTAAGAGCCCGGCCGCTCGCGCGTCCCCCTACCGCCAGAGGGTGAGCCGCGGTCGGGCCTGGAGGTGTCTCGGGTATGGAATTCACCGGTGAGAGGGCGGTCGGTGCTCCTCGCCAGCGCGAGCGCGCGGCGAGACCGGTCGGCGCGGCGGCGGCCCGCGCCGCGTTAGCCGTGTCGGGGAGCGACGTGACGGCGGCCGTGGCGGGCGACCGCGCGGCCGTCGAGCGGCTGCTCGGCGTGCTGCGCCCGCTGATCGTCAAGTACTGCCGGGCACGCGTCGGCGGCGCCTACGCCACCGCCGACGACGTGGCGCAGGAGGTGTGCCTGGCGGTGCTGAAGGCGCTGCCGAACTACCAGGACCAGGGACGCCCGTTCCTGGCGTTCGTGTACGGCATCGCCGCCCACAAGGTGGCCGACGTCCACCGCTTCGCGGCCCGCAACCGCGCGGAGCCGGTGGCGGAGCTGCCGGACAAGCCGGAGTCGTCGGCGGGACCGGAGGCGCGGGCGCTGCAGGGCGAGGTGTCGGAGCAGATGGCGGAGCTGCTGCGGGTGCTGCCGGAGAAGCAGCGGGAGATCCTGCTGCTGCGGGTGGTGGTGGGGATGTCGGCGGAGGAGACCGCGCACGCGGTGCGCTCGACGCCGGGCGCGGTGCGCGTGGCGCAGCACCGGGCGCTGGCGCGCCTGCGGGTGGCGCTGGCGGGCGGGGCGTCGTCGGTTCTGGCGTGAGGGGTGGGGAGCGGAGCGGGCGGGCTCGGGCAGGGGCGGCGCTCGGGGGCAGGACACAGGGGCGGGGAGCGGGGCACGGGGCAGGACGCAGGGGCGGGAGCGGGGCACAGGGGCAGGGCTAGGGGCAAGGACTCACGACGGGCCTGAACGCCACGTGGAGGACCACGGGGGGAGCGCGGGCGAGGGGGCCCGCTGCCGGGGCACGGCGGCGAGGGCTGAGGAGGAACCGCGCGGGCGAGGGGCGCGGACGAGGGGGCGAGGCGCGCGGGCGAGGGGGTGGGCGGGAAGCCGAGCAGGACGGCGACCCGCCCGGTGGGCTGTCCGGGGATGGTGGCGGCGTGCGGACGAGTGAGGGTGAGGGCCGTTCAGGCGCTCCCCGGTCCACGCGGCGGCCCGAGGGCGGGCCCGTTCGGCGGGTGGCGCGGCCCGCGCGCGGCGGGATTCCTCCCGGCCAGCGGTAGGACCTGCGCGAACAGCGCGCCGAGCGGCCCACCGGACCGCGCGGGACGGGCTTCGGCTTCCCCGAGCCGGTGGTGCGGCCCCCTGGCGCGGGCGCGGCCCGGACGCGGCGACCGCCCGGAACTGTCGGCCCCCGCCCCTACCCTCCGCCCCATGGGAGTCTCGCTCTACTACGCCGCCACCCGCGCAACCCCGCTCACCGACGCCGAGCTCGCCGCCGTCGACGCGATCGTCACCCGGTGGAACGACACCGCCCCCTACCCGGACGACGAGGAGGGCCTCCACCTGTACCCCGCCGACGGCGCCGTGCTCAACGGCTCCACCAAGCTCCCCTTCGAGCTCGACCGCACCGTCCCCTCCCTCGTCCACTGGCAGGCCGCCGTCACCGAGCTGCGCCGCGCCCTCCCCGACGCCCGCTGGCGGGTCACGATCGACGACGGCGACGTGCCGTGGACCGAGGAGCACGGGTACCTCAACCCCGCGCTCGCGGACCTCGACCTCGTCGCCCTCCTCGGCGAGGACCCGACGACCTGAAGAACCCCTGAAACCCCGCCCCCGGAAAACCCCCGGCGAACCCCCCCGAAAAGCCGAAACCGGGGCCCGGAGATCCGGACCCCGGTCGACGCCGGGCTGGCAGAGCCCTGGCTCAGAACGGCCACCCGAGCACCGGCAGGCCGACCACCGCGTCCACGGCCAGGCCGCAGAACACCAGGGTCAGGTACAGGTTCGACATGTGGAAGAACTTCATCGTGTTGGTCGACCCGCCCTTACGGACCACCCCGTGCAGCCGGTGCGCGAACACCCCGAACCACACGCCCGACGCCAGGGCCACGCCCACGTAGATCCAGCTCGTCACCGGCGCCAGCAGCAGGCTGCACAGCACCGTCGCCCAGGAGTAGATGACGATCTGCCTGGTCACCTGCTGCGCGGTGGCGACCACCGGGAGCATCGGCACGCCTGCCCGCGCGTAGTCCTCCTTGAACTTCATCGCGAGCGCCCAGGTGTGCGGCGGCGTCCAGAAGAAGATCACGCCGAACATCGCCAGCGCGGGCAGCTCCACCGTGCCGGTCACGGCCGACCAGCCGATGACCACCGGCATACAGCCCGCGAGGCCGCCCCAGATGATGTTCTGGGAGGTCCGGCGCTTGAGCACCAGCGTGTACACGAAGATGTAGAACAGGATCGTCGCGACGGCGAACACCGCGGACATCAGGTTCGTGGTGATCCACAGGAACGCGAACGACACCACCCCGAGCACGACGCCGAAGATCAGCGCGTTGCGCGGTGGGATCGAGTTCTTGGCCAGCGGCCTGCTGCCCGTGCGCTTCATCACCGAGTCGATGTCGGCGTCGATGTAGCAGTTCAGGGCGTTGGCGCTGCCCGCGGCGAGCGTCCCGCCCGCGAGCGTGCACGCGATGAGCCACAGCGGCGGCAGCCCGCGCTCGGCCAGCAGCATCGCCGGGATGGTGGTGATCAGCAGCAGCTCGATCACCCTCGGCTTCGTCAGCGCGACGTACGCGCCGACGACCTGCCGCGGAGTCCGCGCAGGGGCCTGCGCAACGGCACTCATCGCAGGGCGCTCCTCTGTCAGATCGGGGATGAACGGATCGTAACCGCGAGGTGTGGCGCCGGCCCTTTCGGGTAGGTGGTGACCAGCGGCACGAAACCGCGCACACGCCCTGTGCGATCACGCACAGCGGATCTGCGCGCGTTCGGTGGCACATGCGCCCGAACAGCGGACTAGGCTGGTCGGAGGATGAGCAAAAACCGCGGATAGGCCCTGACGGGATCGATTGAGAAGCCTTGTCTGTGGACCGCCGCCCGCACTGAGACTGGAGCTGGAATCTCCGTGTCCGATGACATCACCCGGCTGACCGAGGCCACCGTCCCCGCCGACTGGACCGCGCTCGACAAGCGCGCCGTCGACACCGCGCGTGTCCTCGCCGCCGACGCCGTCCAGAAGGTCGGCAACGGCCACCCCGGCACCGCGATGAGCCTCGCCCCCGTGGCCTACTCGCTGTTCCAGCGGGTGATGCGCCACGACCCGGCCGACGCCGACTGGATCGGCCGCGACCGCTTCGTGCTGTCGGCGGGTCACTCCAGCCTGACGCTGTACATCCAGCTGTACCTGGCGGGCTACGGCCTGGAGCTGGACGACCTGAAGGCGCTGCGCACCTGGGGTTCCAAGACCCCCGGCCACCCGGAGCACCGCCACACCCCCGGTGTGGAGATCACCACCGGCCCGCTGGGCCAGGGCCTCGCCTCGGCCGTGGGCATGGCGATGGCCGCCCGCCGCGAGCGCGGCCTGTTCGACCCGGAGGCCCCGGCGGGCGAGAGCCCATTCGACCACCAGGTCTACGTGATCGCCTCCGACGGCGACATCGAGGAGGGCGTCACCTCCGAGGCCTCGTCGATCGCGGGCCACCAGCAGCTGGGCAACCTCACGCTGATCTACGACGACAACAAGATCTCGATCGAGGACGACACCGCGATCGCGCTGTCCGAGGACACCGCCAAGCGCTACGAGGCGTACGGCTGGCACGTGCAGGTCGTGGAGTCCGGCGAGAACATCTCCGGCATCCTGGCCGCGCTGGAGGCCGCCCGCGCCGAGACGGCCCGCCCGTCGCTGGTCGTGCTGCGCACGATCATCGGCTTCCCGGCGCCGAACAAGATGAACACCGGCAAGATCCACGGCTCCGCGCTGGGCGACGCCGAGGTGGCCGAGGTCAAGAAGGCGCTGGGCTTCGACCCGGAGCAGACCTTCGAGGTCTCGGACGAGGTGATCAACCACACCCGCTCGGTCATCAAGCGCGGTGAGGCCGCCAAGGCCGAGTGGCAGAAGTCCTTCGACGCGTGGGCGGAGGCGAACCCGGAGCGCAAGGCGCTGCTGGACCGCCTGATCGGCCGCGACCTGCCCGAGGGCTGGACCGACGCGCTGCCCGTGTGGGAGCCGGACGCCAAGGGCGTCGCGACCCGCAAGGCGTCCGGCGACGTGCTGTCCGCGCTGGCCCCGGTCCTGCCGGAGCTGTGGGGCGGCTCGGCCGACCTGGCCGAGTCGAACAACACCACGATGAAGGGCGCGGACTCGTTCGGCCCGGAGAGCTCCTCCACGAGCACGTGGAGCGCGAACCCGTACGGCCGCACGCTGCACTTCGGCATCCGCGAGCACGCGATGGGCTCGATCCTCAACGGCATCGCGCTGCACGGCCCGACCCGCCCGTACGGCGGCACGTTCCTGGTGTTCAGCGACTACATGCGCCCGGCCGTGCGCCTGGCCGCGCTGATGAAGTCCGCGGTCACCTACGTGTGGACGCACGACTCCATCGGCCTGGGCGAGGACGGCCCGACGCACCAGCCGATCGAGCACCTGGCCGCGCTGCGCGCGATCCCCGGTCTCGCGGTGGTGCGCCCCGGCGACGCCAACGAGACCTCGGCGTCGTGGCGGGCCATCATCGAGAACCCGACCGGCCCGGCCGGCCTCGCCCTGACCAGGCAGAACCTCCCGGTGCTCGAGGGCACCAGGGAGAAGGCCGCCGAGGGCGTCGCCAAGGGCGGCTACGTGCTGGAGGACGCCGCGAACGGCGCTCCCGAGGTCGTGCTGATCGCCACCGGCTCCGAGCTGCAGATGGCGGTCGAGGCGCGGAAGGTCCTGGAGGCCGACGGCGTTGCAGCGCGTGTGGTGTCCATGCCGTGCGTCGAGTGGTTCGACGCCCAGGACGAGGCGTACCGCGAGTCGGTCATCCCGTCCTCGGTGAAGGCGCGCGTCGTGGTCGAGGCGGGCATCGCCCAGCCGTGGCACCGGTTCACCGGCGACGCGGGCGAGATCGTCTCGATCGAGCACTTCGGCGCCTCCGCCGACTACCAGACGCTGTTCCGCGAGTTCGGCTTCACGACCGAGAACGTCGTGGCCGCCGCCCGCCGGTCGCTGGACGCCACCCGCTGACCAACGACTCTTTTTCTAGGGGAGAAGCGAACATGACTGCGAAACCGCTGGCCGACCTCAGCGCCGCCGGTGTGTCGATCTGGCTCGACGACCTGTCGCGCGAGCGGCTGGACTCGGGCAACCTGGCCGGGCTGATCGCGGACAAGGCCGTGGTGGGCGTGACCACCAACCCGACGATCTTCGCCGGCGCCCTGTCCAAGGGCGACGCCTACGACGCGCAGGTGCGCGAGCTGGCCGCGCGCGGCGCCGACACCGAGGCCGTGGTGCGCGAGACCACCACGACCGACGTGCGCAACGCGTGCGACCTGTTCCGCGACGTCTACGCCAAGTCGAACGGCGTCGACGGCCGGGTGTCCATCGAGGTGGACCCGCGCCTGGCCAAGGACACCGACAAGACCGCCGCCGAGGCGCTCGACCTGTGGAAGGCCGTGGACCGGCCGAACCTCATGGTCAAGATCCCCGGCACGGTCGAGGGCCTGCCCGCGATCACCAAGACGCTCGGCGAGGGCGTCAGCGTGAACGTGACGCTGATCTTCAGCACCGAGCGCTACCGCGCCGTGATGGACGCCTACCTGGCGGGCCTGGAGCTGGCCAAGTCCAACGGCCACGACCTGCGCACGATCCACTCGGTGGCGTCGTTCTTCGTGTCCCGCGTGGACAGCGAGATCGACAAGCGGCTGTCCGCCATCGGCACCGACGAGGCCAAGTCCCTGCTGGGCAAGGCCGCGATCGCGAACGCCGTGCTGGCCTACGCCGCCTACCAGGAGGTGTTCTCCGGCCCGCGCTGGGAGGCCCTCGCGGCGGACGGCGCGAACGCGCAGCGCCCGCTGTGGGCGTCGACCGGCGTGAAGGACCCGAACTACTCCGACACCCGGTACGTCGACCAGCTGGTCGTCGACGGCGTGGTCAACACCATGCCGGAGAAGACCCTGGACGCGGTCGCCGACCACGGTCAGATCACCGGTGACACGGTCACGGGCAAGGCCGACGAGGCGCAGGCCGTGTTCGACGCGATCGCGGCGGCGGGCGTCGACGTGACCGACGTCTTCGTCACGCTGGAGACCGAGGGCGTCGACAAGTTCGAGAAGTCCTGGGCCGAGCTGCTGGAGACCGTCACCGGTCAGCTGGAGAAGGCGAAGGGCTGACGATGACCGAGGTGATCTCCGTGGAGATCGTCCGGGCGCCGAACGCGGAGCAGGTCGAGACCGTCGTGTCCGACCTGCTCCGCGACGCGGCGCCCAGCAGGCTCGCCGCAGGGGACGCCACGCTGTGGGGTCCCGAGGCCGAGCCCGAGGCGTCGATCCGACTCGCCTGGACGAAGCTGCACGAGACGTCCCGCCCGCTGCTGGCCGAGATCGCCGCGCTGCGCGCGGAGCTGCTGGCCGAGGGCGTAGACCGGGTGGTCCTCGCGGGCATGGGCGGCTCCTCGCTCGCGCCCGAGGTGATCACCGGCACCGCCGGGGTCCCCCTGGTGGTGCTGGACACCACCGACCCCGGCCAGGTGGTCGAGGCGCTGGTGGAGAGCCCCGAGCGCTCGGTGCTCGTGGTGTCGTCCAAGTCCGGCGGCACGGTGGAGACCGACAGCCACCGGCGGATCTTCGAGGAGGCGTTCGCGGCTGCGGGCGTCGACCCGAAGTCGCGCATCGTCGTGGTGACGGACCCCGGCTCGCCGCTGCAGAAGGCGTCCGAGGAGGCCGGGTACCGCAAGGTGTTCCTGGCCGACCCGAACGTCGGCGGTCGCTACTCGGCGCTCACCGCGTTCGGCCTGGTCCCGTCGGGCCTGGCGGGCGTGGACGTCGAGAAGCTGCTCGACGAGGCCGCCGCCGCCGCGCCGCTGGTGTTCGCCGACTCGGCGGACAACCCGGCCGTGCAGCTCGCGGCCGTGCTGGGCGTGGCGCACGCGCACGGCGCGGAGAAGGTCGTCCTCGCCGACACCGGCTCCGGCATCTCGGGCCTCGGCGACTGGGCCGAGCAGCTCGTGGCCGAGTCCACCGGCAAGAACAGCACCGGCCTGCTGCCCGTCGTGGTGGAGGGCCCCGGCGCGCCCGGTTTCGTGGACGCGGGCTCCGACGCCACGACCGTCGCGATCGGCCCGGCCACCGGGTCGTCCGCGCTCGCGGTCGAGGGCTCCCTCGGCGCCCAGTTCCTGCTGTGGGAGGTCGCCACCGCGCTGGTGGGCCGGGTGCTCGGGATCAACCCGTTCGACCAGCCCGACGTGGAGGCGGCGAAGAAGGCGGCGCGCTCGCTGCTGGACGCCCCCGCGTCCGAGCCCGCGACGCCCGCGTTCACCGACGGCCCGATCGAGGTGCACGTCTCCGGCGGCGACTGGCTGCCGAAGGACGCCAAGACGGTCGCGGAGGCGCTGCGCGCGCTGGTCGCAGCGGCCCCCGACAAGGGCTACCTGTCGGTGCAGGCCTACCTGGACCGGGTGAACGACGCGTCGTTCGCGCTCAGCCGCGCCGAGCTGGCCAAGCGCACGCACCTGCAGACCACCTTCGGCTGGGGCCCGCGCTTCCTGCACTCGACCGGCCAGTACCACAAGGGCGGTCACCAGAACGGCGTGTTCCTCCAGCTCACGGGCGTGTCCGACCAGGAGCTGGCCGTTCCCGGCCGCCCGTACGACCTGGCGACGCTCCAGCTGGCGCAGGCCCTCGGCGACGGGCAGGTGCTCGCCGAGCACGGCCGCCCGGTGCTGCGGCTGCACCTGACCGACCGGGTCGCGGGGCTCGCCCAGTTCGTGGAGGCCATCCAGGAGGACGGCTCGTGACCACCGCCGAGCAGCGCAACCCGCTGCGCGACCCCAGGGACAAGCGGCTGCCCCGCATCGCGGGCCCCAGCGGCTTGGTGATCTTCGGCGTGACGGGCGACCTGTCGCGCAAGAAGCTCATGCCCGCGATCTACGACCTGGCCAACCGCGGCCTGCTGCCGCCGGGCTTCGCGCTCGTCGGGTTCGCCCGCCGCGACTGGGAAGACCAGGACTTCATGCAGGTCGTCCACGACGCGGTCAAGGAGCACGCGCGCACGCCGTTCCGGCAGGCCGTGTGGGACCAGCTCGCCGAGGGCATCCGCTTCGTGCAGGGCAGCTTCGACGACGACGCCGCGTTCGACTCGCTCGCCGAGACGATCCGGCTGCTCGACGAGGAGCGCGGCACGGGCGGCAACCACGCGTTCTACCTGTCGGTGCCGCCGAGCGCGTTCACCACCGTGGTGAACCAGCTCAAGCGCGCCGGTCTGGCCTCGCCCCCCGGCGACAACCCGACGCAGTGGCGCCGCGTGGTGATCGAGAAGCCGTTCGGGCACGACCTGGCCAGCGCGAAGCAGCTGAACGGGATCGTGAACGACGTCTTCCCCGAGGAGTCGGTGTTCCGCATCGACCACTACCTCGGCAAGGAGACGGTCCAGAACATCCTGGCGCTGCGCTTCGCGAACCAGCTGTACGAACCCATCTGGAACGCGAACTACGTCGACCACGTGCAGATCACCATGGCCGAGGACATCGGCCTCGGCGGTCGCGCGGGGTACTACGACGGGATCGGCGCGGCGCGCGACGTCATCCAGAACCACCTGCTCCAGCTGCTGGCGCTGACCGCGATGGAGGAGCCCGTCTCCTTCCGCCCCAGCGACCTGCGCGCGGAGAAGGTGAAGGTCCTGTCGGCCACCCGGCTGGTGGGCCCGTTCGACGAGACGACCTCGCGCGGCCAGTACACCGGCGGCTGGCAGGGCGGGCAGAAGGTGCCCGGCCTGATCGAGGAGGGCGGCTTCTCCAAGGACTCCACCACGGAGACCTACGCCGCCATCACCGCCGAGGTGAACACCCGCCGCTGGGCGGGCGTGCCGTTCTACCTGCGCACCGGCAAGCGGCTGGGCCGCAGGGTCACCGAGGTGGCCGTGGTGTTCAAGCGGGCGCCGCACCTGCCGTTCGACGACACCGCGACCGAGGAGCTGGGGCAGAACGCCCTGGTGGTGCGGGTGCAGCCGGACGAGGGCGTGACCATCCGGTTCGGCTCCAAGGTGCCGGGCAACACGATGGAGGTCCGCGACGTCACGATGGACTTCGGCTACGGGCACGCGTTCACCGAGTCCTCGCCGGAGGCCTACGAGCGGCTGCTGCTGGACGTGCTGCTCGGCGAGCCGTCGCTGTTCCCGAAGAACGACGAGGTCGAGCTCTCCTGGGAGATCCTCGACCCGGTGATCGAGCACTGGGCGAGCACCGGCGAGCCGGAGAAGTACAAGGCAGGCACGTGGGGACCGCCGTCCGCTGACGAGATGCTGGCCCGCACCGGCAGGCACTGGAGGCGACCGTGATCATCGACCTGCCCTCGACGACCACGTCTCAGGTCAACTCGAAGCTCGTGCAGCTGCGCGAGGAGGGTGGCGCGGTCACCCTCGGCCGGGTGCTGACGCTGGTCATCGTGACCGACGACGGCAGCAAGACCGAGGAGGCCGTGGAGGCCGCGAACGACGCCAGCCGCGAGCACCCGTGCCGGGTGATCGTGGTGGCGCGCGGCGCCCGCCAGGCCGCCGCGCGGCTGGACGCGCAGATCCGGGTCGGCGGTGACGCGGGCGCCTCCGAGGTGATCGTGCTGCGGCTGTACGGGCCGCTCGCGTCCGAGGGCGCCTCGTGCGTGGTGCCGCTGCTGCTGCCGGACACCCCGGTGGTGGCGTGGTGGCCGAACGAGGCCCCGTCGTCGCCGTCGAAGGACCCGATCGGGCAGCTCGCGCAGCGCCGGATCACCGACTCGGCGGCCGAGAAGAACCCGATCAAGGCGCTGGAGCAGCGCCGGTCGTCCTACGCGCCCGGTGACACGGACCTGGCGTGGACGCGGCTGACGCTGTGGCGGGCGATGCTCGCCTCGGCGCTGGACCTGCCGCCGTTCGAGGCGATCACCGAGGCCGAGGTCAGCGGCGAGGCCGACTCGCCGTCGACCGACCTGCTCTCGGCGTGGCTCGCGGCGTACCTGAAGGTGCCGGTGAAGCGGGTCAAGGCCACCAAGGGCCAGGGCATCGTGGACGTGCGGCTGGACCGGCCCTCCGGGTCGGTGGAGCTGGTGCGGCCGGACGGCTCGGTCGGCACGCTGACCCAGCCGGGGCAGCCGCAGCGCCGGGTGGCGCTGCAGCGCCGGTCGGTGCGGGACTGCCTGGCCGAGGAGCTGCGCAGGCTCGACCCGGACGAGGTGTACGAGGCGGCGCTGCGGTCGCTGGCGAAGGTGGCGCGCACCAAGCCCGCCGCGAAGCCGGTGGCGCGCAAGGCCGACGCGGCGCCCGCCGTCGAGTCGGCGCCCGCCGTGGAGCCCGCCCCGGCCCCGGAGTCGGACGCGGTGGAGACCCTGGCCGAGCCGCTGGGCTCCGAGGGGGCCGACACCCCCGAGGCGGTCAAGCCGAAGGCCAAGGCCGCCAAGGCGCCGAAGTCGGCCGTGCGCGCGGCGAAGGCGGGCTCGTGAGCGAGCCCGAGGTGGTGGTGCACCGCGACGGCGACCTGCTGGCCGCCGCCGCGGCTGCCCGCCTGGTGACGAGGCTGGTGGACGCGCAGGCCGCGCGCGGGTCGGCGTCGGTCGTGCTGACCGGCGGGCGGACCGGCGTGGCGGTGCTGGAGCAGCTGCGCCGGGCGCCCGCGCGGGACGCGGTCGACTGGGGCAAGGTCGACCTGTACTGGGGTGACGAGCGGTTCCTGCCCGCAGGGCACGCGGAGCGCAACGAGACCCAGGCCAGGGCGGCGCTGCTGGACCACGTGCCGGTCGACCCGGCGCGGGTGCACGTGATGGAGCCGTCCGACGGCCGGTTCGGCGACGACCCGGAGGCCGCCGCCGCCGCTTACGCGGACGAGCTGGCCGCCGCGGCGCGGCCGGAGGACCACGGGTCGGTGCCGCAGTTCGACGTGTGCATGTTGGGCGTCGGCGAGGAGGGGCACGTGGCCTCGATCTTCCCGGACTCCCCCGCGGTGCACGAGCTGGAGCGGACGGTCGTGGCGGTGCGCAACTGCCCGAAGCCCCCGCCCACCAGGGTGAGCCTGACCCTGCCCGCGATCCGCCGCGCCCGCGAGGTGTGGCTGATGACGACGGGCGCGGGCAAGGCGGCTGCGGTGGCGATGGGCCTGGCGGGCGCCGGTGAGGTGCAGCTGCCCGCGGCGGGCGCCGTGGGGCAGCGGCGGACGCTGTGGCTGCTGGACTCGGCGGCTGCGGCGAAGGTGCCGGAGCTGTTCACCCCGCCGCTGGCGTGACGCGCGCGGTGCTGGTGGCCCACCGGAGCGCCACCAGCACCGGATCACCCCCGCCGTCCGACCCCGGTCGGGTTCGGCGGGGTTCCCCGGAGGTCCGGGGTGTCGAGGGCGGCGGATCTCGCCGCCCTTGTTCTTGTGCCGGGGGTGTCCACCCCTGCCACGTCCCCCGTCCCCCCGTGCCCACTTCCTCCGGCCCACTCCCCCGTGCCCACTTCCTTGGGCCCGCTCCCCTGTGTCCACACTGTGTGACCGCTGTGTGAACGCTGTGCGCCGCGAAATCGGTCCCGGATCGTCGACAAGCCGCTGACCAGCGTTTACCTTTTTGCTGTGGCGCCGTTCACCGGCGTCCGACGTTCGCGGTCGCAACTTCGTCGGGGTTGCCGCGTCCCGTCCGCGTGATCGCGCTGTCCCGATGGGTGATGAGCACATCGGGGGTGGAGGAGCGGGTCATGCCCAGTGCGACTGCGGTGCGGTTCGGCGATGGCGGGTTCGGCGCGGAGAGGTTCGGCGCGGAGGGGTTCGGGGCCTGGGGCGCTCGGGCCGGTGCGGGGAGAGCGGGCGCCCGGCGGGGTTGGGGCGCGCGCGCCAGGGTCGGGCTGCGCGCCCGGTGGGCCGCGCTGCGGGCGCTGGTGGGGCCGCGCGGGCACCTGGTGCTGGACGTCGCGGCGGTGGCCGTCGCGGCGCTGGACGTGTGGTTGCGGGTGCTGCCCGAGGCCGAGGGGTACAGCAGGGTGCTGTCCGGGGTGGCGGTGCTGGCCGTGGTGTTCCGGCGGCGGTGCCCGTTCCTGGTGGTGCTGCTGACCATCCCCGGTTTCCTGTTCGGCTGGTCGCAGCTCGCCGCGATGATCGCGCTGGGCACGCTGGCCTGGCTGCGGCCCCGCTCGGCGCAGACGGCGGTCGGCGCGGGGCTGGTGTGGTTCTCGCGGTTCTTCCTGTGGCCGGTCGACGAGTTCCTGGCGCTGCCGTGGACCGCGCACGTCCACGACGCGATCTACGGCGGGATCGTGGCCGGGATGCCGGTGGCGATCGGGCTGCTCGCGCACGTGCGGGCGGAGCTGTCGGCGCGGGTGCGGGAGCTGGCCGCCGGGCGGGAGCGGGAGCGGGCGCTGCACGCGCGCGCCGTGCGGGCCGACGAGCGGGCCAGGCTGGCGCGGGAGATGCACGACGTGGTGTCGCACCAGGTCAGCCTGATCGCGGTGCAGGCGGGGGCGCTGCGGGTGAGCGTGCGCGACCCGGACGCCAAGCAGGTGGCGGGGAACATCCGGATGCTCAGCACCAGGACGTTGAACGAGCTGCGCGAGCTGGTGAGCGTGCTGCGCGCCGCCGACGAGCCCCCGCAGCCGGGCGTGGCCGACCTGCCGCAGCTGCTGCTGGGCACGGACGTGTCGCTGCGCGTGGACGGCCCGGTCCGCGACCTGCCGGGACCGGTGTCGGGGGCGGTGTACCGGACGGTGCAGGAGGCGCTGACGAACGTGCGCAAGCACGCGGAGGGCGCGTCGGCGGCGGTGGTCGTGGTGTCGGACGGGGAGCGCGTGAGCGCGGAGGTCCGCAACGGCGCGCCCCCGGACCGGGGCTGCGCGGGCCTGCCGAGCGGCTGCCACGGTCTGGTGGGGCTGCGGGAGCGGGCGGCGCTGCTGCGCGGCCGGTTCCACGCGGGGCCGACGGACGACGGCGGTTTCGTGGTGCGCGTGGACTTCCCGCTCGACGCGGGGTGCGACGGGGCCGAGGGCACGACCGGGGAGGCGGTGACCGGGAGCGATCCGGTGGGCGCGACGGGGCGGGGGTGAGGGCGGGGCGGGCCCGTGGGGTGACAGCGGGACGCGCCGGGGCGGGGGGACGGGCGGGGCTCGGTGGGGCGGGAGGGTGACAGGCAGGGCTCGGCGGGCAGGGCTCGGCGGGCAGGGCTCGGCGGGCGCGGCTCGGCGGGCGGGAAGCACTGCGGGAAACCCTTGGTGCGCAACGGGAATCCGAAGCGCGGCGGGTGCGGTGCGGTCAGTGCGGCCCGGTCGGCGTGGCGCGGCTGGCGCGGCAGGCGCGACGCGGCCGGTGCGGCGCAACCGGCGCGTGTGGCGCGGCAGCCGGTGTGGCGCAACCGGCGCGTGTGGCGCGGCGCGTGTGGCGGGCAGGCAAGGTGCGGTGGGCGGGTGCGGCCGGGCAGGACCGGCCGCACCGCTCAGCGGCGCTTGCCCTGGTCGCCGACCGGGCGGATGCGCTGGGTCGCCTCGGCGGAGCCCGGCGTGGGGGCCTGCATCGGCGTGCCGACGGGTCGGATGCGCTGGGTGGCCTCCGAGTCCGCCGGGGAGGTGATCTCGGCGGGCGCGGTCTGGACGACCGGCTTGGTCGGCGCGACCTGGACGGCCTGGAACTTCGTGGTCGCCTGGTCGCCGCCCTGCGCGGGGACCTGGCGGCCCGCGCCCGGCTGGGGACCGGACTGCGCCGCGGCGCCACCGGGTCCGCCCTGCGCCGGGACCACCGGAGCGCCCGGACGAGCGGGAGCCGCCTGGCCGCCGCCCGGCTGAGCACCGGCCGCCGGGCCGCCGCCCGCGTGCCCCTGCTGCCCAGCGTGACCCGGCTGCCCCGCAGCGCCACCGGACGCGCCCCGAGCGCCATCCGCTTGCGCCCCAGCGCTTTCCTCGCCACCACCGCCGACGGGCGCGATCGTGGCGGTCTCCCCCGCGCCACCCCGCCGCACGCCCTGAGCGCCCCCCTGCGCCCCGTCGTCCTCCGCACCCCGCACCACTGCGGGAACCGGACCCGAAGACCCGGCACCGTCCTCCTCAGCCCGAGCAACGGCCTGCTGCGACGGCGCCAGGTACCCCACCACCATCGCCGCCACCACGAGCACCACGACCACCACCGCGGCCACGGCCGGCTGCGGCGTCAGCACCCGCAGCACCGACGACCACACCACCGCCGCGAGCCCGGTCGCGACCCCGGCGGGCACGAACTGCAGCGCCCTGCGCGAGCGGCGGGGCGGCAGGACGCCCTTCACCGCCGCCCACAGCGCCGCCGACCACGCGGCCACCGCCAGCACGAGCAGCACGAGCCCGGCGACGCCGTACACCGACAGCACCGACCCGCGCACGTCGGCGGTGCTGCCGCGCGAGGCGATCACCTCGCGCCGGTCGTCCAGCAGCTCCAACCGCACCGGCACCAACCCGGTCGCCTTGCCCTCGAGGCCGGCCATGTCCAGCACGAACGCGCGCGTCACGCTGGTGCGGCCGGGCACCTCGAACGGCACGGTGGTCTCGTAGGAGAAGAACTCCAGGCCGAAAGCGCCGCCCGACAACCGGATGACGCGGGCCTGCCTGGTCTCCGCCGATCCGTTGTGGACGGTCACCGCGACCTTGCGCGAGCCGGACGGGTCGAGGACGACCCGGTTGTCGCCGAACTGCTGCCCGTCGACGGACGCCGTCATCGTCGCGCTGTCGCCTTGGGCGAGGGCCGGTGCGCCCGCGAGGAACATCCCGCACAGGAGCAGTGGGACGACCCTGCCCATAATGCGTCTCACAAAGCACCTCGACGTTCAGGGGACTGGGAGAAATGCGAACGGCTGGAACACTATCCGTACTGGCTGTCCTCGCCTACGCCCTGTCCACCCTCGTGACCGCACCGGTGGCGCTGGCGCAGGGCTCGCTCGGCATGTCGGTCAGCTCCGGCAAGCCGGGCACCGGGTTCAGCGTGCAGTGGACCGGGCTCCGGGTGACGTGCCACAACTACTCGGTGCAGGTCGTCTGGGACGGCGGAGTCGTCATCGGCAACGGCGGGGTCGGCTGGTCCGGCTCGGGGTCGACGTGGGCGGTCGTGCCGTCCACGGCGAAGCCGGGCAGGCACCAGGTGACCGCGCGGACGGTGTGCCCGAGCCCGAGCACCGCCTCGGGCTCCTTCACCGTGACCGGTGGCGAGACCTCGCAGCAGCAACCGCCGCCGCAGGAGGAGGACGACCCGAAGCCGCCGAGGACGTCGGAGCAGGCGCCGCCCCCGGCGGCGCCGACCACCACCACCACGAGGCCGAGCACCACGACCACCACGACGACGACCACGACCACCAGCACGACCACCGCCACGTCGGCCCCGTCCTCCCCGGCCTCCGAGCCGAGCAGCGCGGTCCCGCACGGCGACGGCGTGCTGGTGATCGACAAGGACGACGTGCAGCCGGGCGACCCGCTCAGCGCGACCGGCACCGGGTGCACGCCCGGCGCCTCGGTGACGCTGTCGTCGCTGGGCGAGCAGGTCGGGTCGACGACGGCGGACGACGCGGGCAGGTTCAGCGCGCCCGTGGAGTTCCCGACCGCGCAGGCCGGGCGGCACGAGATCCGCGCGTACTGCGGGATCGTGCTGGTGGGCAGCGTGAACGTGGTGGTCAGCAGCTCGACGGGCGGCGTGCTGCCCGCGGTGCTGGGCGTGTCCGGGGTGGCGCTGGCCGGGGGTCTCGTGCTGCTGCGGCAGTTCCGGGGCTTCCGCCGGGTCCGCTCGGGCGCGTGACAGGGCGTTGAGGGTGAGTTGTGCCGGAAAAGCGGGAGGCCCCGTGGATCTCCACGGGGCCTCTCGCCGACGGTGCCTGCTAGCTAGGGCTCTTCGCGCTGCCTGCGCAGCTTGGTGAGCGCCTCTTCGAGGATCGCCTCGCCGTCCGCGTCGGAGCGGCGCTCCTTCACGTAGGCGAGGTGCGTCTTGTACGGCTCGTTGCGCGGGGGAGCAGGCGGCGCCTGCTCGTCCCGGCCTGCCGGAAGACCGCACCGCGGACAGTCCCACATCTCCGGGACGTCCGCTTCGACCGCGAACGACGGGCGCGACTCGTGCGCGTTGGCGCACCAGTACGACACCCGACGCCGGGGCGCGGACTCGCCGCGCTCCGACTCGCCCATCGGGCCTGCGCCGACGCGGGTACCGCGAATCGCGTTACCACCAGCCATCGACCCTCACACCCCCACCACGTGGATTTCCCGTGTCGCCGACCGGAGTTGTCAGGCGACCTTCTGAATCAAGCCGATGCCCACGATGGCGATCACCCAGATCGCGCCGACGAACAGCGTCAGGCGGTCCAGGTTCTTCTCCACCACGCTGGAACCGGACAGGCTCGACTGCATACCGCCACCGAACAGCGAAGACAGACCGCCGCCCCGACCGCGGTGCAGCAGCACCAGCAGGATGAGCAGCAGGCTGGACACGATCAGGAGGATCTGCAGGAAAGTGTTCATCTCTTCCTCGCTGTCAGGCAGGTGACGCCACAGAGTACCCGGTCGACTGCCGTACGTGGACGACGCGGGTGGCCAGGGTGTTCAGGCCAGTGGTCAGGGTAGGGGACCACCCGCGGCGAGCGCGCAGAGCTTGCTGAACTCGTCGCCGTCCAGGCTCGCGCCGCCCACGAGGGCGCCGTCGACGTCCTTCTGCGCGATCAGCTCGCCGACGCTGCCGGACTTCACCGAGCCGCCGTAGAGCACCCGGACCTCGGACGCGACGTCCTCGCCGTACGCCTCGGCCAGCTTGACCCGCAGCGCCGAGCAGACCTCCTGCGCGTCGGCCGCGCTGGCGACCTTGCCGGTGCCGATGGCCCACACGGGCTCGTAGGCGATGACGACGCCGCGCACCTGCTCGGCGGTCAGGCCCTTGAGGCCGGCGACGAGCTGGTCGGTGCAGAAGGCGACGTGCTCGCCCTTCTCCCGCACGTCGACCTTCTCGCCGAGGCAGAAGATCGGGGTGATCCCGTGCTTGAGGGCGGCCTTGACCTTCTTGTTGACGGTCGCGTCGTCCTCGCCGTGGTAGTCGCGCCGCTCGGAGTGGCCCACGGTGACGTAGGAGCAGCCGAGCTTCGCGAGCATCACGCCCGAGATGTCGCCGGTGTAGGCGCCCGAGTCGTGCGGGGACAGGTCCTGCGCGCCGTACTTGAGCAGGAGCTTGTCGCCGTCGACGAGGGTCTGCACGCTGCGGATGTCGGTGAACGGCGGGAGCACCGCCACCTCGACCTTGGCGTAGTACTTCTCGGGCAGCGCGAAGGCGATCTTCTGCACCAGGGCGATGGCCTCCAGGTGGTTCAGATTCATCTTCCAGTTGCCCGCGATCAGCGGAGTGCGCGCCACGTCAGTCCTCCTCCAGCACGGAAACGCCGGGGAGCTCCTTGCCCTCCAGGTACTCCAGCGACGCGCCGCCGCCGGTGGAGATGTGCGAGAAGCCGTCCTCGGGCAGGCCGAGGGAGCGGACCGCGGCGGCGGAGTCGCCGCCGCCGACGACGGTGAACGCCTCGCTGGCGATCAGCGCCTCGGCCACCGCGCGGGTGCCGCCGGAGAACTTCTCGAACTCGAACACGCCCATGGGGCCGTTCCAGAACACGGTCTTCGCGTCGGCGAGCTTCGAGGCGAACAGCTCGCGGGAGGCGGGGCCGATGTCCAGGCACTCGCGGTCGGCCGGGATCTCGTCGAAGGCGACCACGGTGTGGTCGGCGTCGGCGGAGAAGCCGGTGGCGGCGAGGAAGTCGACGGGGAGCAGCAGCTCGACGCCGCGCTTCTCCGCCTCCGCCAGGAAGCCCTTGACCTTGTCGATCTGGTCTTCCTGGAGCAGCGACTTGCCGACCTCGTGGCCCTGGGCCTTGAGGAAGGTGTAGGCCATGCCGCCGCCGACCAGGAGCCGGTCGACCTTGGTGAGCAGGTTCTCGATGACGCCGAGCTTGTCCGAGACCTTCGCGCCGCCGAGGACGACGACGTAGGGGCGCCGGGTGTCGTCGGTGAGCTTGCGCAGCACCTCGACCTCGGCCAGCACGAGCCCACCGGCGTAGTGCGGGAGCTTCTTGGCCACGTCGTACACGGAGGCCTGCTTGCGGTGCACGACGCCGAAGCCGTCGGACACGAACGCGTCGGCCTTCGCGGCCAGCTCGTCCGCCAGCGCCTCGCGCTCGGCGGCGTCCTTGCTGGTCTCGCGGGCGTCGAAGCGGATGTTCTCCAGCAGGACCACGGTGCCGTCACCGGCGGTCTCGGTCCCGATCTCCACGGTCTGGCCGAGGAGCTCGCCCAGCCGCGCGGCGACCGGGGCGAGGGAGAACTGGGGGTCGGGCTCGCCCTTGGGGCGGCCCAGGTGCGCGGCCACGAGGACGCGGGCGCCCGCGTCGACGAGCGCCTTGATCGTGGGCACCGACGCGCGGACGCGGCCGTCGTCGGTGATCCTGCTGCCGTCGAGGGGGACGTTCAGGTCGGCGCGCACCAGGACGCGCCGACCCGACACACCCTCGGCGATGAGGTCGCCAAGAGTCTTCACTGTGCAGTCGTCCCCTTGCTCAGAGCTTGCCGGCGACCAGGTTGACGAGGTCGACGAGGCGGTTGGAGTAGCCCCACTCGTTGTCGTACCAGCCGACGACCTTGACCTGGTTGCCGATGACCTTGGTCAGCGGGGCGTCGTAGATGCAGGACGCCGGGTCGGTGACGATGTCGGCCGACACGATCGGGTCGGTGTTGTAGCGCAGGTAGCCCTTGAGGGAGCCCTCGGCGGCCTTCTTGAAGGCGGCGTTGACCTCGTCCACGGTGGTCTCGCGACCCACGGTGACGGTCAGGTCGGTGGCCGAGCCGGTGGGCACGGGCACGCGCAGCGCGTAGCCGTCCAGCTTGCCCTTGAGCTCGGGCAGGACCAGGCCGATCGCCTTGGCGGCGCCGGTGCTGGTGGGCACGATGTTCAGGGCGGCGGCGCGGGCGCGGCGCAGGTCGTTGTGCGGCGCGTCCTGCAGGTTCTGGTCCTGCGTGTACGCGTGGATCGTGGTCATGAGGCCACGCTCGATGGTGAACTCGTCGTGCAGCACCTTCGCCAGCGGGGCGAGGCAGTTGGTGGTGCAGGACGCGTTCGAGATGACGGTCTGGGTGCCGTCGTAGAGGCCCTCGTTGGCGCCGAACACGACGGTGAGGTCCTCGTTCTTGGCCGGGGCCGAGATGATGACCTTCTTGGCGCCGCCCTCGTCCACGTGCTTGCGGGCGGTGGTGGCGTCGGTGAAGAAGCCGGTGGACTCCACGACGACGTCGACGCCGAGGTCCTTCCAGGGCAGCTTGCCGGGGTCGCGCTCGGCGAGGGCCTTGATGGTCTTGCCGTCGACGACGATGCCCTCGTCGTTCACGCCGACCTCGGCGTCGAGGCGCCCGAGGATGGAGTCGTACTTCAGCAGGTGAGCCATCGTGTTGACGTCACCGAGGTCGTTGAAGGCCACGATCTCGATGTCGTGACCACTGGCCTGAACGGCGCGCCAGAAGTTGCGGCCGATGCGGCCGAAACCATTGACACCTACGCGAACCGTCACGGTGCGTCTCCTCGATCGTCGCTGGCGCCTCGGCGCCAGGGGGCGTGCGGTTGGGCCGCCTGCGGCAGCCATCGGCCAGCCTATCCCCAGTCCTGCGGCCCTGGCCTTATGGCCACCAGGATGTCTTTATCGAACAAGAAAATCCACTGTTACCCGCCAGTAATGACCATGTTCTCCGACAGGTCGTGACGAAGGTCCCGACCGCTCGGGGCAATACCGCCGAAACGCGGGCGAGACAGGTGGTCAGGCGGGCGGGAGCAGGGTCGCCGGTCCCGTGGGCGCTGGGGAGGCGACCCCTTCCGGAGGAGGCGCGGGGGCTGTCCGGGGGTGCGCTGGTTGGTCCTTCGGGGGTAGCGGGGTTCGGTTCACCTGGCCATCACGGCCTGGAGCACCTCCATCGCGATCGCCTCGGCCTCGGCGGCGGGGATCGGGTCGGCGAGGTAGGAGTCGCGGACCGTGCCGCCGTAGACGACCTCGTAGATGCGCACGCCCGAGACGACCTTGATGGTGACCATGTCGCCGGACCGGTCGGTCGGCCGGAGCATGACCTTGGCCCGCTCGCCGACGCCGGGCAGCTCGCGGACCTCGTCCCAGCGGCGGCCGTACTCCTCGTCGAACCAGTCGTTCCGGATGTCGGGGTAGTCGAACGCGCCCACGGTGACCTGGAGCTCCCGGTAGCCGGTGTCCGCGTCCGCGAGGGTCCGGTAGTCGCAGTTCGCGAAGTAGCTGTCGCTGCGGCCCTCGGCGCGGTTGCGGGTCTTGGCGCGCTCCAGCAGCGCGTCGGCCAGGTCGCACTCGGGGCTCATCCGGGCGCCGATCTGCGCCTGGACCCTGCCGGTGGGCGGCTCGGTGGCGATGATCGGCGGCGGGGTGATCGCCTGGACGGGCGGCAGGGTGAAGGTGATCGGCTGCTCGTCCCTCGCGCGCCGCTCGGACCCCCGGTCGGCGGAGACCGCGACGGCGAGCATGCCGAGCACCAGGACGAGCACGAACCCCACCACGGCCACGACGCCGCCGCGGTCGGCGGGCCTGGGGGGAGGCGGCGCGCCGAAGCCGGAGGGGGCGTGGCCGTGCGGGCCGGGATGCGGGGGCCGGCCCTGGTGCGGGGGCTGGCCGGGGTAGTACGGGTACTGCCCAGGGTACGGGCCGGGGTGGGGCTCGACGGGTGGCGGGGCCTGCGGGTACTGCGCGTAGACGGGCCCGTGGCCGGGGATCTGCGCGACCACGACGGGCGCGGCAGGCGCCTGCGCGGGCGCGGCCGTCACGGGCTGCTCGCCGGTCACCGGGTTCTCGTCGGGGGACTGGGGTGCGGGGGACTCGTCAGCCCTCGCGGGGGGCGTGCTCACCGGGCAATGCTCGCACCACGGCCAACCGATTTCCACGTTACCCGGAAAGCGTTTGCCACCTCACCCCGCTCCTCCCCCGCCGCACCGCGCTACCGGCCGACCACGTCCCGCGCGACGGCCGTCACGACCGCCTCGGCGACCTCGGCCAGCGCCGAGAGGAGCCGCTGATGGTGGCACCGGCGGGCGAGCGGCTCCCCCGTTCCGGGGAAAGCGTTCGCCACGTCACGCCGCCCCCTGCTTCACCGCGCTCACCTGCGGAGAAGATCACGCGCCACGGCGACGGCGATGGCGTCCGGGACCGCCCGTCAGCGCCCCAGCAGCTCCCGCGCGACCACCGTCGCGATCTCCTCGGACAGCTCGTCCGGGATCTCCGGCGACAGGAACGAGTCGGTCTCGAACCCGGCGTAGCCGATCTCGTACACGGTGCTCCCGGAGACCACCTTCAGCTGCACGCCCATGACCGAGTCCGACTCGGCGGGCTGGGCCAGCAGCTTCGCGCGCTCGCCGAGGCCCTGGACCTGGCGGACGCTGCCCCAGTCGTACACGTCGTCGTCGTACCACTCCTCCAGCTCGACGTCGTCCTCCGCCTCGTAGACGGAGACGTAGAGGTCGCGGCGGACGGAGCCGTCGATCGTGCTGATCGTGCCGTAGGAGCAGAACGCGAAGCCGAAGAACTCCTCGCTCTCGTAGCGGTTGGAGGTCCGGGCGCGCTTGAGCGTGGCGTCGCTCAGGTCGCACTCCTCGGGCATGGCCGCGTTGCGCTGCTCGCCGTGCGGCGACTTGTAGTCGAGCGGCGACTCCTCCGAGTCCAGGGGGACGTCGGTGGGGTCGAGCGGGGTCGCGGTGGCCTGGGCGCGGGACTGGGGGTCGCGCACGAGCGGGTAGCCGGCCGCCCACAAACCGCCGAGCACGACGAGGACGAGCGCGAGGACGCCGCCGAGCACCGCCGTCAGCACCCGCCCGGTCCGGAACGGGGCGGGCTGGGGTGCGGGGTGGGCCGGGTACGCGCCGGGCTGCGGGAAGCCCTGGGCGGGCGTGCCCCAACCGGGGGCGGACGAGCCGGGCGGCGGGAAACCGGCGGTCGGGAGGGCGGCCTGCGGGCCGGACTGGGGGAAACCGGCGGTCGGGAGCGCGGACTGCGGGCCGGTCCGCGGAAACCCGGTCTGTGGGAACCCGGCCTGCGGGAGCGCGGCCTGCGGGCCGGACTGGGGCGCACCGGCCTGGGGAAACCCCGCCTGCGGGAACTGGCCCTGCTGGGCGTCACCCTGCTGCGGCCCGGCCGGGAACGCCGCCGCCTGCGCCTGCGCGGCGGCCTGCGCGGCGCGCGCCTGGTCGGCCTGGGCCTGGAGGTACTCGGGGACCTGCGCGTACACCGGTGACATGCCGGGAATCCGCGCCACGACCACCGGCTGCTCGGGCACGACCGCCCCGGCGGGACCGGCCTCGGCGGGCTGGGGCGCGGCGGGGTGGGGTGGGGCGGACTCGTCGCCCGCCTCGGGGAACTCGCTCACCGGTCAATCCTCGCACCACGGGCGCGGCGTTTCCGGACGAGCCCACCACCCGACCGGTCGTCCCCCCACCGCCGTCACCCCGCGCGGCGGACCGTCCCGGTCTCGGAACGGCCCGCCGCGCGAGGGGTCACACCTCGGCTTCCAGCATGTCCGCCGTGACCGCCGACTCGGTGTCCGGCAGCCCCAGGTCGCGCGCCCGCTTGTCCGCCATGGCCAGCAGCCGCCGGATCCGCCCGGCCACCGCGTCCTTGGTCATCTGCGGCTCCGACAGCTGCCCCAGCTCCTCCAGCGACGCCTGCCGGTGCGCCAGCCGCAGCTGACCGGCCGCCGCCAGGTGGTCCGGGGCCTCCGCCCCGAGGATCTCCAGCGCCCGCTGCACCCGCGCCGCCGCCGCGACGGCCGCCCGCGCCGAGCGGCGCAGGTTGGCGTCGTCGAAGTTCGCCAGGCGGTTCGCGGTGGCCCGCACCTCGCGGCGCATCCGCCGCTCCTCCCAGGCCAGCACGCTGTCGTGCGCGCCGAGCCTGGTCAGCATCGCCCCGATGGCGTCGCCGTCCCTGATGACGACCCGCTCCGCGCCGCGCACCTCCCGCGACTTCGACCCGATGCCCATCCGCCGCGCCGCGCCGACCAGCGCCAGCGCCGCCTCGGGACCGGGGCAGGTCACCTCCAGCGACGAGGAGCGGCCCGGCTCGGTGAGGGAGCCGTGGGCCAGGAACGCGCCGCGCCACGCCGCCTCGGCGTCGCACACCCCGCCGGACACCACCGGCGCGGGCAGCCCGCGCACGGGCCGCCCCCTCGGGTCGAGCAGGCCGGTCTGCCTGGCCAGGCCCTCGCCGTCCTTGACCACGCGCACCACGAACCGCGTCCCCTTGCGCAGCCCGCTGGAGGTGATCGTGAAGACGTCGGACTGGTGCCCGTACAGCTCGTGGATCTCCCTGCGCAGCCGCCGCGCCGTGGACCCCAGGTCCAGCTCGGCCTCGACCACCACCCGGCCGCCCACGATGTGCAGCCCGCCCGCGAAGCGCAGCAGCGAGGCCACCTCCGCCCGGCGGCAGCAGGTCTTGGACACGGCCAACCTGCTCAGCTCGTCCTTGACCGCCGACGTCATCGCCACGGCTGTGGTCCTCCCCTGCTCTCGCTCTGCTCACGCTGCGTCGCACTCGACTCACGCAGCGTTGTACTGGACGGGTCGGCCCCGTCCTCCCCCGCCCCGGCCAGCGCGCGCCGGATGCTCTCGGCCAGCGCGGCCGAGTCGTGCCGGTCCGGAGCGCCGGGCACCGCGACGCCCGACAGGTGCGCCACAGCCCCCAGAGCTGCGGCGGCGCGCCTGAGCCGGTCCGGGACGGGCACCGAGTCGGCGTCCGCGACGACCGCGTCGACGCGCAGTCCGGGCGCGTGCTCGGACAGCACGTCCAGGTGCAGCTCCGGGGAGAAGCCCTCGGTTTCGCCCGGTTGGGGGACAAGGTTGAGGACCACGACCTTGCGCGCGCGGGTCCGCACGAGCGCGTCGTGCAGCTCCGGCACGAGCAGGTGCGGCAGCACGCTGGTGAACCACGAGCCGGGCCCGAGCAGCACCACGTCCGCGTCCAGCACGGCCCGCACCGCCTCCGGGCAACCGCGCGGCGGCTCGCTCGGGCGGCCGGGGCCGTGCAGCCGGATGCGCTGCACCCGACCGGGCGTGGTGGCGATCGCGACCTGCCCCCGGATGCGCCTGACCTCGTCGTCGTCCTCGTCGAGGCCCGTCACGTCGGCCTCGATCTCCAGCGGCTCGGTGCACATGGGCAGCACGGTGCCGCGCACGCCCAGCAGCCTGCCCGCCTCGCGCAGCACGGCGACCGGGTCGCCGAGCTGCTCGAGCAGGCCCGCGAGGACCAGGTTGCCGACGGCGTGGCCCGCGAGCGCGCCGGTGCCGCCGAAGCGGTGCTGGAACAGCGTGGACCACAGCGCCGACGAGGCGTCGTCGTCCGCCAGCGCCACCATGGCCTTGCGCAGGTCGCCGGGCGGCAGCAGGCCGAGCTCGCGGCGCAGCCTGCCCGACGACCCCCCGTCGTCGGCGACGGTCACCACGGCGGTGACGTCGTCGGTGAGCCTGCGCAGCGCCGTGAGCGTGGCGTGCAGCCCGTGGCCGCCGCCCAGCGCGACAGCGGACAGGCTCACTCGCGACCCAGGTCCCGGTGGACGACCTTCACGGCCATGCCGTCCTCGGTGGCGAGCCTGCCCGCCAGCTCCTCGGAGATCGCGACGCTGCGGTGCTTGCCGCCGGTGCAGCCCACGGCCAGGGTCAGGTAGCGCTTGCCCTCGCGCCGGTAGCCGGCGCCGATCAGGCGCAGCAGCTCGTGGTAGCGGTCGAGGAACTCCTCGGCGCCCTCCTGGGTGAGGACGTAGTTGCGCACCTCCCCGTCAAGGCCGGTCTGCTCGCGCAGCTCCGGGATCCAGAACGGGTTCGGCAGGAACCGCACGTCCATGACCAGGTCGGCGTCCATCGGCAGGCCGTACTTGTAGCCGAAGGACAGCACGGTGACGCGGGTGCGGGTGGCCGACTCGGTGCCGAACGTGTCCTCGATCTTGGCGCGCAGCTGGTGCACGGACAGCGCCGAGGTGTCCAGGACCAGGTCGGCCTCCTCCCGCAGCGGGGTCAGCAGCACCCGCTCGGCCTCGATGCCGTCGGCGAGCCTGCCGTCGGCCTGCATCGGGTGGCCGCGGCGGACCGACTCGAAGCGGCGGATCAGCACGTCGTCGGTGGCCTCCAGGAACAGCACCTTCGGCTTGTAGCCGCGCGCGTCCAGGTCCTTGATGACGGCGGCGAGGTCGTCGGTGAACGCGCGGCTGCGCACGTCCATGACGACCGCGACCCTGGTGATGGCTCCCCTGGCCTGCGCGCCCAGCTCCACCATGGTGGAGATCAGCTCGGGCGGCAGGTTGTCCACGACGAACCAGCCGAGGTCCTCAAGGCACTTCGCGGCGGTGGACCGGCCCGCCCCCGACAGGCCCGTCACCACCGCGACCTCGATGCCGGACTTCTCCCCGGCGGTTTCGCTCACGTTCGCTCCCCTTCGGTACCGGCCGCCGCGCCCAGTCTGGCGCGCACGGCCTCGGCGGTGCGCCGTCCCACACCGGGCACCCCGCTGATCTCCTCGATGCTCGCCTCACGCAGCTTCCGCAGTGAGCCGAAGTGCTTCAGCAGCGCCGCCTTGCGCGTCTGGCCGAGGCCGGGCACGTCGTCCAGCTCCGAGGCCGTCATGCGCTTGGACCGCTTCTGGCGGTGGTAGGCGATGGCGAACCGGTGCGCCTCGTCGCGCAGGTGCTGGAGCAGGTAGAGGGCTGTGCTGGTGCGGGGCAGGATAGTCGGGTCCGGGTCGTCCGGCAGCCACACCTCCTCCAGGCGCTTGGCGAGTCCGACGACGGCGACGTTCTCGATCCCCAGCTCGGCGAGCACGCCCGCGGCGGCCGTGGCCTGCGGTCCGGCGCCGTCCACGACCAGCAGGTTCGGCGCGTAGGCGAAGCGGCGGGGCTTGCCGGTCTCCGGGTCGATGCCGGGCTTGGCGTCGTCGCCCGCCTCGGCGGTCTCCTTCAGGTAGGCCTGGAAGCGGCGGCGCACGACCTCGGCGATGGAGGCGACGTCGCCCTCGGTGGCGGCCTCGCGCAGGGCGAAGCGGCGGTACTCGGACTTGCGCGGCAGGCCGTCCTCGAAGACCACGAGGGAGGCGACCACGTCGGTGCCCTGGGTGTGGCTGATGTCGACGCACTCGATCCGCAGCGGCGCGCTGGGCAGGTCGAGGGCGTCCTGGAGCTCCTGGAGGGCGGCGGAGCGGGCCGTGAGGTCGCCCGCGCGGCGCAGCTTGTGCTGCTGGAGCTCCTCCTTGGCGTTGCGCTCGACGGTCGCCATGAGGTCGCGCTTGTCGCCGCGCTGCGGCACCCGCAGGCCGACCTTCGTGCCGCGCAGGCCGCCCAGCCAGCGCTCCAGGGCGGGGGCGTCGTCGGGCAGCTCGGGCACGAGGACCTCGCGCGGCACCGGGGCGGCGTCCTCGGCGGCGGCGCCCGCGGCCTCGGCCTGGCCGCCGTAGAACTGGGTGAGGAAGCGGTCCACCAGGGCGGGGACGCCCTCGGAGTTCTCCCGGTCCACCACCCAGGCCCGCTGCCCGCGCACCCGGCCGCCGCGCACGTGGAAGACCTGGACGGAGACCTCCAGGTCGTCGGTGGCGAACGCGACCACGTCGGCGTCGGTGCCGTCGCCGAGCACGACGGCCTGCTTCTCGACGGCGCGGCGCAGCGCGGACAGGTCGTCGCGCAGCCGGGCGGCCCGCTCGAACTCCAGCTCCTCGGCGGCGGCGTTCATCTCGCGCTCCAGGCGGCGGACCATGCCGTCGGTGCGGCCCGCGAAGAAGTCGCAGAACTCGCCGACGATGGCCCGGTGCTCGTCCGGGGAGACCCGGCCGACGCAGGGGGCGGAGCACTTGTCGATGTAGCCGAGCAGGCAGGGGCGGCCCATCTGCTCGTGGCGCTTGAAGACGCCGCCGGTGCAGGTGCGGGCGGGGAAGACGCGCAGCAGCATGTCCAGGGTCTCGCGCAGGGCCCAGGCGTGCGGGTAGGGGCCGAAGTAGCGCACGCCCCTGCGCTGCGGGCCCCGGTAGACGTGCAGGCGCGGGATCTCCTCGTTCAGGGTCACCGCGAGCATCGGGTAGGACTTGTCGTCCTTGTAGCGGACGTTGAAGCGCGGGTCGAACTCCTTGATCCAGTTGTACTCCAGCTGGAGCGCCTCGACCTCGGTGCCGACAACGGTCCACTCGACGCTCGCGGCGGTGGTGACCATCTGGCGGGTGCGCGGGTGCAGGCCGGAGAGGTCGGCGAAGTAGGAGTTCAGCCGGGAGCGGAGGTTCTTCGCCTTGCCGACGTAGACGACCCGCCCAGTGGGGTCGCGGAACTTGTAGACACCGGGGGCCTCCGGGATGCTCCCGGCGGCGGGTCGGTAGGTCGACGGGTCGGCCACGGGACAAGACTACGTGCGGGGTCCGACAACTCTCCGGCAGGCCGGGACGGCGCAGGTCGGGGGCGTGGCACGGGGGCGGGAGCGGCTGCGGGGCGGGTGGGCGGCGCGGCGGGGGCGCGCGGGCCCGCCGACCGCCCGGTGCTGGCGGTGGGCGGGCCCGGTCGCGGCGTGCGGACGCCCGCGCGGCTGCGGCAGGCACCCGGTGGCTTGTCCTCGGCAGCTGGCCCCCGGTGAGCGGCGGCTGGTGGTTGACGCACTGCCAGCGCCCGGCAGGCGGTCGGCGGACGTTGGCCCGCGTCCCATCCCCAGCCAGGAGCCGCCCCCGTCAGCAGCCTCCCCGCTCAGGGGCCGACGTACACGACCTGGTCGCCCTGGACCGCGACCTGCACGGCGGTCAGGCCGCGCTGCGCGGGCGGGTTGGTGACCTCGCCCGTCGACGCGTCGAACCGGCTGCCGTGCGCCGGGCAGGTGATGGTGCCGTCCTTCGGGGCGCCCACCGTCTCGCCGACGTGCGGGCAGGTCGCGTCGTAGGCCTTGACCTCGCCGCCGGTGCGGACCAGGACGAGCGGCTTGCCCTTCGGGCCGTCCACGACCACGCCGCCGTTGTCGGGGACGTCCGCCAGCGCCACCAGGGACTGGCCGCCCGAGGTCGCGGAGCCGCCGGTGGCCGAGGTCGCCGGGGTGGACGCGCCGCCGGTGGTGGCGCCGCCCCCGGTCCCGGTCGAGCCGGTGGTGGGGGCGCTGCTCGACGAGCCGCCGTCGCCGCAGGCCGCCAGGCCTCCGGGGACGGCCAGCGCGACGAGCACTCCGCAGAGCACGCGCCTGCGGGAGAGGGGGCCTGGGTCGGTGGTGGTCACCTTGGTCCTCCGTCGGTCCGTGGTGGTGGGGCGGTTCGGGTTGCCCGGACCACACTCGGCACGCGCGGGGGAGGCGGCAAGTTCAGCGGTCGTCCCGACAGCCGATCAACAGGCTGAGGTGAGGTGGGGGTTAAGCGGAACGTGGTGACGGCTTGCACGTTCGAGGGGTGCTGACACTTTGCGGTGAAACAGGCTCGATGAATTGACATTCCACGCGGTTCGGAAAGCGAGCTCCGGGAAGTCCACCCGATCAGGCGAGCAGAACGTCCTGGTCCATCACCCTTACGGGGACCTCGGTGAGGTCCTGCTTCGCCGGGCCGGACCGCACCTCGCCGGTGGCGGGGTCGAACGTGCTGCCGTGCGCCAGGCACGCGACCGAGCCCCCGGTGGGCGGGTTCACGGTGGCTCCGGCGTGCGGGCAGGCCGGGTTGAAGGCCCGCAGCTCGGTCTCGGCGGGGCGGAGCAGCAGGAGTTGCCCGTCGGTGGACACGTCGACCAGCGCGCCACCGCCCACGGGCACGTCGGCCAGCGCCGCGATCCGATCACCGGGCTTGCCGCTGCCCACGCCGGGACGGCGGGTCGGCGCGCCGGGGCCGCAGGCGGTCGCGACGACGGGGGTGGTGAGCGCGAGCAGGCCGCACAGGAGGGTTCGCCGATCCACGGGAGCATTCTGCGACGGCCGTCCGGCGGGACGGGCAGGGGGCTCGGGAGCAGCCGCCAGGGCGGCGACCGCGTGACCCCCTGAACCGGCCGGAGCCGTCCGGACGGCGGCACCCGGCGGAGTGCAGTCGGAAGTCGGTCCGGCGTCAGGACGCCGGGCATCCCCCGCGCGGGGGACCACCGGCGAGTGAAGTCCGCCGGTCGCGAGCCGGTCGCGAGCCGGTCGCGAGCCGGTCGCGAGCCGGTCGCGAGCCGGTCGCGAGCCCGTCGCACGGCGGCTCGGGCGGGGGCGAAAGCACTGGTGGGACCGGGTGCGGCAGTGGGCGGGTGGCGTCGGCACCCCACCCGCCCCGTGCCCGTCGCAGGCCCCCTCCCCCGCAGGTGGGGACCGCTGGCGAGCACCTCCACCGGGGTCCCGTTCGGGTCGGGACCCCGCGGGCGCCTGCCGGTGGCGTCGCCTCACCGCCGGCAGGCCCCCGCGGCCCTGCTGGTCGACCCTCTCGCCGGTCGACCGACCGGCAGCCGGGGCTCCACCCCCGACACCGGCCAGAACCCGCTCCGCCGCGCCGTCCGCCACGACCAGCCCCGTGCCCGCCGCCGAGCACCCGCTGATCGCCCTCCCGGACCGCTCACGCACCCGCGGAGCACGCCTCGCACCCGCCGCGACCGGCGGGAAGCCCTGACCCGGACCTCCCGCTCAGCGCGTCGCGGGTCAAGCGCCCGCCGACCGCCTCCCGCCCGCCGCGCCGCTGGTGGCAGCCCTGCGACCCGCTCCCACCAGCCGCCGTCGGTCGGGCCACCGGCCACCCCGGTCCACCGGCCGGACCTCCCAGTCCCGGCCCGTCGCCGGGGCGCCCGCGGTCGGGCGCCCGGCCGTCCCCTACCGCTCGTCCTGCGCCGCCGCCGACCTGGCCAGCGCCAGCACCGCCGTGAACGGCGGGAACCAGTGCCGCGAGTGCGACGGCGGGTTCGCCCACCGGAGCGAGCCGTACCTGGTCATCGTCGGCGGCAGGGCGATGCGCTGCGGGGAGCGCACGAACTGGACCTCCGGCGGGGCCTTCAGGTGGGTCGGCAGGAGCGCGACCAGCTCCGCGAGGAAGATCCAGTGCTCCCTCGGCCCCGGTATCACCGTGACCGGCCCGGCCAGCATCCTCGCCTTCAGGTCGGCCAGGACCCTGGAGCCGATTCTCGCGGGCATGGCCAGCGCGGTGGTCGCCGGTCCCAGCGGGAGGAACACGCCCTGCTCGGTCACGGACACCTTCCAGCCGAGCAGCCGGTAGCCCGCGATCGCCTCTCCCAGCGCCTGCTGGTGCGCGCGGTCGCGCGGTCGCGGGCGCGGGTTCGTGCTGTGTGCGGTGGTGGTGACGGTCATCGGCGGAGGCCCCTCCCCGGTCGGGTGGTCGTAGGTCTGGTGGGCTGTGCGGCGAGGGGGGTTGCCCCCCGCCCCGTACACACGCAGAGTGGGTCCAACCGGGAGCAGTCACCACACCACGCCCGGATCGGTTTGATGCACCGCATGAATGGCCCCCATCCACCACACGGCGTCACCAGCCCCTGGCCAGGACCACCACACGCCTTTATGCACGAAATGCATGGACTCGTGGTGACGGTTCCCTATGCTGGTGGCCACGCTCAGTGACGGGAGCGAGCCGATGGAAGCGAACGGACGAAGAGCCACCAGCACCAGGCGCGCGTGCCCGTCCTGCGGGGCGCTGATAGCCGCCGACAACTCGGACCGGCTCTGCCACCGGTGCAGGCGCAACGCGCGCGCCGACATCTACGGGCCCCCCGCCCTGACCGAAGAGTTCTGGGACCACCCCGTGCTGGCCTCCGCGTTCGCGGCCAGGGACATGGGGGCGGTCCTGGCCGCCTACCGGCACCACCCGCAGCACGTCAGCCGGATCACCCAGGACCGCATGGCCACCTGGCTGGGAATCAGCCAGGCGCAGCTGTCGCGGTACGAGACCGGCGAGAACCCGATCGACCGGATCGAGCGACTGCGCCACTTCGCGCGCGCCCTGAGCATCCCCGGCGACCGGCTGTGGTTCGACCGCGTCGGCATTCCCAGCCAGGCGGCCCCCGAACGCGGGGCGCCGCCCGATGTGCTCGTCGCAGCGTGGGACGCGTCGAGCATAGCCAGATCGGTCGAGGAAACGGCGAGGAGCGACTTGGCGATCAGCAGACGGGCGGCGCTCACCGGAGCAGCCGCCGTCACGATGGGCCCCACGCTGGTGGAGCCGCTGCAGCGGTGGTTGCACCCGCTGCAGCCGCTCACCAGGTGGTCGTCCAGCGCGGCGATCAGCGAGGAGGAGCTGGCCGCACTGCAGCACGTCGCCGACGGGTTGCGCGGCTGGGGCGGTCGGGGCGGGTACGGGTTGGCGCGCAAGGCGGTGCTGGGCCAGCTGGAGGAGCTGGCCGAGCGGCTGACCAGGGCCCCGGCGGGACCGACGACGGAGCGGGCGTTCTTCATCGGCGCCGAGCTGTCGAAGGTCGCGGCGAGCATGTCGTGGGACGCGGGGATGCACGACGCGGCCCAGCGGTACTACGTGCTCGGCGTGCGCATGGCCAAGGCCGGGCACAACGACGCGTTCGCGGCGCTGTGCCTGGCCGCGATGGCCAGGCAGATGTTCGACCTGGGGCGGCCCGAGGACGGCCTGGACCTGGTGCAGCTGGCCCAGTACGGGACCCGCCGCAAGGCCACGCCGACCCTGCAGGCGCTGCTGCTGACCAGGGAGGCGTGGGCGTACGCGCAGCTCGGCAGGGTCAAGGAGTTCCACCGGGCGGTGGGCCAGGCGCAGGACAGCTTCGCCCAGCGCGAGCACGGTTCCGAGCCCTGGTGGTTGCAGAGCTTCGACGAGGCGGAGTTGGAAGGGGTGATCGGGGCCCGGCTGCGGGACCTGGCGGCGCACGACCCGAGCCAGGCGCTGCTGGCCGAGAAGCACATCCTGCGGGCGCTGGAGCTGCGCGACCCGGCGCGGGTGCGCAACCGGGCGTTCGACGTGATCGGTCTGGCCCGCACCAAGATGGCGGCTGGCGATCCGGAGGCCGCCTGCGGTTTGATCCAACAGGTCCTGCCCACCGCGGTCGGCCTGGCTTCCGGCCGGGTCGTGCGCAAGCTGCAGGACTTCGCGAAGGAGGCGGAGCGGCACCGGGAACTCCCGCTGGTGCGCGACACCCGCGAGGCGATCCGGGGAGTGCGGACGGCCTGATGCGGGTTGGGATCACCGGGCACAGCAATCTGGCGCCCGAATGCGTCGACGAGGTGGGCGCGGGGATCCGCGCGGCACTGGACGCGGCACTGGAGGACGAGGCGGCGGGCGGGTCATCCCTGGTGGGGGTGACCTGCCTGGCCGCCGGAGCCGACCAGCTGTTCGCGCGGGTGGTGCTGGGGATGGGCGGGGAGGTGGAGGTGGTGCTCCCCGCGGCGGACTACCGGGACAAGATAAAACCGCACAACCTGGCGGAGTACGACGAGCTGCTGGGGCGGGCGACGGTGGTCAGCGTGCTGCCCAACGAGGTGTCCGGGCGGTACGCGTACGTGATGGCCAACGAGCGGATGCTGGCGAGCGTCGACTTCGTGGTCGCGGTGTGGGACGGGCTGCCCTCGGGCGGCAAGGGCGGCACCGGGGACGTGGTCGAGCACGCGGTGGCGTCCGGGGTGCCGGTGGTCGTGGTGTGGCCGCCCGGCGCGCGCCGGAAGTCGTGAGCCGGGGGCGGAGCTGGTGAACCAGGACCGTTCCTGACCTGGTTCACCGCCACACTGGGACGCGTGTTGGAGACCTCCGCGCGTTTGCTCAGGCTGCTGTCGCTGCTCCAGGTCCGCCGCGAGTGGAGCGGGCCGGAGCTGGCCGGGAGGCTCGGCGTCGGGGTGCGCACGGTGCGCCGCGACGTCGACAAGCTCCGGTCGCTCGGCTACCCGGTGTCCTCGCTGCCCGGCGCGGCGGGCGGCTACCAGCTGGGCGCGGGTGCCGAGCTGCCGCCGCTGCTGCTGGACGACGAGGAGGCCGTCGCGGTCGCCATCGGCCTGCGCACGGCGGCGGGCGGCACGGTGCACGGCATCGAGGAGAGCTCGGTGCGGGCGCTGGCGAAGCTGGAGCAGGTGCTGCCGTCGCGGCTGCGCAGGCGGGTGGCGGCGCTGCAGCGGCACACCGTGTCGCTGGCCGCGCCCGCCGTGCGGGTGGACGCCAACGCGCTCGCGGTGATCGCCGGGGCCTGCCGGGACGCGCAGCGGCTGCGGTTCGGGTACCGGGGCAAGGACGGGGCCGGGTCGCGTCGGCACGTGGAGCCGTTCGGGCTGGCCCACACCGGGTGGCGCTGGTACCTGGTGGCGTGGGACGTGGACCGGGCGGACTGGCGCACGTTCCGGGTCGACCGGTTCGAGGGCGAGCCCGCGCTGGGCGGGCGGTTCCCGCGCCGGGAGGCCCCGGCGGAGGACCTGGTGGCGTACGTGTCGGAGCAGCTGGCGGTGGCCCCCTACGAGCACCGGGCCGAGCTGGTGGTGCACGCGCCGCACGAGGAGGTCGCGGCGCGGGTGTCGCGGACCTCGGTGAGCATCACGCCGATCGACGAGCGCACCACGCGGGTCGTGATGGGGGCGTCGTCGGTGGTGGAGCTGGGGATGTGGGTGGGGGTGCTCGGGTTCGAGTTCACGCTGGTGGGCTCGCCCGAGCTCGCCCAGCACCTGCGGGTGCTGGGCGAGCGGTTCGGCCGGGCGGTCGGCTGAGGCGGGTCAGCGCCACCACTCGGCGAGGGACTTGCCGATCGCGGTGAACCGCGCCTCGTCGAGCGGCAGGGTCCTCCGGCCCGCGCCGACGCGCTCGCGGAAGCCGTTCCCGTCGTCCCGGAAGTCCGGGCTGCCGAAGCTGCGCTGGGAGAGCAGCAGGCGCCAGCCGGTCGGGGAGTAGATCCGCAGGTTCATGACCAGGGAGTCGTGCGGCTGCCGGACCGAGGCGTCGTGGTACTGGATGACGGCGCCGTTGTCCAGGGTGATCCGGCGGGGCGGGGCGCAGCCCTCCACGTCGACCAGGTCCTGGTCGGCCATCTGCGTCGGGGTGAGGCGCTCCGTCCGGTGCATCCCCGCGCTGAGGCGGACGCTGCCCACCCCCTCGGCGTCGGACAGGTCGGTGATGTTCGCGTAGGTCTCCCCGTAGCCCCGCTGCCGCTCGGGCAGCGCGTACTGGGTGACCTCCCCGACCCGGAGGTCTCCCGCGTTGTCCAGGAGCGCTTGCCTCAGCGCTCCGACCAGCTCGTCGTAGAGCGGCTGGGGGCTGGAGGTCTCGAACCAGACCACGTTGGTGTTCCCCTCGCACCGCGCCGGGGCGCTGACCTCCCAGCTGTCGGGCGCCGGGTAGTGGTTCGAGGTGCTGGTCTGCTTCTCGCCGGGCAGCTCCACGCGCGGCCACCGCTCGTCCGGGGTGGTGGAGGGCGCGGTGGTGACCGTGGACAGCGCCGGGTTCGCCGGGGAGGGCGGCTGGGCGATGCCCTTGAGCGAGCCGATGCCCAGCGCCGCGCCGCCGACCAGGGCGAACGTCGCCGCCACCGCGCCGGTGCGGTGCAGCAGGACCCGGCGGCGGCCCCGGCGCAGGACCTCGTCCAACCCGGTCGCGGGCCGGGGGTCCGGGCCGTCGACCTCGGCGCGCAGCGCGGCGCGCAGCTCGTCGTCTTCCCACATCACGTGCGCTCCCTGGGGTGTGCGCGGGGGAAGGCGCGGCGGAGCGCCTCCAGGCCGCGCGAGGTCTGGCTCTTGACCGTGCCCTGCGTGCAGCCCATGGTCTGGGCCACCTGCTCCACGGACAGGTCGTGGACGAACCGGAGCACGATCACCGCGCGCTGGCGCGGCGGCAGCTCCTGCAGGGCGGGGATCAGGTTCTGGCGGTGCTCGGCGGACTCGGTGTCCGGGGGCACCGGGCGTTCGGGCGGCTCCGCCACGGCCTGCTCGCGGCCCCGTCTGCGCCGCCGGGTGTCCAGGAAGACCCTGGTCACGACCGTGCGCAGGTACGCCTCGGCGGTCTCGCTGCGGACCCTGGCCCACGCGGAGTACACGCGCACGAACGCGTTCTGGGTGATCTCCTCCGCGTCCGACCAGTTGCCGCACATCGCGTAGGCGGTGCGGCGGGCCTGATCGAAGTGCCCGGTGTAGAACCGGGTGAACTCCTCGTCGCGTTTCAACTCTCGGCCCTTCGTCTCGCGGTCACCGCTTCTACGCGTTCACGAGGTCGGGGGTTGACGGCGCGACGGACATTTCCAGCGGGCGGAGGGCGTCGGGGCGGCCGGACCGGGTGCGGCCCGACCGCCCGTGGAGGCGCCCCGTGCGGAAGGGGATCAGCGCGGGGTGCCTGCCAGGCGGTAGGCGGCCGAGCCGATCAGCTCCAGGGACACCTGCAGGCGCTCCTGGCTCACGTTGGCCGCGATCGTGTCCTCGGGGGTGTGGTACAGCGGCTCCAGCTCGGCCGGGCCGCCCTCGCCGCGCCAGCTGAAGTTGGCCGCCGCGATGCCGCGCTCGTGGAACGGCACGTGGTCGCTGCTGCCGCGCTGCACCGGGCCGTGCACGCGGGAGCTGTAGCCGAGCCTGCCCGCCGCCGCCGCGACCTGGGAGGTGGTGCTGTTGTTCCCGCCGTCCACGGACAGCAGCCAGTAGGCGGTCGCGGGGCCGTGGCTGGTGGCGACCATGTCGTTCTGGAACACGCCCCGGATGCGGGCCGCCTCCACGTCGGTGAGCTGGTCGACGTAGTGCCGGGAGCCGATGAGCCCCTGCTCCTCCGAGCCCCACAGGGCGAAGCGGAGCGCCTTGTGGGTGGGCAGGTGCCGCAGGACACGGGCCAGTTCGAGGGCCAGGACGGTGCCGCTGCCGTCGTCGTTGGCGCCCGGCGAGCCGATCACGGTGTCGTAGTGGGCGGTGACCATGACGACGCCGGTGTCGCGGCCGGGGAGCAGGCCGGGGCGCTCGGCGATGACGTTGTACGAGGTCAGGTTCGCGTGCAGCGCCGTGGTCACGGTCAGCGGCACGGGGCCGCCGAGCGCGCGCAGCCGCTCCACGTGGACCTGGGCGAGGCCGAGCACCGGGACGGTGACGGTGGTGGGCAGGGTCGGGGAGAACGCGCCGGCCTTGCCCGCGCCCGCCGCGTTCACCCGGCCGAGGAGGACGGCCGCCGCTCCCCTGGCGACCAGGTCGGCCGGGATCGGGGACCCGGTGGGGACGTTGACCAGCAGGGCGACCCTGCCGGTGAGGTCGGCGGGCAGGTCGGTCCCCGCGCCGAGGTCCACGAGGACGCCGGAGGCGGTGGCGTCGAGCGCGCCGAACCGGGAGGCGCCCGCGTCCCAGGTGCCCGCGCCCGCCGGGGTGAGCGTGGAGAGGTACTTGTCCGCGACCGGGAACGGTTGGAGCTCCACGCGGTAGTTCAGGTCGGTCAGGACCTGGGCGAGGTAGTCGCGGGCCCGGTGCTCGGAGGTGGTGCCGCCGATGCGCTGCCCGATGCGCTCGCTGAGCACCCGCAGGTGGTTCAGCGCCTCGCCCGCGCGCACCCGAGACACCACGGGGAGGTCGGCCAGCGCCAGGTCCGGGGCGGCCGAGGCGCCCGGCCGCTGCTCTCGGGCAGCGGCCAGGGCCGCTCCGGGGTTCAGGCCGGCGACGACCACACCTGCCGCCGCGGCCATCAGGACGTCACGTCTGCGCATGGGGCTCCCCACGGGTTCGAGTCGATCACCCGAACGTAGGGAGCCCGTGCCGCGCCGACAAGGGCCCCGCAGGCGGACCACCCGGTTCGCCTGCGGAACCACTCAGCGGGTGGCCGCCTTGTGCAGCTCGCGCAGCGCGCGCACGGCCGCGACGGCGTGCTCGCGGTCGACGGCCTGCACGGCCATGATCGACACGTACTCGTCCTCGGGGAACTCCAGCCGCGCCCACGGCGCGCCGTCCGGGAACGACACCTTCAGCACGTCGGCCCAGGCGAACTTGTACGAGGTCACCGGGTTGCGCACCTCGACGCCCTCGGCGTCGGCGCGCACCCTCGGCCGGGCCAGCAGCAGCACGGCGCCCGCCAGCACGACGCCCAGCAGCGCCATCGCGATCTGGTCGGAGGTCCGGAAGATCACCCCGGTGGGGGTGTCGCCGAGCAGCCAGCCGACCACCGCGAACACCACCACCAGCAGCGCGGCGGACGCGTACGCGACCGTGCGGATCTTCTTCGGCCGGAACTGGACCGCCGGGACCTCCTGCGCCACCCGCTCCGCCGCCTTCCCTGCCACCGCGCTCACCCTGACCCCTCGTTGACGGCACGCAGCACCAGCGCCGCCTCCAGCGCGGCCACCGCCGCCTCGTGCCCCTTGTCCTCGACCGAGCCGTCGAACCCGGCCCTGGCCACCGCCTGCTCCTCGGTGTCGCAGGTCAGCACGCCGTTGCCGACCGGGGTGGACTCGTCCAGCGCCACCCTGGTCAACCCGGCCGTGACCGCGTCGCACACGTACTCGAAGTGCGGGGTCCCGCCCCGCACGACCACGCCCAGCGCGACGACCGCGTCGTGGGTGCGGGCCAGCGCCTGCGCCACGACGGGCAGCTCCACCGCGCCCGCGACCCGCACGACCGTCCTCGCCGTCGCGCCCGCCAGCTCGGTGGCGGCCACCGCCCGCTCCACGAGCCGGTCGGTGATCCTGCCGTGCCACCGGGTCGCCACGACCGCGAGGCTGAGCCCCGCCGCGTCCGGGACCTCGGCGGCGGGACGGCCCTCGCCGCTCATTCCACGCCCTCCGTGCCGCTGGTGATCGGTTCCTCGGGGTCCAGCTGGAGCTCGTGCCCCATCCGGTCCCGCTTGGTGCGCAGGTAGCGCAGGTTCTCGGGGTTCGGCGACACCGGCAGCGGCACCCGGTCGGCCACGCGCAGCCCGTAGCCCTCCAGGCCGACCCGCTTGGCCGGGTTGTTGGTGAGCAGCCGCATCGACCGGACGCCCAGGTCGACGAGGATCTGCGCGCCGGTGCCGTAGTCGCGGGCGTCGGCGGGCAGGCCCAGGTCGAGGTTGGCGTCGACGGTGTCCGCGCCCGCGTCCTGCAGCTGGTACGCCTGGAGCTTGTGCACCAGGCCGATGCCCCGGCCCTCGTGCCCGCGCATGTACAGCACGACGCCCCGGCCCTCGGCGGCCACGGCGGCGAGCGCCGCGTCCAGCTGGGGGCCGCAGTCGCAGCGCAGCGAGCCGAGGACGTCGCCGGTCAGGCACTCGGAGTGCACCCGGACCAGCACCTCCTCGCCGTCGCCGACCTCGCCGCACACCAGCGCGACGTGCTCGATGCCGTCGACCTTGCTGTCGTAGCCGTAGGCGCGGAACACGCCGTGCGCGGTGGGGATGCGGGCCTCGGCGACCCGCTGCACCTGCACCTCGACGCGCCTGCGGTAGGCGACCAGGTCGGCGATGGTGATCAGCGCCAGGTCGTGCTCGGCGGCGAACACCTCCAGCTCCTCGCGCTGCGCCATGTCGCCCTCGTCCTTCTGCGACACGATCTCGCAGAGCACGCCGACCGGGGCGAGGCCCGCCAGGCGCGAGAGGTCGACGGCGGCCTCGGTGTGGCCGGTGCGGCGCAGGACGCCGCCGTCGCGGGCGCGCAGCGGGACCACGTGGCCGGGGCGGGTGAAGTGGGCGGGGGTGGCGGTGGCGTCGGCGAGCAGGCGGATGGTGCGGGCCCGGTCGGCGGCGGAGATGCCGGTGGTGCCGCCCTGCTTGGCGTCGACCGTGACGGCGTACGCGGTGCCGCGCTCGTCCTGGTTGGTGTGGTACATCGGCGGCAGGTCGAGGCGGACGCAGTCGGCCTCGGTGAGGGACACGCAGATGTAGCCGGAGGTGTGCCTGACCATGAAGGCGACCAGCTCGGGGGTGGCCTTCTCAGCGGCGAAGATCAGGTCGCCCTCGTTCTCGCGGTCCTCGTCGTCCACGACGATGACCGGGCGGCCCGCGGCGACGTCCGCGACGGCGCGCTCGATGTCGGCGAAGCGGTTCACCCGGCGGTCCCGGCGCTCTCGGCGGTCCCGGCGCTCTCGGCGGGCAGGTGCGGGAGGGCGAGCTTCTCGACGTACTTGGCCAGCACGTCGACCTCCAGGTTCACCGGGTCGCCCGGCTGGCGGCGGCCGAGGGTGGTGGCCTCCAGGGTGGCCGGGATGAGGCTCACGCTGAACGAGTCGGCGGTGACGTCCACGACGGTCAGGGACACGCCGTCGACGGTGATGGAGCCCTTCTCCACGAGGTAGCGGGCGAGCCTGGCGGGCAGGGAGAAGCGCACCAGCTCCCAGTGCTCGGAGGGCTCCCTGGACAGCACGACGCCGGTGCCGTCCACGTGGCCCTGCACGATGTGGCCGCCGAGGCGCTGGCCGACGGCGGCGGCGCGCTCCAGGTTGACCCGGTCGCCGCCCGCGACCTTGGCCAGGCTGGAGCGGACCAGGGTCTCGCGCATGACGTCGGCGGTGAACGCGCCGTCCACGACGTCGACGACGGTGAGGCAGACGCCGTTCACGGCGATGGAGTCGCCGTGCTTCGCGTCACCGGTCACCAGCGGACCAGAGATGGTCACGCGCGCCGCGTCCGGCAGGTCGGTCACCTCGACGACCTCGCCCAGCTCCTCCACGATCCCGGTGAACACAGTTCCTCCTCAGCGGCCTTCGACCCGCGCGGTGGCGGGCACGCCTGCCAGGGTAGGCGGAGCGGTGGCCGGTTCGGCCCGCGCACCGCCGGGTGGGATTCGGGGGGTCACCGGGCTGCTGCGGCCAGGCCGCGCAGGGACTCCAGGGCCTTCGCCGGGTCGGCGGCGTCGTAGACGGCGGAGCCCGAGACGAAGCAGTCGACGCCCGCCTCGGCGGCCTGCGCGATGGTGTCGGCGTTGATGCCGCCGTCGATCTCGATGACCAGCTTGAGGTGGCCGGTGTCGACCAGGTTCCGGGCGGTGCGGACCTTGTCGAGCACCTCGGGCATGAAGCTCTGGCCGCCGAAGCCGGGCTCGACGGACATCACCAGGAGGGTGTCGTAGTGCTTGAGCACGTCGACGACCGAGTCGAGGCTGGTGCCGGGCTTGATCGACAGGCCGGCCCTGGACCCGGCGGCGCGCAGGTCCTTGGCGAGCTTGACCGGGTCGGCGGCGGCCTCGGCGTGCACGGTGACGTTGTGGGCGCCCGCCTCGGCGTAGCCGATCGCCCAGCGGTCCGGGTCCTCGATCATGAGGTGGCAGTCGAGGGGGATGTCGGTGGCCTTGCGCAGCGACTTCACCACCGGCAGGCCGAGGGTCAGGTTCGGCACGAAGTGCGCGTCCATGACGTCGACGTGCAGCCAGTCGGCGCCGGAAACGGCGGCGGCCTCGTCCGCCAGGCGCGCGAAGTCGGCGGACAGGATGCTGGGGGCGATCATCGGCTGGTGGACCACGGTGGTCGAGTCTAGGGTTCGCGGGCCCGCGGGGTGCGCGGCGGATGGCCCGGTCGGGGGATCTCGGGGCGGTGAGCTGGGGTTCCGGGGGTGTGGGGGCGGGGTTTGGTGGCGGGTCTCACCGGGGCCGGGTGCGGGGCGGGACGCGCTGACGGGTGCGGGGCGGGGCGCGTGGGGGCGGGACCGGCCGCCGCTTCGGTCCGGCGCTGCGGTGGGCTTCCGGTGAGCGGTGGGGCGGGCCGCCGCGCGCTCGGCGCCCTCACACCGGCTGGGCGCCCGTGGTCCGCGCGCGCAGCCGGGCCGCCTCGCGCTCCGCGCCCATGCGCTCGTAGCCGCGCAGCGCCCGCTCGGCCTGCTCCGCCGCCCCGGCCGCGTCGCCGCGCCCGGCGAGCAGCTCGGCCAGGTCCTCGCAGGCCAGGGCCCTGGTCAGCGGGTGGCGGTGGGCGGTGGTCGCGGTGCGCAGGGCCGCCGGGTCGTGGTCGCGCAGGGCGCGGGCGTGCGCGGCGGACGCGGCGGGCACGCCGGTGCCGGGGTTGGCCGCCGCCAGGTCCGCCGCCGCGTCGACCACGAGGTCGGCCAGCCCCGCGTCCCCCACCGCCAGCGCCACCCGGACCAGCCACGGCGCGGCCGTGGACTCCTCCATCAGCACCCGGCGCAGCGCGCCCGGCCTGGCCGCGCACCCGCGCGCCAGCTCGGCCGCCCGAGCGGGCCCGTCCTGGGCCTCGGCGAGCCGGAGCAGCACCCAGTCGGGCTGGCCGATCAGCTCGGCGAGGCGGCGGGCGAACGGGCCCTCCAGGCAGCGGCGGCCGTGCTCGGCGGCGGCGGCCAGGTCGCCGCGCAGCAGCGCCGCCGTGGACAGCACCGCGCCGAGCAGCGGGATCAGCAGCTCGATGCCGCCGCCCCTGGCCAGCGCGAGGCTCGCCGTGCCGGTCACCTGCGCCTGCACGAGCCTGCCCGACTGGAGCTGCACCCGAGCACGCGCGAACAGCCGCAGCGCCCGCGCGCCGGGCGGGGTCTCCCAGGGCTGCGCCGGGTCGTCCGGCCGGACCAGCCGCTCGGCCTGCGCGAACTCGCCGAGCGCGGACAGCTTGAGCGCGAACGCCCCGTTGCAGTAGCTCTGCCACCACGTGGTGGGCCCGCCCGGCTCCCAGCGGGTGGCCTCGCGCCCCCAGTACAGGCTCTCCGCGAGGTTGCCCGCCGACCACTCCAGGCAGGAGCGGACCGACGCGGCCATCACCACGTCCGGGTCGCCGGTCTGCTGGCCCCGCGCGGACAGCACCGACAGCGCCAGCGCGCCCGCCAGCGGCCCCTCGGTGAAGTAGTTGGCGAGCAGCCGCAGCGCCTCGGCGAGCGCGCGGGTGCCCGGCTCGGCTCCACGGGTGGAGCACGCCTTGGCCGCCTGGAGGTCGGCGCCCACCGCGTCGCCCTCGGCGAACCTGATCCCGGCCAGCTCGACGTGCAGCAGGGCGGTCACGTCCGGGGCCGCGCCGGTCAGGCCCGAGGTGGCCAGCCCGGTGGCCTCGGCGAGGCGGCCGTCCTCGGACAGCGCGCGGACGCGGTGCAGCAGGGCCCGGTCGGTGTCGCTGTGCGGCGCGGCGGGCGGTGGGCACGGCGCGGGCGCGGGCACGGCCTCGGCGACGGCGCGGCGCACCAGCTCCGAGCAGAACTCCAGGCGCTCGCCCCGCTCCAGCACGATGCCGGAGGCGATCAGCGCGCGCACCGCCTCCGGGGTGGCCCCGGTGCCCGCGACGGCGGCGGCGTCGTGCGGCCGGAAGCCCGCGCCGAGGGCGGAGGCGCCGCGCAGGAGCCTGGCCGCGTCGGGCGGCAGCGCGTCGACCCTGGAGCCGATCAGGCCGCGGACGCGGCGCGGCAGCGGGCCCTCCACCGGCCGGGCCGTGCCGTCGTGGACCTCGACGCGGTCCTCCTCGCGCAGGCCCGCGACCAGCTCGGCGAGCATCCTCGGGTTGCCGCCCGCGGTGGCGGCCAGCGCGGTGAAGTCGGGGTGCGGCGGGAGTTCGAGCAGCTCGCGCAGCGCCCGCTCCACGGCGGCCGGGTCGACCGGGCCGAGCGGGAGGACGTCGGCGCCCGCCAGCCCGCGGCGGACCTCGTCGCCCGCGAGGGACGAGGTCATGGCGAGCAGGCCGGTCACGTTCGGCTCGCGCAGCACGGGCAGCAGGTGCAGCAGGGCGGGCGGGTCGGCGTGCGCGTCGTTCAGGGCGAGCAGCGGGCGGGGCGCGCGGCGCAGGGCCGCCGGGTCGACCTCGCCGGGGGCCCTGGCGAGCAGCGGGGTGTAGCCGCGGTCGCGGGCCGCGCCGACGGCGGCCTCCAGGACGCGGGCCTTGCCGAACCAGGGCGGGCCGTCGAGCACCAGGATTCCGCCGGGCGCGGACAGGAACCGCAGGACTGACGCCCATTCACGATCTCGCCCGCACAATTTCGACACGATCAAGCCTGCATCGGTTTCCGATCGGCTGTCAATCGGCGGCGCGGGACACGATTTCGGCCACTGCGTCGTCATATTCGGCGGCGAGGTGGACTCCCGCGGCGCGCAGCGCGGCCAGGTGGAGCGGGAACGCCGGGTGGGCGCGCTGGTCCTCGCCTGCCTGCGGCAGCACGACCAGCGGGACTCCCCGGCCGAGCGCCTCGCCGAGCGCGGTGAGGGCCTGGTTGTCGGCGATGCCGAGCGCGAGCTTGGCGAGGGAGTTCGCGGTGGCCGGGGCGAACAGGAAGGCGTCCGGCACGGGGTGCGGGCGGGGTTCGGAGGGCAGGCGGGAGGTCCAGCGCACCGGCAGGTCGGTGAGGGCCTGGAGCGCGGGGAGGGCGCCCGCGTGCTCGAACCAGCGGGCGGCGGTGGGGGTGAGCGTGACGGCGAGCCGGAAGCCTCTGGCGGCGAGCGGCGCGGCGACCCGCTCGACCAGCGCCCGCTCGACCCCGCCCCCGGCCGAGGCGACCAGTCCCAGCACCACCGGTCCGGCGCGCATCCGCTCCCGCTCCCCCTCGTTCGTGCCCCTGCCGCGCACGCGGCCGGGCGCGCCGGACGTTCCCGCCCGACGCGCCCGGTTCAGCCGTTCGGCTCGTTCGGCCCGGTCAGGCCGGGCGGCGCAGGATCGCGCAGAACATCGCGTCGGTGCCGTGCTCGTGCGGCCACAGCTGCACCTGCGGGCCGTCGCCGAGGTTCGGCACGCCGGGGAAGAACTCCCTGGTGTCCAGGCGCTCGGCCCCGGTCTTGCGGGCCACCTCGGCGACCACGCCGACCGTCTCGGCCAGGTGCGGCGAGCACACCACGTACGCCACCAGGCCACCGGGCCGCACCAGGTCGAGCGCGGAGGTGAGCAGCTCGCGCTGGAGCTTGGCCAGGGCCGCCACGTCGGACGGCTGGCGGCGCCACCGGGCCTCCGGGCGGCGGCGCAGCGCGCCGAGGCCCGTGCAGGGGGCGTCGACCAGGACGCGGTCGTAGCCGCCGTCGAGGCCGGGGTCGCGGCCGTCCGCGACGCGCACGTCCACCGGGAGGCCGATGGTGGCCTTGCGGATCAGCTCGGCGCGGTGCGGGGTCTTCTCGACCGCGTCCAGGGTCGCGTCCGACAGCGCGGCCAGCGCGCCGAGCAGCGCGGCCTTGCCGCCGGGACCGGCGCACAGGTCGAGCCAGCGCTCGTCCGTCCCCTCCAGCGGGGCCCTGGTGAGCGCGAGCGCGCACAGCTGGCTGCCCTCGTCCTGGACGGCGGCCAGGCGCTCGCGCACCACGTCCAGGTCGGCCGGGTCGCCGCCGTCGGCCAGGTGCACGCCGTACGGCGAGTACGGGGCGAGGTCGCCGCCGGTGATGGCGGCCAGCTCGTCCGCGCTGATCTCGCCCGGTCGGGCGATCAGGTGCACGATCGGGCGGGTGTCGTCGGCGGCCAGCGCGGCGCGCAGCGGCTCGCCCCGGCTGCCCAGCGCCTCGGCGAAGGCCTGCGCGACCCAGCGCGGGTGCGCGGTCGACATGGCCAGGTAGCCGATCGGGTCGCTCTCCTCGTCGGGGGCGACCTCGTCGATCCAGCCCGCCTCGTCCTGGCCGGTGACCCGGCGCAGCACGGCGTTCGCGAAGCCCGCCGCGCCCGAACCCCGGTCGGCGCGCACCAGGTCGACCGTGGAGGCCACGGCGGCGTGCGCGGGCACGCGGGTGCGCAGCAGCTGGTAGGCGCCCAGGCGCAGGGCGTCCAGGACGGCGTCGTCGATCTCGGCGAGCGGGCGGTCCGAGCAGGCCGCGAGGACCGCGTCGAGCAGGCCCCGCGCGCGGGCCGTGCCGTAGGTCAGCTCGGTGGCGAGGGCGGCGTCGCGGCCGGTGATGCGGCGCTCGCGCAGCAGGCCGGGCAGCACCAGGTTGGCGTAGGCGTCGCGCTTGGTGACGGCGCGCAGGGTGTCCAGCGCGGCGCGGCGGGCCGGGTCCTCCTGCGGCGGGCGCTCGGGGCCGGGGTTGCGCTTGGGCGGGTGCGGGCGGCGCGGCCGGGAGGGCCGGGACGACCGGGGGGACGAGGTGCTGCCGTTCATGAGATGCGCTCTCCAGGCTCGATGCGGACGCCGCGCGCCCAGTCCGTTGCGGCCATCCGCTTCTTGCCCTGCGCCTGCACCTCGCCCAGCCGCACGGGGTGCGTGGCGGTGCCGACGAGGACGCGCTTGCGCTCGACCTTGATCTGTCCGGGGGCCAGCGGCTCCACGGGGTCCTCCACCGGGGCGACGGGCCCCAGCTTGAGCCGCTCACCCCGGAACTGCGCCCACGCGCCCGGCTCGGGGGTGACCGCGCGGGCCAGCCGGTCGAGCGCGGTGGCGGGGGTGGTGAAGTCCAGGCGGGCGTCCTCCACGCTGATCTTCGGCGCGTGGGAGACGCCCTCGGGGGACTGCTCGACGGCGCGCAGCGTGCCGTCCTCGATGCCGTCGACGGTGGACAGCAGCAGGCGCGCGCCGGACTCGGCGAGGCGGCCCAGCAGGTCGCCTGCGGTGTCGCGCTCGCCGACGCGCTCGGTGACGACGCCGAACACCGGGCCTGCGTCGAGCTCCTTCACGATGCGGAAGGTGGAGGCGCCGGTGATGTCGTCGCCGTGCCGCACCGAGGCCTGCACCGGGGCCGCGCCGCGCCAGGCGGGCAGCAGGGAGAAGTGCAGGTTCACCCAGCCGTGGGTCGGGATGGCGAGGGCCTTGGTGGGCAGCAGCGCGCCGTAGGCGACCACCGGGCACAGGTCGGGGGCCAGCTCGGCGAGCCGGGCGAGGAAGTCCGGGTCACCGGCCTTGGCGGGGGTGAGCACCTCGATGCCGCGCTCCTCGGCCAGCGCCGCGACGGGCGAGCGCTCGACCTTGCGGCCACGTCCCGTGGGGGCGTCCGGCCGGGTCACGACGGCGACGACCTCGTGCCGGTCGGACGCCAGGAGGGCGCGCAGCGAGGGCAGGGCTGGTTCCGGGGTGCCCGCGAACACCAGGCGCACGTCAGTTGCCTCCGAACAGGGGGTGCGGGCTCTGCTTGATGATCGGGACGTTGCCGCCGAACCAGGACTCCTGGCGGATCTCCCGCATGGCCCGCTTGCGGGTCTCCTCGTCCAGGCGGTCGACGAAGACGACGCCGTCGAGGTGGTCGGTCTCGTGCTGGATGCAGCGGGCGAGCAGGTCGGTGCCCTCGACCTCGACCGGCTCGCCGTGCATGTTCCAGCCGCGGGCGACGACCTGGCGGTGCCGCACGCAGTCCCAGGACATGCCGGGGATGGAGAGGCACCCCTCGGGCCCGTCCTGCGTCTCGTCGCCGACGACGTCGAAGGTCGGGTTGACCATGTGCCCGGCGAACCCGTCGCAGTGGTAGGTGAACACCCGGAGCCCAACGCCGAGCTGGGGAGCCGCCAGCCCGGCCCCACCCGCGTCGCTCATGGTGTCCCAGAGGTCTTTGACGAGCTTGCGCAACTCGACGTCGAACTCGGTCACCTCGACCGCGGGGGTCCGCAGGACAGGGTCGCCGAACAGGCGGATGGGTTGGACGGTCACGCACTACTCCTCGTGAAGGGGCGGGGGGTCAGTCTAGGAGCAGGGGGGCGGGGGCGGGGCATCGGCGGTTGGGGGCGGGTGGGGGTGGAGCGCTCGGACAGCGGGGGTGACCGTTTTTGGTAGCGCCGCCAGCACGAGTCGTCACGCCCGAAAGTGACCCTGGACTCACCCGATAGGGCTATCGATGATGACGTCGTCCGCACCTATTCCACTAGCTGCCATCCCGACCGCCGACGACGCCCCTGATCGCGCTGATCGTCGGAGCGCTCGCGCTCACCGCCTGCACGGTGAGCGGAACGCCGAGAGCGGCGACCAGTTCCGGCTCGACGAGTACGAGCGCGTCGGCGCACGACGTCCAACGACTTCGGCGTCGGCGGGCACACCGGGAACGGGCAGTCGTACGGCGGGCACTCGTCCAGCGGGGTGCCCGCGTCCGCCGGGCACGCACCCGGTGGCAGCGGGGGTGGCACCACGCGGGCTTCCTGGGCGGCTTCGCCTTCCGTGGGGGGCCGTTTCCCCCGTTCCGACCGTGCCGCAGGGGGCGGGTGGGGGGGCTCGGGGGCTGGGTGGTGCCGGTTCACCAAGCGGTGCGGGTGCACGTGGCGGGTCGTGCTCATGGGGTCGCCCGGCCTGTCGCGGGACGGGCTGCTGCGGGCCGCCGCGCCGGTCAACGGGGACTTCGCCGTGCTGCTGGCGCAGCGGCTCAGCGGGGGCGGGTGAGCGGGGGCGGCTAGTCGTCCCCCGCCTCGCCCAGCAGCACCACGCTCGCCAGCGCGGCCAGGAAGTGCGCCAGGAACCGCACCGGCGCGGGCAGGTCGGCGGCCCTGGGGACGCGGGTCGGTCGGTGGGTGGTCGCGGTGCTCATGGCGCCTCCTCCTGGAACGGGCCTTGCGGCTGACGACCACCACGCTCCCCCGCGCCGGGATCAGCGCGCGTCCCCTCCCGGTTGCGAACCGGGTGCTACCGCGGTCGCACCCCGCCCCCTAGGGGTGTGCGACCCACGCCACTGCAACGCCATGATCCCCTTCGGCTACCTGTTCCCATGATGGCTGCTGGAAGCAGACAGGGGGCGCCGCCGTTGGAATCGGACGCCGAGCTCTGGGAGCGGGGCGACCGGGCCGCGTTCTCCGCGCTGTTCGAGCGGCACGCCGAGGCCGTGTGGAACCACGCCTACCGGCTCACCGCGTCCTGGGCGCTCGCCGAGGACCTCACCTCCTCGGTCTTCCTCACCGCCTGGCGCAAGCGCGCCGAGGTGACGCTCGTGCGCGACAGCGCCCTGCCGTGGCTGTACAGCGTCGCGGGCAACCTGGCGCGCACCGAGTTCCGCCGCGTCGGCCGCTTCCGCCGCGCGCTGCTGCGCGTCCCCTCCCCCGGCGTCGTCCCGGACCACGCCGAGCACGTCGCGTCCGCCGTGGACGGCGAGCGCTCGCTCAAGCGGGTGCTCGCGCTGCTGGAGACCATGCCGAAGGCCGAGCGGGAGGCCGTCGAGCTGTGCCTGCTCGGCGAGCTGGGCACGACCGAGGCCGCCGAGCTGCTGGGGGTCGCCGAGGTGAGCGTGCGCTCCCGGATCAGCCGGGCCCGCGCCCGCCTGCGCGCCGGGGCGGAGGAGGCCCGATGACCGCCGAACTGCCCCCGCGCCGCCCGATGCCGCCCGAGGTGCGCGAGCGGTTGCGCCGCCGGGTGCTGGGCAGGAGCGCGCTGGGCCGGAACGCGCGCGTGGTCCCGCTGACCGCCGCGGCCACCGCCGCCGCGCTGGCCCTGGGCGGCGTCGTGCTCAGCGGGGTCGCGCGGGACGAGAGCCCGGCCGTGCGGCCGACCGTCAGCGACGCGCCCCCGACCACCACGACACCGTCCACCTCGGACGAACCGCACGCGTGGATCGAGTCCCCGACCTCCGAGGACCTGCTCCGTTGCGGACTCACCTCGGCGCGGCAGGTCGTGGTCCTGCCGCACTCCCGGCTGGTCGTGGGCGACGAGCCGTGCGAGCTGTCCGGGACCGGCGTCTACCGCACCGAGGACCGGCGGACCGGCGTGTTCACCAACGGCACCAGGGTGCTGCACTTCCGCGAGGGGCTGCTCGTGGGGCGTGGCGCCCGCCCCCGACGGCCTCCTGGTCTCGGCCGGCGGCGCGTCCTCGGAGCAGTCGGGCCCGTCGACCGCGCTGATGTCCACCAGCACCGGGGACGGGGTGTTCCTCGTCAGGACGAAGGACTGGCGCACCCTCTCGCTGACCTTCGGCGGCGACCGGACGATGACCACGACGCTGACCGACGACGAGATCGGCGGCCTGCGGCGCACCGAGCCGCTTCCCGAGGGCTCGGGGGTGGACGAGGCGGCAGGGCGCTGCGCCGACCAGGCCTGGCTGACCGGTCGGATCACCGACCCGGCGCGCTGGCGGCCGGTCGTGGCGACCAGGCCGGACGCCGGGGAGCAGGTGCTCGTGCTGGGCAACGGCTCGGGCTCGTTCCTGGCCTGCCCCACCTGGGACTGGCAGTCGCGGCCTCACACCGCCACGAAGCCCTTGAGCGGAAAGGACTTCGCGGTGCTCAGCTCCGACGCCAGGGCGGGCTCGTCGACCCGCTACCTGGCGGGCGTCGTGGGAGAGCGGGTGACCGCCGTGGAGCTGACCGACGCCCAGGGCCGTCCGGCGGCGGAGGTCGTGCTGGAGAACGGCTGGTTCGCCGCGAGGTTCACCGACCAGCCCGAGGGGGCGGCGCGGCCCGACTACCGGGTGCGCGTGCTCGCCGGGGAGGAGGTGCTGCGCGATGGGCTCGCGACGACGAACTGACCGGAACCGCGTGGCGGAGCTGTTCGACCGGCACGCCGAGGACGTCTGGAACCACGCCTACCGGCTCACGGGGTCGTGGGAGCTGGCCGAGGAGCTGACCGTGCAGGCGTTCCAGGCCGCGGGCCGCAGAACCGCCGAGGCCGCCCTGCTGGGTGACCACGCGCTCCCCTGGCTGCTGGCCCTCACCACCCGCCTCCCCCGCCCGACGGCGGAGGACGGCGCCCCGGCCGTGCCTGCCGCGCTCGCCGACCTGCCGCGGGCCGACCGCGAGGCCGCCGAGCTGTGCCTGCTCGGCGAACTGCCCCCGGCCCGAGCCGCCGAGGCCCTCGGCACGACCGAGAACGACGTCAGGTCCGCCGTGGACCGCGCCCGCGCGCGGCTGGGACGAGCGGAGGAGGAGCGATGACCGACCGACTGCCCGCGCGCAGGGCCATGCCGCCCGAGGTGCGCGATCGGCTCCGCCACCGGGTGCTGGACGGGGGCGGGGCGCGGGGCGGCGGGATGCGCCGCGCCGCCCCGCTGGTCGCCGCCGCCGTGGTCGCGCTGGTCGCGGGTGGGGTGGTGGTCGGCCGGTTCGCGCTGGACGACAGCCCGGCCACGCCGCAGCCGACCCCGAGCACGGTGCGCGACGACGTGCGCAGGACGCCCGCGAGGGTCGGGTTCGAGGAGCCGTCCGCCCGCGACCTGGCGGAGTGCGGGCTGACGGGCGCCGGGTTCACCGCGATCACCCCGGCGGCCAGGATCGTGGTGGGGGACGTCCTCTGCGAGATCACCCTCACCGCGGTCACCAGGACCGAGCGCGACGGGGGCGACCTGGAGTTCCAGCGGGGCCTGCGCGGGCTGCTGCGGGGCGAGCAGGTGTTCGTCGGCAGCCTCCCGGCGGGGCTGTCGGAGGTCACCTCGGCGCGCCTGGTGAGCCCGTGGCGGAAGGACCTGGGGATCACCGTGGAGCCGGTGACGCGCGACGGGCTGTTCTTCGTCCCGCTGCCCGGTCGCGCGAACGAGGTCGTCGGCGAGAGCGACGTCGGCTACCTGGACCTGGCGGTCGACGGCGGCGCGGTGCACCGCGAGGCGATCACCGGCCAGGGGCCCGGCTCGATCACGCGGGAGCTGCTGCCCGCGAGCTCGGCCGACCCGGAGGAGAGCGCCGTCGCCCGGTGCCTCCAGCGCGCGCTGGAGAAGGACCTGGCGGTCGTGCGGGACCCGGCGGACTGGCGGGTCGTCGCGCGGGTGGCGCACCAGCGGGACCAGTTCCAGGTGCTGCGCGACAGCTCGGGCGCGACCGTGCACTGCCCGGCCTGGGACGGCGATCCCGACCCGGCCGGGGCGGCGGGACTGGTCAGGCCCGAGCGCGGGGTCGCGGTGCTGGGCGTGGCCCGGTACGACGGCTCGCGCACGGCCTACCTGGCGGGCCGGGTCGGCGAGGGCGTGACCCTGCTGGAGCTGACCGAGTCCGCGAGCGGGGCGGTCGGCGAGGTGACCGTCCAGGACGGGGTGTTCATCGCCCGGTTCCCGGACCTGGAGGTGCGGCCCGACGGGCAGGTGTTCGAGGCCAGGGTGCTCGGCGCGGACGGCCGGGAGCTGTACCGCGGCCCGGTCGACCAGGAGCGGTGACGCCCGCGCGGTGACGCGGCGGGGGGCCGCCCGCACCTGGGGGTCGGGCGGCCCCGCCCGCCGTCCGCGCTCCGGGGGGGTGCGCGGACGGCGGTGGTCCTAGCGCGGGTGCACCACGCGGGCCGCGCCGCCGCCGCGCCGGTCGGTCTCGGCGGCGGCCCGCCAGCGGCCGTCGGGCAGCCGCTCGACGGCCGTCACCGCGCCGATCTCGGCGGTGGACGTGAACCGGTGGCCGAGCGCGGTCAGCGCCTGAGCCTCGGGCGTGGTCAGGAACGCCGCCTCGGCCTGGGTGGTCGCGGAGTTGCGCTGGGAGGCGCGCGGCGAGGCGATCGCCTCCACGAGCGGCACCCGGCGGTCCAGCCGCTGCACCAGCACGTGCAGCACGGTGGTGATGATCGACGCCCCGCCCGGCGAGCCCAGCGCCAGCACCGGCTTGCCGTGGTCGAGCACGATGGTCGGGCTCATCGAGGAGCGGGGCCGCTTGCCGGGGCCGGGCAGGTTCGGGTCGGGCACGCCGGGCACGGCGGGCGTGAAGGAGAAGTCGGTCAGCTCGTTGTTGAGCAGGAACCCGCGCCCCGGCACGACGATGCCGGACCCTCCTTCCTGCTCGATGGTCAGGGTGTAGGAGACGACGGTGCCCCACCGGTCGGCGGTGGTCAGGTGCGTGGTGTGCTCGCCCTCGTACGGCGTCGGCGCGGCGGTCCCACCCGAGGCGCACGCCACCGGGTTCCTCGGGTCGCCGGGCGCGACGGCCCCGGTCATCGCCTTCGCGTCGTCGACCAGGCAGGCCCGACCGGCCGCGAACCGCTTGGACAGCAGCCCGGACACCGGCACGTCCACGAACGCCGGGTCGCCGACCCACCGGTTCCGGTCGGCGAACGCCAGCCGGGACGCCTCCAGCACCCGGTGCCCCACCAGGGCCGGGCTCGCGCCGGAGAGCCTGCCGGTCTCCAGGATGTTCAGCGCCTCCCCCACGGTCGTGCCGCCGGACGACGGCGGGGCCATGCCGTGCACCTCGAGTCCCCGGTAGGTGCTGCTGACCGTGTCGCGGCGCGGCGCGTCGTAGGTCGCCAGGTCGCGCGCGGTCAGGTCGCCGGGCCGCACGTTCCTGGTCGAGCCGGGCGCCACCGGGGGCGTGCGCACCGCGCCCACCACGTCCCGGCCGATCGCGCCCCGGTAGAACACGTCCGTACCGCGCCTGCGCAGCTCCCGGTAGGTGTCGGCCAGCTGCGGGTTGCGGAACGTGCTGCCCACGGCGGGCGGCGCGCCTCCGGGCAGGAACAGCTCGCGGGTGGAGGTGAAGTCGGCGAACCTGGCCGCGTTGTTCGCCGCCTGCTGGTTGAAGGTGGCGTCCACGGTGAACCCGCGCCTGGCCAGCGACTCGGCCGGTTCGAGGACCTGGGACAGCGAGCGGCTGCCCCAGCGCTGCAGGGCCCGCTCCCAGGTGAGCGGCGTGCCGGGCGTGCCCACGGACCGGCCGCTGGTGACGGCCTCGGCGAACGGCACCGCCACCCCGTCCTCCACGAACAGGTCCGGCCCCGCCGAGGCGGGCGCGGTCTCCCGGCCGTCGATGCTCGACACCTTGCGGGTGCGGGCGTCGTAGACCACGAAGAACCCGCCGCCGCCGATGCCCGCCGAGAACGGGTCGGTGACGCCGAGCGCGGCGGCCGTGGCGACGGCGGCGTCCACCGCGTTGCCGCCCCTGGCGAGCACGTCGATCCCGATCTGGGAGGCGTCCGGGTCGACGCTGGACACCGCTCCCCCGTGGCCGACCGCCTCGGGTTGCCTCGGGGCGGGTCTCGGCCGGGAGCCCTCGGCCTGGAGCGGGTCGGCGTGCGCGGGCGCGACCGGGGCGACGAGCGCGGCGGCGGTGAGCAGGACCACAGCTGACCGGATCATCTGCTCCTTGTACCGCACGCGGGGCCGCGCGGGTACGCCCCGAGCGGCGACCGTTCGGGTGGGCGCGCGGCGCGGAGGGCGCGCCCGGAGCCCGGTGGGTAGTGCTTTGGCACTAGTCCCGGACCGGCTCCGGTGATGACGCGCGATGACGTCGCCCGGCGGCAGCATCGGTGTCGTCGGGTGCAGGGCCCGACGTCACCGACGAGAGACGGGAAGCAGGGATCGAGTTGCCCACCACCGCGCAGACCGCCACCACGATCGCCCAGCACGCGCAGCAGGACCCGGAGTTCCAGATCTGGGGCATCGCGCTCGGCAGCGGGGTCCTCGTGGTCCTGGCCGCCCTGGTCGTCTTCTTCCTGGCCGCCCTGGTCAGCATCCTCGGCTCGCCGCAGGGCTTCCTGCTGAAGCTGGTGTGGATCGCGATCGTGCTGTGCCTGCCGTTCCTGGGCTGCCTGCTGTGGTTCGCGATCGGCCGGGGCTTCGCCCGCCGCGAGGCCGCCTACGCGCACGAGCGGCACGGCCACTCCTGACCGCCGGTCAGAGCACTTCGAGCGGGTCGACCTTCACCCGCACGGGTTCGGTCTCCTTGCGGGCGCTGCGGACCGACAGCACGTCCGACAGGGACGCCGACAGCGCCCGCCCGTCGCCCCTGGGCACCCGCACCAGCGCCCGCTCGCGCTCCTCGCCCAGCGGCACCGGGCCCAGCACCTCGCCGCGCTCGGGCAGCCGCAGCTCCTCCAGCAGGACGGCCAGCGCGTCCGGGGACGCGTCGAGCGTGGCCATCCGCACGGCGGGCGGGAAGCCCAGCTCGGCGCGGGCGGCCAGCTCCTGCCCGGCGTGCCACACCGGGTCCCAGCGCACCAGCGCCTGCACGGGGGCCAGCGAGGACTCGGCGACCACCACGATCCGGCCGCCCCGGTCGCCCCGGCGCACCAGGGCGGCGGCCCCCATCCAGCGGCGCACCGCCTCCTCGGCGGCCCGCAGGTCGGCCCGGCCGAGCAGCGCCCAGCCGTCGAGCAGCAGCGCCGCCCCGTACCCGCCGTCGGCGACCGGTTCCGCGCCGGGCGTGGCCACCACCAGCGCGGGCCCGCCGGGCACCTTCGCCAGCACGTCGTCGCCGCCGGAGGTGCGCACCACGACCCCGCTGAACGCCCGCCCCAGCTCCTCGGCGGTGCGCCTGGCCCCGATGACCTGCCCGCGCAGCCTGCGCGACCCGCACGACGGGCAGCGGAACGCCGCCTCGGTCGCCCCGCACCACCGGCAGTAGGCGGGCCTCGGCGCGCCGTCGCCGCCACCGCCTGGCAGCGCGAGCGGACCGGCGCAGCGCCTGCACCGGGCCGCCGCGCGGCACTGCCCGCAGGCCAGCGCGGGCACGTACCCCCGGCGCGGCACCTGGATCAGCACCGGCGCGCCCGCCGACAGCGCGGCGCGGGCGGCCTCGAACGCGATGGACGGCAGCCGCGCCGAGCGGGCCGCCGGGTCCTTGGCCTCCTGCCAGTCGCCGTCGCCGACCGCGACCACGCGCGGCGCGGCGGCCCGCAGCTCGTCCCGGTCGGCCACGACCTCGTGCGCCCACCCGCTGTCCACCAGCAGCTGAGCCTCGGCGGTGCGGGCGAACCCGCCCACCAGGAACGCGGCCCCGCCCAGGTGGGAGCGCTGCACGAGCACGTCGCGCACGTTCGGGTAAGGCATCCTCGGCTCGGCGTGCAGGTCGTCGCCGTCGTCCCACACCACGACGAGCCCGAGGTCGTTGACGGGGGCCAGCGCCGCGCCGCGCGCGCCCAGCGCGATCCGCACCGAGCCGCGCCGCACCGCCAGCCAGCGCTTGTACCGCTCCTGCGGCCCCAGCTCGGCGGCCAGCACGGTCACCGCCGCCGGGTCGACCAGCCTGGCGCACGCCTCGTGCAGCCGGGCGAGGTCCCGGTGGTCGGGCACCACGACCAGCACGCCCTTGCCGGTGGACGCCACGGTCGCGGCGACCTCGGCGAGCCGGGCCGGCCAGTCCTCGGCGGGCAGCGCCTGCCACACGGCGCGCGGCGCGCGACCGGCGGCCAGCGCGTCCAGGAAGTTGGCCCCGTGCCGGTAGCGGCCCCAGCCGGTGTCGGCGGGCCGCTCGGGCGGGGGCGAGGGGGGTGGGGGCTCGGCGGCCTCGGCGCGGGCGTGCCGGGGCGGGACGGCCATGCGCAGCACGTCGATCAGGGTGCCCGCGTACCGGTCGGCGACCGCGCGGGCCAGTTCGACCACCTCCGGGGCCAGCACGGGCTCCGGGGACACCACCTTCTCCAGGAAGGCGAGCCCCCGGCCGTACTCGGTGGACTCGGCGCGCTCCAGCAGGTAGCCGTCGACCAGCTGGCCTGCGAAGCGGACCCGCACCCGGACGCCGGGCACGGCGACCTCGTCCAGGTCGGTGGGCACCTGGTAGTCGAACGGCCGGTCCAGGTGCGGCAGCGGCACGTCCACGACGACCCTGGCCACGGGCATGGCGGCGGCGGGGACGCGTTCGCCCCGCCTGCTCGCCGCCCTGCCCTGTGCCATGCCCGAATCTCTACCAGAGGGGTCCGACAGTCCCGGACCGCCGGTCCCCCTCCGGGTGGTCGCGTCCGATCAGGCGCCCGCCGCCGCGCGGAGGGCGTCGGCGCGGGAGGTGTCCTCCCACGGGAGTTCCACGTCGGTGCGCCCGAAGTGGCCGTACGCGGCGGTGGGGGCGTAGATCGGGCGCAGCAGGTTCAGGTCGCGGATGATCGCGGCCGGGCGCAGGTCGAACACCTCGGCGATCGCCTGCTGGATCTTGGTCGGGTCCACGGTCTCGGTGCCGAACGTCTCCACGAACAGGCCCACGGGGGCGGCCTTGCCGATCGCGTAGGCCACCTGCACCTCGATGCGGGTCGCGAGCCCCGCCGCGACGGCGTTCTTGGCCACCCACCGCATCGCGTACGCCGCCGAGCGGTCGACCTTCGACGGGTCCTTGCCCGAGAACGCGCCACCACCGTGCCGCGCCATGCCGCCGTACGTGTCCACGATGATCTTGCGACCGGTCAGGCCCGCGTCACCCATCGGGCCGCCGATCACGAACCGACCGGTCGGGTTGACCAGCAGCCGCACGTCGGAGGTGTCCAGGCCGAGGCCCTCGATCTCCGGGGCCACCACGCGCTCGCGCACGTCGACGCCGAGCAGCTGCTCCAGGTCGATCCCGTCCGCGTGCTGCGTGGAGACGACCACCGTGTCCAGGCGCACGGGCTGGTCACCGGCGTACTCGATGGTCACCTGGGTCTTGCCGTCCGGACGCAGGTACGGCACCGACCCGTCCTTGCGCACCGCCGTCAACCGCCGCGAGAGCCGGTGCGCGAGCGCGATCGGCAGCGGCATCAACTCCGGCGTGTCGGTGCACGCGTAGCCGAACATCAACCCCTGGTCGCCCGCGCCCTGCTGGTCGATGTCGTCACCCGCGTCACCGGTGCGCTGCTCGTAGGCGGTGTCCACGCCCTGCGCGATGTCCGGGGACTGCGCCCCGATCGCCACGTTCACCCCGCACGAGTGACCGTCGAACCCCTTGGCGGAGGAGTCGTACCCGATCTCCAGGATCTTCTCCCGCACGATCGACGGGATGTCCACGTACGCCTCGGTCGTCACCTCACCGGCCACGTGCACCTGACCGGTGGTCACCAGCGTCTCCACCGCCACCCGCGACGTGGGGTCCTTGGCCAGCAGCGCGTCCAGGATCGAGTCGCTGATCGCGTCGCAGATCTTGTCCGGATGTCCCTCGGTCACCGACTCACTGGTGAACAGCCTGCTGCTGTGCTGGCTCACGGCACTCCCCACTACAGAGATCAACGATTGGCTACCTGACCGTCCCGGCGACGCTCCGCACCGCCTCGTGAACGCTCCGAGCTTACTGACGGCCGGGCTCGGGAACCTCTGAGGACGACCGGCCGGAGACCACCGCGTCCCACAGGATGGACGCCAGGTGGGCTTTCGAGCCGTGCGGGATGGGCCGCTCGGTCCCGTCCGAGGAGAGCAACCAGCCCTGGTTGTCCTCCCCCTCGAAGGCGCCCCCCGAACCGACGTCGTTGACGACGAGGAGGTCGCACCCCTTGCGCTTCAGCTTCGCCCGACCGTGGTCGAGCACGCCGGTGTCCGCGTCCCCGGTCTCGGCGGCGAAGCCGACCACGGACTGGCCGGGGCGGCGCGCGGCGACCAGCTCGGCCAGGACGTCCGGGTTGCGGGTGAGCCGGACCGGGTCCGGGTCCAGGTCACCCTTCTTGATCTTGTGCTCGACCAGGTCGACCGGTCGGAAGTCGGCGACGGCGGCGGACATCACGAGCACGTCGGCCCGCTCGGCCCGCTCGTGCATGGCGTCCCGCAGCTGAAGGGCCGTGCCCACCCGCACCAGCTCCACGCCCGCGGGCTGGACCAGGTCGGCGGTGTGGGCGGCCACCAGGACCACCTCGGCACCGCGCTGGGCGGCGACGCGGGCGATCGCGTAGCCCTGCCTGCCGGACGAGCGGTTGCCCAGGAAGCGGACCGGGTCGAGCGGCTCGCGGGTCCCGCCCGCCGAGACGACGACGCGCAGGCCCTCCAGGTCGCGCGGCAGCGCGTCGCCGCGCGCCAGCAGCAACCGGGCCAGCTCCACGATCTCGACGGCCTCGGGCAGCCTGCCCTTGCCGGTGTCCTTGCCGGTGAGCCTGCCGCTGGCGGGCTCGGCCACGACCACGCCCCGCGAGCGCAGCAGCGCCACGTTGTCCCGCGTCGCCGGGTGCTCCCACATCTCGGTGTGCATCGCCGGGACCAGCAGGACCGGGCAGCGCGCGGTCAGCAGGGTGTTGGTCAGCAGGTCGTCGGCCAGCCCGTGGGCGGCCTTGGCCAGCAGGTTGGCCGTGGTGGGGGCGACGACCACGAGGTCGGCCTCCTGACCGAGCCGCACGTGCGGCACCTCGGGCACGTCCGTGAACACGCCGGTTCGGACCGGCTGCCCCGACAGCGCCTCGAAGGTGGCGGCGCCGACGAACCGCAGCGCCTCCTCGGTGGGCACGACGCGCACGTCGTGGCCCGTCTCGGTCAGGCCGCGCAGGACCTCGCAGGCCTTGAACGCGGCGATGCCCCCGCCCACCCCGAGCACGACGCGGGGTCTGGCGGGGGCACCGGGCAGGTGCTCGGTCACTCGCCCTCGGTGTGCTCGAGGAGGCCGGCGTGGATCTCCCGGAGCGCGATGGAGAGCGGCTTCTCGCGCGGGCCGGGCTCGACCAGCGGGCCCACGTACTCCAGCAGGCCCTCGCCGAGCTGGGCGTAGTAGTCGTTGATCTGGCGCGCCCGCTTGGCCGCGTAGATCACCAGCGCGTACTTCGAGCTGACCTGCTCCAGCAGGTCGTCGATCGGCGGGTTGGTGATGCCCTCCGGCGACCCGGACAGGGGGCCCAGCTCGGTGTGCGTGGTCACTCGTCAACGCTCCTGCGGTCGGTGTTCGTTCAAGCCTCGGTCGTCCCGCGCCTCGCGGCGCCCGCCCGTCCGGGCCCCGACCTGCGGGGCTCTGCGGGGCGGCTCCTGCTGTGCGGACCCGGTGCGCTCAGGCGCCGGGCAGCGGGCCGACCACCAAGTCTAGCAACTTCGTCGCCGCCGAACGCACGTCGTCGTTGACGACGACCTCGTCGAACTCGGGTTCGGCCGCCAGCTCCTGCCTGGCGATCGCGAGCCTGCGCTCGACGACGGCGGGGTCCTCGGTGCCGCGGCCGGTGAGCCGGGCGACGAGGTCCTCCCAGGAGGGCGGGGCCAGCATGACCAGCCGCGCCTCGGGCATGGCGGCCCTGACCTGCCGCGCGCCCTGCAGCTCGATCTCCAGCAGGGAGGGCAGGCCCGACGCCAGCGCGGCCTCCACGGGCGCCCTGGGGGTGCCGTAGCGGTTGCCCGCGAACTCGGCGTGCTCCAGCAGCTCGCCCGCGTCGACCATGCGGTCGAACTCGGCGCCGTCCACGAAGTGGTAGTGGACGCCGTCCAGCTCGCCCGGCCTCGGCTTCCTGGTGGTCACCGAGACGCTGTAGTGCAGCTCGGGGTCCCTGCCGCGCAGCTCGGCCAGCACGCTGGACTTGCCGACGCCGGAGGGACCCGACAGAACGGTGAGGCGGGGCCGGGCGCGAACGCCCGACCCCGCCCCGGTGCCGTCACTCACTCGCCGCTGAACTCGGTGAGCAGCGCCTTGCGCTGGCGGTCGCCCAGGCCCCGCAGGCGGCGGCTCGGCGCGATCTCCAGCCGCTCCATGATCTGCTGGGCGCGCACCTTGCCGACGCCGGGCAGCGCCTCCAGGAGCGCCGACACCTTCATCTTGCCCAGGACCTCGTCGCTCTCAGCAGCCTTCAGCACGTCCTTCAGGGTCGTGCCGCCACGCTTGAGGCGCTCCTTGAGCTCAGCGCGAGCGCGACGAGCGGCAGCAGCCTTCTCCAGCGCTGCGGCCCGCTGCTCCTCGGTAAGCTGGGGAAGGGCCACGATTTCCTCCGTGGTGTGGGAATTTCAATTCTGGATCTGCGTCGCGACCGTACCGAGCGCAATTGCCTGGGTACAACACGGGTCTGTTACCACCCAGTCAGGTAAATCTTCAGCGTTCGGCGGTTGCGGCGGGTGGTAGTAGTACCAACACCCTCCGGAAGAGCCTTCACCGCCACCGGCAATCCCGTGCGCAACACCTGTGTGGTATGCGCCCGTCGGCGGTGCTCCCAACCGGTGGCCGTGACCGTACCAGGCCCCGTTTTCGCAGGTGAGCGGACCACGCTAACCGGGCCGGGATTTGATCGTGATCACACCGTGAACGAGTCCAGCACGCGGCGGGTCGCGGCCCTCAGATCCGCCTCCGAGGGGCCGTGCCGGAGCACGTCCCGGGAGGTCGTGGGGAGCACCCCGCGCAGCTCGTCGCCGAAGAGTCTCCGCAGGTCAGCGACGGTGGCGCCCTGCGCGCCGAAGCCCGGCGCGAGCACCGGCCCGTTCAGCCCCGACAGGTCGACCCCCAACTCGTGGACGGTCGCCCCGACCACCAGCCCGACGTCGCCGAGCGGCGACGCGCCCGCGTTGCGCGCGCCCGCCGCGTCGACCACGGCCTGCGCGACCGCGACCCCGTCCGCGCCCCGCGCGCGCTGCACGGAGGCGCCCTCGGGGTTGGAGGTGAGGGCGAGCACGAACACACCCCGCCCGGACTCCTCGGCGGCGGCGAGCGCGGGTTCGAGCGAGCCGAAGCCGAGGTAGGGCGACAGCGTGACCGCGTCGCCCGCCAGCGGCGAGCCCTCGGTCAGGTAGGCCGCCGCGTAGGCGGCCATGGTGGACCCGATGTCGCCCCGCTTGGCGTCGACCAGCACGAGGGCCCCCGCCGACCGCAGATCGGCGATGACGCGCTCCAGCACGGCCACGCCCCGCGACCCGTGGGCCTCGAAGAAGGCCGACTGGGGCTTCACCACGGCCGCCTCGGCACCGAAGGCCTCGACGCAGGTCAGGGCGAAGCGCTCCAGCCCGGAGGCGTCCTGGGGCAGCCCCCAGGACGCCAGCAGGCCGGGGTGCGGGTCGATGCCGACGCACAGGGGCCCCCGCTCGGAGACCACCCGCGCCAGCCGCTCGCCGAACCTCACGCCTGCCCCCTCAGCGCCGCCTGGAGCGCCTGGAGGGGCCGCACGCCGATGTCACCGCGGATCGCGGCCTCGATGCCGTGCACGGCCGCCGCCGCGCCCTGGATCGTGGTCACGCACGGGATGTCCCTGGCCACGGCCGCCGTGCGGATCTCGTAGCCGTCCACGCGGGGCCCGCTGTTGCCGTACGGGGTGTTGATGATCATGTCGACGCCGCCGCCGAGGATCAGGTCGACGACGTTCCCCTCGCCCTCGAAGTGCTTGCGCACGACGGTGCAGGGGATGCCGTTGCGGCGCAGCACCTCGGCGGTCCCGGCCGTGGCCAGCACCTCGAAGCCCAGGTCGGCGAGCCGCTTGACCGGGAAGATCATGGCCCGCTTGTCCCGGTTGGCCACCGACACGAACACCTTGCCCGAGGTGGGCAGGGAGCCGTAGGAGGCGGTCTGGGACTTGGCGAACGCGGTGCCGAAGGACACGTCGATGCCCATGACCTCGCCGGTCGACTTCATCTCCGGGCCGAGCAGCGAGTCGACGCCCTTGCCGTCGGGGGTGCGGAAGCGGTGGAACGGCAGGACCGCCTCCTTGACCGCCACGGGGGCGTGCGGGGGCAGCTTGGCCCCGTCGCCCTCGGCGGGCAGCAGGCCCTCGGTCCGCAGCTCGGCCACGGTCGCGCCCAGCATGATCCGGGCCGCCGCCTTGGCCAGCGGCACCGCCGTCGCCTTGGACACGAACGGCACGGTCCGCGAGGCGCGCGGGTTGGCCTCCAGCACGTACAGCACGTCGTCCTTGAGCGCGTACTGCACGTTCAGCAGGCCGCGCACCCCGATGCCCTCGGCGATGGCCAGCGTGGAGCGGCGCACCGCGTCCACGTCGGTCTCGCCCAGGGTGATCGGCGGCAGCGCGCACGCCGAGTCGCCGGAGTGCACCCCGGCCTCCTCGATGTGCTCCATGACGCCACCGATGAACACCTCGTGGCCGTCGTAGAGCGCGTCCACGTCGATCTCGATGGCGTCGTCGAGGAACCGGTCGACCAGCACCGGGCGCTCCGGGCTGATCTCGGTGGCGCGCTCGATGTAGCCGCGCAGCGTGTCCTCGTCGTAGACGATCTCCATGCCGCGCCCGCCGAGCACGTACGAGGGCCGCACGAGCACCGGGTAGCCGATCTCGTCGCCGATGGCCTTGGCCTCGTCGAACGAGTTGGCGGTGCCGTACTTGGGCGCGGGCAGCCCGGCGGCCACGAGGACCTTGCCGAACTCGCCGCGGTCCTCGGCGAGGTGGATGGCCCTGGGCGAGGTGCCCACGACCGGGACGCCCGCGTCCGCGAGGCGCTGCGCCAGGCCGAGCGGGGTCTGGCCGCCGAGCTGGACGATGACGCCCGCGACGGTGCCGGACGCGCGCTCGGAGTGCACGACCTCGATGACGTCCTCGAAGGTCAGCGGCTCGAAGTAGAGCCGGTCCGAGGTGTCGTAGTCGGTGGAGACGGTCTCCGGGTTGCAGTTGACCATCACGGTCTCGTACCCGGCCTCGCGCAGCGCCATGGCCGCGTGCACGCACGAGTAGTCGAACTCGATGCCCTGGCCGATCCGGTTCGGGCCGGAGCCCAGGATCAGCACCTTGGGGCGCTCGCGCTGCTCGGTGACCTCGGACTCGGCGTCCGGGTCGGACTCGTACGCCGAGTAGTGGTAGGGCGTGGCGGCGGCGAACTCGGCCGCGCAGGTGTCGACGGTCTTGTAGACCGGGCGCACGGCCAGCCGGTGCCGCAGCGCCCGCACGCCGTCCTCGCCCGCCAGCTCGGGCCGCAGCGCGGCGATCTGCCGGTCGGACAGGCCCGCGCGCTTGGCGCGGCGCAGCAGCGCCTCGTCCAGCACCGGCGCGGACTCCAGCTCGCCGCGCAGGTCGATCAGCCAGGCGATCTGCTCCACGAACCACGGGTCGATGCCGGAGGCCTCGTGGACCTGCTCGACCGTCGCGCCCAGGCGCAGCGCCCGGTCGACGGTGTAGAGCCGTCCGTCGTGGCCGGTCCGCAGCTCCTCCAGGGCCGACGCCAGGTCGCCCTCGGGGTCCGGGGTGGTCCAGAAACCGCCGGACTTCGTTTCCATGGACCGCAGGGCTTTACCGAGCGCCTCGATGAAACTGCGCCCGAACGACATCGCCTCGCCGACGGACTTCATCGTCGTGGTGAGCGTGCGGTCCGCGCCGGGGAACTTCTCGAAGGCGAACCGGGGGACCTTCACGACGACGTAGTCGAGCGCGGGCTCGAATGAGGCCGGGGTCTCCCCCGTGATGTCGTTGCGGATTTCGTCGAGGGTGTAGCCGATGGCCAGTTTCGCGGCGATCTTCGCGATCGGGAAACCGGTCGCCTTGGACGCGAGCGCCGAGGAGCGGGAGACGCGCGGGTTCATCTCGATGACGACCATGCGCCCGGTCTGCGGGTGGATGGCGAACTGGATGTTGCAGCCGCCGGTGTCCACGCCGACCGCGCGGATGACCGCGATGCCGACGTCGCGCATGTGCTGGTACTCGCGGTCGGTCAGGGTCATCGCGGGCGCGACGGTGACCGAGTCGCCGGTGTGCACGCCCATCGGGTCGATGTTCTCGATGGAGCAGATGACCACGACGTTGTCGTTGCGGTCGCGCATCAGCTCCAGCTCGTACTCCTTCCACCCGAGCACGCTCTCCTCGATCAGCACCTCGGTGACCGGGGACTCGGCGAGGCCGGTGGCGGCGAGCCGCTCCAGCTGCTCGGGGGTGTGGGCCATGCCGGAGCCGAGGCCGCCCATGGTGAACGAGGGCCGGATGACGACCGGCAGGCCGAGGTCGGCCACGGTCGCGCGGACCTCGTCCATGGTGCGGCACACCGCGCTGCGCGGGACCTCGGCGCCGATCTCGCGCACGATGTCCTTGAACATCTGGCGGTCCTCGCCGCGCTGGATGGCGTCGATGTCGGCGCCGATCAGCTCGACGTCGTACTTCTCCAGCACGCCGCGCTCGTGCAGCGCGATGGCGGTGTTGAGCGCGGTCTGCCCGCCCAGGGTGGCGAGCACCGCGTCGGGGCGCTCGGCCGCGATGACCTTCTCGACGAACTCGGCGGTGATCGGCTCGACGTAGGTGGCGTCGGCGAACTCCGGGTCCGTCATGATCGTCGCGGGGTTGGAGTTGACCAGGGAGACCCGGATGCCCTCCTCGCGCAGCACCCGGCACGCCTGGGTGCCCGAGTAGTCGAACTCGCAGGCCTGGCCGATCACGATCGGGCCAGACCCGATCACCAGAACGTGCTTGAGGTCAGTCCTCTTCGGCATGTCAGCGGGCCTCGCTCATCAGGGTCACGAACTCGTCGAACAGGGGCGCGGCGTCGTGCGGACCCGCAGCCGCCTCCGGGTGGTACTGCACGCTGAACGCGGGCACGTCCAGCGCGCGCACGCCCTCGACGGTGCCGTCGTTGGGGCAGTAGTGGCTCAGCTGGGCGCGGCCGAAGTCGGTGCCGAACTCCTCGCCGGGCTCGCCCTCCAGGGCGAAGCCGTGGTTCTGCGAGGTGATGGCGACCCGGCCGGACGCCACGTCGATCACCGGGATGTTGATGCCCCGGTGGCCGTAGCGCATCTTGTAGGTCTCGCGGCCGAGGGCGCGGCCGAGGATCTGGTTGCCGAAGCAGATGCCGAAGAGCGGGATCCTGCGCTCCAGCACGCCCCTGGTGAGGTCCACGGCGTGCGCCTGGGTGGCGGGGTCGCCGGGGCCGTTGGACAGGAAGACGCCGTCGGCGCCCACGGCCAGCAGCTCGTCCAGGGTGGACGTCAGCGGCAGCACGCGGACCTCGATGCCGCGCGCGGCCAGCATCCTGGGGGTGTTGGACTTGATGCCCAGGTCGAGCGCGGCGACGGTGAACCTGCGCTCGCCGACCGCCTCGACGGTGTAAGGCTCGGCGGTGGTGACGTCGCCCGCGAGGTTCGCGCCCTTCATCTCCGGGGCGCTGCGCACGCGCTCCAGCATCTCCTCGGCGGTGCCCAGCTCGTCGCCGGAGAACACGCCGGCGCGCATGGCGCCGCGCTCGCGCAGGTGCCGGGTCAGCATCCGGGTGTCCACGCCCGCGATGCCGACGACGCCCTGCCGCTCCAGCTCCTCGTCCAGCCCGCGCCGGGAGCGCCAGTTGGACGGGACGCGCGCGGGGTCGCGCACGACGTAGCCCGCGACCCAGATGCGGGTCGACTCGTCGTCCTCGTCGTTCCAGCCGGTGTTGCCGATCTGCGGGGCGGTCTGCACCACGATCTGCCGGTGGTACGACGGGTCGGTCAGGGTCTCCTGGTAGCCGGTCATGGCGGTGGAGAACACCGCCTCGCCCAGCGACGCGCCGCGCGCGCCGTACGCCTCGCCGCGGAAGACGCGGCCGTCCTCCAGCACCAGTGCCGCGCTGCTCATGCCTTGCCTCCCGCGTTCAGGGCGTCCACCCACTGCTCGTACACGTCCTTGTCGTCGCCCCGGAACCCGGTGTCGAGCACCTTGTCCCCGAGCTGCCAGCGCACGACCAGCAGGCCGTCCGCCGTCATCACCTTGTTGGCCAGGCCCCGCGCGGTGCGCGCGCCGCGCACGTCGGCGGCCGGGATCCACAGCGGCGAGGCGCCGTCGCGCTCCACCAGCACGCCCTGCCCGGTCAGCCGCAGCACGGCCTCGGCGCGGTGGCCGATGTCGCCGATCGCGACCCGGTCCTGCCAGTCGTCGCCGATGGTGGTGCCCACGTACACGCCGGTGGTCTCCAGCACCGGCTCGCCCTGCTCGGCGGGCGGGGCCGGGAACTGCGCGAGCACCTGCTCCTGGGCGCGGGCGCGCTTGCGCCAGCCGTGCCACATGCCGTAGGCGATCAGCACGAAGACGGCGAGGCAGAGCAGGGCCAGGAGGGTGCGGGTCATGGCTGGATCCTTCCGCTGAGCGCGGTGACTCGCCCGCGCAGGACCGTCGCCACGACGGCGGCGGGGAGCTCCATCCCCTCGAACGGGGTGTTCGCCGCGATGCTGGCGAAGTCGGCCCCGCGCACGGTCCAGCGGGCGTCCGGGTCGACCAGCGCCAGGTTCGCGGGCTCGCCGACCGCGATCGGGCGGCCCTGGTCGGCGAGGCCGCCGATCTCCGCCGGGCGCTCGGACATGACGCGGGCGACGCCGCGCCAGTCGAGCAGGCCGGTGGCGACCATGGTCTCGGCGACCACGGACAGCGCGGTCTGCAGGCCGAGCATCCCCGGCCGCGCGGCGGACCACTCGCAGTCCTTGTCCTGCACGGCGTGCGGGGCGTGGTCGGTGGCGACGCAGTCGATCGAGCCGTCCGCGAGCGCGGCGCGCAGCGCGAGGACGTCGGACTCGGCGCGCAGCGGCGGGTTGACCTTGTTGACCGGGTCGTAGGTGGCGAGCCTGCTGTCGTCGAGCAGCAGGTGGTGCGGGGTGACCTCGGCGGACACCCGCGTGCCCCGCGCCTTGGCCCAGCGCAGCACGTCGGCGGTGCCCGAGGTGGACACGTGGCACACGTGCAGGCGGGCCTCGGCGTGCAGCGCGAGCAGGCAGTCGCGCGCCACGATCGACTCCTCGGCCGAGGCCGGCCAGCCCTGGAGCCCGAGCCGGGCGGCGTTCTCGCCCTCGTGGGCCTGCGCGCCGACGGTGAGCCGGGGCTCCTCGGCGTGCTGGGCGATGACCGCGTCGAGCGCGCGGCTGTACTCCAGCGCGCGGCGCATCAGCAGCGGGTCGTGCACGCAGTGGCCGTCGTCGGAGAAGACGCGCACGCCGACCTTGGCCATCGTGCCGAGCTCGGCGAGCTTCTCGCCCTTGAGGCCGACGGTGACCGCGCCGACCGGGTGCACGTCGGCCAGGCCGACCTCGCGGCCACGCCGGGCCACGTGCTCCACGACGACGGCGTTGTCGGCCACCGGGTCGGTGTTGGCCATGGCGAACACGGCGGTGTAGCCGCCGAGCGCGGCGGCGGCGGACCCGGTCGCGATGGTCTCGGTGTCCTCGCGGCCGGGCTCGCGCAGGTGGGTGTGCAGGTCGACGAAGCCGGGCAGCAGGACCGCGCCATTGCCGTCGACGACCTGGACGTCGTCGGCGTCGATCGTCGCGGCGTCGATCGTCGCGGCCAGCTCGGCGATCACGCCGTCGCGGACGAGCACGTCGACCGGCTCGCCCTCGCCGTAGGGGCGCACGCCCCTGAGCAGCAGCGGGTTCACGGGGTTTCCTCTTCGTGTGCGAGCAGGTGGTAGAGCACCGCCATGCGCACGTGCACGCCGTTGCGCACCTGGTCGGTGATGGCCGCGCGCGGCGAGTCGGCGACCGCCGAGGCGATCTCCATGCCGCGCAGCATCGGGCCGGGGTGCAGCACGACCGCGTGGCCCTGCAGCAGGGCCTCGCGGCGCTCGCTCAGCCCGTAGGCGATCGAGTACTCGCGGGCGGACGGGAAGAAGCCGCCGTGCATCCGCTCGGCCTGCACGCGCAGCAGCATCACCGCGTCCTGGCCGGGCAGCTCCGCGTCCAGGTCGTGCGAGACGGCGACCGGCCAGTTCCGCACGCCCTGCGGCAGCAGCGTCGGCGGGGCGACCAGGGTCACCTCGGCGCCGAGCGCGGTCAGCAGGTGCACGTTGGACCGGGCGACCCGGCTGTGCAGCACGTCGCCGACGATCGCGATGCGGCGGCCGGTGAGGTCGTCGCCGAGGCGCTCGCGCAGGGTGGCCGCGTCGAGCAGCGCCTGGGTGGGGTGCTCGTGGGTGCCGTCGCCCGCGTTGACCACGGACGTGCCCGCCGCCTCCAGCCAGCCTGCGAGCCGCTGGGCGGCGCCGGAGGCCGGGTGCCGGACGATCACGCAGTCGGCGCCCGCGGCGGCCAGGGTGAGCGCGGTGTCGCGCAGCGACTCGCCCTTGCCGACGCTGGAACCACCGGCTGAGACGTTCACCACGTCCGCGCTCATCCACTTGCCCGCGATCTCGAACGAGACGCGGGTGCGGGTGGAGTTCTCGTAGAACATCGTGATCACGGTCCGGCCGCGCAGCGTGGGCAGCTTGCGGACCTCGCGGCCCAGCAGGGTCCGCTTGAGGTTGGCCGCGGTGTCCAGGATCGCGAGGGCCTGCGCCGGGTCGAGGCCCTCGGCGCCGAGCAGGTGCCTCACCTCAGCACCACCCCGTCGCGGCCGTCGGCCTCGTCGAGCAGCACGGCGACGTCCTCGGTGCGCGCGGTGGGCACGTTCTTGCCCACGTAGTCGGCGCGGATCGGCAGCTCGCGGTGGCCCCGGTCGACCAGGACGGCCAGCTGCACGGCCCTGGGCCTGCCGTGGTCGCGCAGGGCGTCGAGCGCGGAGCGGACCGTGCGGCCGGAGAACAGCACGTCGTCGACCAGCACGACCAGGCGGTCGTCCACGCCGCCGGGCGGCAGCGAGGTGGCCTCCAGGGGGCGTGTGGGGCCCCTGCGCAGGTCGTCGCGGTAGAGCGTGATGTCGAGGATGCCCACGGGCACGTCCACGCCGCTGAACTCGCGGATGCGGGCGGCGAGCCTGCGCGCGAGCGGCGCGCCTCGGCTCGGGATCCCCATCAGGACTACTTCGGGTGCGCTCGGTGCATCCAGCGCGGTCTTCTCGATGATCTGATGGGCCATTCGGGCGACGGTGCGCGCGACGTCGCCGGCGGAGAGGATTTCGCGCTCTCCTGCCGGGTCCGTCGCACCACGTTGACGTGGCGCCACGGCTGGACCTCCTTCCCCGCCTCGCCGGACGGGTCCTTAAAGGACGTCGGACACCCGGTGCAGACCGGGCTGACCAGCACCGTATCAGGCCCCGGAGGTCAATCTTCCGGGTGGTCGGAGTGGTCTCGCCCACCTGTCCCAGTGAGATCAGCTTGACCTGGTGACCACGGAGAGCAATCATTACTCTGCGTATTGATCTAAGCCTCCCCTGGGCAGTCCCCTACCGGCTGACGGGGCGAATGAACGGAGAACCGCCACATGGGCGACTACGCCAAGGCGCTGGGGGCAAAGCTCCGCGCGATCCGCCAGCAGCAGGGCCTCTCGTTGCACGGCGTCGAGCAGAAGTCCGGTGGCCGCTGGAAGGCCGTGGTGGTGGGCTCGTACGAGCGCGGCGACCGTGCCGTGACCGTCCAGAAGCTCGCCGAGCTGGCCGACTTCTACGGCGTCCCGGTTGCCGAGCTGCTCCCGGAGGGTCGCGTGCCGTCGGGCGCGGAACCCGCCACCAAGATCGTGATCAACCTGGAGCGGTTGCAGCAGCTGCCCGCCGAGAAGGTCGGTCCGCTCGCCAGGTACGCGGCGACCATCCAGAGCCAGCGCGGCGACTACAACGGCAAGGTGCTGTCGATCCGCACCGAGGACCTGCGCTCGCTCGCGATCATCTACGACATGACTCCCGGAGAGCTGACCGAGCAGCTCATCGACTGGGGTGTGCTGCCTCCCGAGGCCAGGCCGTCCAAGGAGGACTAGGGCCTCCCACCGGCCCGGCGAGCCCGCCTCCGCGTGACGGGGGCGGGTCCGGTCGAGCCGGGCGCCCGAGGTCGGCGCACGGGTCCGCCCCCCGTCCCGGCCCGCGGGCCGCGCGACCGTCCGACGTCCTGGGGGTCGTCGGCGGCGCGGCCGGTGGGCGCTGTAGGGAGCGCTCGCGACGGCGGGCGCCGGGACTTGGCGGGACGAGCGGCGCGCCGCGCGGGCGTCCGAACGCGACGGTGGGGTTCCGCGCCGGGGGTTTCTGTGCCGGGGGTTCCTGCGCTGGGGGTTCCGCGCTGGGGGTCCGCGCTGCGATTTTCCGCGCTGCGCCTGGGGATCGTCGTGGCAGCACGAACAGGCGGTCGCCCCAGGGGCGACCGCCTGCCGGTGTTCCGCTGGGCTAGAGAACGGCCCTGAGCTGGTCCGCGATGACCGCGATGCGGCCGAGCACGCCGTTGACGAACCGGGGCGAGTCGTCGGTGGACAGGCCCTTGGCCAGCTCCACCGCCTCGTCGATCGCCACGGCGTCGGGCACGTCGGCCGCCCACAGCAGCTCGTACAGGCCGACCCGCAGCACGGCGCGGTCCACGGCGGGCATCCGCTGCAGCGTCCAGCCCTCGGAGTGCTCCGAGATCAGGTCGTCGATGCGCGCGCGGTGGGCGGTGACGCCCTCGACCAGCGAGACCGTGTACTCGTTGATCGGCGGGACGTCGGTCGACCCCACCCGGTCGGACAGCAGGGTGACGGCGTCCACACCCCGCTGGTCCGCTTCGTAGATGACGTCGACGGCGCGTTTGCGCGCCTTGGTGCGGGCGCCCATGTCAGCTGCTCACGCGGCCCAGGTAGCGACCGTCGCGGGTGTCGACCTTGATCTTCTCGCCGGTCGTCACGAACAGCGGGACCTGGATCTCGGCGCCGGTCTCCAGGGTGGCGGGCTTGGTGCCGCCGGTGGAGCGGTCGCCCTGCAGGCCGGGGTCGGTGTGCTGGATGAGCAGCTCGACCGAGGTCGGGAGCTCCACGTAGAGCGCGACGCCCTCGTGGATGGCGACGACCGCCTCCTGGTTCTCCAGCATGAAGTTCGCGGCGTCCGCGACCGTCTCGCCGGGGACGTTGATCTGCTCGAAGGTGTCCCCGTCCATGAAGACGAAGTCCGAGCCGTCCTTGTAGAGGTAGGTCATGCCCCGCTTGTCCACGGTGGCGGTCTCGACCTTCGTGCCAGCGTTGAAGGTCTTGTCAACGACCTTGCCGGTCAGCACGTGCTTCAGCGTGGTGCGCACGAAGGCGCCGCCCTTGCCCGGCTTGACGTGCTGGAACGCGGTGACGGTCCAGAGCTGGCCGTCGAGGTTCAGCACCAGGCCGTTCTTCAGGTCGTTGGTGGTGGCCACGGTGGTGGACTCTCCTGTTGGGTGTGGGGGCTTGACTGCCGGTGGGCTGGCGGCGTCAGACGACCACGAGGTCCTTCGTGGTCAGGGTGAGCAGCTCGGGGGCGCCTTCGCGCACCACGAGCGTGTCCTCGATGCGGACCCCACCCCGCCCGGCCAGGTACACGCCGGGTTCGACGGTGACCGCCATGCCGGGCAGAAGTGTACCTTCACCCGCCCTGGCGAGCGCTGGAGCCTCGTGGATCTGCAGGCCGACGCCGTGGCCGAGGCCGTGCGTGAAGTGCTCGCCGCGGCCCGCGGCCTCGATCACCGAGCGCGACGCGTGGTCGACGTCGGCCAGTCGGGCGCCGGGGGACAGCGCGGCCCGGCCCGCCGCCTGCGAGGCCGCGACCAGCTCGTACAGCTCGCGCTGCCAGTCCGCGGGCGGGCCGACGACGAGGGTGCGGGTCATGTCGGAGTGGTAGCCGTCGACGAGGGCGCCGAAGTCGAGCTTCACCAGGTCGCCGGTCTTGACGACGGCGTCGGTGGGGCGGTGGTGCGGGATGGCGGAGTTGGCGCCCGCCGCGACGATCGACTCGAAGGAGGGGCCCTGGGCGCCGTGGTCGAGCATCCGGCTCTCCAGCTCGCGCGCGATCTCCCGCTCGGTGCGGCCGGCGCGCAGGCCGCCGTGCTCGACGAGGTCGGCGAGGGCCCGGTCGGCGGCGGCGCAGGCCATGCGGAGGGCCTCGATCTCGGTGTCGTCCTTGACCAGGCGCAGCAGCTCGACCACGCCGGGCGCGCGGACCAGCTCGACGCCGCCCTCCCCGGCCGACGCGGCGGCGGTCAGCGAGTCGAGCCCGTCGACGGTGACGTGGGCGCTCTCGAAGCCGACCTTCCGGAGCCCGGCCCTCGCGGCCCGCCCGACCAGGGCCTCACCGCAGGGCCGGTCGGTGAGGCGTTCGAGGTCGGGCACCTGCCGGGCGGACTGGGTGGTGTAGCGGCCGTCGGTGCAGAAGGTGGTGGCCTCGTCGGAGGCGGCCGACACGAGCAGCGCGGCGTTCGACCCGGTGAACCCGGTCAGGTAGCGGATGTTGAGCAGGTTCGTGACGAGCAGCGCGTCGAGTCCCCGGTCCCGGAGCGTGGCGCGCAGCGAGGCGCGGCGCGAGGTGTGCGGCATGGCCAGGAGCCTAGGCGGAGCCGGACGGGACGGCCGGGGGCGGAGCGGAGGGTGGTGCGGGGCCGGGCCGATCCCGCGTCTGCCGGGTCCCACGCCGACGCGCGGCGGGCCTTGGTCGACGCGGCGCGGCCCCGGTCGGCGCGGCGGCCCCGACTGGCGCGGCGGTGTCCGGCCGGCGTTGCGGGCCTGGTCGTGCTCGCGCCCCTCGGTCGGCGATCCGAGGCGGGCCCGCAGCCCGCGCGGTGCGCCTCGGAGCGGGGCGGCTGGTCGGGGTCGGCGGGATCGGCGCGGTCGACCCCGTCGGTTCGGCAGCGAATGCATCGTTGCAAATACTGGTCGCGGTTTCCCGAATTCGCCCGCGCGCCCGCCCCCGGTATTGCGCGATTCGCATTCGCACCGGATTTTCGCGGCCCCGGATTTCACCGGCGGTGCTCGTGCCCGCCACGCTCCGGAGCCGCGAATTCCGATTAGCTCAGCGGCGCAGGTTCCCGGCCTGCGCGTACTCCTCCCACGACTCCCCCGACACCTGGGTGATCGGCGAGGAGTTCAGCTTGGCCACGTCGTCCCCGCCGACCAGCCACAGCTTGTCGTCCACCAGCAGCCCCACCTGGCCGCCCGGACCGCCGACCGCCTCCACGCCCGACGGCACCCGGCCGACCAGCGGCATCGACTCGACGGCGGCAGGCCTGCGGTCCAGGACGCCCTTCGCCAGGCGCTCGGCGACCGAGCGGCGCTCGACCCTGACCAGCTCGCCGTCCACGACCAGGTCGAGGGTGTTCTCCGGCGAGGGCACGGCGAACCCGTCGAGCACGACCGCCTCGTCCTCGGTCTCGCAGCCCGGCGCGCCCGCGAGGTCGATGCCGAACCGGCTCAGGTCGGTGGGCGCGTTGGCCCAGCCGTCGACGGTGGCGCGCACGACGTCCAGCGGGATCCGGCCGCACGGGTCCTGCGGGGACACCGGGGCGTGGCCGTTCGGGGTGCGGACCAGGCCGGGGCCCTCGCGCCAGCGGCCGGGGATCAGGACCGGCTGGAAGGGGTGCCCGGCGAAGTCGCGGTCCCAGAAGGTGACCGTGGTGCCCTGCTCGGTCTCGTGGGCGATCGCGAAGGCGCTCAGCGCGTCGATCCACATCAGGTCGGCGCTGAAGGCGTCCACGACCGAGCGGGTGCGCGGCTTGTTCGTGGCCTCCACGTCGGCGAAGCCCTGCTCGCCGAGCGCCTGCACGCCCCGGCGGAACGTCGGGTCCTGGGAGCGCAGCACGAACTGGCCCGCGCCGTTCCAGCCCGCCGCGGCGCCGGTGGTGTCGGTGAACATGAGGTAGAACCAGCCGCCCAGGAACACGGCGGCGGGCTGGCCGGAGCCGTAGGTGTTGTCGCGGGCGGTGTCGTAGGCCGGGGTGATGATCGGGGCGCCGTTCGCCATGCGGGACCAGGAGATGCCGTCCTTGCTGCTGGCGACTCCTATGGCGTTGCCGTGCGCGTGGTCCCCGGCGGCCCCGGTGTAGTACAGGTAGTAGGTGTCGCCCGCCTTGACGACGGTCGGGTCGCAGGTGTGCATCCCGTCGAACCCGGTGGTCGTTCCGCTCAGCACGGGGACGGCCTTGCTGCCGTCGGGGGCGCTGAACGGGCCGTCGAGCGAGGCGGCGCTGGAGTGGAGCAGGTCGTCGCCGGGCGGCAGGGCGTAGCCGAGCTGGCTGCACCACCACATCCGCACGCGGCCGTTCTCGACCATGACGGTGGGCCCGTAGTTGTACGGCGCGTCACCGCCGCCCGCCGCGACGACACCGGGGCTCTGCCGCCCGCGGTCGGTGGTGAGCAGGACGTTCTCCGGCCGCTGGCGGGGCTGCGGGTCGGGTGGGGCCGAGGTCTCGGCCACCGGGTGGTGGTCGGGGGACGGCGCGGCCTCGCTGGGCGCGCACGCCGCGAGGGCGACGAGGACGAGGACGCCTGCGAGCGAGGACGCCGCACGCCTGGGGTTTGTGGCCATGCCGGAACTGATCTCCTGCGTGGTCTGCGGGCACACGGCAACAGGAAAGTGACTGCATTCCCGATAGGGGTCGATTATAGGGAACAAACCACCTGTCGGAGTGAAGCGTGTGATGGTGCGAGGACCTCACGGGGAAATCCGCCACTGTTCTGCGGGCAGGCTCGGTAGCACTCGGTAACCCTGGTGCACGACCCTGCGTACGGACACGTCGCGGCAAACCTGAGCCCCAACGAACCCCCTTTTGAGGTACCCCGTTGGGGGATGATGCCCGCCGGGTGGCGGGGCCGGTGTGAAGTCGGGTGGGAGTGGCGGCGGTGGTGAGCTCGGGGTGGTGTTCGGGCTCGCGCTCGGGCCCCGCTCGGACCTCGCTCGCCCCTCGCTCGGACCCCGTGGACGCGCGAACCGCCCCGGTCCGGGGGGCTGGCTCCGGGACCGGGGCGGTTCGGGTCGTGCGTGGTGCGGGGCGCCTCGCGCGGGGCGTTCGGTCAGGCGCTGGTGGTGGCCTTGTCGACCAGGTAGCGCAGGGCGAGCGCGTAGCCCTGGACGCCCAGGCCCGCGATGACGCCCTCGGCGACCGGCGAGATGTAGCTGTGCGAGCGGAACTCCTCGCGCTTGTGCACGTTCGAGATGTGCACCTCGATCAGCGGCGCGGTGAGCTGGGCGCAGGCGTCGCGGACGGCCACCGAGTAGTGGGTCCAGGCCGCCGGGTTGAGCACCACCGGCCAGGACTCGTCGGCGGCCTCGTGCAGCCAGCCGAGCATCTCGCCCTCGTGGTCGGTCTGCCTGACCTCGACCTCGGCGCCCAGCTCGCGGCCGGTGGACTCGCAGAGCGCGACCAGGTCGGCGTGGGTGGTGCGGCCGTAGACGGCGGGTTCGCGGGTGCCGAGCCTGCCGAGGTTCGGGCCGTTGAGGACGAGGAGCCTCACAGCAGGATGCTCCCGCCGGTCCTCGGCTCGGCCGCGACGGCCGAGTAGGCGGCGGCGATCAGCGACGGGTCGGGGCCTTCGAGCCTGCCCGGCTTGGCCAGGCCGTCGAGCACGACGAAGCGGAGCACGCCCGAGCGGTTCTTCTTGTCCGAGCGCATCCCCTCCAGCAGCTGCGGCAGGGCGTCCGGGTCGTAGGCCACGGGGAGGCCGAGCGAGGTGAGGACGCTGCGGTGGCGGTCGGCGGTGGCGTCGTCCAGCCTGCCCGCCAGGCGGGCGAGCTCGGCGGCGAAGACCAGGCCGACGCTGATGGCCGCGCCGTGGCGCCAGCGGTAGCGCTCGCGGCGCTCCAGGGCGTGGCCGAGGGTGTGGCCGTAGTTGAGGATCTCGCGCAGGTTCGACTCGCGCAGGTCGCTGGACACCACGTCGGCCTTGACCTGGATCTTGCGGCGGACCAGCTCGGCGAGCACGTCGCCGGACGGGTCGAGCGCGGCGGCCGGGTCGGCCTCGATGAGGTCGAGGATCGCCGGGTCGGCGATGAAGCCGCCCTTGACCACCTCGGCCATGCCCGCGACGAGCTCGTTGCGCGGCAGGGTCTCCAGGGTGGTGAGGTCGGCCAGGACGGCGGTCGGCTCGTAGAAGGTGCCGACGAGGTTCTTGCCCGCGTCGGTGTTGATGCCGGTCTTGCCGCCCACGGCGGCGTCGACCATGCCGAGGAGCGTGGTCGGCACGTTGATCAGCCGCACCCCGCGCATCCAGGTGGACGCGACGAACCCGGCGAGATCGGTGACCGCCCCGCCGCCGAGCCCGACGACGACGTCCTGCCGCCCGAGCCCGATCTGCCCGAACACGTCCCAGCAGTACCCGGCGACCCGCAGGTCCTTGCCGTCCTCGGCGTCGGGCACCTCGACCCGGTGCGCGTCGACCCCGGCCCCGCGCAACTCCTCGAGCACCGCGTCCGCCGTCTCGGCGAGCACGGCGGTGTGCACGATCGCCGCCTTCGAGGTGCCGCGCAGCAGTTCGACCAGGTCCCCGAGCAACCCACGCCCGACGATGACCTCGTACGGCCGCTCCGCGGCCACGCGGATGCGCACCGGCTCGCCCATCACCACTCCCCTAGCTAGTCAGTCCGGCCCACATTCGACCACGCCGGGGTGCGGGGGCTACGGGCCGCACACCGGAAACGCGTTGGAGGGGGTGGGCGGGGGTGGGGTGGGCCCCCTGGGGGCGGTCACGGGGATGGGGACGAGAGAGGCTGGGGGCGAGAGAGGCTGGGGCAGGGTGTCGGGCGGCGCGGCGAGCTTTGCGGGACCCCGTAGCCGGTGGCCGGGGCCGCTGGCGGTGGCTGAGCGGCTGGCGGTGGCTGAGCGGTTGGCGGTGGCCGGGGCCGGGGCCGGGGCCGCTGACAGTGGCTGAGCGGCTGGCGGGAACGGCATTGGCTGACGGCCCCGTCGGCGAGATCCGGTGCGGTCAGCGGCGAGCACGGCGCGGTTGGTAGCGAGCACGGCGCGGTTGGCCAAATCCGGCGCGGTCGGCGCAACACGGCTAGGCGCAACACGGCCAAGTGCGGCGCGGTTCAGCACAAGCCAGCCTGGTGCGGCGTGAACCAGCCCGGCGCGTTCTAGCGCGGTGCGGGTCTGCGGTGCGGGTCTGCGGTGCGGGTCTGCGGTGCGGGTCTGCGGTGTGGGGCTGCTGCGGTGGTGCGGGGCTGCTGCGGCATGGCCAGCGCAGTCCCGGAGGGCGCGGCCTGCCCTGGCCAGGGGCGGGTCAGCGCGGCGTGCTCTAGCGTGGCGCGGGCCGGTGTGGCGCGGCGCGGGCCAGCCCAGCGTGAACCAGCCCGGCGCAGGCCGGCGCGGCGCAGGCCGGCGCGGCGCAGGCCGGCGCGGCGCAGGCCGGCGCGGCGCAGGCCGGCGCGGCGCAGGCCGGCGCGGCGCGGGCCGGCGCGGCGCGGGCCGGCGCGGCGCGGGCCGGCGCGGCGTGGGCCGGCGCGGCGCGGTGATCTTGGTGTGGCTTGGCTGCGCAGAGCCCGCGTGGTCTGCGCAGCCGGGTGTGGCGCCTCAGGAGTTGGTGGCCTCGGGGGCGGTGAGGATCGTGGAGACCACTTGTTCCGGGGTGAGGGCGTCCGTGAGCACCTCGATCTTCGCCACCTCGCGGTACAGGGGGAGCCTGGCTTCCAGGAGGGCCTTGTACGTCGCGCGGGGGTTCACGCCTGCCAGGAGGGGGCGGGCGCTGGAGAGGCCCGTTCTGCGGACGCCCTCCGCCATGCCGACGTTCAGGAAGACCACGGTGTGGTCCGCCAGGAGCTCCCTGGTGCGCTCGGACAGGATCGCGCCGCCGCCCAGGGACAGGACGCCCTCGTACTCGGACAGGGCCTTCGCGACCGCGGCTTCTTCCAGCGCGCGGAACACCGGTTCGCCGTCCGTGGTGAAGATGTCCGAGATGGGCTTGCCCTGCGACTCGACGATGTCGTCGTCGGTGTCGCGGAAGCCGACGCCCAGGTGTTCGGCCAGCAGGACGCCGACCGTCGTCTTGCCGCCGCCGGGCGGGCCCAGGACGACGAACCTCGGGCTCACCTGCCCTCCCAGCGCGCTTCCAGCTCGCGCAGGTACGAGTCGGCGTTGCGGCGGGTCTCGGCCAGCGAGTCGCCGCCGAACTTCTCCAGCGCGGCCTCCGCCACGACCAGCGCGACGACGGACTCCAGGACCACGCCCGCGCGCGGGACCGCGCAGACGTCCGAGCGCTGGTGGATCGCCACGGCGGGCTCGCCGGTGCGGGTGTCGATGGTCGCCAGCGCCCTCGGCACGGTCGAGATCGGCTTCATGGCGACGCGGACGCGCAGCGGCTCGCCGTTCGTGATGCCGCCCTCCAGGCCACCGGCCCGGTTCGAGCGGCGGGTCACGCCCTTGGGGCCGTCGCCGCGGTCGATCTCGTCGTGGGCCTGGCTGCCCCACCTGGTGGCGCTGGTGAAGCCGTCGCCGACCTCGACGCCCTTCATCGCCTGGACGCCCATCAGGGCACCGGCGAGCCTGGCGTCGAGCCTGCGGTCCCAGTGGACGTGCGAACCGAGACCGGGCGGGAGGCCGTAGACGATGACCTCGATGACGCCGCCGACGGTGTCACCGGCCTCCTTCACGGCCTCGACCTCGGCGACCATCGCCGCCGTGCCGTCCGGGTGGAAGGCGCGCACCGGGCTCTCGTCGATCGCGGCCAGGTCACCGGGACCGGGGAGCGGGGCGTCGGCCGGGGTGCTCGCACCGCCGATCGAGACGACGTGGCTGATCACGTCGACGTCGAGGAGCTGCTTGAGGAAGTGCCGGGCCACGGTGCCGAGCGCGGTCCGGGCCGCGGTCTCGCGAGCGCTGGCGCGCTCCAGGACCGGGCGGGCCTCGTCGAACCCGAACTTCTGCATACCGGGCAGATCGGCGTGACCGGGCCGAGGGCGGGTGAGGGCCTCGTTGCGACCGGTCGGCTTGAGCTCGGACGGGTCAACCGGGTCCGGGGACATCACCTTCTGCCACTTGGGCCACTCGGTGTTGCCGATCCGGACGGCGATCGGACCACCCTGCGTCAGGCCGTGGCGGACACCACCCAGGACCTCGACCTCGTCGGCCTCGAACCCCATGCGGGGACTGCGGCCGAAACCGAGCCTGCGGCGCTCGAGTTGAGCGGTCAGGTCGGACGTCGTGACCTCGACCCCGGCGACCATGCCTTCCAGCACAGCGACGAGAGCCGGGCCGTGGGACTCCCCAGCGGTGATCCAGCGCAGCACGACCGGCATCCTCGCACAGGGGGAACGCGCAGGTGGTTGGGGGGCGATTGTCCGGGGGGGTGGGGTGGGGCGGGTCACCTGGTGGGGGTACGGGGAGGGGCGGTTGGGACAGTGCGGCACCGGGTGTGTGTGTGGGTGGCGGGCGAGAGTAAAGGCTGAAGAGCCACAAGCACGCCTCGCCGGCGGGGCAGACCTCCAAAAAAGAGGGACACGGGCTCTGTCGGCCGGTGGCCGTTGGGGTGGTGGTGCGGTTTACCCCTGCGGTGGTCCGGGTCCCTCTTCTCCGTTTGGCCTCCTTTCAGGCAAGCACGCTCGTCAAGACGCCGTTTGGCTTGGGCGGTCTTCCGGGCGGTGCGGCGGCATCTTGACGAGCGTGCTCGGGCTTCGCCAGGCCAAACGGAGAAGAGGGACGCGGGGAGGGCGCTCTGTGCGCACGCTCCGCGTGCGCACATCGCCCGCGCTCGCCTTCGACTCGGCAGCGGTCGCCCTTCCGGTTGGTGGATTGCCCGACCCCCGTTGTGGCGGTTGGGGACTACGCCTTTCCGCAGTGGCTGTGGGGTGGGTGGGTCGCCGGGCCAGGCTTGGGCCTGCCCCCTGGCTCTGCCTTGCTTGACCCGCCTTGCTCTGCCTGGCTTGACCCGCCTTGCTCTGCCTGGCTCTGCCTGGCTCCGTCTTGTTCTGCCGCGCCTGAGCCAGCCCGGCCATGCCCTTCCCGACCCAGCCCGGCTCGGCCCGACCCAGCCCGGCCCGACCCAGCCCGGCCCGACCCGGCCCTTCCCGACCTTTCCCGCCCCTTCCCGGCCCTTCCCGCCCCTTCCCGGCCCTTCCCGGCCCGGCCCTTCCAGGGCTAGCCCTTCCCGACCTGCCCCTACCCGACCTGCCCTTGCCCAACCTGCCCTTGCCCGCTGGCCCGGTTCAACCCCACCTGGGGTCGCCCCTCCCCAGTGACGACCTACACCGCCACGACGGAGAGCAGCCACGTTGAGCCCAGCAGGCCTGGGCCGTGGGGGAGGGACCAGGGTGGGTGTTTGCGGGAAGGGAGGCGGGAGAGGAGGACGGTGGTCAGGCTGGCCAGGGCGGTTGCCAGTGGGAGTGCGGACCAGGAGACGCAGGCCAGGACTGCGCCTAGCGGGGCTGACAGTTTCACGTCGCCTCCGCCCAGGGCGGTTGGGCGCAGCAGGTGGATGAGCAGGTGCAGGCCGCCGAACAGGGTGCAGCCGGCCAGGGCGCGCAGTGGGTCTGCGCCTGACATGAGCAGGAGCAGGAAGAGGACCGGGTAGGCGGGGAGGGTGAGGGCGTTCGGGAGTCTGCGGTGGCGTAGGTCCACCACCGTCAGGGCTACGCCCAGCCAGGCCAGGGTCAGGGGAATGGGGAGCCAGTTCGGGGGGACGTTCAGGGCTCCGGTTAGGGACCACAGGAATGCTGTTGGCGGAGCGCACCACCACCACGGGGCGTTTGTTCCGCGACGTAGGCGGCGCAGGGTGGGAGCGGTCAGGAGGCCGGCCAGGAAACCCAGGTAGGTCAGGTGGAATGTCATGGGTCCACGGTGCGCCTGGGGGGCTGAGCAGGGCAAGGGGAGAGCGAGGGGGGTTTGAGTGAACGGACCGTTCATCCGGGGTTTTTTGGGTGAACGGTCCGTTCATCGGTGGAGAATGTGAATAACCTTGCGGGATTAGCGCGGTGGAGTGGTTATTCGGGAATTCGGGGCGGGAATTCCGGGCCCGGAGGTCAGCGGTCCCAGGTGAACAAGGGCTCCCCTGCGTCCACGTGGCCGCCCCAGGGGGCCGTCGGGGACAGGGCGGACGGGTCCGCCTCCAGGGCCACCACGGGGCAGATCGGGGCGTAGCCCGCCGCCTCCACCTCGGCGGGGTTCCAGGTCACCACGCGTTGACCAGCCTCCACGGCGTCGCCCTTCTCGACGTGCGCGGTGAAGCCCTCGCCCTTGCGCTTCACGGTGTCGATGCCCAGGTGCACCAGGACCGCGCCGCCGTCGGCGCCCGCCACGACGAACGCGTGCGGGTGCAGGGTCACGATCGTCCCGGTGATCGGGGACAGCACGTCGGCCGCCTCGCGGTCCGGTTCGACCGCGAAGCCGGGTCCGACCATCGCCTGCGCGAACACCGGGTCCGGCACCTGGTCCAGGGACACCGGGCGACCGCTCACGGGGGACTGCACGCTGAGGGTCACAGCAGGTCCTCGATGTCGCTGGCGATGGTGTCCGCCTCCGGCCCGACCACGACCTGGACGACCGAGCCCTGCCGCATCACGCCGTGCGCGCCCAGCGCCTTCAGCGCCTTCTCGTCGACCAGCGACCCGTCCTCCAGCTCGCAGCGCAGCCGGGTGATGCAGGGTTCGATCTCCACGATGTTGTCGGCCCCGCCGAGCGCGGCCAGGATTCCCGCAGCCTTCTCGTCAGCCATGTCACGAGTCCTCTCTCGACTTCACCGTTGGTGAGCGCCCCCCGCTTGGCCACGGTCGCGTAACGGCGGGTTGACACCCGATCAGCGGGCGGAGCATCCTCCCCGCACCAACTGGTCTAGACCGGAAAGTACCAATCCCGGCTGGCAGGCGCGACGACGGGAGGAGGTTGACCGTGCAGCACCACCGGATCGTCGACGGCCCGAAGCCCAAGCACGCTCAGTTGCGGGACATCCTCCGCGCGGTGGCCGACGAGGCCCCACCGGGGTCCGCCATCCCGTCCGAGCGCGACCTCGCCACCCGGTACCGGGTCTCCCGCATCACGGTGCGGGCCGCGATCGGCCAGCTGGTCTCCGAGGGCCTGCTCACCAGGGCCAAGGGCCGCGGCACGTTCACCGCCAAGCGCCGGATGGACGTGCAGCTCTACCTGGAGTCCTTCACCGACGACATGCGCAAGCGCGGCTTCACGCCGTCGTCGGAGGTGCTGCGCTGCGCCGAGGAGCCCCCGCCGGTGTCGGCGGCGTCCGCGCTGGGCCTGGGGCCCGGCGAGCCCGCGTGCGCGGTGGTCCGCCTGCGCAGGGCGGACGGCGTGCCGCTGACCGTGGAGCGCGGCTGGTACAGCCCGCGCGTCGTGCCGGGCCTTCCCGGGCACGACCTGACCGGCTCCCTCTACGCGATCATCGCCGACGCCTACGGCGTCCAGCTCGACCACGCGGAGCAGACCGCGTGGGCCGAGGGCGCGGACCGGGCCACGGCCCGGCTGCTGGGCGTGCGCGAGGGCAGTCCGCTGCTGGTGTTCCGCAGGGTCGCGGGCAGCGGCGGCAGGCCGGTCGAGGACATGACGTCCTGGTACCGGGGTGATCTCTACCAGGTGACCATGCAACTGGACCGGACCGTCCCGGACTCCGGCCCGCACTCCGCCAAGGGAGGTACCACATGAGCGCCAGCGCCCCACAGGCGACGGGCGGTCGTGAGATCAAGGGACTGGCCGGGTTGCAGAGGTTCGGCCGCAGCTTGATGCTGCCGATCGCCGCGCTCCCCGTCGCCGGCCTGCTGCTCCGCCTCGGCCAGCCCGACCTGCTCGGCGCCGACGGCCTGGGCTGGATCCAGGTCGCCGCCGTCATCGGCGGCGCGGGCGACGCGCTGTTCACCAACCTGCCGCTGCTGTTCGCGGTGGGCGTGGCGATCGGCTTCGCCCGACGCGGCGACGGCTCCACCGCGCTGGCCTCGGTGGTCGGCTACGTGGTGATCCAGGCCGTCTTCAAGGCGATGTCGCCGTTCGTGCTGGACCAGCCGAACCCCGACAAGCCGGTGTTGATCAACTACTCGGTGCTGGCGGGCGTGATCGTGGGTCTGATCACAGCCGTGCTGTGGCAGCGGTACCACCGCATCAAGCTCCCCCCGTACCTGGCGTTCTTCGGCGGCAGGCGGTTCGTGCCGATCCTGGTCGCGGGCGTCATGGTGGTCCTGGGCGTGCTGCTCGGCCTGGTGTACCCGCTGTTCAACGCTGGCCTGACCTGGCTCGGCGAGGCCGTGTCCAGCAGCACCATCCTGGGCGCGGGCATCTACGGCACGGTCAACCGGCTGCTGATCCCGCTGGGCCTGCACCACATCCCGAACACCTTCGTCTGGCAGGTCTTCGGGGAGTACGAGGGCAAGACCGGCGACATCCAGCGGTTCTTCGCGGGCGACCCGACGGCGGGCACGTTCCAGACCGGCTTCTTCCCGATCTTCATGTTCGCGCTCCCGGCCGCCGCGCTGGCGATCGTGCACACCGCCCGACCGGCGCAGAAGAAGGTCGTCGCGGGCATCATGGGCTCGGCCGCGCTGACCGCGTTCATCACCGGCGTCACGGAGCCGCTGGAGTTCGCGTTCATGTTCGTCGCCTGGCCGCTGTACCTGATCCACGCGGTGCTCACCGGCACCTCGATGGCGATCAGCAACGCGCTCGGCATCCGCGACGGCTTCTCGTTCTCGGCGGGCGCGATCGACTACGCGCTGAACTTCAACATCGCCGAGAAGCCGCTGCTGATCATCGTGCTGGGCCTGGTCTACGCGGTGGTGTACTACTTCCTGTTCCGCTTCGTCATCACGAAGTGGAACCTGCGGACGCCGGGCCGGGACGAGGACGAGGACCCCGAGGCCGACCCGAGCGTCGTCGAGGGCGCCAGGCCCGAGGGCAGGACCGAGCAGGACGGGACCCGCAGGACCAAGAACCGGCCCGAGCGGTCCTAGCAACGAGAGGTAGGGATCATGCCTGAACGACGGGTGACGGTGGCGAGCAAGGTCGGGCTGCACGCCCGCCCGGCGGCGCTGCTGGCCAAGGCGGCGGCGGAGCGCAAGCCGGTGCGGATCACCATCGCCAAGGGCGAGGGGCAGCCGGTGGACGCCGCGTCCGTGCTGGGCCTGATGACCCTGGGCGCGATGCACGGCGACGAGGTCGTGCTGACCGCCGAGGGCGACGGGGCCGAGGAGGCGCTGGCGGCCATCGCGGAGATCATCGCCACCGACCTCGACGAGGGCTGACCCACCTCGGTGCCGCGACGAGAGCGCGCCCCCACCCCGGAAGCCGGGGGTGGGGGCGCGTTCCCGTTGGCGCACAAGAGCTGTCGGCCGGGTCTCACACCGGCAGCGGCAGCAGGTTCCCGGTCGCGGCGCGCAGGGCCGCGCGCATCGCCTCGCGCGGCGCGGGCAGGCCGGTGAACAGCTCGGCCTGGCCGAACGCCTGGTGCAGCAGCATGTCCAGGCCCGTCGCCGGTTCCCGGCCGAGCCGCCGCACGGCCAGCGCCAGCGGGGTCGGCCACGGGTGGTAGATCACGTCGAGCACGACGGGCGTGGACGCGAGCAGGTCGGCGACCGGCTCGGTCGCGGCCGGTGGCACGGTGCTGACCAGCACGTCCGCCTCCGACGCCAGCGCGCCGAAGTCGGCCGAGTCCCAGGTCACCAGGTCCAGCTCGACGCCAGCCCGCTCCGCGCAGGCCACCGCCTCACCGGCCCGCGCCACGTCCCGCACGACCAGCGCGACGGACCGCACGCCCACCGACGCCAGCCCGACCAGCGCCGCCGTGGCGGTGCCGCCCGCGCCGAGGACCAGCCCGCGCTCGCCGGAGGTGAACCCGGCCGCCGCCCGCAGCGCCCCGACCACGCCGTCCACGTCGGTGCACTCCGCCCGCCAGCCGCCCTCGAACGGCACGAGCGTGTTCGCCGCGCCCACGAGCACGGCGGTCCGCGACGGCGCGGTGGCCACGGCCAGCGCGGCCCGCTTGTCCGGCATGGTGACCGACAACCCGGCCCACTCGGGGCCGAGGCCGCGCACCAGCTCCGCGACCCCGTCCTCCGGGCAGTCGATCCAGCCGTACTCCCAGCCGCGCAGCCCGAGCGCCTCGAAGCACGCGTTGTGCAGCACGGGTGACAGGGAGTGGGCGACGGGCGAGCCGATCACGGCCGCCCGCCTGCCGTCAGTTGTTGCCGAAAACACCTTCGGTGATCGCCTTGTCCACGAGCTTCTGGTGCTCCTCGAAGGTCTTCGCGAAGCAGGAAGTGCCGTCCTTCTGGCACTTCACGAAGTACTCCCACTCACCGTTCTCCGGGTTGATCGCCGCCTCGATCGCCTGCTTGCTCGGCGAGCCGATCGGGGTCGGCGGCAGGTTCGGGAACTTGTAGGTGTTGTACGGGCTGTTCGCGTCCCGGTCGCTGGCGCTGGTCTCCAGGGTCGGCTTGTCCAGCTCGTAGTTGATCGTCGAGTCCAGCTGGACGGGCATCCCGATGGAGAGCCGGTTCTGGATCACCCGCGAGACCCGCGCGAAGTCCTTCTCCAGCCCTTCCTTCTCCACCAGCGAGGCGATCACCAGCACCTCGTACGGCCGGAACCCGGTGTTCTTGGCGCCGCCGGGGATGCCGTAGCTCTGGATGCGGTTCGCCGAGGTGGTGATGACGTCGCGCAGCAGCTCCGCGGCGGGCACGTTGGGCTTCAGGTGGTACAGGCCGGGCACGATCAGACCTTCCAGCCTGCGCGCCTTGTTGACCTTGGTGAAGTCCGTCATGGCCCACTCGGGGACGCCCAGCGACGCCGGGTCGGCGTTCTCCGCCGCGTCCCTGACCTCGTCGGAGGTCACGCACTTCTTCTGCCCGTCGATCTCCACGCAGGATGCCTCGGCGATCAGCGTGAAGACGCCCTTGGTGACCGAGCCGCCCGGCTGCGTGATGTCGTGCAGCACGAACCCGCCGCGCACCTCGAGCGGCACGATCTTCGACTTGGGGTCGACCATCATCGTGACCGCGTTGGCGCCCGACATGTTGGTCTTGAGCAGGTAGAAGCCGGGCTGGATGCCGGTGACCCTGGCGTCGTTCTTGCTCGCCTCGGTGAACGCGCGGGCGCTGGCGACGACGCCCTGCTCCTTCAGCGTGGTCGCGATCGCGCTGACCGGGTCGCCGTCCTTGACCTCGACGATCGCGTCGGTGTCACCGGCCCCCGAGTAGTCCTCCCACGAGCCGATGCCCGAGAGCGTCCGGTACCCGTAGTACGCGCCGCCGCCGCCGACGGCGAGGACCAGCGCCACCGCGGTCCACATGACCGCGGTGCGCTTCCGCTTGCCCTTCAAGCGCGAGGCGAGCGCGGCCTTGGCGCCTCTGCCGCCCCGCTCGTCCTTCGCTTCAGGGTCGTTGAACAACCCGAGATCGTCGTTCACGAGCCGTCCTTCGCTCCAGGTGACCGCTCGGAGGCGGCCCTCGCCACGTGTCGCGCTCGTGCGTCGAGCCAGGACTGCAGGATCTCGACAGCGGCAGCCTGGTCAACGACGGCACGTTGCTTCTTGCCCCGCACCCCCCGCTGAGCCAGCACGCGGCTCGCCGTCACGGTGGTCAGCCGCTCGTCGGTGAGCCGCACCGGGAGAGGTGCGACCCGCTCGGCGAGCGCCGCCGCGTACGCCGTGGCGGCCTGAGCCGCCGGTCCGTGCTTGCCCGCGAGGGTCCGGGGCAGGCCGACCACGACTTCCACCACGTCGTGCTCGGCTGCCAGACCGACCAGGTCGTCCAGGTCCCGGCCGTTCTTCTCGTCACGGGACAGGGTAACCAGCGGGGTCGCCAGAAAGGCACCCGGATCGCTCAGCGCGACCCCGACCCGGACCGCCCCGACGTCGACGCCCAGCCTCCTGCCGAGGCCGGGATCGTCGACGCCGGGGGTGTCACCGCTGCTCAAGGGCGCGTTCCACCTCGGCGAGCACGGCGGCCACGGCCTGCGGCACGCCCGCCGGGTTGGTGCCACCGCCCTGGGCCAGGTCGGGCTTGCCGCCGCCACGGCCGCCGACGGCGGGCGCGAAGGCGGGCACCAGCTTGCCCGCGGCGAGGCCAAGGTCGCGGGCGCCCGCCGTGGTGGCGACGACGAAGCTGACCTTGTCGCCGTCCGGGGCGAACAGCGCGACCACGCCGGGCTTGTCGGCCATCCGTCCGCGCACCTCGCTGGCGATCGCGCGCACGTCGGCGCCGGAGGTGCCCTCGGGCAGGGCCAGCGCGAGCACGGACACGCCGCGCACGTCCAGCGCCTGCGAGACCAGCGACCCGGCCGAGGCCACGAGCTGGGCGGAGCGGACCTTCTCCAGCTCCTTCTCGGCCACGCGCAGCCGCTCGACCAGCGCCTCGACGCGGCCGGGCACCTCGGCGTCGGGCACCTTCAGCATGGCGGCCACGTTCTGCACCAGCGCCCGCTCCCGGGCCAGGTACTTGAACGCCTCGATGCCGACGTAGGCCTCCAGCCGTCGCACCCCGGAGCCGACCGACGACTCGCCGATGACGGTGATCGGGCCGATCTGCGAGGAGTGCTCGACGTGCGTGCCACCGCACAGCTCGCGCGACCACCGGCCGCCGATCTCGACCACGCGCACGGTCTCGTCGTAGGTCTCGCCGAACAGCGCGACCGCGCCCATCTCCTGGGCGCCGCCCATGTCGGTGTAGACCACGCTCACCGGCAGGTCCTTGCGGACCGCCAGGTTCGAGACCTCCTCGATCTCGCTGCGCGTGGACTCGGACAGGCCGCCGGTCCAGGCGAAGTCGAGCCGCAGGTAGCCGGGCTTGTTGTACGAGCCGGACTGGAGCGCGGACGGGCCGAGCACCTGGCGCAGGGCGGCGTGCACGACGTGCGTGCCCGAGTGCCCCTGGCGGGCCCCGACGCGCCACTCGGCGTCGACGCGGGCCTCGACCTTCTCGCCCTCGGCGATCTCGCCGGAGACCACGCGGACCTGGTGCACCCACAGCTTGCGGGCGACCTTCTGGACGTCGACGACCTCCAGCTCGGCGCCGCCGGAGACGATCACGCCCGCGTCGCTCTCCTGGCCGCCGGACTCGGCGTACAGGGGGGTGCGGTCGAGCACGACCTCGACGATGTCGCCCTCGCGGGCCGACTTCACCCGCTTGCCGCCGGACACGATGCCGCGCAGCACGGCCTCGCTGGCCAGCTCGGTGTAGCCGGTGAACTCGGTGGCGCCCAGCTCCAGCAGCTCCCGGTACACCGTCTGGTCGCCGTGGCCGGTCTTCTTGCCCGCCGCGTCGGCCTTGGCGCGGGCGCGCTGCTCGGCCATGAGCTTGCGGAAGCCGTCCTCGTCCACGGTCAGGCCCGCCTCGGAGGCCATCTCCAGGGTGAGGTCGATCGGGAAGCCGTAGGTGTCGTGCAGCTGGAAGGCCTTGTCGCCGGGCAGGATCGCGCGGCCCTGCGACTTCACGGTCCCGGCGGCGGTCTCGAAGATCCGGGAGCCCGCGTCCAGCGTGCGCAGGAACGTGTCCTCCTCGGCCTTGAGGACCTGCTCGATGCGGGCGAACCCGCTGACCAGCTCCGGGTAGGAGGGGCCCATGGTGTCGCGCACGACGGCGGCGAACGTCTGGAGCACCGGCTCGGTCACGCCCAGCAGGCGCGAGGAGCGCACGATGCGGCGCAGCAGGCGGCGCAGCACGTAGCCGCGGGCCTCGTTGCCGGGGGTGACGCCGTCGCCGACGAGCAGCACGCCGGAGCGGGCGTGGTCGGCGATGACGCGGAAGCGGACGTCGTCGGTCGGGTTGTCGCCGTACTTGCGGCCGGACAGCTCCTCGGCCTTGGTGATGACGGCCCGCACCAGGTCGGTCTCGTAGACGTTGTCCACGCCCTGCAGCAGGAACGCCACCCGCTCGACGCCCATGCCGGTGTCGATGTTCTTGGACGGCAGCTCGCCCAGGATCGGGTAGTCGCGCTTGGCGCCGCCCGCCCCGCGCTCGTTCTGCATGAAGACCAGGTTCCAGATCTCCAGGTACCGGTCCTCGTCCACGACCGGGCCGCCCTCGGCGCCGAACTCGGGGCCGCGGTCGTAGTAGATCTCCGAGCACGGGCCGCACGGGCCGGGGACGCCCATGGACCAGTAGTTGTCCTCGACGTCCCGGCGCTGGATGCGCTCCGGCGGCAGGCCGGCGATCTTCTGCCACAGGTCGGCGGCCTCGTCGTCGTCCAGGTAGACGGTGACCCACAGGCGCTCGGGGTCGAAGCCGTAGCCGCCGTCGTCCTGGGACTTGGTGACCAGGTCCCAGGCGAGCCGGATGGCGTCTTCCTTGAAGTAGTCGCCGAACGAGAAGTTGCCCGCCATCTGGAAGAACGTCAGGTGGCGGGTGGTCTTGCCGACCTCGTCGATGTCCGGCGTGCGCACGCACTTCTGCACGCTGGTGGCGCGCTTGTGCGGCGACGGGGCCTCACCGAGGAAGTAGGGCTTGAAGGGCACCATGCCCGCGTTGACGAACAGCAGGTTCGGGTCGTCCAGCAGCAGCGAGGCGCTGGGGACGACGGCGTGCCCGGCGTTCTCGAAGTGCTCGCGGAAGCGCTTGATGATCTCGTGTGTCTGCACGGTCGGGTCCTTGGCTGTGGTGGCGGTCTTCCTTGCGCGGCGCGGCGAACGACGTCAGTCGTTCGCCCTGCGCGCTCGCCGACCGGGGGTGTGACCCGTCTGCCGCTCGACGGTCTCCTGCAGCTCGTGCTCGCGCTCGACCATGCCGGCGCGCACCTCGGCGCCGAAGGAGCCGATGGCGGTGGCCAGCTCGCGCAGGCCCTCGCCCACGTTCGCGCCGATGCCCGCGGGCGTGGCGGCGTGGGCGGCCTGGTTGGCCTTGCGGGTGGCGAGGACGCCCGCGGCGACCCCGACCCCGAGCCAGAACAGCCTGCTCATCGGTTCCCCCTGCGCGTGCGACGCGCGGCGTGCTTGTTCACCCTGGCCTCGGCGGCCTTGCGGCGGGACCGGACGGCCTTGCTCACGCCGTAGGACAGCGCGGCGGCCTTGACCAGGGGACCGCCGAGGGTGGCGGTGAACAGGGACGTCAGCGCGGACACGTTGCCGGTCACCGCACGCGCGTTGGCGGTGATGCCGTCCACGCGCTCCAACTGGGTGTTGACGTGCGTGATGGTGGCGTTGGCGCCGCTGAAGATCGGGTCGCTGTTCTGGTGCGCCTTGCGGATGGCGATCGTCGCCTCGTCGAGCGTGCGCCCGAGCTTGAAGAGGGCGATCCCCATGAGCAGCACAAGCAGCACGAACGCGCCGGCGGCGACCAGCGCGGCGATCTGCCCTGGCGACACGAATCCTCCATGGGTTGCTGGTGGGGCGCGGTGGGGAGGCTCAAGGCTACCGCGTGTCGCCCGGTCGGACTCTGGTGGATCTCGCCCGCGCGCCGGGGGCGGCGGGGCTCGGCGCACCGAGTGGCCGGAGGACTACGCAGCGGTGATCACGAGAAGTACTCGGATGTCCGATCCCCTGACCTGCGCCGTTGTCGTAGCGTCGGACGGGCAGTGTTTCACGCCAGGTTTCACCGAGGAGGTAGCGCCATGGACGAGAGCACCTACGAGGCCCCGGCGAGCGGTCTGCTGCTCGCGGTCGAGCCGCTGACCGGGGCGGTCGACCGGGGCAAGGCCAACGGCGCGGTCGCGGACAACGACGGCAACGACTGAGTGACCGCTCGGAGCCTGGCCGACCTCGTCGCACCGGACGGGGTCGGCCGCTTCTTCGAGGCGGTGCAGGGGCGGACCCACCTCAGGTTCCCCGGCGAGAGGGGCAGGTTCGCGGACCTGCTGCCCTGGTCCGAGGTCAACCGGGTGCTGCGGCAGCACCGGTTGGAGTTCCCCAGGTTGCGGCTGGCCAGGGACGGCGAGGTGGTGCCCGCGCACGTCTACTCGGAGCTGGTGGACACCCGGCGGGCCGGGCAGGTGCCGAGGGTGCTGCCGGGGAAGTTCGCCGAGCAGATGCGCGGCGGGGCGACGCTGGTGCTGGACTCGGTGCAGGAGCTGGTGGGCGCGGTCGGCGACCTGGCCGTGGGGCTGGAGCACGAGCTGCGCGAGCGGGTGCAGGTGAACGCCTACGCCGGGTGGGGCGTCACGCACGGCTTCGACGTCCACTGGGACGACCACGACGCGATCGTCGTGCAGGTGTCCGGGCGCAAGCGCTGGCGCATCCACGGGTTCACCAGGGTCGCCCCGATGGTGCGGGACGTCGAGCTGCCGCCGAGGCCGGAGGGCGAGCCGCTGGACGAGTTCGTGCTGGAGGCGGGCGAGGTGCTGTACCTGCCGCGCGGGTGCTGGCACGACGTGTCCGCGGTGGGCGAGGAGTCGTTGCACCTGACCATCGGGGTGAACCGGGCGACCGGGGTGGACCTGGTGGCGTGGCTGGCCGACCAGCTGCGGGGCGACGAGGCGTTCCGGGGCGACCTGCCGAGGTTCGGCACGGCCGCCGAGCAGGCGGAGCACGCGGCGCAGCTGCGGGCCGGGCTGCTGGAGCGGCTGGACGACGGCGTGGTGGCGCGGTTCCTGGCCGACCGGGACGCGCAGGCGCCCGCGGTGGAGCACGTCGGGCTGCCGTGGACGGCGACCTCGGCGATGATCCCCGAGGACGACGGGGCCGAGGTGCTGCTGCTCGCGCCGAGGGCGGTGCTCTCGCGCGAGGGCGACGCGGTGGTGCTGGCGGCGGTCGGGAAGCGGCTGGTGTTCGCGGGCGCGGCGGAACCGGTGCTGGCGGCGCTGCTGGGCGGTCGGGCACGCACGGTGACGTCGTTGGCCGAAGCGGGCGGTCCTGCGCTCGACCGGGTGACTGTGCGGGCGCTGCTCGGGGAACTCGCGGCCCAGGGGCTGCTGTCACCGAAGTAAGTGAGCTAAGTTTAGGCATACCTAACCGGCGAATGGATACAGTCACAGGTATGTCCGAACCCCGTTCCGACGCGCTGCCCGGCTGCGCGGTGGTCACCAGGCTGCTCGGCGGCAACCCGGCGGGCACCGCGGCGCGCATGACGTCGTGGCTGCTGATCGAGCAGCCGGGGCCGTGGCAGGCGGACGCGCTGGAGCGGGTGCTGGCGGAGGCGTTCCCCCCTGGGCGGCTGGACGTGCTGCGGGCCGGTGGGCTGCGCCCGCTGCTCGTCCGCCGTCCGGGCAGGCACCACCGCTCCCCCGACGCGAGGCGCGCGGTGTTCGTGGCCAGCGGGCGGCCCGGCTGGCGGTGGCTGGAGCGGATCGAGGTCTCGGACCTGGCGGAGCTGGCCGCGCTGGACCTGGAGGCCGTGGGCGCCGGGGTGCCGGGGCACGGGGTCCCGGTGGAGGGGCCGATGTTCCTGGTGTGCACGCACGGGTCCAAGGACATGTGCTGCGCGGTGCTCGGCAGGCCGGTGGCCGGGGCGCTCGCGCAGAACCACCCGGACCGGGCGTGGGAGGTCAGCCACCTGGGCGGGGACCGGTGGGCCGGGAACCTGCTGGTGGTGCCGGACGGGTTCCTGCACGGGCAGCTCGGGCCGGACGAGGCGGCGCTGGTCGCGAAGGCCGCGCTGGCCGGGCAGGTCGAGCCGGAGCACCTGCGGGGGCGCACGTCGGCGACCACGCCGTGGGCGCAGTTCGCGGAGATCGCGCTGCGCAAGGCGATGGGGTACCGGGGGGTGGACTCGGCGGTGGCCGTGGACGAGCGGCCGGTGGCGGGCAGCGACGGGCACGCGCGGGTCGTGACGGTGCTCGGGGTGGAGCGGGAGTACGAGGTCGTGGTGCGGCGCAACGGGGTGGTCGGGTCCGGGGTGAGCCGGTGCTCCGGGCGGATCGAGCCGCCGTCGTTCGTGACCGAGGGCATCCGGCCGCTGGAGCCGGTGGCGCTGCCCGGTTGAGGGCGGGCCGGTCGGGCACGGGCGCGCGTGGGAGGCCGTACCGCCGTCCCGCCTGGTATCCCCGACCAGGCGGGACGGCGACCGGGCCCGTGACCTCCCGGTGCTGGTGCTCCAGCGCTCGGGGCTCGTGGGCAGCCGAACTGGCACTGCCGCTGGTTCGCGATGCCGCCTCGGCGGCATCGCGGGGACGGCAGCTCGCCTTTCGGCTAGCTCCAGATTAGGCGAAAGCCGCTGATCAGGGTGCTTTCCACACCGATCGGGGACTGCTCCGGACGGTGGGTTTCTCCCTCGCCGCGGTCCGTCACAGGTGTTCCGTCACGGCCGGGCGAGCACGAGGTAGGCGAAGCCGAGGCTGTCCCGGTAGCCGCGTAGCCAGCCGTCGCGGTGCTCGTCCACGAGCGCGCGCACGCCGTCCGCCTCGGGGTGGCCGGGGTTGGCCAGCAGCCACAGCTCGCGGCTCGCGCACCAGCGGGACTCGAAGTCGTCCCACTCGTCGCGCGAGGCCACGCTGACCCGCAGCGGGCGGTAGCCGACCTCGACGGCCAGGTCGACCAGCTCGGCGAGCGTGCCGTACACCTCCTCGCCGAAGACCTCCAGGGCGACGTCGTTCGGCGGGTGCTCCCAGAACGCGTCCCCGACCACGACCGCGCCACCGGGCCGGACCCGCCCGTGGAGGGCTTCCAGGGTGGCCCGGATGCCGCCCCAGGCGTGCGCGGCACCGACGCAGACCGCGACGTCGACGGCCGGGCCCTCCCACGCGGTGGCGTCGCCCAGTTCCAGCTCCACCCGTCCGGGAACCCGCTCGGCGACGGCCGCGCGCCCGCGCTCGATCGCCCGCTCGTCGCTGTCCACGCCGACGCCGCGCGCGCCGGGGGTGGCCTCGACGGCGCGCAGCAGCAGCTCGCCCCAGCCGCAGCCGTAGTCGGCGATGAGGGGGTCGGGCAGCGGGGGCAGGCTCCGGATGAGGGCTGCGGCACGCGCGTCGGACAGCGGCGAGTTGAAGTCGAGCAGGGCGTGGCCGTTGACCGGCGCGGGGGAAGTCACCGGGGCACCGTGGCAGAGCGGGGGCGGGCGCGGCACCCGAATTACCCGCCTCCCGCGCCCGGTCCCGACGGCGCCCGGTCCCGACGGCGCTCAGTCCTGCCGGCGCTCAGTCCTGCCCGCGCACCACCCGGCGCAGCTTGGGCAGCCGGTCGGCCAGCACGCGCTCGCCGCCGCGTCCGGTCGGCTCGTAGTAGTCGCGCCCCACCAGCCCGTCCGGCGGGTACTGCTGGGTGAGCACGCCCTCCGGGACGTCGTGCGGGTAGCGGTAGCCCTGGGCGTTGCCGAGCTTGGCCGCGCCCGCGTAGTGCCCGTCGCGCAGGTGCGGCGGGACCGTCCCGATCAGGCCCTTGCGCACGTCCTCCATCGCGGCGCCGATGGCGGTGGTGATCGCGTTGGACTTGGGCGCGGTCGCCAGGTGCACGGTCGCGTGGGCCAGGTGCAGGGCGCACTCGGGCAGGCCGATGAGCTGCACGGCCTGCGCGGCGGCCACGGCGGTCTGCAGCGCGGTCGGGTCGGCCATGCCGACGTCCTCGGTGGCGTGGATGACGAGCCTGCGCGCGATGAACCTGGGGTCCTCGCCCGCCTCGATCATCCTGGCCAGGTAGTGCAGCGCCGCGTCCACGTCCGAGCCCCGGATGGACTTCACGAACGCGCTGGTCACGTCGTAGTGCTGGTCGCCCTGCCGGTCGTAGCGCACGGCGGCCTTGTCGACGGTGGCCTCCAGGGTGGCCAGGTCGAGCGAGCCGGACGCGGCGCCGCCCGCCAGGACCGTGTCGGCGGCGGCCTCCAGCGCGGTGAGCGCGCGCCTGCCGTCGCCGCCCGCGAGCCGGACCAGGTGGTCCTCGGCGTCGGGCTCGATGGCCACCCTGCCGCCCAGCCCGCGCTCGTCGGCGGCGGCGCGGCGGACCAGCTCGCGCACCGACCCGTCGGTCAGCGGGCGGAGCTGGAGCACCAGCGAGCGGGACAGCAGCGGGGACACCACGGAGAAGAACGGGTTCTCGGTGGTCGCGGCCACCAGCAGCACGATCCGGTCCTCGACCGCGCCGAGCAGCGCGTCCTGCTGGGTCTTGGAGAAGCGGTGGACCTCGTCGATGAACAGCACGGTGGCCTCGCCGGAGCGCACCAGCCTGCGCTTGGCCTCCTCGATGACCGCGCGGACCTCCTTGACGCCCGCCGACAGCGCGGACAGGGCTGCGAAGCGCCTGCCGGTGGCCTGCGAGACGAGGGTGGCGAGGGTGGTCTTGCCGGTGCCGGGCGGGCCGTAGAGCAGCACGGACGCGGGCGCGGCGCCCTCGACGAGCCTGCGCAGCGGGGCGCCGGGGCCGAGCAGGTGGTCCTGGCCGACCACCTCGTCCAGGGTGCGCGGGCGCATCCGCGCGGCCAGCGGCGCGTTCGCGGCGATCCGGGCCGCCTTCTCCTCCGGTGCGACGCCGAACAGGCCCTCGTCGAACATCCCGTCGCTCACGGGGTCGACTCTAACTCGCCGGGGTGACGGCCCCCGACCGGTCGGCTGCGCCGCGTGACCTGGGCTACAGGGCCGGGCAAGCGCATTTTTTCACCCGGATGTGCGACACTTGGCCCCCGTGCCGTCACCTGCCGTTCACGCGCGAGTAGTGCTGCTCGCGGGCCCCTCCGGTTCGGGCAAGACCCACCTCGCCGCCCACCTGGGCTGGCCGGTCCTGCGTCTGGACGACTTCTACCGCGAGGGGACCGATCCCCTGCTCCCCCGGCGCTCCGACGGGGTCGCCGACTGGGACTCGCCGCTGTCCTGGGACGTCGAGGCCGCGCTGGGCGCGATCGTGGAGCTGGCCACCACCGGCGCGGTGCAGGCCCCGGTGTACGAGTTCGCCTCCGACTCGCGGGTCGGCACCCAGCGGGTGGCGCTGGACGGGGCGCCCGCGTTCCTGGCCGAGGGGCTGTTCGCGGACCGGCTGGTCGAGCTGTGCCGGGACGCCGGGGTGCTGGGCGACGCGGTCGTGCTGGACCCGAGCGCGCCGCTGACGTTCGTGCGGCGGTTCGCGCGGGACGTGGTCGAGGCCCGCAAGCCGGTCCCCTACCTGGTGCGGCGGGGGCTGCGGCTGCTGCGCGAGCACCCGAGCGTGGTGCGGCGCTGCCAGGACGCCGGGATGCGGCCGACCAAGCCGAAGCGGGCTCGGGAGGAGCTGGCGCTGATCGGGCGGCGGGACGAGCTGGCCGCCGCGTAGGGCCCTTCCCGCGGTTCTCGGGCCGGGAAGCACCCCCTCCGGGGTGTTCCCCGGCCTTTTCGCTCCCCGGTTCCGGGGGTTCGCGCCGGTTTCACCCCCCGCACGGGCACGCGGGCGGCGCACGGCGGGCTGGTGGTCCGCGCCCGGCGTGCGGGTGTCCGACGCGCCGATGCGGTTCCGGTCGTTCCCGGACCCCTGCGAACGCCGTTTCGGTCGACCCGAACCCCCGTTCCCGACCCGACCGGGCGGAGCGCTCCCCCGGTCCGGCGCACGTCGCCCGGTCCGACCACCCGGACGACCGTCCCCGGAGTGCCGGAGAAGGCCCGACGCGCCCGGCCGGACGGGCGCGGGCGAACGGATCTTGTCGGCCGGTTCGCCTACTATCTGCCTGCGATGACACTCACCGAACGGCTCCCCGCCGAACCCGACGCAGACACCCTCTTCGACGCCTTCTCCGACTGGGCGTGGGACCAGGGCCTCCAGCTGTACCCGGCGCAGCAGGAGGCCCTGATCGAGATCGTGTCGGGGGCGAACGTCATCCTGAGCACGCCGACCGGCTCCGGGAAGAGCATGGTCGCGCTCGGCGCGCACTTCGCGGCCGTGGCCCAGGGCAGGCGCACCTTCTACACCGCCCCGATCAAGGCGCTGGTGTCGGAGAAGTTCTTCGCGCTGATCGAGGTGTTCGGCGCGGACAAGGTCGGCATGATGACCGGCGACGCGTCGGTCAACGAGACCGCGCCGATCATCTGCTGCACCGCGGAGATCCTGGCCAACATGGCCCTGCGCGACGGCGCGGACGCGGACGTGGGCATCGTCGTGATGGACGAGTTCCACTTCTACTCCGAGCCCGACCGCGGCTGGGCGTGGCAGGTTCCCCTGATCGAGCTGCCGAAGGCGCAGTTCGTGCTGATGTCGGCGACGCTCGGTGACGTCACCTTCTTCGAGAAGGACCTGACCAGGCGAACCGGCCGGACCACGGCCGTGGTGCGCTCGGCTGAGCGCCCGGTGCCGCTGAACTTCCAGTACGTGACGACGCCGCTGCACGAGACGATCGAGGAGCTGCTGCACGGCAACGAGGCCCCCGTGTACGTCGTGCACTTCACGCAGGCGTCGGCGCTGGAGCGGGCGCAGTCGCTGATGAGCGTGAACGTGGCCACGCGCGCGGAGAAGGACGCCATCGCCACCACGATCGGGCGATTCCGGTTCACGTCCGGGTTCGGCAAGACGCTGTCGCGGTTGGTCAGGCACGGCATCGGCGTGCACCACGCGGGGATGCTGCCCAAGTACCGGCGGCTGGTCGAGCAGTTGGCGCAGGCCGGGCTGCTCAAGGTCATCTGCGGCACGGACACGCTCGGCGTCGGCATCAACGTGCCGATCCGCACGGTGCTGTTCACGGCGCTGTCGAAGTACGACGGGACGCGCACCCGGCACCTGAAGGCGCGCGAGTTCCACCAGATCGCGGGACGGGCCGGGCGCGCCGGGTACGACACGATGGGCACCGTCGTGGTGCAGGCGCCGGACCACGTGGTGGAGAACGAGAAGGCGCTGGCCAAGGCCGGTGACGACCCGAAGAAGCGGCGCAAGGTCGTGCGCAAGAAGGCGCCCGAGGGCTTCGTGTCGTGGAGCGACCAGACGTTCGAGCGCCTGCGCGACGCCGAGCCGGAGCCGCTCACGTCCAGCTTCCAGGTCAGCCACGCGATGCTGCTCAACGTCATCGGCAGGCCCGGTGACGCGTTCGCGGCGATGCGGCACCTGCTGGAGGACAACCACGAGTCGCGGCCCGCGCAGCGCAAGCACATCCTGCGGGCGATCTCGATGTACCGGGGCCTGCGGACGGCGGGCGTGGTCCAGCAGGACGCCGACGGCATCCGGCTGACCGTGGACCTGCAGGTCAACTTCGCGCTGAACCAGCCGCTGTCCCCGTTCGCGCTGGCCGCGATCGAGCTGCTGGACCCGGCCGCGCCCGGCTACGCGCTGGACGTGCTGTCGGTGATCGAGTCGATCCTGGACGACCCGAGGCAGATCCTCGGCGCGCAGGAGCACAAGGCGCGCGGCGAGGCCATCGGCGCGATGAAGTCCGAGGGCATCGAGTACGACCAGCGCATGGAGCTGCTGGAGGAGGTGACCTGGCCGAAGCCGCTGCAGGAGCTGCTGGAGGCCGCGTTCACCACCTACCGGCGCGGGCACCCGTGGGTCGCGGACCACCACCTGTCGCCGAAGGCGGTGGTGCGGGACATGTTCGAGCGGGCGATGACGTTCGCCGAGTACGTGTCGTACTACCAGCTGGCGCGGTCCGAGGGGCTGGTGCTGCGGTACCTGGCGGACGCGTACAAGACGCTGCGGCAGACCGTGCCGGAGGACGCGAAGACCGAGGAGCTGAACGACCTGGTGGAGTGGCTGGGCGAACTGGTGCGCCAGGTCGACTCCAGCCTGCTCGACGAGTGGGAGAAGCTGCGCAACCCCGGCGAGGAGCAGCTCCACGACGACGCCCCGCCCGCCGTGACCCGCAACCTGCGGGCGTTCCGGGTGCTGGTGCGCAACGCGCTGTTCCGGCGGGTGGAGCTGGCGGCGAGGCGGAACTACTACGAGCTGGGCCAGCTCGACGGCGACGCCGGGTGGGGCGCGGACGAGTGGCGCGAGGCGCTGGAGCCGTACTACGAGGAGCACTCGGACATCGGCACGGGCCCGGACGCGCGCGGCCCGCAACTGCTCCTGATCACCGAGGGCGAGGACCGCTGGGAGGTCAGGCAGGTCTTCGAGGACCCGGCGGGCGACCGGGACTGGGGGTTCACGGCGGAGGTCGACCTGGAGGAGTCGGACGAGGCCGGGAACGCGGTGGTGCGGGTCGTCGAGGTGGGGCGGTTGGAGGCGGTCTAGGCCGCTTCGCGGGCAGCAGGCGCGGCGGACGAGGGCCGAGCCGGGGACCGCGGTCACGGGCGGGTGGAGCGCGCGCAGTCGCCCCCACCCGCCGGTTCTGCCGCGCCCTGCGCCGAGCCCTGCTCACCGAGGCCTCACCCCCTACGAGGTAATTGCCCCTTCCAGCCCAACCGGCGCGTCCGTTCGGCGTTCTCCCCCGCTCCCGGAACCAGCGATGATCTTTCGGGGCCTACGAGCGCGGGATGGGTTGGGACTTGGGGATCGGGTTTGGCGACGACGAGGTCGGGGTGCTCGGGCCGCTGCTCGTGCGGCGGGGTGGGGTGGTCGTCGCCGTCACCGCGCCCAAGCAGCGGATCGTGCTCGCCTCGCTGGTCATGGCCGCCAACCGGGCCGTGTCGTCGGCCGAGCTGGTCCGGGCCGTCTGGGGTGACCGGGCGCCCGCCCGTGCGGCGCACACGCTCGCCGTCTACGTCATGCGGCTGCGGCGGGCGCTCGGGGAGCCGCAGCTCGTCCACACCACGCCCTCCGGTTACCTGATCAGCCTGCCGCACGGGGCCGTCGACCTGCACCGGTTCGCCGACCACGCCGCGCACGGGGCGCTCGCCGCCTCCGCCAAGGACTTCGGCTCCGCCGTCGAGCACTACCAGCGGGCCCTCGACTGCTGGCGCGGCCCGGCGCTCGCGGACGTGCCGTCCGAGGCCCTGCACGCCGACGAGGTCCCGGCGCTGGTCGAGGAGCAGCTGCGGGTCACGGCCGAGCTGGTCGACGCCCGGCTGCGGCTCGGGCACGGGGCCGAGCTGGTGCCGGACCTGCGGCGGCTGACCGCGCGCCACCCGCTGCGCGAGCGGTTCTGGTCGCAGCTCATGGTCGCGCTCCACCGCGCGGACCGCCAGGCGGACGCGCTCGACGCCTACCGCCAGGCCGGCACCGCCCTCGCCCGCGAGCTCGGCGTCGACCCCAGCGAGTCGCTCAGGGCCGTGCACCACTCGATCCTCACCGGCGACCCCGCGCTCCGGGGGCCGCTGCCCTCCGGGTGGGCCCCGGTGTCGCAGCTGCCCGCGCCGGTCGGGAACTTCGTCGGGCGCGCCGACGAGCTGGACCGGGTCACCGCCCTGCTCGCCGGGCCCGCCGCCGTCGTCGCCGTGTGCGGGCCGCCAGGCGTGGGGAAGACCGCCTTCGCGGTGACGGTCGGTCACTCGGTGCGTGAGCGCTACCACCACGGGCAGCTGTACGCGGACCTGCGCGGCCACTCCACGTCACCGCCGCTCAGCACCACCACCGTGCTCGGCCGGTTCCTCCGGGCCCTCGGCGCGCGCCCCGACAGCATCCCCGCCGACGAGGCCGAGCTCGTGCGCGCCTACCGCGACCGGCTGCGCGGGCGCCGGGTGCTGATCACGCTCGACAACGCGGCCTCCGCCGCCCAGGTGCTGCCGCTGCTGCCGGACGTCCCCGAGTGCTCCGTGGTGATCACCAGCCGGAACGAGCTGGCCGGGGACGTCGGGGCCGCGGCGGTCCGGCTGGACGTGCTGCGCGGCGACGAGGCGTGGATGCTGCTGACCCGCTCGCTCGCCCCCGAGGCCGCCGACGAGCAGGGCGACGCGCTGCGCGAGCTGGCCCGGCTGTGCGGCTACCTGCCGCTGGCGCTGCGGATCGCGCTCGGCAACCTCGTCGGCGCGCACACCACCGACATCCGGTCCTATGTGGACGACCTGCGCGGCGGGGACCGCCTGTCCGCCTTGGCGGTCCCGGACGACGACAGCGCGGCGGTGCGCCGGGCGTTCGACCTGTCGCACGCCGCGCTGCGGCCGGACGCCGCGAAGTTGTTCCGCCTCACCGGGTTGCTGCCCGGCCCGGACTTCAGCGCGTTCGGCGCCGCCGCCCTGCTGGGCGCGGACGAGGCCACCGCCCGCGCGCTCGCCGAGGAGCTGGCCTCGGCGAACCTGGTGCAGCGCGTGGGCGACGAGCGGTTCGCGGTGCACGACCTGCTGCGCGAGTACGCGGCCGAACGGGCCCGCGCCGCCGGTGACGACCTGGAGGCCGCGCGCGGCAGGCTGTTCGACTGGTACCTGAGCACCGCCTCCGACGTGGGCGACGTGCTGTTCCCCGAGGTCCGGCCCGCGCGCGGGCGGGCAGACCTGCCGGACGCCCGCACGGCGCGCGCCTGGTTGGAGGCGGAGCGGCCGAGCCTGCTGGCGGCCACCGAGCGGTGCGCGCGCCTGGGGCCGCTGCCGATGGCCTGGTCGCTGGTCGAGGCGGTCGGCGGGTTCCTGGGCTCGCACGGGCACCACGGCGGGTTCCTGAACGCGGTGCGCGCGGCGGGCGACGCGGCGCGCGCGGCCGGGGACACCGAGGCCGGGGGCGTGGTCCTGGCGCACCTGGTGGCGGCGCACCGGAACCTCGGCGACCTGCGGGCCGCCCGCGACGCAGCCCGCTCGGGGAACCCGGTGGGGCGCGCGGTGTGGCTGCTCGCCGGGGTCGCGGGCGTGGTCGCGCTGGACGTGGGCGAGCTGGCCGAGGCCGAGGACCGGTTCCGGGAAGTCGTTGGCGCGTCAGGGGAACTGGCGCACGCCCGGTGCGCCGGGCTGATCGGGCTCGGCGCGGTCCGCCTGGCGCGCGGGGAGCTCGACGCCGCCGAGGCGCTGCTGCGCGAGGGCCACGGGCTGGCGCTGCGGGTGGGCGCGGTGAACCTGGCGGCGTCCGGCGCGGACCTGCGCGGGCGGTGCCGGGGCGCGCGGGGCGACCACCCCGGCGCGGTCGACCTGCTGCGGGAGGCGCGGGACGGGTGGGCCCGCACCGGGGCCCGGCCGCCGCACGCGGAGACCACCGCGCACCTGGCCGCCGCGCTGTGCCTGGCCGGGGAGCACGGCGAGGCGCTGCGGACCGCGCAGCGGGCGCTGGCCCTGGTGCAGGAGCTGGGCGGCAGCCCCCGGATCGAGGCGGACGTGCACAACGCGCTGGGCCTGGTGCAGCGGCACCTGGTGAACCCCGAGGCGGCGGTCGCGGCGCACCTGCGGGCGCTGGAGCTGTCCGGCGGGGTCGGCTACCGGCACGGGGTCGTGCAGGCCCACGTGCTGCTGGCGCCCGCGCTGCTGGCCGCCGGGCGGCGCGGGGACGCGGTGCGGCACGCGCGGATCGGCATCGGGCTGGCCGGGGAGACCGGGTACGGCGGGCTGCGGCAGGCCGCCGAGTCGCTGCTGGCCGCGTTGGGCTGAGCCGCGCGAAACCCTTGTCGCGCAAGAGAAAAGGGCGACCGCGAGGCCGCCCTGGTCAGCCGGCCCGATCACCGCGCGGAGGACGGTCGCGCGGTGATCGGGCCGCGCCGGGATGTGGGGTCCCGGCGCACTGCGGTCGAAGGGTCCAGGTGGTTCTCCTCGTGGCGGGTGGGCTCCACCGCGCGGGCGCGGCGGAACGGGCGTGGACCGTGCGGGTGATCGGCGGCTCCGCTCTCGGGCTCGTCACCGCGAAGGCGGCGCGGGTCCGTGGGGCGACCTGGGGCGGTCGGAGCTTGGTCACCGGTGAGGCGGGGCCTTCGCGCCACCCCACCGGGAGCCGGTTACCGGAGGGTGATCCGGTGGCCGGGGTAGATCAGATCGGGATTGGTCAGGAACTCGGGGTTCTTCTCGACCAGCGCTCGCCACCCGCCCGCGATCCCGTGCTTGTCGGCGATGGACGACAGGGTCTCGCCGGGCTGGATGGTGTAGTCGCCGTCCGGGTTGTCGGTCGAGCCGGAGGCCACGACGGGCGCGGGAGCGGCTGCCACGGGCGTCGCCGCGGCGGGCGCGCCCGTCGCGGGGGCGGTGACGGCCGCCGGGGCCGCCCCGGTCGCCTTGCCACGGCCGCAGTGCGGCCAGGCGCCGATGCCCTGGGAGCGCAGCACGTTCTCCGCCACGCGGATCTGCTCCTCGCGCGATGCCTGGTGCGGCATCCCGCTACCGCCGTTGGCGGCCCACGTGCCGGGGTTGAACTGGAGCCCTCCGTAGTAGCCGTTGCCGGTGTTGATCGACCAGTTGCCCCCGCTCTCACAGCGCGCGATGGCGTCCCAATCCGCACCCTGGGCCGACGCGGTGGTGGCCGTGCCCAGCGCCAGAGCGCCGGAGATGAGCCCCATGACCGCGCAGGCGACCAGCCTGGTGAGGACGCGTGAGCGCCGCTCGTCCCGGAGACCGTCCATTTGATCCACCTCGAACCGCCGCACCGTATGGAGCACGTCGAGCACTTCCCCTGCCCTGCCGGTCCACGCTCTCGGTCGGCTGCGTCCGCACCGGGAGTTCGGAGGGCAGGGGCGCCGGTGCCCGAGCCTCCCGGTGGTGCGACCACGTGACCTGGGCCACGTGATCACTGGCTGGACCGTAAGGACAGGCGAGGGCGATCCGCGCGACGAGCAACCCGAAGCGGTGACCGCGCGTGACGCGCCGGGGTGGTTGGCGGGTGGTGCGGGTTTAGCCGATTGAGACCACTCCCCCGCGCCGTTGACCCCCGTGCGTGCCCGGCGGCACGATCGGTTCCCCGTCACCGGCGTGACACGGGGAGGTGAACCCACTGGCAGAGGAGCAGCGAGCCGGGGTGATGTCGTCACGGCCCGCGACCATCGGGGAGCTGCTGGAGGCGCTGGGCGCGCTGGCGGGCGAGGCGGACCGGCTGGCCGAGTCGGCGCACGTGCTGCGGTGCGCGGCGGCGCGGTTGGTGGGGGCGGCGACGGCGGGGTCGGTGGGGACGGCGGCGCGGCGCGCCGAGGAGGCGCACCTGGAGCTGGAGGTGGCGCTGCGCGACGTGCGGGACGCGCTGCGACCATTGCCCTGGACGCCCTCCAAGGACGAGGATGGCCGCCCGATGGTCTAATCGTCGACGCCGCCGAGAACACCGCATTGGATGTCCATGACCTCAGGTCTGCCCTGTCCTCTGTGCGAGGGGCCCGAACGCCGGGGGGCGCTCGGGCGGCCGTTGCGGGTGCTCGCCGTGGACGACGAGCCGCCCGCGCTGGAGGACCTCGTCTACCTGCTGCGGTCCGATCCGAGGGTCGGGCACGTGGAGGCGGTCGGGGACGCGACCAAGGCGCTGCGCACGCTGCACCGGGCCATGGACGCGGGGCAGCCGGTCGACGCGGTGTTCCTGGACATCCGGATGCCGGGCCTGGACGGGTTGGACCTGGCGCGGGTGCTGTCCCGGTTCGCGCAGCCGCCGCCCATCGTGTTCGTGACCGCGCACCAGGAGCCGGCGGTGGAGGCGTTCGAGCTGAAGGCGCTCGACTACCTGCTGAAACCGGTGCGGCAGGAGCGGTTGGCCGAGTCGGTGCACCGGATCGTGCACGAGGTGCTGGAGAGCAGGCCGGTCGAGCAGCCCGCGCCGCAGGCCGCGCCGGTCGAGCGGGCGCCGGACGTGGGCGACGAGGTCATCCCGGTGGAGCTGGGCGGGATCACCCGGTTCATCCGGCTCGCGGAGATCCGCTACGTGGAGGCGCACGGCGACTACGCGCGGCTGCACACGGCGACCGGCAGCGGGCTGGTGCGGGCGGCGCTGAACGGGCTGGAGGAGCGCTGGCGCAGCGCCGGGTTCGTGCGCATCCACCGCAGCCACCTGGTGTCGCTCGGGCACATCGACGAGCTGCGGCTGGAGGACGGGCACCTGAGCGTGAACATCGGGGGGGCGGTGCTGCCGGTGAGCAGGCGGCACGCCCGGCACCTGCGGCAGCTCCTGGTGCGGCGCAACCGGCAGCCGTCGTGAGCCGGAGGTCCGGGGAGCCGGGCTCGGGCGGTCCGGGTGGCCGCGAGCACGGTCCCGCGCCCGCGCCCACCCAGCGCGTCGTGGTGACCAGCCCCCGCACCCGCGCCCCGCGCGCGCCCCGCCCCTACCCCGCGTCCCGCGAGATCGACGAGCAGAGCGAGCTCGGCGCGGTCTACATGCGGTCGCTGATCCGCTCGCAGCGCAGGCTCGGCTTCACGCTGTGCGCGGTGGTGTGCGGGGCGGTCTCCGCGCTGCCGCTGCTGTTCGCGCTCGTCCCCGGCGTCGCCGAGCAGCGGCTGCTCGGGTTGCAGCTGCCGTGGCTGCTGCTGGGCGTGCTGGTGTTCCCGGTGCTGGTGGGGGCGGGCTGGTTCTACGTGCGGCAGGCCGAGCGCGGCGAGGCCGAGTTCGCCGAGCTGGTGGAGCGTTCGTGAGCAGCACGTACGGCCTGGTCGCCGTGCTGCTGGTGGTGCTGGGCACGATGCTGGTCGGCGGGTACGGGCTGCGGGTGTCGCGGACGACGTCGGACTTCTTCGTGGCGTCCCGGACCGTGTCCCCGTGGTGGAACGCCTCGGCGATCGGCGGCGAGTACCTGTCGGCGGCGTCGTTCGTGGGCATCGCGGGGCTGGTGTTCGCGCACGGGCCGGACATGCTGTGGTTCCCGGTCGGCTACGCGGCGGGCTACCTGGTGCTGCTGGCGCTGGTCGCGGCCCCGCTCAGGCGCAGCGGCGCGTACACGCTGCCGGACTTCGCGGAGGCCCGGTTCGGCTCGCCGGTGGTGCGGGCGGTGGCGTCGGGGCTGGCGCTGGGCATCGGGTGGCTGTACCTGCTGCCGCAGTTCCAGGGCGCGGGGCTGACCCTGCACACGGTCATCGGCACGCCGAGCTGGGTGGGCGCGGCGATGGTGGCGGTGGTGGTGACGGCGAACGTGCTGTCCGGCGGGATGCGCAGCGTGACGTTCGTGCAGGCGTTCCAGTACTGGCTCAAGCTGACCGCGATCGCGGTGCCCGCGGTGTTCCTGGTGCTGGCGTGGCAGGCGCAGGGCGCGCGGGGCGTGTCGACGGAGGACTTCCCGGTGTTCCCGCGCGAGACGTCGGTGTCGTTCGAGCGGACGACGGTGGTCGACGTGCGGGAGCCGGTCGGGTTCAGCGGCGCGGGCGAGGTCGACGGCGAGCGGGTGGACGGGCTGGTGCTGCTGGAGGGCGGCGAGCACACCATCGCGGCCGGGTCGCGGCTGGTGTTCCCGCAGGGGGCCGCGGTGCCGCACCTGAAGTCGATCCCGCAGACCACCGGGGCGGGCTGGTCGCTGCCCAGCAGCGGCGTGGAGCGGTTCGGGCTGTACTCGGTGTACTCGCTGATCATCGCGACGTTCCTGGGCACGATGGGGCTGCCGCACGTGATCGTGCGCTTCTACACCAACCCGAACGGCCGGGCGGCGCGGCGCACCACGCTGATCGTGCTGGGGCTGCTGGGCGTGTTCTACCTGATGCCGCCGCTGTACGGGGCGCTCGGGCGGTTGTACACGCCGGAGCTGCTGATGACCGGGGACACCGACGCGGTGGTGCTGGTGCTGCCGAGCCGGGTCGTCGGCGGGCTCGGCGGGCAGCTGCTGGGGGCGCTCGTGGCGGGCGGGGCGGTGGCGGCGTTCCTGTCGACCTCGTCGGGGTTGATCGTGTCGCTGGCCGGGGTGCTGAGCCGGGACGTGCTGCGGTTGCGCGGGGTGCGCGGGTTCCGGCTGGCGACGCTGGTGGCGGTGACCGCGCCGCTGCTGGTGACGCCGCTGCTGGGGCGGGTGCCGGTGGCGGACGTGGTGGGGCTGGCGTTCGCGGTGGCGGCGTCGTCGCTGTGCCCGCTGCTGGTGCTGGGGATCTGGAGCACGCGGATCACGACGGTCGGCGCGGTCGCCGGGATGCTCGCGGGCGGGGTCCCGGCGCTGGCGGCCGGGATGGTGACGATCGCGGCGGGACCGAGCGACGCCTGGTACCACGCGCTCCTGGCGCGCCCGGCGGCGTGGACGGCGCCGCTGGGGTTCGTGGTCATGTACGCGGTGTCGCTGGCGACGCCGAAGCGGGTGCCACCGGGGGTGAACCACGTGATGGTGCGGTTGCACGCGCCGGAGAACCTGGGACTGCGCAGTCAGGACCGGTTGTGACGGCGCTGGGGACGGCGGGCGCGGTGCTGCTCGCCGGGGTCGCGGTGGTGGTGACGCTGTGGTGGACGTCCAAGCGGCGCAACGACTTCGTGACGCAGGAGCAGCGGATCACGTTCGAGACGCTGCACACGGCGTGGTCGGCGGCCCCGCCGCTGCGGGCCGGGCTGGTGCCGGACGCGGCGCGGAAGTCGGCGCGGCACCTGAGGACGCTGCTGGGGACGCCTGCGCTGGCGCTGACCGACGAGGAGCAGGTGGTCGCCTGGGAGGGCGCCGGGGAGCACCACTCGGCGGAGGCGCTGGGGTTGGCGCGGGAGGTGTTCGCGACCGGGCGGACGCGGGCGTTCGACGTGTCGTGCGTGGAGGCGGACTGCCCCGTGCACACGGCGGTGCTGGCGCCGTTGACGGTGGAGGGGCGGGTGGTCGGGGTGCTGGCGGCGTACAGCCGGGAGGCGTCGGCGGGGTTGGTGCGGGCGACCAACGAGGTGGCGCGGTGGGCGTCGGGGCAGCTGGAGCTGGCGGAGCTGGACCGGTCGCGGACCCGGTTGGTGGAGGCGGAGGTGCGGGCGCTCCGGGCGCAGATCTCGCCGCATTTCATCTACAACTCGCTGTCGGCGATCGCGTCGTACGTGCGGACGAACCCGGAGCGGGCGCGGACGTTGTTGTTGGACTTCGCGGACTTCACGCGGTACTCGTTCCGGCGGGCGGGGGACTTCACGACGCTGTCGGAGGAGCTGAGGTCGATCGACCAGTACCTGGCGCTGGAGCGGGCGCGGTTCGGCGAGCGGTTGCAGGTGACGCTGCAGATCGCCCCGGAGGTCCTGCCGGTGACGGTGCCGTTCCTGTGCTTGCAGCCGCTGGTGGAGAACGCGGTGCGGCACGGGATGGAGGGGAAGGTCGGGCCGGGGCTGATCTCGATCACGGCGGAGGACGCGGGGGACGAGGCTCGGATCACCGTGGAGGACGACGGGATCGGGATGGACCCGGACGCGCTGCGGCGGACTCTGGCGGGGAAGGTGGGGGCCACGGCGGGGATCGGGTTGGGGAACATCGACGAGCGGTTGCGGCGGTGTTATGGGGACGACTACGGGTTGGTCGTGGAGACCGCGCAGGGGTTGGGGACGAAGGTGAGCGTGCGGGTGCCGAAGTACCGGGCTGGGGTGCACGCGGACTAGCGGGGGGTGCTGCTCCGCAGATCGCGAAGATGGTCACTGCGCGCCTACGCGCGAAAAGTGCTGGACGACGAACCCACTCCCCACCAGGACTAGCCCTCGTCACCCCACCAACAACAGCACCCCCGCCAGCGCCACGACCACCGCCGTGCCGCCGTGCATCCCGTACGCCAACGCGCGGTTCCCCTTGTGCCGCAGGATGGTCAGCATGTCGCCGACCGGGGTGAGGGCGGCGGCCAGGAGCACGTAGCCGGTCAAATCCGGGTGCCCCAGGGCAAGCGGGATCAGGATCACCAGCCCGGAGACCACGTCGCGCACGCCCTTCAGGTTCAGCCAGCCGGTTTCCCCCGGTTCCTCCGGCCGGACGGGCAGGCCGAACGTGCTCGCGATGCGCTGCGGCACGAGCAGGTACAACCCGCCGATCACGATGATGCCCAGCGCGGCGGCGACGGTCAGAACCACGGCTAACGAGTGCACAGCACCCTCCTAGCGTTGCTAGATTTTCGATCAACGCTAGCACTAGCAGCGATCAGTTGGCTAGCAGCGCTAGGATCGCCCCCATGTCAGCACAGCAGCGCCGGGAGCGGGAACGGGCGGAGCGGCGGGGGGCGATCGTCGGGGCGGCGCGCGAACTGGCCGAGGCCGAGGGGTGGGAGGCGGTCACCACGCGGCGGCTCGCCGAGCTGATCGAGTACAGCCAACCCGTGCTGTACAGCCACTTCTCCGGCAAGGACGCGATCATCGCGGCGGTCGCCGTCGAGGGGTTCGCGGAGCTCGCCGAGCGGCTCGGGGGCGCGGACGGGCTGGTCGGGCTCGCGCGCGCCTACACCGGGTTCGCGGAGGACAACCCGGCTTGCTACGACGCGATGTTCACCCTCTCCGCACCGCTCGCGTTCGACGCGCCGGACACCCCGCAGCCGCTGCGCGACGCGTTCACCGCGCTGCGGGACGTCCTGGCGCCCCTGAGCCCCCAGGGCGACCCGGACGTGTTCACCGAGGTCGTCTGGGGCGCGCTGCACGGGCAGGTGCTGCTGGCCCGAGGCGGCCGGTTGCCCGAGGCGAGGCGGGACGCGCGGTTGGCCGCGCTGGTGGAGCTGGCCGGGGCGCGGCCGTAGCACCCCCGAACCTTCGGGAACGCCCGCGCCCCACCGCCTTCCGGGTGATCGCCGCCGACACCCGGTCCGCCCGCCGACTACCGCCGGGAACTCATCCGGTCGCCCGAGTGCCCCGCCGCTCCGCCGCCTCCACGATCATCCGCAGCCAGTCCGCGTCCTCGAACCGCCCCTCCTCCGCGATCCGCCGCAGCCTGATCCACAACCCGGTGTCGGTCCACTCCTGGAACCTCCGGTGCACCGTCGGCACCGTCACCCCGAACGTCGCGGGCAGGTGCCGCCAGGCGCACCCGCTCGTCAGCACGAACGCGATCGCGGTGAACACCGCCCGGTCCGACACGCGCCCGCGACCACCCCCCTGCCGCCGCACCTTCGCGGGCGGGATCAGCGGTTCCACCGCCGTCCACAGCGCGGGCGGGACTATCCGGGACGCCAACCGCTCCACCACGTCCGCCTGCGCGGGCCGCGTTGGCGGCTCCTGCGGTCGCCTGCTCCACTGCTGCCCCTCGCCGCTGCGCTGGCGGGCGCGCAGCAGCGCCGCGAGGGCCGCGTCCTCCGCCGGGCGGCGCGGGGCCACGGCCGGGTGGGCGTGCTGGCGCGCGTGGCGGACGATCTCCGCGCCCACCGTTCGGCCGAACGGTTGCGGCGCGGTGGCGGAGCTGGGGATCTGCTCGCTCATCAGGCTCCTCCGAGAACGCGATCGTGACGACCATCACGCTAGGAAGTCGGTCGGTCGGCTATAACCGCCCGCGCGCCGAGCGGACGCCTCCAGCGTCGCGCGGACCCCTGACGAGGCTGGGCGGCACCCCAGGCACGACGAGCGGATGAACGGTCTTTGCCGCGCTGGCTACCCTCGGCTTCGTGACACGCCGACCACGCCTGCTCGCGACGAGCGACCTGCACGTGACGTACCAGCAGAACCGGGAGTTCGTCACCGAGCTGACCGCGCCATCGCCGGACGACTGGCTGATCGTCGCCGGTGACGTGGGCGAGAAGTTCCACGACGTCGAGTGGGCGCTCGGCCTGCTGCGCAAGCGGTTCCGCGAGGTCGTCTGGGTGCCGGGCAACCACGAGCTGTGGACCACCAAGGACGACCCGGTGCAGAGCCGGGGCGAGGTGCGCTACCGGCAGCTCGTGGAGATGTGCCGCTCGCTGGGCGTGCACACCCCCGAGGACCCGTTCCCGGTGTTCGACGGCGAGGGCGGTCCGGTGGCCGTCGCGCCGCTGTTCACCTTGTACGACTACACCTTCCGGCCGGCGGGCACGACCGACAAGGAGTCCGCGCTGGCCAAGGCCGTCGAGGCCGGGGTGGTGTGCACCGACGAGTACTTCCTGCACCCGGACCCGCACCCGAGCCGCGACGAGTGGTGCCGCGCCCGGATCGCGGAGAGCGCGCGCAGGCTGGACGAGGTCGACCACGAGCTGCGGACGGTGCTGATCAGCCACTGGCCGCTCGTGCGCGACCCCACGCTGGTGCTGCGGTACCCGGAGTTCGCGCTGTGGTGCGGAACCGAGCTGACCGCCGACTGGCACCTGAAGTACCGCGCGGCCGTCGCGGTGTACGGGCACCTGCACATCCCGCGCACCATCCGGGTGGACGGGGTGCGCTTCGACGAGGTGTCGCTGGGCTACCCGCGCGAGTGGAAACCGCGTGGCTGGACCGGGGCTCCGCTGCTGGACGTGCTGCGGGAAGGGGACGCGCGGTGATCGAGGAGCTGCTGCCGGACGGGGTCGCCGCGGTGGAGGCGTTCGGCGACCCGCCGGAGGCCGTGCTGCTGCCCGAGGAGGAGGAGCACGTGGCGCGCGCGGTGGACAAGCGGCGCCGCGAGTTCACCACGGGCAGGCACTGCGCGCGCGGGGCGCTGGCGAAGCTGGGGTTCCCGCCGGTGCCGCTGCTGCCCGGCCCGAAGCGGGAACCGGGGTGGCCGGAGGGCGTGGTCGGCAGCATCACGCACTGCAACGGGTACCGGGCGGCCGTCGCCGCGCGCACCGAGGCCGTGTGGACGCTGGGCATCGACGCCGAGCCGAACCAGCCGACCCCGGAGGGCGTGCTGGCGGCGGTGGCCCTCCCGCGCGAGCAGGACATGGTGGCGCTGCTGGGGGGACGCGACTCGTCGGTGCACTGGGACCGGCTGCTGTTCAGCGCCAAGGAGTCGGTGTACAAGTCGTGGTTCCCGCTGACCCGGCGGTGGCTGGGCTTCGAGGACGCCGAGCTGGTGCTCGGCCGCGACGGCACGTTCACCGCGCGCGTGCTCGTGGAGCACCCGGTCGTGGACGGGCGCGTGGTGTCCGGGTTCACCGGCAGGTGGTTGGCGCGGGAGGGGTTTGTGGTGACCGCGATCGCGGTACCCGCTCGCTGACCCGTGCGCCGCGATCCGGAAGCGGCCTCGGCAGGGGCCGCGCACCGGGCGCGGTGGTGGAGGGGCGCAGTGGGCGACGACGTCGAGCGGCACGAGTTCAGCCGCGAGGACCGGACGCGCTACCGCACGAAGGTGCGGCGGTGCCTGGACGTGTTCACCCGGATGCTGGAAGAGGAGCGGTTCGAGGTCGACCGGCCCATGACCGGGCTGGAGATCGAGCTGAACCTGGTGGACGAGGCCGGGGACCCGGCGATGCGCAACGCCGAGGCGTTGGAGGCCATCGCCGACCCGGACTTCGTCACCGAGCTGGGCCAGTGGAACGTGGAGATCAACGTGCCGCCGCGCGAGCTGGCGGGCGGCGGGTTCGCGGAGCTGGAGGCCACGGTCCGCACCAGCCTGAACCAGGCGGAGAAGCGGGCGCGGGAGGTCGACGCGCACATGGTGATGGTCGGGACGCTGCCGACGTTGCAGGCCAGGCACATGGCGGTGGACGCGCTGTCCGGGAACCCGCGCTACGCGCTGCTCAACGAGCAGGTGCTGGCGGCGCGCGGCGAGGACCTGGAGATCAACGTCGACGGGGCCGAGCGGTTGCAGATGACCGCGGACTCGATCGTGCCGGAGGCGGCGTGCACGAGCACGCAGTTCCACCTGCAGGTGTCGCCTGAGCGGTTCCCTGCGTACTGGAACGCGGCGCAGGCCATCGCGGGCGTCCAGGTGGCGGTCGGGGCGAACTCGCCGTTCCTGCTGGGGAAGGAGCTGTGGCCGGAGACCCGGATCGCGCTGTTCCAGCAGGCCACGGACACCCGCAGCGACGAGCTGAAGGAGCAGGGCGTCCGGCCTCGGGTGTGGTTCGGGGAGCGGTGGATCACGTCGATCTTCGACCTGTTCGAGGAGAACGTGCGGTACTTCCCGGCGCTGCTGCCGATCTGCGCCGAGGAGGACCCGGAGCGGGTGCTCGCGGACGGCGGCGTGCCGTCGCTGGCGGAGCTGCGGCTGCACAACGGGACGATCTACCGGTGGAACCGGCCGGTGTACGACGTGGTGGACGACCGGCCGCACCTGCGGGTGGAGAACCGGGTGATGCCCGCCGGGCCGACGGTCGTGGACACGATGGCGAACGCGGCGTTCTACTACGGGCTGGCGCACGCGCTGGCGCAGGACGAGCGGCCGGTGTGGTCGCAGATGTCGTTCTCGGCGGCGGAGGAGAACTTCCTGGCCGGGGCGCGGCGGGGGATCGACGCGCAGGTGTACTGGCCGGGGCTGGGGACGGTCCCGGTGGTGGAGCTGGTGCTGCGGCGGCTGCTGCCGCTGGCGCACGAAGGGCTGGTCGGGCTCGGCGTGGACGAGCGGGAGCGGGACCGGCTGCTGGGGATCGTGGAGCAGCGGTGCCTGCGCGGGGTGAACGGGGCGACGTGGCAGACGCGCGCGTTCCACCGGGCGTACGACGGGACGTCCCTGGAGCGGCCGGAGGCGCTGCGGCGGGTGCTGCGGGGGTACCGGGATCTGATGCACACGAACGAGCCGGTGCACTCGTGGCCGGTGGCGGGGTGAGGGTGCGGATCGCCACCTGAACGGCGGTACCACGCACAAAGTCTGACCAAGTCCGCACAATTGCTGTTACATAAAGCGCATACGATCCAGCTTGTTCACCCACAAGGGTGCATAGGACGATTACTCGGCGTGTCGATTATCAGGTTTTGATCAAGCCGTCTTAGGCTGCTGGAAGCCGCTCTCCACGTGGTGCGGCGTCGGGGTCAGGCCTGTCAGTCAACTCGCCCTGGATGGTTCGCCGGTGCACCTTGCAAACTTCTCGATTCGCGGTTTTCGCTCGCTGGCCGAGGTCGAGGACATCCCCATCGGGAGTCCGACGATCTTGGCCGGACCCAATGACGGCGGCAAGTCATCAGCGCTCGACGCGGTGAAGTTCCTGCTGGGCCGCTACTCCCCCATCGAGGACGACCGCACCTACCTGGAGGGCGAGTCCGACGGTGGGCGCGCCGACATCGACGTCAGCGGCCGGTTCCTGCTCGACGAGTGGGAGCAGGAGAAGTTCTCGCTGCCCGCCGTGATCAAGCTGCGCCGGATCATGGAGTACGACCAGGACGCGCGCTACGAGGTGTGGGGGCCGATCCCTGACGACGAGGACCTGCGCGACCTCTCCCGGTCGAAGGTCTCGGACTTGAGGGAGCTGGTGCAGAAGTACGGCCTTCGCCCGCAGTCACCCGGCAACAAGCCCGAACTGCTGGCGGCGGTACAGGAGTACGCGCGGGGGCACTCCAGCGGCGAGGGGTGGACGGGCGCACCGCCGAACCTGACCAACCGCCTGCCGCACGTCGTGACGTTCACGGGCAAGACGCTGGACCCGGAAGCCGCAGTCGCAGAGATCCTGGGGCAGCAGCTGAAGGGGTACTTGCAGGAGGAGAGCACCCGCAAGCAGATCGAAGTGCTGGAGGGCGACGCGCAGGACTGGCTCGTCGCTCAGGCGCAGCCGCTCGTCGACCACATCACCCGACGCTGCAAGGACATCACCGAGGTCGCGGTGAAGCCCGACATCTCCATGAGCCCTCGCCTGCGCTCGGCCTCGCTGCGGTTGAGGCGCTCGACAGGAGAGCAGGTCCGGCTGGACCGATCCGGTCAGGGCAGCGCGCGGCGGATCTCGCTGGCGGTCTGGGAGGCGTCCACCGACATCCTGGTCGAGGAGCAGCAGGACGAGGAGATGTTGGCGGAGAACGGCCCGCCGGTGCCGACGATCGTGGTGTACGACGAGCCCGACACCCACCTCGACTACCACTACCAGCGGGAAGTCATGGAGCTGATCCGCGAGCAGTGCCGGGTGCCGAATACCAGCGTGGTGGTGGCCACCCACTCCATGAACCTGATCGACGGCGTGGACCTGCAGGACGTCGTGCGGCTCGAACTGGACGGGACGAGGCGCACTCGCGTCGAGCGGCTGGGTGCGGCCACCGGACACGATGGGTTCGACCTGCACCTGCAGTCCATCGCCACTGCGGTCGGTCTGCGCAATTCGGTGCTGCTGCACGAGCGGTGCTTCTTGGCCGTGGAAGGGGAAACCGAGCAGAAGGCCATCCCGGTCCTGTTCAAGCTCTCCGAGGGCCTGCAACTCCAGTCGGCAGGCATCGCGCTGTGGGCTTGCGATGGGAACTCCGGCGCGCTGGATCTGGCGAGCTACCTGCACGAGCACGGGCGAACCGTGGTGTTGCTGATCGACGCCGACTGCGAGGTCAAGGACAGGATGTTCCGGGAAGCCGCTCTGCAGAGGGTTTTCGGCCGGGAGGGCTACCACAAGGTCGTCAAGTTCCTGGGCAAGCGCCAGGGCGTCATGGAGCTTGAGGAGTTGTTTGACGACGCCACCTGGGCGGAGACCGCTAATGCGCAGTGGCCGCGCGTGGACGGAGCTCCCTGGAGTCCGGATGACTTCGCCGCTCACCGAACCGGCAGGAAGTTCAGCGAGGGTGTTGTCACCATGCTGAAGGAGGAGGGAGAGACCTCTCCTTCAGGCAAGCCCGCTCTGGTGATGGCGGTCGTCAACCGCCTGAAGAGTCCGGAACAGGTACCAGAGGGGCTGCGGGACGCCTTCGCCGATCTGAAGGAACTGGCGAACTGAGGTCTTCAGCGGGGCCGGGGAGACGGGCCCTCCGCCGAGCGAGCATGCGCTCCTTGCGCTGCTCTGCGGCGGGTGCGGCCCACACGTGCCACTTCACCTCGGGGGCCCACCGCTGAGCGTGGCTAAACTCGTCTACCCCGCACCAGCGGCACCCGTTCGGGCTAACTACTGCCTCGCGCTCTCTCGCATCACCCATCGCTTCCTCCCGTGGACATTTGTACCGCGCACCCCTGACAAAAACGGCCCCTGAGCAGGCTCAAGACCCATTAGCGGGTTCCCGTGGCGGTGGCGCGGAAACAGGTGCGCCACCGCCCGAGGGGTGCTAGGCGTCAGCCCTTCGCCGCCACCCGCGCCCCGACCCCGCGCGCCAGCCCCTCCAGATCCCGCTCCCCCTCACGGGTCTGCGCACCAGCCGCCATCATCCCCGCCAGCAGCTCCCCCGCCGCGGGCCGCGCGAACAGCCCCGCCCACTCCTCGTGCTCGCGCACCAGCCCCGCCGACAGGTCCTCCGCCGGGATCGCGCGCTTGGTCGCCGCGATCACCCCCTCCGGCAGGGCCGCGATGTTCGCCGCCAGGCGGTCCACGAAGGCGTCCAGCTCGTCGGCGGGCAGCGCGCGGTTCACCCAGCCGTAGCGCTCCGCCGTCTCCGCGTCGAACAGGTCCGCGCCCAGCACGATCTCCAGCGCCCGGTTCCGCCCCGTCCTGGCCGTCACGTACTGCGTCCCGCCGCCGCCGGGCACGATCCCGCCCGGAGCCTCGACCTGCCCGAGCCCGGCCCGGCCGATCGCCGCGAACACCAGGTCCGCCGCCGCGACGAACTCCGCGCCTCCCCCGCGCGCCTTGCCCGCCAGCTTCACGATGCTCACCTGCGGCTGCCCGCGCAGCAGCTCCCCCAGCGCCTGGAACGCGTTGACGCCCTCGGGCAGGTCCGCCGACAGCTCCACGACCTGCTCGGGCGTGGTGGTCATGTCGACGTGCGCCAGGAAGAACTCGGGGTCGGCGCTGTCGAACACGATCACCCGCGCCGACTCGTCCGAGCGCAGCGCGACGAGGAGCCGCTTCAGCTCGGTGATCAGCCGGGCGTCGAGGACGTTCACCGGCGGGTTGTCGACGGTCACGCGGACGACGCCGTTCTCGGCGCGCACCCGCAGCGGCGCGTGGGTCATGTGTGCTCTCCCCGTGGTCTGACCGGCGTCCGGAAGGGCCGGTCGATTCCTGTCGGACACCACCCTGGGATAGCCTCTGACCTGCGTCAACAACGCACATCAAGGTGCTCAGGGCACAGCGGTGATACCGATGGAGGTAGACGGTGGGGGACGGTCGGGCGATCGGTTCGCGCGAGGCGCCGGAGTTCCGGGTGGACTGCCCGAGCAGGCCGATCCTGGACCAGATCGCGGACAAGTGGTCGATGATGGCGCTCGCCGTGCTGGAGGACGAACCCCGCCGGTTCAACGACATCAAGCGCCGCCTGGAGGGCGTGACGCAGCGGGTGCTCACGCACACCCTGCGCCGGCTGGAGCGCAACGGGATGGTGGAGCGGCGGGTGCTGCCGACGTCTCCGGTGGGGGTGGAGTACGCGCTGACGCCGCTGGGGCGGTCGCTGCGGGAGCCGTTCTGGCAGCTGCTGGAGTGGACGCTGGAGCACTCCGGGGAGGTCGAGCGCGCGCGGCGGGCGTACGACGGGGAGCGCTAGTGGGTCTTCCACTCCGAGGCGAGCTCGGGCAGCAGGACGCGCCACGGGAGCGCGGCGAGCACGTCCTGGCGCACGGACAGCACGAGGCGGCCGGGTTCGGCGCCCGCGTCGACCCACACGACGCTGAGCGCCTCGCCACCGCGCGCCCGCGCCGGATCGCCCCCGACGACGACCCGGCGCGAGCTGGTGCCGCCGTCCGACAGCTCGGAGTGCCGGGCGGTGAGGGCCTCGACGGCGGCGGCGAGCCGGTCCTCCCCGAGGCCCGCCCTGACCCGAACCGTCATCGACTCGTAGGACGCGGCAGGAACGACCGGGGTCGTGGACACCGAACAACCACCTTCTCCGTTTAGGTAAGGCTAACCTAGCCTTAGAGTGGCGTGTTACAGGGGTGTGACGCGACCCCCGTGGCTGGGTATCGCCCGGAACCCCGGTCGCGATAGCCGGAGGCGGTGCAGATCACTCCGGTTGTCCGAAGGGACGCGCCCCACCGGCGGCCGGGCCGGTGGTCCTCGACCCGCGGGTCACCGCCTCAGTAATTGTCACCGCCGAAGAACTGCTCCTCCAGGGTGTCCGCCGTCCCGGCGACCAGCGCCAGCGGGTCGGTGAACTCGTGGATGTCCAACGTCTGCAGCGGCAGCGAGTGGCGCAGCACGACGTGCTCGCCCATGATCGCCGCGCCGCACGCGATCGACGAGTGGCCGATCTCCTCCAGCAGCGCCTTCAGGTCCACCGCCGACGCCAACCCCATCGGGGTCGCGATCTGGACCCACTCGTGCTTCCGGTCGAGCACCTCGCGGACCAGGATGATCACCTGCGTCCGCTCGTCCTCCTCGTCCAGGTGATCGAACGTGAACAGGATGCGGATCTCGTCATCCTCCTGGGCGATGACGTCGTACTGGTCGCGGACGTAAGCCGCCAGATCACCCCAAGTAGCCATCAGGCCACTCTAGGGCGCTTCCCCACCGCGATGGCCCACGATCCGGCGGCCAGCACGGCCACCACCTCGACCAGCACCAGCACCCGCTCGACGTACCCCAGCGGGAACACCCGCCACCACGCCGTGCCGCCCGACGCGTCCACCAGCAGCGCGTACACCAGCGGGCTCAGCGCGAGCACCGACAGCCAGCCCAGCGCGAACACCCGACGCGCGTGCGCGCCCCACGCCGCCGAGCGCAGCCACGGCCTCGACAGCAGCAGCGCCGCCACCGGCAGGCTCAGGAACGCGAGCACGCTCGCCACCCGGTGCACCGTGCCGCTCGCGCTCGGCCCGCCCATCGCCCAGTTGTGCTTGGGGAACAGCACGACCAGCGTCAACCCGGCCGACCACAGCGCCATCGCCACCGCGCCCGGCGACCACCACCGCGCCACCCCGGCCCGCACCAGCGCGACCAGGATCGCCACCGACCCGGCCGCGAGCAGCAGCACGCCGACGTCGAACACCCACTTCTGCGGGCCCAGCGCGTACTCGCTGATGGTCCGCCGCAGGCTGTAGGGGTTGGTGACGGCGCGGTGCAGGTCGAGGCCGCCGATCAGGGCGACGGTCAGCACCACGGCCAGGGCGCCCCCCGGTCCGACGAACCGGGAGGGCGCAGCGATCTCCGCGTTCAGCACAACGGGCAAAACGGGCGCGCGGGCTGCGGGGTTCCCCGGTTCAGGAAACCGACAGGAGCCGCGCGGGGGTCAGCGCACCGCGAGCGGCAGGTCGGCCGGGGAGCCGACGGGCCACTTCAGCGGGTCGTCGCCCAGCTCGGCCAGCGCCTCCACCTGCAGCAGGCACCACGGCGAGATCGGCCGGGCTCCGGAGAGGACGGCGGGCGCGAAGTCGGCCCAGGGGACCCACTCGACGTCGTCCACCTCGTCCGGGTTGGGCGCCGGTTCGGTGTCGATCACGCCCCGGTACACCGGGCACATCTCGTTCTCCACCACCCCGTTGTCCATCACCGCGCGGTACCGGAAGCCGGGCAGGACCAGGTCCAGCCCGACGTCCGGGAGCCCCAGCTCCTCGGCGAGCCGCCGCCGCACCCCGGCCTCCAGGTCCTCGCCCGGCGCGGGGTGACCGCAGCACGAGTTGGTCCACACGCCCGGCCAGGTCTTCTTGTGCAGCGCTCGCCGGGACAGCAGGAGTCTGCCGCCCCGGTCGAAGAGGTAGCTGGAGAACGCCAGGTGAAGCGGCGTCTCCTCGTGGTGCACAGTCGCCTTGTCGGCCTCGCCCACGGCCGCACCGGTCTCGTCCAGCAGCACAACCCGTTCCACGGTTGATCACCCTGCCACAGCGCTCCCCCGGACGGCGACCGCGCGATGGGGTGATCACACCCGCAGGACCGTGGCGACGACGCGCCGGACGGCGTCCTCGGTGGCGCCGGGGCCGGTGTGCAGGAGGTGGGTGGAGCCGACGAGCGCGGGACCGAGGGCGTCGGCGGGGAGGGTGTCGGGGAGGCGGCCCGCGGCGCGCTCGGCGTCGAGGTAGGCGGTGATGCGGACGGCGGCGTCGGTGAGGACCGGGACGCCTGCGGGCCAGGCGTCGCGGAGGCGGTCGCGGAGGGCGGTGCGGAAGGTGAGCAGGGGGACGACGGCGACCGCGGCCGAGGCGTAGAGGGCGGTGAGGGCGGAGGTGAGGTTGTCGACCACCTCGGCGCGGCCGACCTGGTCGGGGAGGCTCTCGACCTCGGGGGTGGGGCGGGCGGCGCGGTCGAGGACGAACTCGGCGAGGAACGCGTCGAAGTCCGCGAAGTGGCGGTGCAGGACGCCCTTGGCGAAGGACGCCTCGGTGGTGACGGCACGGCTGGTGAGGCCGCTGGGGCCGTCGCGGAGCAGGACTCGCTCGGCGGCGTCGAAGAGCTGGTTGCGCGCGTCCTGGATCGCCACGCCTGTGGGCACTCCGGGTCTCCTCTCGGGCGGGGGGCAGTTTAGCCGGGGACGGTTGAGTGGGCGGATGCCCACTTAGAGTGGGCGGATGCCCATTCATGAGTCGCCGCACGACGCCCGCGAGATCGCCGAGTCGTTCGGCACGGACGCGGACCGCTACGACCGAACCCGTCCCTCTTACCCATCCGGGGTGGTGGAGGCGGTGTTAGCTGCACTTTCCGGTGGTGTGGGGGTGGGGGGCGGCGCGGGGGTCGGGGACGCGCCGGGGGTGCTGGACGTGCTGGACGTGCTGGACGTCGGCTGCGGGACCGGGATCGTCGCGCGGCAGTTCCGGGACGCCGGTTGCCGGGTGCTGGGAGTCGAGCCGGATGCCCGGATGGCTGAGTTCACCCGCAGGGGTGGGATTCCGGTGGAGGTCGCGCGGTTCGAGGAGTGGGAGACGGCGGGGCGACGCTTTGACGCGGCCGTGTGCGGCCAGGCGTGGCACTGGATCGCCCCTGACGCGGGAGCCGCACGTGCCGCCGACGTGCTGCGTCCGGGTGGGGTGCTGGCGATCTTCTGGAACGCGGCGCGGGTGGCGGGCGAGGTGGGCGAGCGGTTCGACGAGGTGTGCCGGGGTTTGCTGCCCGGTGACTTGGGCAAGGGCGCCGGGGCCTTCGGCGGCGACTACTCGCCGCTGGGCGACCGGGCGGTCGTGGGCATCAAGACGACCAACGCCTTCGAGGAACCGATCCGGCTGCGATTCCCCTGGGAGCGGGTGTACCAGCGGGACGAGTGGCTGGACCTGCTGCCGACGACCGGTTTGTTCACCCGGATGCCGCGTGAGTTGCTGACGCGGGTGCTTGACGAGGTCGGGGCGACGATCGACTCGGTGGGCGGGGAGCTGACGGTGACCTACACCTGCGAAACGGTCATCGCCCGACGCAGCGCTGAATAGCGCCACTGAACAACGGGATGCCCTTGCGGCCTGCCTGACGATGCCCCTGCGGCCTGCCTGACACCGGGTGAACGGCCCACTCACCCATGGTTGAACGGTCCGTTCAACCGAGAGCGAGCAAGCTCGCCGGTTGAACGGTCCGTTCAACCGAGTTCGAGCGTGGGTACGGCGGTTGAACGGACCGTTCAACCGGGTTCAAGGATAGGCACGGCGGTTGAACGGACCATTTAACCGAGCACGAGCGCAAGCACTGGCACCGGCCTCAGCAGCGGTGGTTGAACGGTCCGTTCAACCGGGTTCGAGCATGGGCATGACGGTTGAACGGTCCGTTCAACCGGGCTCAAGCACAGGCATGACGGTTGAACGGACCGTTCAACGGGGCTCAAGCACGGGCATAACGGTTGAACGGACCGTTCAACCGCGCCCCGCTGAACGGTCCGTTCAACCATGCCCAGTTGACATGCCCAGTTGAACGGGCCGTTCACTCACCTCCAGTTGCTCACACGCAGTTGAACGGACCGTTCAACCATGTGTAGGTGAGCGGGCCGTTCACTCACCCCCTGGTTGAACGGTCCGTTCAACCAGGGGGTGAGCGTGAGCGCAGGTACGGGCTGAGGGGTGAACGGACCGTTCAACCGGCCTGCACGGGTCTGGGCAGCGGCGGCGTGTGCGTGGAGGTTGCCTTCGCTGCTCGACGTGGGCGTCGCCGTGCGCAACTCGGTGCTGGGCGACGTGAAGACCGTCGTGCACTCATCTAGGCCGGGATCGGGTGTTCTTCCTCGGCGTGCAGGTGGGTGGGTTCGACGATCGTCTGATTTGGGCGTGCGGCGGGCGGCGTGCGGCGTGACGGCGCGTGGCGCGTGGTCTGGAGGCCTAGCCGACGCGGATTACGATCTTTCCGACTCGGTCGTCTTCGGTTTGGCGTGCGTGCGCGTTCTCCGCGTCCTCGAAGTCGAACACGCCGTCGATGACGGGGCGCAGGTTCAGGCGGGCCACTTCGGCTGCTACCGCTTCCAGTTCCAGGCGGTTTCCCACCGCCAGGGACCGGAGGGTCGCGCGGGTGCGGAAGATCGCGGACGTGCGCACCTCCTCGCGTGACGGCGCGACCAGGGCCACCTCGCCGAACGGGCGCAGTGCGCTGAGCGAGCGCGTCAAACCCGCGCCGACCTCGATCACGCGGTGGGCGCCGCCGAAGCGGGTCCACACCTCGGACGGCCAGTCCGGGGTCGTCACCCGGTTGATGACCTCCGCGCCGAGGGTGGCGAGCAGGTCGGCCTTGGGGGCGGTGGACGTCGTGGCTACGACCCGCGCGCCGCGTGCGACCGCCAGTTGCACGACGAACAGGGACACTCCGCCCGTGCCCTGGGTGAGCACGACGTCGCCCTCGCCGACGCCGTGCAGCGCTACCCACGCGGTGGTCGCGGCGCACGGGAGGGTCGCGGCGGTCTCGTCGTCGACGCCGGTCGGGATCGCGGCCAGGGCTTCCTCGGGGATCACGCGGTGCTCGGCCAGCCAGCCGTCGACGTCGATCGAGTACTGCTCGCCGCTGGTGGGGACGGGTTGGGTGGTCCAGCCGGGGAGGAAGGCGCCCACCACGCGGTCTCCCACGGCGAACCTGGTGACGTCATCACCGAGTGCTACTACCTCGCCTGCGCCATCCGACAGGGGGATCACGCCTGGGGTGGGTTGTGCGGCGTAGTTGCCTGCGCGGATCAGGACGTCGCGGTGGTTCAGGGACGCGGCCTTGACCTTGACCAGCACCTCGCCCGGACCTGCGGTCGGGGTGGGTTCGTCCACCGGGGTCCAGCGGTGGTCGGTCAGGCGGAACGCGCGCATCGGGGTCTCCACTCGTTCGGGTGGATTCCTACGGTAGGAACGGGGAGCAGGACTGGTGATACCTTTTCGTCGCTTTTTCCTGCCCGATCGTCCAGGGAGCGTGGCGTGGACCCCGTCGACGACATCCTGACCACGATGGGGCTGGCCCATCGGTCCCACCACCGGGTGACGGCGTCCGCGCCGTGGGGGGTGGCGTTCTCCGGGGCCGCGCCGATGCGGCTGGTCGTGGTGGCGCGGGGGCGGTGCGTGCTCAGCGAGGGCGGGGGCGTCGTGGAGCTCGGCGCCGGGGACTGCCTGGTGGTGCGCGGGGGTGCGGAGTTCGTGTTGTCCGACGTGGCCGAGCGGGTTCCGGCGCCCGCGCGGGAGGTGCTGACCGCGCGGGAGGTCGCGGTCGGGGGTGGGGGCGCGGGGTGCGAGGTGCTGGTGGCGGCGTTCTCGTTCGACGCGGTGGCCGCCGAGCCGCTGCTGCCCCGGTTGCCGGACGTGCTGCGGGTGTCGTTGCGGGGCGGGAACCTGCGGCGGGTGCTGGCGACGGTGGAGCTGATGGTGCTGGAGTCGGGGGACGGGTTCGGCTCGGAGCTGGTGCTGGGGAAGTTGGGGGACGTGCTGCTGGTGCAGGTGATGCGGGCCTGGTGCGCGGGGTCGGGGGACGACCGGCCGGGGTGGTTGGCGGCGCTGCACGATCCTCGGCTTTCCCTTGCCACGCGGGCGATGCACGGGGATCTGGCGCACCCGTGGACGGTGGCGTCGCTGGCCGGGCGGGCGGGGATGTCGCGGTCGGCGTTCGCGGCGGCTTTTCGGGAGCGGACCGGGGAGTCGCCGTTGGCGCACTTGACGTACTGGCGGATGCACCGGGCGAAGGCGCTGCTGCGGGAGGGGCGGACGTTGCAGGAGATCGCGGTTCGGGTGGGGTACGAGACGGACACCGCGTTGAGCCGGGCTTTTCGGCGGGCGGAGGGGGTTTCGCCTGGACGGTGGCGGGGGTTGGTGGCGAGGGTTGGGGATTCGGGCGGGGAGGCTTGTCCGGTGGCTTGAGAGGGCGGCGGTGCGCTCGGTGGTGCAGCGGGCACGGGTGGGTGAAACGGCTGGCTGATCGGGTGATCGGCGGGGAGGTCGGGTGGCCGGGTGGGGTGGGCTGCGAGCCTTGGGGAGGAAGGCGCGGTCTCGCCCGGGGGTGAGCGGTGGGGTCGATCGGGGACGTCGCCGAGCGGGTGGCGGTGGTGGTCGGCGAGGTCGAGCGGTGCGCGGCGGAGCTGGTTCGCGCGCGGGAGTTGGCGGAGGAAGCGTTCTCGCTGCTGGCGATCGCCCTGGAGGGGGCGGTGGGGCTGGAGTGGGAGTCGGCGCTGGCGCTGTCGGCGATCGCGGACGTGGTCGACGGGATAGCGGACGAGTTGCTGCCTGCGCTGGCCGGGGTTGTGGCTCGGCTCGAGGCGGTTCGCGCGCGGTTGATCGGGGAGGGCGGGGGTCCGGGGGCGGTCCCGGAGGGCGGGGACGGCCCGCCTGCGGTTCCGGCTGAGGAGGTCGAGCGGCTTCGCGGGGAGCTGCCGCCGCCCGTGGTGCCGGGGACGGGGCAGAAGACGCACGGGCGGTGGATCGGGCCGGACGGGCGGGTTCGGGCGATCGTGAGCGGGCGGGACGAGGACGCTGCGCTGGTTCACGCGCAGTTGGCGGCGAAGGGAATCCCCGACGAGCCCACCCGGAACTCCGACGTGGAGCAGAAGTTGGCCGCGCACATGGTGGCCAACGGGATCCGCCACGTGACCCTGGTGATCAACCACCGGCCGTGCCGGGGTTTCGACGACTCGTGCGACACCCTCGTGCCGATCATCCTCCCCGAGGGCTGCACACTCACCGTGCACGGCCAGACCGACAAGGGGATGCGCGTCCGGGTGCGCTACACGGGAGGAGCACGGCCGTGGTGGAGCTAGAGGCCTGGTACGGCGACGATCAGGACGACGCGGTGCCCGTCCGGACCGCCGCCGAGCTGGACGCCGTGCTGGACGAGGTCGCCGCGATGCGCGGGCGGGTCATCGTGCACCTGAAGGTCGCCCGGCCGCCGAGCCTGGACGTGCGCCGGATGATCCTCAACGTCGGGCTGAACGGTGACGCGGGGCTGGGGTCGCTGTTCTACCGGTCGCCGAGCGGCGCGTGGTACAGCCAGGGCGCGGCGGCCGATCCTTCGGTGAGCGAGCTCCTGTACTACTACATGAACTCCGACACCGAGTACCCGCTCGACTGCGAGATCCCCATCGACGCGGTGCGCCGCGCGGCCCACGAGTACCGGAGCGCGGTGGACACGCGGCCCTCCGCCCCCGGTTGGCAACCTGCCTGAGCGGTCAGCCCCTCCGAAGACCGCACCGCCCCCCGGAAGGAACCCCCTCTGGAGGGCGGGCGGCACGCAGCTCCCGTCCTAGTCAGCGTGCCTGAGCACGCTCTCCACCTCGGCGCGGAACGCCGCCACGCCGTGGTCGCCGGTCGGGGCGCCGTGCGCCTGCAGCAGGTGGAGCAGGGCCGCTCCGCTGGCCGAGCGGCGGGCCTTCGCGCGGAAGCCGAAAGCGGACTCGTAGACCGTCACCGACGTCGCCAGGGCCGCCGCCACCGTCGCCAGGAACGCCAGCGGGGAGCGGTGGTCCGGGGTTGCCACGGCCAGGGCGCCCAAGGCCGCCGCGCCGGTGAACAGGAGGACGGACGCCGTGGTCGTCCAGCGCCTCGCCCTCGTGTACGCCGCCTTCGCCGCCTCCAGGCGGGCCAGGCGTTCGCCCACCCGGTGCCTGAGGTAGGCGCGCAGGAACTGCTCCCGGTGGTCCGCCGCCGACACCGGGCCGGTGACCAGCGGGGTGCGCCTCGGGGGCGGGGTGAGCAGGGCGGGGTTCGGCTGCTTGGCCACGCGGGGCTTCGCCGGTTTGCGCGGGGCGCGGGCGGGCTTCTCGTCGGGGTCCGGGGCGCCCGGCGTCGCGGCGCGGGCGGCGTGCCTGCCCCGGACGCCGTCCACCGGGACCGCCCTGGTCGCGTCGTCCGGTTCGCCCTGCGGCTCGAGCGCCACGCGGGCCGTCGGGTCCGGCACGTCCTCGTCGCGCAGCCTCCCGGTCGGGGCGCCGCGGAGCGGCCTGCCCTTCTTCCTCGCCTGGTCGCCGCCGCCGAGGCGGTCGGTGATGCCGTCGCCGCTCACGCCGCGCCCACCGGCTCGTGGCGGTGCCGCGCGACGGCCGTGACCAGCGCGCGCACCCGCTCCTCCCGCTCCGCCTCGTTCTTCGGCGGGGGCGTGGACAGGTGGTCGAAGTACAGCGCCCGCAGCAGCTCGGCGCGCGAGCGGAACTCGACGTCGTCCGCGCCGCGCGAGACCACGGCCAGCACGGCCGCCGCCGCGCCCGCCACCGCGACGAGCACGCCCGGCCACGGCACGTCCCGCAGCCACACCTGGAGCGCGGCGAACGAGGTGGTCGCGAAACCGGCGAGGATCGCCGCCGAGGCCAGCAGCCTGCCGCGCTCGCGCGCCCGCAGCGACTCCACCTCGCACTCGTGCAGCGCGGGCGCGATGACCTCGTTCGCCTCGTGGATCGCGTCGGCCAGCAGGGGGTAGTCGAGCACGAAGCCGGGGTCGACGACGGGGCGCGCGTCGGGGGCGCGGAAGCGCAACCGGGGCCACAGGGCGAGCGTGGGCACGTCGGCGCGCAGCGGGGTGCCCGCCTTGGAGCCGAGCACGCCGCGCAGCACCGCGAGCACCCGCTCCGGGCCCTCGTCCACGTGCACGACGGCGACCTGGCCCGCTCGGGCGAGCACGCCGATGTCCTCGTCGGCGAGCGCGCCGGACACCAGCTCGTCGGCCAGCCCGCCGGTGCCCGCGAGCAGCAGCAGGGGGCGGTCGTGGCCCAGGTGCTCGACCAGCGCCGCGCGGGCGCCCTCGTCGCCGCCGAGCAGGACCACCAGGGCGGGCCGCTTGCGGGCGACCGCGTCGACCACGCGCAGCAGCGCCGGGACCTCGTCGCCCCAGCGGGAGCCGGGGACCAGGACGGCCGTGTCGTGGCGCTGGTTCAGGGGCAGCTCGCCGGGGCGCGGTTCGGCGTCGTCGGCCGCGACCAGGCGGCCGGGGGCGATGCCCACCAGCCTCGGCCCGGCTCCGTCGAGCGCCTCGGACGCCAGGCCGGTGAGGTGCGCCACGCCCAGGTCGGCGCCGGTGGTGAGGACCACGGCGCCCGCTCGGCGGGCTTCGGACAGGACGGTCCGCAGCACCGGCAGGACGGTGGCGGACAGCTCGGGATCTAGGGGTTCGGGGCTGCCGAGCAGCGCGACGACCGGACGTCCCCGTGGGAGTCCGAGCGCTCGGGCCCTGATGTCGGCGTCCGGGTGGGCCAACCGCCGCACCCTGGGACCGCCAGCCGCAGGAGACATGCCGGGGACCCTAGCGGGGGCGACTGCGAAATTCACCCGTCAGGGGGCAATTTCTCCCCAGGTAGAGTTCCACGGCGATGAGCACGTCCGAACAGGCGCAGGCCGGGGACTCCCCTGCCGAAGTACCGCCGGTGGAACCAGCAGCAGTGCCCGGCATCGACCCGGCGGAGATGGAGATCGCGCTGCGGGTGCTGGCGCAGGTCGACGACCTGCCGCCCGAGCACCCGGACACGATCGCGCTCCGGCGCGCCACCTCCCGCATCTACAAGCAGGTGCGCAAGAACCGGAAGACGGCCCGGCGGCAGGAGGTGCTGGACGCCGACAACTCGGTGATCGCGGCCACCGCCACCGGGTCGCCCACGCGGATCGACGACGAGACCGCGGGCATCCTGCTGCGCGAGCCCGATCCGGGCGAGTCGGCGGGGACCTTCCGCAAGGCCCGGCCGTGCTACATCTGCAAGCAGCGGTACACCCGGGTGGACGCCTTCTACCACCAGCTCTGCCCGAAGTGCGCGGCGCTGAACCGGGCGAAGCGGGACGCCAGGACCGACCTGACGGGGCGGCGGGCGCTGCTCACCGGCGGGCGGGCCAAGATCGGCATGTACATCGCGCTGCGGCTGCTGCGGGACGGCGCGCACACCACGATCACCACGCGGTTCCCGCACGACGCGGTGCGGCGCTTCGCGTCGATGCCCGACAGCGGGGACTGGCTGCACCGGCTGCGCGTGGTCGGGATCGACCTGCGCGACCCGGCGCAGGTGGTGGCGCTGGCCGACTCGGTGGCGGCGGCCGGACCGCTGGACATCCTGATCAACAACGCGGCGCAGACCGTGCGGCGCTCGCCGGGGGCGTACGCGCCGCTGGTCGCGGCCGAGTCCGACCCGCTGCCGTCCGGGCCGCTGCCGGAGCTGGTGAGCTTCGGGCACAGCTCGGCCGCGCACCCGCCCGCGCTGACCGGCGGGCTGCCGGGTGGCGCCGGGGTGGACGTGACGGCGCTGGCGCTGGTGGCCGGGTCGTCGCTGATCGACGCGGGCGGCCTGGTGCCGGACGTCGCGGAGAGCAACAGCTGGGTGCAGACGGTGGGCGAGGTCGACCCCGTCGAGCTGCTGGAGGTGCAGCTGTGCAACAGCACCGCGCCCTTCATCCTGGTGTCGCGGCTGCGCCCGGCCATGGCCGCGTCGCAGGCGCGGCGCAAGTACGTGGTGAACGTGTCGGCCATGGAGGGGGTGTTCGGGCGCGGGTACAAGGGCGCCGGGCACCCGCACACGAACATGGCCAAGGCGGCGCTGAACATGCTGACGCGCACCAGCGCGGCGGACGTGTTCGAGGACGGCATCCTGATGACCTCGGTGGACACCGGGTGGATCACCGACGAGCGTCCGCACTTCACGAAGCTGCGCATGGCCGAGGAGGGTTTCCACGCGCCGCTGGACCTGGTCGACGGGGCCGCTCGGGTGTACGACCCGGTGGTGCGCGGCGAGGCGGGCGAGGACCTGTACGGGTGCTTCCTGAAGGACTACGGCCCCTATTCGTGGTGACGGACCGGTCGGGTCGGCGGGGGCCGGTGGGCAAAACGCCGTGCCCCCTCCACCGATCGGGTCAGCCGGGTGGAGATACTGCGGTGCATGTTCAGCGCCAACGGCAGGTACGTCCACTCACCGGGTGACTTGGTCGACCTGCTGGAGTGCGAGCACCGCTCCCGGCTGACCACCGCGCTGACCAAGGGCGTGCCCGACGCCCCGCAGCCCGCTCCCCCGCAGGACCTGCTCGCGGCGCGGCACGGGCTCGCGCACGAGAAGGCCGTGCTGGAGCGGTTCCTGGCCGCGGGCGAGGTCTTCGAGGTGCCGCAGCCGGCCCCGGTGCACGAGGCGCTGGTGGAGGCCGCCGCGCTGACCTGGGACGCGATCGCGCGCCGGGTCCCGGTGATCTACCAGGGGGTCTTCTACGACGGGGACTTCCACGGGCGGGCCGACTTCCTCGTGCTGACCGAGGACGGGTACGAGCCGCACGACGCGAAGCTCGCCCGGCACCCCACGCCCGCGGCGGTCGTGCAGCTGACCGCGTACTCGGCGGCGCTCGGCGACCAGGCGGGCCCGAAGGCGCACCTGCTGCTCGGGGACAACACCACCAGGACGTTCCGGGTCTCCGACTTCCTGCCGATCGTCGCCGACCTGCGGGCCCGGCTGCGCGCCACCGTCGCCGCGCCGCCCGCGCTCCCGGCGCGGCTGTGGGACGACGAGCGGCCCGCGTGCGCCACCTGCCGGTTCTCCGCGCACTGCGCCGACGGGCGCGAGCGCTCCCGCGACCTGTCGCTGGTGGCGGGCATCCGGACCGACCAGCGGCGCAAGCTCGCCTCCGCCGGGCTGGACACCATCGACGCGCTCGCGAACGCCACCAACACCGAGCGCCCGACGACCATGTCGCAGGGGACGTTCGCCGGGTTGCGCGCGCAGGCCGCGCTGCAGGTCATCCAGGACACCTCGCGCACCCGCGACAACCCCGTCGGCAAGGTCGCCTACGAGGTCGTGGTGCCGGACGCGCTCGCCTCGCTCCCCCAGCCCAGCCCCGGCGATCTGTTCTTCGACATGGAGGGCGACCCGTACGCGCTCGCGGGCGAGGGCCTGGAGTACCTGTTCGGCATGGTCACCCACGAGGAGGTGTTCACCCCGTTCTGGGCGCACACCCGGCCGCAGGAGAAGGCCGCGTTCGAGCGCCTGGTCGACCTGGCGACCTCGCGGCTGGCCGAGCACCCCGACGCGCACGTCTACCACTACGCGCCCTACGAGGTGAGCGCGCTCAAGCGGCTCGCGGCGCTGCACGGCACGCGCGAGGAGGAGGTCGACCACCTGCTGCGGTCGAACGCGCTGGTGGACCTGTACGCGGTGGTGCGCAAGGCGCTGCGGGTGTCGCAGCGGTCGTACTCGATCAAGTACCTGGAACCGCTCTACATGCCCGAGGCCCGCTCGGGGGACGTCAAGAACGCGGTGTCCAGCATCGAGGCGTACGAGGAGTACCTGGTGCTGACGTCGATGGGCGACACCGGGCGCGCGGAGGAGGTGCTGGACGGGATCGCCGAGTACAACACCTACGACTGCGTGTCCACGCTGCGGCTGTACCGGTTCCTCCTCCAGGTGCGGGAGGAGGCCGGGATCGAGCCGCGCACGGCCGAGCAGTCGCTGTACGAGGAGATCGAGGACGAGATCGCCCAGCAGCGGCGGGCCGAGCGGGCGGAGCGGATCGCCGCCGTGGTGGACCCGCTGATCGAGGGCCTGCCGGACAACCCGGCCGACTTCACCGACGACGAGCGGGCGCGGGCGCTGCTGGCGGCGGCGGTCGGGTACCACCGGCGGGAGACGAACCCGGCGTGGTGGGACTTCTTCCGGCAGCTCGCGGCCCCGCTGTCGGAGCTGGAGTCGGACAGCTCGTGCGCGGTCGCGGTGTCGGTGCGGGCGGACGACTGGGTGCAGCCCGCGGGCCGGGTGAAGAAGGCCAAGCGGGAGGTGCGGGTGCGCTGCGACCCGGACCGGCCGCACCCGTTCAGCAAGGGCGAGAAGGTGCGGCTGCTCTACCCCGGCACGCCGGACAGCGAGACCCGCGACGCCGAGGTGCTGTTCGAGTCCGCCGACGAGGTGGTGCTGCTGGAGAGCGCCTCCCCCGACGAGGCGGGCGGCGGGAACCCGGTGGCGGTGCTGCCGGGGTCGCCGGTGCGGCCCGCGCCCAAGGACGAGGCGGTGTACGAGCTGGCGCGGCTGGTGGTCGAGCACCTGCCCGAGCTGCCCGCGCATCCGGGGGTGGACCTGGCGCGGCGGCTCGCGCCCCGGTTGCGGGCGGGCTCGCTGCCGCGGTCGGGGGACGTGATCGCGGACGTGATCGGGGCGGTGGACGCGCTGGCCGGGTCGGTGCTGGCCGTGCAGGGGCCGCCGGGGGCGGGCAAGACGTACCTGGCGGGGCGGTTGATCGCGCACCTGATCGCGGGCGGGCGCAGCGTCGGGGTGACGTCCAACAGCCACAAGGCCGTGGAGAACGTGCTGACCGCCGCCATCAAGGCCGGGCGGGAGCTGGGGGTGCCGATCCCGGCCGCGAAGAACCCCAAGGGGCAGCCGGTGAAGGACTGCCTGTGGGAGCAGACGAAGAACAACCCGGCGCTGCTGCGCTGGCGCGAGGACCAGGGCGGCGGGCACCTGGTCGGCGGCACGGCGTGGACGTTCTCCAACGCGGCCATGCGGGAGCAGCCGTTCGACGTGCTGATCGTGGACGAGGCCGGGCAGTTCGCGCTCGCCGACGCGCTCGCGGTGTCCACGGCCGCCAGGAACCTGGTGCTGCTGGGCGATCCGCAGCAGCTGCCGCAGGTCGTGCAGGGCACGCACCCGGCGGGCGCGGACGCGTCGGCGCTCGGGCACGTCATCGGCGACGCGGACGTGATGCCGCCGGAGCTGGGCTACTTCCTGGCGCAGACGCGGCGGATGCACCCGTCGGTGTGCCTGCCGGTGTCGAACCTGTCGTACGCGGGGCTGCTGCACGCGCACGAGAGCGCGGGCGGGCGGCGGGTGGTCGGGATCGCGCCAGGGCTGTACGTGCGGGAGGTCGACCACCGGCACAACACGACCAAGTCGGACGAGGAGGCGGCGGCGGTCGGCGAGCTGGTCGCGGCGATCGTCGGGCGCGAGTGGGTGGACGGGGATGACAGGCGGCCCCTGGAGTGCTCGGACGTGCTCGTGGTCGCCCCCTACAACCTGCAGGTGCGGCTGGTGAAGCGGGAGCTGGAGCGGCGCGGGTTCGGCGAGGTGCGGGTCGGGACGGTGGACCGGTTCCAGGGGCAGGAGGCGCCGGTGGTGATCAGCACCATGACGTCGTCGTCGGCGGTGGACCTGCCGCGCGGGCTGGACTTCCTGCTCTCGCGCAACCGGGTCAACGTGGCGCTGTCTCGGGCCCAGGCGCTCGCGGTGGTGGTGTGCTCGCCCCGGCTGGTGGAGGCGGACATCCGGGGCGTCGAACAGCTGCGGCTCGTTTCCGGGATGATCGGGCTGCTCGGCGAGGCGCGGAATTGGAACAATTCTCCGGTTGCCGGGGGCGCGGCGGCGGGGTGAACCGCGGGGCTGCGCCGGTGGGTGTTCCCGGCGGTCGGTGAGACTGTTTCCGCAGGTTCCCGAGGCCCTTGACCTGGAACGTCGGCACGGGCACCGGTACGGCCGCGTCCCGCTTTCGCGGGGCGCGGCCCTCTTCGTGACACCGGAAAGACACCCCCTATTTACGGAGGGTGATCAACAATGCGGTGGGGCCGTTCCCGATTCGCCCGGCGGCATCCGGATATCGGAAAGGGCGGAACGCGCTCGGCCGTCGGTTGCAACTTGGTTGCACACCGTTCCCGGTGGTCACGCACCGTGTCTGCCCCTTTTTTCGGGCATGGCAACGTACCAGAGTCGTTTTTCGGCCCGCCCCCACGGGGTCCCCGACCGGTTCACCGGGGCCCGCCAATGCCATTTACGCACCGCCGCGTTACAGGTTCAGGTAACGAATTCCACACGACCGGACAACGGCTGACCCGCGCGTTCGGCCGAGCGGAGCAATCCGGGCCGGTTGTTTCCGGTAACCCGAACCCGAGGTTCCACACGAATGGATCAGCGCCTAATATGAACCGCGCTCCACCCCTACGCGTATAGGGTGATGCGTCTCCGCAAATCCCCATCAGGAGTCTTCATGCAGTTCGCACGAACCGCCGGCAAGTCCATCGGCGTTGCCGCGACCGTCGTTGCCGCCGGTTTGCTCATGGCGCTCCCCGCGTCCGCGCACAACCGCTCCCTGGACGTGAAGTGCGCTCCCACGGGTGAGGCCGTCTTCACCCTCAAGCTGACCCAGTACAGCACCCGGTACGACAACACCCTGAAGGTCACCGAGGGCAGCACCGTCCTCGAGGACACCACCTTCAAGGGCAACTTCGTCAAGGAGTACAAGGTCCCCGGCGACGTGGCGCGGACCTTCAAGGTCGAGCTGGTCGCGGGCGACGACAACAGCAAGAGCACCTACTCCTTCAAGGCCGAGAAGTCGCTCAAGGAGCTGTGCAAGCAGCCCGAGAAGCCCAGCACCACGCCGGAGACCCCCAAGTCCGAGGTGCCCCCGACCGAGGACAGCGTCCCGCCGTCGCCGACCTCCAGCAGCAGCCCGGCGCCGTCGGTCACCGAGTCGGCCCCGGTCCCCTCCTCGCAGGAGGTGCCGTTCCCGAGCGTGACCGAGTCCACCTCGCCCGCGCCGACCACGACCACCTCGGCCGAGGTCGTCCCGGTCACCGAGGACACCGAGGGCCTGGCCAACACCGGCGCCAGCGTCGCCGTGCCGCTGGGCATCGGCGCCGCGCTGCTCGCCGCGGGCGGTGGCGTGCTGTTCTTCATGCGCAAGCGCGGTGCGGCCAACAACGGCTGAGCACGGCTCGCTGACCCACCCCGACGCCTGGGACGGCGTCGGAACGGCTGAAGGGCGGCCACCCCCACGGGGTGTCCGCCCTTCGTCGTGTTCCACCGCCCTGGGGAGGCCCCGGTGCGGGCCTCCCCTGCGGCCGTCGGCCCCCGGCGCGGGGAGCCGGCAGGACCTACGGCAGGACCTGGATCTTGCGGCCCTGGCCGTTCTTGAACATCTCCAGCGCCGACGCGTAGCTCGACAGCGGCTCGCGGTGGCTGATGAAGACCTCGGGGTCGAGCACACCGGTGGCGAACAGGTCGGCCGCGCGCTCGAACGAGTGCAGCACCGCCATCGAGCCGGTGATGGTGATCTCCTGGTTGTAGATGCGGTACGGGTCGATGGTCACCCGCGTCGCGTAGTCGGAGACGCCGAACTGCAGGAACGTGCCGCCCTTGGCGACCCGGCCGAGGCCGTCCTGGATGGCCTTGGCGTTGCCGGTGGCGTCGATGACGACGTCCCAGCCCTGCGGGCGGTCCAGCTCGTCGGCGGACGCCGCGGTGGCGGTGACGCCGAGCTTGTGGGCGGTGGCCAGGCGCTCCGGGTTGAGGTCGACGACCTCGATGCTGGAGGCGCCGGTGAGCTTGCCCAGCTGGAGCATCATCAGGCCCATGGTGCCGGAGCCGTAGATGAGGACCCGGCTGGCCATCTGGGAGCGCAGCACGTCGTAGCCGCGCACCGCGCAGGACAGCGGCTCGATGAGCGCGGCGTCCTCGGTGCGGACGGAGTCGGGCAGCTTCACGCAGTTCGAGACCGGGGCGACCGCGAACTCGGCGGCGCCGCCGGAGCGGGTGACGCCGATGGCGTTCCAGCGCTCGCACAGGTTGTTCTTGCCCAGGCGGCACATGCGGCACTCGAAGCAGTACAGCGACGGGTCGACCGCCACCCGGTCGCCGACCTTGAGCTCGGTGACGTCGGAGCCGACCTCGGCGATGACGCCGGAGAACTCGTGGCCCGGCACGACCGGCAGGGTCGGCGCGAACTCGCCCTGCAGGATGTGCAGGTCGGTGCCGCACAGCCCGCACGCGGCGACGTCCACCACGACCTCGCGGGGGCCCGGTGTGGGGTCGGGGACCTCGGTGACCTCCACCGAGCCGACCCCGGTGATCACGGCTGCTTTCACTTGACCGCTCCCAAAGAAAGGCCCTGGACGAGCTTGTCCTGGGCGGCGAACCCGGCGACGAGCACCGGCAGCGACACCACGACGGCGGCGGCGCAGACCTTGGCCAGGAAGTAGCCCTGGCTGGTGACGAACCCGGTCAGGTACACCGGCGCGGTGCCGGCGACGACGCCGGTCAGCACTCGCGCGAACAGCAGCTCGTTCCAGCTGAAGATGAAGCAGATCAGCGAGGTGGCGGCGATGCCGGGCATGGCGACCGGGGCGACGACGCGGCGGATGGTGACCGCGAGCCCGGCGCCGTCCAGCGCGGCGGCTTCCATGATCTCCTTGGGCACCTCGGCGAGGAAGGAGCGCATCAGCCAGACCGCGATCGGCAGGTTCATCGAGGTGTAGAGGACGACCAGGAACGAGATGTTGTCGAGCATCCCGGTGTACTGCGCGACCAGGTAGATCGGCAGCAGGCCCGCGACGACCGGCAGCATCTTGGTGGTGAGGAAGAAGAACAGCACGTCCGACCACTTCTCGACCTTCTTGATCGAGAGGGCGTACGCGGCAGGGACGGCCAGCAGCAGCACCAGGAGCGTCGACCCCACCGAGGCGCTGAGCGAGTTCATCAGCGGCGGCCACGGGTTGGTGTCGAAGAAGGTGTTGTAGCCGTCCAGCGTCAGCGGGGCGAAGAACGACGGGGTGCTGGTCGCCGCGTCCGTCTCGCTGTGGAACGAGGTGAGCACCATCCAGGCGACGGGCGCCACGAAGATCAGGCCGCAGACCCAGGCGAGCAGGCCCAACATCATCTTCTTCACGAGCGAGCCTCCTCACGCAGCAGCGACGAGACGACGCGCAGCGCGAACGTCGCGATGATGATCGACCCGACCACGACGACCACGCCCGCGGCGGACGCCCGGCCGTAGTCGTGCGCCTGGAAGAAGGTCTGGTAGACCGAGTACGGCAGGTTCGCCGTGCCCAGGCCGCCCGAGGTGATCGTGAACACCGCGTCGAAGTTCTGCACGATGTAGATCGACCCGAGCAGGCCGCCCAGCTCCAGGTACTGCCGCAGGTGCGGCAGGGTCAGGTAGCGGAAGATCTGGAACGAGCTGGCGCCGTCGATGTGCGCGGCCTCGACCGCGTCCGGCGGGCGGGACTGCAGGCCCGCGAGCAGGATCAGCATCATGAACGGGGTCCACTGCCAGATCAGCGCGGCCTCGACCGCGACCAGCGGCATGTCGCTGATCCACTCGACGTGCGGGCCGTCCTCGCCGAACACCATCTTCAGCAGGCCGTTGAACAGGCCGTAGTCCGGGTTGTAGAGCGCGTGCTTCCACAGCAGGGCCGCGGCGACGGGGACGACCAGGAACGGCGCGATGAGCATGGTGCGCACGGCGCCGCGGCCGAAGAACTTGCGGTCCAGCAGGAGCGCGAGTCCCAGTCCGAGGATCAGGCTGACGAGCACGACGGTGACCGTCAGGACGATCGTCGTCCACACCGAGGAGCGCAGGCCCGAGTCGGTGAACACGGCGACGTAGTTGTCCAGGCCCGCGAAGCCCCGGTTCTCGGGGTCGAGTGAGTTCCACTCCATCAGCGAGATGCCCAGCGTGGCGACGAACGGCAGCTGGGTCACCACGATGGTGAAGATGAGGGCGGGGAGGAGCGGCGCGCGTCGTGCCCAGCGCGCCGCCCCCTTCACGACACCCTCCCGGTGGGGACGGGGTTCGTCATGGTCACTTGCCCCGGTTCTTCTCGGCCACGGTCTCGGCCAGGGCCTGGCTCTCGGTCAGGGCCTGCTCGACGGTGGTGGAGCCGGCGATCGCGGCGCTGATCTTCTGGGAGACCTGGGTGCCCAGGTCGGTGAACTCCGGGATGCCGACGAACTGGATGCCGGGGGCCGGGCGGGGCTGCACGCCGGGGTCGGTCGGCTTGGTGCCGGAGATGGCGGCCTCGACCTGCTTGGCGAACGTGCCGCTGGCCTCGAGGTACTCGGGGCGCGCGTAGGTGGAGGAGCGCTTGCCGTCCGGGACGCGCGACCAGCCGAGGGACTTGCCCGCCAGCTCCTCGTAGCCCTTGCCGGAGGCCCAGGAGATGAACTTCCAGGCGTTGTCGGCCTTCTTGCTGGCCTTCTGGATGCCGAACGCCCAGGTGTAGAGCCAGCCCGAGCTGTCGGTCTTGACCACGGGGGCCTGGGCGAAGCCGAGCTTGCCCTTCACCGGCGAGTCGGCGCCCTCGAGGAGGCCGGCGGCGGAGGTCGCGTCGTACCACATGGCGACCTTGCCCTGGGTCATGTTGTTCAGGCACTCGGCGAAGCCGGCCTGCGGGGCGCCGTTCTCACCGTGGTCGCGGACCAGGTTGACGTAGAAGTCGGTGGCCTCCTTGAACTCCGGGGAGTTCACCTGGGCCTGCCAGTCCTTCGTGAACCAGGTGCCGCCGAAGGTGTTGACGACCGTGGTGAGCGGCGCCATCAGCTGGCCCCAGCCGGGCTGGCCGCGCAGGCAGATGCCCTTCATGCCGGGCTCGGCGCCGTCGACCTGGGCGGCGATGTCGGCGACCTGCTGCCAGGTGGGCTTCTCCGGCATGGTGATGCCCTTGGCGTCCATGATGTCCTTGCGGTACATCAGGAACGAGGACTCGCCGTAGAACGGCTGGGCGTAGACCTTGCCGTCGGCGGCGGTCAGGGACTGGCGCACCGACTCCAGGACGTCGTCCTGGGCGAAGCCGGAGTCCTTGGCGACGTACTCGTCGAGCGGGGTCAGCCAGTTGTTCTTGGCGTAGATCGGCGTCTCGTAGTTGGAGATCGTGGCGACGTCGTACTGCCCGGCCTGGCTGGAGAAGTCCTGGCTGATCTTGTCGCGGACGTCGTTCTCGGGCAGGACGGTGAAGTTCACCGTGATGCCCGTGTCCTTGGTGAAGTTGTCCGCGGTGAGCTTCTGGAGGTCTTCCATCTGCGGGTTGTTGACCATGAGAACGTTGATCGAGTTCTCGTTCCCGCCACCGCCGCCGCCCGCGCCTGCACAGGCAGCGGTGGCCATGAGCACGGCTGCGGCGAGTCCGCCGTATCGGAGTGACTTCATCGTCTCTTGCCTTCCTGAGGGCGTGCTGAACCGGGGCCCCCTTCGGGCGGGGCCGGGTTCGGTGGCGGTTTTGTGTTTCGGCTAGGCCCTGACGACCTTGGGGCCCAGCAGGGCGTACCGGTGCGCCTCACCCGAGGGGAGCACCGAGTCGGTCACGATCGCCTCCAGGTCGGCCACTGCGCCGAACCTGTGGAAGCTCGCCACGCCGAACTTCGTGTGGACACCGACGAAGATGCGGCGGCGGGCGGCTGCCAGCGCTTGCGACTTCACCGCCCCGACCGCGGGGTCGGGGGTGGTGAGCCCGTGCTCGCGGGAGATGCCGTTGGCCCCGATGTAGGCGAGGTCGATGACCATCTCCGAGAGCATCCTGGTCGCCCAGTGGTCCACCGTGGCCATGGTGCGGCCACGTACCCGGCCGCCCAGGAGCAGCACGGTGATGGTGGGCGACTCCGAGAGCGCCGCCGCCGTGGGCAGCGACGCCGTGATGACCGTGAGGGGCCTGCCGGTCGGCAGCGCCTCCGCGACGAGCTGGGGGGTGTAGCCCTCGTCGACGAACACGGTCTCCGCGTCCCCCAGCCGCTCGGCGGCGAGCTGGGCGATGCGGCGCTTCTCCGGGACCATCGAGGCGGAGCGGAACTTCAGGCCCGTCTCGTAGCCCGCGCTCTCGACCGGGAAGGCGCCGCCGTGGGTCCGGCGGACCAGCCCGTGCTCGTCGAGCAGGCGCAGGTCCCGGCGCACGGTCTCCTGCGCGACCTCCAGCTCGGCCGCGATCTCCGCGACGTCGACCCGGCCGTCGGCGCGGGCGCGAGCCAGGATGCGCCTCTTGCGCTCGTCAGCGCGCACTGGACACCTCCCCCGTTGGATTGCCCACTCGGACCATGCAGCTGCCCGTTCGGGCCGCCCTAAAGGTGTAACACCCTCCGTAGGGGGTGGCCACCGTCACAGGGAAGTGAAGTTCGCCCGAGTTGGGTCCGGTTGTCGTACCCGAACGCACAGAAAATCGATTAACCCTGCCCGTTCGGTGGGGTAATAGTGCCCGACCGTGGCCCGTTCGGGAACACCCACCCGTTCGGGCGGTGGACATGGGCGTTGGTCGCACTCCGAGCGGGCCGGAGGTCCCGGCCCCGGCGCAGGACAGCTGCCCGCTCGGTCACGGATTGGTCTCGGAGGGTGGACCGAGGGTGGGAACGGGGGTGCGTCGGGGGTGGGGGCGGGCGGTTTGGTCGGGCATCGGGCAGGTGGGATTGGGCCTCGCGGGCGGGGAGGCGGGCAGGGCGGGGTGGAGATCGGGCAGGGCGGGGGGTGAATGTGCCCGAATCGGTTCAGAAGGAATTCCGGGTTTGCGGGGGTGGTGCAGATGGGTAAGAGAGGTGGCTGGGCCGGGTTTTGGTCACGCAGGGTGGCGCTCGGCGGGTGGGTGGGGCGTCAGTGGTCCAGACGTTCGGGGGGCCGGACGCTCGCGGGCGGGCGCTCGTAATCGGGCGCTCGCGGTCCGGGGACCCGCACAGTCCGCAGACCGCCGTCCGAGCGCTCGCGGACCGGGCGGGCCCGTCGCACCCGCCGCGCCCGCGCTCACGCGGTCGTGCGGCAGGCGCGGGCCGGGTGCGGGAGGCGTTTGCGCTCCGCGGCCAGCTCGATGGCGTCCAGCACGACCCGCCAGGCGGGGGCGACCCGGTCGACCAGGCCGGTCCGCAGGGCGGCGGCGGCGTCGAGCGCCCGGCCGTGCAGGACCCGGCCGCCGGTCAGGCCGACGACCACCGCCTCCTGCGCCAGCACCCGCGACCCGCAGGCCGACGCCAGCTCCCACCCGCTGCCGCCCGCGTGGCCGTCGACGGCGGCGATCAGCGGGATGCCGGACGCGGCCAGCGAGGCGCACACCCGGACCAGCAGCGCGCGCTGCGCGGCGACCTGGCAGCGCGGGGCCAGCGCCACCTCGCGCGGTCCGGAGGCGGGCAGGAAGCAGCCGTGCAGCACGCCCGCCCCGCGCGAGGCCACCACCGGCAGCACTTCCAGGAGCGGGCCCAGCTCGCACTCCAGCGGCCGGTCGGCGCGGACGACCGCGACCTCGTCGAGCACGTGGAGGGTGAGCACCATGAGACGCCGATCCTGGCCGAGGACGACCCGAGTTGTCATGTTCGTCCCCCCGATCGTGTGAGGTCGGGGTAGAAAAGCCGGGTGAAGAAGTGCGTGCTCACCGCGTTGGCACTGCTGCTGACCGTCGGCTGCGCCTCACGGGTCGACGGCAGCGCCGTCTCCGCGACGCCCGCGTCGACGGTCGAGACCAGCGCGGGCGGCCAGCCGCCCGCGTCCTCGACCGGGCGGATGCCGCTGGAGATGGTCAAGTGGGTGGACCGCTTCTGCGGGGTCGCCAAGTACCTGATCGCCTCGGGCAGCGTCGGGACCACCGAGGCCCCCTCAGGGACGCCCGCCGAGATGAAGGCGAGCATCAGCGGGTCGCTGGGCAGGCTGGCCGGCGTGCTGGAGGTCGCCGTGCACGACTACAAGCAGCTGCTGCCCGCGCCGAACGCCGGGACGCAGCAGGCCGTGGAGGTCGTGCTCGAACCGCTCGAGGAGGCCAAGGACAAGATCGTCGGGGCGAAGAAGCGGCTGGACGAGGCGCCCGAGCTGACCGGCGAGCTGATGACCGACGTGCTCGGGACGATGTCCGGGGCGATGTCGACCATGGTCCAGGCCATCGAGAAGGTCAACCTGACCTCGCTGCCCGACGACTACCGGGAAGCCGCCGCCCAGGCCGAGAACTGCAAGTAGCGCGTGAGCCCTCACCAGGGTTTTCCGCAAAACTGCGGTCCACTCACCCTTGTGGGAGGAAAGTGGGGGCGCGGCCCCCATGTGGGGGACCACGGCCGTGTGCGACGTTGACCCCGTGCCACCCTCAGTCACCCGCCGCGCCCCCACCACCGCCTGGTGGGCCGCGGGCGTGCGGACCGTCCACCGGGAGCAGCAGGTCTCGCACGGCAGACCCGCGTGGGCCGCGTTCACCGAGCGGGCCTGCGCGCACGTGCCGCCCGGCCGCTTCCCCGGTGGCACCTGGGAGGAGGGGTTCGCGTTCGCGCTGCGCCCCCTGGTGCGCGCCGCGACCGCGCGGGACCGGCGGTTCCGCGACGACTTCGCCCGCGACCTCGGCCTGCGCCTGGCCCGCACCGCCGCCCGCACCCTCGTGGTGGAGCTGCACCGGTGGCGGCTCGACGGGCGGCTGCGCGGGCTGACCTCGCGGGACCGGTTCGCCTCGTTCGTGGAGGACCTCAGGCCCGCCAGGCTGTTCGCCGAGTACCCGGTGCTCGCCAGGCTGCTCGGCCAGACCTGCCTGCAGGCCGTCCGCGCCCACCGCGAGGTGCTCGACCACCTGGCCGACGACCGGGTCGCGCTCGTCGCGGCCCTCATGGGCGGTCGCGACCCCGGACCGCTCGTCGGCGTGTCCACCAGCGGCGACCGGCACGGCGGCGGGCGCGCGGTGGCGGTGCTGACGTTCGCCGACGGGCGCAAGGTCGTGCACCGGCCCCGGCCCGTGGAGCAGCACGCGCTGTTCGCCGACCTGCTCGACTGGTACGGCGGGCGCACCGGCCTGGACCTGCGCGTCCCGCCCGTGCTGGTGCGGCCCGGCTACGGCTGGGTCGCCTTCACCGAGGGCGCGCCGTGCGCCGACGTGACCGACCTCGACCGGTTCTACCACCGGCTCGGCGGGCTGCTCGCGCTGCTGCACGCCGTCGACGCCACCGACGCGCACTACGAGAACCTGATCGCGTGCGGGGACCAGCCGGTGCTCGTGGACGTGGAGACGCTGTTCCAGCCGACCACCGGCGTGCCCGCCGACCCGGCCGCGCGGGCGCTGGCCCGGTCGGTGCAGCGCACGGCGGTGCTGCCGAGCGTGCTGCTCGGCGAGCACGGGGCGCAGGACGTCGGCGGGGTCGGCGGGGACGCGGGCGACCACCCCGGCGACGGGGTGCGGTGGGTGGACGCGGGGACCGACCGGATGCGGCTGGAGCGCGGACCGGTGCCGGTGGTGGTGGCGGGGAACCGGCCGGTGCTGGACGGGCGGCCCGCCGAGCCCGCCGAGCACACCGGGGCGCTGCTGGCCGGGTTCCGGCTGGGGTACGACGCGCTGTGCTCGTGGCGGGAGGAGCTGCTGGAGCGGGTGCGGGGGTTCGCGGGGGCTCCGGTGCGGTACGTGCCGAGGTCCACGCGGGTGTACGCGGAGCTGCTGGACGAGTCGACCCACCCGGACGCGCTGCGCCGGGCGCCCGAGCGCGACCTGGCGCTGGAGCTGCTGCGGGAGGAGTCCGGGGACGACCGGGCGCTGCGGGCGCTCGTGCCGCACGAGGTGGCGGACCTGTGGGCGGGCGACGTGCCGCTGTTCACCACCCGGCCGGAGTCGGTGGACGTGTGGACGTCGGTGGGCGAGCGGTTGCCGGGGGTGCTGGACGAGCCGGTGCTGGCGGCGGTGGAGCGGAAGATCGCCGGGCTGGACGAGGTGGACCGGCACGACCAGGAGTGGGTGATCGCGGCGGCGCTGGCCTGCCGACCCGCGGAGGTGGCGCACCGGACGGGCGGGGCGCTGCGGTCCTCGGTGGGGAGCGCGGTGCCGGACCCCCGGCGGCTGCTGGTGGCGGCGTGCGGGGTGGCGGACGAGGTGCTGGCGCGGAGCCTGGTCGAGGGCTGCGGTTCCGGCTCGGGCGGCGTCGGCGGTTTCGGCGGGGGCCGGGTCAACTGGATCGGGTTGGAGCTGGTCGAGGACCGGCACTGGGCGGTCGCGCCGATGGGCGCGGGGCTGTCGAACGGGTACACCGGGGTGGCGCTGTTCCTGGCGCAGGTCGGGGCGCTGACCGGGGCGTCCCGGTACACCGGGCCCGCGCGGGAGGCGCTCGCGCCGGTGCCGGGGCTGCTCGCCCGGTTCGAGGCGGACCCGGAGCTGGCGCTGGCGGTCGGGGTCGGCGGGTTCCACGGGATGGGCGGGATCTGCTACGCCCTGGCGCGCGTCGGCAGGCTGCTCGGGGACGACCCGGAGATCGCGGGGTGGCTCGCCTCGGCGGTCCGGGTGCTGGGGATCGCGGCCGGGATCGAGCCGTGGGAGGTCGAGCGCGGGAACCGGGGGCCTGCTCGGGGCGGTCGGGTCCAGGGCGGTCCGGGGCGGGGGTCCTGGGGGTCGGCGGTCGCCGGCGGCGGGGTCGTCGGCGGCGGGGTCGCCGGGGTGGTCGAGGGGTGGGCCGGTGGGGTGGCGGCGCTGGTCGCGGTCGCCGAGGCGGCCGGTGGCGCGGTGGGCGCGGAGGCGTTGCGGGTGGCGCGGGTGCTGGCCGAGCGGTTGCTGGCGGCCGACGTGCGCGGGGACGGGTTCGCGCGGGGGCGGGCCGGGGTCGGCTGGGCGCTGCTGCGGTACGCGCGCGCGGCCGGGGACGAGCGGTGCGCCGTCGCGGGGCGGGCGCTGCTGCGGGCGGACCGGGCGCTGCGGCAGCGGCTGGTGGACGTGCGCGAGGCCGACCACAGCTGGTGCTCGGGGCTGTCCGGGGCGCTGCTCGCGCACACCGGGCAGGTCGGGCAGGCGGCGGACGCGCACACGCTGCACGTCGACCGGTGCCTGAACGCGCTGGCGGTGCACGAGCCGCTGCGCGACCTGAGCCTGTGCCACGGCGAGCTGGGCGTGGTGGAGGCGGTGGCGGTGCTGGCCGAGCGGGGCCACGACCGCGCGGAGGCCACCCGCTCCCGGCGGGCCGGGGTGCTGCTCGGCGCGCTGGAGCAGGGCGGGGCGCGGTGCGGGACGCCGGGCGGGGTGCCGTCGGCCGGGTTGCTGACCGGGTTGGCGGGGATCGGGTACGGGTTGCTGCGACTGGGCTTCCCGACGAGCGTGCCGTCCGCGCTGCTGCTGGAGAACCGATGACGGACGGGTGTCCCGGCGGGGTGCCGGGGTGGACCAGGACTGAGGAGAACCGATGAACGAGGCCAGGGCTGGGGTCAGTGCCGCAGGCGGCGCCGGGAGCGCGGCCGGGGCTCGGGGCGGGTCGGTGGACGGGGACCCGGCGGGGCGGATGCTGGTGCGGCGGCGCGCGGGGGCGGGTGCGCGGGCGCGGGCGCTGGCGGGGTTGTCGCTGGCCGTGGGCGGCGCGGCGGTGGTCGCGGCGGGGCTGATGGACACGACGGTGAGCGCGCCGGGGATGCAGTAGCCCTGGTCCGGTCGTCGGCGCTTCTTCGCAGGCCGTTCCCGGTTCGCGCTTGCCGCTTTCGCCGCGCGTTTTCTGGGGGGAACGCCCGGCGAGCGCTTGGGGGAAGGCCCTTGCCCCACCAGACCGCCCCGCCTCCGCCGCCCCGACCGGTGGAGGCGGGGCCCCAACGCCCGGTGCCCCCGACAGGACCTGCCCAGCGAAGCAGGCCCAGCGGCACCACCACGGCGCGCGCCCCGCGGGTGACATCGGCGGGGAGGGCGCGCGGGACCGGTGTGGAGGCCACCGGTCCACCGCCCGCTCGGGCGGCGGGGTGGGACCGCGTCGGGCGGAGGCGCCGGGACGTCCACGCGGAACGGGCACGGGACGCGGCCCGTTCCGCGGGACGGGGTTGGCGCGCGGGGACGGGGCTGGTGTCCCGTCCCCGCGCGGACCCGGGTGGGTGGAGGACGCCGGATTCGCCGGGCTGCGCCGGGGATGCGGCACGGGCAGGCGGTGGTGAGCGGACCGTTCACCGGCCGCGTGGAGGCACCCGTGGCAGGCCGCGCGGAAGCACTGGTCCGAGTCCGGAGCGGACCGCCGGTTGAACGGTCCGGTCAACCGGTGTGGCGACCGGAAGTCGCGGACGGCGGGTGAGACGTGACGGGCGGCGGGCGCAGGCGGCGGTTCGCAGGCGGCGGCTGTCGGTGGTGGGCGTGGGTGGGTAGCGGGCTCGGGTAGCGGTCGCGGGCCCTGCAGGCTGGCCGTCCCCGCTGCGGGTGTCCGAGGACAAGCGTTCGGCAGTGAACGTTCACCCACCCCGGCCTCCCACCCCCGACCCCCTCCCCCACCCAGCTCACCCCGTTCGCATCCCCCCGCCCCCCAACCGGCCCAAGCACCCCCTCCCTCCCCCCGCACTCCCCTTTCACCCCACGCCGTCCCCCCTCCCGGCTGGCTATGGTCACCTCATGCAGACCCGCGCGCCGGTGGTGATCGGGCGCGGCGAGGAGCTCACCGCGTTGGAGCGGGCGTTGGCCGGTGCCCTGGGCGGGGACGGCGGGGCGCTGTTCCTCGTCGGCGAGGCAGGCATCGGGAAGAGCCGGTTGGCCAGGGTCGCGGTGGGGCGGGCGTTCGACCTGGGGATGCGGGTGCTGCGCGGGCGCGGCAGCACGATCGGGCCGCTCGTGCCGTTCCGGGCGTTGACCGAGGCGCTGATGTCGTTGCTGCGCGGCGGGGACGGGCCCGACCCCGCGCTGCTCGGGCCCTACCAGGGGGCGCTCGGGCGGCTGGTGCCCGAGTGGGCCGGGGAGCCCGACGAGGGGCGGTCGCTGGTCGTGCTGGCCGAGGCGGTGCTGCGGTTGCTCGCGGTGGCGGGGCGGGAGCGGCCCTGCCTGCTGGTGCTGGAGGACCTGCACGACGCGGACGCGGAGACGCTCGCCGTCGTCGACTACCTCGTCGACAACCTCGCCGGGTCGCCGGTGCTGCTGCTCGTCACCGCGCGGCCCGAGCCCAGCCCCGCCCTGGACGTGCTGCGGCCCGCCGCGCAGCGCGGGTCCGGCGAGCTGCTCGAACCCCGCAGGCTCACCGAGCCGCAGGTGCGCGAGATGGCCGCCTCCTGCCTCGAGACCCCGCCCGACCGGGTGCCCGACGAGGTCGCCAAGCGGCTGTGGAACGACAGCGCGGGCATCCCGTTCGTGGTCGAGGAGATGCTGCACGGCATGGTCAGCGGCGGTCTGCTCGTGCCCGGCGCCGACGGGTGGCGGGTGGTCGGGGAGCTGCGGATCGGGGTGCCCACCGCGCTGGTGCGGGCCATCGCGCACCGCACCGACCGGCTCGGGCCGCGCGGGCGCGAGCTGCTGTCGGCCGCCGCCGTCCTCGGCCACCGGTTCTCGCTGACCGTCCTGCGCCGCATCACCGGCCTGGACGACCGGGCGCTGCTCGGGCACCTGCACGCGGGCGTCGCCGCGCAGCTGGTCACCCCGGACGAGCCGGTGCCCGACTGGTACGCCTTCCGGCACCCGCTCACCGCCGAGGCCCTGCTCGCCCGCCTCGCCCCCGGCGAGCGGGCCGAGCTGTCCCGGCGCGCCGCCGACGCCGTCGAGGCGCTGCACCCCGGCCTGCCCGGCGAGTGGTGCCCGCTGGTGGCCTCGCTGCGCCTGGACGCGGGCGAGCAGGCCGAGGCGGGCGCCCTGCTGGCCGAGGCGGGGCGGCGGGCGCTCGCGGACGGGGCGGTCGGGTCGGCGGTCCGGCTGCTCGACCACGCGCACCGGCTGCTGTCCGGCCCGCTGGACGCCGAGGTGCACGCCGACGTGCTGGAGTCGCTGCTGCCCGCGCTCGGCGAGGCCGGGCAGTTCGAGCGGGCGTTCGCGCTGGTCGGGCCGCTGGCCGAGCTGGGCCCCCGGCTGGACCGGGTGCGGTGGGCGCGGCTGTGCACGCGGCTGGCGCGGGTGGCGTACCTGGCCGGGCGGTGGGAGCTGGGGGCCGCGCAGGTCGACGAGGCCCGCGCGCTGCTCGGCGCGGACGGCCCGGTGGCCGAGGTGGCGCTGGTGGACTCGGTGGCGGCGTCGCTGGCGCTCCAGTCGCCGGGGCCGGACCGGGTGGAGCGGGCGCGGGAGCTGGCGCTGCGGGCCGCCGAGCGCAGCCCTGACCCGGTGGTGCGCTGCGAGGCCAGGCAGCTGCTGGGCATCCTGGCGCGCGAGCGCGACGTGGGCGAGGCGACCGAGCACTTCGTGACGGCCCAGCGCATCGCGGAGGAGCACCGGCTGCCGGTGCAGCGCAGCTACGCGGTGGTGCGCCGGGCCGGGCTGGCGTGGCTGGCGGACGCCTCGGTCTCCGGGCTGCTCAGGGCGCGGGCGGAGGCGCTCGGCGTCGGGGCGATCTTCGTGGCGTGCAACGTGGACGCGATCCTGGCGCTGGACGCGGTGCTGCGCGGCCGGTACGCGGAGGCCGACGAGCTGGTGGAGCGGTGCGCGGAGGACACCGCGCGGTTCCAGCTGCTGGGGATCTCGGGCTACGTGCTGATGACCCGCGCCACGGCCGCGGCGCACCGGGGGCGGCGGGCGGAGATGGCGGCGGCGCTGGAGCGGTTCGACGCCGTGGGCGGGGCGGGGGCGCAGGAGCGACCGCTGTGCTTCGGGCTGGCCAGGGCGTTCTGCGCGCTGCTGGAGGAGGACCGGGGGCTGGCGGCGCGGGAGCTGGCGGTCGCCGAGGAGCTGGAGCTGGCGAGCCCGTCCACGTTCCACCTGTCCGGCACGCACGGGCTGCGGCTGCTGCTGGGCGCGCTGGACGGGACCGTGGACCTGGCCGGGTGCGCCGGGGTGGTCGGGGGCGCGGTCGGCGGGATGCGGTGGAACCGGGTGTTCGGCGGGTACGCGCTGGCGGTGCTGCTGGGGCGGGCCGGGCGCGGGGACGAGGCGCTGGCGGCGTTCGCGTCCGCGCGGGAGGCGGGCGAGGTGTTCCCGCTGGCGGACGGGCTGGGGCTGCGGCTGGCGGCGGAGGCGGCGGTGCGGGACGGCTGGGGTGAGCCGGTCGGGTGGTTGCGGGAGGCCGAGGAGCGGTTCCACGGGTCCGGGTCGTCGGCGGTGGCCAGCGCGTGCCGGGGCCTGCTGCGGGCGGCCGGGGCGCCGGTGCAGCAGCGGCGCAGCGGCAGCGACCTGGTGCCCAGGGAGCTGCGGGCGCTGGGGGTGACGGTGCGGGAGTTCGAGGTGTTCCGGCTGGTCGGGGTGCGGTTGGGGAACAAGGCGATCGCGCACCGGCTGCACATCTCGCCCCGGACGGTGGAGAAGCACGTGGCCAGCCTGCTCGGCAAGACCGGGCGGGGCGACCGGGAGGGGCTCAGCAGCTTCGCGGCGGGGCTGGTCGGGTGACGGTGCGCGGACGGCGCGTGACCGGCGTGCTCCGGTGGGGAAAACCGGGGCGCTGGGCTGCTCCGCGGTGGGTTACCTTCTGGCTCATGTCACGAGTGCTGTCGGTCAACACGGGGGTTCGCGTCCCGTTCGAGGGCGTGCGGATCGGCGAGTCCGCGATCGGCAAGCGGCCCGTCGAGGGGGCCGTGGCGCTGGACGTGCCCGGAGCCGGGATGAGCGGCGTGTCCGGGGACGAGATCTCCGACGAGGTCAACCACGGTGGGCCGGACCAGGCCGTGTACGCCTACGCCCGCGAGGAGCTGGCGGTGTGGGAGGCGGAGCTGGGGCGCGAGCTGCCCGCCGGGCTGTTCGGCGAGAACCTGACCACCGAGGGCGTGGCGGTGTCGGACGCGCTGGTGGGCGAGCGGTGGCGGGTGGGGACGGCGCTGCTGGAGGTCACCGCGCCGCGCATCCCGTGCCGGACGTTCGCGCTGGTGCTGGACGAGCCGCAGTGGGTCAAGCGGTTCACCGCCCGCGCGCTGCCGGGGGCGTACCTCCGGGTGCTGGAGCCGGGTTCGGTGCGCGCCGGGGACGGGATCGAGGTGGTCGAGCGGCCGGAGCACGGGATCACGGCGGCCGTGGTGTTCCGGGCGCTCCAGCTGGAGCCGGGACTGCTGCCGTCGCTGGTCGGTGTGGCCGGGCTGTCCGAGGAGGTCCGCGAGAAGGTCGCCAAGCGCGTGGCGCGGGCGCGCCGAGGAGCCGAGAGCGGGGGAGCCGGAGACGGGCGCGGGGCGGCGGTCCGGTGACCACCGCCCCGCGTCGGCGGCTCAGGCGAGGGCGGTCAGCGCGTCGAACTCCGCGTCGGTGAGGCGGATGTCCGAAGCGGCGGTGTTCTCCTCCAGGTGCGCCACCGAGGACGTGCCGGGGATCGGCAGCACCACCGGGGAGCGGCGCAGCAGCCAGGCGAGGGCGAGCTGCGCGGGGGTCGCGCCGTGGTCCTTGGCGGCCTGGTCGAGCACGCCGCCGGGGCGGGCCAGCTCGCCGGTCGCGACCGGGAACCACGGGATGAACGCGATGCCGTGCTCGGTGCAGTGGTCCAGCACGGCCTCGTGGTGCCGGGTGGCCAGGTTGTAGAGGTTCTGCACGCTCACGATCTCGGCCACCTGCTGCGCCTTCCGCAGCGTGGGGACGTCCACTTCGGACAGACCGATGTGTCGGATCTTGCCCTCCTGCTGCAACGCCCGCAGCTCGCCGACCTGGTCCTCCAGCGGCACCTCGGAGTCGACCCGGTGCAGCTGGTACAGGTCGATCCGCTCGACGCCGAGCCTGCGCAGGCTGCCCTCCAGGGCGTGCCGCAGGTAGGCGGGCTTGCCCAGCACCGGCCACACGTCCGGCCCGGTGCGCAGCAGGCCGCCCTTGGTCGCGACGACCAGGTCCTCGCGGTACGGGTGCAGGGCCTCGCGGATCAGCTCCTCGCTGACGTGCGGGCCGTACGAGTCCGCCGTGTCGATGAAGTTCACGCCCAGCTCGACCGCCCTGCGCAGCACCGCGATCGCGCCGTCGTGGTCGGCCGGTGGGCCCCAGATGCCCTTGCCGGTGATGCGCATCGCGCCGTAGCCGAGCCGCTTGACGGGCAGGTCTCCACCGAGCAGGAAAGTGTCGGACACGCTGTTCCTCGTTCCTCCGTCGCCGTGCGCCTTCTCCCCCGGCTCAACTCGGCGCGCGGCCGGTCTGTTCCCGCGAGCCCCGCGACCCCGCGGACGGGGGTCCCGCAGTGCCGTCCGCGCGGACCCCCCGAAACCGGCCCCGGTGTTCCTAGGGTGGACGGGCCCTGCACAGTACCGATGAGGAGATCAACGGCGATGAAGCGCTTGATCACGGCGGTGGTGCTGCTCCTGCTGGTGGCCGTCCCCCTGCCCGCGTCCGCCGCCACGGCGACCGGTGCGACGGCCGTCGGCGTGCACAACTCCTACGAGAAGGGCACGGCCCCCTACCTGGTGGACGTGCTCGACAAGCGACCCGGCCTGGTCGAGATCGACGTCTGGACGAACTTCCTGTTCACCAACGACTTCAAGGTCAGCCACGACCCCGGCAGCAACAACAACTGCGCGAACGCCTCGACCTACGAGCAGCTGCGGACCGGGGCGCGCGACCAGAACCTCGCGATGTGCCTGCGGAACGTGCGGCTGTGGCACGACCGCAACCCGAACCACCCGCCGGTGGTGCTGAAGCTGGAGTTCAAGAACGGCTTCGACGGCCGCGGCGGGTTCGGCGCGCCCCAGTTCGACCAGGTCGTGGCGAACAACCTGGGCCGGGACGTGGTGTTCGGGCCGTCCGACCTGAAGGGCTCGCACGCGACGCTGGACGCGGCGGCGCGGGCGGGCGCGTGGCCGTCGCGGTCGGCGCTGGCCGGGAAGTTCGTGCTGCTGGCCGAGACCGGCACGTTCGAGGCGGGCAACCCGTTCGACAGCTACCACACCGACCTGGAGGTGGCGGACCACCTGATCTCGGCGAACGCGGCCGGGGCGCTCGGCTCCACCACGGTGTTCCCGGCGATCAACGGCGCCTCGCAGACCGACCCGCGCACGGGCGCGCGCGGCGGCGCGAGGGCCCCGTGGTTCGTGGCGTTCGACGGGAGCGCGAGCGCGTACGCGAGCTACCCCGGCGACTCGTACCTGGGCGGGCACTACCTGGTGGTCATGACGGACGCGCACTCGGTCGCCCCGGCGATCGACAGCCGCACGCCGTCGGTCGCGGACGCGCAGGCCAGGGTGCGGCTGCTGGCGGGCAAGGGCGCGACGATCGTGTCGAGCGACTGGGTCGACCCGGCGGTGGTCGGGTACTCGGCCTAGCGCCTGCCGCTCGCGGCGCGGGGCTCTCCCCCGCGCCGCGAGCGCGGTGCCAGGCCAGGTGCTCGGCGAAGAACGCGCAGGTCGGTCTGCCCGAGGGGCGCGGGCGGCAGGTGGCCGGGCGGGTGGCCGGGCTGTCGGCGCGGGACGCGGACTCCCCGGCGCTGACCTGCGCGGCCGACCCCGACCAGCAGCTGATCACCTGGACCGCCGAACCCGGCTCACCCGCGTGCGCCAGGCCGCGGACCGTCACGGCGTCGGGGCGCCCGCCGTCGTGACGGCGGGCGCCCACCGGCTCAGCCCTCCTTGGCCACCAGCGTGAGCACGTCGTACTTCGCCACCGACTCGCCCTTCTGGTTCACCACGTCCGCGTCCCACCGGACCTCGCCGTACTCCTGGTCCTCGCGCGGGGTGATCTGCTTGGCCGTCAACGTCACGGTCAGCTCGTCGCCGAAGAACACCGGGGTCAGGAACCGCAGGTTCTCCAGCCCGTAGTTGGCCAGCACCGGGCCGGGCTCCGGGGACACGAAGAGCCCGGCCGCGAGCGAGACCACCAGGTAGCCGTGGGCCACCCGCGCGCCGAAGAACGGGTTCGCGGCGGCCGCCGCGTCGTCGGTGTGCGCGTAGAACGTGTCGCCGGTGAACTCGGCGAAGTGCTCCACGTCGGCCTGGCTCACGGCGCGCGGACCGGCGGTGATCGAGTCACCGATCGCCAAGCGCGCCAACGACTTCCGGAACGGGTGCTCGTCGCCCGCCGTGCGCTTGGCCCCGGTGGTCCAGCGGCCGGTGACGGCGGTCAGCACGTCCGGGCTGCCCTGCACCGCGGTGCGCTGCAGGTGGTGCAGCACGCCGCGCACCCCACCCAGCTCCTCGCCGCCGCCCGCCCGGCCGGGGCCGCCGTGCACGAGGGTCGGCAGCGGCGAGCCGTGGCCGGTGGACTCGCCCGCGTCGTCCCGGTCGAGCACGAGGAGCCTGCCGTGCCAGGGGGCGACGCCGAGCACGACCTCGCGCACGAAGTCCGCATCGTGCGAGACGACCGACCCGACCAGGCTGCCCGCGCCGCGTGCCGCCAGCTCCACCGCGTGCGCGGCGTCCCGGTACGGCAGCAGCGTGGACACCGGCCCGAACGCCTCCACCTCGTGCGGCTGCGCCCGGTCGGGGTCGGCGGTCAGCAGCACCGGGGACAGGAACGCGCCGCGCTCCGGGTCGGCGTCGACCACGTCCACCCGGTCCGGGGAGCCGTGCACGATCCGCCCGGCCGACACCAGCGACTTGAGCGCCCTGCGGACCTCCTCGCGCTGCTCCAGGTTCGCCAGCGCGCCCATCCGGACGCCGCTGCTGGCCGGGTTGCCGACCACCACGCGCCCCAGCCTGGCGGACGCGGCCTCGGCGACGGCGTCGAGCAGCGGCTCGGGGACCAGCGCGCGCCGGATCGCGGTGCACTTCTGGCCTGCCTTGACCGTCATCTCGGACACGAGCTGCTTGACGAACAGGTCGAACTCGGGGGTGCCGGGCTCGGCGTCGGGGCCGAGGACGGAGCAGTTGAGCGAGTCCGCCTCGGCGGTGAACCGGACCGAGGAGCGCACCACGGCGGGGTGGGTGCGCAGCCTCGCGGCGGTGGCGGCGGACCCGGTGAAGCCCACCAGGTCCTGCTCGGTGAGGTGGTCCAGCAGGTCCCCGGCGCTGCCGCACACCAGTTGCAGCGAGCCCTCCGGGAGCAGCCCGGAGCCCAGCACCAGCTCGACGAGGCGCTCGGTGAGGTAGGCGGTGGGCGAGGCGGGCTTGATCAGCGTGGGCACGCCCGCGACGAACGCGGGCGCGAACTTCTCCAGCGGCCCCCACACCGGGAAGTTGAACGCGTTGATCTGCACGGCCACGCCCCGCAGCGGGGTGGCGATGTGCACGCCCGCGAACGTGCCGCCCCTGCCCAGCGGCTCCACCGCGCCGTCGACCAGCACCCGGTCGTTCGGCAGCTCGCGGCGGGCCTTGCTGGAGTAGGTGAACAGGACGCCGATGCCGCCGTCCACGTCGACCATCGAGTCGGTGCGGGTCGCGCCGGTGCGGGCGGACAGCTCGTAGAGCTCGTCGCGGTGCTCGCGCAGGTGCGAGGCCAGCGCCTTGAGCAGCGCCCCGCGCTGGTGGAAGGTCAGCTCCCGCAGCGCCGGTCCGCCGACCTCGCGCCCGTGGCGCAGCGCGGCCCCCATGTCCACGCCGTCGGAGCTGATGCGGGCGATCTCCTCGCCGGTGACCGCGTCGTGCAGTGGCGCCCCCTCGGTGGTGGGGGTGTGCCATCGACCGGAGACGTAGCTGCGCAGGACGGGCATGGGTGCGACCTCCTCGTCGGACCGGCCGGTGTGCCGACCGGCATGTCCAAGAACACTAGGGCTTTGGGAACTCCAACGCCGCTGTTAAAGACGCCTTAAGGAACCGCTCGGTAACTTCTGCCCGAACGCCGCCAAAGTGGAAGAGGAGTTTCATGCGGAAGCGAGTAGCGGTGGGCGCGCTGGCGCTCGCCCTGGGTCTGGCGGCTGCGCCGTTGACCGCCATCGGGGCGCAGCAGCCCGCGCAGTACCAGAAGGCCGCCGCCCAGGCGGGCAAGGTCATCTGGGAGGACAACTTCGACGGCTCCGCCGGGCAGCGGGTCAACTCCTCGAAGTGGAACACCGAGACCGGTGACAACTTCGGCAACAACCGCGAGCACCAGTACTACACCGATTCAGCGGGCAACGCGGCGCTGGACGGGTCGGGCAACCTGGTGATCACGGCCAAGAAGGAGAACCCCGCCAACTACAACTGCTGGTACGGCCGCTGCCAGTACACCTCGGCGCGGATCAACACCTCCGGCAAGTTCACGACCACGTACGGCAAGGTCGAGGCGCGGATGAAGCTGCCGCGCGGCAAGGGCATCTGGCCCGCGTTCTGGATGCTGGGCCAGGACATCGGCTCGAACCCGTGGCCGAACAGCGGCGAGATCGACATCATGGAGTTCCTGGGCCACGAGCAGAACAAGGTCTACGGCACCATCCACGGCCCCGGCTACTCGGGCGCGGGCGGCGTCGGCGGCTCCTACACCGGCCCGAACTTCGCGGACGGCTTCCACACCTTCGCGGTGGAGTGGGCGCCGAACTCGATCAAGTGGCTGGTCGACGGCAACGTCTTCTTCCAGACCACCCCGGCGTCGGTGAACGGCAACCGGTGGGTGTTCGACAAGCCGTTCTTCGTGATCCTGAACCTCGCGGTCGGCGGCGAGTGGCCGGGCTACCCGGACGCCAGCACCCAGTTCCCGCAGCAGATGCTCGTGGACTACGTGCGGGTCACCGACACCAGCGGTGACAACGGCGGCGGTGGCGGTGGCGGCAACCCCGGCGTGGTCAAGAGCGGCCGGGTCACCGGGCTCGGCGGCAAGTGCCTCGACGTGCCGTGGGCCAACAGCGCCAGCGGCACCCCGATCCAGGTCGTCTCCTGCAACGGCAACGCCGCGCAGAACTGGACCTTCTACACCGACGGCTCGATCCGCGCGCTGGGCAAGTGCCTGGACGTGTCGAACAGCGGCAAGGCCGACGGCACCGTCATCCAGCTCTGGGACTGCAACGGCACCGGGGCGCAGAAGTGGGCGGTCAGCGGCGCGAACGACGTCGTGAACATCAACGCCGACAAGTGCCTGGACATCAAGGGCAACACCAGCGCCGACGGCACGCGCGTCCAGCTGTGGACCTGCACCGGCGCGGCGAACCAGAAGTGGAACGCCTTCGTCTGATCCCCGGCCGTCGCGGCTGAGCCGCCACGGCTGAGCCGGAGGGCTTTTCGAACCTCGCCCGCGGGCCAGGGGGTGCAAGACCGAGGAGGGGCACGGTTTTCCGTGCCCCTCCTCGGTCTTTCCGGCCCGTTCGCGCGCGGAGACCCCCCTGCTCCGCGCGCGAACGGCTACCTGGCCGGTGGGGGTGTGTCACCAGCCGGGTGGGGTCATCCGGTCAGGCGGAAGGGCGCCGTCACCGGGTCAGGCGCGGGTGCCGCCTGGCGGTGTGGTCGCGGGTCAGCGCGGTGGCACGGTGCACGGTCCCCGCGTCAGGGGCCAGCTCGAACACCCAGCACCCGGCGCGGTTCTCGCCGTCCCACTCGTGGAAGACGGCCACGCGCTCCCCGTGCACGAGCAGGTCCCCCGCGAGCAGGTCGGCGACCTCGGTGGGCACGCCCAGCGCGGCCAGCCCGATCCCGTCCAGGCCGCCGTTGCGGTCCGGCGGCATCCCCGGCAGGCCCCACGCCATCGAGGCGTACCCGGAGTCGTCGGTGCGGTAGATGCCGTGCGAGTCCTGGTGGAAGCGGGTGCGGCTGAACGGGACCGGCGGGTCCAGCCAGGCCTCGGCCCTGGTGACGATGCCGCCGCGCGTGGTCACGGGGACCGGTCCGCCCGCCGTGCGCGGAGTTCGTGCGGTGGTCATCTGGCGCGTGCCCTCGTTCCCTGTCGTCGTTCGCCTGACGACGGGGAGTCTGGTCCACCGGCCTCCAGATCGGCTTGAGGCGGGCGGGGGCGCGGTCTGGAGGTTTTCTCCAGGTCGGTGTGCCGGTCCAGGGGTCAGCGGACGACGGCGGCGCGCCAGCCCACGGGGGTGGTCTCGGCGAGTTCGCGCTCCTCGCGGGCCCCGGTGCCGCTGAGCAGTTCGCGGGCCAGCGCCCAGTGCTCGTCCTGGTGCTCGGGGTCCGCGGCGGCCAGGTCGCGCAGGGTGCGGGCGCGCCAGGTGTCCAGGCCGAGCTCGGTCCAGCCCGCCAGCGCCGCGCGGAGGTGCTCGCGGGCCGTGGCCAGGTCGCCTCGGGACAGGTGCAGCTCGCCGGTGGTGCGGGTGACCAGCGCGACGCCGAACCGGTCGTTGCCGCGCTCGCACACCGCGAGGCACGCGTCCAGGCAGGCCGCCAGCTCGGCGGTCGGGGAACCGGGCAGGCGCAGGGCGGCCTTGGCCCACGCCTGGCGGGCGTAGGCCGCGCCGAGGGCGTCACCGACCTCGTCGAGCGCCACCGCCGCCCGTTCGCACAGCTCGGCGGACACCCGGTGCTCACCCCGCGCCCGGTGGCACAGCGCCACCCCGCGCAGGGCCAGCGCCTCGCCGCGCCGGTCGCCCGCCGCGGCGTAGCGGCGCACGGCCCGGTCGAACCGGTCCGCCGCGCCCGCCAGGTCGCCCAGGTCGCGGCGCAGGGCCCCCAGGCCGTACTCGGCGGCGGCCACGACGGCGTCGTCGGCCAGCGCGGCGCCCAGCTCGGCGGCGGCGGTCAGGGCGGTGGCGGCCAGCTCGGGGTTGCCGCGCTCGCGGTGCGCGGTGCCGGTGCCCGCCAGGCACACCGCGCGCACCGCGTCGTCCCCGGCCGCGTCGGCGCGCTCCAGGGCCCGCTCGAAGTGCGCGAGGGCCTCGTCGTACTCGTCCAGCTCGGCGTGCAGCTGCCCCAGCCCGGCCAGGACCACGGCCCCGGCGCGCGGGTCGCCGCTCTCCTCGGCCAGCGCCAGCGCGACCCGCAGGGTGCGCTGCCAGGCCTCGAACTCGTTGCGGGCGGCGAACGCCGAGGACAGCAGCACCGCGACGCGCAGCGTGGTCACCGCGTCGACGCGCAGCTCGTGGGCGCGGTGGACGGCGCGCACGGCGGCGGCGGTCTCGGCGTCCAGCCAGCCCGCCGGGTCGGCCTCGACCTCGGCGACCAGCTCGGGATCGGTGCTCGGGGCCCCGGCCGGGGCGGCGGGCAGGCGGGGGCTGAGCGTGACGCGCGGCAGGCCCTTCACACCGGTCTCGGCCAGGTCGGCCCACGCCGCCAGGCACGCGGCGACCGCGTCGGTGGCGGCGCCGGGCGGCTCGTGCTGGGCGGCGAGCTCCGCGCCGAAGAGCTGCACCAGGTCGTGGAAGCGGTAGCGGACCCGGCCGATCGGGTCGATGCCCGCCACGTCCAGCAGCCGCAGGTCGACCAGGTTCTCCACCAGGTCCTCGGCGGTCGCGGTGTCCACGCCCAGCAGCGGGGCGGCCACCCACCAGCCGAAGTCCGGCAGGTCCAGCAGGCACAGCAGGTGGAACGCGTGCTTGGCGCGCTCGTCCAGCTCGGCGTAGTTCAGGCCCAGGCACGAGCGGATCGCCAGGTCGCCCACGGTCAGCTCGTCCAACCGCCGCCGCTCGTCGGACAGCCGGGTCGCCAGCGACTTGAGCGGCCAGTGCGGGCGGGCCAGCAGCTTCGCGCCCGCCGCCCGGATCGCCAGCGGCACCCCGGCGCACAGGGTCGCGATGCGGCGGGCGGCGTCGGGCGCGGAGGCGACCCGGTCCGAGCCGATGATCCGGCCCAGCATCTCCACCGCCGACCCGGCGTCGAACACCTCCAGGTCCACGGCGGAGCCCAGGCCCGCGAGGCGGGCGCGGCTGGTGACCAGGACCAGGCAGCCGGGTTCGGTGGGCAGCAGCGGGCGCACCTGCTGCTCGGTGCGGGCGTTGTCGAGCACGATCACCAGGCGGCGGCCGGTCAGGTGCCGCCGGTAGAGGGCGATGCGGTCGTCCAGGCCGGGTGGCAGGTCCTCCACGGGCACGCCGAGCGCGCCGAGGAAGCGGGCCAGCACGGTGGAGGCGCTGGGTGGGGCGCCGTGGCCGCGCAGGTCGGTGAACAGCTGGCCGTCCGGGTACTGCTCGGCCAGCAGGTGCGCGGCGTGCACGGCCAGCGCGGACTTGCCGGTGCCGCCCGCGCCGGACACCACCACGACGGGCGCGGCGGGGCGGTCGGGGCCGGTGGCGCCGAGGGCGAGGATCGCGGCCAGCTCGTCGGCGCGGCCGGTGAAGTCGTTGATGTCGGGCGGCAGGGTGCGGGTGAGCGGGCGGGCCGGGGCGGCGGTCGCGGTGGCCGTGACTGCGGCTGCGGCTGCGGCGGGGCGCGGCACGTCGGCGGCCGGGGTGGTCAGGGAGCCGTCCAGGATCGCGGTGTGCAGCTCGCGCAGGCCCCGGCCGGGTTCGATGCCCAGCTCGTCCAGCAGGTGCCGCCTGCCGTCCCGGTAGACCTCCAGCGCGTCGGCCTGCCTGCCCGACTCGGCCAGCGCGCGCATCAGCAGCGCCCGGCTCTCCTCGCGCAGCGGGTGCTCGGCGACCAGGCCGCGCAGCTCGTCGGCCGCGCTCAGCGGGCGGCCCAGCGCCAGCGCCGTCCGCGCGAGGCCGTCGCGCGCGGCCAGCCGGTGCTCGGCCAGCTCCTGCGCCCACGCCAGCGCGAAGTCCGCGTCGACGCCGTCGAGCGCCGGGCCGCGCCACAGGGCCAGCGCGCGGCCGTACGCGGCGTGCGCGGCGGCGTGGTCGCCGGAGCGCTCGGCCTCGCGGGCGGCGGTGTGCTCGGCGGTGAACACGTCCACGTCGCAGTCGCCGGGCTCGGCGACGAGGCGGTAGCCGGGCGAGCTGGTGCGCAGGGCGTCGGGCAGGCCGACCTTGGCGAGCGCGCGGCGCAGCTGGGAGACGTAGGTGTGCACGAGCGCCGTGCCGGACGCGGGTGGTGTCTCGCCCCACAGCAGGTCGACCAGGCGGTCGATGCCGACGACGTGCCCGCCCTGGCGCGCGAGCGCCACCAGCAGGGCCTTCGGCTTGGGTCCGCCGAGCGCGGCCTGGACGGCGTCCGTCCCGACCGCGACCGGCCCCAGCAGCCGGATGCGCATGTGTGCCCCTCCCCCGGTTCCCGCGACCGAGTGTCCCACCGGCGCGGTCGCCGGGTTCGGGTTCCTGCTCGGCAGCTTCGGGCCGCGTGCAACCCTTTGCGGGACAACGGGCCTGATCCCCGTCCAAGATCACCACGATTGTCGCACGCGTGCCCGACAGTGGTGCAGACGCGCGGAGGGGGGCCCGGTTGCCCGAGCCCCCCTGGCGTGATCGGTCCCGCGTGGACTACTCCTCGTTCCAGCCCAGCGCGCCGAGCACCGCCGGTTCGACGATCGGGTTCATGGTGAGCATGTAGCTCGACGTCAGGTGGTTGTCGTCGAAGTACAGCAGCACGTTCCCGATGGCGGGCGGGCAGATGTCGGCAGTGCAGTAGTAGTCGGTGAAGTCGAGGAAGCTGACGTTGGCCGGGATGTCGTCGCGCCGCTCGTACGGCGGGCCGATGGTCAGCGCGAGCAGGTCGGAGCGCTTCATCACGCACCGCTCGTCCTCGGCGCCGTAGCGGGCCGCGCACTCGGACGGCGAGTAGTCGTAGCGCGGGCTGTCCCGGATGGCGACGACGGGGATGCCCGCCTCCTCCAGGTTCCGCCACTGCGCGACGAAGCCGTCGGGGGTCTCCTCGTCGTGGTCCAGGCGGATGGTCCTGGTGGCCATGGTGACGACGGCGTCCGGCTTGAGGTCGACGATCCGCTCGGCCGCCGCAGCGTTCCAGTCCTCGCAGTCGCGGTCGCCGCGCACGGTCTCCGACTCGGTGGAGAACGGGCAGGCGCCCTTGATCATCGTGATGAGCTGCCAGTTCAGCCGCTCGGCGGTGGGCAGGAACGCCTCGGTGTACTGCTGCGCGTGCGAGTCGCCGACGATGACGACCTTCCTGGTGGGCTCGCCGTCGGCCGGGCCGGTGCACACCTCCAGCTGCGGGGCGGCCGGGTCGGGCCGCTCGCAGCTCGCGCCGGGGATGAGCGACCACTGGTCGGTCATGGCCACCATCGGCGGCACCAGGCGGGCGTTGTCGTCACCGGCGTACGCGTAGCCCTCGGTGCGGGCGATCGCGCCGGGGTGGCTGTCGTCGGAGACCTCGGCGACGTAGCCGGTCAGCCGCCGGTCGCTGGTGAGCTGCCACACGGCGGTGGCCGCGATCACCGGCACCATGGCCGCCGCGACCAGGCGGAACCGGCCCTTGCGGGTGGGGCGCTCGACGTAGCGGTGCGTGAAGGCGGCCAGCAGCAGCGACAGCGTGATGATGCCCAGGCCGCCCAGCAGGCCGACCTCGGTGCGGTCGCGGGCCACCAGGTACAGCACCAGGATCGGCCAGTGCCACAGGTACAGGCTGTAGGAGATGTCGCCGAGGTAGCGCAGCGGGCGGGTGCTCAGCAGGCGGTCGGCGCCGATCGGGCTGCCGGTGTGGCCCGCCAGCAGCACCAGCGAGGTGGCGACGGTCGGCCACAGCGCGGCCCAGCCGGGGAACATCGTGCCGACCTGGAGCAGCATCCCGCAGGAGGCCAGCATGAGAACGCCCAGCCAGCCGAGCGCGAGGCGGAGCCTGGCGGGCAGCTCGACCTTGTCGATCGCCAGCGCCAGCAGGCCGCCGAGGGCGAACTCCCACAGGCGGGTCGTGGTGGAGAAGTAGGCGAGCGGCTGGTTCGCGTTGGTCAGCTCCACCGAGTGCGCCAGGGACAGCGCGAACACCAGGGTGAGCACGACGGCGACCGCGCGGGTCGCGTTGATGCGCAGGTGCCGCGCGGCCAGCGCGGCGGCCCCGACCAGCAGCGGCCAGGTCAGGTAGATCTGGCCCTGCACGGACAGCGACCAGAAGTGCTGCACCGGGCTGGCCTCGACGTGCGAGTTGAAGTAGTCCGTCGCCGCGCTCGTCAGCTGCCAGTTCTCCAGCAGCAGCAGCGAGGCGAAGACCTCCTCGACGGTGACCGGCCAGCGGTGCTCCGGCAGGAACATGACGCTGCCGATGACCGTGACCAGCAGGACCGCCGAGGCGGCGGGGAACAGCCGCTTGGCGGTGTTCAGCCAGTAGGTGCGGTACTGGACCCCGCCCCGCTCGGCCATCCTCGTGAGCTGGCCGGTGACGAGGAAGCCGGAGATGAGGAAGAACGCGTCCACGCCGCCGGAGACGCGACCGAGCCACACGTGGTACACGACGACCAGCAGGGCGGCGATGGCGCGCAGGCCCTGCAGCTCCGTGCGGTAGCGGCGTTTGCCCTCGACGGGGCGGGGTGGCGCTTGGGCGAGCACGTCAGAGGTCAACTGAGGGGTCCTTCAGGGGAGCCTTCGAGAGGTGGGGGTTCTCGCAGGCTCCCACGCGTTTTCCCACGCCACTCGGGGCGGACGCGCTATCTTCAGGGTTTTGTCAGCTTTTCCGGACAACCCGTGAGCGGGCCCGTCACGGTGCGGTGATGGGCCGGGGAGCGCCGCTGGTCAGGGGCCCGCGGGGGACATCACAAGATCAACCGGAGCATTCGGGCGAACTGGTCAGGGTCTTCAGGTTCGCCCGTGCGGGGGTCTCACCACTACAACGCGCCGGAGGGCGCAGGGGGTTGCACGTGGCGGGAGATCGGTCGCCGGAGAGCGCGCTCCCGCCCAGGAGGCGCGCCGCCGCGCGGGCCGTGCGGCACGGGTCCTCGCCCGCGCCGCCCGGTCCCGGTCAGTCGCGCTGCTGCTCGGCCAGGAAGCGCTCGAACTCCGCGCCCAGCTCGTCCGCGCTCGGCAGCGACTCGTCCTCGCCGACGAGCAGGTTCTCCGACGCCTGGGTGAACGCGTCGTACTGCCGCTCCAGCGCCTCCACGACCTGCGCCACCTCGCTGGACTCGGCGACCTGCCTGGCGATCTCGGCGTCGGTGCGGCGGGCGCTCTCGACCAGCGCGTCGCCGGACAGCGCGAGCCCGGTGGCCTTCGCCACGGACCGCAGCAGGTTCAGCGCGGCGGCCGGGTAGCTGCCCTGCGCGAGGTAGTGCGGCACGTAGGCGGCGAAGCCCATCGCGTCCAGCCCGGCCTCGCCCATCCGCAGCTCGACCAGCGCGCCCAGGTTGCCGGGCACCTGCACCCGGTTGAACGGGGAGCGCTCGACGACCAGCTCGGGGCGGGTGGCGTGCGAGATGACGGTGAGCTCGCGGGTGTGCGGCACGCCCATCGGCAGGCCGTGGAACCCGACCGCGAGCCGCACGCCCCAGCGCTCGACCAGCGCGATGACGGCCTGCGTCACGGCCTCCCAGCGGCGGTCCGGCTCGGGGCCGGTGAGCAGCAGGAACGGCGAGCCGACCGCGTCGTGCAGCAGGTGCACGACCAGCTCGGGGGCGTCGTAGTGCTCCCAGCGGTCGGTGGCGTAGGTCATGCTGGGCCTGCGGGCCCGGTAGTCCATCAGGTCGTCGACGTCGAAGCGCGCCACCACGCGGTGCTCGTGCGCCTCGAGCAGGTGCTCGGCCAGCGTCCCGCCCGCCGACCCGGCGTCCATGAAACCCTCGAAGTGGTGCAGGAGCACCGCTCCGGTCAGGTCCGGGACGTCGGAGTCGACCTCGAACAGCTCCTCCGGGTCCTGCGCCACGACGTGCCTCCAAGTGTGCTTTCCGTGCCCCTTGTCCAGGTGGCAACGCCGCCGGTCCCGGTTCCATTCCCCGCCGGTCGGGTCGGTGTGGCGGCGGTCCCGGCTCCCCCGCCCGGCGGACCCCGCGCACCCCGAAGGCGGAAACGAGACCGTCACCCACCCGACCCGCAGGCGTCACACCAGCACCATCCGGGCCCGGTCCACCCACCACGTCCGGGTGACGACACTTCGGCGGTCGGGTTATCGCGTTGACTTCGACAATGGTCGAGGTTCTAGCTTTCGGCCCATGGACATGGAGACCACGGCCTGGCACTCGTTGCACCACGTCGCCAACGCGCGGCAGTCGAGCAAGCCGCTGTCGGCGGCGGCGCTGAGGCGGATCTGGCGGTTCGCCGACGTGTCCCGGCCGAAGCTCGCGCAGTACCTGGTGGTCAGCGTGCTGGCCGCCGCGCTGGCGGTGCTCACGCCGGTGCTGGCCGGGCGGGTCGTGGAGGCGATCGTGTCCGGCGGCACGACCGGGTTCGTGGCGGGCCTCGCCGGGCTGATCGCGGTGATCGCGCTCGTGGAGGCGGGGCTGGGGCTGCTCGCGCGGTGGCTGTCGGCGAGCCTGGGCGAGAACCTGATCCTGCGGCTGCGCACCGTCGTCTACGACCACGTGCAGCGGCTGCCGGTGGCGTTCTTCACCCGCACCCGCACCGGGGCGCTGGTCAGCAGGCTCAACAACGACGTGATCGGGGCGCAGCGGGCGTTCAGCGACACGCTGTCCGGGGTCGTGGGCAACGTCGTCACGCTCGCGCTCACGCTCGCCGTGATGATCGGCTTCTCCTGGCGGATCACGCTGCTGGCGCTGGTGCTGCTGCCGGTGTTCGTGGTCCCGGCCCGGCGCATGGGCTCCCGCCTGGCGTCGCTGGAGCTGGAGGCGGCCGGGCACAACGCGGCGATGGGCGACCGGATGACGGAGCGGTTCTCGGCCCCCGGCGCGACGCTGGTGAAGCTGTTCGGCAGGCCCGAGCGCGAGTCGGCGGAGTTCGCGGACCGGGCGCGGCGGGTGCGCGACATCGGGGTGCGCAAGGCGATGGCCACCACGGTGTTCATGACCGCGCTCACGCTGGTGTCCGCGCTGGCCACCGCGCTGGTGTACGGGCTCGGCGGCTACTCGGCGCTGCGCGGCGAGCTGGACGCCGGGTCGGTGGTGTCGCTGGCGCTGCTGCTGACCAGGCTGTACGCGCCGCTGACCGCGCTGGCCAACGCTCGGGTCGAGATGATGAGCGCGCTGGTGTCGTTCGAGCGGGTGTTCGAGGTGCTGGACCTGGAGCCGCTGGTGGCGGAGAAGCCGGGCGCGGTGGCGATCCCGGACGGGCCCGCGGCGGTGGAGTTCCGGGACGTGCGGTTCTCCTACCCGGCGGCGGACAAGGTGTCGCTGGCCTCGCTGGAGGAGGTCGCGGTGCTGGACTCGCGCGGCGGCGAGGAGGTGGTGCGCGGGGTGTCGTTCACGGCCGAGCCCGGGCAGCTGGTGGCGCTGGTGGGGTCGTCAGGCGCGGGGAAGTCGACCATCGCGTCCCTGCTGCCCCGGCTGCACGACGTGGACTCGGGCGCGGTGCTGGTGTCCGGGGTGGACGTGCGCGACGCGACCTCGGCCTCGCTGCGCGAGAGCCTGGGCGTGGTGACGCAGGACGGGCACCTGTTCCACGAGTCGGTGCGGGACAACCTGCTGCTGGCCGCGCCGGGGGCGAGCGACGAGCAGCTGTGGGACGCGCTGCGGCGGGCCAGGCTGGACGGGCTGGTGGCGTCGCTGCCGGAGGGCCTGGACACGGTGGTGGGCGAGCGCGGCTACCGGCTGTCCGGCGGCGAGCGGCAGCGGCTGACCATCGCCCGCGTCCTGCTGGCCCGCCCGCGCGTGGTGGTGCTGGACGAGGCGACCGCGCACCTGGACTCGACGTCGGAGGCGCAGGTCCAGGAGGCGCTCGGCGAGGCCCTGGCGGGCAGGACCGCGCTGGTGATCGCGCACCGGCTGTCGACGATCCGGTCGGCGGACGTGATCCTGGTGGTGGAGGGCGGGCAGGTCGTGGAGCGCGGCACGCACGCGGAGCTGCTGGCGGCGGGCGGGCGGTACGAGCAGCTGCACCGGACGCAGTTCGCCGAGGAGGCCGCGGGGGAGGCTGCGGGTTCGGGGCGCGCGGGGGCTTCCGGGACCGCGGGGACCTCCGGAGCGGCCGGTGGCGGTGCGGGACGGGCGGTGGTGGCGCCGTGACCCGGCCGTCCCCCGCCTGATCCACGACGTCGGTTCCACCGGTGCGGCAGACTGGACCGGTGGAACTGACGCCGCGTGCCCTGTTCGGACTCGCCCGCTCGACCGTGGAAACCGCGGTCTCCGTGCCCGGTCGGGTGCTCGGGCTGCTCACCTCGGCCGAGGCCGTGGTGCGCGGGGCGGAGGAGCTGCTCGCGCGCACCCGCGCCGTGCTCGACGAGACCGAGGCGCTGGTCGCGCGCGCCAGTGCCGTCACCGCCAGGGCCGAGGTCGTCACGGTCACCGCCGAGCGGGTCACCGCCACCGCGACCGCCATCACCACCGACGCCGGGTCCGCCGCGCGGACCGCGCGCGAGCTGCTGGAGTCCTACGCCCCGCTGGCGAAGCAGGCCCAACCGCTGGCCAAGCGGTTCGTGGACGACCTCACCGAGCAGGAGATCGACGCCGCCATCGAGCTCGTCGACCAGCTCCCGGTGCTCACCAAGCACCTGCTGGAGGACGTGCTGCCGATGCTCGCCACCCTGGACCGCGTCGGCCCGGACATCCACCAGCTCATGGAGATCGCCGACGACGTGCGCCAGGCCGTGCTCGGCATCCCCGGCTTCACGTTCCTGCGCAAGCGCGGCGAGGACCGGGAGGAGCGCGAGGAGATGGGCTGACCGCCCCCGCGCCGCCCCCGCGCGCCTGCCCCGCAGGACGCCGCTGAGCACTCCGAATGGTCGTTTGACTCGCCGACCCGGTGTTTTATGGTCAGTCGGGCGGGGTCCCACGGCGGTGCTCCGCCCGACGGAGGCGACGCGCATGGCGATGCCAATGAGCGGCCGGGGTTCCCGGTCCCGCGGGTCCGCGCCGTGGTCGTCGGTGCCGCCGGACCTGGCGCGCAGGCTCCAACCGATCGCGGGCGTGCTGGTGCGCGACGCCGTGCAGGAGATCCGGCGCTCCGTCCCCGCCTACGCCCAGCCCCTGGAGGGCAAGTTCCGCGAGGTCCTGGTCGGCTCGGTGGAGACCGCGATCTTCCAGTGCTTCGAGTCGATCGTCGACCCGGACGCGCCGACCGGCGACTGGCAGGCGGTGCTGCGCTACAGCGGCCGGGTCGAGTTCCTCGAAGGCCGCACGATGGACGCGCTGCAGAACGCGGTGCGGGTCGGGGCGCGCGTGGTGTGGCGGCACCTGAGCGAGCACGGGCGCGAGCTGGGGCTGCCCAGCGACGCCCTGTTCGCCGTGGCCGACGCGATCTTCGCCTGGGTGGACGAGCTGTGCCGGGTCGCCGTCGAGGGCTACACGGAGGCGCAGGCCGGGGCGAGCGGCGCGCTGGAGCGCAGGCGCAGGCAGCTGCTCAAGGTGCTGCTGGGCGAGTCGCCCGCGTCGGCCCGGTCGCTGGCGGACCTGGCGGCGTCCACGGACTGGCGGCTGCCGGAGCGGGTCGCGGTGGTGGCGCTGGAGTACCGGGAGGACCAGCACCAGCTGCCGTCGCCCGCGTTCGGCCGGGACGTGCTGCTGGACCTGGAGAGCTCGGAGCCGTGCCTGGTGCTGGGCGGACCGGCCGACCGGCGCGGGCTGGAGGCGGAGCTGCGCGGGCGCCGGGCGGCGGTGGGGCCGGTGGTGCCGCTGGCCGACGCGCGCCGGTCGCTGGGCTGCGCGCGGCGGGCGCTCGGGCTGGTGCGGCGGGGGCTGCTGCCGCAGGCGCGGGTCACCTGGTGCGAGGAGCACCTGGCGGTGCTGGCGCTGCTCGCCGACGAGTTCCTGGTGGAGGCGCTGGTCGGGCGGGCGCTGGAGGTGTTCGCGCACCTGACCGCCAAGCAGCGGCACCGGTTGGAGACGACGCTGCTGGCGTGGCTGGGCACCAGGGGCGGGGTGGTGGAGGTGGCGGCCAGGCTGGGCGTGCACCCGCAGACCGTCCGCTACCGGATGCACCAGGTGGAGCGGCTGCTCGGCGACCGGTTGGACGACCCGGACGAGCGGTTGGCGCTGGAGATGGCGCTGCGGGCGCGGTTGCTGCTGCACGACGCGAAACCGGTCGAGCGGGCGCGCGCCGGGGTGACCGCCCTGCCGTCCCGCGCGAACCCACCGGCGGCGGATCCCGGGGTGCGGAAGCCTCCGGCGGCGAACCCCAAGGCGGTGAACTCCCCGGCGGCGAACCCCAGGACGGCGAATCCCCAACCGGCGCAGGCGATCCGGCCCGCGCGCGGCCCCGCGCCACGTCCGCGCCACCCGGCGCGCTCCCCCGCCGACCCCCGCTGACGCCGCTGCGGGACGGGCGGGTCCCCCCTCCCCCTGCCAGGGGGAACCCGCCCCTCGCGGCGCACCCCCGAAGCCGCCGCCCGAAGCGATCGACCCCCGCCGGGTTGCGGACGCGGGCGATCGGGTACACCCGGCGCATGAAGAGGCGCATCGGCGTGCTCGCCGGGGTCGTGGTCCTGCTGGCCGCCGCCGTCCTGGGCACGCTCACGCTGACGAAGGTCTGGGACCCGTTCGGCACCGACGTCGTCGACCGGTCGCAACCGGCCGTGCTGAAGTCGTTGCGGGACCTGAGCCAGTTCCACGCCGCCGCGGGCGACTACCAGGTGGTGCTCGACATCGAGCAGGACGTCCGGTTCGTGCCGGACGCGCTGGCCGGGCAGCGGACGCTGTTCGTCGCGGCGGGCACGGTCAACGCGTTCGTGGACTTCAGCACCATGGACGAGCGGGCGATGACCGTGTCGCAGGAGAACAAGACGGTCGAGATCGACCTGCCGTCGCCGCAGCTGGACAAGCCGAACCTCCAGCAGGACAAGTGCTACGTGTTCGCGCAGGAGCGCGGGCTGTTCGACCGGCTGGCCTCGCTGGTCCAGGCGCAGGACCAGCAGGCGTTCTACGTGGCGGCCGAGCAGAAGCTGGCCGAGGCCGCGCAGACGTCGGAGCTGCGCAAGCGCGCGGTGGACAGCACGAAGAAGATGCTGACCGGGATGCTCGGGGCGCTCGGCTACCAGGTGAGCTTCCGGGGGTCGGACGACTGACCGGCACGAGCTGACCGGGCGAACCGGCAGGCGCAGGTCGACCAACCGTCGCGGGACGGGTCCTCGGGGCCCGTCCCGCTCTCGTTCTCCCCTGCCGCGCAGCGGTGGCGCGCACCGGTCTTGAGCACCGGTCCCGAGCACCGGTCTTGAGCGACGGCCCCGCGAGCCGACCCCGCGCTCAGTCGAGCGAGGCCGCCGCCTCCCGCACCGCCGCGAGCTCCCGCCGCGCCACCTCCGGGAACCCCAGCCCGTTGTCCGGGTCGATCCACCCGGCGAACGCGGCCCGGAACGCCAGCCCGCCCAGCTCGGCCGCGACCCCGGCGGCCGTCGCGCCCAGCCCGCGCGCCCGCAGCGAGGCGGCGAACGCCTCGGTGAGCGAGGCGATCTTGAGCAGTTCGCGCTCGCGCAGCTCGCTGTGCGCCTGCACGACGGCCTGCCGCTGCCGCGCCCACTCCAGCCGCTCCGGCCCGAAGAACGCGCCCATCGCGTCCAGCGCCAGGCCGATCACCTCGTACGGACCGGCCTCGGCCGGCGCGGCGGCGATCGCGGCGACCAGGGCCTCGTTCAGCAGCTCCTGCCCGTCGAAGAGCACCTCGCGCTTGTCCGCGAAGTGCCGGAAGAACGTGCTCTTGCCCAGCCCCGCGCCCTCGGCGATCCCGGCGGCGGTGGTGCTGTCGTACCCGCGCTCGGCGAACAGCGCGAGCGCCGACCGCTGCAGCCGCTCGCGGGCGTTCGGCTCCCATCTGCCCATGCCCCCATCCTATGCGACAGGACTTGATCCCATCACTGTGCTACGGTCATGAGACTAAGTCCCATCACTGGCGGTGGGGCGGCACGCGGAGGAGTGGGACATGCGGGTTCTCGTCACGGGAGCGTCCGGCTGGATCGGCCGGGCGGTCGTCCCCGAGCTGATCGCGGCCGGCCACGAGGTCACCGGCCTGGCCAGGTCGGACGCGTCGGCGGCGGCCGTGGAGGCGGCGGGCGCGCGGGTGCTGCGCGGCGACCTGACCGACCTGGCGGTGCTGCGCGCGGGCGCCGAGGCGGCGGACGGCGTCGTCCACCTGGCGTTCGTGCACGACTTCACCCGGTTCACCGAGGCCGTCGAGATCGACGCGAAGGCCATCGCGGCGTTCGGCGACGTGCTGGCGGGCACCGGGAAGCCCCTGGTGGTCACGGCGGGCACGCCGTTCGTCGAAGGCCGGTCGTCCACCGAGCACGACGGCCTGGCGCCCACCGGCGCGCCCGGCGACCGGGGCGGGAACGTCGCGCTGGCGCTGGGGCTGGCCGAGCGGGGCGTGCGGGTGTCCGTGCTGCGCCTGCCGAGGTCGGTGCACGGCGAGGGCGACCACGGGTTCCTGGCGATGCTGGTGGCGGCGGCCCGGAGCGCGGGCGTCGCGCTGCACGCGGGTGACGGGTCGCAGCGCTGGCCCGCCGTGCACGTGGCCGACGCGGCCCGGCTGTACCGGGTGGCGCTGGAGCGGGCCGAGGCGGGCGCGGTGCTGCACGCGGTCGGTGACGAGGGCGTGCCGCTGCGCGAGGTGGCGGAGGTCATCGGTCGTCGCCTCGGCGTGCCCGCGACCGGCGGCGACGTCTCGGGGCTGGGCTTCGTCGGCGCGCTGATGGGCGTGGACCAGCCGTCGTCGGCCGCGCTGACCGCCGAGTCCTTCGACTGGCGCCCCACCGGCCCCGGCCTGCTGGCCGACCTGGAGGCGGGGCACTACTTCGCCTGAGCCCACGCGGCCCCGCGCGGTCCTGGCCGCACCCCGTCCCGTGCCTCGCCGTCCCGGACGGCGCCGTCCCGGGCCGCGCTCCCGATCAGCGACAATGTCCCGGTGAGGCGCAAGCAGAGACCGGCCGGGCTGTCCCAGCGGCACGGGTTGGACCCGGCCCGGTTGCGGATGCCGGAGGACGGGCGGTGGGCGACGCTGCGCGACCACCTGGTCGACCGGCTCCCCGTCCCGGCCGAGCGGGTCGACCTGATGCTCGCCGAGGGCCGGGTGCACGACCTGACCGGCCCGGTGGCCCCGAACGCGCCGTTCGTCCCCGGCGGCGCGGTGTGGTTCCACCGGGACCTGCCGGTGGAGGTCCCGGTCCCGTTCGAGATCTCCGTGGTGCACCGCGACGACGCGATCCTGGTCGTGGACAAGCCGCACTTCCTGGCCACGATCCCGCGCGGCAAGCACGTCGTGGAGACCGCGCTGGTCCGCCTGCGCCGCGACCTCGACCTGCCCGCGCTCAGCCCGGCGCACCGGCTGGACCGGGTCACGGCGGGGCTGGTGATGTTCGTGGTCGACCCGGCGCTGCGCGGGCGGTACCAGACGATGTTCGCCGATCGCCTGGTGCGCAAGGAGTACGAGGCGATCGCCCCGGTCCGCGACGACCTGGAGCTGCCGCGCGTGGTGCGCAGCCGGATCGTCAAGGAGAAGGGCGTGATCACCGCCCAGGAGGTGCCGGGGCCGGTGAACGCGGAGACGCGCGTGGAGCTGGCGGAGCGCAGGGGCGACCTCGGCCGCTACCGGCTGCTGCCCACGACCGGGCGCACGCACCAGCTGCGCGTGCACCTGAGCGGGCTCGGCGTGCCGATCGTGGGCGACGACTTCTACCCGGTGCTGCGGGAGAAGCCGCTCGACGACTTCACCGACCCGCTGCAGCTGCTGGCGAAGGTGCTGGAGTTCACCGACCCGGTGACCGGCGAGCACCGCCGGTTCACCAGCTCGTTGGCGCTCGGGGCCTGGAGCTGAGCCCGGCGCGGGCGGGTGGTGCCACACCCGCCCGCGCCGCGCGGACGTCCGACCCGCTCAGCTCAGGTACTTGAGCATCTGGGTGATCTGCGCGGTCCGGGACTGGAACACGCGCTCGGCCAGCTCCTTGGTCTGCTGGTTCGCGCCGTGCTCCCGCACGACCTTGGTGAGGTCGACCGCGTTGTGCTGGTGCGCGATGAGCAGGTTCAGGAAGGCCGTCTCGAACTCGGCGCCGCTCTTGCCCGCGACCTCGGCGATCAGCTCGGGGCTGGTGGAGTGGTCGCCGCCGTGGTCGGCGTGCAGCTGCGGGTCGGTCCCGGCGGACTCCGGCTCGCCCCACTCCTCGAGCCACCCCACCATGCTGTCCACTTCGGACTTCTGGGTGACCGCGATGGCCGAGGCGAGGGTCTTGACCTCCTCGCGGGTGGCGCGGGTCTCGGCCAGCTCCACGAGGTCCTGGCCCTGGCGGTGGTGCTCGATCGCCATCTGGAGGTACATGACGTCGCTGGCGTTGTGGTCGCCGCCCGCGCTCTGCCCGGAGGCGGACCGGCTCGCGGCGTCGGTGGCGGCGGCGGGCGCGGGGCCGGGATCGCCGCCCGACCCGCAGGCGGACAGCAGCAGGGCGCCCGCGAGCAGCGCGACGACGCCGGTGGCGCGCCTGTTCTTGGTGTGCGACATGGGCTTCGTGCTCCTCGAGTGCAGGGGGACGCGCCCCCGGCGCTGGCCGGGGGCGCGGTCACCTGGTGGTCAGAGCCGCTGCCACAGGGCGGGCGTGGCGGAGGGCTCCCAGCCCAGGAGGGTGGTGTGGCCCTGGATGCACTTGTAGGTGGCGCCGCTGTAGGTCACCTGGTCGCCCGTCTTGTAGGGCGTGTTGGGCGCCCACTCGCCGCCGCCCGACGGCGGCTTCTGCGAGGTGGTGGTCGGCTTCGGCGCGCTGGAGGAGCTGCTCGGCGGCTGCGTGGTGGTCGGCGGCTTCTGCGAGGTGGTGGTGGGCTCGGGCTTCGGGTCGGTGCTCCCGCCACCGCCGACCTGCAGGTCGACGCAGTTGTAGAACGCCATGGGCGTGTCGCCGATGTTCCACACGGCGAGCACCTTCTGCTTGCCGGTGCGGCCACCGAGGTCGACCGAGTGGCTCACGGTCGCGCCGGGGATCTTGTTGCCGTCGTTGAACTCGGCGATCTTCTGGCCGCCGATGAAGTACTGCCAGGTGGCGGTGGCGTGCCGCGCGGTCAGGGTCCAGTTGAAGGTGACCTTGCCGCCGACGCTCGTGGTCGGCCAGTTGCGGCTGTCGTCGCTCAGCTCGGAGAACTGGCTCAGACCCGCGTCGCAGCTCGTGAGCCCCTTGGGGCCCTCGACGCTCTGGGGCTCGTACTTGATGTTGCCGCAGGGGATCGCGCCCTGGGCGCAGAAGGCCTGCCTGCTCGGCGGCGACGAGATGTAGCCGTGCGCGCTGGCGCTGCCCGCCGCCAGCACGACGATGAACGGGGTGACGCCCACGCCGGCCAGGACCGCCGCGAGCTTCCGCTTGAATTCCATGGGGTGTCCAGCTCCTCACGAGGGCGCGCTCCACGAGCGCGCCCTTGGCAGGGTTTCGTGCGCGAGTGGGGACGTCCAGGTGTGCCGGACCCGCAGGGTTTGGGTATCGGCGCACCGACAGGAGGGAGACGTCGACCATCGCTTGGTCTAGACCATAAAGCGATATTGTCAAGCGGGTCAAGGTGGTGAACCAACTGGCGTGACGTCACGTAGACCACCACGTGAGGGCCATGCGGCGCAAGGGCGGCACGCCGATCGCGAGCCGCGTCACCAGGGGTGGGACGCGGCGGACGAGGGCGTCGACCACGCGCTGCGACGGCGGTTGGACCCGCCGTGGCCGAATCGATCAGGGCGCGCGGCGGAAATCCGGGCGGCGTTCGACCGGGACGTCGCGCCGGTGTTTCCCGGATAAAGCGGAGACCTTTCCAGAAGGCGCGGAACCGGGAAGGGCGCGGCTCGACCGAGCGCGTTTCCGGCGCCGCGCCGAATTGCGCGGACGGGTCACCCGCTTTCCCGAGGCCCCGGTCGCGGCGGGCGCTTTCCCCGCGCCCGGCGAACCCGCGAGCCGGGCGCGGCGGCACGTCGGCCGCCGCCGCGCCCGGCTCGCGCCCACCACCGGCGCGTCGACGCCGGGGAAACGGGTAATCACGTGGACGTGGAGCACTCGGAACCACAGCGCGCGACCGTCCCGCACTCGGTGACGGCGCACGACGGCACGGCGCTGCCCGCGACCGAGGCGGGCGCGGGGGACGCGCTCCTGCTGTGCTCCGAATGGCCCGACGAGCTGACCGGCCTGGCCGAGCTGCTCGCGCCGCGCCTGCGGGTGATCCGCTGCGCGGTGCGGCCGGAGCACGCCGAGCGGGACGCGGAGGCGGCGCGGGAGCACTTCGCGCTGGACACGATGTCGTTGCTGGGGCACGGTTCCGGCGCGGCGGTGGCGCTGCGCTACGCGCTCGCCAGGCCGGAGCGGGTGGAGGCGCTGGTGTGCGTGCCGGACGGCGAGCCGGAGTTCCCGCCCGGTTGCGCGGACCTGGAGCCGCCGACGCTGCTGGTCGAGGGCGGCGAGCCGACCGAGTGGGCGGAGAAGCTGTCCGACGAGGCGCCGTCGGTGCGCCGGGTGGTGCTGCCGGACGCCGGGAGCCCGCCGTGGACCCGGTCGCCGGGCGCGTTCGGCTGGGCGGTGCTGGCGCACCTGCGCGTGGACTGAGCCCCCGGCGCGGGCCGCGCGTTCCACCGCTCCCCCGCCCTGCGCCCTCGTCCTGGCACAACGCGGGCCCCTCCCCGCACCGGTCGTCCCGGCGCGGGGAGGGGCCCGTCGGCGTCGCCCGTCAGCGGAGGTCCGCCGCCGGGCCGTGGATCAGCAGTACAGGTTGCCGCCGGGCGTGGCGCCCAGCAGCCCGACGAAGCGGTTGTACGCGTTCACCCGGCTCTGGACCTGGCCGGGGTTGCCGCCGTTGCACTCGATCGACCCGTTGATGCTGCGGATCGTCTCGCCGAAGCCGCGCCCGTTGACCATCGCGTTGTGCGGGGTCATGCTGCCGGGACCGGTCTGGGTGTTCCAGTACCAGAGCGCGGTCTTCCAGGCCACGGCCGAGTCGTTCTGCACCAGCCACGGGTTGGTCAGCAGCGGCAGGCCGAGCGCGTCGCCCGCGGCCTTGTAGTTGAAGTTCCAGCTGAGCTGGATCGGGCCGCGGCCGTAGTACGCGGCGTTGCCCGCCGGGCACCCGTACGGCTGGCCGGTGTCGCAGTAGTGCGGGTAGTTCGCGGTGTTCTGCTCCACGATGTGGACCAGCCCGCCGGTCTCGTGGTTGACGTTGGCCAGGAAGGCCGCCGCCTCCTGCTTCTTCACCGTGTCGCTGCCCGTGGTGGCGAAGCCGGGGTACGCGCTGAGCGCCGCCACGAGACCGCTGTAGGAGTAGAAGGAGTTCCGGCCGGGGAACATCGAGTTGAACTGCGACTCGCTGACCACGAACGAACCGGGGTTCGGCGGCTGGTCGCCACCGCCGCCGCAGGTGTGCGGCTTCCAGTACCAGGTGCTGATGACCGGGTCGTAGCCGGGGTTCTCGTGCTCGGCGATGTAGTACTTGCCGTTGGTGTACTTCACGATCGACCCGGCGGCGTACCACTGGCCGGCCACCCAGTTCGGGTGGTTGCAGTTGCCGTTGCCGGGCTGGGTGCCACCGCCGCACCCGCTGTGCGGCTCCCAGTACCAGGTGCTGATCACCGGGTCGTAGCCGGGGTTCTCGTGCTCGGCGATGTAGTACTTGCCATCGGTGTACTTGACGATGGCGCCAGTGGCGTACCACTGGCCCGCGGTCCAGGTCGTCCAAGCGCAGTCGGCCTGGACGGCAGCCGCGGTCTTGGCGCTGGCGGGCTCGGTGCCCGCGGTCGCGGGCACGACGGCCGCGAGAGCCGCCACCACGACGAGGGCGGCGGAGGCCGCCACCGCACGGATTCTCGACACGTGATCACATCTCCCGGTTGGGGCGCTTTGCGTGCCTGACAGTCTCCAGACTCAACCGGATTGGTCTACACCAGTCAAGGCCATCCGGATTCCATTCGACCGGGATGCACCCCTAACTATGAGAGCGCTCCCATGCAGGTGAACCCCTATGCGATCCACTGTGGATGATCAAGTTCGACGGGGGCGGGCAACCCCGGTTCCCACCGGACCACCACCGTTTTCCCGCGCGGGATGACGAGCGGGAGAGCGCTCCCACGAATGCCGGACGGGCAGTCGGGTGAACCGCCGGTTCACCGGGGTCCGCAGCGCGGGCGAACGCGGCGGGCGGCCGGTGGACGCCGGTCCGCCGCACCCGCCCGCCGCGTGATCAGCCGACCCGCAGGAGCGTCTTGCCCACGGTCCGGCGGGCCTCGACCGCGGCGTGGGCGTCGGCCGCCCGCTCGAGCGGGAACCACTGGCCCACAACGGGTGCGAGCGTCCCCTCCGCCGCGTGCCGCAGCGCCTCCCGGAAGGCCGCCCCGATCCGCTCGGGCGTCGGGCGCTCCGGGCGCACCAGCTCGATCCCGCGCCGGGCCGCGTCGTCGGGGTCGACGGCGGCCCACTCGCCGCTCGCCCGGCCGTAGCCGACCATCAGCCCACCCGACCGCAGCACCCCGTACGCCGCCCGCCCCAGCGGTCCGCCCACCACCGACCCCGCCGCCGCCGGGTTCAGCACCGCCGTCCGCCCGTCCGCGATCAGCGCCGCCGCCTCGTCCAGCCCGACCCCGTCCGGCACCACCACCGCCTCCGCCGCGTCCACCACCACCCGCTCGGCGTACCCCCCGCTCCCGCCGGTGCTCACCGCCACCGCCCGCCCCAGCAGCTCCCCGCCGCCCCCTCCCCCACCGCGGTCACCACTCCGGCCACCCCACCACCCGGCACCAGCGGCACCCGAACCGGCCACGGAGCGTTACCAGCCCGTACCTGCGTCTCCACGAACGTGATCGCCGCCCACACCACCTCCACCAGCACCCGCCCCGCACCGGACACCGGGTCGGGAGCCTGCTCCACCCGCAGCACCTCGGGCCCGCCGAACTCCGCCATCCGCACCAACCGCACCGCGCTCCCCTTCCCCCGCCACCGGCTCCCCAACCTGCGACCTGAACCGCACTGGAGGTCAAGCCCGTCCTTGTCCCCGCCCCGAACTGCGCCTACCCTCCCTGGGAGCGCTCCCAGGACCGTGTTCACCCGACGTCAGAGCAGACGGAGGAAGACCGCATGAGACCGCGCACACCCGCCCCCCGGCGTGCGACAGCCATCTCGGCCGCACTGGCCCTCCTGGCGGCAGCGGCCACCGCGCCCCCCGCCACCGCGCAACCGGACCAGCGGGCGACCCCCGATCGGGCGCAGTCACCCAGCGTGACGCAGGCCTACGAGCGGATCGTCAACGGGTCGTTCGCCTCCGGCACCGCCGACCCCTGGTGGGCGGGCTCCGGCGTGACCAACCGGCTCGTCGACGGCGAGCTGTGCGCGCGGGTCCCCGGCGGCACCGCCAACCCGTGGGACGCCCTGATCGGCCAGAACGGCGTCCCGTTCGAGGCGGGCCAGCAGTACGTGCTCGCGTTCACCGCCCGCGCCGACCGCGCGCGCCCGGCCGCCGCCGCGCTCGGCGAGGGCGTCAGCCCGTACCGCCAGATCGCCAAGCACGACGTGCAGCTCACCACCGAGCGCCAGAGCTTCACCTTCACCTTCACCTCGGACCTGGACTTCCCCGACGCGGGCGCGGGCCAGCTGACCTTCCACCTGGGCGCGCTGGCCGAGGAGAGCACGGTCTGCGTGGACGACGTCTCCCTCGTCGGCGGGGTGAAGCCGCCGGGCGGCGAGCCCACCGGCCCGTCGCGCAAGGTCCTCGTCGACCAGGTCGGCTACCTGCCGAAGGGCCCGAAGCGCGCCACCTCGCTGCACCCGTCGACCTCACCGCAGCCGTGGACCCTGACCAGGGGCGGCGCCACCGTCGCGCGGGGCACCACCACCCCCAAGCCCGCCGACGCGGCCTCGGGCGACCCGGTGCACCTGATCGACTTCTCCGCCGTGGAGACCGAGGGCGAGGGCTACGTGCTCACCGTCGGCGAGGAGTCGAGCTTCCCGTTCGACATCGGCGCCTCCCACCTGGGGGACCTGCGCACCGACGCGCTGAAGTTCTTCTACCACCAGCGCAGCGGCACCCCGATCGAGGCCGCCCACGTGGGTGAGACCTACGCCCGCCCGGCCGGTCACGTCGACGTCGCCCCGAACAAGGGCGACGGCGCCGTCGGCTGCCTGGTCGACTGCGGTTACACCCTGGACGTGCGGGGCGGCTGGTACGACGCGGGCGACCACGGCAAGTACGTGGTCAACGGCGGCATCTCGGTCTGGCAGGTGCTCAACTCCTACGAGCGCGCCAAGCTCAAGGGCACCGAGGCGGCGCTCGGCGACGGGAAGCTGAACATCCCGGAGAGCGGCAACGGCGTGCCGGACGTGCTGGACGAGGCCCGCTGGGAGGTCGAGTTCCTGCTCCGGATGCAGGCGCCGGACGGCATGGTCCACCACAAGATCCACGACGTGAACTGGACCGGCCTCCCCCTGCTCCCGCACCAGGACCCGCAGGCCCGCAGGCTGTCCCCGACGAGCACCGCGGCGACCCTGAACACCGCGGCCGTGGCGGCGCAGGCCGCGCGGCTGTGGCGCTCGGTCGACCCGGCGTTCGCCGACCGCGCCCTCGCGGCGGCCGAGCGGGCCTACGCGGCGGCGAAGGCCAACCCGGCCAAGCTCGCCGACCCGAACGACGCCACCGGCGGCGGCGCGTACAACGACAACGACGTCAGCGACGAGTTCTACTGGGCGGCGGCCGAGCTGCTCACCACCACCGGCAAGTCCGGCTACCGCGCCGACGTCACCTCGTCGCCGCACTACAAGGCGGCGGCGCTGAACGGCCGGGGCATCGACTGGGCGTACACCGCGCCGCTGGGCGACGTGACGCTCGCGCTGGTCCCGAACGGCCTGCCCGCCGCCGACGTCGCGGCGACCAGGGCCCGGTTCGCGCAGGTCGCGGACGGGATGCTGGCGCAGGCGGCGGCGCAGAACTACCCGGCCCCCTACGACACGGTGAACTACGACTGGGGCTCGAACGGCCTGGTCGCCAACAACGGCGGCGTGCTCGGCATCGCGTTCGACCTGACCGGTCAGGCGAAGTACCGGGACGGCGCGTTCGAGGCGCTGCACTACCTGCTGGGCCGCAACCCGGTCGGGTACTCGTACGTCACCGGGTACGGGGAGCAGCCGGTGCGGAACGTGCACCACCGGCACTGGGCGAACCAGCTGGACCCGTCGCTGCCGATCGCGCCCCCCGGCGTGCTGTCGGGCGGTCCGAACAGCGCGCTGCAGGACCCGATCGCGGCCAGGCTGCTCCAGGGCTGCGCGCCGCAGAAGTGCTTCGTGGACCACATCGAGGCGTACTCGGTCAACGAGGTCACGGTGAACTGGAACTCGGCGCTGGTGTGGCTGGCCACGTGGGCGGCGGAGGTCGCCGAGGCCCCGCAGCAGCCGGAGGGCGGCTGCTCGGTGTCGTACCAGGCCAACTCGTGGCAGGGCGGCTTCACCGCGAACCTGGTGGTGCGCAACACCGGCGCCACCCCGTGGACGGCCTGGGAGCTGGGCTTCTCGTTCCCCGGCGACCAGCGGATCACCCAGTCCTGGTCGGGCGTGTGGAGCCAGGAGGGCAACCGGGTGCGCGCGACCAACGCGGCCTGGAACGGCGCGGTGCGGCCGGGCGGGTCGGTGACCCTCGGGTTCAACGGCTCGCACGGCGGGACCAACCAGCCGCCCGCGGCCTTCACGGTCAACGGGGCCCGGTGCTCGGCCGGGTAGGACGCGGTTGAGGTGTCCGGCGGGGCCGTCACCGGTCCTGCCGGACACCGTCGCTAGCGGTGCGCGGCCTGACCGACGGGCCGCACCAGGATCTCGTTGACGTCCACGCCCGGCGGCTGCGAGACCGCGTACATCACGGCCCGCCCGACGTCCTCGGGCGCGAGCTTCGGGTCGCCCGCGCGCGAGGCGGGCACGCACCCGGTGTCGGTCAGCCCCGGCTGCACGACGGTGACCCGCACGCCGGTGCCCACGCACTCGGCCCGGAGGCCTTGGGCCAGCCCGGTGACGGCCCACTTGGTGGCCGAGTAGAGGTTCCCCGGTCGCACGCCGCGCCCGGACGCGGAGCCGGTGAGCAGCAGGTGCCCGCGCGAGGCGATCAGGGCGGGCATGGCGGCGCGGGCGGTGAACGCGGGGCCGCACACGTTGGTGACGACCATGTCGGTCCAGGTGTCCGGCGGGTCGCCGTCGTCGGTGGTGAAGGAGGTGTCGACGCTGACCCCGGCGTTGGCGAGCACCACGTCGACCCGCCCCCACTCCGCCAGGACCCACTCGAACAGGCCGGAGACCTGCTCCCAGGAGCGGACGTCGCAGGCGCGGACGCGGACGTCCTCGCCCTCCCGGTGGCGCAGGGCGTCGACGTCGCGCGCGGCGAGCACGACCCGGTAGCCGTCGCGCTCGGCCATGCGCGCGGTTGCCGCACCGATGCCCCGCGTTGCGCCCGTGATCACGAAAACCCCTGATTTCATGGGCGACCACGCTACGGGGTTCGGTATTCCGAAACGTTTTCACCAAAAAGAGTGACTGCGAACAACCCTCTGTACTACTTCCCTCCGTACAAAACGGATGCAAGGTCACCTCAGTGTGACCGGCATCGACTGATTGGGGGATGTCATGGGGAGCGAGCAGTTCAAGCGCCGGGCGGCGCTGGGCCTCGGCGGCGCGGCGGCGGCCACGGTCGCGCTCGGCGGCGTCGCGTCGGCGCAGCCGACGGCGGCGGGCGAGGCGGTCGACTGGGAGTCGCTCATCCCGACCAGCGCGGACCTGTCCCGCCTGAAGATCAACTGGGTCTACCGGGCCCAGACCCTGCTCTCGGGCGGCACCTGGTCCTCGCACATCGCGTTCAGCGACCCGGACGGCACGCTCAAGCCCGCCGTCGAGGACAACGCGGACCGCGTGGTCGAGGCGTACAGCGTCAACAAGATCGCGGTCGCGGTCGCGGTGCTGGACAAGGTCGACCGGGGGCTGCTCACGCTCGACCAGCGGGTCGACGTGACCGAGGCCATCGTCATCCAGGACACCGACGGCATCTTCGGCCTGGACGGCGCGTACCCCAGCTCGGTGACGCTCGGGCACGTCCTGGCGACGCTGCTCACCGTCTCGGACAACACCGCGGTGCGGCTGTGCGGCCTGGTGGTCCCGGCGCTGGAGCTGAACGAGATCCTGCGGTCCAAGGGCTTCACCGCCACCCAGGTGGTGCCGGTGGCGAACCCGAACCGGTTCTTCCTCGGCACGACCACCCCGCGCGAGACGTTCACGCTGCTGCAGAAGCTGGTGCGCGGCGAGCTGCTGTCGGCGGCGTCGACGGCGCACCTGCTGAACGTGCTGCGGTCGCTGACCTCGTTCAACGACGGCGTCCGGGCGCGGCTGACCTCGACCGAGCGGCTGAACGTGGCCACCAAGGCGGGCTGGTTCGACGACGGGCGCAACGAGGCGGGGATCGTGTTCGACGCCCAGGGCAAGCCGATGATCACCTACGCGCTGTTCGCGTCCGGCGCGTTCCGGGGCGACACGGCCTCGCACCTGGAGGACTACGGCGCCACCCACCCGGCCGCGCGTGCCCGCGCGGGCATCGGCCGGGCCATGTACGACTCGGTGCTGCGGGTCACCGCGAACACCTCCAGGGTGTTCCGGTCGCGGAAGCACCAGCCGTACAACGGCGGCTGATCGGGGAGTTCCGCTGTTCCGGCGGACTCGCGCCGTCGATTCAGCGGTGATTCACCACGGCGTCGCCCGGCGGGCGCGGGAGTTCCTCCCGCCGGGCGCGCTCCCAGCCGCCGGGTTTGCGGTTTTCGCAGGTGGAAACCGGTGCGCGGAACACATCGGCGGGAAATTCGGTGATTTCCGGTATCCACCCGGCCCCGTTCGCGCTCCTTGATTCCGCAGGGGGAGTCGACGGGGATCGGGGGATGCCGGATGACCGGGCTTGTGCGCCTGAAGGCTGCTCGACCGGGTGAGTCGGACCCGCCGCTGCGGGTGTCGCGCGAGGTGCAGGGGAATGTGCTGGCCGCGTTCAACAAGGACCACCAGCAGCTCAGGTTCCTGCGGTTCGGGGACGCGCGGCTGGCGCGGACGTGGCTGGCCGGGATGCTCGGCCACGTGTCGGTGACCGCCGACGTCGAGGACTTCAACGAGGCGTTCTCGCTGGGGCGGACGATGTCCGGCGAGGACCCGGCGACGCTGCGGGCGACCTGGGTGAACCTGTCGCTCACCGCGCCGGGCGCGCTGGCCGTGGCCGTCGACCCGATCGCGGTGGAGGCGGACCTGCGCGCGGTCGACCCGCTGCTGGTGGAGGGGGCGCTGGCGCGGGCGGAGGCGAACGGGGACACCGGGGAGTCCGGGCCCGAGGGGTGGGTGTTCGGCGGGGCGGGGAGCGTGGTGCACGCGGTGGTCACGGTGGCCTCGGACACGCGGGAGCGGCTGCGGGCGACGACCAGGCAGCTGGACCTGCTGGACCGGTTGCTGGGGGTGCGGCGCCTGCACGTGCAGGACGGGGAGGTGCTGCCGGGGGCGCTGGCCGGTCACGAGCACTTCGGCTACAAGGACGGGATCTCGCAGCCCGCGGTGCGCGGGTTCCACCGCGAGGACCCGGCCCGGCCGGGGCGCAGGGTGGACCACCCTGGGGCGGTGCTGGTGAACGCGGGCGAGTTCGTGCTCGGGCACCGCACGGAGCGGGAGGTGGAGCCGGTGGTGCCCGCGTGGTTGAGGGACGGGTCGATCCAGGTGGTGCGCAGGCTGAGCCAGGACGTGGCCGGGTGGCGGGCGGCGGTGGAGGCGCACGCGCGGGCGATGGCGCCGGAGGTCGAGCCGGAGCGGATGGGGGCGCTGCTGGTGGGCAGGAAGCTGGACGGAACCCCGCTGGCGAGGCCGACCGAGCCGGTGGAGAACGACTTCGACTACGCCGACGACCCGCTGGGCACGACGACCCCGTGCACGTCCCACATCCGCAAGACGAACCCGCGCTCGTTCACGGACCCGTCCCCGAGGACGCACCGGATCATGCGCAGGGGGATTCCGTTCGGCCCGCCGCACGACGCGGAGCCGGGGGCGGAGCGGGGGTTGGTGTTCGTGGCGCACTGCACGTCGCTGGCGGAGCAGTTCGAGTTCCAGCAGCGGGCGTGGGCGAACGACCCGACGTCCGCAGGCGGGGCGCCGGAGGCCCCGACCGGGACGGACCCGGTGATCGGGGTCGAGGGCGGGGGGACGGTGGAGGCGGGAGGGAGCCGGGGAGAGCTGGGCTTCCGACGTTTCGTGCGCACCACGGGCGCGGTGTACGCCCTGGTGCCGTCGGTGAGCGCGCTGAGGCTGCTGGCAGCGGGCAGGACACTGCCCCGCTAGCGCCGGGGGGAGAGCGCGCTCCCCGGTGGGCCGGTCGTGACCGCCGTCCACGATCGGCCCACCGGTGGACTTGGGGGGGTGGGGGTTGGCCGCCGGGGCGGGGCCCTCAGCACCACTTGGTTGAACGGACCGTTCAACCGGAGCGGACACCACTGCTGTCACATACCGCCGCACCTCTAGCCACCCACCACCAGCTGCGGCACCACCAACCGCCGCACTGCCGCACCGCACCGCACCGCCGCCACCTTCAGGTGTCTGAGGCTCGGTTGAACGGTCCGTTCAACGAGGGGTGAACGGACCGTTCAACCAACTCCCCCACCCCACCGCCACGGCACCAGCACCAGCACACCCACACCCACAGGCACAGGCACAGGCACAGGCACAGGCACAGGCACAGGCATGGCACTGGCACGGGCACGGGCACGGGCACGGCACGGGCACGGGCACGGGCACGGCACGGGCACGGCACGGGCACGGGCACGGCACGGGCAACTGCCCAAGCCCTCGGTTGAACGGACCGTTCAACGAGGGGTGAACGGACCGTTCAACCGACTGGCCCGCCCTGCTTACCCGCAACCTTTCGACAACGCAGCCCCCACAACCGCGCCACCGCTCTCACCAGCGGCAAAGAGCCCGGTTGAACGGACCGTTCAACGAGGGGTGAACGGTCCGTTCAACCGAGCAGGCACCGAAACCAGTGCACCCTCCTGTCCCCGCGCCCAGCCCCACCCCTCACCTGCAACCCCAACCCCCAACCCCCAACCACCCCCGAACCACCCCGCACCCCCCACTTTTCGCCACCGCGCCGCGCCAAGCTCTTGTCTTCCCGCCCAACCGGGCTAGTCTCGCCCAACCACTACCCCGGAGGAGGCCGCCTTGGCGTTGCGGCAGGTCACGCTGGCCGAGGTGGCCAGGCACGCGGGGGTCTCGCTGGCGACCGCCTCGCGCGTGCTCAACGGCAGCACCCGGCAGGTCAGCGACGAGCTCAGGGACAAGGTCGTCGGCAGCGCCGAGCAGCTCGGCTACCTGCCGAACGCCGCCGCGCAGGCGCTCGCCCGCAACAGCAGCGTGCTGGTGGGCCTGGTGGTGCACGACATCGCCGACCCCTACTTCTCCAGCATCGCGGCCGGTGTGACGAGGGTCGCCGAGGAAGCTGGCATGGTGCTCGTGCTGGGCACCACGAACCGCGACCCGGCGCGCGAGGTCGAGCTGGTCAACACGCTCCGCGCGCACCGCGCCCGCGCCCTGGTGATCGCGGGCAGCCGCACCACCGACCGGGCGTCGACGGCGCGCCTCGCCGAGGAGGTCGCCGCGTTCACGGCGCAGGGCGGCCGGGTGGCGTGCATCTCCCAGGCCAAGCTGGGCGCCGACACGGTCGTGCCCGGCAACCGGGCGGGCGCCCGCGCGCTCGCCAAGGAGCTGGCCGCGCTCGGGCACCGGAGGTTCGCCGTGCTCTCCGGCCCGAACGACCTGGTCGTGGCCCGCGACCGCCTCTCCGGCTTCCGCCAGGGCCTGGCCGACGCGGGCCTGGAGCTGCCCGGCCAGGCGGTCTTCCCCAGCGAGTTCACCAGGGACGGCGGGCACCGCGCGGTGACCGACCTGCTGGCCGCCAAGACCGGCGCGACCTGCGTGTTCGCCGTCAACGACGTCATGGCGACCGGGGCGGTCGCGGCACTGCGCGAGCGCGGGCTGGACGTGCCCGGCGACGTGTCCGTCGCGGGCTTCGACGACATCCCGACGCTGCGCGACCTCCAGCCCCCGCTGAGCACCGTGCGGCTGCCGCTGGAGCAGATGGGCGAGCGGGCCGCGCGCTTGGTCCTGGACGAGGTCGGGGGCCCGCCACGCACGGTGCGCGTCGCAGGTGAGGTGGTGCTCCGGGCCAGCACGGCTCGACCTGCGGGAACCGGACTGCGCTGAGCGACGTTCACAACCTAAAATGGAGACCCGCAAGGGTCCCCGTGACGAGGAGTGATCTACCCAGTGCTCGACGAGCAACCGTGCAGTACTGAGCCGGGCCCCACACCCGGCTACCCGTCCCACCCGGTCCCCCCAGGGGGTGACCGGTGACTGGAATCCTGCTGAGCGTGCTCGGCCTGCTGGCCGTCGTGGCGCTGACCGCGGGCACGTTCATCGCGGTCGCGGCGGAGTTCTCGCTGACCGCGCTGGAGCGGAGCACAGTCGAATCGCACGTCGCCCACGTGGGCGACGCCAAGGCCAAGGCCGTCGACAAGGCCCACCGGTCCCTGTCGTTCCAGCTCTCCGGAGCCCAGCTGGCCATCACGTTCACCACCCTGATCACCGGCTACATCGCCGAACCGGCCATCGCGCAGCTGCTGTCGCCGGGTCTGACGGCGGTGGGGGTCCCCACGTCCGTCGCGGCCCCGATCTCGCTGGCCATCGCGCTGGCGCTGGCCACGACGCTGTCGATGGTGTTCGGCGAGCTGGTCCCGAAGAACCTGGCGATCTCCAGACCGCTGGAGACGGCGCGCGCCGTCGCGGGGTTGCAGGCCGGGTTCTCGTCGGTCTTCCGCTGGTTGATCAACGGCATGAACGGCGCGGCGAACTGGATGGTGCGCAGGCTCGGCGTCGAGCCCGCGGAGGAGCTGGCCTCGGCCCGCTCGCCGCAGGAGCTGGGCGCGCTGGTCCGCTCCAGCGCCGAGCACGGCACGATCGACGAGGGCACGGCCGCCCTGCTGGGCCGGTCGCTGCGCTTCGGCGACCGCACGGCGGGCGAGCTGATGACCCCGCGCGTGCGGGTGGAGTCGCTGCGCGCCGACGCGACCGTGCTCGACCTGGTCGCCAAGGCCCGCGAGACGGGCAAGTCCCGCTTCCCGGTGCACTCGGGCGACCTGGACGAGGTGCGCGGCATCGTGCACGTCAAGCAGGCGTTCAGCGTGCCGCGCGAGCGCCGGGCGACCACGCCGCTGTCGGCGCTGACCAGGCCGGTGCAGACGGTGCCGGAGACCCTGGAGGGCGACGCGCTGCTGGACCGGCTGCGCGCGTCCGGGTTGCAGACCGCGCTGGTCGTCGACGAGTACGGCGGCACGGCCGGGCTGGTCACCCTGGAGGACGTGGTGGAGGAGATCGTCGGCGACGTGCGCGACGAGCACGACCGCCGCGAGTCCGCGCCGGTGCGCGCGCTGGGCGGGGACAGCTGGATGGTCTCCGGTCTGCTGCGCGACGACGAGGTGGCCGAGGCGACCGGGTTCCGGATGCCCGAGGGCGACTACGAGACCCTCGCGGGGCTGGTGCTGTCCGAGCTGGGGCGCATCCCGGACGTCGGTGACGAGGTTCACCTGGACGGGTGGCGGATCACCGTGATGCAGATGGAGAAGCACCGGGTGGCCGAGCTGCGGGTGGCCAAGGTCGAGTCGGCCGAGACGGGGGTGTCCCGGTGAGCGACGGCTGGCTGCTGGTCATGACGTTCGTCCTGCTCGGGTGCAACGCGTTCTTCGTCGGCGCGGAGTTCGCGCTGATCAGCGCCCGTCGGGACCGGTTGGAGAGCATGGTGGAGCGCGGGGTGGCCCGCGCCGCGCTGGTGATCAAGGCCAGTCGCGAGGTGTCGCTGATGCTGGCGGGCGCGCAGCTGGGCATCACGATCTGCTCGCTGCTGCTGGGCCGCCTCGGCGAGCCCGCGGTGGCGCACCTGATCGAGGGCGCGCTGCACCCGCTGTCGATCCCGCCGGTGGTGCTGCACGGGGTGTCGTTCGCGATCGCCATGATGCTGGTGGTGGTGGCGCACATCCTGCTGGGCGAGATGGTGCCGAAGAACCTGGCTATCGCGAACCCGGAGCGGCTGGCGATCTGGCTGGTGCCGGTGCACGTGGCGTTCATCAAGGTCGTCCGGCCGTTCATCAGCCTGTTCAACATCGCGGCCAACGGGGTGCTGAGGTTGATGAAGGTGGAGCCGAAGGACGAGCTGGAGTCGGCGTACACCTCGGACGAGCTGTCGCTGCTGATCTCGCAGTCGCGGCAGGAGGGGTTGCTGGAGGACTCCGAGCACCGGAGGTTGGCGCAGACGCTGTCGTCGGCGGAGCGGACGGTGGCGGACGTGCTGGTGCCGCTGGACCGGGTGACGTCGCTGTCGGCGCGGCCGACGATGGCCGAGATCGAGTCGGCGGTGGCGGAGACCGGGTTCTCCCGGTTCCCGGTGCGGTCGACCGATGACCTGGTCGGGTACCTGCACGTGAAGGACGTGCTGGACCTGGCCGAGGCCGGTGAGGGCGCGACTGTTCCTTCGGGGCGGGTGCGCGGGTTGCCGGAGGTGCCGGTGGGCGCGCGGTTGGACGAGGCGCTGGCGTCGCTGCGGCGCTCGCAGAGCCACCTGGCGAAGGCCGTCGGGCCGGACGGCGCAACCCGTGGCGTCGTGGCCCTGGAGGACCTGGTGGAGGAGTACGTGGGAACCGTCCGCGACGGGACGCACGTGCGCCGCGAGGTGTGATCGTGGACTGACGACCGCTCAGCGGTCCGGTCCGAGGTCGAGTGCCCGTCCCGCTGCTGCGGGGCGGGCACTCGCTCGTTCTGGGCTGGCCACCGTGAGAGGCAGCGCCATCACGACGCAGACAGGTGAACGGACCACTCACCCGAGCCCGATGAACGGACCGCTCACCTGAGCCCGATGAACGGACCGCTCACCTGGGACTGATGAATGGGCCGTTCACTCGATCAAGGCGAGCAGACAGTTGGCTTGGCCTGGCGAACGGTCCGTTCACCGGGTCTTGGGGAGGGAACGAACGGACCGTTCACCGGGTCCGGAGGAGATGAACGGACCGTTCGCCCGTCCCGGCCAACGGCCCATCCGGTGGGGTTTTGAGGCTTGTGGGTGCTCGCCCGGTCGGGCATTGGGGGTCCCGTTGGACGAAGTACCGTGTTCGTCATGGGGATCGTCACCGCTCCGACCGCGTTGTCCCAGCAGGAGTGGACCGCTCGCCGCGACGCCCACGTCGAGCGGGTGCGCGGGTGGACCGGGCCCCACCTGGAGCGCAAGGCCGCCGGGGTCAAGCACCCGATCATGGACTTCCTGTTCAGCTACTACAGCTACCGGCCGAGCCGCATGGAGCGCTGGCACCCAGGGCCTGGCGTGGTCCTCGAAGGGGACCTTGCCCGTGATTACTTGCAGTGGTCGTTTTATCGGGAGACCCCGGATGGGGTGTCGCTGGATCGTGAGAAGTTCCTCGCGGAGCGGGTTACCACTATCGGGTTCACCCATCGGTTGCTCACTGCTACCGCTTCACGCGCACCACGGTTGAGCTGCTTCGGGCTGCACGAGTGGGCGATGGTGTACCGGCTCCCCCAGGAGCAGGTCCGTCACAGCGCGTTGCCGTTGCGGTTGGGGGCCGAGGGCACCGACGCGGTGGTGGAATCGCAGCGGGTGCAGTGCGGGCACTACGACGCGTTCCGGTTCTTCACGCCCGAGGCCAGGCCGCGCAACGCCCTCACCCCCACCCTGGACAGCCGGGTGGAACTGGAGCAGCCGGGGTGCTTGCACACCTCGATGGACCTGTTCAAGTGGGCCTACAAGCTCGACCCCGCGACGCCGTCCGAGCTGGTCCTCGACTGCTTCGAGCTGGCCGCGCGGGTTCGTGAGCTGGACATGCGGGCCAGCCCCTACGACGTCAGCGCGTTCGGTCACTCCCCCGTGCGGATCGAAACGCCCGAGGGTCGGGCCGACTACGCTAGGCGACAGAGCGCCTTCGCCGAGGAGGCCGAGCCGTTGCGGGCCGCCTTGATCGGGTTGACCTCGGGGCTGCTGGGTGAGCTGCCCGCTTCCGGGTGACCGGCCCACCGGCGCGGTCCAGGCATCGGGGCCAAGCGGCACGGCCCAGGCATCGGGGCCAGGCGGCGCGGCCAGGCATCGGGGCCAGGCGGCGCGGCCAGGCATCGTGACCAAGCACCAGCGCCAGGCGCGCCCCGGTGGGCGGTCCGCACCTGGAGAGCAGAGCAGGCGTGACTTCACCCTGAGGCCAACTTTCACCTGTTAGCGTGACCCGCCCTGGCGTGACATGGGGCGGTTCCGACCACCGGAGGGACGATGTCTCGACACCGCACGCTGCGGACCAAGGTGCGGCGCGGCATCGCCGGGTGGCCCATCACCATCATCGGCGTCGTGGCGCTGCTGGTGCTCGGCTGGTTCGGCTGGCGGTGGATCGGCGACGTGGTCGACCAGCGCGCGGCCGTGCAGGCCGGGGACTGCAACGAGGGCCCGGCGACGTTGAAGGTCGCCGCGACCCCCAGCGTGGCGGACGCGGTGCGGCAGGTCGCGCAGGCGTGGAGCGCGCAGCGGCCCGTGGTGTACGACCACTGCATCGGCGTCGAGGTCCTCGCCAGCGACTCCGAGGTGGTCCTGGAGGGCCTGACGAACACCTGGGACGAGGAGAAGCTCGGTTCCCGGCCGCACGCGTGGGTCACCGACTCGGCGGTGTGGGCGAACCGGCTGGCCGCGCAGCGCCAGTCCATGATCGGGTCCCCGCCGGAGTCGATCGCGACCAGCCCGGTGGTGCTGGCCATGCCGCAGGAGGCGGCGGACGCGGTGCAGGCCGGGCCGGGGTTCCGGTGGACGGACCTGACCGCGATGACCTCGTCGGCGACCGGCTGGGACCGGTTCGGCAAGGCCGGGTGGGGGGCGTTCAAGGTCGCCATGCCCGACCCGGCGGTCAACCCCGGCACGGCCATGGCGCTGGAGGCGGCGCTCGCGGGCGCGGGCGCCGACCCGACGGGGCCGGTGACGGCGGACCTGCTGGCGCAGGAGCCGGTGAAGCAGGCGATGGCGAAGCTGGTCGCGGCGCGCCCGGAGCAGACGACGACCAGCACGTGGCAGGCCATGGCGGTGCTCGCGGCGAACCCGGCGGTCGGCTCGGTCGGGTTCAGCGCGGTGCCCGCGCTGGAGGTCGACCTGTACCGGCACAACACCGGCGCGGAGGACAACCGCCCGGCCCCGGCGACGCCGCTGGCGGGGGTGGCCGCGCAGGGCGTGACGCCGGTGGCGGACTTCCCGTTCACCGCGCTGTCGGGTGAGTGGGTGAACGAGGCGCAGGCGCGGGCCGCGCAGGCGTTCCGGACCTTCCTGAAGGCCCCCGAGCAGCGGGCGACGCTGGCGGCGGCGGGACTGCGGGTGGAGGGCGTGACCGAGCGGCCGAGCCCGGCGCCCGGCATCGCGTGGGCCGAGGTGACCGAGCAGCTCAAGCCCGCCGACGCGGCGGCGACGCAGCAGGTGGCGGGCGCGTGGGCGACCGCCGACAACGGGCAGGTCGTGACCGTGCTGGTGGACACCTCGAAGACGATGGGCGAGGACGGCGGCGACGGGCGCACCCGGCTGGAGTGGGTGCGGGAGGCGCTGACCGGGCAGGCGAACCGGGCGGTGTCCGGGTCGCTCGGGCTGTGGGAGTTCGCGACCGGGGCCGACGGGGACAAGGCGTACCGGGAGCTGGTGCCGACCGGGTCGGTGGGGGCTCAGCGGCAGTCGCTGCTGGACGCGGTGGGACGGCTCAAGCCGCGCGGCGACGACCGGCCGTTCACGGCGCTGATCGCGGCCTACGAGGACGTGCTGGCGGACCACCGGGACGGGAAGCGCAACCGGATCGTGGTGATCACGGACGGCGGGGCCGACGGGGACCTGTCGCCCGCCGACGCGAAGGCGCACCTGGAGGGGCTGAAGGTCGCGGGCAAGGACGTCGGGATCAGCGTGGTCGCGCTGGGGGGCGGCGCGGACGGGCCGGGGCTGTTCCAGGACATCACGAAGGCGTTCGGCGGCGGGACGGTGTCGGTGGTGGAGGACGGGAGCGGCGTGGACGCGGCGCTCGGTCAGGTGCTGGCCGGGCGGTGAGCCCCTGGCCGGGAGCCGAGGCGGCGGGCGCGCCGTCGAGGAGCACGGGCCGCTGCCCGAGCGGGCGGGCGCGGTGCTCGGGGCCGGGTCGGCCGAGGGGTTGGCGGCGATCCACGAGCACGTCGTGCACCGGGACCTGAAAGCGGGGGACGTGCTGCTCTCCCGCAGCGGCCCGCGCATCATCGACTTCGGCGTCGCCCGCGCGCTGGACGGCTCCCCCGCGACCACGCGCGCCACCCCGCCGAAGCCGACCGACGACCAACCCGCCACCGGGCTCGTCCTCGGCCTCCTGGCGGCCTCCTCGCCCTCCTCGCCGCCAACGGGAAGCTGCCCGAGGTGATCGACCGGATGACGGGCGAGCTGCGGGGAACGCCCACGTCCGCCACCACGTCCCTGGTCGCGCCAGCCCGGTTCACCCCGCCCGAGCTCGTCCCGCCCGTGCTGCGCACCACCACGACCACCACCCAGCTCCCCTGCCCGCGCGGCTCGCTGACACGGGACTTCCGCGGCGGTCACCTCTGCGCCCACGTGGTGTGACCGCTACACCTCGCCCCTGAGCAGCGCCACGCCCAGCGCCGTGCGCAGCGACACCACCTCGCGCCCCTCCCGCCTGCTCACCGCCAGCCCGGCCGCCCGCAGCACCCCGAGGTGCTGCGACACCGCCCCCGCCGTCACGCCGAGCGCCCCCGCCAGCTCGCTCACGCTCACCGGCCGCTCCAGCGCCCGCAGCAGCGCCGCGCGCGTGCCGCCGAGCAGCCGGTCGAGGCCGTCGCCGGTGGCCCGGCAGGAGCGCTGCCACACCGAGCCGAACCCGCGCGCCGGGTAGTGCAGGCCCAGCCGCAGCGGGCTGTCGCGCAGGTGCGTGCCCGGCCACACGAACGCGGACGGCAGCAGCACCAGGTCCCGCTCACCGGGGGTGATCGCACGGCCGGAGACCACCAGTCTGAGCGACTCGAACGTCACGTCCGGGTGCAGCTCCCCCAGCACCGCGGGTGGCCCGGCGTCGAGCAGGCGTTGCCCCCTGCGCTCCAGGTCGCCCTGCAGCACGCCCTCGACCTGCGCCCACACCGGCCGGATCACCGCGTCGTGCACCGCCCGCAGCCGCTCCTGGAGCCGGGGCACCGCGTCCGGGGCGGCCAGCAGCCCGGCCTGCGCGCCCAGCGCCCCCGTCACCCGCTCGGGGGTGGTGGTCCAGGTCAGGGCCTCCAGCTCGGCGTCGAAGCCGACCATGCGGTTGCCCGGTGTGGGTATCAGGAACTCCGGTATGTCCGCTCTGGCCACCAGCGCGGACAACACCGAGCGGTCGTCGGGCAGCGCGGCGAGCTTGCCGGTGGCCCAGCCCAGCCACTCGGCGTGCGGGTGCGGGGCGTGCGCGCGGGCCAGCAGGCGCAGTCCGGCGACGGTCTCCCAGATCGGTGATACGGCGAAGCGCAGGCGCATGGGTTGAGTCCACACTAAAAGGTCAGGGTCACCAACCCGTGGTGCGAAGGTGGCCGCATGACATGGGGACGATTGCAGGCGGTAGCGATCTCGGGCGCGGCGGGGCAGGGCCTGCTGCTGACCCTGCTGCCGCTGCTGGCCGTGTCGATCACGACCGATCCGGCGGCGGTGTCGCTGGTGAACGTGGTCGGGCAGCTCCCGTGGCTGCTGTTCTCGCTGTTCGCGGGCGTGCTGATCGACCGGGCGCGGCGCACGGCGGTGCTCGGCTGGTCGTTCGCGGTGCTGGCGGTGTCGGCGCTCGCGCTGGCCGCGATCGGGGAGCGCGGCGGGTTGCCGCTGCTACTCGCCGTGGCGTTCGTGGTCACCTCGGCGCAGGTGCTCGGCGACGGCGCGTCCGGCGCGCTGGTGCCCGAGGTGGTGGGGCCGGACCGGTTGGCGTCGGCGAACGCGCGGCTGATGGTGATCGAGCAGGGCGTCGTGCGGTTCGTGGTGCCGCCGCTGGCGGGGTTCGCGGTCGGGGTCGGCACCGGGTACGCGGCGTGGGGCGCGCTGGTGTGCGCGCTGCTGGCGCTGGCGATGATGCGCGGCACGGCCTCGGCCCCCGCGACGCCGAGCGGGCAGAACCCGGTGCGGGACATCGCGGAGGGCCTGAAGTACCTGGTGGGGACGCGGTTGCTGCTGGCGATCAGCGTGGCGGTGGCGCTGGGGTCGTTCGCCTCGTCGGCCGAGTTCGGGATCTTCGTGCTGTACGCGATGCAGGAGATCGGGGTCGACGAGTTCGGCTACGGCGTGCTGCTGGCGTGCACGTCGGCCGGGTGGGTGGCGATGTCGTTCTTCGTGGACGCGATCGTGCGGCGGCTCGGCTACTCGTGGTCGATGCGGCTGGCGCAGGTGGCGATGGTGCTGAGCGCGGTGGCGCTGGCGCTCGCCCCGAGGTCGCCCGCGTTCGTGGGGGTGGTGATGTTCCTGAACACGGCGCTGGTGCTGATCTGGAACGTGTGCTCGCAGTCGTCGCGGCAGCGGTTCACGCCGCGCAGGCTGCTCGGGCGGGTGCTGACGGGGCACCGGGCGCTGGCGTGGGGGTTGAACCCGCTGGGCGCGCTGGCGGGCGGGCTGCTGGCGGCGCAGGCGGGGCTGCGGTCGGTGTACTGGATGGCGGCGGTGGTGCAGGTGGGGGCGCTGGCGGTGGCGTGGTTCGCGCTGTCGCCGAAGGCGTTCCGGGAGGCCGAGGACGCGGCGGCGGCTCGGGCGGTGGCGGTCTAGAGCGCCGCCACCAGGCACGTCATCAGCACGCCGGAGGGGCCCGCGCTCGACGGCGCGGGCCCCTCCGAACTCACGAGCTCAGCTGCCGAAGGCGGAGATCGGCGGGCAGGAGCAGACCAGGTTGCGGTCGCCCTTCGCGCCGTCGATCCGGCGGACCGGCGGCCAGATCTTCGCGGCCGACGTCCCCGCCGGGAACACCGCCAAGTCGCGGCCGTACGGGTGCGCCCACTCCCCCGTCACCGACGCCGCGGTGTGCGGGGCGTTGCGGAGCGGGTTGTCGTCGGCGGGCCAGTCGCCGGAGCCGACCTTGTCGATCTCGGCGCGGATCGCGATCATCGCGTCCACGAAGCGGTCGATCTCGGCCAGGTCCTCGCTCTCGGTCGGCTCGACCATGAGCGTGCCCGCGACCGGGAACGACATCGTGGGGGCGTGCAGGCCGTAGTCCGCGAGGCGCTTGGCCACGTCGTCCACGGTCACGCCGGTCGCCTTGGTCAGCGGGCGCAGGTCGAGGATGCACTCGTGGGCCACGAACCCGCCCTCGCCGGTGTAGAGGACCGGGTAGTGCTCGTCCAGGCGCCGCGCGACGTAGTTCGCCGCCGCGACCGCCGTCATCGTGGCCCTGCGCAGGCCGTCCGCGCCCATCATGCGCACGTACGCCCACGAGATCGGCAGGATCGACGCCGAGCCCCACGGCGCGCCCGAGATCGGGCCGACGCCGGTCTCCGGGCCCGCGCCGGGCTGCAGCGGGTGGTTCGGCAGGTACGGGGCCAGGTGCGAGCGGACGCCGATCGGGCCGACGCCGGGGCCGCCGCCGCCGTGCGGGATGCAGAACGTCTTGTGCAGGTTCAGGTGCGACACGTCCGACCCGAACTTGCCGTACCGGGCCAGCCCGATGAGCGCGTTCAGGTTCGCCCCGTCCACGTACACCTGGCCGCCCGCGTCGTGCACCAGGCCGCACACCTCGCGCACGGTGTCCTCGTACACCCCGTGCGTCGACGGGTAGGTGATCATGATCGCGGCCAGGCGCTCGGCGTGCGCCAGGACCTTGTCCTTGAGGTCGCCCAGGTCCACGTTGCCGCGCTCGTCGCACTTGACGACGACCACCCGCATCCCGGCCATGACGGCGGACGCGGCGTTGGTGCCGTGCGCGGACGACGGGATCAGGCACACGTCGCGCTCGAAATCGCCGTTGGCGCGGTGGTACGCGCGGATCGCGAGCAGGCCCGCGAACTCGCCCTGGCTGCCCGCGTTCGGCTGGAGCGACACCGCGTCGTACCCGGTGACCTCGGCCAGCCAGCCCTCCAGGTCGCCGATGAGCGACAGCAGGCCCTCCGCGTCGGAGGCGGGCGCGAACGGGTGCAGGTCGGCGAACTCCGGCCAGGTGACCGGCTCCATCTCGGCGGTCGCGTTGAGCTTCATGGTGCACGAGCCGAGCGGGATCATGCTGCGGTCGAGCGCCACGTCCTTGTCCGACAGGGACCGCAGGTAGCGCAGCAGCGCGGTCTCCGAGCGGTGCCGGTGGAACACCGGGTGGGTCAGGTAGTCGGTGGTGCGGCGCAGGTCGGCGGGGATGCCGTCGGCGGTGTCGGAGTCGAGGGCGTCCACGTCGGCGACGGCCACGCCGAACGCCCGCCACACGAGCGCGAGGTGCGCGCGGGTGGTGGTCTCGTCGCAGGCGATCGACACGGTGTCGGCGTCGGCGCGCCACAGGTTCACGCCCAGCTCGCGCGCGGCGGCGACGACCTCGTCGGCGCGGCCCGGCACGGAGGCGCGGACGGTGTCGAAGAACTCGCCGTGCACGACGTCCACGCCGCCCTCGCACAGGCCCGCGGCGAGCACGGTGGCCATGCGGTGGGCGCGGGTCGCGATGGCGCGCAGGCCCTCGGGGCCGTGGTAGACGGCGTACATCGACGCCATCACGGCCAGCAGGACCTGCGCGGTGCAGATGTTGCTGGTGGCCTTCTCGCGGCGGATGTGCTGCTCGCGGGTCTGCAGGGCCAGGCGGTAGGCGGGGTTGCCGTCGGCGTCGACGGACACGCCGACCAGGCGGCCGGGCAGCTGGCGCTCCAGGCCGGAGCGGACCGCCATGTAGCCGGCGTGGGGGCCGCCGAAGCCCATGGGCACGCCGAACCGCTGGGTGGTGCCGACGACGACGTCCGCGCCGATCTCGCCGGGCGGGCGCAGCAGGGTGAGGGCGAGCAGGTCGGCGGCCACGACGGCCTGGGCGCCCGCCTTGTGGATCTCGGCGATGAGGCCCTCGTGGTCGCGGACCACGCCGGAGGCGCCGGGGTAGGACAGCAGCACGCCGAAGAAGTCGCCGCCGAGCCCGAGGCCCTCCAGGCCCTGGGACAGGTCGGCCACGACGATCTCGATGCCGAGCGGCTCGGCCCTGGTCTCGATGACGGCGAGGGTCTGCGGGAGGGTGTCGGCGTCGACCACGAACTTGGTGGACTTGGAGCGGCCGGCGCGGCGCACGAGGGTCATGGCCTCGGCGGCGGCGGTGGGCTCGTCCAGCATCGAGGCGTTGGCCACGGGGACGCCGGTCAGGTCGCCGACGACGGTCTGGAAGTTGAGCAGCGCCTCGAGGCGGCCCTGCGAGATCTCCGGCTGGTACGGGGTGTACGCCGTGTACCAGGCCGGGTTCTCCAGCACGTTGCGGCGGATCACGGCCGGGGTGAACGTGCCGTGGTAGCCGAGGCCGATCATCTGGGTCATCGGCCGGTTGCGGGCGGCGAGCGCGCGCAGCTCGGCGAGGGCCTCGGTCTCGGTGGCGGGCTCGGGCAGGTCCAGCGCCAGGTCGCCCTCGCGGATCGACTCGGGCACCGCGCGCTGCGCCAGCTCCTCCAGGGACCCGACGCCGATGACGTCGAGCATCCTGGCCAGCTCGGCGGGGCGGGGGCCGACGTGGCGGTCGGCGAACGGGGTCCCGTGCTCGAGGGCGGCGAGCGGGATGCGGTCCTGCGTCATCTGGGGCCTTCCGGTGCAGCGGGCTGTGGGCACACCTGTGTCCTGGAGCGCCCTCCCCCTCTGTCTCCGGCCCGCGAGCGGGCGGCCTGAGAGCTTCACCCGGTCGGGACCGGGTTTGCACCGTCGGCGGGGTCGGCTCGACCCGCTTTCCAGAGGTGTCTCGCCCGCGCGGTCCTGGGGCCTGAGAGGTTCCGGGGAGGATTTGCTCCTTCGGCGCCGAGCTGGGGGCTCGGACTCTCCCGCGCGGGGTGAAACGACTACCGGAGGAGCTTACCCGGCCGGGTGGTGTCGATTCACACTCTCGCGACGCGGATCTCAGGGCGGCTGATTCCGCTGAGTGGTCGGGAGGGGCTGGGTGGCGCGGGCGGAGGGCGCGCAGGGCACGGGGCCCGCCGCACCGGCGTGCGCGGGTCGGGCGCGGCGGCCGACGGACGGCGACCCGGTCGGCCGCGCCCGGTCAGTCCGGTCTGTCCGGTCGAGAGCTCAGCCCGTGGCTCTCGTGCGCCTGCGCTTGGCCAGCTCGTCCTCCGCCACCACCACGATCTCGGTGCCGTCCGCGCGCTCGGCCGGGAACTCGTGGATCGTCCCGCTGATCTCCCGCATGGCCCCGCTGACCGCGATCCCGAACACGCCCTGCCCGCCCTGCAGCAGGTCGACGACCTCCTCGGGCGAGGTGCACTCGTACACCGTGGTCCCGTCGCTGAACAGCGTTATCCGGGCGAGGTCCTGCACCCCGCGCTCGCGCAGGTGGTCCACCGCGACCCGGATGTTCTGGAGCGAGACGCCGGTGTCCAGCAGCCGCTTGACCACCTTGAGGACCAGGATGTCCTTGAACGAGTAGAGCCGCTGGCTCCCGGAGCCGTGGGCGCTCCTTATGGTCGGGTTCACCAGGCCCGTCCTCGCCCAGTAGTCGAGCTGCCGGTAGGTGATCCCGGCGATCTGGCACGCGGCGGGCCCCCGGTAGCCGACCAGCTCGTCCGGCAGCGAGGAGTCCGGGAACAGCTCACCCTGTTCGCCGGATCCGGCCCGGATGGGCGCTTCCTCGACCACGCCTGCCTCCCCTCGGTTCCGGTCACGACGACCGGTGACCAACGTGAAGCCGACCGGTGTCGACTCACACCGCGGCACTTCACCTGAACTCGACGGTAAGACCGGCTAGGGGGCTGGTCAACGCGACGCGCGGGGCGTGTCGACCCTCAACCTGAGGTTGAGGTTGAGAGAACGGGGGTGCATCGTCCGACCGAGTGACGTTTAGTGATCGTTTAGCCGAAACCGGTCGACGGCGCGTGATGCGGGTGTCCATCACCCACCCATCCCTCACCGGGTGGGGCCAACGCCACACCCCGGCGACACACCGTGACGCGCCGGAGGGGGCCGCCCCGATCCGAAGATCGTGGACGGCCCCCTCCGCGTTGCCTGAGCCCTCGGCGCGGCCTACGTGTCCGCGCCGCGGAAGTCCTCCGGGGAGACGGAGTCGAGGAACTCGCGGAACTTCTCGACCTCGTCCTCCTGCTCGTCCGGGATGATCAGCCCGGCCTCGGCGAGCACGGCCTCGTCCGCGTGGATCGGGACGCCGACCCGCAGCGCCAGCGCCACGGAGTCGCTGGGCCGCGCGGACACCCTGATGTCGCCGTCGAACACGAGCTCGGCGAAGTAGGTGCCCTCCTGCAGATCGATGATGCGAACCTGTTCGAGCTGCCGCCCCAGCGCCCCGATCACGTCCTTGAGCAGGTCGTGGGTCAGCGGCCGGGCGGGTCGCACACCCTGCTGCTCAAGGGCGATGGCGGTGGCCTCCACCGAGCCGATCCAGATCGGCAGGTACCGCTCACCCTCGGTCTCGCGCAGCAGCAGGATCGGCTGGTTCGCGGGCAGCTCCACCCGCACTCCGACGACGCGCATCTCGCTCATCGGGTATCGCCTCCCTCAGCGCGCTGAAACTCTGGCGTCCCCGTTGGTCTACGAGGATTCCCCACATGCCCTCCCGACGCTACCCGCCAAGCGGGCTGTGTGCGCAACCGCCCAGCATCTTCCTTCGCACCGCGTTCCCGCGCGTTCACCTCGGCGAAACGCGGTCACCGGCGAGTTCCCGCACGCCGGAGCGGACCAGCAGTGTGTGCAGCGCCACGAGCAGCGCGGCCACCTCGCGGCCCACCTCGTCGGCGCGCGCCCTGGTCCTGGGGTCGCGGCCGGGGCGCAGCGGGGCGAGGACGCGCTCGACGGTGGCCAGCTCGCGGTCGGCGGCGGCGCGGGCGGGGCGCAGGTCGCGCAGCTCGACGCCGTAGCGGGCGAGGGCCCGGACGGTCCTGGCCACGGCCAGCGCGTCGGGGTCGTGCAGGCCGCCGGGGCCGGGCGCGAGCAGGCCCGACCGCTCCAGCTCGGCCAGGGCCGCCCGGTCGAGCCCGGACTGGGCCAGCAGGTCCTCGCGGGACAGCCGGTCGCCGGGGGCGGGGGCCAGGTCGGCGGCAGTGGGGAGCTCGGAGCGGGGAGCGGGCGCGGTGGGCGCCGCCACCCGCGCGGGCGCGGTGCGATCGGGCGCGGGACCGGCGGGACCGGCCGGGAGGGGGTGCTCGGCGTCGCGGGCGGCCGGGACCTCGTCACCGGACCGCGCGCCGCCGGGGCGCCGCGTCGTGGACCACGGGCGGCCCGCGAGCACCTGCTCGCCCCGGCCGTGATCCACGTCGCGTTCCGCCGAAAGCGGAACGGGCCCCGCCGGAGCGGGACCCGAGAGGCCGTCGTCGGCCGCGTCCAGCTGCTCGCGGATGACCTTGAGCGGCAGGTAGCGGTCGCGCTGCGCGGTGAGCACGTACCTCAGCCGCTCGACGTCCGAAACGCTGAACCGGCGGTAGCCCGACGCCGTGCGCGCCGGGCGGACCAGCCCTTCCGCTTCCAGGAAGCGGATCTTGGAGATCGTCACGCCGGGGAACTCGGACCGGAGCTGCGAGAGCACGGCCCCGATGCCCATCCCCCCGCGCTGGGGCCGCCCGGCCGACGTCACGTCGCCTCCCCGGCCGGGCGCGGCCTCACCGCGCTACCCCTGGCCGCCCGCGCCGGGGCCGGTCAGGAAGACCAGGCGGAACTTGCCGATCTGGACCTCGTCGCCGTTCGCGAGGACCGCCTGGTCGACGGGCTCGCGGTTGACGTAGGTGCCGTTGAGGCTGCCCACGTCGATCACCACGAACTCGCCGCCCTCGCGGCGGAACTCCGCGTGCCTGCGGGACACGGTGACGTCGTCGAGGAAGATGTCGCTGTCGGGGTGGCGACCGGCGCTGGTCGTGTCCCGGTCCAGCAGGAAGCGCGAGCCCGCGTTGGGCCCCCGCTTGACCACCAGCAGGGCGGACCCGGCCGGCAGGGCGTCGACGCCCGCCACCGCGGGCTCGCTCGCGGGCGCGCCTTCGACCTCGGCGAGGAAGTCGGCCCGGAAAACGGAGGTCCGCTCCGGGGACTGCTCGGGCGGAACGCCTGGCCCGTCGTTCGTGCTCACCTGAGCTCTCCTCCTGCTGCTGGATCCGTCGAGTTCGTTAGAACCTATCGTGCCCGAACCTGCGTCCGAGGATCGGCTCCCCCGGCGACCGAAGAGTTTGCGGAAGATCGACGTCACTCCTGGACCAGCTCCTGGTATGCGGCGGCGTCGAGGAGGCCCTCGAACGCGTCGGTGTCGTCGAGGCGGAGCTCCACCATCCAGCCCTCGCCGTAGGGGTCCTCGTTGATGAGGTCGGGCTGCTGGTCCAGTGAGTCGTTGCGCGCGGTGACCTCGCCCGCGAGCGGCGCGTAGATGTCCGACACGCTCTTCGTCGACTCCACCTCGCCCAGCGTCTGGCCTGCGGAGACCTTCTCGCCGAGCTCCGGGAGCTGGACGAACACGACGTCGCCGAGCTGGGCTTGGGCGAAGTCGGTGATGCCCAGGCGCACGGTGGTCTCACCTGTGCGCTGCACCCACTCATGTTCCTCGGTGTACTTGAGCTCCTCGGGAATCACCGCGGTGCGCTCCTTCAATGACGGTGGATCTTCGCTTCCGGATCTTCCCACGTCCTGCTCAGGCGGAGACGACCCCCGGCCGTTGCGCTCGGGACGCGAGCACGAGCTGGTACGCGTACAGCGCCCCGGACCACAGGTAGAGGGCCGCTCCCCAGGCCATCATGGCGTAGGCGAAAGGCCTGATGACCTGCGCGAACGTCGAGCCGCCCTGGGCGACCAGGAGCATGGGGAACGCGTAGAGCAGGATGAACGTGGCGGCCTTGCCGAGGTAGGTGATCGTGAACGCGGCCCGGTAGCCGAGGCGGCGCAGCACCGGCAGGCACGCGCCGACCACCAGCTCGCGGCCCACGAGGACCAGCACCACCCACAGGGGCAGGATGTCGCGCACGACGAACGCGATCATCGTGGCGACGATGTAGAGGCGGTCGGCCGCCGGGTCGAGCAGCACGCCGAGCTTGCTGGTCTGGTCCAGCCAGCGCGCGATCTTGCCGTCGAGCCAGTCGGAGACGCCCGCGGCGATCAGCAGCACCAGCGCCCAGCCGTCGGCGCGCGGGCCGAGCAGCAGGTAGAGGAACACGGGCACGCCGAGCAGCCGCAGGACGCTGAGCGCGTTCGGGATGGTGAGGTACCGGTCCTGGGGGGCCGGTTCGGCTGCGGGCGGCGTGGACACGGCACGAATGCTAGGCGCACGCCAGTGGCGGGGCTCACCGGTGTAGGGGTGGGGGTTCGGGCGGGCGGCGCGGGTGCGGGACCCGGTCGAGCGCGGTCGGCCGTTCGGCCGGGCGCCGGGCGGCCGGGTCCGGGGCGCGGCGGCCGGGTGCGACGGCGTGCGCCGGTGAGCCCGGTGGGCTCGCGCTCGGCGGACGCGCTGCGCGTTCCGGGTGCCGCTGTTCACAGGGGGTGTTCTTCCCCGGCGCGGGTCGCGGGAAACCCCCACCGTTCAAGATCACTTCGAGGGTCCGGGGACGTCCGGTCGGGGCGTCGGGCCGGGGGCCTCGGGTCCGGGGCGTCAGGTGCGAGGCGTCGGGCCGAGGGCGTCGGGCCGAGGGCGTCGGGCCGGGGGCGTCGGGCCGGGGGCGTCGGGCCGAGGGCGTCGGGCCGGGGGCGTCGGGCCGGGGAGCGTTGAGGTGGGCGGGACGCCGAGCGCCCCCTGCCCACCTCGCGCCGCCGCCCTACCTGGTGCGGCTCCAGCCCCGCCGCTGGAGCTCGGCGCCCGTCAGCGCCTGCGGACGACCTCGGTCGTCGACGCCGACCCAGCGGGCCCGGAAGCCCTCGAGCACGTACGCGTGGCCCTTGCTCCACACGACGCTGCACGGCGCGGTGGGCAGCGCCGCCCTGCGCTTCGCGTGCCCGATCTCGGCTTCCGTCCTGGTGCTCATGGTGTGCAGACCTCCGTCCGGTGCGCCGTCCGCCCGTGATCGGCGGACGCCTTCTGGGGGGAATTGTGGTGCGGAACACGTCCGCTACGCGCGTCCTGCGCGCCCATCGGGTCCGAGCGGTCGCCGAGCTGCACGACCGGCTCACCGAAGGCGTACCCGCCCCGGCGATGATCAACCGTTCGGCGCGGCGGTCCGGCCGCCCACAGCACCGGCACTTCAGAAAAGATGATCTTGGTGGGGCCGGGGCGCGGCTTGTGGTGCCCGACCGCGCTCCGTACGGTGAGCGGTGCAGCGGTTGAGCCAACAGCCGCGCCGGGGAGCTCCGGCTGGGCGTTGACCTGCGCTGCACCAGGACAGGCACCCCGTTGACGGGCTCCCCACCCCCCAAGCGGTGGCAGTTGAAGAGGAGACCCTCGTGTCGGTTCACGATCCCGAAGTCGTGACCACGGACGGAAGCGGGACGGGCGCCGTCGAGTCGGGTCCCGCCGAGCACATCGACATCAGCGCGGAGCGGGTCGCCGACGGCGTCACCGTGGTCAGGGTCACCGGTGAGGTCGACATGCTGACCGCGCCCCGGCTGCGCTCGGAGGTGATCGAGCGGATCACCACCGGCGGCACCCTCGTGCTCGACCTCGGCGGCGTCGGCTTCCTCGGCTCGGCCGGTCTCGCGGTGCTCGTGGAGGCCGCTCAGCGCAGCACTCGCGAGCAGGCCGCGTTCCGGGTCGTCGCGGTGGAGCGCGCCGTGCTCCGCCCGCTGGCCGCGACCGGTCTGGGCGAGGTGTTCAGCGTTCACCCGTCGGTGGCCGAGGCGCTGGGCGGTGACCGGGGCTAGCGTGCCCGACCAGGTCGACGACCTGGTCGACCCCGGAGGCGACGAGCGCCCGGTGCGCGGACCCGCCCTCGGGCGCCCGCACCACCACGCGCGTCCCCGCCTCGGCCGCGGCCGAGGCGACCGCGCGCAGGCTGCGCACCAACCCGTCCGCCCGGTCCCCCAGCTCGCGCAGGTCCACCACCACCGGAACGGCGCCGCCGCGCGCCGCGGTGAGGATCGCGCGCCGCACGGCGGGACCGGCGCGGACGGGCACGTCGCCCCTGACCACGACCTCCACCCACCCCGCGCGCTCGCGCACCACCACCTCCTGGTGGGCGCCGACCGCGAGGCGGGTGGTTCCGGGGGAGTGCCTGCCGGAGAGCACGAGCACGACGGTGGTGCCGCCGGGCGACCGGTCCAGCAGCACCTCGTCCACGCTCTCGCGCATCAGCAGCAGGCCGCGCCCCCTGGACGACAGCCCCGGCGGCGGGACGCGCCAGCGCCCGTCGTCGGCGACGACCACCCTGACGCGACCGTCCGGCTCGACGGTCGCCTCGACGCGCACGCTGCCGGGCGAGCCCGGCGGGTAGGCGTGCTCGATGGAGTTGCTGACGGCCTCGTTGACAGCCATCAGCAGGTCGTAGCGGTCGTCCTGCTCGACGCCGAGACCGGCGAGCCACCGGTCGACGCGCTGTCGAAGGGCCGAGAGCCTTGCCGGCTCGGCGGGGAACTCCGCCCGCCAGTGCCGGTCGGCGAGTTGGTCGGTCACCGTGCGCCTCCCCGTGTGGTGCACCTCGGTGGCTTCCCCCTCATGGCGGTGCTCACACGTGTGAGCGACCACCACTTCGGGTATCGATAGCGTCGGTGCACTACCGGGGGCCTGCACCCCCGATCATCCTGGGAACCAGATCGGACGATGAGGTGAGCGTGTCGCACACGGAGCCGCACAGCGGTGAGCTTGACAACGCCCTGAGCGGGGTGGAGCTGCGGATCGCGGCGGACCCCACGCAACTGTCGGTCGTCCGCGCGGTCGCGGCCGACATCGCCATGCGGCAGGACTTCGACCTGGACTCGATCGAGGACCTGAAGCTCGCGGTGGACGAGGCCTGCTCGACGCTGATCTCCCTGGCGTCGAAGGGCGCGGTGCTGAGCGCCCGCTTCGTGGTCGCGGACGGGGACGTCCAGGTGTCGACGCAGGTCGTCTCCGAGCGCGCCGCCCCGCCGGACCGCGACAGCTTCGGCTGGCGCGTGCTGAGCGCGCTGGTCGACTCGGTGACCACGTGGGTCGCGCCGAAGTCCGGCGAGGAGAGCTACGAGGTGCACATCGACCTGGTCAAGCGGTCACTGGGGACGGTGGATGCGTGACGGCGGCTGAAGGGGGCGCCACGAAGGCGGCGTCGGGCAAGTCGAGCAGCCAGGGCGACTACGACCACCTCGCCCCGCTGTTCACCCGGCTCGCCCAGACCCCGGCGAGCGACCCGGCGCGCGAGCGGCTGCGGGACGAGCTGGTCACCGAGCACCTGCCGGTGGCCAGGCACATCGCGCGCCGGTTCGGGCACCGGGGCGAGCCCCACGACGACCTGGTGCAGGTGGCCACCGTCGGGCTGATCAACGCGGTCGACCGGTTCGACCCGGAGCGCGGCAGCGACTTCCTGTCGTTCGCGGTGCCGACGATCATGGGCGAGGTGCGGAAGTACTTCCGCGACTCGTCCTGGTCGGTGCGGATGCCGCGCAGGCTCAAGGAGCTGCACCTGGCGATCAACGCCGGGTCGGCGCGGCTGTCGCAGGAGCTGGGCAGGGCGCCGACGCCCAGCGAGCTGGCGCAGCACCTGGGCCTGAGCCGCGAGGAGGTGCACGAGGGGCTGGCGGCGGGCAACGCCTACCACAGCGCCTCGCTGGACGACCTGCTCGTGGCCGACGACAGCTCCATCTCGCTGGGCAGCACGCTCGGCGAGGAGGACCCGGAGCTGGAGGCGATCGAGCAGCGCGAGTCGCTGCACCCGCTGCTGGAGAAGCTGCCGGAGCGGGAGCGGCGGATCGTGGTGATGCGGTTCTTCGGGAACATGACGCAGACCCAGATCGCGCAGAAGGTCGGCATCTCGCAGATGCACGTGTCGCGGCTGCTGGCCAAGACGCTGCGGCAGCTGCGGGACGGGCTGGAGCAGTAGGACGGACGAGCAGGGTGAGCGGCGCGCGCAGGGCTCCGCTCACCGCTCATCGACCCCCTCGCGGGTGGTTCTCCTGAGCGTTTGCTGAGAGGTAGCCCGATCGGGCTTCCCGGCGTTTGTCTCGCCGTTCGGCGGGGAAGACCTGATCAGCACCCGATGAGAGCCGCCTGGAGGGGGTCGCACCATGACCAGCACCGCACGCCTGCCCAAGCCCGTCACCGACGTCTGGGACTGGCAGAAGGACGGGCTCTGCCGGGGGCGGGACAGCGCGGTGTTCTTCCACCCGGACAACGAGCGCGGCTCGGCGCGCGCCTCGCGCGAGAACCGCGCCAAGGAGCTGTGCGCGCGCTGCCCGGTGCTGGCCCAGTGCCGCGAGCACGCGCTGGCCGTTCAGGAGCCCTACGGCGTGTGGGGCGGCATGGGCGAGGACGAGCGCAGGCGGATCATCTCCGCCACCCGCCGACGGGTGAGCGCCGTCGCCTGAGCGCGGCGGAGGTTCCAGCGGAGCGGCGAACGGCACGGTACAGCGCGGTACGAGTGCGATCCGGTGGCGTCGGGGACGCCCCAAGCCGGAACAGACGCGGGGCCCCTCCCACCGGGAGAGGCCCCGTCAGTGCTTTCCGGGGTCTTAGGGCTCCGGAGCCTGGAGCTCGGGCCTAGAACTCGGGGAACAGCAGCTGCCCGCCGTAGAACAGCGACCCGATCGCCACCGCGGCGAACAGCAGCACCCACACCAGCCCCGGCACGCGGGTGATGCGGGCGAGCTGGTCGGCGTCGGACTGCGGCGCCTTGCCCCGCATCCGCCTGCTCTGCAGCTCCCCCACCGGGCGCACGCCGCCCAGCAGCAGGAACCAGGCCACGAACAGCGCGAACCCGGACTTCAGGTCGTCGGTCCCGTAGAAGGACACGACGAACATCACGCCCCCGGTGAGGATCACCGAGAACACGCCGAAGACGTTCCGGATCATGATCAGCATGGCGGCCAGCAGGACGACCGTCGCCCACAGCAGCTGGCGCACGTGCCCCTCGGTGACCAGCCACGCGGCGCCGAGGCCGAGCAGCGGCGGGGTGACGTAGCCCGCGAAGTACATCGCGACCACGCCCGGTCCGGACGGCCTGCCGCGCGAGACGGTGACGCCGGAGGTGTCGGAGTTGAGCTTGATGCCCTGGAGCCTGCGGCCGGTGAGCAGCGCGATGAGCGCGTGGCCGCCCTCGTGGGCGATGGTGATGGTGTGGCGGGCGTAGCGCCACACGCCCGGACTGGCCACCAGGACCAGGGCGAGCACTGCGGGGGCCCACTGCGCGATCGTCGACATCACCGCCCAGGATGCCAGTGCCGGGCCCGTTCGCGCCGCAGGCTTGACCTGGAGTCCGCTCCAGGGTGCAGGCTGCACCGCCATGAGGACTGCGCGCCTGGGGGCGCTGGAGGTCAGTGCGCTGTGCCTGGGGACCCTGCCGTTCGGGTCCGGTGTGGACGAGGGGACCTCGTTCGCGATCCTGGACCGGTTCGCCGAGGCGGGCGGGACGTTCCTGGACACGGCGAACAACTACGTCTCGTGGACCGAGGAGGGCACGGGGGACGAGAGCGAGGCCGTGCTGGGGCGGTGGCTCGCCGCGCGCGGCAACCGGGACTCGGTGGTGCTGGGCACGAAGGTCGGGGCGCGGCCCGCGGCGTCGGGGCCGGGGCAGGCCGGGACGGGGTACGAGGGGCTGTCGGCCGGGGTGGTCGAGGCCGGGATCGAGGGGAGCCTGCGGCGGCTGGGCACCGACCGGGTCGACGTGTACTACAGCCACGTGGAGGACCGGTCCGTCGACCTGGCGGAGACGCTGGGGGCGTTCGCGGGGCTCGTGGCGCGCGGGTCGGTGCGGGAGATCGCGTGCAGCAACCACGCGACGTGGCGGATCGAGCGGGCGCGGGCGGTGTCCGGGGCCAACGGGTGGCCCGCGTACGCGGCGGCCCAGCTGCGGTTCAGCTACCTGCGGCCCCGGCCGGGGTACCGGCTGCCCGAGTCCGGGCACGTGCTGATGACCGGGGAGCTGCTGGACTTCGCCCGGAGCGAGGGGGACTTCGCGCTGGTGGCGTACTCGGCGCTCCAGTTCGGGCAGTACGCGGGCAGGCCGCTGCGCGAGGAGAACCGGCACGTGGGCAACGAGCGGCGCCTGGCGGTGCTCGGGGAGGTCGCGGACGAGCTGGGGCTGACCCGGAACCAGGTGGTGCTGGGCTGGGTGATGGCGCAGGGCGTGGTGCCGGTGGTGGGGGTGTCGTCGGTCGCGCAGGTCGACGAGGCGCTCGGGGCCGCCGACCTGGTGCTGCCCGAGGAGGTCCTGGCGCGGTTGGACGCGGCTGCCTGAGCCTGGGCGTCGCCTGGGCCTGGGCCCGTGAGTCGCCAGGGCCCGGACACGGCGGAAGGGCCGCCCGCTCGAAGCTGGACGGCCCTTCCGCTGGTGCTCCGCGCTCAGCGCGTGGGGCGCGCTCCCGGCGCGTCCACGGGCTGGGTGCGGGTGGGTCGGGTGTCGCCGCCCCTGGTCTGCACCGGACGGGTGTCGCCCGCCACGGGGTCGACCTTCCCGGTGGTGGCCTTCGAGGCGTCGACCGTCGGGTCCATGGCCTCGACCCTGGGCTTGGGCACCTCGCGCTCAGGGGCGGGGTGGTGCAGCGTCGGCTGGTCGAAGCGGTTGCCCCGGACGGTGTCGTCGTGGTGCGCCTCGGGCTCGTAGGCGGGCTCGTCGACCACGATCTTGCGGCGGGCCGGGAGGATCGCGATGACCAGACCGGCGAGTGCCAGGCCCGCGTGCAGGCCGTTGTCGGCGTTGTTGATCGCCAGCGGGTTGCCGAGGCCCGAGACCGGGTTGACCGACAGCACGCCGGTGATCATCAGGCCCCACGCGGTGACCGCGCCGTAGGCCAGCAGGACGATCCAGCCGTAGAGGCGGGACAGCGCGGAACCGCTCGCCATGAGCAGGCCCAGGACGCCGGTCGCCAGGTGGACGGTGTTGTGGAGCGGGTTGACGTGGAAGCCGAAGACCTCGGCGTGCCGGTCGCCCGCGAAGTCGCCGAAGCCGGTGCGGACGAAGCCGACGACGCCGGCGGCCAGGAGCAGGACGGCCAGCAGGGCGGTGAGGACTTGGGCCGGTTGCAGGCCTGCGACCTTGACGCGACCGGAGGCGGTTCCGGTGGTGGTCGAGTGGGTCATCACGCCCTCCGTGGGACCGTGAGCCCGCTAGTCGGGCTCAGGACGACCTACGACTACCCCCGGCCCGCGGCGGGCAAACTCCTCCAGTTTCCGGAACCGCAGCGGGAAATAATTCCGGCTAACTTGGAAAATGCTTCCCATCATTTTCCGGGATTTTTCCGGGGATTTCCGCGAGGCGGTGGGAGCGGAGTTCACGGAACCGCTCCCACCCCACCCGACCAGGAGTTCCACCGTCGGGCGTGCGCAGGTCCCGCCGTGGTCAGGACCCGTCCGGCCCACCCCATGTGAGGCCGGGACGCCATCGCTCCGCCGCTGCCCGAACGGCGTCGCCGAGTTCGATTCCCACCCGTCGATCATGCGCCCGGCCACACCCGCCGTCAAAGCATTTACCGGGGTCAGGAGATCAGGTAGGCGTTGCCCGCGAGCAGCGACTCCTGGCGCGGGATCAGCACCTCGGTCAGGCCCGGCGGGCTGAACGGGACCACCTGGCCGAGCACCCCGACCACCTGGGCGCCGGGCACCACCAGCTCGTCGCCGACCAGCTCGGAGGGCACCCGGTCGTGGACGCCCTGGGGCTGGTGCGCGTACTCGCCCGCGACCTGGAACGGTCCCCAGCCGAGCGCGGCGCCCTCCCGCGCGGACGCGATCAGGTCGCGGTCCGCCGGGCCCCAGTCGGCGCGGACCCGCAGGTCCCGCACGGCCAGGAAGGCCGTGGTCAGCAGCGGCCACCAGGACCGGGCGTTGTCGCCGCGCAGCCCCTGGGACAGCTCGCCCGGCCCCATGCCGGGCACCTCCCAGCCGGGCATCCCGAGCAGCAGGAACTGCAACCACGGGCGGTAGACGGCCACCGAGGTGAACTCGAAGGCGAGCTCCATCCCCTCGACCGGGGTGTCGGAGTGGAGGCGCTCGGCGCCCCGCGACCAGATGCCGTCGGCGATGCCGGTGTGCCACGCCCAGGCGTCGGCCTCGGCCTGGTTCGCCCGCCCGACGGCCTCGGCCCCGTACCGCGCGCTCCCCCACACGCCGCCGCCGACCGCCCAGTCCGCGGGGATCAGCTCGGACAGCCGCGTCGGCACCCCGTCCAGGTCCAGCTCGGCGCTCGCGAACCGCTCGCGGGCGTCGGCGAACGCGCGCGCGACCACGTTGCGCGTGGTGGTGGCCAGGGTCGCCAGCTCCTGCCTGATCTCCCGGCCGCCGTCCCGCTCCATCTGCAGGAACACCCGCCTGACCAGGTCGAACTCCTCCTCCGCGAGCTCGCCGTGCTGGCGGGCGTGGTTGTGCGCGGCGCGGGCGTTGTCGTGGTCGACGGCGTGCCGCAGGTAGGCGCGGTACGCCTCGGTGGGCACGGTGTGGGTGCGGCAGTCGGCGGAGGCGGGGTCGGCGACCTCCTCGGCGCGGTGCAGGGCGCGGTAGGCGCGCTCGTAGCGGGCCTCCTGGTCGTGGTCCGCCTCGCCGACCTGGAGCTCCGCGTCGACCACGAAGCCGTACACCTCCTCCAGGCGGTGGCCGGTGGAGGTGTAGGCGGTGTCGGCCTTCGGGACGTCGCCGAAGACGGAGGCGATGCGGCGGGCGGTCGCGGTGCCGCCCGCGCGGCGGGCGGGGGACCAGGCGTCGGTGAAGTCCTGCGGGCGGGCGGCCCAGCCGGGCAGGCCGAGGGACAGGATCGTGTTGCGCAGGTTGCGCGGCGGCTGGACGGCCGGGTTGTCGGAGGGCGCGGTGAACGCGTCGAACAGACCGCGGTTCACGGTGTACGCGGCCCGGTTGCTCTGTTGGGGGTCCACCCCCCAACGCTGTGCACCACCGGGCCACCCGGCCACCGCAGCGGGAGGTGGTCCACCCGTTGCGGTGACGGGGTGGTCCGGTGAATCCACCCGATCGTGTCCCGGTCTCCGGTGTGGAGACCGGGACGCGCGGTGGGTCACACTGGGACGGACACGAACGTCCTGCCGTCGAAGTCGCGCACCTCGACGGCGGCGACGTCCTCGGGGGCGATCAGGGCCGAGCCGTCCAGGGTGGTGCCGTCCTTCTCCCCTGCCTCGGAGACGAGCCAGCTGCCCGCGTCCTGCGTCGTGCCGTCCTTGGCCACGACGACGATGCGGCACTGCTCGCCCTTCGGGATGCCCGCGACCGAGGCGTTGACCCTGACCCAGCCCGCGGCGGGCCTGACCTGGACGGTCATCCGGGCACCGGTGGCCTGGTCGGCCCCGGCGCCGAGGCGGGTGCCGGACGGTGGCGCGGACGGGACGGGCGTGGGGGTCGAGAGGGCGGCGTCGTCGGTGGGGGCGGTGCCCCGGCCGACCGCGAAGCCGCCGCCGAGCACGACCGCGACGACCGCGGCGGCGGCCACGCCCGTGCCGACCCGCCTGCGCGAGGCGCGGACCTGGCGCTCCTGCCCGACCTGCCGCAGCGTGCGCCGCAGCAGCAGGTCGCCGCCGTCCGGTGGTCCGTCCAGCAGCGCCTCGGGCGGGACCTCGCCCAGCGCCTTCTCCATCGCCCTCAGCCCGTTCACCTCGTCGCGGCAGGTCGGGCAGGTCGCCAAGTGGGCTTCCACCTCGCGCACCTCCGCCTCCTCCAGCACTCCCAGCACGTGCGCGCCGAGCAGTTGCGGGACGCGGCTGCTGTCGTGAGTCCCGGTCATCCCGCCACCTCCTTCAGCGAGACCCCGGTGAAGGTCTCGCGCAGTGCTCTGAGCGCGTAGTGCGATCTCGACTTCACCGTTCCCGGCGGCACCCCGAGCGCCTCGGCGGCCTCGGTGACGCTGCGCCCCCGGAAGTAGATCTCCAGCAGGACGTCGCGGTGGTCCGAGGAGAGCTGGTGCAGCGCCTCCAGGACGACGACCGAGTCGACCACGGCCTCCGCGTGGTCGCGGGCGACCGGGGTGGTGCCGGGCGACTCCGCGACCTCCTGCGGTCGCGCGGCGCGGGCGCGGACCCGGTCGGTGATGATGTTGCGCGCGACCGTCAACAACCACCCGCGCACCGAACCCTTGCCGTTGACCAGCGCCTCGGGGTGCCGCCAAGCCCTGACGAGGGTCTCCTGGACGACGTCCTCAGCCGCCGCCCGATCACCGGTCAACCGCGTGGCGTACGCCAGCAACGCCCGACCGTGCTCCTCGTAGAGGGTCCTGATCAGGGCCTCGTCGGCCGCGGTCTCCCGTTTGCGGGACCACAGAGCCGCCATCCACCCACTCCTTCCACCAGCTCGTGCCCGTGAACACGGATGGGGGGAGGGAACGGTTCATTCGGGGGTGGGGTGTCAAGGGTTGGGGTGAGGAGTGGCACCCCGGTAGGTCCCCGGCGCCCTCAGCAGTCCCCCAGAGGTTCCCCAGCGGTCCCCAGCAGCCCCCGCCGCATCCGCGCCCCCCTTCCTCCCCACCACCGCCTCCCCCTCAACCGCACACCTCCCCCCTGTTCAAACACCCCCGGATCCGCTCCACAAGCCCCCCTGGCAACGCCGACACCAACATCGCGTGATCCGTCCGAGGGTCCCGCAACTGCTCCGGAAAGCTGTCGATCGCATAAGGCCGCCCCTCCGGCACCCGGTACACCACCCGCACCGTCAGCGCGGGCACCGGAAACGTCCCCGCCGGACACACCTGCCCACCCAGGGGGAACACCGCGTGCCCCCGGTGGTTCACGCTGTCCACGTTCCTCCCGTCCCAGCAGCTCGGGAACTCGAACGTGCGCTCCACCCCGCTCCCCGCCTCGCACCGCGGATACCGGTCCGTCACCCGGTCCACCCCCACGCACCCCCACCGCGCCCGCCCTCCCCCATTGGTGAACGCCGCCGGGTCACCCGTGATCAGGCGCAGTCCAGCGGGCATCCCCAGAACACGCCCCGCCGCATTCCCCCGGTAGGTCACCACCACCTCCTCCGGCGGCAGGACCTCCCCCGTATTCCCGTGCACACCCCCACCCGGCTGGTGCTCGTCGTGCCCCGTGGTGTCGGTCAGCCGCAGCACCGGCCAGTAGTACGCGGACCGGTCCTCGTGGGCGCAGGTCGTCGGGGACGCCGCCAGCGAGCTGTCCGTCGACGCGTAGTCCGTCGACTCGTTGCCGACGTACTCGTGCGTGTGGTGCGCGCCGTTCGGGCGGCCCGGTGAGATGACCACGTTGTCCGCGTTGAGGTGGCGCCCCTCGTTGCGACCGCAGGAGATCGTGAACGTCCCGGTCGACGCGTCCGCCGACACCACCGGCGCCGGTGGCACGCGTGGGGCCTCGTCGATGGGCAGGTAGCGGTCGTCCGTCGCGCAGGCGGCCAGCGTCAGGAGCAGCGCCAGCCCAAGGATGATCGCCCTCACGGGTGACTACCTTGCCGGCTCCCGGCACCCCGCCGACACGGGCTCGCCGTCGCTGCGGCCGTTCGGCCGGTGGTGGGAAAAACGGCCGCACCCCGCTAAATGCGGTGTCCCCCGACCGCCCCCTTAGTAGATTTGACCTGGTGGCGGCTGGTGGAGGTCCCCGGATGACGCTGCCGACCCGGCTCGTCCTCGGCGTGCTGCTCGAGGACGCCGACCGGCCCCGGTACGGGTTGGAGCTGTGCCGCACCACCGGGTTGCCCAGCGGCACCGTGCACCCCATCCTCGCCAGGCTCGAACTGCGCGGGTGGGTGTGCAGCGAGTGGGAGGAAGTCGACCCGCGCGAGCAGGGTCGGCCGCGCAGGCGCTACTACCGGCTGGTCCCCGACGCGGTCCCGGTGGCGCAGACCGCCGTCGCTCGGGCGCACCGGTCGCTGGAGCGGTTGCGGCGCAGCGCCGACGGGGCCTGACGGCGCCGCCCGGTCAGGGGCAGCCGACGCGGGCCCTGGACGCGCGCAGCAGGTGGCCGTACCAGGCGACCAGCGGCCCGGTCCGGCTGTCGGTCAGGTGCTCCCAGGTGCGCGCGCACAGCTCCCGGTACGGGGCCGGGTCCCAGGTCGCGGCCAGCTCGGCCAGCGGGCGGTCCACGAGGGAGCCCAGGGCGTAGCGGCGGTCGAAGCCGTGGGCCGCCGGGACGACCGCGCCGTTCGCCTCCACCACCAGCGGGGTCAGCCAGGCGCCCAGGGCGCCCGTGGCGTTCGCCGCCGTGAACGACGCGCGGTCGCGCAGCAGGGCGGTTCGGGGGACGGCGTCGAGCTGGACCGCGAGGCCGTGCTCCGCCGCGACCCTGCCCAGCTCCACCGCCGCGTAGGCCAGCTCCACCGCGCCGGGGCGTTCGAGCAGCAGGCGGCGGCCCGCGCCCTCCGGTTCCAGCGGGCGGACCTGGAGCAGGAGCGCGCCCGCCGCCGCGACCTGGTCCGCCACCTCGCCCAGCTTGGTCGTGCCCGACTTGGTCAGGGTGGTCACCACGCCCACCGGGACGCCCGCCTCGGTGAGCCTGCGGACGCCCGCCAGCGCGCGCTCGTGGGCGCCCGGTTCGCCGCGCAGGCGGTCGTGGTCGGCCCTGGTCCCGTCGACCGACACGGCCACCAGGTCGACCTCGCGCAGCAGCGCGATCCGGCGCGGGGACAGGGAGAGCCCGTTGGTGGTCACGATCGTGCGCATCCCGGCGTCGCGCGCGGCGCCCACCAGCGCCCGCAGCTCCGGGTACAGGAGCGGTTCGCCGCCGGAGACGTTCAGGACGTCGTAGCCGAGGGTCGCGGCGGCGCGGACGGCCGGTCCGAGGACTCCGATCGGCAAGGACTCGGCGACGTCCGGACCGGAGCTGGAGTAGCAGTGCAGGCACCGCAGGGTGCACAACCGGGTCGGGTGAACTTGGAACACGGAGCGTCCACCAACCTGAGCCATGTCGCCGCCCTCCTGTCGCAACCCCTCTCCGTACGGAGCACTGATCAAGGGCGCTGATACATGTCCGGTAACCGGGATTCGCGGCTGATTCCTCCCAACGTGGGAACGGGTCGAAGCTGTGAAACGGTCCTCGGCAGGCTCGCGACAACCTGTACGAGGTCGACCCCCACACGTCCGTCGGCCTCGTCCGGGAGGGCAGATGCGCCGCCAGTTCGTCGTGTCCGGGGACGCCGCCGCCGAGGCGCGGCGCCGGGTGCTGCGCGAGCTGCACGACGGGGTCGGGCCCTCGCTGGCCGCGATCGCGTTGGGCCTGCGCGCGGCGCGCGAGCTGCTGCCGCGCGACGCCGCCGCGGCGGGCAGGTTGCTGGTGGCGCTGGAGGAGGAGGCGCACGGCGCGGTCGCCGAGGTGCGCAGGCTCGCCGCCGACGCGCAGCACCCGCCGGTGCTGGCGCGGCTGGGGCTGGTGGGGGCGGTGCGGGCGCACGCGGGGGCGCTGGCCGGGCGGCACCCGGTGGTGGTGGAGGTGGAGGTCGTCGGGGAGCTGCCCGAGCTGGGGGCGGACGTCGAGGTCGCCGCCTACCGGATCGTGTGCGAGGCGCTGACGAACGTGGTGCGGCACGCGGGCGCCCGGCGCTGCGCGGTGTGGCTGCGGTTCACCGACCGGCTGCGGGTCGAGGTCGTGGACGACGGGGTCGGCCTGCCGCGCGAGGCGGGAGCAGCGGGCGAGGTGGCGCCTGCGGGCGTGGGGCTGCGGTCGATGCGGGAGCGGGCGCGCGAGGTGGGCGGCACGTGGGCCGCCGAGGTCCCCGAGCGGGGTGGCACGCGCATCGCGGTCGAGCTGCCCGTGGGCGGGTGAGCGCGGTGCGACCGCTGCGGGTGCTGGTGGTGGACGACCACCCGATGTTCCGGTTCGGGCTGTCGGCGGTGCTGGCGTCCTCACCGGAGATCACCGTGGTCGGCGAGGCGTCGGGCGGCGGGATGGGCGTCGAGCTGGCGGCGGCGCTGCGGCCGGACGTGGTCGTGATGGACCTGAACATGCCGGACCTGGGCGGGGTGGAGGCGACGCGGCGCGTCGTGGCCGAGCACCCCGGCGCGCGGGTCCTGGTGCTGACGATGTTCGACGACGACGACTCGGTGTTCGCGGCGATGCGCGCGGGCGCGCTCGGCTACCTGCTGAAGGCCTCGCAGCCGCAGCAGATCGTGCGGGCGGTGCGGGCGGTGTCCGAGGGCGAGGCGATCTTCAGCCCGGCGATCGCGGGCCGGTTGCTGGCGTACTTCGGCGCACCCGCGCAGCCGCGTCCCGAGACGTTCCCGGAGCTGACGTCGCGGGAGCGCGAGGTGCTGCGGCTGATGGCAGGCGGCGAGGGCAACGGGGCGATCGCGCGGGGGCTGGTGCTGAGCCCGAAGACGGTGCGCAACCACGTGTCGAACATCCTGCGGAAGCTGCACGTGGCCGACCGGGCGGAAGCGGTGGCGCGGGCCCGCGAGGCCGGGATGGGACAACGATGAGAGCGCTCTCACACGGCAGGAGCCCGGCCGGGGGACGCGGTGTCCCAGTGCCGCGGACCGACGGCGTGGAGCGCGGGCTCGTGGGTAGAAGTGCTTGCAGGACAACGATCAAGACCGGAGAGCAGCACGCCGGGGAGCACGGTGCGGAGTGCCTGGAAAGCGCTGTCCGCACCTCGGGCCGGGACAGTTCGGGACGGGGCGCCCATGGCGTCGGGACACCCCGGCTCGGGACGATTCGACGGGGCACACACGGGGCACGGCAATCCGGTTGGAGCGCGACATGATCGTGGAGCAGCAGCAGTTGTCGGTCGTCCTGCACGCGACCGACTCGATCACGAGAGCCGGGGTGACGGCGGCGCTGCGGGCGCGGCCGGAGGTCAGGCTCGTCGATCCCGAGGACAGCGCTCGGGGAGAGGCCCAGGTGGCGCTGGTCGTCCTGGAGCGGTTGGACTCGGACGCGCAGCAGCTGCTGCGCAGGCTCCAGGTGGGCGAGGGCCCCGGCATCGTGCTGGTGGCCGGGGACGTGGCGGACTCGGACCTGCTGAACGCCGTCAGCAGCGGGGTGTCCGCGGTGGTGCGCCGCTCGGAGGCGACGCCGGAGACGCTGGTGCGGCTGCTGAAGGCGACCGCCGCCGGTGAGGGCGCGCTCCCGCCGGACCTGCTCGGGAAGCTGCTGAACCGGGTGTCCCGCTTGCAGCGCAACGTCCTGCACCCCAACGGCTGGACGATGGCGGGCATGTCGAACCGGGAGACCGAGGTGCTGCGGCTGATTGCCGACGGGTACGAGACGCGGGAGATCGCCGAGCGGCTGTGCTACTCGCAGCGGACGGTCAAGTCCATCCTGCACGACATCACCAACCGGTTCGGCCTGCGCAACCGGGCGCACGCGGTGGCCTACGCGCTGCGCGAGGGCCTGATCTAGGACCGCTCCCCCGCCCCTCTCGGAGGTTCGGCCGCGAGGCGCGGGAAACGGGGCGCCGCCTCGGCTCCGGGAAACCGGTGCTCGGGCGGCGCCCCGTTCACGTCAGCCCTCGACGCGCCCGGAGAACGAGACCGAGGGGGTGCAGTTGCCGCGCTCGGCCGGGTTCTGGCAGCTCACCGACAGGACCAGCTTCTCGCCCGGCTTGAACCGCAGCGGCTGCACGTAGTGGTAGTCCTGGTCCCGGAAGTTCGCCAGGCCCAGCACCAGCAGCGTGCTGCGGGCCCCGTTGGACTCGCGCAGCAGCCGGACGGTCCCGGCGTCGCCGCGCGGGTTCTGCACGATCAGGTCGGTGATCGCCAGGGTCTTCTTGTCGTCCTTGGGCGTGTGGGTGAAGTCGGAGAACCGGCTCGCGTCGCCGGTGATCGGCGAGTCCGCGGCCACCCGGAAGTCGGTGGGCTCGGCGGGCGGCGGGGCCTGGGCGGTGGAGCGCTGCGGCAGCGCGACGGCCGCGTCGCCGCCGGAGGAGCTGCCGGGCGCGAGCACGGTGCTCGGGTCGATCCCGACCGCTTCCAGGACCTTCTCGGAGTTCTGCTTGGCCTCGTCCGCCCCGGCCTGCGCGGCGGCGGCGCCCGCCTGCGCCTCCTGGGCGACGGCCTTGACCTCCTCGGCCTGCTTCTCGGCCGCCTCGCGGGCGGCGGAGCTGACCATCGGCTTGAGCAGGGTGAACCACAGGGTGGCGAGCAGCAGCGCGAGGGCGAGCAGGGCGGCGAGCGCGGGCAGCAGCCACCTCGGCAGCACCTGCCGCTGCACCAGCACGCCGTCCACGGCGATCTTGTCGCCCTCGGCGGGCACGACGTCGACCCGGAACGGGCGGCGCACCGGCTGGCCGCGCAGGAACGTGTCGTGCGGCTTGACCAGGACCTTGGCGAACGCGGTCGTGCCGGGCGGCAGGACGAGCTCGCGCGGGGTGGCGGTCAGGACCAGCTCGTCCTCGGGGTCGAGCGGTTCGACCCGCAGCGCGAGCGGGGCGTTGCCGGTGTTGTCGACGGCGACCTCGTAGCGGGCCCGCCGGGCGCCCTCCTTCTTGGTGGGCACCAGCTCGGCGTGCAGCGCGGTGAACGCGCCGACCTCGACGGTCCCCTCCTCCACGACCGACCCGTACGGGTCCTCGCGGGAGGTGACGCGCACGCCGAACGGCCGGACGCCCGCGTGGACGGCGGAGCTGCGCGGCGGGGTGAAGCGGACGACGACCTCGGCGGTCTGGTCGGGGACCAGGTTGACCTCGGCCGGTTCGGCGACGGCCCACTCCGCGGTGTCGCCGACGACGTCGACGGTGAACTGGTCGACCAGCCCGCCGGTGTTGCGCACGACGACCGTGCACTCGACCTGCTGGCCGGGTTCTGCGGACAGCGCGGGGGCTGACAGCGTGGCGGTGGCACCCATGGGGGCAATCCTCCGTGGACTGGGCGGGTGGGGGCAGGGGTCTTCGGGCGGGGGGCGGTGCGGGCCGGGCTGCCCGTGCGGGCGGCCCGGCGGGCGTCCCCCCGGCTGGTCAGCCCCGGAACACGAAGTCCGGTGGCTGCACGGTCCTGGGCACCACCAGGAACGGGTTCGAGGCGACCTGGCCGAACCGGGGTCCGGTCAGCGGCGCGGCGAGCACGTCCCTGGGGCCGAGGCGGTCGCGCGGGAACACCAGGAGCTGGGCGTCGACGCCGCCGTCGCCGCCCACGCGGGCGGTGGCGGGTTCCTGGGTGACGCCCGCGCTCCAGGCGAGCCGGACCTCGGCGCCCGGCGGGAAGTCGACGCCGACGACGCGGGCGACGAAGCCGGGCGGGCCGATGGGCGGGTCGACGGTGAGCCGGGGTTGGCGCACGGACACCTCGACGGCGGCGGTGTTGTCGACGACGTCGGAGTCCGGGCCGGTGGTGAACACCGAGCCGCCGGCGGGGCCCCTGGTGGCCGCCCTGGCGGGCAGGGTGAGGCGGACCTCGGCGAGCTGGCCGGGATGGAGGGTGCCGAGGGCGCACTCCTCGCCGTCCGCGGTGCAGCCGGGGCCCGCGGAGGTGGGGGCGCCGAGCTCGGGCGGCAGGGCGGTGACGAGGCGGACGTCGGTCATCGGCTCCGGGGAGCCGTTGCGCATCCGGTAGGAGAGCACGACGTCCTGGCCGCCGACGTAGCTGTCCGGGGGAACGGCGGCGACGGCCAGCGACAGGGAGCCGGGGTTGGCTGGCGGGACGACCTCCTCGGCGACGGTGACCTTCGCGCGGGCGGTGTTGTCGCCGGGGTTGATGTCGACCGGGGCGGTGGCGGTGGCGGTCTGCTCACCGGCGGTGGTGGCGGTGGCCTGGACGCGGATCTCGGCCCGCTGGCCCCTGGCGAGGCCGCCGAGGGTGCAGCGGGTGGCGTCGGGTCGGCAGCTGCCGCTGGTGGTGAGGACCTCGTCGACCTCGAGGCCGGGCGGCAGGTCCAGGGTGATCGGGGCGCCGGGGGCGGTGACGAGGCCGGTGCTGGTGATCGTGAACAGGTACTCGGCGCCGCCGCCGAACACGACGTCCGGCGGGGACGCGCTCGCGGTGACGGCCAGGTCGGGCAGGCGGCGGGTGGTGGGGTGGGCGGCGCCGTCGGCGCGGCTGACCAGCGTGACCGGGTCGCCGCCGTTCGGGGGGACGGACCAGATCGCGCGGCGGCCGTCGTCGTCGCCGTCGAACAGGATCGCGGCGGCGTCGGGGGTCCACTCGGGGTGGTTCGGGCCGGTGGCGCTGACGATCCTGGTGGCGGAGGTGCCGTCCGCGTTGGCGGTGCACAGGTGCTCGGCGCGGTGGGCGTAGGCGAGGCGCTGGCCGTCCGGGGACCAGGCGGGGGCCGTGCCGTCGTTCGCGCAGGGCTCGTTCACCTTGGCGGTGAAGGGGATCTGGCGGGTGGAGCGGAGGGTGTCCTGGTCGACGGCGCTGAACCAGATGCCGGTGCCCTGACCGGTGCCGGGGCCCTGGACGGCCAGCGGGGCGGTGGCGGAGCCGGTGCGGCCCGAGGCGTCGGTGGCGGTGCAGGTGACGGTGGTGAAGCCGACCGGGTAGCGGGCGCCGGGGGTCTGGTCGCAGCCGGGGGTGAGCGGGGCGCCGGTCGCGTCGGTGGCGGTGGCGGTGAAGGTCGCGGGGGCGGGCTGGCCGTCGGGGCTGGTCACGACCGCGCCGCTGACGACGACCGTGGGGGCGCCGGGGGTCTGGGCGGTGGCGGTGAGGTGCTGGGTGCGGCGGGGTTCGGGGAGCTGGCCGTTGAACAGGAAGTCGACCTGGCAGGTGGCGGTCGTGCCGGGGCGGATGTCGGCGGGGAGCTTGACGGTCTCGGCGAAGGACACCTGCCCGCCGCCGCGCTGGGTGAGGCCGGGCGGGTCGAACCCGACGGTCGCGCCGTGGTCGCAGGAGTGCTGCGGGGTGACGGTGACCGGCAGGTCCCGGATGCCCGCGGCGATGGCGTCGGCGGTCGCGTCGGGCGGGATGCTCCCGTCGATCAGGAGGCCGTCGGTGGCGTTGGCGATGTCGGTGGCGTGGCCGCCCGCGTCGAGCGAGGACGGGGTGCCGAGCGGGATCGCGAGCACCTGCGCGCCGGCGCCGGTCAGCGCGGAGACGACCTGGTCGCGGGTGGGGTACCGGGGGCAGTAGGCCGCTGCGGGGTTGTCGCAGTCGAAGTGCGGCGGCGCGTCGCCGAGGAGCACCACGATGCGGCTGCCGTCGCGGGTGAAGACGGTGGGATCGGTGGCCAGCTGGCGCAGGCCGTTGAACCAGTCCTCGGGACCGTCGCCGCCGCCGCCCGCGGTGACCGAGTTCAGCTGGGTCTGGAAGGCGGAGAGGTCGGCGGTGGGGCGCTGCCGCAGCTCGTAGTGCTCGGGCTCGTCGATGTCGCGGTAGGTGGCCAGGCCGTAGCGCGCCTGCGGCTGGAGCTGGGAGATCCGGGCGAGGACGCCGGTCAGCTTGGCCTTGGCGTCCTGGATGTAGCCGCCCATCGAGCCGGTGTTGTCCAGCAGGAACACGATGTCCGGGTTGTTCGGGACCTCGTCGGTCGTCAGGCTCACCCCGGTCCGGTAGTCGCCGCCGGGGCTCGTGCCGCCCACCACCGCGTACGGACCGGTGCTCGGGGTCTCCTGGCCGTCGATCCGCCTGGTGAACGCGATGGTCGTGCCGTCCGGGGACCAGGCGGGCTCGCTGTCGCGGGCGGACAGGGTCGGCGGCGCGGGGACGTCGGCGAGCACCGCGCCGTCCGCGACGCGCAGGACGCGGATGCCCGCCTCGGTGGTGACGGCGAGCTTCGTGCCGTCCGGGGACCAGGTCGGCTCGGCCCCGCCGATCCCAGGGTTGAGCACCCTCGGGGAGGTGCCGTCCGCGTTGGCCACGACCAGGCCGGCGAAGCCGGTGACCGGCGGGCCCGGCGCGGGGGACGGGGTCGCCGAGGACGGGGTCGCCGAGCTCGGGGGAGCCTCGACGCCCCACTGGACGTAGGCGATCCGCGTGCCGTCCGGGGAGTACGCGGGCTGCGCCTCCCCGCGGTCCGGGCCGCTGAGGGCGCGCTGGTCCTCGCCCCGCGCGTTGGCGCTGTGCACGTCGTCCCCGCCCTCGTACCCCACCAGGTAGGGGGAGAGGGGGTGGTCCTGCGCGGTGGCCTGCGGCGCCCGGTCGGCGAGCAGGAAGCCGCCCAGCAGCACCGCCAGCGCCAGGGAGGCGGCGGGTCTGCCCACTCGTCCGATCACCGGTCGGTCCACCGGGCGCGCTCCTCAGGTCGTGGTTCCGGGGCTTACTTCTGGGCGAAGAACTCGATCTCCGAGATGGCGACGTCGGAGCCGGACAGCGAGCGGTGCAGGCCGGTCACGTGCACCTCGACGCGGTCGGCGCCCTCGCTGTTCGCGAGCGCGACCTCCTGCGGGTCGGGGGTGTCGGCGAGGTCGACGTCGTGCGTCCTGCCGGTGGAGTAGACGAGGTGCAGGCGCTGCGGGCGGTGCGCGGACTGGAAGTCGGCGCCGACGCCCGACCGCACGATCGCCTTGGCGAGGTCGACCCGCTTGCCGAAGTCCAGGACCAGCGCGGGCTGCGGGTCGGCGGGGGCGGCCCAGTGCGTGTTGGAGGCGTTGTCGGCGACCAGCGCGGCCGGGTGGTCGGGCAGCTCGGCGGTGGCGCTGACGGCGGTGGGGCGCACCGGTTCGAGCTTCGCGTCGAACACGCCGCGCACGTCCTCGACGGTCCCGGTGACGGCGCCGTTCACGGTGGAGCGGAACGGGTCGACCAGCCAGTACAGGGCGCCGAGCAGCAGCACGGCGACCAGCAGCACGAGCTGCACGGCCCGGCCGACGCCCTTGCGGACGGCGCCGCCGCGCCGCGCCCGGTTGCGGGTGCCCGCCGCGACGGTCCTGTCCTTGCGGGGGAACAGCCTGCGCCACCAGGTCGTCTCGACGACGGTCGCGGCGGCCAGCGAGTCGCCGCAGGTGGAGCAGAAGTTGCGGGTGGGCGGGTTGCTATCGCCGCACCGGCCGCAGATCAGGTCGCCGGGCTGGGCCTGGCGGCGCTCGGTGAGCTTGGGCTGCGGCCGGGCGGGCGCGGGCTGCTGCGCGCCGGGCTGGACGGCGGCGGGCTGGACGGGCGCGGGCTGAGCGGGCGTCGCGGCGGGCGCGGGGCCCGCGACCGGGGTCGACCTGCCCTCCTGCGCCGGAACCTGGTGCGCCGCAACCGCTTGCGCCCCCGATGCCTGCACTCCCGGCGGCTGCGCCCCCGACGACTGCCCCGCCGTCACCTGCTGAGCCGCGCCCGCAGACCCCTGCGCCGCCCCGACCGGTTCCTTCTCCCACTCCAGGAAGGTCCCGCAGGCGCCGCAGAACTCGGCCCCACCAACGTTGTGCTCTCCGCACTGCGCGCAGACGATCACTGCCCCACCACTTCCACCTCGACCGCGACGTGCGCGGGAACCGCCCCCGCCACGGCCGAGGCCAGCCGGGTCCGGTCAACGGATTCGGGATCGGCCACCCGCACCACCACGCGGACCGACGGCGGTCCGGTCTCGGGCAGCGGTTGGCCGGGTTGGCCGGTGGAGGTGCAGGCGCCGCTGTCGACGACCTCCACCTCACCGCCGGAGAGCAGCCGGACGTGCTCGACCAGGCCGCGCCGGGTGCCGCGCCGGCGGTGCAGCCGCACCGCCGACGCGACCAGGTCCCGGCGCTGCGCGGGCGTCCACCCCTCGCCGACGTCCAGCGCGACCCAGTGCGCCAGCAGCTCCAGGAAGTCCTCGGGCGCGGTGCGCGGGTCCAGGTAGGCGGCGAAGCCGTCCAGCGCGGTGAACACCGGGGCGAGCACCTCGTCGAGCGCCTCGGTGAACCGCTGGGTGAAGCCGTCCTCGGTGTAGACGGCGGGGAGCCGCTCGCCCAGCGGGTGCGGGCTGGGCAGGGTGAGCGCGCCGAGCCTCATCGGGCCACCCGCACCTGGTGGCCGTAGGAGAACGCGAGGCCGTTGGGCGGCAGGTCCAGGCGCGGGACGGCGGTGCCGCGCTCGCCGGTGACCGGGTTCGCGCCGAACAGCCGGATGTCCTCCACCAGCTCGACGCCGGGAAGTCGTTGCAGCACCGCGAAGACCTCGCCGGACTGCACGGGCCTGCCGAACGGCCAACCGCCGCCGTCGGGTCCGCCGCTGATCGGGTTGAAGTAGTCGTAGAGGCCCTGCACGGCGCGCGAGCGCAGCACGTCCTCGGGGGTCCCGGCGCGGGCGCGCAGCTGCGCGACGACCGTGACGCCCTGGTAGAAGGGCGGTTCGACGGAGACGCGCGCGCCGACGCAGCGCCGCTCGTCCAGGAACCGCTCGATGCGGCCCCGCACCTCGGCGTCCGGTTGCAGGGCGGCGAAGTCCGCGCCCTCGTCGGCGTGCACGGCGGGCACCACGAGCACCCGCACCGCGTCCGACCCGGCGCCCGCCGGGACGCAGCGCACGCGGGCGATCTCGGGCGCGGCCTCGCGGGTGAGCAGCTCGTAGTCCTCGGCGGTGACGGCCCGGTCGCGGGTGCGCAGCAGCAGCGGGCCGCGCTGGGCGGCGTCGGTGACGCTCTCCCCCGCCACGCCGCCCGCGGCGGGCCTGCGGTTGGTGGCGGAGCTGACGAACGGCACCGGGTCGCGCTGCACGCGCAGCATCCCGCGCGCGACGTTGCCGCGCAGGCCGCCGCCGGTGCGGTACTCGGGGACGCGGATCGCGGCGGACTTGACCGGCACCGCGCCGTGGTTGCGCACCGAGCCGTCGGGCTGCCGCACCGCCGGTCCGAAGATCAGCTCGCCGCCGACGCGGTCGAGCACGACGTGCCGGTCGGCGGGGCCGGACTCGGCGAACGAGCGCACCTCGTGCCAGTCCTGCCAGCCGTCGGCGGTGGCGACCTGCACGCGCAGGTCCCCGTCGCCGACGACGACGGGGGTGCGGGCGAGCTGGAACCGCTGGCCGGGCACGCCCTCGGAGACGCCGACGACCTCGCCGGTGACCACGTCGGCGTGGGTGGCGGAGGTGGTGCCGCCGACGGTGGCGGCGGTGGCGGACAGCAGCCTCGGGGACCGGTGGTAGAAGGGCAGGTCCGGCTCGGGGCGCACGGCGCGGCAGCGCAGCCACCCGGCGCGCTGCCGGGCGATCACGGAGGCGGTGTGGCCCGCCGGGACGTGCAGGACGACGTCGCCGGGCTGGTTGAAGCCGCCGGTGCTGTCCCGCTCGACCTCGGCCGGGGTCCAGGCCTCGCCGTCCCACGCCTCCCACGTCCACGGCGGGAAGCGCGGGTCGACGCCGCGCCCCTCGGCGCGGCACTCCAGGCGCAGCAGCACGGCGCAGCCGGGGACGGCGTCGGTGAGGCCGAACAGCACCGCGTCGCCCTCGGTCGGCTCGGTGGCGAACACCTCGGGGTCCTTGCCGTCGCGCAGGTCGTCGGTGCGGTCGACCGGGGGCGCGTCGGCCGCCGAGGTGGCCAGCGCGGCGAGGGTGGCGGGCACGACGACGAGGTCGCGGTCGACGGTGAACACCACCGGTTCCTCGATCTCGGTGCGCTCGGTGGCGACCTGCGCCCCGGCCGGGACCACGACGGGGGTCTCGCGCGGCGCGGACAGCCAGAACGTCACGTCGGCGCGGGCGGCGGCGGGCGGGAACAGGGTGACGCCGATGAGGTCCAGGAACCGCAGGTAGTGCAGGTCGGGGACGCGGTTGAGCCGGTAGAGCAGCTCGTCGGTCATGTGCGCGAACGCCTCGATCAGCGTGACGCCGGGGTCGGACACGTTGTGGTCCGTCCACTCCGGGCAGTGCTGCTGGACGCGGCGCTTGGCCTCGTCGACCAGGTCCTGGAAGCGGCGGTCGTCCAGGTTGGGGCTGGGCAGCGGCATCAGGCACCGTCCTCGGCGTCGTGGGGCGGGATGACGTAGAACGGGAAGACCAGGTTGCGCGGGTCGTTCGTGCCGCGCGTGGTGTAGCGGATGTCGATGAGCAGGGTTCCGCTGCCCACCTCGTCGAAGCTCACCGAGACGTCCTCCAGGGTGATGCGGGGTTCCCAGCGCTCCAGGGCGGTGCGGACCTCGTAGGCGATGCGCCCGGCGGTGGCCGAGTCGGCGGGGGCGAACACCAGGTCGTGGATGGCGCAGCCGAACTCGGGGCGCATGGGGCGCTCGCCGGGGGCGGTGGCCAGGATCAGGCGGATGCTCTCGACGATCTCGCGGGAGCCGCTGACCAGGGCGACGGAGCCGGTGGCGTCGGTGTGCACGGGGAACGCGAGTCCCCTGCCGATGAAGTCCACGGTCAGCCTCCGATCACGACGGTGGGGCAGCCCATGACGATGGGCGCGCCGCACGAGGCCAGGTCGCCGAGCCGGGCGGCGGGTTTGCCGCCCAGGAGCACGGTGGGGCAGCCGGGCGGCAGGATGGGCGTCGGCGGGTGCGGTGGCACGCCGGGGAACGCGCAGGTGTGCAGCCCGCCCACGGTGGCGGCGGGCACTCCGCCGATCAGCACCGTGGGCACGCCGGGCGGCGCGACGGTGCCGGGGTGGCCGGTCGGGTCCCCGACCCTGGCCGCTGGTGGCATGACCCTCTCCCGAATCTGCGGCGCCGGTCCCGGTTGGCCGGGCCCGACTAGTTGATCTTGACGAGGCCGCCGCGCACGGTGACCACGCCGCTGGCGGTCAGCTCGGCCTGGCCACGGGCGGCGACGGACACCGAGGCGCCCTCGACCTTCACGCCCGAGGTCCCGGAGAGCTTCACGGCGGCCTTGGCCTCGACGGCGACGTCGGTGGCGGAGGTGGCGGTGATCTTCTGGCCCTTGAGCTCCAGCGGCCCCTTGCCCGCGTCGATGCTGACGCCGTTGGCCGCCTTCACCACCACGGTCTTGTCGCTGGTGATCTCGACCGTCTGCTTCTTCTGGTCGATGCGGACGGCGAACTTCCCGTCACCGCTGGAGATCAGGATCCCGTCGGTCTCGACGAACTCGACCCTGTGGCCCGCGCGGGAGACGAAGCCGCGCGCGGCGATCGCGCCGGCCCCGCCGTCCACCGGGTCGACGCTCAGCTCCGGCGGCACGTCCTTGGGGTTGTGCAGGCCGCCGAGCACGTACGGCGAGTCGAACGAGCCGTGCTCGAAGCCCACCAGGACCTCGTCGCCGACCTCGGGCACCACCAGCGAGCCCCGCCCCTTGCCCGCGCCCTGCTGGAGCACGCGCGCCCAGCCGGAGGTGAAGTCGGGAGCCAGCCACGGGAAGGTCAGCTTGACCCGGCCGAGCTTCGCCGGGTCCTTGACGTCGCTGACGATGCCGGGCACCAGGTCGCCGCGCGCGGCCGTGGCGGGGCCGTTGGCCAGCCCGTACAGCGAGCGCTCCTGGCGGCCGGAGACGGTGAACTCGGTGGTGTAGCCGTTGCCGGAGAACAGGTGCCGGGCGCTGGTGAGCGTGTACTTGCCCGCGAACTGCTCGCCGACGTTGACCAGCGCGACGGCGGAACCCGCGCGCAGCTTGGGATTGCCCCTCGCCACGCCGCTCAGCTCCACGCACGCGCCGCCGAGCTGGGCGGCCAGCGCCTCGGCGACGGCCTTCACCTCGGGCTGGGTGCGGTTGGCCACCGACGCCAGGAACGGGGCCGCGCCGAACTTCCCGGCCAGCTTCGCCGGGTCGGCCTGGTCGGCCTGGGTGCCCGGCGTGGTGGGCGTGGCGGTGGCGGTGACCTTCTCCTTGGCCTCCGGGTTCCACCCGCCCACCACGACCTCCGGCACCTGCTCGGCCGAGGTGACGGACGCGCGCAGCGACAGCAGCGAGCGGTGCATCTCCAGCGCGAACGGGTTCGTGGTCGACTTCGCGCCGCTGCCCGGCGCGGAGCTGGGCCTCTCGGGCAGCCGGAAGTCGACCTTGCCGTCGGTGACGCCGATCTGCGCGCCGACGTCGGCGGCCAGGCGGGACAGGAACTCCCAGTCGCTGACGCCCTCCTGGCTGATCTGCGTCTCAGCCTTGCCGCCGAACCCGGACACGCCGTCGATCCGGCCGGGCGCGAGGCTCGCGCGCCGCACCACCTTGCGCACCACGTCGCCCACGGTCATGCCGGGGTAGGCGGCGACCCTGCGGCCCCGGAACAGCCGGTGCGTGACGGCGTAGCCGCGCACCTCGGTGAACGTGCCGCCCGCGTCCAGCTCGACGCCGAGCGCGGTCACCTCGCCCGCCATCAGCTGCTCGGGCGCGCCCGGCTCGCTGGTCTGGACCTTCAGCACGACCTTGGCGCCGACGGTGAACTTCCCCTTGCCCAGCACCACGTGGCCGGGGTCGCGGAAGCGCAGCACGAACACGTCGGGCAGGTTGCGGCTGGTGTCGACGTAGGCGGTGGTGAGCCAGGACTTGACGTCGGCGGGCAGCGGGGCGCCCTCGACCTCGACCACCAGCGAGTTCGCGAAGCTCTCAGCCACCGCGCACCTCCTCCAGCGCGGGCAGCAGCAGCCGGGAGCCGGGGCGCAGCCGCATCGGGTCGTCGATGTTGTTGGCCTCGGCGATCTCCCGCCACAGGTTGGGGTCGCCGTAGGCCCGGTACGCCAGCGACTGGAGCGTGTCGCCCGCGACCAGCACGTGCGAGTCGCGGGCGGCGAGCGCGCCGGAGGTGGGGTTCTGGCCGCCCAGCTCGCCGGAGATCTCCTCCAGGGACACCGTGCACACCGCGCGCACCGGCACTCCGGCCGGGGTGAACAGGGTGTACTTGGCGGCGACGCTCGCGACGAACGCCGGGAACCCGGTCATGCCGCCCCACTTGAACACCACCCACGGCGGGGAGCCCTTGCCCTGCCGGCGGCTGTCCTCGGTCGGCACGCAGCAGGCGAACAGCTGCTCCACCTTGCGCACCACGCCGTCGTCCATGTGCTCGGTGGAGTCCAGGAACACCTCCAGGGACAGCTTCACCGGCTCGGCGCCCTTGTACTCGGGGGTGCCGGACTTCTTGTGGTTGGGCTGGAGGTCGCGCTCCCACCTGGTCGACTTGGTCAGCGACAGCTCGCGCGGGTTGAACTGGAAGGTGATGTCGTGCATCAGCTCGCCGGGCTTGGCGGCGCCACCGGCCTTCGGCGGCTTGTGCACGCTCAGCACGGCCTTCTGCAGGTTGCTGGGGGCGCCGTAGCTGCTGGCCGCGCCGGTCCCGGCGGAGGTGAAGGTGATCGGGGAGGCCACCGGGTCACCGCACCGAGCTGAGGAAGCCGTGGTGGGCCAGCTCCAGCGTCTCGACCGCGACCTTGGGCGAGTCGAGCGAGAGCTGCGGGCCGCTCCAGCGCACCGGGACGACGCCGGTGAGGGACCAGCTGGTGATGACGGAGCCCTCAAGGGTGCGGGCCTCGATGACGGCGGTCTTGCGCTTGATCCCGCCCGCCATGCCGGAGATCCACTTGAGGATCTTGGCGCTGTCCTTGGTGACCGGGCGGGAGAGCTTGACGTTGGAGTACTTGACGCGGGTGGGCAGCTGCCACACCATGCCGTTGTTGCCGCCCTCCTCGTGCTGCTCCACCGAGAACTCGACGCTCAGGCCGTCGCAGCTGTTGAACGACCCGAGGCTCTCGTCGTCGATGCGCACGACGAAGCAGACCGCCACCGCCTCATCCAGTTCGGCCACAGCCACTCCCTCGGTCGGGCGCTCTCGCGCGGTTCTTGCTCTTGGTTCGGGTGGTTCAGGCGGTGCGGGTGGTGCGGGCGGTCAGTGCAGGCGGTCGGTGAGCGAGCCACGGCGCTCGCGGTCGAGCCAGAGCTCGGCCTTGAGGCGGCGCAGGAGCGGGTCGTAGAGCTTCTTGAGCAGCTCCTCCGGCTCGATGGCCTGGGCGGCTGGGGCTGTAGGGGCTGCGGGGGACGTCGTGGTGGTGCTGGTCGACGCGGGTGTGGCGGGTGTCGCGGGGCTGGCGTCCGGCGGGCCGGGTGGTGGGCCGGACGGCGGGTCGTAGGCCGGGTCCTGCGGTGGAACGGGCGAGTCGCCAGGTGGCGGGTCGTGGACCTCCCGCTGCACGGCGAAGTGGGGTTGGGCTGCGGGACCCGGTGGGGGCGCCGGGAAGGCCGGTTGGAGCGGAAGTGCTTGCAGCGCCGGGGAAGTCGGTGGCGCGGCAATTCCCGGTCGCCACGAAAAACCCTGCTGGACTTGGGGAACCTGCCGCGGTGCGGTGTAACCCTGCACCGCGAGACCCGGTTGCGGGTCGTCGCCGAGCGAGATGCCGAGGGTCTGCGCGAGCTGCGGGTCGAGGCTCCAGCCGGACGGCCCCACCGAACCGGTCCCACCACCCAGCGCCGAGGTGAGCCCGGTGACGCTCGCCGGGGTGCGCGGTCCGGGTGCGGGGGTGCTCGGGGCGGCCAGTTCCCGCTGCGCGGACCAGGTCGCCGAGGTCGTGGGAGCGGCGGACTCGGCCTGGCGCTGCGCGAACCGCTGCGGCAGTCCGGGCGCGAGCGACAGCACCGGAACCTGCTCGAACCGCTGGACCTGCGCGGACGGGGCGTTCGAGGCGCTCGGAGCAGGCACGACCGGAAGCTCAGCGGGCAGGTCAGCGGAAAGGTCAGCGGGCAGGTCGGTGGCCATCGAGCGCTGGACCATCTCGCTCAACGACACCGGCCGATCACCACCGGCAGCCCGTCGCACGACCTGCGGCTCGCCCAACCGCCGCACAACGGGTTCGGTCGGGTGCGCCTCTTCCAGGCGCTGGATCGACGGAGCGAGCGGAAGGGCACCGGTCAGCGGAACGCTGAGCTGCGGAGCGCTGAGCTGTGGGGTGCTGAGCTGTGGAGCGCTCGACGGGGCGGGTGGGGTGGTCGTGTCGGTCTGGATCGTTCGGGGCTGTCCGAGTCCGAGGGCGCGAGCTCCGCCCTTGCCGGTCGTGGCGACCGGGGAACCCGCGGCGGGGACCACCGGGAGTTCCACCGACCTGGAAACCGTTGCGGGAGCAGGAGCAACCGCGTCGGGCTCGACGGCTCGCTGCACCACCCCACCGCTCAGCGGCTCGCTGCCGACGAGGCCCGCGCTGATCACCTCGCTGCTGGTCACCTCACTGCCGATCACCTCACTGCCGATCACCTCAACGCCGGTCGGGATGTCATTCACCGGGGCCTCGTTCGACGGCTGGCCGCTCACCGACTCCTCGGAAGGTGCGCTGCCAGCCTCGGGAAAACCCGGCATCACCGGCGTTTCGGCCGGTCGCTGCGCCAGCGGTTCCCCCAAACCCGACCGGACCGCGCGCGGAGGTGCGATGAACTGCCTGCTCACCGGGGCCGCAGGTGCTTCGGTGACCCGTTGGACGGCAGGTTCCGGAGTCGCGTTCGAGGGCCGCGGCGCGAGCGGGAGTGCTTGCGCCACAGGCTCGACGACATCGGGGACATGCGGTGACGTGGACGTTTCCACGTCAACCGGAACGGACCGGTCGACGCCGAGCGTTCGGACGACCGGTTCCGGTCCGGCGCTCACCGGTTCCGGCGTGACCGACAGCGGTTCCGGCGTGACCGACAGCGGTTCCGGCGTGACCGAGCGCTGCGCAACGGTTCCGCTGACCGCGGTCGCGGCGCGGGCAGCGGTCCCACCGGTGGCAGCCGCGCTCTCGGCGAAGCCGCCACCGGTGAACCCGTCACCTGCCAAGCCCTCGGTGGCAGGTGAGGTCTCGACCGCCCTGCTCACCGCGAGACCGGCGCCACCACCAGCACCAGCGACTCCCCCACCCCCGGCGCCACCCGGCCCGACCGCCTCAACAGCCGGGCTCTCGGCACTCGACCGACCAGCCCCGACCGCCGCACTCCCGGCACTCGACCCGACCGCCCCGCTCCCAGTCCCCGCGGGAATCCCCCCAGGCCGCGAGAACACCACCCCTTCACGCGGTGGCTCCCCGATCACCCCCGAGGGCTCCGACTCCGCGACGAAGTGGCCGAGCGGGGCCAGGAACGCGGGTGAGCGCCAGGACGTCAACCCCCCGGTGAACGAGCTCACCGGGTTCACCAGCGGGTGCTCCGGCAGCGCCCGCTGGATCGGGGGCAGCCCGCGCCACTCGCCCCGCAGCACCGGGCCGGCCTGCGCGGGGCCTGCGGCGCCGTCAGGTCCGGTCGGCGCCGGGGTTCGCTTGCGGAAGGGCCACACTTCGGGTCACCGCCTGGTGTTGATGCGGGCGATCTCGGCCGCGTACCGCAGCCGGTCGTGGTGCTCCAGGTCGAGGATCGAGTCCAGCGACCAGTGGAAGTGGTAGGCGACGTACGCGACCTCCTCGTGGAGCCGGTCGACCGCGTACGTCACGATTCCCCCAGGCGCCCGCCGGAGACGTCGACGGAGAACCCGTGGCCGCACGACGGGCAGGCCACGGCGGCGCGGGTGTGCCCCTCGCTGTTGATCCGCCGGTACATGTCCTGCAGGAACGCCAGGTCCGACGCGAACAGGTTCTCCACGACCCCGGTGTGGACGTCGGTGATCGTCCCGAGCGAGACGACGACCCTGGCCAGCAGCACCACGGTCAGGTAGGCGGAGTTCTCCCGCACCCGGTCGTCGCGCAGCGGGATCAGCTCGTCGCGGGCGGTCGCCAGTCGCATGACGCCGCTCTTGTGGACCGTCCCGGACTCGTCGGCGTACCCGCGCGGCAGCTCGAAGGCGAACTCCGTGCGCATCGTCGCGGGCGAGTCCGGCGCGACCGCGGTCGTGGACCGGCGCACTACTCGACTTCCATCATCTCGTAGGTGACCACGAGCTTCTCGGTGAGGACGCTGGTGTCACCGGCCTTGAGCGAGCCGATCTCCAGGCTCTTGGGCCACGCGTTGGTCAGCTTGTAGCGCTTGATCGCGGTGCCCTCGTAGTCGTAGACGATGATCGCACCGCCCTTGCGGGCCGAGGTCATCTTGCCGAAGTGGGCGTCCTTGACCCACTTCTCGAAGCTGTTGTCGCCGGTGAGGCCGCGGGTGAGCGTGACCTCGCCCGCCTTGGGGCGGCCGGGCAGCTTCTTGATGACGTACTTGCCGTCGGCGGTGTTCTGCTTGAGCTCGATGACGTCCTGCTCCATCTTGAGCCCGGACACCTCGGAGATCTGCTTGATCGCGACGCCGTCGACCTCCAGGCCGAACGAGTGGCCGACCGACGTGTCGAGTTCGGGGAGTGCCATGTCCTACCGCGCTTTCACTCGTTGACGAGGCTGGTGCCGCCGGAGAACTGCGCCAGGCGGAAGACGACGAACTCGGCGGGCTTCACCGGGGCGATGCCCACCTCGCACACGACCTGGCCGGCGTCGATCGCCTCGGCCGGGTTGGTCTCGCGGTCGCACTTGACGTAGAACGCCTCGTCGGGGGTGAGCCCGAACAGGGCGCCCTTGCGCCACTCGTTGACCAGGAACGCGCTGATGGTGCGGCGGATGCGGGCCCACAGGGCGTCGTCGTTCGGCTCGAACACGACCCACTGGGTGCCGCTGAGGATCGACTCCTCCAGGTAGTTGAAGAGCCTGCGCACGTTCAGGTAGCGCCACGCCGGGTCGGACGAGAGGGTCCGCGCGCCCCACACCCGGATGCCCCGGCCGGGGAACGAGCGGACGCAGTTGACGCCGATGGGGTTGAGCAGCTCCTGCTCGTTCTTGGTGAGCTGCGTCTGGAGCGCCACCGCGCCGCGCACGACCTCGTTGGCGGGGGCCTTGTGCACGCCGCGACCGGCGTCGGTGCGCGCCCACACGCCCGCCATGTGGCCGCTCGGCGGGACGAACAGGTGGTCGTCGCCGGCGGCGTCGAACACCTTGACCCACGGGTAGTACAGGGCCGCGTACTTCGAGTCGTAGCCCGCGACGTTCTGCCGCCAGTCGCGGACCTGCTGCGGGTTCAGCGCGGGCGGCGGGTCGAGGACGGCCATCCGGTCGCCCATCTGCTCGCAGTGGGCGATCATGGCCAGCTGCACGGCCTTCACGCCCTCCAGCGAGATCTGGTCCCGCTGGTAGGCGCTCATCAGGTCGGGCACCGCGACCATGGTGATCTCGTCGATGGCCTCCAGGCCGCCGAAGCCGGTGCGGTCGGCGACGTCGCCCACGTAGTCGTCGGCGGCGACCTTGCCGGGGACGGCGGTCGGCGCGGACTCGTCGGCGCGCAGCGCGACGGCGCCCCGGTCGGCCTTGGCTGGCGGGTTCGCCAGCTCCTCGACGGTGATCAGGTTCGACTTCTCCCTGACCACGGTGACGACGTTCTCCTTGGTGCGCTTGGTCGTCACGTGGTGGGTCTCGACGACCTTGCCCGCGTCCTTGACCAGCAGGGTGAAGCGGTCCTCGGCGGGGTTCTCGCCCGCCGCGTCGGCGACCTCGACGGTGATGTCGCCCGCGCCGATCGCCTTGGCGGTGACCTTGTAGCCGCCGAGCACGCCGGTGGCGCCGGACGGCAGCGCGCCGTTGCCCGACGGCCCGCCGCCCGTGCCCGCGTCGTCGCGCTCGCCGCCGATGCGGACGACGTAGCAGTTGCCGCCGCCGTTGAGGAAGTAGCCGTAGACGGCCTGGCCGAGGTAGGTGCCCTCGACGAAGTCGCCGAAGGTCTGCGCGTACTGGGCCCAGTTCGACACCAGCGTCGGGGTGTTGAACGGCCCGCGCCCGGCGAACCCGACGAAGGCGGCCACGGCGGTGCCGACGCCCTCGATGGGGCGGGCGCCCGCCTCCACCTCCTCGACGTACACCCCCGGCGAGAGATAGGTGGGCATCCGTTGCCTCCCAAGTCGTGCGGATAACCGGCTGTACTGGGGGAAATGCTGCTGCCACGGGGGGTTCGGTCGAAACGGCCTGGCGGCTGTGCCCGCGTGCGCGGATCACTGCCCAAAGGGGCGGCCGAGCGGCGGTCGGCCGACATCCCAGGGTCCCGCAGAGTCCTTCCAGGGCAACGAGAAGCGCGGGGCGTCGGGGAGAGTCCAGCTCTCCCCGACGCCCCGCGACCGCTGGGCGGGCGGACTACTCCTCGCCCTCGCCCTCGCCCTCCTCGGCCGAGCGCTGCACCGACGCCGCGCCCGGCACGTACGTCTGCGCCACCGGCTCCTCCGCCACGTCCTCCGCCGGGGCCTCCTCCTCGACCCGCTGCACGGCGGGTTGCCCGGCGGGCTGCGCCATCAGCCGGTCCGCGTTGGCGCTCGCCTCGCGCTCGAACCGGTCCGACGGGTCGCTCAGCCGCACCCCGCCCCCGACGTCCGAGCCGTCCACGGGCCCGTTGCGCTGCTGCACCACGTGCGTCAGCTCGTGCGCCAGCACGTGCCGCCCGGCGGCGGAGCCGGGGTCGTAGCCGCCGCTCTGGAACACGATGTTCGACCCCACCGTGTAGGCCTGCGCGTTCACCGACCTGGCCGAGCTGTGCGCCGCGCCGTCCGTGTGCACCCGCACGTCCGCGAACGAGGTGCCGAACCGCCCCTCCATGTCCGCGCGCACCCCGGCGTCCAGCGGCGCGCCGCGACCGGAGCCCACCACCTCGTGCACCGGCGACTCGGCCGGTTCCACCGACTCCTCCAGCGCCGACGCCACCCCGGCGTTGCCGACCGCCCGCTGCAACCCGAGGACGCCGCCCGCCCCCAGCACCTCAGGCCGCCCGGCCGCGACCGCCCGGCCGAGCAGGGCGTGGTCCTCGCGCTCGGCCCGCTCGCCCGGTGGCCGGGCGCGGCCGTCCTGCTCGTGGTCGTGCTCATGTCCGCGCACAGCGCCTCCTAGCGCTTCCCCGGCCCCGCCCCGAGCGGGCCCGCCGTCACTGCCCGAACGGGCGGACCAGCTCCAGGTAGCGCCCGAACTCGCGCTCCCCCACCAGCCTGCCCAGCTTGCGGTACTCGCGCGCCACCGCGCCGACCACCTCGCGCATCCCGACGACCCGGTCGCCCTCGGCCGCCAGGTACGCCGCCGTCACCGCCGCCGACCGGATGTGCCCGCCCGCCAGCTCGAACGCGCCGGCCAGGAAGTCCAGGTCCAGCGCGCCCCTGGGGGCGTGCGGGCCGAGGCAGTGGTCCCACAGCGCGCGCCGCTGCTCCCCGTCCGGCAGCGGGAAGTCCACGACCACGTCCAGGCGGCGGGTGAACGCCTCGTCCAGGTTCGCCCGCAGGTTCGTGGCCAGCACGGCGATCCCGTCGAAGGTCTCCATGCGCTGCAGCAGGTACGCGGACTCGATGTTGGCGTACCGGTCGTGCGCGTCGCGCACCTCCGAGCGCTTGCCGAAGATCGCGTCGGCCTCGTCGAACAGCAGCACGCCGTTGACCCCGGACGCCTCGGTGAAGATCCGCTCCAGGTTCTTCTCGGTCTCGCCCACGTACTTGTCGACGACGGTGGCCAGGTTGACCGTGTACAGGTCAAGGCCCAGCGAGGCCGCGATCACCTCCGCCGACATGGTCTTGCCGGTGCCCGAGTCGCCGGCGAACAGCCCGGTCAGGCCGCGCCCGCGCCCGCCGCCCGGCCGCATCCGCCAGCGGTCGATCACCCGGTCCCGGTGCTCGGCGCGCGACGCCAGCTCCTTGAGCTGGCCGACGACCGGGCCGGGCAGCACCAGGTCGTCCCACGTCACGGCGGGCTCGACGCGCCGCGCCAACCGCTGCAGCCCCGCCGCGTTCTGGCTGCGGGCCCCGGCGCGCAGGTGCGCCACGGTGATGTCCTCGCCGTCGGCGAGCGCAGCCACCGACGCGGCCTCGGCGGCGCGCGCGATCTGGCCCGCGCCCAGCACGAAGTGCTCGGTGGCGGCGGCCGGGTCGACGCCGGGCGCGACCGGTCCGCGCAGCCCGGCGGCCCACAGCTCGGCGCGGGCGGACACCGGCAGCGGGACGGCCTCGTGCAGCACCGGCGGATCGACGCTCCAGCGCGGGTTCCAGGCGATCGGGCCGTGCACCGCCAGGGGCACGGCGGGGTGGCGCAGCGCGTCCAGCGCGGGCTCCTCGTCGACCGGCCCGAGCACGATCCCGGCGCCGCGCAGCACCGCCTCGCGCAGCACGGCGGCGCGCAGCGCGACCCGGTCCGGTTCGGCGGCGAGGCGCTCGGCGTCGACCTCCAGCACCGCGAACCCGGCTTCGAGCAGCGCCGCCGACGCGACCTCGCGACCGCCGCCGCCGGGGCGCTCCCTCAGGTGCGCCAGGCGGATTCCGGCGCGCAGGCCGCGCACCAGGCGGTCCGCGCCGGGCAGCGGCGCGGCCGGGCGGGCGAGGTCGTCGGCCACGCGCGCGAGACCGGCGAGCGCCGGGTCGGGGCGGTCGTCGCCGAGCAGGTGGGCGACGACGCGGTCGGGCACGCGCAGCGACCTGGTCAGGAACGGGCGGTCGCGGTCCTCCACGACGAGCAGGCCGGCGGTGAGCAGCGGCGCGGCCGGGTCAAGGCGGGTGCGACCGGCCGAGGCGCCCTCGGGAAGGCCGCACAGGCGCAGCGCGAGCCCCGTGGTGGCGCGGCGGCGGGTGACGTCGTCGTTGAGGTAGCCGTAGAACTGCTCGAACCTGCTGTCCACGTCCGGCGCGAGCGCGACGAGCAGCAGCTCGACGTCCACAGTGGACAGAGCCGCGGTCCGGGCCAGGTGGCCGAGGCGACCGGGCGAGGCGGGGTCGTGGAACGGGGCGAACGCCTCGCGCGGGGTGGCGAGCAGCGAGTCGATGACCTCGTCGGACAGGTAGAGGCCGCGGAACGGGTCGTCGGGAGCGGGGTCGGTGGCGCGGCGGGCGGCGACGGCGTCGCGGATGCGGCGCTCCAGCGCGGCCAGGCGGGTGAGCAGGTCCTCGGCGCCGACGAGAGCCGCGGGGCCCGCGGGACCTGCGGGGCTCGTGGTGCTCACGCGACACCGTCGAGCGTGGTGTCGCCCAGGTCGACGCGCACGGTGCGGGCGGGCGGCGCGGCCGGGTAGGCGCGTCCGGTGTCGACCGGCGCGGACACCACGACGTCCAGCGACGGCTTCAGCTCGCCGCCGAGCGCGCTCCACACGTCGGCGAACGCGCGGTCCTCCGGCGGCGGCAGCGCGCAGGACATCGGCACCGGCAGCTCCAGCGCGGCCAGCGAGCCGGTGAGCAGCGGGGCGGGCACGGACTCGTGCCGCAGCAGCCCCACCAGCAGGTCGGACAGCAGGCGGTGCTCGTCCTCGGTGCGCTGCACCCACGCCGTGACGAGGTAGGACAGCTTGACGTGGCGCGGCGGCAGGCGGCGGGACACGACCTGGCCGCGGTCGTCGTAGGAGTTGAGCATCCCGCGCTGGCGGCGGCGCAGGTCCTCGCGGATGTCGTAGAGGTAGACGTTGACCGTGGGCGCGTTGCGCCGCGCGGCCCAGTCCTTCGTCGGGGCCTCGAAGGCGACCTCGACGTCCGTGCCGCTCAGGGCGTGTTCCCTCACCAGGCGTCGCAGCGCCTCGTCCACCTCGTGGATCATCGCTCAACCATGCGCCGGGCGCGGGCGCGGCGGGAGCGGCGGTGCGGCGGACCTTGGGGCAGGGCGCGCTGCCCGGAGGGACGACGGCGGCTGCCCTCGTGGGCAGCGGTTCAGGCGGCGGTTCAGGCAGCGGTTCAGGCGGGGGTCGACCGGGTGCCGCGGGAGCGCTTCAGCTCAAGTGGCGCAAGGGATTCCCCGGATGCCGGACTTCACCGGGCGACAGCCGCGCTGTTATGTTGCAACTGTCGCAATACATAGCCCTATCGTGTGATTGCCGAGTGGAATCCGCCGGGTGAACATAGCGCCATGCCAGGGAACGCCTACACGTCGGTGAAGTCGCGCACGGTCGCGGGCGCTCTGCGGACGTACCGCGAGCAGCACGGGCTGAGCTGCGAGGACGTCGCGAGCGTGCTCGGCGTGTCCTCCAGCAAGATCAGCCGGATGGAGACCGGCAAGAGCGGCCTGCAGGTCGAGGACGTCTCCGCGCTGCTGGGGTACTACAAGGTGCCCGGCGCCAGGCGCAGGGAGCTGCTGGACCTGATGCGGCGCGGCGAGGAGCTGGGCTGGTGGGAGCGGCAGGCCGGGCTGCCCAAGCTGTGGCGGGCGCTGATCGACTTCGAGAACAAGGCGACCGGGGTCCACAACTACGAGTCCATGGTCGTGCCGGGACTGGTCCAGACCGCGGAGTACACGCGGGCGCTGATCCGCTCGCTGGACCCGGCGCTGCCCGAGCACGAGCTGGACGCCCTGGTGACCACGCGGATGGCGCGCCAGGCGGTGCTGAACCGGGCGAGCGCGCCGGAGTACCTGGCGGTGCTGCACGAGGCGGCGCTGCGCATCCGGGTCGGCGACGAGGGCGTGATGCGCAGGCAGCTGCGGTACCTGCTGGACGTGGCCGAGCGGTCGAACGTGGTGGTGCGGGTGACGCCGATGGGCGCGGGGGCGCACGTCGGGCTGTCGGGGGCGTTCACGCTGCTGGAGTTCGCGCACGAGCCCGCGGTGGTGTTCGTGGAGAACCAGTCGACGGGCCTGTTCCTGGACGGGGCGGCCGAGGTCGACGGGTACCGGCGGGCGTGGGGGCGGATCGTGGACGTGAGCCTGTCGCCGGGGGCGACGGCGGAGCTGCTGGCGGAACTGGTGGAGGAGCGGCCGTGACGGACCTCGGCGGTGGCGGCGGCGCGGGCTCGTGCGCGCGGTGGCGCAAGAGCAGCCGGAGCACGAACGTGGCGAACTGCGTGGAGCTGGCGCTGGGTGGCGCGGTGGCGGCGGTCCGCGACTCGAAGAACCCGGCGGGCGCGGTGCTGCTGTTCCCCCGGCCGCGGTGGGCGGCTTTCCTGGCGGGGTGGCGGTAGGGCGGTCACTCGACGCCGAGCTCGCTCGCGGCGGTCATCGCGCGCTTGATCAGGTCGGGGCGCACGCTGGAGATGGCGGACAGGTTGACCTTGCCGAGCACTTCGAGCAGGCCGGGGTAGCTCCGCACCTCGGGGAACTCGTGCCCGGACTCGTGCAGCCGCAACCACGCGTCGAGGAGGGCCACCTCGCAGGAGGCGGTGTTCCAGCCCTGCCAGACCTTGCCGAACACCTCCAGCAGCACCGCGTTCTCCACCCCGTGCCCGATGCGGTCGCAGAACAGCACTTGGAAGGCGCTGCTGTCCCCGAGCGAGGTGGTGGCCAGCACCCCGAGCATCCGGGCGTCCACCACCAGGTCCTTGCGCAGGTTCTCCAGCACGGCGTCCGGGTAGCTCGCGCTCCACCGGAGGTAGCGGTCCAGCTTGCCCTCCAGGTCGGAGGGGGAGGCGTTGAGCTCGACCAGGCAGCGCGCGTAGTCCACGTCGAACCGGGAGTCCGGGAGGCCCTCGAACGCGTACCGGAAGACGTTGCCAGCCGGGTCGGCGGTGAAGTGCGCCTCGCGGGCGGCGTCGCGGAGCGAGATCGCCCGGTCGGCCCACTCGGTCTCCACGAACGAGCGGTTCTCCGCGCCGTAGGAGAGCAGGATCTCCTCCTTGCGCCACCTCACGCGCAGCGACTCCATCACACCGGTCCACTCCGCCTCGGTGAGCTGCGAGCGCCAGAAGGAGGTGAGCCTGTGCCACTCCCGGACGTCGAGCGCGCGGTCGCCGAGCACGACGGGCAGCAGCACCAGGTTGAGGCTGTAGACGGCGTACCGGGCGGGCGCGGGCCGCTTCACCGGCTGGTAGCCCGCGCGCTTGCCGGAGCGCTCCTCGCCGCAGGTCTCGAACAGCTTCTCCACCAACCAGCGGTACTCGCCGCGCTTCGGGTCGTTCGCCGCGAGCTCCACGAGGAAGTCGACCACGGACTTGCGCGTGGTGAGCGGGGTGAACGACAGGAGCGCGTGGAACTCGTCGTCGTCCGGCTGCTGGATGGCCACCCTGCGCCTGCGGTTCGACTCGTTCTCGTGCAGGTCGGCGAGCAGGTACCAGGTGTGCCTGGCCACCAGGTACTCGCCGAAGGTGGCGTGCAGGAACTCGTAGGCGCGCAGCAGCTGGGAGTCCCGGACGGCCTCGGCGAGCTGGACGAAGAAGAACCGCCCGAGGATCGCGCCGCCGGGGGTGAGCGGTGTGCGCATCCCCGGACCGCGCTCCTGCTCCTGCTCCTCGAGCAGGGCGCGCATGTCGTCGTTCAGGTCCTTCTCCGTGACCCACTGGGCGCCCCGGTGGAACATCGCGAAGGCGACCACCGACAACCGCTCCAGCTCGTTCTCGACGTCCTTGCGGAAGTCCGCGTCGGTGCGCCCCAGCTCCTCCTTGCCCACCTCGCGCTGGGCGAACCGGGTCAGCAGCCGCTCGTAGAGACCGCCCTGGCCGATGTCGCCCTGGTCGCGCAGGGCGTTGTCGTCCGCGTCGTAGAGGGCGAGCATCAGCAGGAGCAGCGGCTGCACGGCGAGGTCGTGGTGCTTCAGCGCGGTCTGCGGGGCCAGCGGGGCGAGGCCGCGCTGCTCGAAGTAGCGGGCGTTCAACCGGCCCCACTTCTCCAGCCACCGCACGACGTGCCGCTCGCTGAACGGGGCGAGGCGCAGCACGTCGGCGCCCGAGGGGATGGCCATGCCGCCCGCGACGCCGATGCGGCTGGTCACCACCACCGCGACCGGGCACCCGCGCTCGTCGCAGTCGCGCTGGAAGCGCTGGACGTTCTCCAGGTAGTTGGTCTGGCTGACGCCGGTGGCCTGGAGGAGTTCGTCGAAGCCGTCGAGCAGGACGACGAGCAGCGCGCCGCCCGCGTTCCGCGACAGCTCCGCCCAGTTCCCGCTGCCCTGCAGCGCTTCCCGCAGGCCGTGCTCGACCTGCCCGACCACGTCGGCCTCGGTGGGCGCCGACCTGAGCTCGACGCGCACGACCAGGAAGTCGCTGGGCGGTAATCGCGCCGACAGCACCCTGGTCAGCAGGGACTTCCCGGAGCCGGGGTCGCCGAGCACGAGGGCGGGGTGGGTGACGGCCTTCGGGGAGGTCAGGTACCCGACCAGGTAGCTGTACAGGTCCTCGCGCAGCGGGAGCCTCTCCCACCAGGACAGGACGCCGGGTTCCGCTTTCCGGTCCATGGCGAAGACCTGGTAGTCGGGATCGATGTACCCCGCCTTGATCGAGGGGAACTCCAGCCCCGGCAGCTCGTCCTCGGGTTTGAGGATGGGCCGTTCCAGCGCGGCCCGGTACTTGCCGTGCAGCTCGCCGCGCCGGGTGTCCGGGGTGGTCCCGGTCAGCAGCAGGCCGAGCGCCGTCTCCATGCGCTCCAACCCGGCCGAGACGGCCATGTCGTGGGCGTGCTGGAGCCAGAAGGTGATCTCCGGGTAGTCGACGGCCAGGCGGCGGACCAGCTCGTCGTAGCGGCGCACGGCGGTCTGCGTCACGCGCTGCGCCCACGTCCAGAGGAGGACGTCTTCTTCCCCCGAGTCGGCCATCAGGGTGATCAGGCTCTTGGTCGCCCGTCGGTAGCACCCCTCGACCAGGTCGGCGTTCTCCTTGCGGGTGCGGTGCGCGGCGGGCAGGACGTCCTCGCCGTCGAACAGGCTCGCGAGCCCGAACAGCTGGAGCTGGTGGTCGCGGTCCGGGGTCGCCGCGTCCTCGCGGAACGGCGGGGCGAGCTCGTGGACCGCCTCGAAGTAGGCCGTCACGACGATGACGGTGTGGGCCGCCTCCACGAGCCGGGTGCGGTCGTGCCTGCTCCGCTCACCGCGCTTGCCCGCGATCCCCGACAGCAGTTCGCGGCTGAAGCGGACGAGGTCGCTCTTGGCGTCGAACCAGCCCAGCAGGTCGGTGAGGCCGACCGCCACGCCACCGAGCAGGACCGCGCTGGTCAGCTGCTCGACCGCGGTGATGACAGCGCTGCCCCCGCCCCCGAGGATCTTCGCGGCTTCCCTGTAGGAGAGGTTCTTGGCCACAGCGAGATCGTCGCACCACAACGGAGTCGCCCCCCTCGTCTGAGGGTCACACGATTGGCTGAACATCAATTCCATCGGCCGTGGACGGGGGGCGGCGTGGCGCGGGGCCACCGAGGCTCCGAGCAGGGCGGGATCGACGCGTCCGGAAGAGCCGCGGGGGGCCGGAGCGCCCATCCGCCGACGATCTCCCGACCCACCTGATTCCGTCACGATCACCGCTTCGGCCGCGCCGAGGCCGTCCGGGGCGGCGCCACGGGCAGCGTCACGGCGCACCCCGCCACCGAACCCCCCTCCCCTTCCTCCCCGCTCCCGTGGTGTAGACCGCCCATCGTCCGGGTATGCAGCGGTCCACAGCGACGAGGCGAAGGAGCGGGCGCCACATGGATGGGGTGGAGGTTCGCGTTTCCCTCGCCGCACGACCCGCCAGCCTCCCCACGCTGCGCGCGATCGCGGCACAGGTCGCCCGGTCCGCCGAGGCGACGCCCGAGCTGGCCGTCGACCTCGTCATCGCGGTCGACGAGGCCTGCTCCGCGCTGATCGCGCGCGCACGTGAACGAGCGACCCTCGCTTGCAGGTTCCACACCGACGGCACCTCTGTTCGGTTCCGCGCACACGTCGGCACCTCGGCCGTCACCGTTCCCGGTCATGACTCGTTGTACTGGCGAGTCGTCAGTTCGGTGACCGACGCAGTCACCAGTTGGGTGGACGGTGACGGCCTTCTTCACGTCGAGTTGAGGTGTCGGGGATGAGTGCGGTAATGGACTTCCAACCGTTGTTCCGCGAGTTGGCCGAGGCGCAGTCGCGCGTCGAACGCCGCCAGGAGCTGCGGGACCAGCTGGTGACGGAGTACCTGCCGGTCGCCTGGCACATCGCCGACCGGTTCGCCGAGCGCGGCGAGTCGGTGGAGGACCTGCGGCAGGTGGCCGCCGTGGGCCTGATCCACGCGGTGGACCGGTTCGACGTGCAGCGCGGCATCGACTTCCTCGCGTTCGCCGTCCCGACCATCACCGGCGAGGTGCGCCGCCACCTGCGCGACCAGGGGTGGGCGGTGCGGGTGCCGCGCAGGCTCAAGGAGCTGTGCCTGGCCATCGACGCCGCCCGCGTCGAGCTGGCCCGCGCGAGCGGTCGCACGCCGACGCCGAGCGAGGTCGCCAGGCACCTGAACCTCTCGCTCGCCGAGGTCTACGAGGGGCTGCACGCCACCTCCGCCAACCACATGGTCTCCCTGGACGAGGTGGACTCCGACCACCGCCTGGGCGTCGACGATCCGGCTCTGGAGGTGGTCGAGCTCCAGCACGCGCTTGATCCGATGCTTCGCGGGCTACCCAAGAGGGAGCGGAGGATCGTGCTGCTGCGGTTCTTCAGGAACATGACGCAGAGCCAGATCGCCGACTCGGTGGGCGTGTCGCAGATGCACGTGTCGCGCCTGCTGAGCCGGTCGCTCGCCCGCCTGCGGGACCTGCTCGACGAACGCTGAAACGAGGTGGCCACCATGAAGAGGCTCGACTGGCCGCGCCGAGCGGCACTGGCCCTCGGCGTCCTGCTTGTGCTGTGGGGCATCGCGGACCTGTTCGGACTGGGCGGTGGCCCGATCCCGAGCGTGGTGCACGCGGCGGGCGGACTCGCCGTGGGGTTGTCCGCGGGGAACCGGGACTCGCTGCGCCGCACCGGGATCGCGGTCGGACTGCTGCACCTGGTGGCGTTCGCGCTGGGCGTGGAGGGCACGGGCGGCGTCTTCGACGCGGGCCCGGTCGGGAACTCGCTGAACGTGGTCGTCGGCCTGGCCTGCGTGGCGCTGGCCGTGGCGGGCGCGTGGAGCCAGCGGCGCGAGGCCGAGGAGAAGGGCGAGGACGGGCCGGGGGCGGGCGGTCGGCTGTCATTGGACGACCGCAGCGCCAAGGGCTCCCGGCACGCCCGGCGTTCGCTGCGCGCGCGCCGCGTTCGGCCCAACTCCCCCGCGCGCCTCTGAGGTCGCCTGATCCAGGGACACGCGGGCGGGTTGCCGCCGCGCGACGAGGGGTACCACTGCTAGGACCGGTTCGAGCGGGAGGTAGAGAGCGATGCACACGGCTTCCCTGCGCGGCGTGGTCCGCGCCCGCGGTCCGTTCGTCTCGGTGTACTTCGACGCGGGACACCACCCCGAGTTGCGCTGGCAGACCATGTGCGACCGGTTGGAGGCCGACGGCGCGGACCGGGCGCTCCTGGACGCGCTGGAGGACGCGGTGCTCGCCCGCCCGTCGCAGCCGGGCATGGCGGGCCGGGCGCTGATCGCCGCCGAGGGCCAGGTCGTGCTGGACCGGCACCTTCCGGTGCCGCCCGCGCGGACCGTGGAGCGGCGCGGCGACCTGCCGTACCTGCTGCCGCTGGTGGACCTGTCCGAACCGCTGGTGCCGCACGTGGTGGTGCAGGTGGACGACCGGGGCGCGGACCTGCGCGGCGTGGACCCGTCCGGCCGCCCGGTCGCGGTGGCCACGGTCGGCGCCCGCTCCTCCGGCCCGGTGCCGGAGCTGGACGTGCTGGAGCTGGACGACGTGGCGCACGAGGCCGCGTCGCTGGTGGACCGGCTGCGCGCGGAGCTGCTGGTGCTGGCGGGCCCGATGGCCGCGCGCCGGGCGCTGCGCGTCGCGCTGCCCAACCGCTACCACCGCCTGGTGGTGGAGATGGAGGGCCCGGCGGACCCGGCGGTGCACCACCTGGCGGGCCGGGCGAACCGCAACGAGCGCCGCGCCGCCGTGGTGCGCTTCCGCGAGGAGTCGACGCGGGTGGGCGGCCGAGCGCTGCAAGGGCTGGACGAGGTGATCGTGGCGCTGGAGCGGGGCGCGGTCGGGACGCTGCTGCTGACCGACCCGCTGGTGGGCGACCGGTTCGCGCCGGAGGGCCGGGCGGACGAGGTGCTGCCCGCGCTGGCGGTCGAGCACGACGTGGAGGTGGTCCTGGTCGGCGACGCGCTGCGGTTGACCGAGGACGTGGGCGCGCTGCTGAAGTAGCCCGGTTCCCCTGCGGGGCCGCCCCGAATCCCGCTGTGGCGACGCCCACAGCCGCAGGCGGCCCCTCCCGACGACCACACCCCGCCCACCTGCGCGAATCCCGCCCCACCACGGCCCTACTGCTCCGAACGGCCCAGCGCCCGCTACCGCACCCGCGTTCACCCGCGGAGGCGAACACCGAAGGTGGTGGTTGAGCGCGGGTCGGAATGGGTAGAGAGCGCCCATGACGCAGCCGTGGACCGTCGGGGTCGAGCAGGAGTTCCTGCTCGTCGACCCGCAGACGCGACGTCCGGTCCCCCTGGCCGAGGCGGTCGCCGACCGCGCGGGCGCGTCGTTCGACGTGCAGCGCGAGCTGACCCCGTTCCAGATCGAGGTGGCCACCCCGGTGTGCCACTCGTCCGCCGAGCTCGCCGAGCAGGTCCTCGCGGGCCGCAGGCACCTGGCGAAGGCCGCCCGCGCCGCGGGTGGCGCCCTCATGGCGTCGGCCGTGCCGCCGCTGGGCATGACCGGGCCGCCCTCGATCACCGAGGACGCCCGGTACCTGAGGATGCAGTACACCCACCGGAAGATGCTGGCCGGGCAGGGCGTGTGCGGGATGCACGTGCACGTCGGGGTGCCGGACCGGGAGACCGCGATCCGCGCGTCGAACGCCCTGCGCCCGTGGCTGCCCTCGCTGCTGGCGCTGAGCGCGAACTCGCCCGTCGAGGAGGGCCAGGACACCGGCTACTCCAGCTGGCGCTCGATCGTGTGGTCGCGCTGGCCGGTCGGCGGTCCTCCGCCGCAGTTCACCGGCGCGGGTCACTACGACGCGCTGGTCTCCGCGCTGGTGGGCACCGAGGTCGTGCTGGACCCGGCCATGGTCTACTGGGACGTCCGGCCGTCGACGCACGTGCCGACGGTGGAGATCAGGGTGGCCGACATCCCCCTGACCGCCAAGGACGCCGTGGTCATCGCCGAGCTGGTGCGGGCCTTCGTGCGCACCGCCGCCGACAGCGCGCCGACCGAGCCGGTCAACGACGTGCTGCTGCGCGCCGCCTACTGGCGGGCCGCGCGGGACGGGGCCGACGGCCAGGGCATCGACCCGAGGACCGGGTCGCTGGTCCCGGCGCGCGACCTGCTGGCCGAGCTGCTGGCGTTCGGCGAGGACGCGCTGCGCGACGCCGGGGCCCAGGACCTGGTGCGCGGGCACCTGGCGGCGGTGGCGGAGCACGGCGGTGGCGCGGCCAAGCAGCGCAGGGCTTTCCTGAACGGTGAGGCGGACCCCGCCGACGTGGTCGACCTGGTGCTGGCGGAGACCACCGCCGACATCGCCTGACCGTGCTGGGAACACGTGGACGGCGCCGCGAGTGCGGCGCCCTGATGAGAGGAGACCGGCGTGCCTGAACCCGCGACGCTCGCTTCGGTGCGGGTCGAGGAGCCCGAGGACGGTGTGGTGGTGCTGCACGTGTCCGGCGAGCTGGACACCACCAGCGCGGACGAGCTGGCCAGACCGCTCAAGGCCCACCTGGGCGGGGGTGCGCGCTCCGTGGTCGTCGACCTGGGCGGGGTGCGCTTCCTGGGCTCCGCGGGCCTGGAGTCGCTGGTGATGGGCCGCAAGCTCGCCGAGGAGCAGGGGGTGGAGCTGGCGCTGGTGGCGTCGAGCCGATCCGCGCTGCGCCCGCTGCAGGCGACCGGCCTGGACTCGGTGTTCACGATCAAGCCCACCGTGGAGGAGGCTCTCGCGCGCGGGTGACGCGCGAGCGCCCGCCCCGGAGGGTCCGTCAGCGCCTTCCGGGGATCCGCCCTGCGGTGGTCTGGCCGCAGGGCGAACACCGGTGGTGGCCGCGCGGGACCGCCCGCGCGGGAACCACCGGCAGGAGCACCGCCCGCAGGGGCACTACGCCGGCAAGCGCTTGCCCCAGTGTTGTGGAGAGCGCTTTCCGCCAGCCGTCCGGCGTGGTCTAGTACCCGCGCCGCACCGTGCGGATCGCGCACCGGACCGCGCCGAGCGGCGGCAGCGCCCGACCGCGCGGGGCCACGACCCAGCGGGAGGAGCCCGCGGGCACGCTGCCCGGACCGGTCCAGCACCGCGCCCCCGGCGGGAGCACGTACCCGACCGGGTCCACGTCCGGCTCGGCCAGGAACAACCAGCGCAGCCCGCTGCGCCGGATGGCCAGGATCGGGCCGAGCGGACCGGCCATCGTCAGCTGGTGGCTCACCTCGGCCGCCCAGCTCGCGGGCAGGTCCACCGCCACCGCGTCGCCCGCCAGGAGCAGTTCCCCGTCCTCCACGTGCCACTCGCGCATGGGCCGAAGAGTGGCGGGACCTCGTTGCGGGAATGTGTCCTGGCGCACCTTGCGGCGTTAAACCTCCGCGTGGTCGGGTGACGATCCCGTGCGACCCGGTGCTCAGGCCCCGGCGCCCAGGCCCCGGCGCTCAGGCCCCGGTGGTCGAGCCCGGCCGGACGATCATCAGCACCGTCACGACCGCCCACAGCAGGTTGAACAGCCCGGTGTGCATGGCCAGCCGCGCGGTGACCGAGCGCTCGGCGGGCGGCCCGTCCGCCGCGACCGACACCACGAGCCTCTCCTGCCTCGGCAGCACCTGGAGCACCAGCACCCCGGCCGCGAGCGCGGTGAGGACGATGGACGTGATGAGCCAGGCGTCGCCGAGCACGCCGAGGCTGCTGGCGGTGAACATGCCGAACAGCGGCACCGCGACGCCGAGCGCCGCGTAGGCCTTGCAGATCCGGTTGAGCAGCTTCAGCTCCCCCGCCTTCCCGGCGCGGGCGGCGGGCGGGAACATGCTGGCTGCCACGGTCACCGGGCCGATGGCCACGATCGCGGTGATCACGTGCACCGCGAGCAGGAACTTGGTCACCGCGCGGTCCAGGTGGTGCCGCGCCGCTCGTGGTGGAAGAGCCGCTCGGCGGCCAGCGCCGCGTCCGGGCCGAGGAACCGGTCGAGCAGGTGCAGCCCGAGGTCGAGCCCGGACGTGACGCCGCCCGCCGTGACCAGGTCGCCGTCGTCGGCCACCCGCGCCTCGACGGCCCGCGCACCGAGCGACCCGAGCAGGGCGGTGGCGCCGGAGTTGGTGGTGGCGGTGCGCCCGGCGAGCAGCCCGGCCATCCCGAGCAGCACCGAGCCGCCGCACACCGTGGCCACGACGACCCCGTCGCGCCCGACGGCGGTGGCGAGCGCGCCGGCGAGCGGGGTGGCCAGCGCCGCGCCGAACACCCGGCGGACGTCGTCCTCGGTGAGCACGACCGCGCCGGGCACCACGACCAGGTCGGCGCGCCCGGCGTCGACGGCCGCGACGGCGCGGAGGGAGATCCCCGGCACCCCGCTGGGCACCAGCCGCTCCCCCTCCGCCGAGGCGAACTCGACGGTGAACGCGGTGTCCGCGCCCAGGGCGGCGCCGGCCCCGAGCACCTCGTAGGGGGCGATGACGTCGAGCGGGTCGAAGCCGTCGAACAGGACGAACTGGGCGTGCATCTGGGTTCCTTCCACGTCGGAGCGCCCAGAACGCTAGGGGCGTGATCCCGGTCCCGGAACTGGCGGGAAGGCCACGTTCCACCTGATTCCCGCCATAGGCTGGCCGGGTGCGCACCGTGGCCGTGCTGGCGCTGGACGACGTGATCCCGTTCGACCTGTCGACCCCGCTGGAGGTGTTCTCCCGCACCGCGCTCCCGGACGGCTCCCCCGCCTACCGGGTGGTGGTGTGCGGCGAGCGCCGCGAGGTCGGGGCGGGCCTGTTCTCGGTGCGCGTCCCCGCCGGGCTGGAGGCGCTGGCCGAGGCGGACACGATCATCGTGCCGGGCACCGCGCGGCCCCACGTCCCACCGTCCGAGCGGGTGCTGGACGCGCTGCGCGAGGCCGCCGGGCGGGGCGCGGTGCTGGCCTCGATCTGCTCCGGGGCGTTCGTCCTGGCCGCGACCGGTCTGCTCGACGGGCGCAGGGCCACCACGCACTGGATCGCCGCCGACCTGTTCCGCGCGCGGTTCCCGGCGGTCGAGCTGGACCCGGACGTGCTGTACGTGGACAACGGGGACCTGCTCACCTCGGCGGGCGCGGCGGCGGGGCTGGACCTGTGCCTGCACCTGGTGCGCCGCGACCACGGCTCCGAGACCGCCGCGCACGCCGCCCGGCTGTCCGTGGTGCCGCTGGAGCGGGAGGGCGGGCAGGCGCAGTTCATCCCGTCCACGCACCCGGTGGCCCCGGAGGGCTCGGAGCTGGAGCCGCTGCTGGCGTGGCTGGACGAGAACTGCGCGCGCGAGCTGACCGTGGACGACATCGCCGCCCGCGCCGCCATGAGCACCCGCACGCTGAACCGGCGCTTCCGCGCGCAGACCGGCACGACCCCGCTGCGCTGGCTGCACGTGCGGCGGGTGCGGCTGGCGCAGCGGCTGCTGGAGGCGACCGGGCGGCCGGTGGACCTGATCGCCACGCAGGTCGGGTTCGGCTCGCCGACGGCGTTCCGGGACCGGTTCAAGCGGGTGGTCGGCACCAGCCCGCAGGCGTACCGGGCGGCGTTCCGGGGGTAGTGGGGCCGGTCTTCCCCCGAACCACCGCTCGGGTGAGACTGAACGGGTGACACCGGCCCCCCGACCAGCGGTGTCGATCTCCACGGTCGGGGCGCTCGGGCCAGTCGGGAGAAAACCGGCCGAGCCACGACGCGGGGCCGCTGCGCAGCGGTTTGTGGTCTCGCACTGCTGCGCGGCGCGGGAACCCCGCGCGCCCCTGCGGCGTCGGTGTGGTGGGGGATCAACGGGAGCCGGGGGAGAGCATGTCCGCTGAGACGTTCGGGCCGTACCGCGTCGAGGGCCTGCTCGGTCGCGGCGGCATGGGCGAGGTGCACCGCGCCTACGACACCGCGCACGACCGGGTCGTGGCGCTGAAGCGGCTGTCGGCGGTGTACCACTCGGACGCCGAGTTCCGGGCCCGGTTCCGGCGGGAGTCGCAGGTCGCGGCCCGGTTGCGGGAGCCGCACGTGATCCCGATCCACGCCTACGGCGAGATCGACGGCACGCTGTACCTGGACATGCGGCTGGTCGAGGGCGAGGACCTGTCGGACGTGCTGGAGCGCGGGCCGATCGAGCCCGAGCGGGCGGTGCGGATCGTGCGGCAGACCGCGAGCGCGCTGGACGCCGCGCACGCCGACGGGCTGGTGCACCGGGACGTGAAGCCGTCCAACATCCTGCTGTCGGCCGGGGACTTCGTGTACCTGGTCGACTTCGGCATCGCCCGCAGCGCCGCCGGGGACAGCACGCACATCACCGCGTCCGGCGAGGTGCTGGGGACGCTGGACTACATGGCGCCCGAGCGGTTCAGCGGGACCGACGTGAGCGGCGCGGTGGACGTGTACGCGCTGGCCGGGGTGCTGTTCGCCTGCCTGACCGGGCGCAGGCCGTTCACCGCCGAGGGCACGGCCGCGCAGATCTGGGCGCACATGCAGGAGGAGCCGCCGAGGCCGTCCGAGGTGCGGCCGGGGGTGCCCGCGGCGCTGGACGCGGTGATCGCGCGCGGCATGGCGAAGGACCCGGCCGCCCGGTACCCGACCGCGAGCGCCCTGGCCGAGGCGGCTGCGGCGGCGCTGGACGGGACGGCGGTGGTGCCCACCGGGACGCGGGTGCTCCAGCAGACCGGGCCGCAGGGGGAGCCGCAGCGGGTGGGGCCGCCCTCGCAGCCGGTCCCGGCGCAGACCCCGCCCGCCCAGCACCAGCCAGCCCAGCAGCAGCCAGCGCAGAGCCAGTCAGCGCAGAGCCGGCCAGCGCGCACCGCGCAGCAGCACCCGCCGGTGCCGACCGCGCCGAACACCCGCCCTCAGCAGCACGGGCCGTTCTCCGGACCGCAGCAGACGTCGTTCTCCGGGCCCCGGCAGACCTCCTTCTCCGGGCCCCAGCGGTTCCCGCTCTCCGGCCCCCAGCCGGGCTGGGGCCACCCGCCCGCGACCGCCTCGAAGCGGTCCGTGCAGCTCGCCGTGCTCGGCGCGGCGCTGGTGGTGCTGGTGGTGGCGGGCGCGATCGGCGCGGCGACCTGGCCGTGGGGCGGGAAGGCGCAGACCGGTCAGGGCGGTGGCACGAGCAGCACCGCGTCGACCACGACCACCACCGGGACCACCGGGACCACCACCGACACGACGACCACCGCCCCCCGCAGCGGCTCCGCCGAGGACCAGCGGGTGCTGTCCGAGCGGCTGCCGCTGGTGTACCGGCTGTCGTCCTCGTGCTCGGACGGCGACGTGGGCGGCACCGGCGCGGTGGCCGCGGCGACCTGCGGTGAGCCCAAGTCGGAGGTGGCGGGCACGACCCCGCCGACCAGGGCCGACTTCCTGCTGTTCGCCGACCGCGCCGCGCAGGACAAGCACTTCCAGGACCTGGTCAAGGCCAACGACATCCCGCGCGACGACACCCAGGGCGGCTGCCGCCCCACCACGCAGAAGACGCACTACTCGACCTACTGGCGCCAGGTCACCGGGGTGACCGAGGGCGACTTCACCACGTGCTTCGTCAAGGACGGCAGCGGCCAGGTGTGGTGGGTGGACACCGAGACGCTGACCACCGGCGTGCTGCTGTCCACCACCGCCACCACCCCGGACAAGCTGGAGGCGCTGGACCTGTGGTGGAACATGTGGGTGCTGTCCCAGGACCGCTAGCGGGGCTCCTGCCCGATGTCCTCGAACCACAGCTCCGGCCGGGCCGCGACGAACGCGGTCATCAGCTCGGCGCACTCCGCGTCGTCCACGAGCACGATCTCCACGCCGTGCTCGGCGAGCCAGTCGTGGCCGCCGCTGAACGTGCGGGCCTCGCCGATGACCACCCGCGAGATGCCGAACTGCCGCACCAGCCCCGAGCAGTACCAGCAGGGTGACAGGGTGGTCACCATCGTGGTCCCCCGGTAGCCCGCCCTGCGCCCGGCGGCGCGGAAGGCGGCGGTCTCGGCGTGCGTGGAGGCGTCGTCGTCCTGCACCCGCCGGTTGCGCCCGCTGCCCCACAGCCGCCCGTCCGGGCCGAACAGCGCGGCCCCGATGGGGACGCCGCCCTCGGCGAGCCCGGCCCGCGCCTCGGCCACCGCGACGGCGAGCAGGTCGGCGGGATCGGCGGTGCGGTTCACGGGTGCGTCGGCCACGCGGTCGAACCTAGCGCCGCGCGGGCTCCGGGGCACGGGACCGTTCGGGAGCCGCTCAGGACCCGGCCCGCTTGAGCCGCCACAGCCCGGCGGTGTCCAGCACGACCGGGGTCGGGTGCACGTCCAGCGGGGACGCGGCCGGGCCGACCCCCTGGTTGTTGCGCAGGGCGATGAGCACCGTGCCGTTGTCCACCGGCGTGACCCGCCAGGACAACGGGGACCACGTGGTGGCGACCTCGCTGCCCGCCTCGGGCCGCCCGAGCACGTTGAGGTGGCGGACGCCCCCCGGCACGCTGAACGAGCAGGTGGCGTCCGGGAAGCACGCCACCCGCCACACCTGGCCGCCCGGCGCGCCCTCCGCGTCCAGCACGACCTTCCCGTCCGGCCCGTCCAGCGCGGTGAGCAGCGCCTCCGGGCCGTCGTCGTCGCGGACCTGCGCGATCGTGAAGCGGCCCCCGCCCGGTCCGGGAGCGGCCTCGGTCGAGGCGGCAGGGACCGCGGAGGCGGTGGGCGAGGCGGTCAGCGCCACGAGCGCGGCGGCGATCAGCGCCGCTGTTCGTCGGATGTCCATGCCGTCCGGTGTCCCACAGGTCGGGCGGCCACCACACCCCCTTTCACCCGTTGGTGCAGCAACTTCCGCCTTCGACGAGTCCGCGCCGAGTCCGCTGTGGACGCCCCCGCGCGCCACCGGTCCACAGTGGACCGATCACGCGCCGAAGCACAGGAACCCCGCCCCCGCCGCGAATTCCAGATCACCGAGCCCGGCGTGCGCGGCCTGCGCCCGCGCGAGCGCGGTCGCGGGCGGCAGCCCGTCCCGCAGGCCCCGGTGCAGCTCGACCACCAGCGGCGCGGTCTCCTCGGCGGGCACCGGCACGACCGGCGCGACGAGCGCCCCGGTGCCCGCGCCGAGCAGCGCGGCGGTGAACCCGAGCAGCTCGTCGCCCGGCCGCACCGCCGACAGCCCCGAGTCGCAGGCCGACAGCACCACCCGCGCGGGCGGGGCGGCGAGCCGCTGCAGGTCGTAGCCGGTGAGAGGGCCGTCCGCCAGCTCCAGCGCGGAGAACAGCGGGTTGTCCGCGCGGAAGGTGCCGTGCGCGGCCACGTGCGCGAGCGGCGCGCCGTCGATGGCCGCCGCGACCGCGTCGACCGTCGCCCCCTCCCCCACCAGCACCAGCGCGTCCCCGGTCAGCGCGGCCACCGCGTCGACCTCGCCGCGCGCGGCGGGCAGCCGGGGACCGGCGGCGAGCACGGCCCGGCCCGGCGCGGGCGCGCCGGAGGTCGCAGCGCGCAGCCACACGGCGGCGGAGGGCGTGACGACGGTGGGCCTGCCGAGCAGACCGGGCAGCGCGGCCCACGGCAGGCCGCCCAGCGCGCCGGTGGGGGCGAGCACCAGGTCGCGCCCGTCGACGCGCCGTTCGAGGGGGTCCAGCAACCGCTTGCGCAGCCGCCCGGCGGCGTGGTCGACGCCTGCCCGGCCGCCGGACCGGTCGACCCGCGCGGGCAGCGTCACCAGCCGGTGCAGCCCGAACCGCAGCAGCCGCACCTCGCGGGCCGCGTCGTCCAGCGCGCCCAGCCGGTGCAGCGAGGCCCGGCCGCCCGCGACCACCACGGCCAGCAGGTCGCCCTCCGAGCCGATGTACTCCACCAGCGCGGCGTCCCCGAGCGCGTCGGCCAGCTCCGGCACGGTCGGCGGGCGCAGCAGCCGCCCGCCGCCACCACCGCGCCTGGTCAGCTCGCGCACCCGCTGCTCGCCGCGCGTCTGCCGCTGCCGCAGCGCCCCGGCGGGCCGCCCCTCCAGCAGGGCGCGCTCCAGGTCGGCGGTGACCGCGCGCAGCTCGGTGAGCGCGTCGGCGAGCCCGGTGTCCTCGGGCGGCCGGGCCGGGGTCATCCGCAGCGCGCCCGCCCGCCAGCTCTCCGCCCACGCCAGCACCTGCCGCGCCCCGGCCCCGCCGGTCAGCGCCAGCCGCAGCCCGGCGCGCGCCAGGTCCTGCCCGTGCGCCCCGGACAGCGCGCGCAGCTCCCCCGCGCCCAGCGACAGCCGGTGCTCGTCCAGCAGCGCCAGCCCGCGCCGCAGCGCCACCGCCGCCCCGCGCCGGTCGGCGGCCAGCTCGCGCCGCAGCGCCTCGGCGTACCAGCCGCGCGCCCGCGCCTGCGCCGGGCCGGAGCGGCGGGCGGGCGCGGCGAGTGCCAGCTCGGCGGCGGCGCGGCGGGTGTCGCCGAGGTCGCGGGCGATCAGCGCCGCGTCCACCCTGGCCTCCAGGCCCGCCACCCGCCAGCCCAGCGCGTCGAGCCGGTCGGCGATGCGGGCCATCGCGGTCAGCAGCGCCCGGTCGCGCCGACCGCCGAGGTAGGCGGCGCGCAGGCCCACGTGCCGGGCGGAGGCCGCCCACACGTCGCGGCCCTGGCGGTGGAAGGCGCGCCTTGCCCGGTCGGCGACCTCGGCGGCGGTGTCCGCGTCGCCTTCCAGGAGGGCGACGCGGGCCCGGTAGAACTCGGCCTCGGCGCGCCCGAGGGCGAAGTCGGGGTGGTCGGCGAGGTCGGCGACGGCCCGGTCGGCCTCGGCGCGGGCCTCCTCCAGCAGCGGCACCGACACCAGCAGCTCCAGGCGGTTGACCAGCAGCATCGGCCGGGGCACCGCCAGGCGCCGGTACTCCTGCTCGGCGTCGGCGAACGCGGTGAGCGCGCCCGGCACGTCGCCGGCGCGCTGGGCGGAGATCCCGGCGTTCCACCGCACGTCCGCCACCGCCAGCTCCAGGCCCAGCTCCCGGTAGAGCGCGGCGGCCCGGTCGAAGTCCTCGTCGGCGGCGCGCAGCCCGCCGGTGTAGGCGCGCAGCAGGCCCCGGTTGTTGCGGGCGCGGGCCTCGCCGAGGTGGTCGCCGGTGCGGCGGGCGGCGTCGATGGCCGCGTCGTAGTCGCGCAGCGCCTCGTCGTAGCGGCACAGGAAGTGCAGGACCGTGCCGCGCTGCATGACCGCGATGTCCGCGTCGCCGCCGCGCAGCCGGGGCAGCGCCTGCTCCACCGCCCGCAGCGCCTGGGCGTGCCTGCCGGTGCTGGAGAGCGCGAACGCCAGGCTGAGCCGGGCCAGTGCGGTGAGCCGGTCCGACCCGGCGCCGCGGGCCAGCCGCACCGAGCGGCGCAGGTGCCGCAGCGCGCCGGGGAAGTCGTGCAGCTCGCGCAGGGACAGGCCGATCGCGCGCTCGGCCGCCGACGCCTCGGCCAGGTCGCCGGACGCCCGCGCGGCGGCCAGCGCCGCGCGCCCGAGCCCGATGGCCGCGCGCGGGTCCCGCTGCCGCGCTTCCAGGGCCGCCGAAGCGGAAACCACCGACACGCGCCCCACCTTATTACTGGGGGCCCTGTGGTAGCTTGCCTGAGTTCGCACCTCCTCCACTTCGCTGCGAGGTCGAGTTGTCCGCGAAAACGTTTGCGGCACCGGACCGGTCCGCGCTGTACACCGCCGCTTTCGACGAGGCGATCCGGTCGGGCAAGGACGTCGCGCTGCACCCGGAGAAGGGTCGGGAGTTCCTCTACCGGCCAGGACAGCTGCTGACGATTCCCGAGGACGCCGCGCGGGTGATCGAGAAACTGCGCCGCAGCGGGTTCGCCGTGGAACGGGGCCGCGAATTCGCGGGAATGGTCCGGCTGCTGCTGGAGAACAATTCCCGCGACATCCCCGCAATAGTGCGGCTGCTGCGGGACCCCGCCACCTGGCCGGGTGAGCGGACCCCGTTCACCCAACCGCACCACGTGTCCGTCGGGCACGGCGGCAACATGCACGGGCACCCCGGCGGACCGCCGCGCGTGGCGACCGCGCTGCCCGACCCGGACCCCGGCGACGGGCGCGGCCGGGGCGTGGTGGTGGCGGTGCTGGACACCGGCATGTCCGCGACGGCCGGGGCGGACCACCCGGCGTGGCTGGGCGGCTCCTTCACCCCGCGCGCCGACGAGGTGGACGCGGCCTACGCGCACGACGACGTGTTCGCGCTGGAGGGCGGGCACGGCACGTTCGCGGCCGGGGTGGTGCGGCAGGCCGCGCCGTCGGTCCGGGTCGACCCGGAGCGCGCGCTGCTGCCGTCCGGGCTGGGCGACGAGGAGATGTTCGCGGCGGCGCTGGCCTCGTTCGACGAGCGGCCGGTGCACGTGGTGAACGCGTCGCTGGGCTGCTCCACGCAGGACGACGTGGCGTCCGAGCCGATGCGGCGGGCGCTCGCGGCGCTGCAGAAGGACGTGGTCGTGGTGGCGTCGGCGGGCAACCAGGGCACCACCCGCCCGTCGTGGCCCGCCGCGCTGCCGGGCGTGGTCGGGGTGGCGGCGATCGCCGAGGAGCGGGACGGGACGCGCTCCCCCGCCTGCTACAGCAACCACGGGCACTGGGTGGACGCCTGCGCGGTCGGCAACCGGACCTCCACGTACCTCAAGGGCAAATGGGTGCTGCCGGGCGACCCGGCCGTCGACGTGTTCGACCGGTGGGCGTACTGGCTGGGCACCTCGTTCGCGGCCCCGCACGTGTCCGGGCGGATCGCGGCGACCATGACGCAGCTCGGCCTGACCGCGCTCCAGGCCCGCGACCACCTGCTCGCGGGGGCCGAGTTCTTCCCCGGCTACGGGGTCGCGGTCGGCTGAGGACGGGCGGCCGGCTGCTCCTTTCCGGTGAGATCCGCCCCCGGCAGGTCCGTTCCGGCGCCGCCCGCGTTGTATCCAGGACTGGTCCACCGCCTCCGTAGGGCATGGCGGAGCGCGCGGTGGGCCCGAGCAACGGGTGGCGGCCGAACAGGAGGAGGGGACGTGACCCCTGCACGCCCGGTCGCCGCGCTCGTGGGCGCGGCGGCGGAAGGCGACCGCGGCGCCTGGGACCAGATCGTGGAGCGGTACACGCCGCTGGTGTTCTCCGTGGTGAGCAGGCACCGGCTGCGCCCGGCGGACGGGGCGGACGTCAACCAGGTGGTGTGGCTGCGCCTGGTGGAGCAGATCGGGCGGCTGCGCGACCCGGCGGCGCTGCCCGGCTGGATCGTCACGACCGCCAGGAACGAGTGCCTACGGGTGCTGCGCGCGCAGCAGCGGCTGCTGCCGTTCGACCCGGCCGACGAGGAGAGCGCCGTGGCCGACGGCGAGGACCTGGACGCGCGGCTGGTGGACGCGGAGCGGTTGCAGGCGCTGCGGGACGGCTTCGGGGCGCTGCCCGAGCAGTGCAGGCGGCTGCTGGCCAGGCTGCTCGCGGACCCGCCGCCGAGCTACGCGGCGCTCGGCGCGGAGCTGGGGGTGCCGGTGGGCAGCGTGGGGCCGACCCGGTTGCGGTGCCTGGAGAAGCTGCGCAGGACCGAAGCGGTGTCGCGGTTGTTGTCGGGGGGATCGTCGGGGGGATCGTCGGGGGGATCGTCGGGGGGATCGTCGGGGGGATCGGTGGAGGACCCGGTGGGAGGTGCGCTCGGTGTGGGTGAGCGATGAGCGGTTGTTGGCGGATCTGGGGCGCGCGCTGGCCGAGGCGCCCGCCGTGCCCGAGGAGTACCTGGTCGCCGGGCGGGCGGCGTTCGACTGGCGGGACGTGGACGCCGAGCTGCTGCTGGTGACCGGCTACGACTCGCTGCTGGACGGCGAACTGGCGGGCCGGGCGCGGGGCGGGCTGGCGACCAGGCAGCTGGTGTTCGACGCGGACGGGCTGTCGGTGCAGGTGGAGGTGGACCCCGCCGGGGTGACCGGGCAGGTCGCGCCGCCCGCGCCCGGCCGGGTGGAGCTGGAGACCGCGGGCGGGGTCGTGGAGGCGGTGGAGCTGGACGAGCTGGGCTACTTCCTGCTCGGCCCCCTGCCGCGCGGCGCGGCGCGGTTGCGGGTGGCCGGGGTCGCGGTCACCGAGTGGTTCCTGGGCTAGGACGCGCGGCGGGTTCCCCGGCGGCGGCCGTCTTGGGGTGATGGCCGCCCCAGGACGCGCGGCGGTTCCAAGGTGACGACGGTTCCAAGGTGACGACGGTTCCGGGGTGACGGCAGTTCCGGGTCGGCGGCGGTTCCGGGTCGGCGGCGGTTCCGGGTCGGCGGCGGTTCCGGGGTGACGGCCTCGCGGCGCTGACGCAGAGTCGCCGTGCCCCGGCCTGCCCTTTTCCGCCAGGCGCCCCTCCGGCACGCCCCTACGTGCTTTTTCCGTTGGCGGGCCACGCCTATCCCCCGATCAGCCGATAGCCCAACCCAGTAGGGTTGGCCACTGTGCGTAGAAGTGGTGCGAGAGGCACGTGGTGGCGCTGATTAACCGCTCCAGGTGTAACCGATCAGTGCGAGTTGGCCGCGTGGCGTGAACCGCAACGACGCGGGAACAGTCTCCGTCCCGGCACTTGACGGAGAATATGCACCCTACGGAATGATGTGCGGATCTGATCTCCGGGTGGAGAGCCACACATGACCCAACCCTCAAGGCCCGTCCCCCTGACGGGCAGCGCGCCCCCCGCGGGCGCCCCCTCCGTGGGCGAGGTCGCCGAGCGCTGGACCGGCGAGCTGGTCCGCACCGCCTACAGCCCGATCGCCCGCGCGAAGGTGCGCCGCAAGCTCGTCCAGCACGTCGGCCTGCTCGACGAGCTGCTCGCCTCGCCCGACCTGCCCGCCGACGAGGCGGTCGCGGTCGGCGAGTGGCTGGTGACCGCGCGGTTCACCGGCGACACGAGCCTGGGCAGCTCCCTGGAGGTGCTCGGCCGCGCCCTGGCCGCGCGCGCACCCGACTCGCCCGAGCGGGTCGCCGAGCTGCTCGGCGCCGTCGCGGGCGGGTACGCCGCCAGGCTGCGCCTGCAGGTGTTCGGCGAGCACGAGGAGGTCAGGGCCTCGCTGCTGGCCGCGCTGGAGCGCACGAGGGTCGAGCTGCACGACAGCGAGGCCCGGTTCCGACAGGTCTTCGCGCACTCCGCCGCCGGGATCGCGGTGTTCGACGCGGACGGCGAGCTGCTGGAGAGCAACGCCGCGCTGACCGGGATGCTCGGCCCCGACTTCGGCGGGCAGGACCTGAGCGGGCTGCGCGGCGAGTGGGCCGCGATGGCGGTGCGCGGCGAGGACGTCTCGCACGTCGAGCAGATGTTCCTGGACCCCAGCGGCGATCCGCTGTGGACGAACGTGGCGCTGTCCGTGGTGGCGGGCGAGGACGGCGGCCCGCGCTACCACCTGGCGGTGGTGGAGGACGTCACCGAGCAGCGGATGCTGCGCGAGTACCTGCGCCACCAGGCGCTGCACGACGTGCTGACCGGGCTGCCGAACCGGCAGAGCTTCCTGCCCAAGCTGGAGGAGGTGCTGGGGCGGCCCGGCTCGATCACCCTGTGCTACCTGGACGTGGACAGCGTCGCGATCGTCAACGACGGCCTCGGCTACGAGTACGGCGACGAGCTGCTCAAGGTCGTGGCGGGCCGGTTGACGTCCGTGGCCGAGGGGCTGACGGCGACCGTGGCCAGGATCGGCGGCGACGAGTTCGTCGTGCTGGTCGAGGACGGCCCTGGGACGCCCAGCATCTCCGAGCTGGCCGCGATGATCGACGGCGCGCTCGCCGAGCCGGTGCGGCTGGCCGGGCACGCGGTGGGCGTGTCGGCGGGCATGGGCTTCGTGCGCACGGCCGCGCGCGGGCTCGACGCGATGGCGCTGCTGCGGCAGGCGCACAGCACGCTGCGCCGCGCCGAGACCGGCGGCAAGGGCCAGTGGGGCATCTACGACGCCGGGCACGACGAGAAGGAGCGGTCGCGGCTGTCGCTGATCGCCGCCATGCCGGGCGCGCTGGAGACCGGCGAGATCGCGATCGACTACCGGGACGTGCGCGACCGGTCCGGTGAGCGGGTCGCGCTGGCGGCCAGGCTGCGCTGGGAGCACGACGGCACGACCGTCGGGCACGACGACTGCCTGCGCTACGCCGACGAGCTGGGCCTGGCGGGCGCGCTGGCCGAGTGGCTGCTGGACGAGGCCTGCTCGTTCGCGTCGCTGGAGGCGCTGCCGGTGCTGGTGCGGCTGTCGGCCGACCAGTCCCGCGACCCGGACCTGAGCGGCCTGGTCGGCGGCGCGGTGCGCGGGTGGGCGCTGGCCGAGGGGCAGCTGTGGCTGAGCCTGGACTCGGCGGCGGCCGGGCTGGGCGAGGAGGTCGAGGAGAACCTGAGCGTGCTGGCCGACATGGGCGTGCGGCGGCTGCTGCACGGGTGCGCGCTCGGCCAGGGCGAGCTGGCGCTGCTGGAGCGGCAGCGCCCGCACGGCGTGGAACCGGCGGGCGCGCCGGACGGCTCGGAGCTGGCCCGCAGGGCGCGGGAGGCGCTGCTGCCGATGGTGCGCGGCGCCGGGGCGCTGGTGCTGTCCGAGCGCGCGGACGACGACGCGGACCTCGTGGTGGGCTGAGCGGGCCGGTCCCGCCCAGCCGCCGCGCCCCCGTGGACGGGCGACGCCCCCGACCTCCCGGTGGTCCGGGCGGTCGGGGGCGTCCCCGGAGGAGCGCTGGGCGGCTCAGGCGAACAGCGGCTGCCTGCGCAGGGCGTGCTCCACCAGGGTGATCAGCGTCTGCTTGGTGGACTGCCGGTTGCGCGCGTCGCACGGGATGATCGGCACCGACGCGTCCACCGTCAGCGCCTCCCGCACGTCCTCGACCCGGTGGTGCAGCAGACCGTCGAAGCAGTTCACCCCGACCACGTACGGGAGGTCCCGGTCCTCGAAGAAGTCGATCGACGCGAACGCGTCCGACAACCTCCTCGTGTCGACCAGGACCACCGCTCCGATCGCGCCCTTCACCAGGTCGTCCCACATGAACCAGAAGCGGTGCTGGCCGGGGGTCCCGAACAGGTACAGGATCAGGTCGCTGTCCAGCGACACCCTGCCGAAGTCCATGGCCACGGTGGTCGTCACCTTGTTGGGCGTGGAGGACAGGTCGTCGACCCCCACGCTGGCCTCCGTCATGACCGCCTCGGTGGTCAGCGGGACGATCTCCGACACCGAACCGACGAAGGTCGTCTTGCCGACGCCGAACCCGCCCGCCACCACGATCTTCGTCGAGGTGGTCGTCGGGGCGGTCCGGCCGGCTGGAGCTCCACCGCTCATGTTGCTCTGCTTTCCCTAGTAAGGAGGTGGGTGGTGCTCTAGTTGCGCATCGCCACGTGCAGCTGCGATCGGATCTCCGGGGTGAGCTGCACGCCCACCCGGTCCACCAGCCTGGTCATGGCGTAGCCGATCAGGCCGATGTCGCAGTTGGGCGCGGCGAGCACGGCGAGGCAGGAGCCGTCGCTGATGGACATCAGGAACAGGTAGCCCCGCTCCATCTCCACCACGGTCTGCTTCACGTTGCCCGCCTCGAAGCAGCGCGCCGCCCCGAGGTTCAGGCTCACCAGGCCGGACGAGACGGCGGCCAGCTGCTCGGCCCGGTCGACGGGCAGGCGTTCGGAGGCGGCGAGGAGAAGGCCGTCCGCCGACACCACGATCGCGTGGGCGACACCGGCCACCCGGTTGACGAAGTCGTCGACCAGCCAACTGAAGTTCTCCAGCTCATCGGCTGCGGAGGTCACTTCTGCTCCTTGTCTGAGTTGCCGAACGACAGGCCCTCCCAGGGCAGGCTGTCATCGTCCTGGTTGTTGTCGCGGCCCATCTGCAGGCCGCGCTGGTAGGTGGCGAACCGCTGGCGCAGCCGGTCGGCGGACCGGGGTCCCTGCGCGGTGGCGACCCCGCCGGACGGGCCGGTCCGGCCTTCCGCGCGCACGGTCGCCTGGGTCGCGGTGGTGGACGAGCCGGTGGAGAGCGAACCGGGCATCAGGCGCGCCTTGGGGACGCGCTTGGGCAGGCCCGCCGTGGTGGACTCGTCGACGGCGGACTTGAGCACCTTGCTCGCCGTCGACCAGTTGTCGTCGGAGGAGCCCCAGTTGGCCGCGGCGGCGGACACCTTGGAGGGGGCGGGCTCCCGCTTGGGCAGGCCGCCGAGCCCGGACGCGGAGGCAGGCGCGGACGCGAGGGCCTGGTCGGGCTGGGCGTCCCCGACCGGCTCGGCGAACACGGTCCGCTCCGCGTCGGACCCGCCGTCGAGCACGACGTCGTGGTCCTGCGGCTCCGGCTCGTCGGGGAGCGCGTGCTCGCCGCGCGTCCTGCCCTCGCCCCGCACCCGCGCCTCCCCGGAGTCCTCGTCGCCGCCCTGGAACCAGCGGGACAGCACGTCTTCGTAGATCGGCAGGCGCTGGGTGGACGCGTCGTCCTCCACCACCGCGGGCGCGGGGGCGGGCACGGCGCGCTGCTGCTGCCCCTGCTGCGCGGGCGGGTAGGAGTAGTCGATGTCGTCGCCCGCGCGCGGCGGCGCGGTCTCGGTGACGGTCGCGGTGAACAGGCCGTCGGCGGACGAGTTGTGCTCGACCGGCCGGTGCGCGCCGGTGTCCTCGAACGAGTCGAACGAGGTGCCGGAGAACGAGCTGCCGGAGAACGTGGTCTCCTGCGGCGTCACCCCGTTCTGCCCCGGCCTGCCCCGGAACGCGTGCTCCGGCGCGGCCTCGCCGAACGCGGACGGCATCTGGTCCGGGCTCCACTTGGGCAGGCCGGACAGCGCGACGGCCCCGGTCTCCTCCACCTCCGGCGGGTCGGCCAGCGCGAGGACGCCGGGCCTGCCCAGCGGCAGGCTCTGCCGACCGCCGCCGCCCTGCGGGTCCGGGCCCCGGTGCAGCAGGCCCGCGGGCAGCAGCACCTGCGCGGTGACACCGCCCTCGATGTCGTCGTTGTTGCGCAGCGACACGTGGATCTCGTGCCGCTTGGCCAGCTGGCCGACCACGTACAGGCCCATCTCGCGGGCCACCGACACGTCGACCTCGGGCGGCTCGGACAGCTTCAGGTTCGCCTCGACGACGTCCTGCTCCTGCATGCCGACGCCGCGGTCGTGGATGCGGATGGACACCTCGCCGCGCCGGGTCTCTATGGCCCGCACGGTCACCTTGGTGCTGGGCTTGGAGAACGCGGTCGCGTTGTCCAGCAGCTCGGCGATCAGGTGCGCGAGGTCGTTGACCACGCGGCCCTGGACGCGCAGGTCGGGCGCGGGCGCGATGTGCACGCGGGCGTACTTCTCGACCTCGGACACCGCGGCGCCGAGCACCTCCGTGATCGGCACCGGCCTGGTGACGCGGCGGGTGACCGTGGTGCCGGAGAGCACGAGCAGGTTCTCGCTGTTGCGGCGCATCTGGGTGGCCAGGTGGTCCAGCTCGAACAGGCTCGCCAGCTGGTCGGGGTCCTGCTCGTCCTGCTCCAGCCGGTCGATGACGGTGATCTGCCGCTCCACGAGCGCCTGGCTGCGCCGGGAGAGGTTGATGAACATGTCGTTGACGTTGGCGCGCAGCGCCACCTGCTCGACCGCGAGGCGGATGGCCTCGCGCTGGACCGCGTCGAACGCGCGGGCCACCTGGCCGACCTCCTCGGTGGTGTGGATCGGCACCGGCACCAGGGACTCCTCCGCGGCCCGCTCGGGGTCGCGGTGGGTGCGGATGCGCTTGATCGCGTCCGGGAGGCGGTTGCGGGCCACGTCGAGCGCGGTGCGGCGCAGCACCCGCAGCGGGGTCAGCATCGAGGTGGCGACGACCGCCATGAGCGCGAACGCGATGATCAGCGCGGCGGCCACGAGCGCGCCGTCGCGCCAGGCGAGCGCGTTGGCCTCGTCGGTGAGCCGGACGGCCTCCCGCTGGGCCTGGTCCTCGATGTCGAGCGAGACCTGGCGCAGCAGGGCGGCGGTGTCCTCGCCGACGCGCAGCGCGTCGTTCTCGTTGAAGGAGATGGCCTTGCCGTTGTCGTTCTGCACCAGCGCGAGCGTCACCAGCCGGTTGCGGGCGTCGACGGCCGTGCCGGACACGGTGTCCTGGTAGTTCTGCCGGTTGTCCTGGCTCGCGACGTTGGTGAAGTCGGTGATCGCGGAGTCCAGCTTGGACTGCGCGCCGCGCAGCGCGTTGGCCTGGTTGGGGCCGAACTCGCTGCGGTTCGCCGCGGAGATCAGGATCGAGTTCTGCTGGGCGAGCTGCTCCTTCGCGGCGTACAGCGCGAGGTTGGCGCCGACCAGCGGGGTGAGGTGCTCGTTGCTGAGGCTGCTGGAGGTCGCGCGGTGGACCTGGAGCAGGGTGCCGAGCAGCTGCCCGTAGGCGCTGGCGACGGAGGCGTCCGGGTACTGGCTCTCCAGGACGGTGTTGCGCAGCGAGTTGAGGCCGTCGAGCGACTGGAGCGACTTCTCGTACGCGGTGCGGACGGTGTCGTCGATGTCGCCGGTGGCCGCGCCGACGTCGCGCAGCCGCATGACCTCCGCGTCGACCTTGCCCGATCTGGTGTTGAGCTCGCCGACGCGCGCCGTGGCGTCGGGGTTCGTCTTGCGACCTGCCGCGACGTAGCCGACGGCCGCGTCGCGCTCTAATTGCAGCGCGTCCCCCACGGCGGCTGCTTGGGCGGATAATTGCAGCTCGCGCTGCACCTTGCCGTACAGCTCGACGTCGTCGAGCTGGGTGGTGAGCCGCAGGCCCGCGAGGGCCAGCGTGCTCATCGCGGGCACCAGGAGCACCACCACGAGCTTGCTGCGCAGCTTCCAGTTGCGCAGCCGCCACCGGGAGATGCCCCGGCCCGCGGTGGGCGTGGTCGTGGTGCCGGGCCCTGGGTCGGGCGCTTTGCCCTGAGCACCCGCGTCGAGTTGAGTTCGCTCCGGTCGTCCTTCACCGGAGGCGTGGTCGTCGTGACCGCGCACCGTCAGCACACTCCCCAGCCCCCCAGCCAGTTTGGTTGATGATGAGGTAGTTCCGGCCGAGTTCCTTGGAAACCCGCTGGATACTCTTGGAACCACCGGGTTTCTCATACCGCCGTTCGGACCCGGCGCGGTGGTGGTTCACAAGTCGATCAGCACGTCCCCGCGCTCCGGCGGGTCCTGGGCGGGGGCTGGTCCCGCCTCCGTCACCCGTCCGGCGCACCGGGGAGGTGCGGGGAGCCCGGCGCGCGGGCTCCCCGGCGCCGTCAGCCCGCCGAGCCCGACACGATCATCGGGGTCACGTCGAACTTCTCCTTGAGCAGCTGGTAGGTCAGCATGAGGTCGGCGACCCGCTGCAACCGGCTGGCCTCCAGCGAGGTCGGGTACTCGCCGAAGTGGACCAGCGTGGCGGTGTCCTTGTCGATCTTGGCGTAGTCCTGCAGGACCGGCTCCACGACGCTGCGGTCCTGGGCCTCCTTCTGGCCCTTGGCCATCGCGCGCTGGAACGCGGCGACGCTGTTGGGGTTCTTGCTCGCGAAGTCGCCGGTCGTGGCGTAGCCGCCGATCGGGATGTCGTTCGTCGGGCCGGAGGCCGCGTCGAGGACGGTGGTGAAGCCGCTGCCGCGGTGCGAGCGGGCGATGAACGGCTCGACCATGAAGGCGGCGTCGACGCTCTTGTTCTTGACCGCGGCCTCCATGTCGGGGAAGCCCAGCTCCTTGAACTTGACCTTCGACGGGTCGACGTCGTTGGCCTCCAAGGTCGCCTTGGCGGTCAGCTCGGCGATGTTCTTGTAGGTGTTGATCGCGATCGTCTTGCCGTCGAGGTCCTTGGGGGACTTGATGCCCGAGTCGGGCGCGGCGACGATCACGAACATGTCGGACTTGGCCTGGTAGCCGTCCGAGATCAGCTTCAGGCCGCCCTTGTCCTTCGCGGCGCCCTGGGACTCGGCGGCGAAGTACGACACCCAGTTGCCGAAGGTGATGTCGATGCTGCCCGAGATCAGACCGGGGATCGCCGCCGCGCCGCCCTGGATGATGACCGGCTCGATCTCCAGGCCCTCCTCCTTGAAGTAGCCCTTCTTGATCGCGATGTGGACGGAGGCCACGTCGAGGATGTTGAGCAGGCCGAGCTTGATCTTCGACTTCTCGACCTGGCCGGGCGCGGTCGAGGTTCCGCCGTCGGACGCGGAGCCGTCCTCGGAGGAACCGCCGAGCAGGCCGCATCCGGAGACCGCGGCGAGCATGGCGAGCGCGGAGAGGCCGCCGATAATCCTTCTTGCCGAACGGCCGACTCTGAGAGTCATGGGGGACTTCTCCCGTTGGAGTGGCGAGATTGCGGGGGCATGACGCGCGGCCGTGCGGGGGTGCGGGCCCGGAGGCACTCTTCGTGATGCGAGTGGCTCACGAGCCCTCGTTCGACCGGGCATCTGAAGGTTTGATCCACTACCTTCGGTGCGCATCTTTGCACAGGCTGTCCAGAGGCAGGAGTAGGCAGTGAGCAATCAACACTCCGAATGGGCCGTACAGAGCAATGAAGCCGTGGTGGGGATCGTGGGCGCGGGGCCCGCCGGACTCACGTTGGCTAACCTCCTCCACGAAGCAGGAATTGCCTGCACAGTGCTGGAACGGGGAACGCGCGAGTACATCGAGACACGCCCGCGCGCAGGGGTTCTGGAGCACCGCGCGGTGCAGATGCTGACCGAGCACGGACTCGCCGGACGGCTCCTGGAAGAAGCCGATCGACATGGCGCCTGCGAGTTCCGGGTGAACGGCGAGGCGTTCGAGGTGGACTACTCGGCGCTCTACGGCGGGCAAACGCACTACGTGTATCCGCAGCAGGACGTGGTGCGCGACCTGCTGGGCAACTACCTGGCGCGGGGCGGCGATATCCGCTTCTCGGTGTCGGACGTCGAACTGTCGGGGATCGATTCCGCGTCACCGGTGCTGACGTGGCTCTCCGCGACCGGCGAGCGGGAGCGGCTGGAGTGCGCTTTCGTCGGCGGCGCGGACGGCTTCCACGGCGTGACCAGGAAGAGCATCCCGCAGGGGGCCGTGCAGGAGTTCACCCACCAGCACGGGATCGAGTGGCTGAGCGTGCTCGCCGAGGCCCCGCCCTCGACCCACAAGGTGATCTACGCGTTGCACCCGGACGGTTTCGCCGGGCACATGCTCCGCAATTCCACGGTTTCCCGCTACTACCTCCAGGTGCCGATCGGCGATTCGCCGGACAACTGGCCCGACGAACGGGTTTGGGCGGAGTTGCACAAGCGCTTGGCGCTGCGCGATTCCGATTGGCGGTTGACCGAGGGGAGGATCATCGAGAAGCGCGTGCTGGACATGCGCAGCCACGTCGTGGAACCGATGCGATTCGGTCGGCTGTACCTTCTCGGCGACGCCGCGCACATCATCACGCCGGTCGGCGCGAAGGGAATGAATCTCGCGCTGCACGATGCCGAGGTGCTCGCTTCCGCACTAATCGGGTACCTCCGAACGGGCGACGATTCCGGACTGGAGGGCTACTCCGAGAAGTGCCTCCGCCGGGTCTGGCGTGCGCAGGAGTTCTCGCAGTGGATGGTTTTCATGCTGCACCGTTCGCCCGAGCCGTTCCTGAGCCGGTTGGGCCAGGCCCGGTTGGAACACCTGATCGATTCCAAGTCCTCGGTCGGGTATTTCGCGCAGAACTACGTGGGCCCCTGACGCGGGCGCCCCGCTTATCGGCTCACCCGATTTCTGCGGCCCCGATCGGGGCCGGGGTGGGCCACCCGGCGGGCACGACCGGAACGCCGGGGGACCGCATCCCCCGGCGCCCCGCGCTTTACCGGTATTGCCGGACGGCGCAGCGCCGCACCCGCCAGGCGCGCGACGCCCCCGTTTCCGGACCGCCCGCGCGACCCGCCGGACCCGCTTTCCCCGTGGCGGCAACGAATTCCCCGCACCGGTCCGATGCGCCCGCACCGGCGGAACCCCGTAGCGACCACCCTCCGTGACACCGAATCTTCAACCGCCCCAACGGTTTCCACCCCGAAGGGCCGATGCGCCCGCACCGGTCCGAGCGTCGTCGGACGAGAGAATTCCCTGTCACCGCAACAACTCCAGCCCTGCGACGCGCACACCGACCCGAACGCCCCGCAGCGCCGCCGAACGTCCCCGCCGCCCTGCCGTGGCCGACACACCGCGCCAACGCCGCACAGCGCCGCTGAGCGCCCGCGCGCCGCGCTCCCGTTGCCGCGCAGCACCCTCGGCCGTCCACGCACCCGGTTCCCCTTGCCGCACCGCACTCTTGATCGCCCACGCGCCCCGATCCCCTTGCCGCGCAGCACCCTCGATCACCCACCAATGCGATTCCCGTTGCCGCGCAGCACCCTTGATCCTCCCGACGCGCGACGCCCCACCCCCGGACAGCGCGAAGGGCGGCCCCGCGCCCCCGGTCACCGGACCGGACGCGCGGGAACCGCCCCGCGAACCACCCCCGAGGGGGAAGAACCCCGGCGCCGCCGAGAAGCCGTCAGCGCGCCAAGCGCTGCGCGGCGCCCCTCTCCACCTCGGCGCGCTCCTCCGCCGCCCATCTCGCGGCCTGCCCGTCAGCGGCCCGCCGACCGGGCGCCGGGCGCCGGGCGGGCGAGGGCTTGCCCACGTTCAGCAGCCGCGCCACCTCCGCCCGCAGCCCCACGAACACGTCCGACTCGCGCGTGGTGATCTGGTCGCGCGGCGCGGGCAGGTCCACCCGCAGGTCCGCCACGACCGACGCGGGCGAGGTCGACAGCACCAGCACGCGGTCGCCCAGGTACACGCTCTCGTCGATGTCGTGCGTGACCACCAGCACCGTCGTGTCGTGCTCGGTGCGGATCTTCAGCAGCAGGTCCTCCAGCTCGAACCTGGTCTGCGCGTCCACCGACGCGAACGGCTCGTCCATGAGCAGCAGGGCAGGCCGGTACGCCAGCGCCCTCGCGATCGCCACCCGCTGCTGCATCCCGCCGGACAGCTGCCACGGGTACTTGCGCCCCGCCGCCGCCAGCCCGACCCACTCCAGCGCCTCGGCCGCGCGCGCCCGCCGCTTCGCCCGCCCGACCGAGCTGCGCAGCGGGAACTCCACGTTCTTCTGCACGCTCAGCCACGGGAACAGCGAGCGGCTGTAGTCCTGGAACACCACGGCCAGGTCGTCGGGCACGCCCTTGACCGCGTTGCCGTGCAGGCTCACCGCGCCCCGGCTGGGGCGCACCAGCCCGGAGATCGTCCGGAGCAGCGTGGACTTGCCGCACCCGGAGGGGCCGACGACGCAGACCAGCTCACCGGCGCCGACGGTGAAGGAGAGGTCGTCGATCGCCGTGTGGGCGCCGTCCTTGCCCTGGTAGGTGTGGCCCAGCGCGGCCACCTCGAGCATCGCGGTCATGTCAATCCTCCACCGTCGCGGGGGTGCGCCCCTCGCGCTTGGGCTGCCAGGCCAGCGCCCGGTTCTCCAGCGCGAGGAGCACGGTGTTGAGGGTGTAGCCGAGCACGCCGAGCAGGACGATCCCCGCCCACATGCCGGGGAAGTCGAACTGCCGCTGGGCGAGCAGCAGCTGCGAGCCGATGCCGTTGTCGGTGCCGACGAGCTCGGAGACGACCATGAGCACGAGCGACAGCGACAGGCTGACCCGGAGACCGGCGAAGATCTTCGGGGCGGCCGACGGCAGGACGACGCCGAGGACCCACTGGGCGCGCGGGATGCGGAACACCTCGGACGTCTCGGTCTTGGTGCTGTCGACGGAGCGGGCGCCGTCGACGGTGTTGAGCAGGATCGGCCACAGCACGCCGAAGACGATCGTGGCCAGCTGCATCGAGGTGCCGATGTTGAACAGCAGCAGGAACACCGGCACCAGCGCGGGCGGCGGGATGGAGCGCATGAACGTCAGCACCGGCCCCGCGTACTCCATGGCGCGCGCGGAGCGGCCGAGGGCGAGGCCGAGCGCGACGCCGACGACGGCGGCGATGCCCCACCCGGTGAGCAGCCGGGTCAGGCTGGGCACCAGGTGCTCGAACACCACGTCGCTCAGGAACAGCGTCTCGGCGGGGCCGCTGAGCCACAGCTCCGCGGCGGCTTCCGCGATCACCGTGGGGCGCGGGAAGAACGGGTCGTCCGCGAGGAACGCCGCCACCTCCCACACCAGGACCAGGCAGCCGAAGACCACCCACCGCTGGAGGAAGCCCGACAGCGCCCTCACGACCTGCCCCCCTGGACGAAGCCCCAGCCGACCCAGCGGCGCTGCGCGCGCTCCAGGCCCTCGTTGACCAGGTAGCCGAGCACGCCCGCGACGACGGTGCCCGCGAGCACCAGGTCCATGCGGCCCGCGCCGCTGCGGGCGTCCATGACGAACTCGCCGATCCCCGCCGCGCCGCCCGCCAGCATCTCGACGCTGACCAGCACGACCAGGCAGGTCGTCGCGGACAGCCGGATGCCGGTGAACACGAACGGCAGCGCGCTGGGCAGCGCCACGGAGAGCAGCACGCGCAGCCGGCTCGCGCCGAACACGCGGGCGGTGTCGACGAGCAGGGGGTCCAGCTCGTCGAGCGCGTAGATGGTGTTGAACAGGATCGGCCACACCGCCGCGTAGACGGCGAGGGCGATCTTCATCTCCGGGCCGAGGCCCAGCACGACGATCGCCAGGGGGATCAGCGCCACCGACGGGATGGGGCGCAGGAACTCCACCACGGCGCGCGTCGCGTGGCGCACCGGCGCGACGCTGCCCAGGACCAGACCCGCGGGCACGGCGATGCCCACGGACAGCAGGACCGAGATGAGCAGCGCCAGCACGGTCGCCACGACGTCGCGCAGGAACGTCTCGTCCCCGAGCAGGGCGAGCAGTTCGACCGCCACCACGGAGGGCGGCGGCAGGTACTCCTGGGGAACCAGGCCAGATCGGCCGAAAAGCTCCCAGATGACGAGGAACCCGGCCGCACCGAGCAGTCCTCGGGTTAGCGCACGCACGCGCAACGCCTCTTCCCAGTTGATCAACCCGAGCCAACCCGGCCAATCTAGAGAGTCGAACGGGGTTGCCACAATAAGGGAGGAGAAAACTTCGCCCCCCGATCCGGTCGAGTTGACTTCGTTCTGCACTGAAGCCACCGCAAGCACAGCAGTGGGTACTACTGCGCAGGCAGGAGGCCCCTACGGCATCCGGGCGATCCCCCGGATAGCCGGGAAAACTCGCTTCTCGTCCACAGAGGACGAATTCACGATCAGTTTTCCACGCCCCCCGGCGAACGCCTCGGACAACGCGCCGCAGCCGTCCATTCCGGTCGCCGGACGAACGATTTCCTCGAACTGCTCGGCAAAACCGCGCACGCGATACCACAGCGCGGTCCACACCGGACGACCCGCCCGCCCGGAGCGGATCACCCGCACCGGGGACCACCGACCGGAACCAGGGGGAAGCCGGGCTCCCCGTGCCAGGATCGCCCCTCACCCGAACGCCCGCCCGCTCCCGCCCCGGAGCGCGCCGCCGCGCCCGAGCCGTCCGGCACGCTGCCACAGCCCGCGCGCGGCCACCCGGATTCATTTCCGCTGAGTGGAAGTTCCCTCGCGCGGAGCAGTCGCGCGCGGGCCGGGAACCGGGGGACTCGCGGCCGGAACGCGAAGTCCTGGCACCGCGGAAGTCCCCGGAACGCGCGAAGGGGCCGCCCCGGCGAACCGGTGCGGCCCCGCGTCGGCGAGAGCGCTCTCGCGCGACCCCGCGGACTACATGCCCACGGCCTTGTACAGCGACCCGACCTCCTGCCGGTTCAGCACGCGCAGCGAGCCGGGCCGCTGGTTGCCCAGCCGCACCTCGCCCACCGCGGTCCGCACCAGCGTCTGCACCGGGTGCCCCACGGCCTCCAGGAGCCGCCGCACGATGTGCTTGCGCCCCTCGTGCAGCACGACCTCCACCAGCGCCCGGCCGGGCAGCGAGGAGATCAGCTTGAACGAGTCCACCTTGACCGGCCCGTCCTCCAGCTCGATGCCGGAGCGCAGCCGCTTGCCCAGGTCGCGCGGGATGGGGCCGGGCACCTCGGCCAGGTAGGTCTTGGGCACCTCGTAGGAGGGGTGCATGAGCCGGTGCGCGAGGTCGCCGTCGTTGGTCACCAGCAGCAGGCCCTCGGTGTCGGCGTCCAGCCTGCCGACGTGGAACAGCCGCTCCTTGCGATTCACCAGCAGGTCGCCCACGCACGGCCGGTGCGCGTCGTCGTGCATCGTGGACAGCATCCCGCGCGGCTTGTTCAGCACGAGCGTGACGACGTCCTCCTGGAGCACCACGCGCACGCCGTCCACGTGCACGACCGCCTTGTCGGGGTCGATGCGGCGGCCCTGCTCGCGCACCACCTCGCCGTCCACCTGGACGCGGCCGAGCTCGATGAGCTCCTCGGCGACCCGCCGGGAGGCGATCCCCGCTTTGGCCAGCACCTTCTGGAGCCGAACGCCTTCAGAACCGGGGTCAGACATCGTCGATCGCATCCACTTCGGGCAGCAGGGGAGCGATCGGGGGCAGGTCGGTCAGCGACGCCAGCCCCAACCGCTCCAGGAACAGTTCGGTCGTCCGGTAAAGGATGCCACCCGTGTCGTTGTCGTTGCCCGCCTCGGCGATGAGCCCGCGCGCGACCAGCGTGCGGATCACCCCGTCGACGTTGACGCCGCGGACCGCCGCGACGCGTGCCCTGGTGACGGGCTGCCGGTAGGCGATCACGGCGAGCGTCTCCAGCGCTGCCCGCGTGAGCTTGGCGCGCTGCCCGTCGAGCAGCAACTTCTCCACGAATGGCGCGTGGCGGTCCCTCGTGTAGAACCGCCAGCCGTCGCCGATTCTACGCAGGTCGATGCCGCTGCCCGAGGCGGTGTAGCGCTCGGACATCCGCCGGAGGGTCGCCTTGACCCGCCGGGCGGGCTGCTCGAACACGCCCGCGAGCTGCTGCTCGTCGATCGGGGTGTCCACGACGAGCAGCACGGACTCCAGCGCGCTCTCGAACTCCGCGTCGTCGGACAGGTCGACGGCGGACGCCTCCGCGTCGTCGGTCACGCTCACCCGTACTCCTCGTCCTCGTCGTCGTCCGGCGCCGCGCGGGCCTCCTCGACGCTGCCGCCGACCCACGTGACGCTCAGCTCGCCCAGCGCCTCGGGCTGCTCGAACGCCAGCACCTTCTCCCGGTACAGCTCCAGCAGCCCCAGGAAGCGCGCCACGACCTCCAGGGTGTTCTCGCAGTCCGCGACCAGCTCGGTGAACGTGGCCGTGCCCAGCTCGGCGAGCCGCTCGCGCAGCAGCGCCGCGTGCTCGCGCACCGAGATGCGGTGCTGGTGGACGTGCGCGGTGGACACGGTCGGCGGCGGCTTGGGCCGGAACACCACGGCCGCGATCTCGGAGAAGCGCCGGGGGTCGACGCCGAGCATCACCTCGGGCAGCAGCCCCTCGAACCGCCGCTCCAGCGCCACCGAGCGCGGGTACCGCCGCTGCGCGCCCTGCTCCAGCTCGGCGAACAGCGCCGCGACCTGCTTGTACGCCCGGTACTGGAGCAGCCGCGCGAACAGCAGGTCCCGCGCCTCCAGCAGCGCCAGGTCCTCCTCGTCCTCCACGTCGCCCTGGGGCAGCAGCCTGGCGGCCTTGAGGTCGAGCAGGGTGGCCGCGATGACCAGGAACTCGGTGGTCTCGTCCAGGTCCCAGGCGTCGCCCAGGCTCCGGATGTGCGCGATGAAGTCGTCGGTGACCCGGTGCAGGGCGACCTCGGTCACGTCGAGCGTGTGCTGCGAGATCAGCTGCAGCAGGAGGTCGAACGGCCCCTCGAAGTTGGTGAGCCGAACCTTGAACCGCCCGTCGGCCACCTCGTCGGCCACGGGCCGAGCGTCGGGCACGGCCTCGCCGTCCGCCGGGCGATCACCGCCGGGGGCGCCGGGCGCGGACGTGACGTCGCCCGTGGTGCCGCCGGCGCCGCCGGTGCCGTCCGCCGTGGTGCCGCCGCTCACCGCTCGCGCAACCTGCGCACGAGCAGCGAGTCGTCGCCGCGCCCTTCGAGGTCGTCCAGCACGATCGCGATGGCCTCGCGCACCACCCGGCCCCGGTCGACCACGAGCCCGTGGCTGCCGCGCAGCACCAGCTTGGCCTGCTCCAGCGCCAGCAGCTCCTCGTCGGAGGCGTACACGGTGAACTTGGTGCTGTGCTTCTCGCGACCGCTCCCCCGACGCCCGCTGTCGGCGGCCGGGTCGTCGGCGCCGACCACGTCCGCGCCCACCACCTTCGGGCCGACCACCTTCGGGCCGACCACCTTCGGGCCGACGACGTCGGGCCCCACCCCGTTCGCGGCGGGCTCGGTCCTCGGGGGCAGCGCGGTGCGGGCCGTCAGCACGACCTCGGGCTCGCCGGAGGCGGCTCCGGACTGGGAGGTGACGGACTGGGAGATGACGGACTGGTGCGCGACGGGCTGGTGCGCGACGGACTGGTGCGCGACGGAGTGGGACGTGACGGCAGGCTGGGACGCGACAGTCGAGCGGAACAGCTCCGACGCGCCCGGCAGGGTGGGGCGACGAGTCACCTGGCGATCACCTCGCGCGCCAGGGCGCGGTAGGCGCGGGCGCCCGCGGAGCGCGGCGCCCACCGGGTGATCGGCTCACCGGCGACGGTGGTCTCCGGGAACCGCACGGTCCGGTTGATCACCGTGTCGAAGACGACGTCGCCGAAGGCCTCCACCACGCGCGCCATCACCTCGCGGGAGTGCAGGGTGCGGGGGTCGTACATGGTGGCCAGTATCCCGGTGATCTCCAGCTTGGGGTTCAACCGCTCCCGGACCTTCTCGATGGTGTCGATCAGCAGCGCCACCCCGCGCAGGCTGAAGAACTCGCACTCCAGCGGGATCAGCACCCCGTCGGCGGCGGCCAGCGCGTTCACCGTGAGCAGGCCGAGCGAGGGCTGGCAGTCCACCAGCACGTAGTCGTACAGGTCCAGCACCGGCCGCAGCGTGCGCACCAGCGTGTGCTCGCGCCCCACCTCGGACACCAGCTGGATCTCCGCCGCCGACAGGTCGATGTTGCTGGGCAGCAGGTGCATGTTCTCCACCGGCGTGCCCATGATCACGTCCTGGACGCCGACGTCCCGCTCCATGATCACGTTGTAGATCGTCTGGTCGAGCTGGTGCGGGTGCACCCCCAGCCCCACCGACAGCGCGCCCTGGGGGTCGAAGTCGACCAGCAGCACCCGGCGGCCGTGCTCGGCGAGCGAGGCGCCCAGGTTGATCGCGGAGGTGGTCTTGCCCACCCCGCCCTTCTGGTTGCAGATGGCCAGGATCTTCGCCGGTCCGTGGTGGACCACCTCGGGCGGGTCGGCCACGAACCGCAGCGGTCTGCCGGTCGGTCCGATCTCGCCGACCGCCTGGTCAGGGACCTCCTCCTCCACCGGCGCGGCGTGCGGGGCCAGGCTCAGGTCCACCGATGCTTTCCGCACACCGGCTCCCGGTGGTCGCGCGGGGTGCTTCCCCTCGCCCACCTGCTCCGGTGACGACATCTCTCCCCGACTCCTAGTTCTCTCCCTGGGCGAAGCCTAAGTGCCCAGGTGGTCAGCGGCAACGCGCCTCGCCGGGCGCGCGGGAGGCCGGTTCACCCGGCCACCGGTTCCCGGTCGCGCCCCCTCGACGCGGCGGCCAGCACCACGTCCAGCAGTCCGGGGAACAACCGGTCGAGGTCGTCGCGGCGCAGCGACACCCAGCGCTGGTTGCCGCAGGCCCGCGTCCTGGTCAGCCCCGCCTCGCGCAGCACCCGCAGGTGCTGGGACAGGGTCGACTTCGCCACCTCGACGCTCAGCCCCCCGCACAGCCGCTCGCCCTCGGCCTCGATCTGCCGCACGACGGCGAGCCTGGTCGGGTCGCTCAGCGCGTGCAGCACCGAGCCCAGTTCGATGTCGGAGCGCTCGGGCTCCGGAAGCCCAACCACGACAACCCCCTCCCCCATCGCGGTCACCCGGCAGACACGGTACTCGCGGCGGCCCCCGCCGAGGGCGGGCCGCCACCCCCTTTCCTGAAAGGGCAACGATCCTGCGGCGCGGTGGTTCCGCGAACCCGCGTGATTCCCTTCGGTGCGGCCACTGAGCGGCGCGCTCACCCGGTGGCCCTGGGGTGGGCCGTCGCGTACACCTCCCGCAGCGTGGTCACCGTGACCAGCGTGTACACCTGCGTCGTGGTCACCGAGGCGTGCCCGAGCAGCTCCTGCACCACGCGCACGTCCGCGCCCGCCTCCAGCAGGTGCGTGGCGAACGAGTGCCGCAGCGTGTGCGGGGACACCTCGGCGGCCACGCCCGCCCGCTCGGCGGCGGTCTTGAGCACCTGCCACGCGCTCTGCCTGCTGAGCCGCCCGCCCCTGGCGTTGAGGAACAGCGCGGGTCCGCCGCGCTTGGCCAGCACCGGCCGCGCCCGCACCAGGTACGCCTCCACGGCCGCGAGCGCGGGCCGCCCCACCGGGACGACGCGCTGCTTGCCGCCCTTGCCGTCGAGCAGCGCGGTGCGCTCGGCCGCGTCGACGTCGTCCACGTCGAGCCCGACCACCTCGGAGATCCGCGCTCCGGTCGAGTAGAGCAGCTCCAGCAGCGCCCGGTCGCGCAGCGCGGCGGGGGTGTCGCCCGCGGTGTCGAGCAGCCGCAGCACGTCGGCGACGGGCAGCGCCTTCGGCAGCCTGCGCGGCGCGGCGGGCGGCTGCACGTCCTTGGCCGGGTCCGCGGCGGTGAGCCCCTCGCGGTGCGCGAAGCGGTGCAGCCCGCGCACGGCGACGAGGGTCCGCGCGGCCGACGAGGCCGCCAGGCCGCTCTCCCGCAGCCCGGCGAGGAAGTCGCCGACGACGGCCTCGGTGACCGCGTCCAGCCCGAGACCGGCGGACTCCAGGTGCGCGAGGTAGCGCCGCAGGTCGCGGGCGTAGGAGTCGAGGGTGTTGCGGGCGGCGCCGCGCTCGACCGCCAGGTGGTCCAGGTAGGCCGTGACCGCGTCGGCGGGGGTCACGCCGGGCACGGCTCCGCCGCAGGTCGCACGAAGATCGGCACGTTCGCACAGTACGGCCCTCCCCGGCGCTCCGCTCGGATACCGTTGCGGTGTGTCAGAACCCCACCGCCTCCGCATCGGCACCCAGCAGCGCGAGGAAGCGATCTCCGCGCTGAACGAGCACTTCGCGGCGGGCAGGTTGGAGATAGCCGAGTACGAGCAGCGCGTGGGCGCGGCGTCGGCGGCGCAGACCGTCCAGGACCTGGCCGAGCTGTTCCAGGACCTGCCGGTGCCGCACCCGCCGTTCCTGCCGCCCGCGCTCGGCTACGGCCAGCCGACCCCGCCGCCGTTCCAGGCGCACCAGACCACGGTGCTGCCGCACGAGCCCCCTCCCGCGTCGTTCGGGACGCCCATCTACGTGACGCCGCCGTACGGCGTGCCGCCCGCCGTGTACGCGCCGTACGGCGTGGACCCGGTCTCGGGGGCGCCGCTGTCGGACAAGTCCAAGATGGTCGCGGGCGTGCTCCAGGTCCTGCTGGGCTACTTCGGCGTCGGCCGCTTCTACACCGGCGACTACGGCATCGCGATCGCCCAGCTGCTGACCTGCGGCGGCGCGGGCGTCTGGAGCTTCATCGACGGCATCATCCTGCTCATCGGGGGCGGCACCGACGGCAACGGCCGCAAGCTGCGCGACTGACCTCGCGAGGCGGGCGCGGCGGGCCGCATCCGCCGCGCGCGGGCGCACGTCCGGGTCCACCCGACCCGGACGACCGCCGGGGCAGTCGACCGCCGGAGCAGCGCCGACCGCCGGGGCAGCCGATCACCGGGACGGCAGACCGCCGGGCTAGACCGCCCCGATCGACAGCAGGTTCCGGGCCAGCATCCACACCACGCACGCCACGATCACGAGGTTCCCCACCACCGGCGGCACCTGGGGCGTGGGCGTCCCGCGCAACCGCGCGCGCAACCACCGCCCCCACAGCCACAGCGCCAGCGGCATCCCGGCGACGAGCACGACGGCGTTGAACTGCCAGGCCGCCGCGAGGTCCCCGTGCAGCAGCGCGTGCGCCATCCGCGTGGCCCCGCAGGCCGGGCACCAGATCCCGGTCAGCGCCCGCAGCGGGCACGGCGGCAACCACGACCCCGGCTCGTTGGGGTCGACGAGGAGCAGCACGCCCCCGGCCGCGCCGATCCCACCCGCGACCGCGAGCGGCTTCCACGCCGCGCCGAGGCGACCCAGCAGACCAACCCCCACCGCACCATTGTGCACCGCGGGTCCGACACCCACCCGCCCCCGGCCCACGCGTGAGCACCGGCACGCCCGACGAGCACCGCCCGCCCCGCGCGCCGTCCCCACCCGCAACCCCCGCCCCGCAGCACGGAGGCAGGCAGCAGGGAGGCAGGCAGCGCGAAGGCCGGGAGCCGGAGTCCTCGGCGAGGGCCGCGCCCCCACCACCTCCGCGCTCCCGGCCCTGGTCAGCCGGTCCCCGCCCGTTCAGGCGGCCCCGCTCACCCCTGCTGCTCGCTCCGGGCCGCGAACCGGCTCGGCCGGTCCTCGAACGGCGCGTCCGCGCTCCGGGGCTCGGCCCGCCCGGCGAGCACGGCCTGCGCCGCGAGCAGCCCGGCCACCGCCGCGCCGTTCACGATCTCGCCGCGCAGCGCCATCGCCACGGCCTCGTCCACCGGGAACTTCCGCGCCTGCAGGTCGGCCTCCTCCTCGCCCAGCACCTGCCGGTCCACCTCGGTCAGCCCGCGCGCCAGGAAGACCCGCACGACCTCGTCGGTGAACCCCGGCGAGGCGGCGACGTCGACCAGGGTCACCCAGTCGCCCGCCGTGAGCCCGACCTCCTCCACCAGCTCCCGCTCGGCCGCCGCCAGCGGCGTCTCGGAACCGGCGTCGAGCAGCCCGGCGGGCAGCTCCCAGATGCGCTTGCCCAGCGGGTGCCGGTACTGGTGGATCAGGGTGACCGCGCCGTCCTCGTCCACGGCGGCCACGGCCACCGCGCCCAGGTGCTCCACGACCTCGCGCCTGGCCGTCCCGCCGCCGGGCATGGCGACCTCGTCCACGCGCAGCGCCACGACCCGTCCCACGTGGACGTCCCGCGTCCCCACGACGTCGAACACGTGCCTGCCGCTCACCGATTCGCTCACCGCACCATCATCCACCGGGCCGCCACCCGCCGGGCCGCCGCTCACTGCGCCGCGCCCGCCGTCTCCGGCAGGGGCAGCCGGTCGGCGAGCCGGTGGTCCAGCGCCGCCTTCACGAACGCCGCGAACAGCGGGTGCGGCTTCGTCGGGCGGCTCTTGAGCTCCGGGTGCGCCTGGGTGGCCACGAAGAACGGGTGCGTCTCGGCGGGCAGCTCGACGAACTCCACGAGCCTGCCGTCCGGCGAGGTGCCGGAGAACACCAGGCCGGCCTCGGCCAGCTGCTCCCGGTAGGCGTTGTTGACCTCGTAGCGGTGCCGGTGCCGCTCGGACACCTCGGTCGTGCCGTACGCCCGCGCCACCTGCGAACCGGGCGTCAGCGAGGCCGGGTACGCGCCCAGGCGCATCGTGCCGCCCATGTCGCGCTGCCCGGACACCACGTCCTCCTGGTCGGCCATCGTGGAGATGACCGGCGAGCCGCCCTCCTCGAACTCGGTGGAGTTCGCGTCGGCGATCCCGGCGAGGTTCCGCGCGGCCTCGATCACCAGGCACTGCAGGCCGAGGCACAGCCCGAGCAGCGGGATGTTCCTGGTGCGGGCGTGCGTGATGGCCCCGACCTTGCCCTCGATGCCGCGCACCCCGAACCCGCCGGGGACCAGCACCGCGTCCAGCCCGGCCAGCGCGGAGGCCGCGCCGGAGGGGGTCTGGCACTCGTCGGACGGCACCCACACGATGTCGACCTTGGTGCGGTGCGCGAACCCGCCCGCGCGCAGCGCCTGCGTCACCGACAGGTAGGCGTCGGGCAGGTCGACGTACTTGCCGACCAGCCCGATCCGCACCTCCTCGGAGGGGTTGTGCACCCGGTCGAGCAGGTCGCCCCACACCGTCCAGTCGACGTCGCGGAACGGCAGCCCGAGGCGGCGCACCACGTAGGCGTCCAGGCCCTCGGCGTGCAGCACCTTGGGGATGTCGTAGATGGACGGCGAGTCCACCGCGGCCACGACGGCGTCGGTGTCCACGTCGCACATCAGGCCGATCTTGCGCTTGAGCGAGTCCGGGATCTCCCGGTCCGCCCGGCACACGATCGCGTCGGGCTGGATGCCGATGTTGCGCAGCGCGGCCACCGAGTGCTGGGTGGGCTTGGTCTTGAGCTCGCCGGACGGCGCCAGGTAGGGCACCAGCGACACGTGCAGGAAGAACACGTCGTCGCGGCCCACGTCGTGGCGCACCTGGCGGCAGGCCTCCAGGAACGGCAGCGACTCGATGTCGCCGACCGTGCCGCCGACCTCGGTGATCACCACGTCGGGCACGACGCCGTCGGCGTCCGGCTCCGCCATGGCGCGGATGCGCCGCTTGATCTCGTCCGTGATGTGCGGGATGACCTGGACCGTGTCGCCCAGGTACTCGCCGCGCCGCTCCTTGGCGATGACCTCGGAGTACACCTGGCCGGTGGTGACGTTGGCGTCCCCGGACAGGTCCCGCGCGAGGAACCGCTCGTAGTGCCCGATGTCCAGGTCGGTCTCGGCGCCGTCCTCGGTGACGAAGACCTCGCCGTGCTGGAACGGGTTCATCGTGCCGGGGTCGACGTTGAGGTAGGGGTCGAGCTTCTGCATGGTGACCCGGAGCCCGCGGGAGGTGAGCAACTGCCCCAGGCTCGAGGCGGTCAACCCCTTGCCGAGCGAGGAGGCCACACCCCCGGTGACGAAAACGTGCTTGGTAGTGCGTGCCTGAAGCGCCAACGAGGCTCCCGTGGTCCGAATTTCCAGCAGGGACGACGCCCTGTCCACGGGCCCTAACGCTAACACGCCGCCGGTCACCCAGCGCACCACCGGCCCGAGCGCGCGTCACCTGGACGGCCTAGAAGACCGCGCGGACGCCCTCCAGCCGACCTGCGGGCGCGCCGGGCACGCGCCACGTCGCGCACCGTGACGACCGCGCTGCCCCGTTCGGCCCGGCGGGACCGGGGCGCGCTCGTCGGCGGGCCGGGCCGGCACAGCGCTCCCACCGCCCGCCCTAGGCCGTGCCCGGCGAGGGCGCCTGCGCGTTCCCCGCGACCCCGTACCGCCCCGAGCCGCCGTCGACCTGCTCCCGCAGCGCCAGCACGGTCACCACCCGCCCGGCCGCGCTGTCCGCGTTGTCCACGGTCGACAGCACCGAGGCGGCGGCCTGGTCGGCCCGCACCACCCCGATGGGCCCGCGCCCCTCGGCGCTCCCGCCGCGCCCGGCGAGCACCACGCCCGCCCCGGACCGGTCCAGCTGGGTGGCGAACCGGGCCACGGTCGCGGCCCGGTCCCCCGAGTCGTCCCCGTCGTCCACGACCCCGCCGCCGAGCACCACGGCCAGCTGCGCGGGCCGCGCGTTCTCCGCCACCTTCACGAACCCGGCGCTCCCCAGCGCGCTCAGCGCGGAGGCCCGCTCGTCGTCCGTGGCCTGGGCCTTGTTCTCCCCGTCGAGCAGCAGCAGGGTCCCGATCAGCGCCCCGGCGCGGGTCCCCGGATCGGCCCCGGCGGGCAGCTCGGCCCCGGCGGGCTGCGAGCGCGCGACCAGGTCCCGCAGCCGGTCGGCCTGCTGCGGGGCGGTGAACGCGTCGGTCAGCTCGACCTGCGCCGTGACCAGCGCGCCCGCCGACCCCAGCAGGTCCACCAGCGCCTCCCGGTCGCCGGTGTGCGCGTCGGAGGTGGACACCACCAGCACGGTCCGGTCGGTCAGCTGCCCCCGGACCGCCATGGGCCCGATCGAGCCGGCGAACCGGTCGGCCTCGGCCAGCTTCGCGTCGAGCCCGTTGCGCTCCTGCTCCAGCCGGGTGACCCGCTGCCCGAGCTGCCCGTTGTCGTCGGCGAGCCCGGACAGCAGCGGCCCGCTGAGCGCCGTCGACCCGAGCACCACCCCCACCGCCAGCGCCAGGAACGCCGCGGCCAGCGACACCACGTGGTAGCGCATGGTGATCACCCGAACACCCCCCCGACCCACCGCGCCAGCGCGGCGATCCCGTCGCCCGCCGCGTCCAGGTGCACCTGCCCGACCCCGGAGGCGGCCAGCGCCACCACCAGCACCAGCACCGCCGACCCGACCAGCAGCGCCACCGCCCCGGTGGACACCCGGCTGCGGTGCAGCGCGGCGACCGCCTCGCCCTCCACCAGCTTCCCGCCGAGCTTGAGCCTGGTCAGGAAGGTCGACGGGTTGGACCCGGAGTGCCCCCGGTCGAGGAACTCGCGCAGCCCGGCGCGCAGCCCCACCGTCACCACCAGGCTCGCCCCGTGCGCCTCGGCGAGCAGCAGCGCCAGGTCCTCCGCGTTGCCCGCAGCCGGGAACGTCACCGCCCCCACGCCGAGGTCCTGCACCCGGTCCAGCCCCGGCGCGTGCCCGTCGGCCTGCGCGGGCACCACCACCTGCGCGCAGGCCCGCAGCGCCACCGCGCCGATCGCGGCGGGGTCGCCGACGATCAGGTCCGGCTCGTAGCCCGCGTCGCACAGCGTGTCCGCGCCCTGGTCGACCCCGACCAGCACCGGCCGGTGCTCCCGCACGTACTTGCGCAACCGCCGCAGCTCCTCGGCGTGCCGGGGGCCGCCCGCGACCACCAGCACCTGCCGGTCCCGCATCGGCACCGGCACGTCCGGGACGCCCACCCCGTCCAGGATCAGCTCGCGCTCCCGGCGCAGGAACTCGATCGTGTTCGCCGAGAACGCCTCCAGCTGCGCGGACATGCCCTCGCGCGCCTCGATCAGCGCGTCGGCCACGGCGGCCTCGGTCTGCTCGACGCCGCGCGCGACCTCCCGGTCGCCCAGGTAGACCACGCCGCCGTGCAGCCGCAGCCGCATCCCGTCCTTGATCTCCCGCAGCGCGGCGGCGCCGACGTCGTCCACCAGCGCGATCCCGGACGCCACCAGCAGCTCGGGCCCGAGGTTCGGGTAGCGGCCGGAGATCGACGGGGAGGCGTTGACCACGCCGACGACCTCGGCCGCCAGCAGCGCCTCGGCGAGGCGGCGGTCGATGTCGACCTGGTCGAGCACCGCGATGTCGCCGGGCCCGAGCCGCCGCAGCAGCTCGGAGGCCCTGCGGTCGACCCGCGCGACACCGGAGGTCCCCTGGGGTTCGTGCTGCGCTCGGCTGAGCATCCCGGACAGCTTCATGCGGCCGATGGTGGCAAAGCCGACCGGGCCGCCGTCCCGACACGCCGGGCCCGTCCGACCAGGTCACCGCCCGATTCACCCCCCAGACTGACCGTCACCCGACGAAGGAGTGACCAACCCACCCGACCGTGGGGTCCACCTTCACCCCCCAGCGCCGGAGGCGGGCCACCGGTCCGGGTGCAGCGGGTCGTCGTCGAACCCGCTGATGTCGTGCACCACGACCCCGTCGTCCTCGGCGGGGTCGTGGTGGCGCAGGACCGCCCCTGCGGGCCGGTAGTCGGGGACGGGCCGCCGCTGCGACAGCGCGGCGCCCGCCAGCGCCACCACCACCGCCGCGCACAGCACCCAGAACCCGGTGCCGTACCCCTGCGTCGCGGTCGGGTCCGGCATGACGCCGGGGATCTCGCCCCTGGCGAAGATCGTGGGCAGTTTCCCGCCCACCGACCACACCAGCCCCAGCAGCCCGCCCGCGCCGAGCAGCGCCAGCAGCCTGCCCACGGCCCGGCCGCGCGCCAGCAGCGCCACCGCCACCAGCAGCACCACCGCGAGCGCCACGAGCCAGCCCCCCGGCGCGTAGCCGGTCACGTCCGAGACGTCGGGCGCCTCGTCCGCCAGCCAGGTGCGCCTGGTGCTGGCGAACGCCCACACCGAGGTCGCCTCGTGGTAATCACCCCCGTGCACGCTCAGGTCGGGGCGCTCCCAGTGCAGCTCGGTGACCAGCCCACCGCCCACCAGCACCGCGCCCAGCGCCACCAGCGCCGCCCCCACCCGGTCCCGCGCCCCGACGCCGACGCGGGTGGGCGGCGCGGCCCGGTGCAGGGGCACGAGGGCGACGAGCGCCACCACGACCGCCGCGCACAGCGCCCAGAACCCCGGTTCGGGCGACACGGTGGTGTCGGTGATCGAGAACCCCTGCCCCGGCTCGTCGCTCGCCAGGCGCTCGGTCAGGCGCCGGGCGGCGGCCTCGGCGCGGGTGACCTCCCCCGAGTAGGCCGCGACCACCCCGGCGACCACGCCCACCAGCACACCAACCCCGACCGTCCCGACGAGCCGCCCCAGCCAGGCCCCACGCGCCACGAGCACCGCCGCCAGCAGGAGCAGCGCCACCGCGCACAGCACCGGGACGCCCAGCAGCGGGCCGGGCACGGGGAACGCGGCGTTGACCGGCCCGTATTCGATCTGCTGCTCCAACGCGGCCACACGGGTCTCGGTCCAGTTCTGCACCTCGTCGCCGCGCAAGTCGTCCGTGCGCACCCGGTAGAGCAGCGGCAGCAGCCCGACGGCGGCGACCGCGCCCGCGAGCCCGCACAGCCAGGGCACTCCCCGGCCGGTGACACCCCGTAATCCCATGACGACATGATGCCGCTGCCGGTTGCCCGCCGACAGCGCCCCGACGCGCACGCGCCACCGCCGAACAGCGTCACCGCAGGCCCACGTCCGCCCCACCCACGTCCACGACGCGCACGACCACGCCGGTGGGCCGTGGCCACCTCACGGGCCACTGTTCCACCGCTCCCGCGCCGACCCCGGCCGCCCGGCCGCGTTCCCGCGCAGCACCAGCAGTGCCGCCACCGCCCCCGACCGCCGAAGCGCCCCACCTCCCGCCGCCCCACAACGACGACGGGCCCGCCGGGAAGATCCCCGACGAGCCCGCGCGCGTTCCACCACGACGACCGACCGCCTCCCGGCGACGGCCCCGCAGCGCCAGGATCAGCCCTTCCGACGCCCCCGCCGCACCACCGCGGTCTCCTTGTCGGCCTTAGCCGCCGCCAGCAGCTCCTCGGCGTGCGCGCGCCCGGTGTCGGTCGAGTCCATGCCCGCGAGCATCCGGGCCAGCTCCACGACCCGCTGCCCCTCGTCCAGCACCCGCACCCCGCTGCGGGTCAGGATCCCGTCGGCGGTCTTGTCCACCACCAGGTGCCGGTCCGCGAACGCCGCGACCTGCGGCAGGTGCGTGACCACGATGACCTGGTGGCTGCGCGCCAACCTGGCCAGCCGCCGCCCCACCTCGACCGCCGCCCGACCGCCGACGCCCGCGTCGACCTCGTCGAACACCAGCGTGGGCACCGGGTCCGAGTGCGACAGCACGACTTCGAGCGCCAGCATCACCCGCGACAGCTCACCGCCGGACGCGCCCTTGTGCACCGGCAGCGCGGGCGCGCCGGGGTGCGAGATCAGCCGCAGCTCCACCTCGTCCACGCCGGACGCCCCGGCGTGCAGCAGCTGCCCGCCGACCTCCAGCGCGTTCGCCTCGTTCTGGTCCGCGGGCCGGGGCCGCACCGCGACCTCCACGTTCGCGTGCGGCATCGCCAGCCCGGTCAGCTCCTCGGACACCTCGCGGCCCAGCTCCAGCGCCGCCTCGGCGCGCGCCGCCGTGATCTGCTCGGCGTACCCGGCCAGCTCCACGGCCAGCTCATCCCGCCGCGCCGCCAGCGCCGCCAGCGCCTCGTCGGAGGTGTCCAGCCCGGACAGCCGCGACGACGCGTTCTCCGCCCACGCGATGACGCCGTCGACGTCGGCCGCGTACTTGCGGGTCAGCATCTTCAGCTCGGACTGCCGCGCCAGCACCTGCTCCAGCCGCGCCGGGTCCGCGTCCAGGTGCTCCAGGTAGGACGCGATCTCCGCGCCCACGTCGGCCAGCAGCGTCTCCGCCTCCACCAGCCGGGGCTCCAGCTCGCGCAGCTTGGGGTCCTCGGAGGCGCCCAGCCGCCGCCGCGCCTCGCCGATCAGCCCGAGCGCGCCGGGGTTGTCCGGGTCCCCGTCGGGCGACCCGGCCACCGCGTACTGCGCGCCCGCCGCCGACTCGCGCAGCTGGTCGGCGTCGGCGAGCCTGCGCGCCTCGTCCACCAGCTCGGCGTCCTCGCCGGGCTTCGGGTCGACGGCGGTGATCTCCGCCAGCCCGTGCCGCAGCAGCTCCGCCTCGCGCGCCAGCTCCCGCGAGCTGCGCGTGCGGTCCCGCAGCTCGGTCGCGACCCGCAGCCACTCGTCCCGCACCCGCTGGTAGGCGCCCAGCGGACCGGCCACCTCGTCACCGGCGAACCGGTCCAGCACCGCGCGCTGCTCGGAGGAGCGCAGCAGCCGCAGCTGGTCGTTCTGCCCGTGCACGGCCAGCAGCTGCTCGGCCAGCTCGGACAGCACGCCCACCGGCACCGAGCGACCGCCCAGGTGCGCGCGGGATCTGCCGTCCGCGCCGACGGTCCGCACCGCGATCACGGAACCGTCGTCGTCGGGTTCGCCGCCGACCTCCTCCGCGACCTTCGCCGCGGGGCTCCCCGCTGGAGCTTGGAACCGGCCCTCGACGACCGCGCGTTCGGCGCCGTTGCGCACGCGCGACGCCTCAGCCCGGCCCCCGCCCAGCAGGTGGAGCCCGGTCACGACCATCGTCTTGCCCGCCCCGGTCTCCCCCGTGACAACGGTGAAACCCGCGGCGAGCTCAAGGGTGGCCTCGTCGATCACACCGAGGCCCTGGATGCGCATCTCGGCCAGCACAGCGGGAACCCTACTTGGCGGGGACGACGATCGGACGCTCAACCTGCCGACGGACCGCGCCAGCCCTGCACCGGCAGGGAGAACTTCCGCACCAGCCGGTCCGTGAACGGCTCCTTGCGCAACTTCACCAGCCGCAGCGGCGTGCAGCCCCCGACGACCTCCACCCGCGAGCCCGGCGGCAGCTCCACCCCGCGGCGCCCGTCGACGGACAGAACCGCGGGGTGGCCCTGGTGGTCGACCTCCAGCGCGACCGCCGACGACGGCGACACCACCAGCGGCCGGGCGAACAGCGCGTGCGCGTTGCTCGGCACCACCAGCAGCGCCTGCACGTCCGGCCACACCACCGGCCCACCGGCCGAGAACGCGTACGCCGTCGACCCGGTCGGGGTGGCGACGAGCACACCGTCGCAGCCGAACGCCGACACCGGCCGCCCGTCCACCTCCACCACCACGTCGAGGATGCGCTCGCGCGAGGACTTCTCCACGCTGGCCTCGTTGAGCGCCCACGTGCTCTGGAGCACCGCGCCGGAGGAGTCGTAGGCGGTGATGTCCACCGTCATCCGCTCCTCGACGTCGTAGGCGCCGTCGATGACGTGCTTGATCGCCTCGTGCAGCGCGTCCGAGTCCGCCTCGGCCAGGAAGCCCACGCGCCCCAGGTTCACCCCGAGCACCGGCACCCCGGCCGGGCGGGCCAGCTCGGCCGCGCGCAGCAGCGTCCCGTCGCCGCCGAGCACGAACACCAGCTCGGTGCCCTCGGCGGCCTTGTCGTCGGCGGCCACCACCGCCCCGTACGAGCAGGACGGGTCCAGCTCCGGCGACTCGTCGGCGAGCACGCGCAGCCCGATTCCCGCCTCGGCGAAGCGGGCGGCGACGTCCTGCGCCACCAGCACGTTGCTCGGCCGCCCGGTGTGGACGACGAGCAGGATCTCCCGGCAGCTCATTGCGGTCCCTCCGCGACTGCCGCCCGCACCAGCGCGGCGGCGTCCACCACGTCCAGCGGTCGCCCGCGCCGCAGCCACGCGAAGAACTCCACGTTGCCGGACGGTCCCGGCAGCGGGCTCGCGACGACCCCGTGCAGCCGCAGCCCCAGGCCCGCCGCGGCCTCCACGACCTCCAGGACGGCGGCGGCGCGCAGCTCGGGGTCGCGGACGACGCCGCCGGACCCCAGGCGCTCCTTGCCGACCTCGAACTGCGGCTTCACCATGGGAAGCAGGTCGCCCTCCTCGTCGAGGCACGCGGCCAGCGCGGGCAGCACCAGCCTCAACGAGATGAACGACAGGTCGGCCACCACGAGTTCCACGGGGCCGCCGATGACTTCGGGCGTGAGCGAGCGCACGTTCGTCCGGTCCTTCACGACCACGCGCTCGTCGGTCTGCAACTTCCAGTCCAGCAGCCCCCGGCCGACGTCGGCCGCCACCACCTGCCGGGCCCCGGCGCGCAGCAGCACGTCGGTGAACCCGCCGGTGGACGCGCCCGCGTCCAGGCACCGCTTGCCGGTCACGTCGACCCCGCCGAACGCCTCCAGGGCGCCGACGAGCTTGTGCGCGCCCCGCGACGCCCAGTTGGGGTCGTCGGTGTCGCGCACCACCAGCGCCGTGTCCAGCTCGACGGCCGTGGCCGGTTTGGTGGCGACCGAGCCGCGCACCGTCACCTTGCCCTCGGCGACGAGCTGGCTGGCGTGCTCACGGGAGCGGGCCATGCCCCTGCGGACCAGTTCGGCGTCGAGCCGAGCCCTGCGAGCCACGTCGCGTCACACCTTGTCGATGCTGGCGAGGGCCGTGGTCAGCGCGGCGTGCGCCTCGTCGAACCGCGCGACGTGCAGCGCGACCTCGACCTGGGCAAGCCCGTCGAGCCCGGCCAGCGCGTCGTCGATCCCGGCGACCGGGTCACGCGGCGGGCCGGGCAGGGGAACGTCGAAGCTCACCCTTCCACGGTAGCCGATAGCACCGACAGGTCGTCGGCGATGTGGGTGGGCCGCTGGTCCTCCGGGAGCGCCATGGCCTCCTCGCGGGTGGACACCCCGGTGAGCACCAGGAGCGAGTCCATGCCCGCGTTGCAGGCGCCCGCGATGTCGGTGTCGAGCCGGTCGCCGACCACGAGCGGTCGCTGCGCGCCAGCGGACTTGGCCGCCTGCTCCAGCAGCGGCACGGCGGGCTTGCCCGCGACGAGCGGCTCGGCGTCCGTGGCCGCCATGAGCGCCCGGACCAGCGACCCGCTGCCGGGCAGCAGCCCGCGCTCGGTGGGCAGCGTCAGGTCGACGTTGCACGCCACCCACACCGCGCCCGCGCGGACCGCCACGCACGCCTCGGCCAGCTCGCGCCACCCGGTGTCCTGGGAGAGCCCCTGGATGACCGCGACGGCCCCGTCGGCGGTGCGCGTGGGCACGAGCCCGCGCTGCCGCACCTGCTCCACCAGCGCCTCGGTTCCCAGCACCAGCACCGTGGACCCGGCGGGGACGAGGTCGGCGAGCATGGACGCGGCGGCCTGCGCGCTCGTGGACACCTCGTCGAGCGCGGGCGCGAACCCGATCTCGGTCAGGTGGTCGGCGACCTCCTGCGGCGACCGCGAGGCGTTGTTGGTGACGAACCGGATCGCGAGCCCGGCCGCCCGAGCGGCGGCGACCGCCTCGGGCGCGCCGGGGACGGGCGCGTGCCCCCGGTAGACCGTGCCGTCGAGATCCAGCAGCAGTGCGTCGTAGCGGGACAGCAGGGTCACCGGCGGTTCCTCTCGCTCAAGCGGGCCACCGGGCCCACGTCTTCAGGTCCTGCGGCGCTCAAGCCCGCGTTGACGGGCAGGCCCCGGACCGACGATACGGCGACCTCACCTCACCGAGCCCTGCCGGGGCACGCGCGCGAACCGCAGGAACCCCCACGACCGGGCCACGACGAGGCGCCCACCGCACCGGGAACTCCGGGTGAGCCGTTCGTCTCACTCCCACCCGAACCAGCCCACGGGGCCCTCCACCGGTCCCCGACCCCCACCCCTCGGCGCCGCACCCACTGCCGCCAGGCGCCTATCCCGCCGGCCACCCCGTTCCCGCGCCCACCCGACCGGCCAGCCGCCAGCCCGTCCCCTCGCCGGCTCACCAGCCCGGCCGGCCGCCCGGCGATCCCCTCTCCGCCCCGGTGCGCCTTCCCGTCCCCCATCCCCCGTCCAACAAAAAAGGCCCGGCCCGCCGGTCACTCCCCCGTGGGGGCGTGTCCAGCGGGCCGGGCCCGGTGGTGCTTCTCCTGCATCAGTCCTGCGGTCGCGCCAGTCCTGCGTCGTCAGTCCTGGGGCGCGAGCTCGAACGCGCGCTCGGCCGCGTCCGTGTCGCCGTCCTCGTCGACCGCGTCGGCGTTGAGGAACCACTTCACGGCTTCCTCGGTCCGCCCGGCAGCCGCCAGGTTGTCGGCGTACGCGTAGAACAGCCGCGCGCTCCACGGGTCCCGGCGCTTCTCGTCGAGGTCGGCGCCCTGCAGCGCGACCACGGCGGCGTCCAGCTGCCCCATGTCCCGGCGGGCGCCCGCCACGACGATCCGCAGCTCGACCAGCTCGTCGGCGGACAGCTTCAGCCCCTGCACCTGGACCTCGCGGGCCAGCTCGATCGCCCGCTCCGGGCGGCCGAGGGCGCGCTCGCAGTCGGCCATGACCGCGATGTGGCCGGGACCGTGCGTCATGCGACGCGCGGCGCGCAGCTCGGACAGCGCCTCGGCCCACTCGCCCGCCTGGTAGGCGGCGATGCCCGCGGCCTCGCGGACCACGCCGACCCGCGAAGCCTTGCTGCGCGCGTACCGGGCGTGCTCCAGCGCCAGCTCGGGCTCCTCGTCGACGAGCAGCCCGGCGGCGGCCAGGTGCCTGCCGACGATGTCGGCGAGCCCCTTGGGCAGCCCGCGCAGCTCCTGCTTCACCTCGGGGTCGAGGGCCGAGATGTCGGCCTCCTCGGGCAGCTCGGGCGTGCGCGCGCGCCGCTCGAACCGGTCCCCGCGCCCGTCCTGGTCGCGCCCGTCCTGCTCGCGGTCACCGAGCTCCCGGTCGTCCCGGTCGGCGGGGTTGTCGTCCCGCAGGTCGTCGGCGCCGTCGACGTCGACAGCGTCATCGGCGGCCTGCGCGCGGACGTCGCTCTCCTCGACGGGAGCGTCCTGCTTGACCGCGACGGCCTCGTCACCCTGCTCGGCGCCCTCGACCGCAGCGCTCTCGACCACAGCGCTCTCAGCCGACTCGACCGAGCCGCCCTTGACGTCCGCGTCGACGACCTCGGCCACCGCGGCGCCCTCGGCGGCGTCGCCGGTCACCTCGGGGCTGTCGACCCCGCCCTGCGCGACCCGCTCCTGGAACCGGGCGGCCCGCTCACGGCTGCGCTCGTCACGCGGCCCGCTGGAAGCGCGCTCGCCCTGCTGACCACCGGACCGCTCGTCGCTGCGCTGGTACCCGCCGCGGTCATCCCGCTTCTGGTACCCGCCCCGGTCACCCGACCGGTCGTCGCGCCGCTGGTAACCACCACGGTCCCCGCCCCGGTCGTCCCGACGCTGGTACCCGCCCCGGTCGCCACCACGGTCATCACGCTTCTGGTAGCCACCCGCGGAACCGCCGCGCTCGTCGCGCTTCTGGTACCCGCCGGTGGAACCAGACCGGTCATCCCGACGCTGGTACCCGCCGGTGGAACCCGCGCGGTCATCCCGACGCTGGTAACCACCACGGTCACCGGTGCGGTCGCCCGAGCGGTCGTCACGCGGCCGGTACTCGCGGAACGGCCGGTCGGAAGACCCGCCTTCACGCTTCTGGTACCCCCCGCGCTCGCCACCACGGTCGTCCCGGCGCGGGAACCCGCCCCGGTCGCCACCGCGGTCGTCGCGCTTGGGGTAACCGCCAGTGGAACCCGCGCGGTCGTCCCGACGCTGGTAACCACCACGGTCGTCGGACCGGTCATCACGCTTCTGGTAACCACCGGTGGAACCAGCGCGGTCGTCCCGCTTCTGGAACCCACCGCGGTCACCCGACCGGTCGTCCCGGCGCTGGAAGCCGCCACGCTCCCCACCGCGGTCGTCCCGCTTCTGGAAGCTGCGCTCACCACCCCGGTCGTCCCGGCGGAACCCGCGGTCGTCGCCACCCCGGTCGTCGCGCGGCCGGAACTCGCGCCGCTCGCCACCGTCGAACCGGCGCCCGGAGTCCCGGTCGCCACCACGCTCGAACCCGCGCCCACCGGCCCGGTCGTCACGCTTCTGGAACCCGCCGCGGTCGCCACCACGGTCATCGCGCTTCTGGTAACCACCCGCGGAACCGCCGCGCTCGTCGCGCTTCTGGTAGCCGCCGGTGGAGCCGGCGCGGTCGTCCCGACGCTCGAAACGAGGCCGGTCGTCACGCGAGAAGTCCTTGCGGGGCGCGCGGTCGTCCCGCTTCTGGAACCCGCCCCGGTCCCCACCGGTCCGGTCGTCGCGCCGCTGGAACCCACCGCGCTCGCCACCACGGTCATCCCGCTTGGGGTAACCGCTCTGGCCATCGCGCTTCTGGAACCCGCGGTCACCGCCGCGGTCGTCGCGCTTCTGGTAACCACCGGTGGAACCGTCGCGGTCGTCCCGCTTGGGGTAGCCACCGCGGTCGTCGCGCTTCTGGAAGCTGCGCTCGCCACCGCGGTCATCGCGGCGCTGGAACCCACCCCGGTCACCCGATCGGTCGTCCCGCTTCTGGAAGGTCCGCTCGCCACCGCGGTCATCGCGCTTCTGGAACCCGCGGTCACCGCTGCGGTCGTCCCGCTTCTGGTAACCGCCCCGGTCCCCACCGGACCGGTCGTCCCGACGCGGGTAGCCACCACCACGGCTGTCGGAGGACCTGCGGTCGTCCCGACGGCTGTCGGAGGACCTGCTGTCCCCACGATCCTCGCGCGGCTTGTCGTAGCGGGGACGGTCGTCGCGCTTCTGGTAGCCACCGCCCGACCGCTCACCGCCCTGCTTGCGATCCCCACCGGCATGGCCACCGTCGAATCGGCGCGGTCGGTCTCCCTGGCCACGCTGACGGTCGCCGGGACGATCCCCGAACCTGCTCACCTGATTCCTCCTATGGACACGCCGAAAGGGCTTGCGGTAGGACACAACCTAATGTGTCCCCCTACCACAAGCCCTTTCGGGAAAGAATGTTCGGCGGCGTCCTACTCTCCCACACCCTCACGAGTGCAGTACCATCGGCGCTGGAAGGCTTAACTACCGGGTTCGGAATGGGACCGGGTGTTCCCCAACCGCAATGACCACCGAAACACTATGAAGATAACCAACCACACAGCACCACCCACCGGCGCCACACCCTCCCCAAGGAGAGCGGTCGCCGACCGGTGACGGTCGGTTCGGTTCCTTCAGAACCGCACAGTGGATGCGTAGCGTCTTCATGACAAGTCCTCGGCCTATTAGTACCGGTCAACTCCAACCATTACTGGTCTTCCATCTCCGGCCTATCAACCCAATAGTCTCTTGGGGGCCTTAACCCACAAAGGGGTGGGACACCTCATCTAGGAACGAGCTTCCCGCTTAGATGCTTTCAGCGGTTATCCCTTCCGAACGTAGCCAACCAGCAATGCCCTTGGCAGGACAACTGGCACACCAGAGGTTCGTCCGTCCCGGTCCTCTCGTACTAGGGACAGCCTTCCGCAAGTATCCTACGCGCGCGGCGGATAGGGACCGAACTGTCTCACGACGTTCTAAACCCAGCTCGCGTACCGCTTTAATGGGCGAACAGCCCAACCCTTGGGACCTACTCCAGCCCCAGGATGCGACGAGCCGACATCGAGGTGCCAAACCATGCCGTCGATATGGACTCTTGGGCAAGATCAGCCTGTTATCCCCGGGGTACCTTTTATCCGTTGAGCGACCACGCTTCCACAAGCCATGGCCGGATCACTAGTTCCGACTTTCGTCCCTGCTCGACCTGTCGGTCTCACAGTCAAGCCCCCTTGTGCACTTGCACTCGACACCTGATTGCCAACCAGGCTGAGGGAACCTTTGAGCGCCTCCGTTACTCTTTGGGAGGCAACCGCCCCAGTTAAACTACCCACCAGGCACTGTCCCTGATCCGGATCACGGACCGAGGTTAGACATCCAGTACGACCAGAGTGGTATTTCAACGACGACTCCACAACCACTGGCGTGGCCGCTTCACAGTCTCCCACCTATCCTACACAAGCCGAACCGAACACCAATACCAAGCTATAGTAAAGGTCCCGGGGTCTTTCCGTCCTGCCGCGCGTAACGAGCATCTTTACTCGTAGTGCAATTTCGCCGGGCCTGTGGTTGAGACAGTCGAGAAGTCGTTACGCCATTCGTGCAGGTCGGAACTTACCCGACAAGGAATTTCGCTACCTTAGGATGGTTATAGTTACCACCGCCGTTTACTGGCGCTTAAGTTCTCAGCTTCGCCCCGAAGAGCTAACCGGTCCCCTTAACGTTCCAGCACCGGGCAGGCGTCAGTCCGTATACATCGTCTTGCGACTTCGCACGGACCTGTGTTTTTAGTAAACAGTCGCTTCTCGCTGGTCTCTGCGGCCGAAAAATCCTAGCCCGTAAAGGGCTTCAAATCCCTCGGCCCCCCTTCTCCCGAAGTTACGGGGGCATTTTGCCGAGTTCCTTAACCACAGTTCGCCCGATCGCCTCGGTATTCTCTACCTGACCACCTGTGTCGGTTTGGGGTACGGGCCGCGTGAAAGCTCGCTAGAGGCTTTTCTCGGCAGCATGGGATCACTCTACTTCGCCTCAATCGGCTATGCATCACGTCTCAGCCTCATGATGTGCGGATTTGCCTACACATCGGCCTACACGCTTACACCAGTACTACCACTCACTGGCGGAGCTACCCTCCTGCGTCACCCCATCGCTTGACTACTACAAGTTCGGTTCCCGCGCTCCACGTCACCGATCATCCGAAGAATCACGATGGGCTTTGGGCGGTTAGCATCACAAGCCTCGCCATGGGCGCGTTCACACGGGTACGGGAATATCAACCCGTTGTCCATCGACTACGCCTGTCGGCCTCGCCTTAGGTCCCGACTTACCCTGGGCGGATTAGCCTGGCCCAGGAACCCTTGGTCATCCGGCGGCAGAGTTTCTCACTCTGCTTTCGCTACTCATGCCTGCATTCTCACTCGCACAGCCTCCACACCTGGATCACTCCGGCACTTCGCTGGCTGCACGACGCTCCCCTACCCATCAACACATGCGTGTCAATGACACGGCTTCGGCGGTGTGCTTAAGCCCCGCTACATTGTCGGCGCAGGACCACTTGACCAGTGAGCTATTACGCACTCTTTAAAGGGTGGCTGCTTCTAAGCCAACCTCCTGGTTGTCTGTGCGATCCCACATCCTTTCCCACTTAGCACACACTTAGGGGCCTTAGCCGGCGTTCTGGGCTGTTTCCCTCTCGACTACGAAGCTTATCCCCCGCAGTCTCACTGCCGCGCTCTCACGTACCGGCATTCGGAGTTTGGTTGATTTCGGTAAGCTTGTGGGCCCCCTAGACCATCCAGTGCTCTACCTCCGGCACGAAACACACGACGCTGCACCTAAATGCATTTCGGGGAGAACCAGCTATCACGGAGTTTGATTGGCCTTTCACCCCTAACCACAGCTCATCCCCCAGGTTTTCAACCCTGGTGGGTTCGGGCCTCCACGCGGTCTTACCCGCGCTTCACCCTGGCCATGGCTAGATCACTCCGCTTCGGGTCTAGACCACGCGACTCAATCGCCCTATTCGGACTCGCTTTCGCTACGGCTACCCCACACGGGTTAACCTCGCCACGTAGCACTAACTCGCAGGCTCATTCTTCAAAAGGCACGCCGTCACCCCTAAAGGCTCCGACGGATTGTAGGCACACGGTTTCAGGTACTATTTCACTCCCCTCCCGGGGTACTTTTCACCTTTCCCTCACGGTACTAGTCCGCTATCGGTCACCAGGGAGTATTCAGGCTTAGCGGGTGGTCCCGCCAGATTCACAGCAAATTCCACGAGCTCGCTGCTACTTGGGAACACCGTCAGGAGACACTAGGTTTTCGCGTAAGGGGCTCTCACCCTCTACGGCCGCGCTTTCCAGACACGTTCCGCTAACCACAGTGTTTTATGACTCCTCGACCGTCCGGCAGAACGATCAGACAGGTCCCACGACCCCGTACACGCAACCCCTGCCGGGTATCACACGAATACGGTTTAGCCTCTTCCGCTTTCGCTCGCCACTACTCACGGAATCACGGTTGTTTTCTCTTCCTGCGGGTACTGAGATGTTTCACTTCCCCGCGTTCCCTCCACACGCCCTATGTGTTCAGGCGTGGGTGACCCCACATGACTGGGGCCGGGTTTCCCCATTCGGAAATCCTTGGATCTCAGCTCGGTTGACAGCTCCCCAAGGCTTATCGCAGTCTCCTACGTCCTTCATCGGCTCCTGGTGCCAAGGCATCCACCGTATGCCCTTAATAACTTGCCACAAAGATGCTCGCATCCACTGTGCAGTTCTCAAAGAACAAACCGACACTCTCCCTTACCTGCACCGCGCCTGCCATCCCGTATGTCGGATGGTGGTTCGTGGGCTAGGAGAGCCCGATCACTGAAAGACACTCGCGTGTTCTCTCAGGACCCAACAGCGTACCGAACAGAAGCCTTGAACCCTCTGGAGACCCTTCCACGCTCTTACGAGCAGTACTAACTCTCCCGACAACCCGAGGTTCTGCATTAGCCAGCATCCACAATATTGAGCTCCACCGGTCGATCGTTCGCCGACCGCGTGGCCTCCGAACCAGCAAGCTGGTCCGCAGATGCTCCTTAGAAAGGAGGTGATCCAGCCGCACCTTCCGGTACGGCTACCTTGTTACGACTTCGTCCCAATCGCCAGTCCCACCTTCGACCGCTCCCCCCCTTGCGGGTTGGGCCACGGGCTTCGGGTGTTACCGACTTTCGTGACGTGACGGGCGGTGTGTACAAGGCCCGGGAACGTATTCACCGCAGCGTTGCTGATCTGCGATTACTAGCGACTCCGACTTCACGGGGTCGAGTTGCAGACCCCGATCCGAACTGAGACCGGCTTTATGGGATTCGCTCCACCTCACGGCTTAGCAGCCCTTTGTACCGGCCATTGTAGCATGTGTGAAGCCCTGGACATAAGGGGCATGATGACTTGACGTCATCCCCACCTTCCTCCGAGTTGACCCCGGCAGTCTCCCATGAGTCCCCGCCATAACGCGCTGGCAACATGGAACGAGGGTTGCGCTCGTTGCGGGACTTAACCCAACATCTCACGACACGAGCTGACGACAGCCATGCACCACCTGTACACCGGCCACAAGGGGGCCAATATCTCTACTGGTTTCCAGTGCATGTCAAGCCCAGGTAAGGTTCTTCGCGTTGCATCGAATTAATCCACATGCTCCGCCGCTTGTGCGGGGCCCCCGTCAATTCCTTTGAGTTTTAGCCTTGCGGCCGTACTCCCCAGGCGGGGTGCTTAATGCGTTAGCTGCGGCACGGAGGACGTGGAAGTCCCCCACACCTAGCACCCACCGTTTACGGCGTGGACTACCAGGGTATCTAATCCTGTTCGCTCCCCACGCTTTCGCTCCTCAGCGTCAGTATCGGCCCAGAGACCCGCCTTCGCCACCGGTGTTCCTCCTGATATCTGCGCATTTCACCGCTACACCAGGAATTCCAGTCTCCCCTGCCGAACTCAAGTCTGCCCGTATCGACCGCAGGCTCGGGGTTAAGCCCCAAGTTTTCACGGCCGACGCGACAAACCGCCTACGAGCTCTTTACGCCCAATAATTCCGGACAACGCTCGCACCCTACGTATTACCGCGGCTGCTGGCACGTAGTTAGCCGGTGCTTCTTCTGCAGGTACCGTCACTTGCGCTTCGTCCCTGCTGAAAGAGGTTTACAACCCGAAGGCCGTCGTCCCTCACGCGGCGTCGCTGCATCAGGCTTTCGCCCATTGTGCAATATTCCCCACTGCTGCCTCCCGTAGGAGTCTGGGCCGTGTCTCAGTCCCAGTGTGGCCGGTCACCCTCTCAGGCCGGCTACCCGTCGTCGCCTTGGTAGGCCATTACCCCACCAACAAGCTGATAGGCCGCGGGTCCATCCTGTACCGCCGGAACTTTCCAACCAACCCCATGCGGGGAAGGCTCGTATCCGGTATTAGACCTAGTTTCCCAGGCTTATCCCAGAGTACAGGGCAGGTTACCCACGTGTTACTCACCCGTTCGCCGCTCGTGTACCCCGAAGGGCCTTACCGCTCGACTTGCATGTGTTAAGCACGCCGCCAGCGTTCGTCCTGAGCCAGGATCAAACTCTCCAATAATGAATGAGTTGATCGCTCGGACAACCACTGACATGAATTTGTCAGCTGTCCAGTAACAATCTCAAAGGAATCCTCTTGACGAGGATCATAATTTACTGGCTATTCGGCACGCTGTTGAGTTCTCAAAGAACACGCGCTCATCATCACGTTCCGCAGACGCGGCCCGATCCGAGGCTAGTGCTTCATTCTACGTTTGTACTTGAAACCAGACGCCCTTGGCCGCAGCACCTCAAGAAGAGGCCGGACTGGGTCTTCCGTTTCGCAGGTCACCCACTCTACCACACTATCTGGGAGCTTGGTTCGTGACCCTGGTCCTCCGCCGCGCTCCGTTCCGGTGTTTCCCGGCCCGTTCCGCGCTGGCAGAGAGAAAGTTACACGCACCCGAACCCGAGGTCAAATCGGGGGCGCAGGCCAGTGCCGCAGCACCAAACCGCAGGTCAAGCGGCCTGCGGCAGGCCTACCGACACGCTATCCGACCCGCAGCGGCCACAACAGTGTGACCGCGATCACACCAAATGATGACGAAGGCCGCCGCCCCCAGCGGGGACGGCGGCCTCGGCGAACGAAGAACGCGCAGGTCAGCGACCTGCGAACTGGATCAGCGCCGGACCTTCACGCCCGCGAAGTTCCGCTTGCCGCGCCGCACGACCAGCCACGTGCCGTGCAGCAGGTCCTCGGCGGTGGGCGTCCACTCCTCGTCGGTCACCTTCGTGTTGTTCACGTAGGCGCCGCCCTCCTTGACCGCGCGCCGCGCCGCGCCCCTGCTGTCGGCCAGGTCGCCCGCGATCAGCAGGTCCACGATCGTCGGCGCGTCCGCCAGGGCCACCTCGCCGGACGGCACCTCGGCCATGGCCGCGTCGAGCGTGGACAGGTCCAGCTCCCGCAGCTCGCCCCGGCCGAACAGCGCCTGGCTGGCCACGACGACCTGCTCCCGCTCGTGCTGCCCGTGCACCAGGTCGGTGAACAGCTCGGCCAGCTTGCGCTGCGCCGCCCGCAGGTGCGGGGCGCTCGCGGTCTGCTCCTCCAGCTCCGCGATCTCCTCGCGGGACAGGAAGCTGAACAGCCGCAGGTAGTGGATCACCTCGGCGTCGCCGACGTTCACGAAGTACTGGTACCAGGCGTACGGCGAGGTCATCGACGGGTCGAGCCACACGTTGCCGCCGCCGGTGGACTTGCCGAACTTCCGGCCCTCGGAGTCCGTCACCAGCGGCGCGGTCATGGCGTGCACGGCGTGCCCCTCGACCTTGCGGATGAGGTCGACGCCGCCGACGAGGTTGCCCCACTGGTCGGAGCCGCCGATCTGCAGCGCGACGCCGTGGTCGCGGTGCAGCCGCAGGTAGTCGTGCGACTGGAGCAGCAGGTAGCTGAACTCGGTGAACGACATGCCGTCGCTGGCCAGGCGGCGCTTGACCGTCTCGCGGGCGAGCATGACGTTGACCGAGAAGTGCTTGCCGACGTCGCGCAGGAACTCCAGCACCGGCATCGGGCCGGTCCAGTCCAGGTTGTTGACCACGATCGCGCCGGTCGGGCCGTCGTCGAACTCGACGAACCGCTCCAGCTGCCCCTTGATCCGCCCGACCCACTCGGCGACCGTGTCCACCGGGTTGAGCTGGCGCTCGGCCGTGTCGCGCGGGTCGCCGATCATGCCGGTGGCGCCGCCAGCGAGGATCACCGGCCGGTGACCGGCGCGCTGGAATCGGCGGAGCATCAGCAGGGGGACGAGGTTGCCCGCGTGCAGGCTCGGGGCGCTCGGGTCGAACCCGCAATAGAGGGTGAGCGGCCCCGAGTCGAGGTCCTCGCGCAGGGCGTCGAGGTCGGTGGACTGCGCGATCAGGCCGCGCCAGGTCAGCTCGTCGAGGATGTGCTCACTCACGCGGACCATTGTCGCCCACGCGGTCCACCGCTTTTGACCGGCATCACTCCCCCACCCGGTGGAAGGCCGCGGTGGCGAGGACGGCTGCGTGGTCGGCGGGCGAGTAGCCGTGGCCGGTGAAGCGCTCGACGGCGGTGAGGCCCTTGGCCTCCCGGTGGCGGTGGTCGGTGACGTCCAGGCCGTCGAGCAGCGCGCGGACCTCGTCAGGGCAGCCGTCCGGGACGCTGAACGGCTCGAACGAGATCAGCGCCCGCCCGCGCTCGGCGAAGGACAGGGTGGTCACGGCGCCTGAGGTCCAGAACATGCTCGCCGCGCGGCCGTGCCCGGACAGCCGGGCGAGGAGCGAGGGGTCGGCGCACTGGTGGCCGTTGTCCTCCCAGAGGGCGAACACGCCGTCGGCGACCTCGGCGAAGGCGATCCACGGGATGAGCACCCGGTAGTCGGTCTCGGATCGGACGTGCTCCCACTCGGCGGGGCCGACCGGGGGCGAGCTGCTGCCGAGGGCGGTGAGCAGGTGCTCGCGGGTGGTCCCGGTGACGACGGTGATGGTGCTGGCCTGGGCCAGGTCGCTGTCCTCGACCCAGCGGTGGTGCGCCCAGGGCGGGGTGGGGCGGTCGGGCTCGGGTTCGCCGCGCAGGCGGTGGCCGAGGCGGTCGGTGCGCTTGTGGACGACCTGGGGCGCGCGGGGCGCGGGCCAGACGGTGATCGAGTAGCGCTCGGTCTCGTCGCCGTCGCGGCTGCTGGCCTCCACGAGGGCGCGGTAGTCGCCGGGCCAGGGCGGGGTCTCGGTGGTGCGCGGAGCGTAGGAGGCCTGCCAGGCAGGCGGGTTCATCGGGTCGGGCAGGGGCTCGCCGTTCACGGTGGCGCCGCCCCTGGGCGCGGTCCAGCTGATCTCGACGGTCTCGTCGAGGTGGAACGAGGGGGCTGCCGGGGCGCGCACGGCGCGGAAGTCCAGCCTGACCCGCCCGCCCGCGACCCCGGTGCGGATCGCGATGCCGCCGTCGATCTCGGTGACCAGGCCGTTCGCCGAGAAGTCGGGATCGGCCGCGTCGGGGAGCGGGTGCTCGGCGAGGGTGAAGCGGTGCCGGGTGATGTCCGGGCAGGAGCTCGCGTTGAGCTGTTCCGGGTACTCGGCGCGGTGGGCCTCCAGCACGGCCTCCGCGTAGCCGTTCGGTTCCGGGCGGGTCGGGATCAGCAGGGCCGCGGCGGCGACGCCCGCGCAGACGACGGCGGGGTGCTCAGGACGGGGCCGCAGGGTGCGCAGCAGGGCGGATGCGACGGCGACGCCGAGCGCGAGGTGTGCGGCGCCGTGGTGGGCGGAGATCGTCTCCTCGTCACCCGTGCCCGGTCCGGTCAGGGCGTCCGCGAGCGCGGGGTGCGCGGCGAGGGACTCGACGAGGTCGGCGACCGCGTCGGTGGCTCCCCGGTGGGCCGCTTCGAGGAAGGTGAGACTCTCGTACGCCTTGCCCCTGCCCGACACCACGAGGACGCCGAACGCGGCCGGGGGCTGCAGGACCTCGGGAACGGGTGCGGTGGTGGTGAGGGTGTCCACGGTCGGGGCGAGCGCGGTGAGCGCCTGCTCGGCGGTCGTCCACAGCTCCTCCCTATCCATCGCCTCGGCCGCGCGGGACCTCGGGAACGGGGTGGGGTCGCGGGGTGGGCCGGGGCGCAGGCGGCCCAGGGTCGCGGCGGGGCCGGTCGGGATCAGGGGGCGCAGTCTGGCGACGTCGGCGGCGATGGTGGTGGCTAAGGCGTCGATCTCACCCATGTGGCCATCTTGCACTACGCACCGTCACCAGTTGGTTCACCCTGGGCGGCGAGACTTCGCACTGATGGTCAATTGCCCTGCGCCCCCGCGTGGTCCAGTTTGACGGGCATGGCGAGTGATCTGCAGAAGCGGAAGATGTCCGCGGTCTTCGGCGCGATGGACGCCAACGGGGACGGCAAGCTGGAGAAGGCCGACTTCGACGCGCTGACCACGCGGTGGCTCGCGGTCAGCCGGGACGCCGACGCCGGGGTGCTGCGCTCGACCATGGACCAGTGGTGGACCGTGCTGCGCGAGGCGTCGGACCACAACGACGACGACGAGGTCACCCTGGACGAGGTGATCGCGGCGGCGGGCGACCAGATGCTGATGCTGGACCTGGTCGTGTCGACCGCCGAGGCGATGTTCGAGGCCGTGGACCTGGACGGCAGCGGGTCGGTCACCGCGCAGGAGTACGCGACGATGATCCACGCCTGGACCGGGAACGACGCGTCGACCGACGAGGTGTTCGCGCTGCTCGACCTCGACGGGAACGGGGAGCTGTCCAAGTCGGAGTTCGCCCGGCACTGGGTGGAGTTCTGGGCGGGCGACGACCCGGACGCGCCCGCGAACAACGTGTTCGGGCTGATCTGACGCAGCCGGGGGCGGGCGCGCGCGGGGTCAGCGGACCCGCGTGCGCCCGCCCTTGCGGTAGGCGCTGACCGCGGGCGAGTCGACCCAGAAGCGCCAGGGGACGTCCACCGCGACGGCCACGCCCACGCGCGGTCCGGTGCGGACAGCCCCGACGGGCTCGCCCGCGTAGAGCCGCACGGTGGAGTCGGCCGAGGTGAGGTCGACGCCGTTGTGGGCGCGGTCGAGGCCGAGCACGCCGGTGAGCCGGGCGGGGCCCTTGGCCAGCTCGGCGTCGGTGCGGGCGGCGGGCCTGCGGGCGCGGGCCAGCTCGATCCCGGACACCACCTCGCCCGCCCTGATCAGCACCGCCCCCGGCACGCCGTCGGTGAGCGAGACGACGTTGCAGCAGAAGTGCATCCCGTACACGAAGTACACGTACAGGTGACCGGCCGGGCCGAACATGACGTCGTTGCGCGGGGTGCGCCCCCGGTAGCAGTGCGACGCGGGGTCGTCGCCGCCCCGGTACGCCTCGACCTCGACGATCCGCACGCCGACGGCGCCCTCGTCGGTGGTGCTCTCCAGGACCGCGCCGAGCAGGAGCTTGGCGGCGTCGACCGGGTCGACCGCCAGCTCCTGCTCGGTCAGCTGCCTGCGCGCGGGGTCAGCGGGAGCGGGCAACGGAGACCTTGTCCCGCAGCCTCTTCAGCTGCTCGGCGACCCGGACCGGCGCGGTGCCGCCGTGGGCGTCGCGCGAGGCGATGGAGCCCTCCACGGTCAGCACCAAGCGCACCTCGGGGGTGAGGTGGGGGGAGATGGCGGCGAACTCGTCGTCGGTCAGCTCGTCCAGCCCGACGCCCCGGTTCTCGGCGGCGCGCACGCACTCCCCCGCCGCCTCGTGGGCGATCCGGAACGGCACGCCCTCGCGGACCAGCCACTCGGCGATGTCGGTGGCCAGGGTGAACCCGGCGGGCGCCAGCTCGGCCATGCGGTCGGTGTCGAAGCGCAGGGTGGCGATCATGCCGGTGAGGGCGGGGAGCAGCAGCTCCAGCTGCTCGACCGAGTCGAACAAGGGCTCCTTGTCCTCCTGCAGGTCCCGGTTGTAGGCCAGCGGCTGGGCCTTGAGGGTGGCGAGCAGGCCGGTGAGGTTGCCGATGAGCCTGCCGGACTTGCCCCTGGTCAGCTCGGCCACGTCGGGGTTCTTCTTCTGCGGCATGATCGAGCTGCCGGTGGACCAGGCGTCGTCGAGCACGGCGAAGCGGAACTCGGCGGTGGTCCAGATGATGACCTCCTCCGCGATGCGGGAGAGGTTGACGCCGATCATGGCGAGCACGAACGCGATCTCGGCGGCGAAGTCGCGGGAGGCGGTGCCGTCGATGGAGTTCTCGACAGGGCCGTCGAAGCCGAGGTCGGCGGCGACCATGGCCGGGTCAAGGCCCAGCGAGGAGCCCGCGAGCGCGCCGGAGCCGTAGGGGGACACGGCGGTGCGGCGGTCCCAGTCGGCGAGGCGGTCGACGTCGCGCAGCAGGGCCTGGCCGTGCGCGAGCAGGTGGTGGGCGAGCAGCACGGGCTGCGCGGACTGCAGGTGGGTGCGGCCGGGCATGACCGCGCCGGGGTGCCGGTCGGCCTGGCCGGCGAGGGCGTCGACGACGTCGAGGACGCCGGTGGTGACGCGGCGGGCGGCGTCGCGCAGCCACATCCGGAACAGGGTGGCGACCTGGTCGTTGCGGGAGCGGCCCGCGCGCAGCTTGCCGCCCAGCTCGGCGCCCGCGCGCTCGATGAGGCCGCGTTCGAGCGCGGTGTGGACGTCCTCGTCGGCGAGGGTCGGGACGAACGCCCCGGACTCGACGTCGGCGGCCAGCACGTCGAGCGCGGCGTGCATCCGGGTCAGCTCGTCCTCGCTGAGCAGCCCGGCGCGGTGCAGCACGGCGGCGTGGGCGCGGGAGCCCCTGATGTCGTACGGGGCCAGCCGCCAGTCGAAGTGCGTGGACGCCGACAGCAGCGCCATCGCTTCGGCCGGCCCGCTGGCGAACCTGCCGCCCCACAACGCGCTCACCTGGAACAACTCCCTCACAGCCGGTGTTCGTGGCAGTGCCGCTGGGCACTGGTGGTGCAGGCGCCGGGATGGGCGGCGCCGGGTGGGACGGACCTCAGCTGGCCGTCCCGGCGTGGACTTCGGCGGGCGCGCTCCTGACGGGCGCGCTCCGGTCGGGTGCCATTCTGCACCGCTGCCCGGTGGACGCCCGCCGGGACACCGGCGGGTCGTCGGCGCGGGCGGTCACGACGGCGGGGCCGTGGCCCAGGCGCAGGGTGACGCGGCCGGTGACGTGGTGCTGGGTGTCCGCGAGCTCGGCGTCGAGGTCGCGGCGGAGCGGGGTGGACCAGCCGCCCGCGTGCACGAGCTGGGTCCAGCGGCGGTCGAGCAGGCGCTTGAGGCGCAGCTCGGCGGGGGTGAGGGTGAGCTGTTCGAGGGCCCGGTGCGCGGTGGTGAGCGCGCGGGCGGCGGGGGCGCCGGTGCGGCGGGCGAGCTCCTGGAGGAGCTGGCGGGCGGTGTGGGTCTCGCCGTCGAGGGCGACGGGGGTGCCTCGGTCGAAGGCGATGGTCGGCTCGGCCGGTTCGGGCGGGGTGGCGCCGGGGCGGTCCCACAGGGAGGTGGTCGCGGACAGACCGGTCATCGGCGGCGCGGTCGTGGGGGTGCGGGGGCTCGGGACGAGCGCGCCGGGGGCGAGACCGGCCAGGGCTGCGGCCAGGTGGCTGTCGGGGCGGCCGTGGGCGAGGCGGGTGGCGCCGAGGTGTTCGGCGGCGCGGACCAGGTGGGTGGCGAGCGCCGGGTGGGTGAGGGCGGCGCCGAGGGGGCGGGGGTCGGCGTGCGGGGCGTTGGCGCGCAGCGCGGGCAGGCAGTGGTCGTCGGCGAACGCGTCGCGGGCGTCGACGACGACGGCGTCGGACGCGCCCGCCGCGAGCGCGGCGCGGACTGCGGCGGCCACCACGCCACCGCCCTGGCCGAGGTCGACCACGACGGCGGTGACCGGTCCGGGCAGCGCGCGCAGCACGGCGGTGGAGGCCGGGCCTCCGGAGAAGGCGACAGCGGTCAGCACGGGCCCTCCTTCACGAGCGGGGCCCACCACGCGGCGGACCGGGACTTCGGCCCAGTGGAGCGGGCCGGGCGGGAACTCGGCCCGCCGAGGCGGGCCCAGTGGAAGACCGGCCCACCGGGGTGGGTGGGCCGCTTGCGGCTGTGCGGGCCGCTGAGGATGCGATCGGGGCGCCGGTCAGGACCTGACTCCGGTGGGCGGTGGCCCCCGCTCGCAGCGCGGTCCCCGGCGAGCGGCGACCCGCGTGGTCCTGCGAGCACCGCACCGCGCTCCGATGGCCTGTCGCCCGGCGGCAGGCGGGCACGCGTGCCTGTCGAGCAGCGAGCGGCGGCTGGCGCTCGGTGGGCGACCTCCGACCAGCGGCGTGTGACACCCGGCGGCTGGTGACCGGTGGGCGACGCCCAGGGGCCGGCGAGCGGCGCCGGCGGGCGACACCCGCTGGTCAGCGCCCGGCGAGCGGTGCCGGATCACCCAGAACGCGTGAGCGTCCCGGTGACCGGCCGCCTCACGTGCCGTTCTCGGCCGTTCGCTGCTCGGCCAGCGCCGTCACCCGCGCGGCCAGGTCGGCGCCGCTGAGGGGTTCGCGGGCGACCACCAGGATGGTGTCGTCGCCCGCGATGGTGCCGACGATGTCGTGCAGCGCCGCCCGGTCCAGCGCGCTGGCCAGGAACTGCGCCGCGCCCGGCGGGGTGCGCAGCACGGCGAGGTTGCCGGAGTGGTCGACCGACACCAGCAGCTCCTCCAGGACCCTGGTGAGCCTGGTGGTGCCGCCCTGGACGCCGCGCACGGGGCTGCCGTCCTCGGGGATGACGTACACCGGCGCTCCCCCGTCAGGACCGCGAAGCTTGACCGCGCCCAGCTCGTCCAGGTCGCGCGACAGCGTCGCCTGGGTGACGTCGACGCCCTCGGCCGCGAGGATCTTGGCGAGCTCCGCCTGGCTGCGCACCGCGTTCTGGCTGACCAGCTCCACGATGCGGGCCTGCCGGGCGGTTCTGCTCACGACGTGCGCCCGAGCAACCAGACCAGGAGCGCCTTCTGGGCGTGCAGCCGGTTCTCGGCCTCCTCCCACACCGCGCTGGCCGGGCCGTCGATGACCTCGTCGGTGATCTCCCAGCCCCGGTGCGCGGGCAGGCAGTGCAGCACGGTGGTCTTCTCGACGCCGGTGGCGGCGAGCAGGGCCGCGTTCACCTGGTAGGGGTGGAACGGGCGGGTGCGGTCGCGGCCGTCGTTCTCCTGGCCCATGGACGTCCAGGTGTCGGTGACCAGCACGTCCGCGCCGTCGACGGCCGCGCGCGGGTCGGTGATCACCTCGACCGAGCCGCCGGTCTCGGCCGCGCGCCTGCGGGCGTCCTCCAGCACCCACGGTGCGGTCTGGAACGCCTCGGGGGCTGCGACGCGCACGTGCATCCCGGCGGTCACGCCGCCGAGCAGCGTCGAGTTCGCCATGTTGTTCGCGCCATCGCCCAGGTACGTGATGGTGAGGCCGGCGAGGCGGCCGTGGACGCGCCGCACGGTCTGCAGGTCGGCGAGCACCTGGCAGGGGTGGAACTCGTCGGTGAGCGCGTTGACCACGGGCACGCGGGACACCGACGCCATGGCCTCGATGCGCTTCTGCGCGAAGGTGCGCCACACGACGGCGTCGACGTAGCCGGACAGGACGCGGGAGGTGTCCTCGATGGTCTCCTCGCGGCCGAGCTGCATGGAGCGGCCGTCCACGATCACCGGGTTGCCGCCGAGCTGGGCGATGCCCACCTCGAACGAGAGCCGGGTGCGGGTGGAGTTCTTCTCGAAGATCACCGCGACGGACCGGGGGCCCGCGAGCGGCTTGGGGCCGGTCGGGTCGGCCTTGAGCTCGTCGGCCAGGTCGAGGACCTCGGCCTGCTCCTGCGGTGTGAGGTCGTCGTCGCGGAGGAAGTGGCGGGGGGACATGGCGTTCAGGACTCCAGACAGGACGGGAGGTCGGCCACCAGCCGGTGGGCGTCGACCTCGTCGAGCACCAGCGGCGGCGCCAGCCGGATGACGTCGGGCTGGACGGGGTTGACCAGGTAGCCCGCCCGCTTGGCGGCGGCGGCGACGGCGGCCGACACCGGTTCGCGCAGCAGCACGCCGAGCAGCAGGCCCGCGCCGCGCACCCCGGCCACGAGCGGGTGGTTCAGCGCCTCGACGCCCGCGGCGATCTCCTTGCCGACCGAGGAGGCGTGCTCCAGCAGGCCGTCCGCGGCGATGGTGTCGAGCACGGCGAGCGCGGCGGCGCAGCACACCGGGTTGCCGCCGAAGGTGGTGCCGTGCTGGCCGGGCTGGAACAGGTCCTTGGCCGGGCCGATCGCGATGCACGCGCCGAGCGGCAGGCCGCCGCCGAGGCCCTTGGCGAGGGTGACGACGTCGGGGACGATCCCGGCCTGGTGGAAGGCGAACCAGGAGCCGAGGCGGCCGACACCGGTCTGCACCTCGTCCACGACCAGCAGCGCGCCGTGCTCGGCGGTGATGCGGCGGGCCGCCTGGAGGTAGCCCTCCGGGGGCACGACCACGCCGTTCTCGCCCTGGACGGGCTCGACGAAGAACGCGGCGGTGCTGTCGTCGATCGCCGCCTCCAGCGCGGCGACGTCGCCGAACGGGACGTGCTCGACGCCGGGCACGAGCGGCTCGAACGGGGTGCGCTTGCCGGGCTGGCCGGTCAGCGCGAGCGCGCCCATGGTGCGGCCGTGGAAGCCGCCGGTGGTGGCGACGACCTTGGTGCGACCGGTGCGGCGGCTGAGCTTGAGGGCGGCCTCGTTGGCCTCGGCGCCGGAGTTGCAGAACAGCACGCGGCCGTCGCCGTCCACCCCGGCCAGGTCGAGCAGGCGCTCGGCCAGCGCCAGGGAGGGGTGGTTGATGTACAGGTTCGAGGTGTGGCCGAGCTTGCCGATCTGCTCGGTCACGGCGGCGACGACGGCCGGGTGGGCGTGCCCGAGCGCGTTGACGGCGATGCCGCTGACCAGGTCGAGGTAGCGGTTGCCGTCGACGTCCCACACGAACGCGCCCTCGCCGCGCTCCAGCGCGAGTGCGGGCGTGCCGTAGTTGTCCATCATCACGGCCTGCCAGCGCTGCTGGTCGCTCATTCGTCGTCCCCCTCCTCGTGTTCGGTCACCATCGTCCCGACGCCCTCGGAGGTGAAGACCTCCAGCAGCAGCGAGTGGGCGAGCCTGCCGTCGATCACGTGCGCCTGCGGCACGCCGCCGCGCACGGCGCGCAGGCACGCCTCCATCTTGGGCACCATGCCGCTGTCCAACGAGGGCAGCAGCGCCTCCAGCCGGTCGGCTCCGATGCGCGCGACCAGGGAGTCGCGGTCGGGCCAGTCCGCGTAGAGGCCCTCGACGTCGGTGAGGACGACGAGCTTGCGGGCCTTCAGCCCCACGGCGACGGCGCCCGCGGCGGTGTCGGCGTTGACGTTGTGCACGACGCCCGCCGCGTCCGGGGCCACCGTGGAGATGACCGGGATGCGCCCGGCCCGGATGATGTCGAGCACCGCGTCGGGGTTGACCGCGACGATGTCGCCGACGAGGCCGAGGTCGACGTGCTCGCCGTCGACGACCGTGCCGCGCCGCTCGGCGGTGAGCAGGTGCGCGTCCTCGCCCGACAGACCCACCGCGTAGGGGCCGTGCTCGTTGAGCAGGCCCACCAGCTCCCGCTGCACCTGACCGACCAGGACCATGCGCACGACGTCCATGGCCTCGGGAGTGGTGACGCGCAGACCGCCCCTGAACTCGCTGGCGATACCCATTTTACCGAGCATCGAGGCGATCTGGGGCCCGCCGCCGTGCACCACGACCGGGTGAAGTCCGGCGAGCTTGAGGAAGACGACGTCCTGGGCGAACGCGCGCTTGAGGTCGTCGTCGACCATGGCGTTGCCGCCGTACTTGACGACGACGGTGGCGCCCTGGAAGCGCCGCAGCCACGGCAGCGCCTCGATCAGGACGCCCGCCTTCTCCAGGGCGTGCCGCTGCGCGGGTGTGGTCATGACGAGTACGCGCTGTTCTCTTCGACGTAGCCGTGGGACAGGTCCGTGGTGAGCACGGTCGCCGAGCCCTCGCCGAGGCCCAGCTCGACCACGATGGAGATGTCGCGGCCGGACAGGTCGGCCTCGGAGCGGTCGGCGGCCTTGTGCCCGTCGGCGAACAGGGTGACGCCGTTGATGGTGATGCCCAGCCGGTCGGGGTCGACCTCGGCGGCGGAGCGGCCGACGGCCATGGCGACGCGGCCCCAGTTGGGGTCGGAGCCGAACAGGGCGGTCTTGACCAGGTTGTCCTCGGCGACGGTCTTGCCCACGGTGACCGCGTCGGCCTCGGTGCGCGCGCCCATGACGGTCACGCTGATCTCCTTGGTGGCGCCCTCGGCGTCGCCCTGGAGCTGCTTGACCAGGTCGCCGGCGACGGCGGTGAGCAGCTCGGCGAAGTCGTCCGCCTCGGGCTCGATCCCGGACGCGCCGGAGGACAGCACGATCACCGTGTCGTTGGTGGAGGTGCCGCCGTCGACGTCGAGCCGGTCGAACGTCCTGGTCACGGCGTGCCGCAGGGCCGCGTCGAGCGCGTCGCCGCTGATGACGGCGTCGGTGGTGATGACCGACAGCATGGTGGCCATGTTCGGGGCGAGCATCCCCGCGCCCTTGACGAAGCCGCCCACGGACCAGCCGTCGGGGTGCCGCGTCCAGGACTGCTTGGGGTGGCTGTCGGTGGTCATGACGGCGGTGGCGGCGGCGAGACCGGCGGCCTCGGTGCCCGCCAGCTCGGCGACGGCGGCGTCGACGCCGGGCAGCAGCCTGTCCATGGGCAGCCGCTCGCCGATGAGGCCGGTGGAGCAGACCGCGACCTCGCCCGCGCCGGTGGCCAGCGCCTCGCCGACCTTCTCGGCGGTGGCGTGGGTGTCCTGGAAGCCCTCGGGGCCGGTGCAGGCGTTGGCGCCGCCGGAGTTGAGGACGACGGCGGTCAGCCTGCGCTCCTTGATCACCTGCTGGGACCACAGGACCGGGGCGGCCTTGACCTGGTTGGTGGTGAACACGGCGGCGGCGGCGTCGTTCGGGCCGTCGTTGACGACCAGCGCCAGGTCGAGCGCGCCGGACTCCTTGATGCCCGCGGCGACACCTGCGGCACGGAAGCCCTGGGGGCCGGTGACGCCCTGGGTGCGGATCATGGTGCGACTCCGATGGTGGACAGGCCGGTGGTCTCCGGCAGGCCGAGGGCGAGGTTCGCGCACTGCACCGCGGCGCCCGCGGTGCCCTTCGCGAGGTTGTCGATGGCGGCGACGACGACCAGTCGGTTCAGGTCGGGGTCGGTGGTGACCTGGAGCTGCACGGCGTTGGAGCCGAGCACGGCGCCGGTGGTGGGCCAGTGGCCCTCGGGCAGCAGGTGGACGAACGGCTCGTCCGCGTAGGCGGCCTGGTACGCGGCCCTGACCCGCGCGGCGTCCACGCCGTCGGCGAGGGTCGCGGTGCAGGTCGCGAGGATGCCGCGCGGCAGCGGGGCCAGCACCGGGGTGAAGGAGACCTTCACCGGGCGGCCCGCGACGGCGCTGAGGTTCTGGGTGATCTCGGGGGTGTGCCGGTGCGCGCCGCCGACGCCGTAGGCGGACAGCGAGCCCATGACCTCGGACCCGAGCAGGTTCGCCTTGGGCGCCTTGCCCGCACCGGACGTGCCGGAGACGGCGACCACGGTGACCTCGGGCTCGACCAGGCCGATCGCGGGGGCCAGCGCGAGCGAGGAGACCGTCGGGTAGCAGCCGGGGACCGCGATCCGCTTCGCGCCGCGCAGCGCCTCGCGGTGACCGGGCAGCTCGGGCAGGCCGTAGGGCCAGCTGCCCGCGTGCTCGCCGCCGTACCAGCGCTGCCAGGCGGCGGCGTCGGTCAGCCGGTGGTCGGCTCCGCAGTCCACGACGAGCACGTCGTCCCCGAGCTGGGCGGCCAGCGCGGCGGAGTGCCCGTGCGGCAGCGCCAGGAACACCACGTCGTGACCCGCGAGGACCTCGGGCGTGGTCTCCTCCAGGACCCGGTCGGCCAGCGGGAGCAGGTGCGGCTGGTGCGCCAGCAGCGGGGCACCCGCGTTGCCGCCCGCCGTGAGCGCGCCGATCTCCACCTCGGGATGTGCGAGGAGCAGCCGGAGCAGCTCGCCCCCGGCGTACCCGCTGGCTCCCGCGACCGCGATCCGAACCGTCATGCGGATAAGTATGCACGACTGTGCAAAGTCACTCAAAGGGGTTCGGGTCACACCACTGTCACACGGTGAGCACCACCTTGCCCAGTACACGTCCCCCGGAAAGCCGCAGCAACGCGTCCTCGGCGCGCTCCAGCGGGTAGGCGCGGTCCAGCGGGACGCGCAGCTGCCCGCGCTCCACGAAGCCGACGAGCTGGTGGAGGTCCTCGGCGCCGACGAGCGAGACGGGACAGGTCAGGCTCTGCCGGACCAGCGGGGTGAGCAGCAGCGCCCCGAGCTGCCGCTGGAGCCCGCCGAACCAGGCGCCCCCGCCCTCGCCGCCGACGATCACGAGCGCGCCGCGCGGGGTGAGCAGTCGCCGCAGGGCGCGCAGCGGCCGTCTGCCCCCGGTGTCCACGACCAGGTCGTACCGCCCGGTCGGCTCGGCCTCGCGGTGGTCGACGACCTCGTCGGCCCCCAACGAGCGCACGAACCCGGCCTTGCCGCCCGAGCACACCCCGGTCACCCGAGCCCCGAGCGCCTTGGCCAGCTGCACCGCGTACGACCCGACCCCGCCGGACGCGCCGAGCACGAGCACCCGCTCCCCCACCCGTCCGCGCACGGCCTGCAGCGCGGTCACCCCCGAGATCGGCAGCGCGGCGGCCTCGGCGAACGACAGCGACGCGGGCTTGCGCACGATCCGGTCCGCCGACGCGCGCGCCAGCTCGGCGAACGCGCCACGCCCCACCCCGAGCACCTCGTCACCGACCGCGAACCCGCGCACCCCACCCCCGACCCGCTCGACCACCCCGGCCAGGTCCGCGCCCGGCACCCGGTTCCTCGGCCGCCGCACCCCGATCGCCAGCCGCGCCACCCCCGGCTCACCGGTCACCAGGTGCCGCACGCCCTGGTCAACACCCGCCGCGCGCACCCGGACCAGCACCTCCCCCTCACCCGGCTCCGGCTCGGGGACCTCCTCGACCCGCAGCACCCCCGCGATGCCGTACGCGTCCTGCACAACAGCTCTCACCGCTCCCCCTCAGCTCATGACCCACGTGGTTGTTGCGATCAAGTTCGTGAAGCAGATCAACGCCACAGCCCTGGCCCCGCGCGGTTGAGACGACCCCGCTCACGCCCCCGACCAGGGCGTGTCCTGCTGATCTTTCTCATGATCGTGTGCCGATGACGGTGCGTAGCCGGACGTGGCGAGCTGACGGACAAGGCCTGGGCGAGGATTTCGCCACCGCTGCCCGCGCAGAGCGGGCAGCAGGGTGGCCTGTGGCGCAGCCACCGGCAGGTCATCGACGCGATCCTGCGGAAGGAACGCACCGGCGCCCCGTGGCGTGACCTGCCGGAACGGCAAGGGCCGTGGAAGACCGCGCACGAGCGTCCGGGCGCACCGGCACGCTGACGACCAAGCTCCACCCGGCCGTCGACAGCGCGGGTCTGCCGTTGGCGGTGATCCTCACCCCCGGCCAGGCCGGCGACAACCCACAACGGCTACCGCTGCTCGACAACATCCACGACATCGACATCGACATCGACGTGGACGCGGACGGGCAGCGGGTCCGCGTCGAGCGAGCGATCGCCGACAAGGCCCACGCCCACCCGAGCACTCGCGCGGCGTTACGACAGCGGCGCATCAAGGCCACCCTTCCCGAGCACGTCGACCGGATCGACCGCCGCAGCGCCAACGGCTCGGCCGGTGGCAGGCCACCGACCTTCGACCCCGACCTCTACAACCTGCGCAACGTGGTCGAACGCTGCTTCAACCGGCTCAAGCAGTTCCGCGGCCTGGCAACCCGCTTCGCGAAACGAGCCGCCTACCACCGTGCCGAGATCGTTCTCGCCAGCATCGTCCTGCACCTCAGGCGAAGATCCGCAGAACATGCCCCAGGCGGCAGTAATCGACCAGGCGCCAGCACTCGGTCAGGCGGGCACAGGTGCGCACCACCCGACCCACGATGGCGACCCAACAGGCCCGAACGCGCCCCTGTGCCGCTGCAGACGACGCGCGGCGCGAACCCTGTCGGAGCCGCCGGGACCAGGGGTCCGGCAGCAGCGCGATCCCACCGCCATGCCGGCGATGAAGACGCAGGAGAACGGGCCTGCGCGGCTCGGCGATCCACACGACTCGTCAGGTGTCGGAAGCCGTCGGGGACCGGGAATCGGAAATTGGAAATCGACCCGAAACAACCGGTCGCAGCCCTGCCCCACGGAATCTCTACCAGCGACGATCCACACAGGACATGCTTCGAACGGCTGGTCGAGGGCCCAGGTTCGAGGCCCAGGTTCGAGGGCCCAGGTTCGAGGGCCCAGTGCCCAAGTCCGGGCGGCCTGGAGGCCGAGGACTCAGGTCGGCCAGGCGACTCCGCGATCGGCGCCGAGGCCGAGGCCGCCGTGGTGACCAGTGTCAGCCCGGAGGAGCCAGAAGCAGCGCCCCGCCCCGTCCCGCTGCGGTCCTGACCCGCCTTGGTCCCGCCGCCGCAGGGACCTGGCCGTGCGTTCGTCGTGGACGTTGACCGGAGCGACCAGCCGGAGCGACCAGCCAGCAGGCGACCAGACAGCAAGCGGCCGTCGGACAGCACCCCGCCGGACGACGGTGGCAGCACCACAACACCTGACAACCGCCAGAGGCAGCTCACGTCTCCCCCTCCCCCACGTCCCCCTCCGGGTAGTGGAAGACGTCGTCCAGCGGCACCTTGAACACCCGCGCGATCCGGAACGCCATCTCCAGCGAGGGCGAGTAGCGCCCCTGCTCGATGGCGATCACGGTCTGCCTCGTGACCCCGACCCGCTCGGCCAGCTCGGCCTGGGTCATCCCGTCGCGCGCGAAGCGCAGCGAGCGGATGGAGTTGGTGACCCTCGTGGGCTTCACCACCCGTGGACCCCCCTGCGGTAGGCGACGATCTTCGCCGCGGCGCCGACCACGGCCGAGAGCACGAACGCCAGGTAGACCGCGTTGGCAATCCAGAAGCCGTCGGCGTCCAGCAGGGCGAGCGCGAGGGCCGCCACCGCGCCGAGCACGACGAAGGCCTGCCCGACGTGCTCGCCGAACCGGTTGATGTCCCGGTCCCGCTCGTCCTCCTCGCCCGCCTCCTTCGGCGCGAGCGCGGAGACCACGACGACGAGGGCGACCGTGACCACCACGGACAGCACCGTGGACCACACCAGCGGCCACTCGTAGGCCACGCCCGACAGCGGCCCGCCGCCCGCGCGCCCCAGCACGACCACCGCGTACGCGGCGTACCCCACCAGCGCGGACAGCGCCGCTATCCAGGTGCGCTTCTCGTGGAACGACATCTCCCCGACCCGCATCTCCCACCCCCGATGTCAAGCAAACCCGACATCGACCAATGTAAAGAAGACCGGACACCGTGTCAAACATCCTTCACACGGCGTCCGGCCTCACCAGGAAGAGATCACCCGCCGAAGCGGCCCAGCGCCCGGATCTTGTTGGTCGCGTCCAGCGCGGCGACCTTGTACGCCTCCGACAGCGTCGGGTAGTTGAAGACCGTGTCGACCAGGTAGTCCACCGTCCCGCCGCACGCCATGACCGCCTGCCCGATGTGGACCAGGTCGGTCGCGCCGGTCCCGAACAGGTGCACGCCCAGCAGCTTGCGGTCCTCGGTGGACACCAGCAGCTTGAGCATCCCGTACGCGTCGCCCACGATCTGCCCGCGCGCCAGCTCCCGGTAGCGGGCCAGCCCCACCTCGTACGGCACCGACGACGAGGTCAGCTCCGCCTCGGTCGCGCCGCAGTAGGAGATCTCCGGGATGGTGTAGATCCCGATCGGCTGGAGCCCGGACAGCTCGTTAGCCGTCTCCCCGAACGCGTGGTACGCCGCCAGCCTGCCCTGGTCCATCGAGGTCGCGGCCAGCGCCGGGAAGCCGATGACGTCGCCGACGGCGTAGATGTGCTCGACCGACGTCCGGTAGCTCCCGTCCACCGACAGCCGCCCCCGGTGGTCGGCCTCCAGGCCCGCGGCCTCCAGGTTCAGCGACTCGGTGCACCCCTGGCGCCCCGCCGAGTACATGACGGCCTCGGCCGCGATGCGCTTGCCGCTGGCCAGCGTGGTGACCGTGCCCTGCTCGGACACCGACACGTCCACGACCTTCTCGCCGAACCGGAAGGTCACCGCCAGGTCCCGCAGGTGGAACTTCAGCGACTCGACGATCTCCGAGTCGCAGAAGTCGAGCATCCGCTCCCGCTGCTCCACGACCGTGACCCGGCTGCCGAGCGCCGCGAACATCGAGGCGTACTCGATGCCGATGACGCCCGCGCCCACCACGACCAGCGAGGACGGGATGGTGTCGAGCTGAAGCACCTCGTCCGAGTCGAGCACCCGCGCCTCGTCGAAGTCCACCTGGGACGGGCGCGCGGGCCTGGTCCCGGTGGCGATCACGATCTTCTCGCCGCTGATCACCCGGTGCTCGCCCCGGTGCGCGCCCTCGACGGCGACGCTGTGCGGGCCGGTGAACGACCCGGTGCCGGTGAGCAGGTCGACCTGGTTGCGGTGCAGCTGCGCCCGCACGACCTGCACCTCGTGCCCGATGACGTGCTGGGTGCGCGCGAGCAGGTCGGAGATGGTGATGTCCTCCTTGACCCGGTAGCTGGCGCCGTACAGCTCGCGCTGGCTCATGCCGGTCAGGTACATGACCGCTTCGCGCAGGGTCTTGGAAGGGATGGTGCCGGTGTTGACGCACACGCCGCCGACCATGTCGGCCTTGTCCACGATGGCGACCCGCTTGCCGAGCTTCGCGCCCGCGATCGCCGCCTTCTGCCCGCCGGGGCCGGACCCGATGACGACCAGGTCGTAGTCGTACTCGCTGCTCATCGGGCCAGCGTTACACAGATCACCCGTCCGGGCGGGCTGGTCGGGGCAGTCGTGACGCGCCCTTCACGAACCCTTCAGCCGACCCGCTCAGCCCCTGGTCGCGCGGCCGGAGTAGGTCAGCGGGAACACCAGGTCCTGGCAGGCGGGCGGGATGTCGCCCGCGATCCGCACGACCATCGCGACGTCCACGGACCCCTCCGGCGGGATGATGACCGGCTGGTCCATCGGGTCCACGGTCAGCACGTCGGACCCGCACCCGTCGACCGGGTTGCGCCCCTCGTCCACCGGGTCGCCCGGCTCGGCCTGGAGCGACATGACCATGATGTCGACGTCGTTGGGGTTGGACAGCCGCACGGTGCGGGAGCCCTGCGCGCCGGGGGTCAGCTCGACCGAGGCCCCGGACACGTCGTCGATCTCGAACGGCTTGAGGTCGGCCACCCCGGCCTCGCCGCCGCTGATCGAGTAGGACACCACCGGCACCTCGGGCTCGGGCCAGGTCAGGTGCATGGACACGACCACGGCCGCGCCTGCGCCGAGGATGCTCAGCGCGACCGCGACTTCCCCCCGCGGACCGAGGTTTCGCATGGTGCAACTCCACGGTAGGACTGTTGCCCAGGCGGTGGGTTCGCCGCTAGCTCCCCATCGGACCGGCGACCAGACACGCCCGGTGGTTCATCGCTTCGCCTTCGGCCCCGGTGGACCGGCGAGGCCAATCTTGGAGAACGTTCAACTGCCGCGCAAGCACGGGGGGTCCCTGAAAAGCAGGGTTTTCCACCCCCTTATGAACCCGTTCCCACTGCTCTGAACTGGGCGTTCTCGCTATCGAGCCACCCAAAGGATTCACCCTAAAAGGTGAACCCCGGACCCGCAGAGTTGCGGGTCCGGGGTTCTTGGGCTCACGCCCGGAGCACCGCGCCCACGCTCTCGGCCGCAGCGGCCACGGCCGCGTCACGCGCCGCCGTCGCCTCCTCCACGGTCAGCGTGCGGTCGGTCGCCCGGAACCGGAGCGCGTACGCCAGCGAGCGCTTGCCCTCGCCGACCCGCTCGCCCCGGTAGTCGTCGAACAGCCGGATGTCCTCCAGCAGCTCGCCGCCCCCCGCGTCCAGCGCCTCGGCGACCCGCGCGGCGGGCACGTCGGCGTCGACCACGACGGCCACGTCGAGCAGCACCGGCGGGTAGGGCGAGACGACCGGCGCGGGCCGGTGCTCGGCCAGCGGCAGCGCGTCCAGGTCCAGCTCGACGGCCACGGTGCGCTTGGGCAGCCCCAGCGCCTCCACGACCTTCGGGTGCAGCTCGCCCGCGTGGCCGACCGGGAAGTCGCCCACGCGCAGCTCGGCGCACCGGCCGGGGTGCCACGGCGCCAGGTCCGAGGCCACCGCGCTGATCCGCACGCCGTAGGCCTGCCCGACCAGCCGCGCCACCTCGACCGCGTCCGCCCAGTCGGCCCGGCGACCGGCGCCCCACCAGCCGGGCAGCTCGCGGTTGCCGCACAGCACCGCGGCCACGTGCACCGGCTGCTGCGGCAGCGCCGCCCGCAGCGCCGCGACCTGCTCGTCGGCGGGCCGCTCGCCCACCCCGACCTCGGGCATGGCGCCCTGCTGCGCGCGAGGCAGCGTCACCTGGGCCACCGCGTACAGCGCCACGTCCTTCTGGCCGCGCGCCAGGTTGCGCTGCAGCGCGTCCAGCAGGCCCGGCACCAGGGTGGTGGCCAGCGCGTTCTTGTCCGACTCCAGCGGGTTGAGCACCGTGGTCGTGGTGCGCCGCACGTCGTCCTCGGCCAGCCCGAGCGCGTCGAACACGGCGGGCGAGAGGAACGGGAACGGCTTGACCTCGACCAGGCCGTGCTCGGCCAGCGCGCGGGAGACCGAGCGGCGGCGGCGCTGCTGCTCGGTCAGGCCCCGACCGGCCGGGACGGGCGGCAGCACCGACGGGATGCTGTCGTAGCCCTCCAGCCGGAGCACCTCCTCCACCAGGTCGGCGGGCTGGATCAGGTCGGCGCGCCAGGTCGGCGGCACGGCGGTGACCACGGTGTGGCCCGCGTCGTCCGTGCTGACCTCGACGCGGCAGCCGATCTGGCCGAGCCTGCGGGCCGTGACGCCGCGCGCGTAGGGCACGCCCGCGACCCGGTCGGGCAGGTCGATCGGCATGGACACGGCGGCGGGCAGCTCCGGCGTGCCGACGTCCGTGCGGCCGGGCTGGATGGAGCCCTCGCCGAACAGGTGCAGCAGCCGCGCGGCGCGCTCCAGCGCCACCGGGGCCAGCGCCGGGTCGACGGTCCGCTCGTACCGCTTGGCCGCCTCGCTGGGCAGCTTGTGGCGGCGCACGGTGCGGGCGATGGACTTGGGGTCCCACACGGCCGCTTCGAGCAGGATGTCGGAGCTGCTGTCGCGCACCTCGGTGCTCGCGCCGCCCATGACGCCCGCCAGCGACAGCACTCCGCTGTCGTCGGCGATGACGATGTCGTCGGGGTCGAGCGCCCGCACGGCGTCGTCGAGCGTGGTCAGCTTCTCCCCCGCCGCCGCGCGGCGCACCACGAGCCCGCCCTTGACGGCGGACGCGTCGAAGGCGTGCAGCGGCTGGCCGAGCTCGAGCATCACGTAGTTGGTGACGTCGACCGGCAGCGAGATGGAGCGGATGCCCGCCAGCATGAGCCTGCGGCGCATCCACCACGGGGTGGGCGCGGTCGGGTCCACCCCGGTGACGCGGCGGGCCGCGAAGCGCGAGCACGCGGTGGCGTCGTCGACCCGCACCGACCACACGTCGCCCTCGGCCTCGGGCACCTCGGCCAGGCCGGGGTCGCCGAACGGGGCCTCGAACGCGCAGGCGAGCTCGCGGGCCAGGCCGCGCACCGAGAACGCGTAGCCCCGGTCCGGGGTGGGCGCGACCTCGATGACGGTGTCGCCCAGGCCGAGCAGCTCGTGCGCGTCGTCACCCGGCTGGGCGGTGCCGCTGGGCAGCACGAGGATGCCCGCGTGCTCGTCGCCCAGGCCCAGCTCGCGGGCGGAGCAGATCATGCCCTCGCTGGTGCGGCCGTAGGTCTTGCGGGCGGCGATGCGGAAGTCGCCGGGCAGCACCGCGCCGGGCAGCGCCACCACGACGGTGTCGCCCTCGACGAAGTTGCGCGCGCCGCACACGATGCCGTTGACCTGGTCGGGGCCGACCTCGACCCGGCAGAACCGGATCGGCTTCTTGAACTCGGTCAGCTCCTCGATCTCGACCACGCGGCCCGCGACGAGCGGTCCGGTGACCGGGCCGAGCCCGGTGGTCTCCTCGACCTCGATGCCCACTCGCGTGAACGCCTCGGCGAGCTGGTCCGGCGTGGGGGTCTGGTCGAACTCGAGGTGCTCGACCAGCCAGGTAACCGGGATGCGCACCGGTCAGGCCTCCGTTCCGAATGGCTGGGTGAAGCGGACGTCGCCCTCGACCATGTCCCGCATGTCGGGGATGCCGTTGCGGAACTGGAGCGTGCGCTCCAGGCCCATGCCGAAGGCGAATCCGGAGTAGACCTCGGGGTCGACGCCGCAGTTGCGCAGCACGTTCGGGTTGACCATGCCGCAGCCGCCCCACTCGACCCAGCCCGCGCCGCCCTTCTTCTCCGGGAACCACACGTCCACCTCGGCGGACGGCTCGGTGAAGGGGAAGAAGCTGGGGCGCAGCCGGGTGCGCGACTGGTCGCCGAAGACGGCGCGCGCGAACGCGTCGAGGGTGCCCTTGAGGTGGGCCATGGTCAGGCCCTTGTCCACGGCGAGCCCCTCCACCTGGTGGAACACCGGGGTGTGGGTGGCGTCCAGCTCGTCGGTGCGGAAGGTGCGGCCGGGGCACACCACGTACACCGGGAGCTCGCGGTCGAGCAGCGTGCGCGCCTGCACGGGGCTGGTGTGCGTGCGCAGCACCAGGCCCGAGTCGGCGGGCCCGACGTAGAAGGTGTCCTGCATGGACCGCGCGGGGTGGTCCTTGCCGAAGTTGAGCGCGTCGAAGTTGAACCACTCCGCCTCGAGCTCGGGCCCCTCGGCGATCTCGTAGCCCATGGCCACGAAGATGTCGCCGACGCGCTCGGCGAGGGTCGTGATGGGGTGGCGGGCCCCGCGCGGCACCCGGTCCCACGGGAGGGTGACGTCGACGGACTCCTCCCGCAGCACCCGCTCGTCCCGCTCGACCTGCAGGACGGCTCGGCGCGCCTCGAAGGCCGCGTCGATCGCCTGCTTGGCGACGTTGACGCGCTTGCCCGCCTCGGACTTCGCGGCCGGGGGCAGCGCGCCGATCTCGCGGCGGGCCTGCAGGACGGCGGAGCGGTCTCCGAGGTGGGCGGGCTTGGCGGCGGCGAGCGCGTCGAGGTCGCCCGCCTGGGCGAACGCCTCCTGGGCCCGCTCGACCGCGGCGTCGAGCGCCTCGGCGGACAGCGCCGCGACCTGCTTGGGGTCGTACGGGTCGTTGGCTCCGGACATGGTTGGTGTACAGCTCCCGTCGCGGACATGAGGTGATGGCCGCCACGCGCGGTGCGTTGCGCCTGCGCGGTGCGGCGGACCGATCCTAGGTGACCGGTCCAAAATAAGAGCGACCGCGGCCCCGGCGCACCTAGAATTCGGGCGTCTGAAAGCGATCAAGACCTGAGGTGGACCGCACTCTTATGGCACACACCTTCGGTGTCGACCTGCGCGGGATCATCGACCTGCTCAGCCACCACCTGTACAGCAGCCCTCGCGTGTACGCCCGCGAGCTGCTGCAGAACGCGGTGGACGCCATCACCGCCCGCCGCGCGCTCCAGCCGGACGCGCCGGGCGAGGTGGTCATCGAGCCTGCCGATTCCAGCGCCGACGGCACCCTGCGCATCTCCGACACGGGCATAGGCCTGACCGAGAGCGAGGTGCACGACCTGCTCTCGACGCTGGGCCGCACGTCCAAGCGGGACGAGCTGGGGTTCGCCCGCCAGGGCTTCCTCGGCCAGTTCGGCGTGGGCCTGCTGTCGGCGTTCCTCGTCGCCGAGCGGGTGCGGCTGGTCAGCCGCTCCGCGAAGGGCGGGCCCGCGGTCCGCTGGTCGGCCGACGCGGCGGGCAACTACGAGGTCGAGGTGGACGACTCGGCGCGCGCCGAGGTCGGCACCACGATCGAGTTGGTGCCGAGCCGCGACAGCGACCACTGGCTCGGCCGCGACGTGGTGCGCGCGCTGGTCGCCGAGTACGGCGAGCTGCTGCCGGTCACCGTCCGGGTGGGTGACGAGGTTCTCACGACCGACGAGCTGCCGTGGCTGACCGACCCGATGGGGTACGGGGCGCGCGTGCTGGGCCTGGAGCCGTTCGCGGCGATCCCGGTCGAGGTGCCCGCCGTCGGCCTGACCGGCGTGGCGTACGTGCTGCCCGCGGGCGTGCACCCCGGAGCCCGCCAGTCGCACCGGGTGTACCTGAAGCGGATGCTGGTCGGCGAGGCCATCGAGGGCCTGCTGCCCGACTGGGCGTACTTCGTGCGCTGCGTCGTGGACACCTCCTCGCTGCGGCCCACGGCCAGCCGCGAGTCGCTGTACCAGGACGAGACGCTGCTGATCGTGCAGGAGGAGCTGGGCCGCCAGGTGCGGGACTGGCTGGTGCGCCTGGACGCCACCGACCCCGGCCGCACCTCGGCGCTGATGGAGGCGCACCACCTGGGCATCAAGTCGCTGGCCAGGGTGGACGAGGAGATGCTGCGGCTGGTGGAGCGCTGGCTGCCGTTCGAGACCACGGACGGCGCGCAGTCGCTCAAGCAGTTCCGCCGCCGCTACGGCTCGGTGCTGTACCTGCCGGACGTGGACGAGTTCCGCCAGCTCGCGCCGGTCGCGCACGCCCAGGGCATGGGTCTGCTGAACGCCGGTTACGCCTACGACCTGGAGGTCCTGGAGCGCCTGGTCGCGCTGGACGGTCCGGGTGCGGCGCGGCGGGTGGCGCCCAGCGAGGTGCTGGCCGCGCTCGGCGACCCCGAGCCGGAGGTGGAGCGGGCGCTGCGGGCGCGGCTGGGGGACGCGGCGGGGGTGCTGGAGCGGCACGACTGCGAGGTCGTCCCGCGCGACTTCGACCCGGCCTCGCTGCCCGCGCTGCTGGTGACCAACGCCGAGGGCGAGCGCAGGCGCGACGTGGAGCAGGCGGGCGAGGAGGCCGACGACCCGCTGTGGGCGCAGCTGCTGGGCAGCCTGGCCGAGTCCGCGCCGGGCGCGGCGCAGCGGCTGGTGCTCAACTGCCGCAGCCCGCTGGTGCGCAGGCTCGCGGAGCTGACCGACCCGGCGCTCGTGGAGCTGACCGTGGAGTCGCTGTACGTGCACGCGCTGCTCCAGTCCCGACGCCCCATGCGCCCGAAGGACACCGCCGCGCTCAACCGCTCGTTCCTGGACCTGCTCGACCGGGCCGTGGACAACCGATGAAGGGGCAGCCCCGATGACCGAAGAACCCGGCCGGGACGAGATCAAGCAGGCCGCCGAGCAGCAGTTCGCGCAGGCCTACCACCTGCCGGAGGGCATGGCCAGGCACGAGGCGCTGGAGCGGGCGGCGCGGGCGGCGGACGCCTGCGACCACCTGCCGCTGGCGGTGAGCTGCCGGATCGCGCTGCTGCGCTCGGCGCACGACCTGAACCGCTACGACCTGATGCTGGCCCCGTTCGCCTGGTGCGGCGCGGCCGAGCGGCGCGACCCCACGGCGTTCGACGAGTGGGAGACGCACAACTACGACTGGGCGCACAAGTGGATCGTCACCGGTCTGCTCGCCGACCCCCGGTTCAGCCTGGAGCAGATCGGCTCGGTGCTGGAGCAGCTGGCGACCCGCTACCGGCAGCACGGCTTCTCGGCGCAGCCGGTGCACGGGGCGCGCACCGAGCTGGCCGACCACGTCGGTGACGAGGCCGGTTACCGGGAGCACTTCGCCCGCTACCTGGCGGCCGAGCGCGGCCCGCTCAGCGACTGCGAGGCGTGCGTGGTCGAGGAGCAGGCCAGGCACCTGATCTGGCAGGGCAGGCCCGCCGAGGCGATCGCGCACGCCGAGCACCAGCTGGCCGAGGACACCGGCTGCGCGGGCCAGCCGCAGGGCATCCTGACCACGCTGACGCCCGCGTTCGTCGAGGTGGGCGACCTGGAGCGGGCCCGCGAGGCGCACGTGGTGGCGCACCGCGCGATCCGCGACGACCTGGTGACCGGGTACCTGGACGACCACCTGGTGTTCTGCGCGACCTCGGGCAACGTGGAGCGCGGCGTCGAGCTGCTCAAGCGGCACCTGCACCGGGTGCACTCGTCCACGAACCCCGCGCAGGCCATGCGGTTCTCGGCGGGCGCGGCGCTGCTGCTGGACCGGCTGGACCGGCCGGAGGAGTTCGCGGTGCCGCGCGACGGGCGCACCGAGGTGCTGTCCGCGGACGAGCTGCGCGAGTTCCTGCGGGCGCAGGCGCTGGAGATCGCGGCCCGCTTCGACGAGCGCAACGGCAGCGACGCGGTGAGCGCGCGGATCCGCAGGACGCTGGCGCTGGCCGACACCGAGCCGGTGCCGCTGGCGGTGCCGACGGCGGCGGACGCGCAGATCGACGCGCCGGTCGAGTCCGCTGTGGACGAGGAGGTGCTGTCCGACCCGGTGGAGCTGGCCGAGCGGGCGCTGAAGGCGTTCTCCGGCAACGACTTCCTCACCGGGATGCGGCTGCTGCGCTCGCTGCCCGCCGACCTGGACGCGCTGCTGCCCGACGTGCTGGCGGCGCGGGTCGCGGCCCGCAGGGCGCTCGCCTCCAAGCCGGGCCTGGACGACGAGGCCGCGCTGGCGGCGTTCCGGGCGGCCGTGGCGCGGCTGGAGGAGCTGGGCGAACCGGACCTGGCGGTGCGCTACCGCAGCCGGGGCGCCGGCCGCTGGTCCGAGCTGACCGGCGGGCTGGAGGCGGCGGTCGCCGAGGCGCGCGAGTGCGTCGCGCTGGCCGCGACCCCCAGGACGCTGGTGCTGGCGAAGCTGGTGCTGGCCGAGCTGGTGGAGCGCTCGGACGACGGGCTGGTGCCGGAGGCGCTGGAGCTGGTCGAGCAGGCGCGCGAGCTGGCCGAGCCGGACGCGGACCTGCTGGTGCGGGTGCGCTGCGCGCGGGCCGAGCACCTGGCCAGCGCGGACCGCCTGGAGGAGGCGCGGGAGATCGCCGAGGCGCTGCTGGCCGAGGACCCGCCGCCGTCGGTGCGGTTCAACGCGCTGCGGCTGCTCGGGCACCTGGCCGTGCTGCGCGAGGACGGTGACGCGGCGCTGGAGGCGGCGGACGCGCTGGTCGCCGCGTCGGGGTCGGTGCGCGGGCCGTGGACGGTCGAGGCGCACCAGCGGCGGGTCTCGCTGGTGGAGCACCTGGGCCGGTACGCGGACCGGATGGGCGCGCTGCGCGAGGCCGTCGCGGTGACCCGCGAGCTGGGCAGCGAGCAGGAGGTCGTGTGGGCGTGCTTCGCGCTCGCGGGCGGTTACCTGAACGTGCGGCGGCCGATCGAGGCGGCCGAGGCGCTGGAGGAGGCGTTGCGGATCCTGGAGGCGGGCGACCTGCCGCCGTCCGACTCGGTGCCGGTGCTGTTCCGGCTCGGCAAGGTGTGCACGCAGCTCGGCGAGACCGACGCGGCGCTGCGGCACCTGGAGGCCGCGCTCGCGGCGGCCCCCGAGGAGGAGCTGCTGCAGCGGGCCGTGACGCTGGACGCGCTCGGCGCGGCGCGGTCGCAGGCCGGTCAGGAGGTCGAGGGCGCCGAGGCGTACGAGGGCGCGGCGCGGCTGTGGACCGAGATCGGCGACGCCTACGAGGCGGCGGCGTCCTGGATGGAGGCGGCGAGCACCCGGCCGAACGACGACGTGGCCGAGTCGTTCCACGCGGTCTCGCACGCCGAGGGGCTGCTGGAGCACGTGGACGACGAGGAGCAGGTGCTCATGCTGCGCACCAGGATCGCCGCCATCCGCGGGTTCCTGCACGCGCAGGAGGAGGACTGGGCGAAGGCGCTGGAGCACAACGGCGTCGCCGAGGAGCTGGCTGACCAGTCCGGCGACGAGCACCGCAGGCTGTTCATGATCACCAGGGGCGCGCGGTTCCTGCTGGCGGCCGAGGACCCGGAGAACGCCGAGGCCGAGGCGAGGCGCGCGGGCGCCCTGGTGACCGACCGGACGCCGCCGCCGATCATCGGCGACCTGGCGGGGGCGCTGGAGGAGGCGCTGCGCGCGCAGGACAAGCAGGTCGTCGGCGACGCGCTGCTGCGGTCGTTGAACGCCAGGCTGAACGACGAGTGACCGGTGGCGCGCCTCCCGCTACCCCACGAAGCGGGAGGCGCGCTGACGGCACCGTGCCGCAGTCGGGCTGAGGGGGACCTGAAGTCGGCTGAAGCGTTCTTCAGGCGCGGCGGTGTCGTCCTGTGGCACGTTCCGGGGCATGAGGGTGCTGCTGGTTGACGACGACCGCAGGCTCGTCGGGCTGCTCGCGCGGGGGCTGGTCGCCGAGGGCTTCGCGGTGGACGTGGAGCACGACGGCGAGGCGGGTCTGTGGCGGGCCTCGGAGCACGCGTACGACGTGGTCGTGCTGGACATCATGCTGCCGGGGCTCAACGGGTACCGGGTGTGCGCGCGGCTGCGCGACGCGGGGGTCGAGACGCCGATCCTGATGCTGACGGCCAAGGACGGCGAGCTGGACGAGGCCGAGGGCCTGGACACCGGCGCCGACGACTACCTGACGAAGCCGTTCTCGTACGTGGTGCTGGTGGCGCGGCTGCGCGCGCTGGCCCGGCGGGGCGCGGCGGGACGACCGGCGGCGGTGGTCGCGGGCGACCTGGTGGTGGACCCGGCGACGCGCGCCTGCTCGCGACGGGGGACGCCGATTTCGTTGACCGCCAAGGAGTTCGCGGTGCTGGAGCACCTGGCGCGGCGCAAGGGGCGGGTGGTCACCAAGGACGAGGTGCTGGCCGGGGTGTGGGACTCGGCGCGGGAGGCGGACCACAACCTCGTCGAGGTGTACGTGAGCGCGCTGCGCCGGAAGATCGACTTACCGTTCGGGACCTTCACGATCACCACGGTGCGCGGGGTGGGGTACCGGCTGGAGGAGTCGTGAGGGGGCGGCTGCGGCGGCGGGTGACGGCGGTGGCGATGGCCGCGATCTCGGTGCCGCTGCTGGCGATCGCGAGCCTGGTGGCGGTGTACCTGCGGGACGAGGCGATGCGGCTGGAGAACGCGCCGGGCCGGGGGGCTGGCGTCTGCGCGGTGGTCATGGTGACCCAGCCCGAGGCGGTGGCGGAGGACCGGTGGCAGTGGCGGACCACGCAGTGCGACGGCGCGGGCTACGAGCACCGGTCGTTGCCGGTGCGCGTCGGGGACGTCCCGATGACGGGGATCGCGGCCGAGGACGTGGTCGTGGCGGCCAAGGCGCTGCGCAGCTCCCACTACCTGGTCCCGGAGCTCTCCCTGTGGCCGCTGACCGACCCGGTGCGCATCGGCCACCGCCGCATCACCGAGGACGGCAGCCCGATCTCCACGGTGGGCGCGCGCCCGGAGGAGCTGGAGCAGGTCGCCGCCGTCCAGCAACGGCTCAACCAGGAGGTCCTGCTGCTGTTCGGCGGCGCGCTCGCGCTGACCGCGCTGACCGGGATCGCGGTGTGGCTGGCGGTGGGCCGGGCGCTGCGGCCGGTGGGGGCGATCCGGCGGGAGCTGGCCGACATCACCGAGCACGACTTGGCCCGCAGGGTGCCGCTCCCCCGCGTCCGCAACGAGCTGAGCGAGCTGGCGGCCACCGTGAACACCGCGCTGGACCGCTTGGAGCGGGCCGTGGAGGAGAACCGGCGGTTCGCAGCCGACGCCTCGCACGAGCTGCGCAGCCCGATCGCCGCGCTGCGCGCCGAGCTGGAGATCGCCCGCAGCCACCCGGAGAACGCCGACTGGCCCTCGGTCGTGGAGGGCGCGCTGGCCGACACCGATCGCATCCAGGCGCTGACCACCGACCTGCTCCTGCTCACCAGGCTCGACCACACCAAGTCGATCTCCGCGCCGCTCGACCTGGTCGCGTTGGCGCGCGAGGACGTCGCGCGCCGGAGATCCGGGCATGAACTCGTCGTCGACCTTCCCGACGCCCCCGTCCAAGTGCTCGGAAGTCGCCCACTGCTGGGCCGGTTGCTCGGGAACCTGCTGGACAACGCCGAGCGCCACGCCGAATCCGCGATCACCGTTCGACTGTCCACAACGGACGACTCCGTCGTCCTCGAAGTCGCCGACGACGGCCAGGGAATCCCGGAAGCCGACCGCGAGCGCGTGTTCGACCGCTTCACCCGCCTCGACGAGGCCCGCGCCCGCGACACCGGCGGCACCGGGCTCGGCCTGGCCATCGCGCGTCGCATCGCCGCCGTGCATCGCGGCACGCTCGTCGTCGGCGCGAGCGCGCGGGGTGCGCTGCTAATCGCCGCGCTGCCCCGCGCGGACCGGCTCTAGGCCCGGTGCGCCCGCGCGGACGCGTACAGGCACACCGCGGCGGCCGTGGCCAGGTTCAGGCTCTCCGCGCCGCCGTACAGCGGCACCTTCAGGGCGCCGTCCAGGCTGGTCACGACCTCGTCGGGCAAACCGTGCGCCTCGCTGCCGAACACCCACGCCGTGGGGTGGGCCAGGTCGCCGCGCAGGTCGGCGGTCACCAAATCCTCGGTGGCGTACCCGTCGGCGGCGACCAGGCGCAGCCCGGCCGCGCGGCAGGCCGCGAACACGTCCTCGGCGGAACGGGCGCGGGCGATCGGCAGGTGGAACACGCTGCCGGTCGAGGCGCGCACGCACTTGCCGTTGTGCACGTCGACCGAGTCGCCCGCGAAGACCACCGCGTCGGCGCCCGCCGCGTCGGCGACCCGGACGACGGTGCCCGCGTTGCCGGGGTCGCCGACGCCGTGCAGCACCGCGACCAGGCGGGCGGAGGGGGTGAGGGCGGCGTCGAGGGGGACCTCGACCGGGTCGCACACGGCGACCACGCCCTGCGGGGTGACCGTCTCCGACAGCGCGGCGGCGGCCTTGTCCGTGACGACGCTGATCGGCACGCCCGACGAGGCGGCGGCGTCGACCAGCTCCTGGTTGCGCTCGGCGGCGACCTCGGTGACGAACAGCTCGTGCACCCGGCCACGCCCCGCGGCGGACCAGGCGAGGGCCTCGCGGACCGCCTGCGCGCCCTCGGCGAGGAAGCGGGCGGCCCGGTCGCGGCCGGAGCGGCGGGTCAGGCGTCGAGCGGCGACGACCCGCGGAGTCCGCTCGGTGAACGGGACGTCCGCGGGTCGTGGCGCACGACTGGCGTCGCTGATCAGGCCTTGTCCTCGGCCGGAGCGTTGACGTCGGCGGGCATGGCCGCCTTGGCCAGCTCGACCACCGCGGCGAACGCGGTCGGGTCGCTGACGGCCAGCTCGGCCAGGATCTTGCGGTCGACCTCGATGCCGGCCAGGCGAAGACCCTGGATGAAGCGGTTGTAGGTCATGCCGTTGGCACGCACGCCCGCGTTGATGCGCTGGATCCAGAGCTTGCGGAAGTCGCCCTTGCGCGCACGGCGGTCGCGGTACGCGTAGTTGAGCGAGTGGAGCACCTGCTCCTTGGCCTTGCGGTACAGCCTCGAACGCTGGCCGCGGTAGCCGCTGGCGAGCTCAAGGGTGGTACGGCGCTTCTTCTGGGCGTTCACGGCCCTTTTGACGCGTGCCACGGGTCCATCCTGTCGATCTCGTGGGGCTGGGGGACGCCCCGGTGGTGAAAAAGGGGGCGGGTTAGAGGCCGAGCAGCTTCTTCAGCCGAGGCACGTCGTTCTTCGCGACCTCGGTGGCGCCGGAGAGGCGACGGGTGAGCTTGCTGGACTTCTTCTCCAGCAGGTGGCGCTTGCCCGCCTTCTCCCGCATCAGCTTGCCGCTGCCGGTGACCTTCACTCGCTTGGAGGTCCCGCTGTGGCTCTTGTTCTTCGGCATTTCCGTCCTCGTCTCGTGCAGCGACCACCCGAGCGGGGGCGCCGTGCTCTGATCTCCCGGCCCGGAGGCCGGGAGATCACAACTTCACTCCGCCGGCGCGTCCTCAGCCGGGGCGTCCGCCAGATCGTCGTTCTCGTGCTTGATCGGACGGGTCTTGGTGGTCTTGTGCGGGGCCAGCACCATGATCATGTTGCGGCCGTCCTGCTTCGGGTTCGACTCCACGAAACCGAGCTCCGCGACGTCCTCGGCCAGCCGCTGGAGCAGCCGGTAGCCCAGCTCGGGCCGGGACTGCTCTCGGCCACGGAACATGATGGTCACCTTGACCTTGTTCCCCTGACCCAGGAAGCGGGCGACGTGGCCCTTCTTCGTCTGGTAGTCGTGGGGATCGATCTTCGGGCGGAGCTTCTGCTCCTTGATGACCGTGAGCTGCTGGTTGCGCCGGGACTCGCGGGCCTTCTGCGCGGACTCGTACTTGTACTTGCCGTAGTCCATGAGCTTGCAGACGGGCGGGCGAGCCTGCGCGGCGACCTCGACGAGGTCGAGGTCCGATTCCTGTGCGAGTCGGAGCGCGTCCTCGATGCGAACGATCCCGACCTGCTCACCGTTCGGCCCGACCAGACGAACCTCGGGCACGCGGATGCGGTCGTTGATACGCGGCTCGGTGCTCACGGGAGCACCTCGGTTCGAGGGACTTGTCATGCACGTCCTTTGCGACTCGTTGTGCGCCAAAAGACAAGAGGCCTCACGCTTTGCCCAGCGTGAGGCCCGCTCTTCCGACCGATCGCACAACGACAGGGCGCAGTCCACCCTGCGAGGGACCGGACCCGGCCACCTGCCACGAGGGCGGCGGACGCGGGTGGGAGCGGGGCTCCACTTGCCGTTCCCGCACGTGCGGGAACTGGTCGCGTCGAACATCGTAGCAGATCGCTTGTCAACCCCCGAACCGGCGGCGTCCGGAGGCGGGTTGCGACAATGTCCGGGTGACCGACCTGCCTGACGACAACGTCCGCGACCTGCACGACGTCCCCAGCATCGAGGTGATCAGCAAGGCCTCGGTCATGCTGCTCTCCGCCGCCGCCGAGCGCCTCGGCCTGGCCGACGAGGACCCGGACAACAGCCCCCGCCGCGACCTGGACGAGGCCCGGAGGTTGATCACCGCGCTGGCCGGCCTGGTGACCGCCTCCGCCGAGTACCTCGGCCCGCACGCGGGTCCCCTGCGCGACGGCCTGCAGTCCGTGCAGCGCGCGTTCCGCGAGGCGTCGGCGTTCCCGGACGAGCCCGGCAAGGGCCCCGGCGAGAAGTTCACCGGCCCGGTCTACTGACCCCCTCCCCCGCCGTTCCCCGCGTCACCCGGTCAGCCGGGTGGCGCGGGCAGGCGGGACGGTCGCGCGAGCGGCCCACCACCCGTCCCGCCCGGCACCGAGGCGCGGGCGCCCGCGGTCACACCGGCGGACGCCCGCGCCACCCACCCGTGCGGGGTCAGTCCCCCTTGGCGCCGCCCTTGACGCGGCCCTTCCCGCCCCGCCCCGCCTTGACGCGGGGCCGCACCCCGGACGAGCGCAGCTGCCTGGCCGCGAGCTGGGCGATGATCTCCGGGTCCTGCCTGCGCCACCCCTCGAGCGGGTCGCCGTCGAACGCGGCGAGCTGGCGCAGGTCCAGGTTGTTGAGCGCGTGCAGCGCGAGCAGGTCCTCGCGCCCGGCGTCGCGCAGCGTGCGGGCGGCCGTGGCGCGGCGGGCGAACCGGTAGCGCAGCGGCAGCCACGTGATCAGCAGGAACGCGACCGGCAGCGCGACGAAGGCGACGGCGAGCCAGAGCGCGGTGGTCTCGACGGCCTCGATCTGCGCCTGCCCGGCCCCGACGACGGAGGTCCCGGCGTCCTGCCCGCGCTGGAGCGCGGAGGCGAGGTCGTCGCCGACGAGCGGCATCCCGCGCGCCCGGTCGGCGGCGTCGCGGAAGGTGTCGCCGAGCCCCTGACCGGCGCCGATCAGCTCCTCGCCGGTCGTCCGCAGAGTCAGCACGGAGTCGCGCACGCCCAGCGCGAAGTCGATCCAGAACCAGGTCCAGGCGACGGCGACCAGGTCGGCGGCGAGCTGGAGGGCAAAGCGGTCGGGCCGGTCCGAGTACCACTTCATGCGCGCAGGGATACCAGCTCGCACCGACGCGTGACACCCCCTCGGGCGAACCTCCCCCCTCAGACTCCCACCGCTCGGGACGGCCGGTCACCGGGCCCCGTCACGAGCCGGGCGAGCGGTCCGTTCACCCGGCCAACGGCGCACGTCCGCACCCACCTGCGCCTTTCCCTCCCGGCCACCCCCAGCGGTCTACTGTCCCCCCGTGGCCACACCGCTGGGCGACCTGCTGCGTCACCACCGGACCCGCGCGGGGCTGACCCAGGAGGACCTCGCCGAGGGCTCCGGCGTCAGCGTGCGCGCCATCAGCGACGTGGAGCGCGGCCGGGCCAGGGGTCCCCAGCGGCGCACCGTCGCCGCGCTCGCCGACGTGCTCGGGCTGGACGACGCGGACCGCTCCGAGCTGCTCGCCGCCGCCCAGCGCGGCCGGGCCCGCGCCACCCGCTCGCCCGGTCCCCGCGCGCTCCCGCCGGACCTGCCCGACCTCACCGGCCGCGCGGACGAGCTGGCCGCGATCCGCGCCGCCGCCGCGCGGGCCAGGGGCACCGAGGTGGTCGCCGTGCACGGCGCCCCCGGTTCCGGCAAGACCAGCCTGGTCGTGCGGGCCGCCCACGAGCTGGCCGCCTCCCACCCCGGCGGCTGCTTCTTCTTCGCCCTGCGCGGCGTCGACGCGACGCCCGTGCGGCCGGACGAGGTGACCCGGCGGGTGCTGGTGGCGCTGGGCGAGGACCCGCCGCACTCGGAGGCCGAGCGCACCGACCGCTACCGGGCGCTGCTGCGGGAGCGCTCGACCGTGCTGGTGCTGGACAACGCGCTCGACGAGGCCCAGGTCCGCCCGCTGCTGGCCGAGGGCGCGCGCTCCCTGGTGCTGATCACCTCCCACCAGGTCCTCGGCGGCCTGGAGGGCGCGACCCGGCTCGGCCTGGACGTGCTGCGCGAGTCCGAGTCCACCGGGCTGCTGGCCGCCATCGCGGGCGAGGCGCGGACCGGCGCGGAGCCCGAGGCGACCCTGGCGGTCGCCCGGCTGTGCGGCGGCCTGCCGCTGGCGCTGCGGATCGCGGGGAACCGCCTGGTCTCCCGTCCGAGGTGGACGGTCGCGCACCTGGCCGCGAGGCTGGGCGACGAGCGCCGCAGGCTGTCCGCGCTCACGGCGGGCGACCTGGGCGTGCGCCCCGCGTTCGAGCTGTCCTACCGCCAGCTCGCCCCGCTGCCGCGGGCGCTGTTCCGGGCGTTGTCGCTGCTCCCCGGTTCGGGCTGCGCCCCGGAGTCGGCGGCGGTGGCGCTGGACGTCGACGCGGTCACCGCCGAGGACGCCCTGGACGAGCTGGTGGACGCGAGCCTGCTCGGCACGGCGGAGGAGCCCGGCCGGTACGCGCTGCACGACCTGCTGCGGGTGTTCGCGGGCGAGCGCCTGGCCGCCGAGTCCGACCCGGCCGCCGTCGTGGCGGCGCGGGAGCGGCTGGACGGCTGGTTCCTGGACCGCGCCACCACCGCGCTGTCGTTCTACGGCACCGAGGCCAGGCAGGAGCCCGCCGACGGCCTCGCCGACGCGGCCGAGGCGGACGCCTGGCTGGTGGCCGAGCTGTCGAACTGGCTGGGCGCGCTGGACCGGACCGCCGGGGCGGGCGGGCACGAGCGGGTGCTGCGGCTGGCCTCGGCCGCGCACTGGTACTCCGACCAGCACGGCGACGCCACCACCTGGGAGCGGGTGTTCGGGGCCGGGGTGGCCGCCGCGCGGGCGCTGGGCAGCGCGCGCGACGAGGCGGTGCAGCTGAACTTCCTGACCTGGGTGCTGGTGGTGCTGCGCGGCTCCCCCGAGCGGGGCCTGGCGCTGCACGACCTGGCGCGGGCGGCGGCGGTGTCGGCGGGGGACGTGCGCGAGCAGGGCTGGGCCGCGCACTACCGGGCGCTGGCGCTGCGCCGGGCCGGTGACCTGGAGGGCGCGCGGCGCAGCGCGGTGCGGGCGCAGGAGCTGTTCCTGGCGGCCGGGTACCCGCTGGGCGCGCACATCGCGGGCAGCGCGCTGGGGCAGGTGCTGGCGCAGGCGCGGCGGCACGCGGAGGCCGAGGCCGTGCACCGGGGGCTGCTGGCGGCGGTGCGCGCGGACGAGGCGGGGCTGCGCCCGGAGATGCGGGACGCGCTGGAGGCGGCGCTGCTGATGCAGCTGGCCGACGCGCTGGCCGGGCTGGAGCGGTGGGCCGAGGTGGTGGCGGTGGCGCGGGAGGCCGTCGGGCTGGCCGCGGGCGCGCGGTCGCCGGTCACGGAGCTCAGGGCGCGGCTCGCGGTCGGGGTGGCGCTGCACCGGTCGGGCGCGCTGCCGGAGGCGAGGGCGGAGCTGGAGCGGGCGTTGGAGCTGGGCGGCGAGCGCGGCAGGCCGAGCCTGCCGGACGTGCTGGACGCGCTGGCCGGGGTGCTCGACGACCTGGGCGACCCGCGCGCGAGCGGGCAGCTGCGCGCGCGGGCCGCCGAACTCCGGTCAGCCGATCGGTGAGGCGTTCCTGGCCACGGCCGTCCTCCTCAGCAACGCTCTTTCCGGTGGTCCGATCGCAGTCAACCCCGCGGCGGTGCGGGCGCGCCATGCGGAACCACCGGCAGAACTGGTCCACTCGGACGGTAACCCGCGTGGGCGACGTTGCGCCGTCCGGGGGGTTTCGCTCCGGTGACGCGCTGCCGGACGACCGGCCCCGACCCCCGCGCGGGGGCCGGGGGCGGCGGTCAGTCCAGGACGGCCAGCGCGTCGATCTCGACCAGCAGCCCGGCGGGGAGCCCGACGTAGACCGTGGTGCGCGCCGAGAACGGCCCCTCGGTCATGAACTCGCCGTACGCGTCGTTCATCTCGCCGAAGTGCGCGGTGTCGGTCAGGTAGACGCGCAGCATCACGACGTCGGCCAGCGACGCGCCGCCCGCCTCCAGCACGGCGATGACGTTGCGCATCGCCTGCGCGGTCTGCTCGGCGACGGTCGTGCCGACGATCTCCCCGGTCTCCGGGTGGAACGCGACCTGCCCGGCGACCTGGAGCAGGTTGCCCTTGCGGACGCCCTGGGAGAACCTCGCCACCGGGGTAGGCGCGTTCTCGGTCCGAACCTCGACCTTGGAGCCCATCGCTGTTGTTCCTCTCTCAGTCACGCGCGGTCCACCCGCACTCGATCGACGCGGCCCGCGCGGTGGCGAGCAAGTCGGGCAGGTGCCCGAGCAACCCGTCGAAGTCCAGCAGCACCTTCGGCACCGACATCGACACCGCGGCGACGACCTCCCCGCGCGCGCCCCTGATGGGGGCCGCGACGCAGTGGATGAAGTCCTCGTGCTCGGCGTTGTCGACGGCGTACCCGCGCTCGCGCACCTTCTCCAGCTCGGCCAGGTACCGCTCGGGGCCGGTGATGGTGTTCGCGGTGAGCGGCGGGTACTCCATGCCCTCGGCGACCTCGCGGCGCCGGTGCTCGGGCAGGTCGGAGAGCAGCACCTTGGCCACGGCGGTGCAGTGCAGCGGGGCGCGGCGGCCCACGCGCGAGTACATCCGCATGGGGTGGGTGCTGTCGTACTTGTCGATGTAGATGACCTCGCCCGCCTCGTAGGAGGCCAGGTGCACGGTGTAGCCGAGGCGGCCGTTGAGCTCGCGCAGCGCGGGTTCGCTGCTGCGGCGCACGTCGCGCTCCTCCAGCGCCCGGTTGGCCAGGTCGAACAGGGCGGTGCCGAGCCGGTAGTGGTGCACGCCGTCGCGCTGGGCGAAGCGGTGCGACTCCAGGGTGCGCAGGAGCCGGAGCGCGGTGGACTTGTGCACGTCCACGGCTCCCGCCAGCTCGTCCAGGGTCTTGGGCCCGGTGGCGAGCCTGCCCAGGAGGGTCAGCGCGCGGTCCAGGCTCTGGCTCATCGGGGTCTCCTCAGGTGGGCGGCGGCCCACTCCTCGGGCGACGCGTCCAGCAGGGGCGTGGTGACCGAGGGCGGCAGCGGTTCGCCGACATCCTCCCTGGTGAGCAGTGCGGCCGCGGCCTGCAGGTGTCCTGCGCGCAGTCTGCGGGCGGGCGGCTCGCCCGCGAGGTGCGCGGCGAGGTAGCCGGCGGCGAACGCGTCGCCCGCCCCGACCGGCTCGACGACGTCGACGCGCAGCGCGGGCTGGAACACCTGCTCGCCGCCCTCCACGACGGTCGCGCCGCGCTCGCCCTGCTTGACCACGAGCGTGGTCGGGCCGGGGAGCAGGGCGCGCAGCTCGGCCGGGTCGCCGGTGCCCCAGGCGATCTCGGCCTCGTCGGCGCCCGCGAGCACGACGTCGGCGGCGTCGGCCAGCTCGCGCAGCGCCGACGGGTCGCGGTCGGCCCACAGCGCGGGCCGCCAGTTCAGGTCGAACGAGACGAGCGGGCCGCGCGGCCTGGCCAGCACGGCGCGCAGCAGGGCGAGGCAGCTGTCGGACAGGGCGGCGGTGATGCCGCTGACGTGCACGAGCGCGTCGCCGGGGCGGAGCTCGGGCAGCGCGTCGGGGCCGAGCGCGGAAGCGGCCGAGCCGCGCCGGTAGTAGCGGACGGGGCTGCCGGAGGCCGCGGCCTCCTTGACGTACAGGCCGGTGGGGCGGGTCGGGTCGACCACGACGTCGGTGACGTCGACGCCCGCGCCGCCGACCGCGTCGAGCACGGCCCCGCCGAACGCGTCGTCGCCGACCGCGCTCACCCAGCGGCTGGGCACGCCGAGCCGGGCGAGGTGGATCGCGACGTTGGACTCGGCGCCGCCGACCGCCCTGGTCCAGGTGCGCGCGGCGCGCACCGGGCCGGGTTCGGCGGGCACCAGGACCGCCATGGTCTCGCCGAGGCACACCACGCCGCCCACGCCTTCGAACCGCATCCGCGTCCCCCTGGGCTGGTGATCGTTGACTGGACGGCGACCGAATGTTACACACATCGCCATCACATCGCGCAACGACCGTTGCGTAATATGCAACAGGGGAGCGAGCCAGTGGACATCGACCGCGACGCCGTCGCCGCGATCCGCTCGGAGCGGGTCGACTGGCGATTCAAGGGGATGCCGTCGGACGCCTTCGGGTCGACCGTCGGCGAGCTGGCCGAGCGGCGGGCCGACCTGGTCACCGGCGGCTTCGTCGGACCGCTCGTCGTGCTCGACCAGGAGGCCCTGGAGCACAACCTGGACGTCATGGCCGCCTGGTGCGCCGAGCGCGGAGTGCTGCTCGCCCCGCACGGCAAGACCACGATGGCCCCGCAGCTGTTCGCCGCCCAGCTGGAGCGCGGCGCGTGGGGCATCACCGCCGCCAACACCAGCCAGGTCCGCGTCTACCGGGCGTTCCGGGTGCGCCGGGTGCTGCTGGCCAACGAGCTGGTCGACCCGGCCGGGCTGCGCTGGCTCGCGGACGAGCTGGCCGCCGACCCGGACTTCGAGTTCGCCTGCTGGGTCGACTCGGTCGAGGGCGTCGAGCGGATGACCGAGGCGCTGACCGGGGCGCTGTCCGGGGCGCTGGGGGCGCCCGCGCGGCCGGTGGACGTGCTGGTCGAGCTGGGCGCGCCCGGCGGTCGCACCGGGACCCGCGACCTGGCCGCCGCCCGCGCGGTCGCCGAGGCCGCCGCCGCCAGCCCCGCGCTGCGCCTGGTCGGCGTCGCGGGCTACGAGGGCTCCCTGGCGCACGACGCCTCCCCCGGCTCGCTGGCCGCCGTCGACGGCTACCTCGCCGCGCTGCGCGAGCTGGTCCACGACCTGCGCGGCAGCTACGAGGTCGACGAGCCGATCGTCACCGCGGGCGGCAGCGCCTACTTCGACCAGGTCGCCGCCGTCCTGGCCGGGCCGTGGGAGCTGCCGGTCCGCCCGGTGCTGCGCAGCGGCGCGTACGTCACCCACGACCACGGCTTCTACCAGGGCGTGTCGCCGCTGAACCGGGGCGCGGGCCCCGTGCCGCTCAAGCCCGCGCTGCTGGCCTGGGCGCAGGTGGTGTCGCGGCCCGAGCCGGGGCTGGCGCTGCTGGTCCTGGGCAAGCGCGACGCCTCCTTCGACGAGGGCCTGCCCGTTCCGCTGCTCGTGCGCGGGGCCGACGGGGAGCAGCGCGCGCTGGACGGCGCCGAGGTGACCTCGCTGGCCGACCAGCACACGTTCCTGGCGCTGCCCGAGGACTCGACCGTGCGCGTGGGCGACTGGATCGGCCTCGGCCTGTCCCACCCGTGCACCGTCTTCGACAAGTGGCAGCTCATCCCGGTCGTGGAGGGCACGACCGTGGTCGACCTGGTGCGCACCTACTTCTGAGCACCGCACCCACCGGGCCGCGCGACGACGCGCGGCCCCCGCCTGGCTGGAGGGGCACGAGTGGACATCGTCTACCGGGGAGCACGGGTGGTCGACGGCACCGGACGACCGGGGTACGCCGCCGACGTGGGGGTGCGGGACGGGCGGGTGGCCGGGATCGGCTCCGGCCTGTCCGGGCGGCGCGTGGTGGACGCGGGCGGGCTGGTGCTCGCGCCGGGGTTCATCGACATGCACTCCCACTCCGACCTGCAGGTCCTGGCCAACCCCGAGCACCTGGCCAAGGTCAGCCAGGGCGTGACCACCGAGGTCCTCGGCCAGGACGGGCTGTCCTACGCGCCGGTGGACGACGAGGTGCTCGCCGCCCTGCGCGGGCAGCTCGCGGGCTGGAACGACGACCCGGCCGGGTTCGACTGGGACTGGCGCTCGGTCGGCGAGTACCTGGACCGGCTGGACAGGGGCATCGCGGTCAACGCCGCCTACCTGGTGCCGCAGGGCACGCTGCGGATGCTGTGCGTCGGCCTGGAGGACCGGCCCGCGACGGAGGCCGAGCTGGCGCGGATGAAGGAGGTGCTGGCGCGCTCGCTGGACGAGGGCGCGCTGGGCCTGTCGTCCGGGCTGACCTACGCGCCCGGCATGTACGCGTCGTCGCACGAGCTGGTCGAGCTGTGCCGGGTCACCGGCGAGCGCGGCGGCTACTACAGCCCGCACCACCGCAGCTACGGCGCGGGCGCGCTGGAGGCGTACGCGGAGATGGTGGGGCTCTCGCGCGAGTCCGGCTGCCCGCTGCACCTGGCGCACGCCACCATGAACTTCCCCGTCAACGAGGGCCGCGCGGGTGAGCTGCTCGCGCTGCTGGACTCCGCGATCGCCGACGGCGTCGACATCACCCTGGACACCTACCCGTACCTGCCGGGCGCCACCTACCTGTCGGCGCTGCTGCCCGGCTGGGCGTCCGGTGGCGGCGTCGAGGCGACCCTGGCGAGGCTGACCGACCCCGCCACGCGCGAGCGGGTGCGCGTGGAGATCGAGGAGACCGGGTCGGACGGCTGCCACGGCGTTCCGGTCGACTGGGAGTCCATCGAGATCAACGGCGTGCGGCTGGCCGAGCACGCGCACCTGGTCGGCCACAGCGTCGCCGCCTCCGCGCGCGCCGCCGGACGTCCCCCGGCCGAGCTGTACTTCGACGTGCTGGTCGCCGAGCGGCTGGGCGCCTCGTGCCTGATGCACGTGGGCCACGAGGACAACGTGCGGGCGATCATGCGCCACCCCGCGCACACCGGCGGCAGCGACGGCCTGCTCGTCGGCGACCGGCCGCACCCGCGCGCGTGGGGCACCTTCCCGCGCTACCTCGCCCGGTACGTGCGGGAGCTGGGCGTGCTCGGGCTGGAGGAGTGCGTGGCGCACCTGACCGGGCGCGCCGCGCGCCGGTTGCGGCTGGCCGACCGGGGCCTGGTGCGCGAGGGGTACGCCGCCGACCTGGTGCTGTTCGACCCGGACACCGTCGTGGACACCGCGACGTTCGACGCCCCCAGGCAGGCCGCCGAGGGCATCCACCACGTCGTCGTCAACGGGGTCCCCGTCGTCGACGCGGGCAGGCGCACCGACGCCCTGCCCGGACGTTCCCTGCGAAACACCCGGAGCCACGCGTGATCGACTGGTTGCAGCACTCGACGGCGGGGCTGCTGACCCTGTCCGGGCTCAGCATCGCCCTGCTGCTGTTGATGATCATCCGCTGGAAGGTCGAGCCGTTCATCGCGCTGCTCGTGGTCGGCCTCCTGGTGGCGCTGGCCGCGGGCCTGCCGGTGGAGGTGCTGGTCGGGTCGGCGCAGAAGGCCTCGGACTCGTTGCTGGAGAAGGGCTTCGGCAGCATCCTCGGCCACATCACGGCCATCATCGGGCTCGGCACGCTGCTGGGCGCGATCCTGGAGGCGTCCGGGGGCGCCGAGGTGCTGACCCGCTCGCTGCTGCGGGCGTTCGGCGAGAACCGCGCGCCGCTGGCGATGGGCCTGGCCGGTCTGATCTTCGGCGTGCCGGTGTTCTTCGACATCGGCATCTTCGTGCTGGCGCCGCTGGTGTACGTGGCGGCCAAGCGCGCCGGGCGCTCCATCGTGCTCTACGCGATGCCGCTGCTCGCCGGCTTGTCCGTGATGCACGCGTTCATGCCCCCGCACCCCGGTCCCGTGGCGGCGGCCGGACTGCTGAACGTGGGCCTGGGCTGGATCATCGTCATGGGCCTGGCCGTGGCGATCCCGTCCTGGTTCGTCGGCGGCGTGCTGTTCTCGGCGTGGATCGGCAAGCGGCTGGAGATCCCGGTCCCCGAGGAGATGCTGGCGGCGGCGGAGAAGGCGCGCGCCGAGAGCACCAAGGGCGAGCCGCCGCTGTCGCTGGTGCTGGGCATCATCGCGGTGCCGCTGGTGCTGATCCTGGCGGGCACGTTCGGCAGCATCCTGCTGCCCAAGGGCTCGTCGCTGCTGGGCGTGTTCACGTTCTTCGGCACGCCCGCCGTGGCGCTGACCATCGCGGTGCTGCTGGCGTTCTGGCTGCTGGGCTTCCGGCGCGGCATGACGCGGGAGAAGATCGCCGAGCTGTCGGCGGCGTCGCTGCGCCCGGTGGCGATGATCCTGCTGGTGGTCGGCGCGGGCGGGTTCTTCGGCGCGGTGCTGTCCGCGACCGGCGTCGGCAAGGTGCTGGCGAACTCCCTGGCGGACCTGGGACTCCCGGTCATGGCGCTGGCCTACGTGATCAGCTGCGGGATGCGGATCGCGCAGGGCTCGGCGACGGTGGCGATCGTGACCACCACCGGCATCGTGGCGCCGCTGGTGGCGGAGCAGTCCTACTCGCAGCCGCAGCTGGCGCTGGTGGTCATGGCGATCGCGTCCGGCTCGATCATCGCCTCGCACGTCAACGACGGCGGGTTCTGGATCGTGTCGCGGTACTTCGGGCTGTCGGTGAAGGAGACGCTCCAGACCTGGACGGTCGTGGAGACCCTGCTGTCCGTGGTGGGCTTCGTGGTCGCCGCGCTGCTCAGCCTGGTGGTGTAGCCGCGCCGGACCCGGTGCGGCGAGAGGCCCCCGCGCCCTCCCCCTCGGAGACGCGGGGGCCTCTCCCCCCTGCGGGTCGCACCTCCCCGCGCGACCCTCCGCCACCTACACGAGCGGGGGTTCGAGCGGGTTCACCGAATTCCCAAGATTTTTCCGACGGGCCGCGACCTAGCCCTTGAGCACCTCGGTGAGGAACTTGCCGGTGTGGCTCTCCGGCACGTCCGCCACCTGCTCCGGCGTGCCCTCGGCGACGACGATCCCGCCGCCCGAACCACCCTCGGGCCCCATGTCGACCAACCAGTCCGAGGTCTTGATGACGTCGAGGTTGTGCTCGATCACGATGACCGTGTTGCCCTTGTCCACCAGGCCGTTGATGACCAGCAGCAGCTTGCGGATGTCCTCGAAGTGCAGGCCCGTGGTCGGCTCGTCGAGCACGTACACGGTCTTGCCGGTGGACCGCTTCTGCAGCTCGGCGCCCAGCTTCACGCGCTGCGCCTCGCCGCCGGACAGCGTCGTCGCGGGCTGGCCGAGCCGCACGTAGCCGAGGCCGACGTCCACGAGGGTGCGCAGGTGCCGGTGGATGGCGTTGATGGGCTCGAAGAAGTCCGCCGCCTCCTCGATGGGCATGTCCAGCACCTCGGAGATGGTCTTGCCCTTGTAGTGCACCTCCAGGGTCTCCCGGTTGTACCGGGCCCCCTTGCACACCTCGCACGGCACGTAGACGTCCGGCAGGAAGTTCATCTCGATCTTCAGCGTGCCGTCGCCCGCGCACGCCTCGCAGCGCCCGCCCTTGACGTTGAAGGAGAACCGGCCCGGCTGGTAGCCGCGCACCTTCGCCTCGGTGGTGGCCGCGAACAGCTTGCGGATGTGGTCGAACACGCCGGTGTAGGTCGCCGGGTTCGAGCGCGGGGTGCGGCCGATGGGCGACTGGTCCACCTGCACGAGCTTGTCGACGTGCTCAAGGCCCTTGACGCGGGTGTGCCTGCCGGGGACCTGCCGCGCGCCGTTGAGCTTGTTCGCCAGCACGGTCGCGAGGATGTCGTTGACCAGCGTGGACTTGCCCGAGCCGGACACGCCGGTGACGGACACCAGGCAGCCCAGCGGGAACGACACGTCGATGCCGCGCAGGTTGTGCTCGCGCGCGCCCACCACGGTCAGCTGCCGCTTCTTGTCGATCGGGCGGCGCAGCTCCGGCATCGGGATCTGCTTGCGTCCGGACAGGTACGCGCCGGTCACCGACTCCTTGTTGCGCAGCAGCGCCTTGTACGGGCCGCTGTGCACGACGTGCCCGCCGTGCTCGCCCGCGCCGGGGCCGATGTCGACCACCCAGTCCGAGGCGCGCACGGTGTCCTCGTCGTGCTCGACCACGATGAGCGTGTTGCCCAGGTCCCGCAGCCGGGTCAGCGTCTCGATGAGCCGGTGGTTGTCCCGCTGGTGCAGGCCGATCGACGGCTCGTCCAGCACGTACAGCACGCCGACCAGGCCGGAGCCGATCTGGGTGGCGAGCCGGATGCGCTGCGCCTCGCCGCCGGACAGGGTGCCGGATGCGCGGCCGAGCGAGAGGTAGTTCAGGCCCACGTCGAGCAGGAACCGCAGCCGCGCCTGGATCTCCTTGAGCACCGCGCCCGCGATCATGGACTCGCGCTGGCCGAGCTTGAGGCCGTCCAGGAAGTCCGAGCACTCGCCGACGCTCATCGCGCACACCTCGGCGATGGACTTCGGGCCGAGCGCGCCGTGGTCGAGCGTGACGGCGAGGATCTCGGGCTTGAGGCGGGTGCCCTTGCACGACGGGCAGGGCACCTCCCGCATGTAGCCCTCGTACTTCTCCTTCATGCTCTCGGACTCGGTCTGCTCCAGGCGCCGCTCCAGGAACGGGATGACGCCCTCGAAGTCCGCGTAGTAGGAGCGCTCGCGGCCGTACCGGTTGCGGTAGCGGACGTTCACCTGCTCGTCGACGCCGTGCAGCACCGCCTTCTGCACCTTCGCGGGCAGCTGCCGCCACGGGGTGTCCATGCGGAACCCGATGGCCAGCGACAGCGACTCCAGCAGGCGGGTGAAGTAGTCGGCGGTCTGGCCGCCCGCCCACGGCGCGATGGCGCCCTCGCCCAGCGGCAGCTCGTCGTCCGGCACCACCAGCTCCGGGTCCACCTCCATCCGCACGCCCAGGCCCGTGCAGGTCGGGCACGCGCCGTAGGGGGAGTTGAAGGAGAACGACCGGGGCTCCAGGTCCTCGATCGCCAGCGGGTGGCTGTTGGGGCAGGCCAGGTTCTCGGAGAACCGGCGCACCCGCGCGGGGTCGTTCTCGGGCAGGTCGACGAACTCCAGCTCGACCAGCCCGTCGGCCAGCCGCAGCGCGGTCTCCACCGAGTCGGTGAGCCGCTGCTTGGCCGAGGTCTTCACCGCGAGCCGGTCGATCACGGCCGCGATCTCGTGCTTCTCCTGCTTCTTCAGCTTCGGCACGTCGGTCAGCGCGTGGACCTGGCCGTCCACCTTGACCCGCGAGTAGCCCTGGGTCTGGAGGTTCGCGAACAGGTCGACGTACTCGCCCTTGCGCCCGCGCACGATCGGCGCGAGGACCTGGAACTTGACGCCCTGCTCCATCGCCAGCACCTGGTCGACGATCTGCTGCGGGGTCTGCTTGCTGATCGCCTCGCCGCACACCGGGCAGTGCGCCTTGCCCGCGCGCGCGTAGAGCAGCCGCAGGTAGTCGTAGACCTCGGTGATCGTGCCGACCGTGGAGCGCGGGTTGCGGCTGGTGGACTTCTGGTCGATGGAGACCGCGGGCGACAGGCCCTCGATGAAGTCCACGTCCGGCTTGTCCATCTGGCCGAGGAACTGCCTGGCGTACGCGGACAGCGACTCGACGTAGCGGCGCTGCCCCTCCGCGAAGATCGTGTCGAACGCGAGGCTGGACTTGCCCGACCCGGAGAGCCCGGTGAAGACGATCAGGCTGTCGCGGGGCAGGTCGAGGTCGACCCCCCGGAGGTTGTGCTCGCGCGCGCCGCGAACGACAAGGCGGTCTGCCACACCCATTCCCTTCCCGATTGCGTGATCACCGAACACATGTTCGAAAAAGCGTACCCGCCGAGCGGGCTGACACGATCGGGGAGGGGGTGCCCCCGCTGGTGCGCGGCACACCCGGACCAGCCCCGGAACCCCTCGATCGTGCGCCAACGGCTCTACCGGTGGGTAGTGAACGCCCCTAGGCTGGAGCGGTAGGCCGTTCGGCCGCAGATCCCGGGATGAGGTGCCCATGAGCTTCGCTGACGCAGCCCAAGCCCAGGTCCACTCCGCGACGAGCGTACCCGCGCCACGCGAGGAGTCGGGCGCGATGCAGGACGCGCTCGCCGGACTGGCGGAGGTCGAGCGGGCCACGGCCGAGCTGTACCGCGTGGTCGACGGGTTCGACCTGGCGTCGGTGCGGGAGCCCAGCCTGCTGCCGGGGTGGAGCCGGGCGCACGTGATGACGCACCTGGCGCGCGGCGCGGACGCCCTGCTGAACCTGCTGACGTGGGCCAAGACCGGGGTCGAGCACCCGATGTACCTGAGCATGGCGGACCGCGAGGCCGACATCGCCGAGGGCGGGGCGCGTCCGCCGACGCTGCTGCGCGCCGACCTGGACGCGGCCAGCCAGCGGCTCGCCGCCGCGATCCGGGACCTGCCCGCGACCGCGTGGGAGGCCGAGGTGGCGCACCCGGTCAAGGGGCCGATCCTGGCGGGGCGGGTGCCGTGGATGCGGTTGGGCGAGGTGTGGGTGCACCTGGTCGACCTGGACGCGGGCTTCGGGTTCGCCGACGTCCCGGAGGACCTGCACGAGCTGCTGCTGAACGAGGCGGTCGGGGTGTACGCCGACCGCGAGGGGGTGCCGCCGGTGCGCCTGGAGGTGGCGCTGCCCGACGGGCGTCAGCGCACCTGGGAGTTGCCCGCGGGGGCGGGCAGCGACGCGCCGGTGATCAGCGGCGGCGCGGCCGAGGTGATCGGCTGGCTGACCGGGCGCGGCGACGGCAGCGGCCTGGAGGGCCGGGTGCCGACGTTGCCCAGGTGGCTCTGAGCGCGCAGTCCGACGACGAGCAGCCACCGGGCGAGCGCGGGGCGGTGGCTGGCGGTGAGCAGGCGGTGCGCGGGCCGTTCCACCAGGGCGGTCAGCGCCCAGCCGAGCAGGACGGCGGTGGCCAGGAACGCGGCGAGCTGGACGGCCGGGCCCCACGGGGTCAGGCGCTCCATCACCACGTAGCCGATCTCCTGGTGGACCAGGTACACGCCGTAGGAGATGCCCGCGAGCCAGCGGATCGGCGTGGCGAGCGCGCGCAGCGGCGCGACGTCCCAGTCCGGCCCGGCTGCCGCGGCGCACACCCCGACGAGCACGACGCCGAGCGCGGCGGTGCCCTCCAGGTTGTCGCTGTGCAGGTACTGGGCGCCGAGCGCGGTGATCAGCAGCGCGGTCAGGTGCCGGTTCCCGAGCCGTTCGCGGGACCACAGCCACACGCCGACGCCCATGGCGAACAGCTGGGCGCGGTGCGCGCCGAGGCCGTCGTAGAGCAGCTTCAGCAGACCGGGTTCGCCGATCCACTCGCGCATGACCAGCGGTCCGAGCACGAGGGCCCAGAGCAGCGCGGGCAGCGCGCGACCGCGGACGCGGGAGGCGAGCAGCGCGCCCGCGACGAACCCGGTGAGCTGGACGGGCAGGGTCCAGTAGGAGAAGTCGACCAGCCGGACGTCCGGGAGCCAGTTCTGCAGCATGAGGATGTTGAGGACCAGGTCGCGGGGTTCGAGGTGCGACCAGCCCTCGGGGGCCAGGTGCACGAGGACCCAGTAGGTCAGGCAGGCCGCCACCGCGTAGGCGGGGAGCAGGCGGGCGAGCCGGTTGCGCAGGAACCAGGCGCGGTCGCCCTTGGCCAGCGAGGCGCAGGCGAAGAACGCGGAGATCACCACCAGCGAGCTCGCGCCCATCTCCAGGGACACGGTGAACAGGGGTTCGCCGATCTCCGGGTGGACGTTCGGCCCGGCGTGGGTCGCGTGTTGCAGCACGACGGCCAGCACGGCGAGCACGCGCAGCACGTCCCAGTTGATCCTGCGGGTTTTCGGCACGGTGGGGGTGACCTGCTTCAGGGTGGGGACGGCGGAACGGCGTTCGGCGGCGGATCGTTGACAACCCTAAGGAACGTTCCTGTAGGGACCCTGAAGGTGCGAAGGCCGGCGGGCGGCTACCGTCGGCGACCGTGGACGTACTAGAGGACTACACCGGCCACGTCGAGCCGGGCGGCCCGGCGGCGCGCCGGGTGCTGGACGCGCTGACCATCACGAAGGTGTCGGTCGGCCCGATGGACAACAACGCGTACCTGCTGGTGTGCCGCGCGACGAACGAAGCGCTGCTCATCGACGCCGCAGCCGACCCGGAGCGCCTGTCCGACCTGGTCGGTCACGACGTGACCAGGCCGAGGCTGAGGACGGTCGTGACCACCCACCAGCACGGCGACCACTGGGCGGCGCTGGGCGCGGTCGCGGGCGCGAACGGCTCGAACACCGCCGCGCACCCCTTGGACGCCGAGGTCCTGCCGGTCCCCCCGGACTTCCTGGTGGAGCACGGCGACACCCTGCAGGTGGGCGAGTCGACCCTGGAGGTGATCCACCTCCGCGGCCACACGCCAGGCTCGATCGCCCTCCTGTACCGCGACCCGACCGGCCACCCCCACCTCTTCACGGGCGACTCGCTGTTCCCCGGAGGCGTGGGCAGGACCACCTCCCCGGAGGCGTTCACGAGCCTGCTGGACGACGTCCAGTCCCGCCTCTTCGACGCCCTCCCGGACAACACCTGGTTCTACCCCGGCCACGGCGACGACTCGACGCTGGGCGCAGAACGCCCGAACCTGAACGAGTGGCGCTCCCGCGGCTGGTGACCCCCAAGCCGGGAGCGCCCCGCGCTCCCGGCCCTCCCCCTCCCGGCCACCCCCGAACAACGCTGTCAGCAGCCCTCACTCACCCGACAACGCTCCCAACAACCCCCACAGACCCCACCCCGCCCTGCCCCACCACCTGACAGCGCCCTCTCGCAGCGCCCCGCCGCCCCACCCACCTGCCACGAACGCCCCAGGCAGCCCGCCCACCTCAGGTCGCCTACCCACCCAGGGCACCCGCCTCCCCCAAGCCGCCCCGCCCGGCCGAGCCCGCCCACCAGAGATCGCCGGCCCGCCTCAGGCAGCCCGCCTCTCCCAGGTCGCCTCGCCCGCATAACCTCAGGTCGCCGCCCCACCCCAGGTCGCCGCCCCACCCCAGGGCTCCGTCTACCCCAGGGCGTCCATCTACCCCAGATCGCCTCGCCCCCGAAGTCGCCCGCCCGAGGTCGCTGGCCCGAGGTCGCCCGTCCGAAGTCGCTGGCCTGGCTCGCCCGCCTGCCCACAGTTACCCCTTTGCCCCAGGCCACCACCCAGCCCCAAGCTGCCCGCCTGCCCCAAGCCACCCACCCGCCCGTCCGCCCGTCCGTCCGTCGGCCCGTCCGTCCGTCGGCCCGTCGGCCCGTCCGTACGTCGACCGTCGCCCCGTTCTTCCGTTCCCCCGTTCGCCGTCCGCCATTCCCCCGTCCGCCGTCCGCCGTCCGCCGTCCGCCGTCCGCCCCAGGTTGTTCCGTCCGCCCGAGGTCGCCCACCCGACGCCGCTCCGCTCTAGGCCGCGGTGAGACCAAGCTCCCGCAGAACCTCCCACGCCCCCCACAACCCCAGCGGGGTAGCGCGCACCTCATCCGGCTCCCCATCCCCCAACACCTCGACCGCGCCCAGCAGCACGAGCACCGCGGCCACCCGAAGAACGTCCTGTCGCAGATCCGGCTCCCACCCCTCGGGCACCCCACCGGGAATAGCAAGCTGATCAACCAGCGCCTGCCCGCACAGATCCACCAGCTCAGCGACCGGCACAGGCGTCCCACCGGTGCTGTACAGCCGCGCCCACAGATCAGGCGCGATGTCGGTCAGGAACTGCCCGACCAACGTGGGCAGCGGGTACTCACTGGGACACACGACGTGCCCCAGCCCGCTGAACGCCACACAGGCCTCCCGCCACAGCTCCACGGGCCGCTCCAGCAACGCGGCGCCCTCACCGAGCGCCACCCGCCCCTCCCCTACCCGCACGACCCCCAGCGCCCTGGCCCACTCGACCAGCAGCGCCACTTCCCGCAGCTCGTCCACCCCGAGCAGCAGCGCGAGATCACCGTCCCGCACCACCCCCTGCGCCCCGCTCAACGTGACCGCACGCCCGGACTCCCCAACCCATTCCACAAGAACCCGCAACCGCCAGAGCAGCTCGGACTCGCGAGCCGCGGCCTCCACCGCACCCGAGGACAACGACCGCACCGGCCCGCTCACAAGTTCCTCGGCGACCGCAGCGGCGTCCGGCTTCACGAAGGCGCTGCTGAACTCACCACCACCCCGCCGCATGATCACGTCGAGCACACCCCGGTCGTACTCGACTTCCCCAGCCTGCACCGAGGCCAGGAACCGACCGTTCTCCTCCTGGTCGTCGGGATCGACCCCGTGCTCCCGCATCCGGGTGACCCAGAACTTCGCAGGCCCGCTGTTGCGCTCATCGCCCATCGCGTCGAGGAAGGCCGGGGTGCGCACGTCGATCTCCGAGTGCAACTCCCCGAGATCACCCACCACGACCGCACCACCGTCGACCGACCCCAGGAAGTCGACCCACAGGTGCAACGTCGCAGGCACGCCGAGCCACTGCTCCGCCCTCATGACCACCCCGCGCGGAAACCCGACGAGCAGCAACTCCCGCAGATCCCCGACGTCCCACCGACCGGGGTGCCGCCCCTCGGCGAGCCGCCAGTCCACAGCGGCCTGTGCGACGAAGTGGTCGACGTCGACGCCGCGCTCATCAGCCCAGCACTCGAACGCAGCCAACAACTCGCCGCCGATTTCCTCCCACGCACCAGCGTCGCCGAGGTGATCGCTCGCAGTCATGGCCCCACTATCGCCGATGCGACGACTCCCCCAAGACCCCTAGACCCCGCACAGAATGATCAACACCCACGCCCAGAACAGCACCGCACAAGAACGGCCAGCACCCCAACCCCGGCCACGACCAGCCGGAAGCCCACCACTCCCGCACTCACTCACCAGGACGCATCACCACCCAAACCAAACCTCCAAGCCGTCCACCACAATCCCAAAGACCACTCTTTAGAGTGAAGCCCTCCCGCAAGATGCGCCCGCAACGGCGCTGCGTAGTCATAAATGGAATCACCCCCTAGCCATTCACCCAGAGCATCACCACTTTTCACTCACTCGCCACACCCAGCCCCGCCCCCGCTCCACTCCAGGTTCCACTCCAGGCTCGGTCCCGCCCCAAGCTCAAGCCCGTGCCAGGCCCGAACCCGAGCCCAACTCAGGGCACAACACCAGCCGCAACCACGGCAAGCACCAGCACAGCCATGGGGTCACCCCACGCCACCAACCCGAAGGCGCCCACTCAGCCATCAACCCCTAGGCCAGCCCAGCCAAGCCGGTGCCCGAAACAGCACCAAGCACCCGGCCGACCCATCACCGGCACTCGCTGCACCCGCCGACCCGCAGCGCTCACCGCAGCACGAACCGCCCACACCCCAACGGTTCCACCTTCGGCGCAGCACGTTCCCACGGCCGCCCGTAGCGGTGTTCCCCCACACCGGAGGCATGATCGAACAATGCTGGAGTTCAACGAGGACAACGGTTCCTACGAGTGGTGGATCGCAGCCAACCCAGACCAGTTCGTCATCAACGCGGAACACAGCCTCAACCCCGCCACCATGATCTTGCACCGCGCCAACTGCCGCTCCATGAGCAGCACTCCGACGAACGGCAAGACCTGGGTGGACGAGTACGTCAAGATCTGCGGCACCCGCCGCGAACTGCTGACCCGCTACCCCACCGCACGCCCGTGCCACTTATGCCTGCGCTGAACCCCGACACCACACGACGCCCCACGCCATGCCCCGGACTCACACCACCGCTCCACGTCGCCAAGCCCGCACACGGCCCCGAAGGCCTCCAGCACGCACTCGACGGCATCAACCGAGCAACAGCGCTCCGGCGACAAAGACCTGACCCCGTCAGCACCAGCAGCACCAGCAGCTCCGGACTACCTGACCCGGCGGTCAGCACGAGGCCGTTGCGCTCAACGCCGACCGCTCGACCTCGATCAACCGCGACGCGCCCAACCCCGACAAAGGACCCGGCCGGAGCACAGCGGCCAAGCGCTACCGCACTCGTGCCGCGTACTAGTGGAGCGGCCGTGACGCCCCCGTCTTGCGCCACGACCGAATCCCGCCTCCCGCACCTGTGCGGGCCGCCCGGGTCCCCGTCACAATTCTGCCCGGAGTGATCCCCCGCAGACAATTGTTCTTCCACCAGGAATCAAGGGAGAATCAGGCAACGCTCGACCTACCAGCGGAAACGCTGCACAGAACAGGATTTACCACACTTCCGGGTGACAGTCAGGAACAGCGCGCACACCACGGCAAACGATTGCGCCCGCACTGCACACCCCCTCCAGGAAGGCCGAGCAGCTCGACCCCCTGGAATCCCGCGCAAAATCCGAAGAGAACTCACCAATCCCGCGAGCCGCTCGTCAACCCCGCGCCCCACGATCCACAGTCAACAACCCGACCCCGGCGATCGCGTCCACCGCGTAGTGGTCCCCAGCGGAATCAACCCCACCGGTCCCCAGCACCGTGCCCCCGGCGATCCCGGACGTCGTCGCCCCGTCGATCACCGCCTGCCCGGCGCCCCCGCCGAACCGCACCCGCGCCTCCGCGCCGGTCGGCAGGTGCACCGCGAACGTCGAAGCCCCACCGGTCACCCGCACCGGCACCGCACCGGACGGCTCGGGCAGCGTCAGGTCGACCCGCTGCGACCCGGCGCCGAAGTCCACCGACGAGACCCGCGCGGCCCCGAGGTCGACGGTCTGCTCGACCGCCCCGCCGTCCAGCCGCACCTTCCACAGCACCGACCGGTTCACCTCGACCCGCGCGTCGGCCGTCCCGGAACCGCCGCGGTCCTCGAACGACACCCGCACCACGCCCCCGTCGACGTTGGCGCGCGGCGCGAGCTTCGACCCGTCCGGGGCCCACGCCCGCACCAGCTCGTCACCGAGGTCGGCGGCCCGCACGACGATCGTGGTCGCCCCGCTCAGCAGCGCCAGCTCGGCCTGGTCCCGCCCGTCCGACGCGATGGCGACCAGCCGACCGTCACCCCCGCCGCACCCGCTCGCGAGAACCAGCACCGCCGTCGCGAGGACCGGCCACAGCCTGCGCATCAAAGGCTCCTCCTTGATCACCCGCCCACTCACGAAAATCCCCATCCGAGTGAACGCGCAAACGTGTGCGCCCCGATCTGCCGGACGCCCGGAAGCCTCACAGCACCTCCCCCAGCCTCCGCACGCCCTCCCGGATGACCTCGGGGGCGCCGGTGGTGAACGACAGCCGCATCGTCGCCCGGTCAGGTTCACCCGCGTAGAAGGAGGCGCCCGGCACGAACGCCACGTCCCGCTCCAGCGCCCGCCGCAGCACCACCGCCGCGTCCACCTCTCCGGGCAGCCGGACCCACACGAACATCCCGCCGTCCGGGTCGGTCCGCACCGCCCCCTCGGGCAGCACCGCCGCCAGGGCGCCGACCAGCGCGTCCCGCCGCTCCCGGTAGGTCGCGCACAACCGCCGGACGTGCGCGTCGAGGTCGCTCTCCCGCAGGTAGTCCGCGACAACGGCCTGGTCGAACGCGGAGGTGTGCAGGTCGGCGGCCTGCTTGGTGACCACGAGCGCGGGCATCAGCTCTTCGGGCGCGCGCAGCCAGCCGACCCGCAGGCCCGGTGCGCCGATCTTGGAGAACGTGCCCAGGTGCAGCACGAGGTCGCTCGACGCGGCCAGCGCGGGCACCGCGTCCCCCCGGTAGCGCAGCTCGCTGTACGGGTCGTCCTCCAGCACGCGGAGCCCGGAGCGCTCGGCGACGCGGAGGACCTCGGCGCGCCGCTCGGCGTCGAGGGTGCGGCCGGTCGGGTTGGCGAAGGTCGGCACCAGGTAGAGCAGCTCGGGCCGGTCGCGCTCGACGACCTCGGCGAGCGCGACCGGGTCGATGCCGCGCTCGTCGCCGGGGACCGCGACCACGCGCGCGCCCGCGAGGTGGAAGCACTGGAGCGCGGCGAGATAGGTCGGTTCCTCGACCGCGACGACGGAGCCGGGTTCGAGCAGGGCGGTGACCACGAGGGTGAGCGCCTGCTGGGACCCGGTGGTGATCAGCAGCTCGTCGGGTCGCGTGGGCAGGCCGCGCGCGGTGAGCCGGGCCGCGACCTGTTCTCGCAGGTCGGCGTCGCCTTCGGTGGGCGCGTACTGGAGGGTGCGGCGGGTGAGGGCGCGGTCGGCGGCGGCGCGGAGGCCGTCGAGGTCGAACAGCTCGGGCGCGGGCAGGCCGCCCGCGAAGGAGATCACCTCGGGGCGCGAGGTGAGGGCGAGCAGGTCGCGGACGGGCGAGCTGGGCACGGAAAGGGAGCGCACGGGCAGTCCTCGGGCCAGGAGTTGCAGGGGACCGCGGTCGTGCCGCGTCGACGAGCTGCGCCCAGGGGTGCGAGGAGCCGCTGCGACCATCCTAGCTTCACGATCCGGCGAATCTCCCCCTGTCGCTGACCTGCGTATTTCCTCGACTTCGGTCACACACCGGGATGAATCGAGGGCCGCTCCGAACCACTGGTTCCGGATTTTTGTCGGCGACTGTCCGCATCCTGTTCACGACCGACTGCCACACCGGGCAGAGCCACTACCCGAGGAGGGATCATGCTCCGTTGACAGGCAATATGCCGATGCGTCTATATTTCCAGCATGGCATCTATGTTCGCCGTGCTGGCCGACTCCCACCGGCGGGAGATCCTCGACGTCCTGCGGTCAGGCGAGCGCCCGGTCAACGACCTGGTCGAGCTGCTCAACCTGACCCAGCCCACGGTGTCCAAGCACCTCAAGGTGCTTCGCGACGTGGGGCTGGTCGAGGTCCGCAGGGACGCCCAGCGGCGCTGGTACCGGCTCCAGCCGGAGCCGCTGGCGGAGGTCGACGCCTGGCTCGCCCCGTACCGGCGGATGTGGATGACGAGCTTCACCGCTCTCGACCGGCACCTGGAGGAGATGGGCGAATGAGGGACGCACGGCTGGAGACGATCGACGGGAAACCGGTGCTGCGGCTGGAGAGGCGGTTCGCGCACCCCGTGTCCAAGGTGTGGCGGGCGGTCAGCGAACCCGCTGAACTGGCGCACTGGTTCCCCGCCGAGGTCGAGCTCGAGAACGGGAGGATGCGCTTCGCCTTCCCCGACCCGACCATGGACGCCGGGGAAGGCAGGGTGCTGGAGCTGGACCCGCCCAGGGTGTTCGCGTTCGAGTGGAACGAGGACGTCCTGCGCTTCGAACTCCTGCCGGAGCCAGGGGGCTGCCTGCTGGTCCTCACGCAGGTGATCGGGGCGGGGCCGCTCGGCGCGGGGCGCAACGCCGTGGGGTGGCGGACGTGCTTGGAAGCCCTGGACGCGCGCTTGGGCGACCGGCCGTTCACCGCTCCCCCGGACCGCCTGGGCCCGATCGAGCTGCACGTCCGCGAGTTCGGCCTGGACCGCGGCGAAGTGGCGGACGGGCGGATCAGGTTCAGCAGGGACCTGGTCTGGCGACCGCTGGCCGAGGTGTGGGCCGTGCTGACCGGTGGCGGAACGCCTGCGGTCGGCGACGCCGCTCCGGAGAGCGCGGGCTGTTCCCGCGTCCGACCGGGACCGGTGGTGGTCGTGGAGGAGCCGACCCTGCTCGAGTTCGACTCGTCGTCGGGCCGGGTGCGCTGGGAGCTGTCCAGCGACCCGGTCGGGGGCACCGTCGTGACCCTGACCCACGTGGTCGGGGCCGGGGAGGTGTCCGTGCCTGCGGCGCTGGCCGCTTGGCACGTGCGGTTGGACCTGCTGTTCGCGGCGCTGCTGGGTGAAGAGCGCCCGTGGCCTGAAGAAGGGGAGAACGGATTGGCAGCTGACTACGCAGTGATCCACAACTGAATACGACCCTGAAAGAACCGGCAGAGCCGGTCGTCCAGCGGAGTCGCGCGGTCCTCGGGCCGCTCGCGGAACCGCTGGGCGACCGGGCCACCCGGCCGCTGGGAAGCGGTCGCGGCGGGGCGGGTGTCACACGTGGTTCAGCAGCCTCTGCGGGCTCGGCCCGCGATGCCCAGGACCGCGAGTCCGGCGATCAGCATCAGGATGGCCACGAGCACCGGCCAACCGTGGTTGCCGCGAAAAGCGCTGGTCTGACCTGAGACCGGAGCTGCCAGCGGGCTCCCGGCTTGGTTCGCGGCGAGTTCGGCGGTGGTGGTTGACGGGCTTGAGGTGTCGATCAGCACTCCGGGGACGCTGGCGGCGTCGCCCTGGAACCGGTCGTCTTCCGAGGCGTTGGCGGCATCGGGGTCGGTCTTGTCCGGGCTGGCCTGTTGGTGGGCCGCCGAACTGTCGTCTGCGTTGTTCGGGACGGCCTGGGGAGCGCCTGCGTGGCCGTGGGGTGCTTGCGGTGCGGGGTTCCTGACCACGAGCGTTTGTCCGGGGCCTTGTTGTTGCGGGGAAGCGTGCTTCGGGGGGCGCTGTCCTTGGCCCGCATGTTCCTGACCGGGGTGGGCCTGGGCTTGAGGCGGTTGGCCTTGGGCGGGGTGGGCTTGGGGTGCTGGGGTTTGTGGGTTGGGCTCCGTGGCCGAGCCGCTCGCGGCTATGCCTGTGGCACCACCGGCGGTGGTGCCACCGCTCGTGGTGCCGTTGTTGGCGGTGCCGTTGTCCGGGGCTCCTGGGTTTGGCGCGTTGGTGTTCGTTGCGCCAGAGCTCGGTGAACCTGCGCCTGCTGAGCCTGGGGCGATCGCACCGGAGCCTGCCGTGCCGCTGCCGGGTTGGGGTGGGTCCGGAATGGCCGGGATCGGTTGGCGGCGGACCGGGTGGTTGGCCGCTGGCTCGTCGCAGGGCGGGTGTTCGACGGTGGTCTGGTTCCGGGGTGGTTGCTGCTCCGCAGCGCAAGCGCGCGTCTGCGGTGGCGCGGAGTGCGGTTCCGCGGTGCTGGCCGCTCCGCTGGACAGCACCGCGATCACGGTGAGCGCTGTGCACGCGGCAGTTCGGAAGGGGAACCGGGCCATGTCCAGATGCTGTGCGCGGTGCGTTGATCGCGCGCGGTGAACCGCGTCGGCTCACACCGCCGTGCGGCACAACCCCCCGCACGAGGGCCGGGATCGGGATGGTGAGGGTGAGGGGTAGGGGCGGCGGGGTGGACAGGGCGGGCAGGCAGGGCGGGGCAGGCAGGGCGGGGTGGGCTCGGAGGATCCGGAACTGTCAGGGGTCGGTGCGATGCTCCGCGGGTGGACACCGGGGAACTCGTGCACCTGCGGCGGGCGCGTGATCTTGTTGATCGGGAGTACGCGCGGCCTCTGGACGTCGCGGAGTTGGCTCAGGTGGCGTTCATGTCGGTCGCGCACTTCTCCCGGCGGTTCAAGGTCGCGTACGGGGAGACGCCGTACCGGTACCTGATGACGCGTCGGGTCGAGCGGGCCAAGGCGTTGTTGCGGCGTGGGGACCTCGGGGTGACCGAGGTGTGCATGGCGGTCGGGTGCACGTCGTTGGGGTCGTTCAGCGCGCGCTTCACCGAGCTGGTCGGGGAGACGCCCAGCGCCTACCGGGCCCGTGAGCACTCGGCGGTCCAGGTGGTGCCCGGTTGTTACGCCATGCGGGTGATGCGACCGAGCAGATTTCGAGAAGCAGGCGACGTGGGCCCGCCGATAGGTTCGCCGGTGTGAACATTCGGGTTTCCCACACCTTCCTGCAGGTCGACGATCACGATGCCGCGCTGGGCTTCTACCGCGACACCCTCGGGCTGGAGGTGCGCTCGGACGTGTCGTTCAACGAGTTCCGCTGGCTGTCGCTCGGCTCGTCGGAGCAGCCCGGTCTGGAGATCGTGCTGGAGAGCGCGGACATGGGGCGGTCGCCCGAGGACGCGAAGGCGATCAACGAGCTGCGGGCCAAGGGCTCGTTGAGCGGTCTGATCTTCTGGGTGGAGGACTGCGACGCCCTGTTCGAGAAGGTCCGCGCGTCGGGCGCCGAGGTCGTGCAGGAGCCGACCGACCAGGACTACGGGGTGCGCGACTGCGCGTTCCGCGACCCGGCGGGCAACCAGATCCGGTTCTCCGGGAAGCCCGCTTCCTGATCCGGGCGGGTGGTGCGCGTCCCGTCCTCGACCGGTGCAGGGGAGCGGTCGAGGGCGTGGCGCGGCTCTCGCGTGCGTCCGGGCGGGTTGGGGTGCGTGCTGCCGGGGCGGGCGGCGTGCCAGGATCGGGGGCGTGGAAGCAAGTGACCGCGACCGCGATCCCGACGGCCGGGCGCGCAACGCGCGCCCCCGTGACGGTCTGGGCCGTCCGCTGCCCTACGGGGCGGTCGGGGTCGAGCGGCAGCCCGAGGGAGTCGTGAGAGCACCGGACGAGTCGCTGCGGGAAGCGCAGCGGCTGCTGGACGAGGGCAAGCCGTTCCACGCCCACGAGGTGCTGGAGGACGCCTGGAAGTCGGCTCCCGAGGCCGAGCGGGAGCTGTGGCGCGGGCTGGCGCAGCTGGCGGTGGGGTTGACGCACGCGTTGCGCGGCAACGGTCGGGGCGCGCGGTCGCTGGTGAAGCGCGGGGCGCGCAGCATCGAGCCGTACCGCGACGCCCGCCCGCACGGGGTGGACGTCGCCGGGCTGGTGGACTGGGCGGAGCGCGGGGCCTACCTGGACGCCGGTCCCGACGCCGCGGGCACCGGTGGTCGAGAGGGTGCGGTTCTGGCCGCCCCCGAGCGGACCGGAGCGGAAACAGGGGTGGACCGGGCTGTCGTCGGCGGCGCGCGTGTGCTGAGGTTGCGCGGATGACCGTGCGCATTCGACCTTACGAACCCCGCGACTGGGACGCCCTCGGCGACATCTGCGTGCGCACCTCCGACGTGGGGCGCGACGGCACGCACCTCTACCCGGACCCGGACCTGGTGTCCTCGGTCTACGCGTGGCCGTACGCGGCGCTGGAGCCCGAGCTGGTGTTCGTCGCCGACGACGGAGAGCGGGCCGTGGGCTACGTGCTCGGCACCTCGGACACCTCGCTGTTCGCCAAGCGCTTCCGGAACGAGTGGCTGCCCGAGGTGGCGGCCCGGTTCCCCGCGCCGTCCGGTCCGCCGATCACCCAGGCGGACGCGGTGGCCGACCTGCTGCACGCGCCGGAGCGCATGGTGCCGCTGGACCTGGACGACTACCCCGCGCACCTGCACATCGACCTGCTCCCGGACCACCAGCGCGGTGGGCACGGGCGGGCGCTGATGACGCGGTTCCTGGACGCGCTGCGGGATCGCGGCGTGACGGGCGTGCACCTCGGGGTGTCGACCGCGAACGCCTCGGCGCTCGCGTTCTACGAGCGGTTGGGGTTCCACGAGCTGACGTCGGCGGGCGTCGGCGGGCTGTCGGTGTTCCTCGGGAAGCGAATTGCTCCGAACGCCCGCTTGGCGGCGGGGGCGGCCGGGTAACAGGAGGTCACCTACTCACTGGGAGGCCACCGTGCTCGCCACCATCGCCGCGGTCATCTTCGGTCTGGCCCTGCTGCTGGACCTGGCGAACGCCTCGCTCGGCAGCGTGATCGAACCCGCAACCCTGACGCTCGCGGGTCTGCTGTTCCTCGCGCTGCACATGGCCGGGGTGGGCTCGGCGCTGCGCGCGCCCAGCTTCCGCCGCCGTCGCTGATCCACGCCGGTTCGACGGGTCCGGCCCGCCCAACGTCAGGCGGGCCGCCCGATCACGTCGGCGGGTCAGGGCCGGATGCTTCGGCCAGGAGGCTGATCGGCGTCGTTGACGGGCGCGATCGCCCGCAGGCGCCGAGCGCCGCCGGCCAGCGTCATTGCCCGAAACCGCTGGCTGGCTCCGATCGGCACGTGGACCGCCGTCGAGCACCAGCCGGTCCACCGCGGACGCCGTCGCTCCGTGCCTCTGCTCCGTCGATCACCTGACCTGCGTCGTCAGGTCGCTGTCCGTCGTGGCGCCGAAGTGGCGCCCGACGGGGTTCCCGCCCCGCAGACCGCCGTTCCGGGGAGAAGAACGGCGGTCTGCTCAGGGAGAGCGCGGCGTGACGGGCTGGAGGGAGCCCGCCGGACCGCTCCGCGTGCGGTGATGAGGGGGCAGACCGCGCGGAGCCGGTCGCACCGCCCGCGCTCGGGGCGGTGGGCGCCGGAACCGGTGGGCGTCGAGGTCTCCCGCTCGGGGCAGCGAGCAGGGCCCTTCGCACGCACCGGTCCCGACCTAGTCGGGACGTGTTCGCAGGCGGACGAGGTACGGCGTCGCGTCCGGCGCCGGACGCGCGCCCGAGGGCCGCGTCGTGCGCCGACCGCTCCACGCCGATCGGCCAGGTCCTCGCGCTGGGACCTGGTGGCTCCGGCGCGCCGGAGCCGTCCAGGGCGCGGTCACGGCGCGCGCTCGGCGTCGTTGACCACGCAGACCACCGCGTCGGGGGTCGCGTAGAAGTCCAACCGGTAAGGACCGCACTCCTGCCTCACCGCCTGCCGGTCCTCCACCGGTTGGCGCTGCGGCGGAACGGGTTCTTCCGGTGGGGTCATCGGCTTATCGTGCGCCGACGGGGTCCGTTGACGCACCACCTTCTCCGCCGATATGCGGAAAACGCATACAGGTCAGCCGAGCCACCGCGCGAGCTCGCGCACGTCCCGCTCCCCCACCCACGGGCCGAGCCTGCCCAGCTCGACCAGCACCAGCCCCGAACCGCTGTCCCTCGCCGCGTCCAACGCCTCGTAACCGCAGGCCACGGCTTGATCACGGTGTCCGGCGGCGGCGTGCGCGGCGGCCAGGCGGGCGGTGTGGAGGCCCCGTTCGGCGGCGCGGGCGTGGCCCCACCGGCGGCGGCGCAGCGCCTCGTAGCCCGCGATCGCGCGGTGCGGTTGCCCGAGTTCGAGCCAACAAGCCGCCCGTTCGAGCTCGACGTGCTGCTCCGAAAGGCGGTATCCTATGCGGTATTCGCCGTTGTCCGGCTCAGGGTCCCTGGCAACCGCTACGAGGAGTTCGCGCGCGTGGTCCAACCGGGCCATGCACGTCTCGTCACCCGCCATCGCCAGTCCGCGAGCCTGCTGCCGCAGGACCAGTGCGAGGGTGCGTGGGCCGATGCCGCGCTCGCGCAGGGCGGCACGGGTCAGCGTGAGGACGCGCTCGCCGTCGGGTTCGGCGAGCTGGGCCAGTCGCACGTAGGAGTGGGCGACGACGTCGGGGTCGTCGGCGGCCTGCCCCTGCTCCAGGGCGCGGGTGGTCCACTCGACGGCGCCGCTGCGGTCGCCGACTTCCTCGTACAGCAGGCCGGAGAACTCGGCGTAGGTCGCGGCGACGGCGAGCAGCCTGCGGCGGTGGTCGCCGTCGGCGGCGCGGCGCAGGGCGTCGGCGAAGTCGAACAGCGAGCGGGTGGCGGGGACCAGGGCGCGCCAGCCTTGGCGGTGGTGCGCGTCGTCGAGGATGCGGCGCAGCACCAGCAACTGCCGCACGGGCCCACCGCGCCGGGCGGTGGCCGCGCGCAGCGCGGTGAGGGCTGCCGGGTCGACGGGTCGGTCGGAGCGGGGCGAGACGGACGGGCGGGCGGCCCGGTCGGCCAGGCCGAGCAGGTGGGCCGGGATGCCGAGCAGCCGCTGCATGGTGCGCAGCACGCGCAGGTCGTAAGCGATGCCGCTGCCTGATTCCAGGCGGGAGATCGCGGACTGCGAGTAGCCGGCCAGCGCGCCGAGCTCGTCTTGGCGCAACCCGTGGGCGCGGCGCGCGATGGCGACGAGCACGCCGGGCGCGTCCGACGCGACGGCGGCGTGCACCTCGCGGCTCTCCCACAGCTCGGGCGGCAACGCGGGCAACGGCGTGCCGCGCGACTCGCCGAGGACGTCGGGGCGGGCGACCTCGGGACGGGCGGCGCTGTCTGACCGGGTGGTGCTGTCCGACCGGGTGGTCTCCGGCCGGACAGCCTCCGGACGGGCAATTTCCGGCCGGACAGCCTCAGAGCGAACGGTCTCCGGCCAGGCGGTCTCCAGGCGAGCGGTCTCCGGCCGGATGGTCTCTGGGCGGGCAGTGCCTGGGCGGGCAGTGCCTGGGCGGGCGGCGCCTGGCCGGGCTGAGTCCTGGCGGCCGGAGCCTTGGCGAACGGAGTCCTGGCGAGCGCTGGCCTGGCGTCCGAAGTCTTGGCGATCGGTATCCGGTCGGGCGTTGTCTGGTCGGATGCCGTCTTGGCGGGCGCTGCTAGGACGGGTGCCATTAGATCGGGCACCGTCAGGACGGATGCCGTCCTGGTGAGCGGCATCCGGGTGGGTGCTGCCGAGACGGGTGCCGCCGGGGTGGACGGCGTCGAGATTGACAGCGTCGGGATGGATGCCGACTGGGCGGTCGCCTTCTGGACAGGCGCTGTCTGGGTGGGCGCTGTCTGGACCGATGTTGTCTGGACGGATGTTGTTCAGGTGGGCGCGGTCGGGGCGGGCGCTGTTAGGGCGAGCGTTGTTCGGGCGGATGCCGTCAAGGTGAGCTTCGTCGGGGCAGGTGCTGTCTGGGCGGGTGTTGTTGGGGCGGACTGCGTCGGGGGTTGTCGTGTTTTGAGGGGCGGGAGTCTGGGTGGGGTGTGGTGGTGGGTTGGGGTGTGTCGGGGCGGGGGTTGGGGTAGCGGGTTCCTGGTCGGGTCTGGCGCGGGTCAGGTTGGGGTGGGGTGGGGCTTGGTTGGCGTGAGTGGGTGTTGGGGCGGGGCGAGTGGATGTGGGCTCGTGCCGGGTAGTGGGCTGGGTTGAACCTGGTGGCTCCGTGTCCAGCGGCTCGGGGTTGAGGGGCTCCGGGGTGGGGGGTGCGGGGTGTGTGAGGGCCCTGGGCGTGGCGGTGGGCTGGGGTGGGGTGGTGGGGTGGGGTGGGACCTGCTGTGGGACAGGGGGGTGTGCCGCGGGGTGCGCGGGGAGTTGTTGTGCGGCAACGGGGTGCGCTAGGGCTTGAGGGCCTGCAGGGGACTGGCTGGTGGTGGGTTTTTCTGCGGTCGGCTGGTCTGCGGTGGGGTGTGGTGGGGTGGGCCGCGTTGCCGGGTGTCGGGGGTGCCGGGGTGCGGGGCCTGGCATGGGTGTTGTGCGGTGGCGGGGCGGTGGGGACGGCGTGCGGTGGTGACCGCAGGCTGGTCCGGCAGGGGGGTGGTTCGTTGGCCGGGGGCCGGTGCGGTGCGGTCGGGGACGGCCATGCCGGGGCCTCTCGCTGCGGGTGCGGTGGGCTCGGTAGGTCATGGTCGCAGCGCTCGGGTTCGGGAAGCGACCGCCATCCGGTGCGCGGCTGGCTATGCTCCGGCCGTGCTCCGCGACTTCTCCGCAGGAATCGGACTGCTCGGCCACGGCTTCGGCTCCGTGTTCCGCAGGCCCAAGCTGCTGATCATCGGCGCGATCCCGGCCCTGATCACGACGCTGCTGCTGATCGGCAGCCTCGTGACGCTCGGCTACTGGATCAACGACATCACGGCGTTCGTGACACCGTTCGCCGACAACTGGGCCGAGTCGCTGCGGACCGGTGTGCGGGTGCTGGCGGGCGTGTCCATCCTGGCCGCCTACCTGACCATCGGGCTGCTGCTGTTCACGGCGATCACCCTGATCATCGGTGGCCCGTTCTACGAGCACATCGCCGAGACGATCGAGGACGAGGAGCTGGGCGGCGTCCCGGAGTCCGAGCGGGTCGGCTGGTGGCGGTCGACGGTGGTCGGGACCCGTGACTCGCTGCGCCTCGTGGGCATGGCGATCCTGGTGGCGATCCCGCTGTTCATCGCCGGGTTCATCCCGCTGGTGGGGCAGACCGTGGTCCCGGTGCTCGGCGCGGGGATCAACGGGTGGCTGCTCGGGCTGGAGCTGACCGGCATCCCGTTCACCCGGCGCGGGCTGGACCTGGCGGTTCGGCGGCGGGTGCTCAAGGAGCGGCGGGCTATGGTGCTCGGGTTCGCGGTGCCCGCGTACCTGCTGTGCCTGATCCCGCTGGCGCCGCTGGTGGTCATGCCCGCGGCGATGGCGGGCGGCACCGTGCTGTCGCACCGGCTGCTGGAGGACGAGAAGAACACCGGCAGGCGTCCTCAGTAGACGGATGGCCGCAGGGGACATTGCGGTGGTGGAAGACGTTCGGGAACGGGCGGTCGGCTGAGCCGGCCGCCCGTTCGCTTTCCGCGCCCACCGGTGCCACGACCGACACAGGGCCGGAGGGGGTGGTCAGGGCCGGAGGGAGTGGTCAGGGGGTCAGCTGGGGTTCCAGTTCGGTCGAGTAGGCCGCGACCCGGCTGTAGACGCCTGGCGCTCCCGCTGCCGCGCAGCCCTCGCCCCACGAGGTGACGCCGATCAGCTTGCCGCCTGCGACGAGCGGGCCGCCGGAGTCGCCCTGGCAGGAATCGGTGCCGCCCTTGGGGAAACCGGCGCACACCATGAGGTTCGCGTTGTAGCGCTCGGCGTAGGCGGTGGTGCAGGCGGTGGAGCCGATCACCGGCACCGTCGCGCCGAGCAGGTGGCGCGAGGCGGTCCCGCCCGAGGACGTGGCGCCCCAGCCCAGGACGGTGGCGGGGACGCCTTCCTCGTACAGGGCCGAGTCGGTGGGCCTCGCCAGCGGGAGGGGTTCCGCGTTCAGGGCGCGGTCCAGGGTCAGGACCGAGATGTCGTAGCCCTCGGCGGGTATCTGGTAGGACGGGTGGATCCAGATGTCGGTGACTCGCGCCGTGGTGCCCGCGCTGGAGTCCTTGTCGTCGCGGCCCACGACCACGCGCACCGAGGACGGCGAGTCGTCCTCGGCGCAGTGCGCTGCGGTCAGGACCTTGTCCGGCGCCACCAGGGTTCCGCCGCAGTACTGGGCTCCGGTGCTCGTCGCCAGGTAGACCGCCCACGGGTGGTCTGCGGTGCTGACGCGCGTGCCGCCGACGATCCGCGCGCCGACGTCGCCGTCGGCGGGCACGGGCACAGGCACGGGCGCGGGCTGGGCGGACGCGCTGAGCGCGGTCGTGGGGAGCAGTGCCGCCACCGCGGCGGCTGCGCCGAGCAGGAACCTCAGGCGGCGCGGGGTTTCCGCCATGCTCATCTCCTTCCGGTGCAGTGCGCACCCCTCGGTGGGGCAGTCCCAGGGCACCAGAAGACGCACCGGTGGCACAAGGTCCAGCGCCCGTGGGCCGTTCGGCCCAGTTCACTCGAACGTGGTTGACTCGCCCGAGCACTGCCCGAACAGCGAGCAGTTCGTCCTGAGGAGTTCCGCATGTCCCCCAACAAGCCCGTGGTCGAGCCGTACGAGGGTGCCGCGCCCGCGGACCTGGTGATCGAGGACATCACCGTCGGCGACGGCCCGGAGGCCCAGGCGGGCCAGCTGGTCCAGGTCCACTACGTCGGTGTCGCGCACTCCACCGGTGAGCAGTTCGACGCGTCCTGGGACCGCGGCGAGGCGTTCGTGTTCCCCCTCGGTGGCGGGCGCGTCATCGCGGGCTGGGACCGGGGCGTCGTGGGCATGAAGGTCGGTGGCCGCCGCAAGCTGGTCATCCCCGCGCACCTCGGCTACGGCGACCGCGGCGCGGGCGGCGTCATCAAGGGCGGCGAGACGCTGATCTTCGTGGTGGACCTGCTCGGCGTGCGCTGACCTCGGCGGCATCGGGGCGGGAACCGGTTCCGGGAGGACGACTCCGGACCGGTTCCCGCCGCAGCGGCGCGTGAACCGCCCACGCGACATGAGCGCGGAGTGCGGGACACCGAAGGGCCCGGTGGCCGTGAGCAGGGGGTTCGCTCAGCGCGGAACGCGGAGCGCGCCGCCGGGCGGTCGGAGCGGGTGCGGACGGACGGGCGGACGGGCGGACGGAACGAGCCGAGCGCTGGCCCGGAGTGCGATCCGGCACCGGTGGCCGCTCCGGTGCGGCATGATGGCGGTGATCGAGGGGAGGCGTGACCGTGCCCGAAGACATCGGCGGTTCCGAGCGCATGGTGGCCGACTGGGAGACCGGTCTCAAGCAGAAGGCCCAGCGCTACGAGGCGATGGCCGAGCGGGTGCAGGGCATGTCCGTGACCGAGACCTCCCGCGACGGGCACGTGCGGCTCACCATCGGGTCCAACGGCATCCTCACCGCCCTGCAGATCGCCGAGCCCGCCCGCGAGCGGCGCATGGCCGAGGTGTCGGCGGAGATCATGCGGACGTTGCAGAAGGCCCAGTCGCGCATCCCGGAGCTGCTGCAGCAGGCCATGGCGGAGACGATCGGCACGCAGGACCAGACGGCGAACACGCTGTTCGAGGAAGCCAGGAAGACCTTCCCCGCGCCGCCCGCCGAGGACCGCCCGCAACCGCAGCCGCACCGGGAGATGAGCTTCGGCATCGAGGACGAGCGGACCGCACCGCCCCCGCCGCCGCCGCCGCCGCGACACGCCCAGCAGCCGCCCGTTCCGCCGCAGCCGCCGCAGCGCAGGCCGAGGCGGGACACCGAGGAGGACGACGACTTCGGGGGTCAGAGCTTCCTCCGGTGAGCCACCGAACTCCACCCCGTCAGGTCAAGTCCGCCGTCGTCGGACACATCGGGCGATAGGATCTGCCGACCGTTGCGCCGGGGGGATCTTGAAGGGGTGTTCGTCGCATGACCGAGCCAGTCACACCGCTGGACGAGCAGGAGCAGCAGCAGCTCGTCCGGCAGATCGGGCGCGCCATGCTGCCCGCGCTGCCTCCGGACTGGCAGCGGGTGCGCACCGAGTACCGCGCCGCGGGCCGCCACATCGAGGTGGACATGGCGTTCACCGGTCCGGACGGTCAGCAGCGCCCGGTGCGACCGCCGATCGACGTGGTGCAGCTGTTCGGCAGGCTGCGCGCGGGCATGTACGAGCAGGACCGGGGCACCTGGTTGAGCGCGGTCTACGAGATCGAGGCGCCGAGCGCGTTCGCCGTGGACTTCGACGCCGCCGAGGAGCCCCGCTGGCGCAACGCGCCGCCGATGATCGGGTTCCAGGACGAGCTGCGGACGTTCCCGCGCACCGATGAGCTGATCCCGGACTGGCTGCGCCAGCGCGCGGGCATGCCGCCCAGGCAGGTGGAGCAGGCCGCGCAGCCCGAGCAGGGGCAGGGCGGGCCGCAGCAGGGTGGGCCGCAAACGCCGCCGCAGGGGTTCGCGCAGCAGGGTCCGCCGACGCCGGGTCAGGGAATCCCCGGACAGCAGGGGCAGCCCGGTTTCGCGCAGGGGCAGCAGTTCGCCGGTCAGCCCGTTCCCCACCAGCAGGGTCCCGGCCCGCAGGGGCAGCAGTTCCCCGGTCAGCCCGGCGGCGGGTTCGGGCAGCCCGGCGGTCAGCCGCAGGCGGACCTGCGCACGGCGCGCGTGTACGACGGCCGCGACCAGACCGGTCGCCCGGTGGTGCGCAGGCAGCCGGTGGACCCGCAGCTGCGCGAGCGGTTGCTGGCGTACCTGGAGTCGGCGCCCGTGGTGCTGTCCGCGCGTGACACGGACGTGGACGAGTTCGCGCCGTCCGACCGGGACGTTCCGCTGAACTTCCGCACCGACGGCACCTGGGTGTGGGCCGGCGCGGTGTCGCACTACCTGCGCAAGCACGGTGTCCCGCCGGAGCCCGCGCTGGTGTCGCACATCATCGGCCGGGGGTTCCAGCTGGCCGCGGTGGACGAGCGGACCCAGGACCGGGCCGTCGCGATGATCACCGGTCAGTGACCGCCGCCCGCTAGTCCCCGAACGGCGCTCTCGACGACGACAGCCGCCCACCGGTTTCCCCGGTGGGCGGCTGTTCCCGTTCAGGCGCGCGCTTCCCGCGCGGGCGCTCAGCGGTCGGTGGCGACCGGTGCGACGTCCGGTTCCAGCCTCGTGACGGGAGCGGGCTTGCGGACCGCCAGGTACACCAGCGCCGCCACCGCGACCAGCACGTAGGAGTTGCCGACGAGCTGCTGCCACGCGTTCCAGCCGACCTCGACGCCCTTGTCGTGCGGCAGCAGCCACAGCGGGGCCCACACGAACAGGTCGGCGACCAGCACCAGCGTCACCCAGCCCGCGACGGAGCGCTGCCCCACCAGCAGCACCAGGCCGGGCACGACCCACACCCAGTGGTGCGTCCAGGACACCGGGGACGCCAGCAGCGCCGCGATCGACACGGCCAGCAGCGCGGACACGTCCTCGCGCGCCCGGCGCACCGCGACCCAGGCGAGGGCCGCGACGCCCAGCGACAGCAGCAGCCACGCCACGGACTCGGCGGCGCCGGTCAGGCCGAGGCGGTTGACCAGGCCGCGCAGCGACTGGTTGCCCGCGTAGCCGAGCTCACCGATGCGCGCGGGGTCGAGCAGGGTGTGGAACCAGTACTGCTTGGTGTCCTCGAACGCGACGACCGCGCCGACGAGTCCGAAACCGACGAACGAGGCGACGGCGGTGAGGACCGGCTTCCACCTGCCGCGCGCCAGGAAGAACAGCACGAACACGGCGGGCGTCAGCTTGATCGCGGCGGCGAAGCCGATCAGCAGGCCCCTGGGCCAGCGGGTGCGCGGCAGCAGGCAGTCCAGCGCGGCCAGGCCCATGATGACCAGGTTGATCTGGCCGAAGTCGAAGGTGGCCCACACCGGTTCCAGCACGAGCGCGCCGATGGAGACGATGACGCCGACGAGCAGCGCGCGGCGCGCGTCCCCGTACAGGTGCCAGGCGGAGAGGACGCACACCACCAGCAGCAGCACCAGGCCGAGCGTCGTCCACACCAGAACCGCGGCGGGGAACGGGACCAGCGCGAAGAGGCTGAAGATCGCGGCGGCGAGCGGCGGGTAGGTGAAGGGGAACGGCGGGCCGTCCAGGGGTTTGGGGAAGTCGTCGGCGTACAGCCGGAGGTCGCGCAGCCAGGCCTCTCCCCCCGTGCGGTAGACCCGCAGGTCGAGCAGGCCCTCGCTGGAGCGCTGGTGGACGATGACGAGCAGCGCGACGGCCGCCACCGCCCACACGCCCAGCAGCCGCTTGTCCGGTCGTTCCACCACTGCCACGGCACTCCCTCGACTGGTTTCCGCGAAGCATCGTAGTCAACGGGCGGATGAGGGACAGGTCACGACAGCAGGTAGCTCACCGCTACTGGACGTGCACCGAAAGTTGCTGTGCGTGCACGGTGAGTAGATGGGGGCGACCGTTCGAGCGACAGCAGCGCACAAAAGCGCACGCACGGGATACTCTGTGCTCATGAGTCCAGCGCTGGAGACGGTCTTGGCGAAAGCCGGCCTTCACGTCACCCCCGACGCCTTCCTCGACCTCGTGGCGGACGCCGCGAAGCGGTTGGCGCCGCCCCACCCGGAGCCCGCGAGCTACCTGACTCCGGACGTGCGGGACGCGCTGGTGGACGTCGGCCTGGACCTGAGCCCGCACTCGCCGGACGACGACAAGCCGAGGGCGCGCAGCATCGTGGCGCACGCGGTGCTGCGCGACTCGGCGATCACCGTGGCCGACGCGGCGACCCAGCTGGGCGTGGACACCAGCCGCATCCGGCACCGGCTGGGGCTGGGCAGGCTGGTCGGCTGGAAGGACCGGGGCAGCTGGCGGCTGCCCGCCTGGCAGTTCGCGGGCAACGGGGTGCTCCCTGGGCTGGAGGCGGTGCTCGCGTCGGTGCCGGAGGACCAGCCCGCGCTGGTGATCGCCGGGTTCATGACCACCGAGCAGGAGGACCTCCCGGTCGAGGGCAGGCCGGCATCCCCGCGCGACTGGCTCCTGGCGGGCGGGGACCCCTTCAAGGTGACCTCCCTGGCCGCCCAGCTCGGAACCCCTGTCTGAGCTGGGCGGACCCGGCCGGACCGGTCGAACCCGGCCACACTGGGTGGACCTGGCCGCACCGGCTGGACCTGGCTGCGCTGGGTGGACCCGGACGCGCTGGGCGAACCCGGCAGCCAGGCGCGGAGGGCAGCCGACAACCGGTCAGCGGCAGGTCGGACCAGCGCCCGACCACCGCCAACCCGACCACCACCAACCCGACCATGACCAGCCCGGACGCCGCCAGCCGGGCCACGGGCCGGCCTGGCCACAGCCGGCCTGGCCGGTGCCGGTACGTGCGACGGCGTGCAGGTGGGAAGCACGGTGGACGATCACCGACACGCCGGTGTTCCGAACACTCGGCAGCCCGAACCCCGAAACCCCAGTCATGCGGGCACTCGCTCGCCCGCTTCCCGATCACCTGGCAGCCTGGCGGGCGGAAGTGCCGACCACCCGAGCCCATCACCGACCGCTCAGCCCATCACCCACCACTCAGCCCACCACCGACCGCTCAGCACACCACCGACAGTTCCACCGACCAACCACTCCCACCGACCCCGGCCGACCAGGGTTGAGCGGTCGACCGCCGAACCACCCTGTCGGCCGAACAGCCAGCCGCACGATCACCCTGTTGCCCGAACACCCGACCGACCGATCACGCGGACGACCGATCGCCCGATGGCGCACCCCCTGGGAACCTGGTCCCGAGGGGCCGGCCACCGGTGGTCGGCGCGGTCAGCGGGGATTCGCAGGTGGTTCAGCGGCGAGGGTTCGGCGGGGTTCGCCCGGCGGGCCGAGCGGCGTTGGACCGATCACCCGGACACCCGATCGCCCGGCCGACCGACGACCTGGCAGCCTGATCGCCCTGGAACCCGACCACGACCACCCACCACCGACCGGCACGGCCCCCCGTCCCCCGAACACCTGGACCCGAATGTCTCGGCTTCCCCAGCCGCCCGCCCCCGCCGTGCTGCAGGCCAACCTGCGGCGCACCGAGGACGTCGTGGCGGTGCACCAGGCCACCCGGCTGGTGCGGATCTTCACCGCGAAGGGGCTGCACCCCCAGCGGTGGAACAGCTTCCGCTACACCGGACCGCTGCCGCACGCCCGCTTCGACACCCAGCCGCCGGGACCCGGCGGTGAGCTGACGCACGACCAGGACCAGGGCGTGCTGTACTTCGGGCTCACCGTCCGGACCTGCGTCGCCGAGGTGTTCCAGGCGACGTCGGTGGTGGACCGGCGCACCCGCAGCCCGTTCCTGGTGGTGCTGCGCCCCAAGCGGACCCTGCGGCTGCTCGACCTGACCGGCCTGTGGCCGACCAGGGTCGGGGCGTCGCAGGAGATCAGCTCCGGACCCAAGGTGATCACCCAGGCGTGGGCGCGCACCATCCGCGCGGCGTACCCCGAGCTGGACGGCCTCTGGTACCGCTCGTCCATGGACGGCGGCAACGAGGCCGTGTGCCTGTGGGACCCGCCGGGCGGCTCGGGGCTGCCCGCCTCGCCGGACGTGCTGCTGCCCCTGGAGCACCCCGGACTCGACCTGCCGCTCGCCAGGGTGTGCGAGGAGCTGAACTACACCCTGCTGAACTGAACCCTGCTGAACTGGACCCGGCTGAACTGCACCAGGACCACGACAGCACCGGTCGGCGTCGACCCCGGCACCGCCCTCGACCTGGGCGGCGCCAACCCCGCTGGTCAGGAAACTACCGGGCCGGAACGTGCCGGGGCACGCCCTCGCGGTCTACCCGATAGCGTGAAAATCCAGGTCGGAGACCCCCGTCACCGCCGCACCCCGTTCCCCCGCGCGGTCGGTGACGGGCGCTGGCCCCTCGGCCCGCGCCGGGGCAGGAACCGCGCGTACCGGACCTCGGGCAGCAGCTGCTCCGCCAGCTCGTACCGCTCCGAGGCCCCGTCGTGCCGCCACCCGTGCGACTCGTAGAACTCCCGCGACGGCCCGTTGTCCTCGAACACCCACAGCACCGCGTACCGGAACCCCTGGTCCGCCAGGTGCGCGACAGCCGCCTCGTGCACCGCGTGCCCGGCCCCCGTCCCCAGGAACCCCGGATCGGCGTACATCGCGACCAGCTCGCCGGTCCGCAGGTCGGGGTGGGCGTCGCGCTCCTCGCGCACGGCGTCCACCGCGCAGTAGGCCCCGATCTTCCCGCTCGGCTCGACGGCCACGAACACCCGGCTCGGATCGGGCAGGGCGAGCACCCTCACCCAGCCGGGGAGCCTGCTCTCCGGGAGCATCCGGTCGAGCACGGGGTCGGCGACGATCCCCCGGTAGGCACGCTGCCAGGACTCCACGTTGATCCTGGCGATCTCCGGCGCGTCGTCGGGCGACCCGGCCCGCACGGTCCACTGCATCCGCGCAGACTGCCCGACCGGTGGCGCGCGGCGCTAGGGATTCGGCGAAGCGCTGGGGCAGGCGGTGCAGACGTACCCCGCGTACCGCGTCTTCTTGGCCGTCACCCAGGTCCGCCGGAAGCGCTCGGGTTCCAGCTGGTGGAACCGGGTGCTGACGACGTCCCGGAACAGCCCGTCCGAGACCACCAGCACGAGGTCCCCGTCCGCGGCGGCGAGGGCGCGCCGCACCACGGGGGCGTCGAGCAGCCTGCACGTGCGGATGGGCGTCTCCCCCACCAGCCCGTAGCGGCCACCGGCGAGCGGCCCGCAGTGCATGGCCAGCCGCACCCGCAGCGGGGTGCCCGCGGCGCGCAGGGCGGCCAGCCCGTCGCGCAGCCGCTCGGTGAACCCGGCGACGACCCAGGCGGTGTCGGTGTCGGCGGGCAGCACGGCCAGCTCGCCGTCGCCGCGCACCTGCCGGTACCAGTCGCCCCGGTCGAGCCCGGCGCGGCGGGCGGCGTGCTCCATGACCTCGTCGAGCAGCGACTGCGCCCGCCCCTGCTCGTACCCGGAGAGCTTGCTGTAGCCCTCGACGTCGACCGCGAGCACCAGCCGGTAGACGAGGCCGTCGAGCGAGAACGGCCGTTCGACCGCCACGTCCACGACGGTCACGGCCTCTCCCCCGCCCGGCCGTGCCCGCCCGCGTCCCGGCCGTCCGCGAGCCGGTCCAGCCCGGCCCGGTCGGCCACGGTGACGGACCGGTAGCCCAGGCTGATCAGCCCGCGGTCGCGCAGCACGCGCAGCTCCTTGCGGGTGGTGTCCTCCTCGGCGCCGATCAGGTCGGCGAGGTCCCCCTGGCTGAGCCCCAGGTTCAGCACGGCCTGGTCGCCCTGCCCGCTGCGGTGGGCGTCGGCCAGCTCGCCGAGCAGCCTGGCCAACCGCACCAGCGTCGGCCCGGTGAAGTCGAGCCTGCGCCGATCCGCCCACTTCAGCGTCTGCATGATCATCCGGGTGAGGGCGAAGTGCGCGTCCGGGTTGGCCCGCAGGTACCCCCGGAACGCCACCGCGCTGATCACCCGCCCCGTCCCGTCCCCGCACAGGGTCACGGTGGCCGAGCGGTGCGAGTTGTCCATCGCCGCCATCTCGCCCACCAGGTCGCCGCCGACCTTGATGCTGAACAGCGTCTCCCGGCCGTTGGCCTGCACCCCGGTCGCCTTCACCAGCGCCTGGTGGAGGAGCACCACGTGGTCGGTCGTGTCGCCCTGCCGCATCAGCACGTCACCGCGCTTGAACGCTCGTTCGGTCCCCAGTTCGAGCAGCTCCGCCTGGGCGCGGGGCGGCAACATGCTCATGAAAGTCCCCGCAGGCCAAGCGCCTCGGCGGGACGTCGGATTCGCCACGGTCCACCTCCTCCTGACTGCACGCACAGTCTGGGTCCGGAAGCGGCCGGGGAATTAGGGATTTCCCCGGAATGCCGTCCAACGCACCGGGAGGCAGGGGGCGAACGGCCCGACGCCGAACGTGGCGCGGGGCGCGGGGCCGGTCCCGCGCGTGACCGGAAGGGTCGCACGCCGGACCGGCCCCGTGACCGGTGTTCTGCGGTCTGGCCGCTCAGCCCAGGTGGCGGGACCACCAGTCGAGGGCTGCGGCGAAGCGCTGCCTGCGGTGGCGGGGCTTGCCGGAGCGGGTGAGCTCGTGGCCCTCGCCGGGGAACAGCAGCATCTCGGCGGGCGCGCCGTTGCGGCGCAGCGCGACGTACATGCGCTGGGCCTGCTCGACCGGGCAGCGCCAGTCGTGCTCGGAGTGCACCACCATGAACGGGATGCTGATCTTGTCCGCGTAGGTCAGCGGGCTCATCCGGAGCTGGGCCTCGGGGTCCGCGCCGCAGTAGGCGTCGGCGAAGTACCAGCCGATGTCGGACGCGCCGGTGAACGAGTCCCAGGCGTTGACGGCGCGCTCGCTCCAGGCCGCGCGGAAGCGCTCGCCGTGGTGGGCGGACAGCCACGAGGTCATGAAGCCGCCGTAGGAGCCGCCCATGACGCCGACGCGCCCGGCGTCCAGGTCGGGGCGGGCCAGCGCGGTGTCGAGGGTGGCCAGGACGTCGTCCACGTCGACGGTGCCGAACGCGCCGATGACGGCCCTGCCGTGCGCCTGGCCGTACCCGGCGGAGCCGCGCGGGTTGGGCAGCACGACCGCGTAGCCCGCGGCGGCGTACACCCTGGCCTCGTCGAAGAAGCCCCAGCCGTAGTACATGAACGGGCCGCCGTGCACGGACAGCACCACCGGGTGCGGGCCCTCGCCCTCGGGCAGCACGACCCAGCCGTGCACCGGGTAGCCGTCGGGGGCGGAGCCGGTGAGCTCCTCGACGCGCGCCTTCGGCAGGTCGGGGGCGAAGTCGGCGAGCAGCCCGCCGCCGACGCGCACGACGCGGGCCGGGCTCTCGGTGTCGGAGATCGCGGCCACGACCACGTCGCCGTCCGCCGCGAACGCCCTGACCTCGGCCTTCTCGCCCGCGAGCAGCTCGGTGCCCGCGAGGTCGACCCGGTCGGCGTCCAGCGGGACGCGGCGCAGCTCGACGGCGCCCCGGTTGCGGACCGCGACGAGCACGCCGTCGCCGGTCACGACGGGCGCGCCCGCGGCCTTCTCGCAGTCGACGGTCTCGACGTCGGTGAGCCTGCGCAGCTCGTCGCCGCGCGCCAGCCACAGGCCGAGGTTGCGGGCGACGCCGCTGTCCTCGGGGTTGTCCAGGCCGTAGAACAGGACGCCGCCGTCGGCCAGCGGCACCGGGTCGCCCGCCGCGCCGGGGGCGCGCACGAGCAGCTCGGGGGCGGCGCCGCCCTCGGCGGGCACGCTGTAGAGGTCGTCCTGGTGGGTCTCGACGGCGTCGAGGTCGCGGGGCGCGGAGAACACCAGCCGCGTGCCGTCGGCGGTCCACGCGGGGGCGCCGAGGTCGTGGGAGCCGTCGGTCAGCTCGACCGGGTCGGCCCCGGCGACCAGCGCGTCCACCACGAACAGGCGGGGGCGGCGGTCGCCGGTGAAGCCGAGGTCGTCGACGCGGTAGTCGAGCCGGGTGATGTGGCGCGGGGCCTCGGCGTCGGGGCCGGGCGCGACGCCGTCGACCTCGGAGCCGTAGCGGCCGGGCTCGGGCACGCGCGCGGTGTACGCGAGACGGGTGGAGTCGGGCGACCAGACCGGGGCGCCCGCGCCGAGCGGGGCGTCGGTGACGCGGCGGGCGTCACCGCCGTCGGCGGCCATGACGTGCACCTGCGGCGGCTTGCCCGACCCGGTGACGCGGAGGAACGCGACCCAGCGCCCGTCCGGGGAGATCCGGGGGGCCGAGTCGCGTTCCGCCCACGTCCACTGCCGCGCCCCGCTCCCGTCGAGCGGGAGGCGGTGCAGGGAACCTCGGTAGGTGTTGGTCTCCGCGTCGGGGCGGGCCGTGTTCACCAGGACGAGGTCGCCTCGCACCGAGAGGGAGCCTGGCAGGTCGAGCAGTCGCAAGTCATCGGGGCGCACGGGTCAGGACGCTACCCCAATGTTCTTAGCAAAGCTCACGACACTTGTTGACACTCACAGAGCGCTACCCCTCGACCGGCTGCTTGACCGCCTCGGGGTGCCGCTTCACCTTGATCAGGCTCGCCACGGTCGTGATGACCAGCACGCCGACGATCACCGACAGCGACAGCCCGATGCCGATCGTCGGCACGCCGAACGGCTCGCCGCCGTTGAGGAACGGCAGCGAGTTGGTGTGCAGCGCCTCCAGGATCAGCTTCACGCCGATGAAGCCGAGGATCACCGACAGGCCGATCGACAGGTAGACGAGCTTGGCGAGCAGGCCGCCGAGCAGGAAGTACAGCTGGCGCAGGCCCATCAGCGCGAACGCGTTCGCGGTGAAGACCAGGAACGGCTCCTTGGTCAGGCCGAAGATCGCGGGGATCGAGTCGAGCGCGAACAGCAGGTCGGTGGAGCCGATGGCGATCATCACGATGAACATCGGCGTGACGTGGCGCTTGCCGTCGATCCGGGTGAACGACTTGGAGCCGTGGTACTCGTCGGTGACCGGCAGGACCCTGCGCACCATGCGCAGCCCGGCGTTCTCCTTGAACTCCTCGTCCTCGTCCTCGCCGCGCGCCAGCTTGTAGCCGGTGTAGATCAGGAACGCGCCGAACAGGTAGAACACGGCGGAGAACCGCTCGATGAGCGCGGCGCCCGCCGCGATGAAGCCGCCCCGGAGCACGAGCGCCATCAGGATGCCGATCAGCAGCACCTTGTGCTGGTGGATCGCGGGCACCTTGAAGGTGGTCATGATGATCAGGAAGATGAAGAGGTTGTCGACGCTGAGCGAGTACTCGGTGATGTACCCGGCGAAGAACTCACCGGCCGGGGTGCCGCCCTCGAAGTACCAGATCCCGGCACCGAACAGCACGGCCATCGCCACGTAGAAGACGACCCAGCGGCCGGCCTCGGCGAGGGAGACCTCGTGGGGGTGGCGGTCGACCACGAACAGGTCGATCGCGAGCAGGATCAGCAGACCCGCGATCGTGGCCAGCCACAACCACACGGGAACAGTCATGAGACACCCTCCGGCACATAGCGCGCACGCCAATGACCGGAGGTCTCCTCCGTCTGCGGGAACCGCGTCGCAGACCAGCGGCACCGGGAGCCCGACGCTGGACTCCGTGCTGACGACACCGCCGTTTTAGGGAGTACTCCCCTCCACAATGCGGTAATCATCCACCACGGGCGCGCGAAAAAGCCAGCCGGGGTGAGGTGCGGCACCCAACGGCCGTTTTACGACCCAGCGCGGCCTTTAGGCCACTATGTCCGGATTGCTCGTTTCGCACCGTATCAGACTCGGCCGTCCGGCGCACCCCCGGCGATCTCCCGGAGCTGAGAACCGCAGGCCAGGTCCGTCGCGTGCTCTCAGGTGAACGCCCTTAAGGTCGAAGGGGTGGCCATCCCTTCCCGCCTTCGCGGCAGGTGGTCGCTCCCCGCGCTGGTCGTGCTCGTCGCCTTGGTAGGTGGCGTTGTCGTCTGGACGCGCGGGGGCGACGACCCGCCGCAGGTGCACACCCGTGACGCGGTGATCGACGTCCCGGAGGCCCCCGGCAGCGACCGGGCCCTCCAGATCGACACCACCCTCTACCTGCCCGAGAAGACCCCGGCTCCGGCGATCCTGCTCCCGCACGGATTCGGCGGCAGCAAGAACAGCGTGGCCACCGAGGCGACCGAACTGGCCCAGCGCGGCTTCGTCGTGCTGACCTACTCGGCCCGCGGCTTCGGCCGCAGCACCGGGCAGATCTCGCTCAACTCGGTCGACCACGAGGTCAACGACGCCAAGCGCCTGCTCGACTGGCTCGCGACCCGCCAGGAGGTCATGACCGACGCCCCCGGCGACCCGAGGGTCGGCGTCACCGGCGGCTCCTACGGCGGCGCGCTCGCGCTGTCCCTGGCGGGCGTCGACCCGCGCGTGGACACCATCGCGCCCACCATCACGTTCAACGACCTCGCCTCCGCCCTGCTGCCGAACCACGGCGCCACCGGCGAGGCGGTCGACACCCGCACGCCCACGCCCGGCCCGTCCGGCGACGCGGGCGTGTTCAAGCGCTCGTGGTCCGGCCTGTTCTTCTCCGCCGGTCTCGGCGGCGGGAACATGTCCGGCCCCACGCAGGAGGCCCCCGAGGCCGGTCAGGACGACGACCAGCAGGTCGGCGCCGCCGCGACCGCCGCCCCCGAGGGCTCGACGGCCGAGGGCTCGGCGACCGGTCAGCCCGGTCAGGGCCAGCAGCCCGGCCAGGGCAGGGGCGCGGCCCCGCTCAACGGCACCTGCGGTCGCTTCGCCGAGGACGTGTGCGCGGCGTACAACGAGATCGCCACGACCGGCACCGCGGGCCAGGCGTCCCTGGACGTGCTGCGCCGCGGCTCGCCCTCCGAGCTGACCGGCCGGATCACCCAGCCGACCATGATCGTGCAGGGCGAGCAGGACACCCTGTTCGGCCTCGACCAGGCCGACGCCAACGCCAGGCAGATCGCCGCGACCGGCGCCAAGGTCAAGGTCGTCTGGTACGCGGGCGGCCACGACGGCGGCTCCCCCGGCCCCGAGCTGCGCGGCCAGATCGCCGACTGGATGGACTTCCACCTCAACGGCGCGGGGACCGACCCCGGCACCACGTTCCAGTACGCGGTGCAGGGCGCGTTCCGCAGCAGCGGCTCGGTCGCGCTGCGCGACGTCGTCGCCCCGGCCTACCCCGGTCTCGGCGGCCAGGCCGCGGTGAACCGGCAGGACGTGGCGCTGACCGGCCGCGAGCAGGCCGTGATCAACCCGGCGGGCGGCAACCCGGCGTCGGTGAGCAGCCTGCCCGGTCTGGGCGCGGCGGTCAGCCGGTCCAGCTCGCTCTCCAGCAGGCTCACGATCGACATGCCCGGCCAGACCGCCGTGTTCACCAGCGAGGCCCTGACCTCGCAGCTGCTGGTGACCGGCGCGTCCACGGTGCGGCTGAAGATCGCCGCCGTGCCCGGCCAGGCCGTGCCCGAGGGCGGCGCGGTGCTGTTCGCGAAGCTGTACGACGCCGACGCGAACGGCGGCAAGGTGCTGCCCGGCTCGGCCGTGGCCCCGTTCCGGGTGCCCGAGCTGCCCGCCGACGGCACGCCCGTCGAGGTGTCGGTGTCGCTGCCGGGCGTGGTGCGCCCGGTGGAGAGCGGGCACCGGCTGCAGCTGGCCGTGTCGACCACCGACCAGGCGTTCGCCAACGCGCAGGAGCCCGCCGTCTACCGGATCGCGCTCGCCGACGGCGACACCGGGAACGTGCGGGTGCCGGTGGTGACCGGCTCGAACAGGGTCAGCGAGGTGCCCGCCGACGCGCTGTGGGGCATCGCGGGCGTGCTCGCGCTGTCCGCCGTCGCGGCCGTCGTCGCGTGGTTCCGGCGCAGGCTGGCCACCGACCTCGACCCGGAGCTGGCCGAGGTCCCGCTGGTCATCAAGGGCCTGAAGAAGTCCTACCCCGGTGGCCTGACCGCCGTGAACGACCTGTCGTTCCGGGTGGAGCACGGCCAGGTGCTGGGCCTGCTCGGCCCCAACGGCGCGGGCAAGACCACGTCGCTGCGGATGCTGATGGGCCTGATCCAGCCGAGCGAGGGCGAGATCAGGGTGTTCGGGCACAGGATCACGCCCGGCGCCCCGGTGCTCTCCCGCATCGGCTCGTTCGTGGAGGGCTCCGGCTTCCTGCCGCACCTGTCCGGCAAGGCCAACCTGGAGCTGTACTGGTCGGCGACCGGCAGGCCGCTGGAGCAGGCGCACTTCGACGAGGCGCTGGAGATCGCGGGCCTGGGCAAGGCGGTGCACCGCAAGGTGCGCACCTACAGCCAGGGCATGAGGCAGCGGCTCGCGATCGCCCAGGCGATGCTCGGGCTGCCGGACCTGCTGGTGCTGGACGAACCCGCCAACGGGCTCGACCCGCCCCAGATCCACGCCATGCGCGACGTGCTGCGGCGGTACGCGGCGGCCGGTCGCACGGTGCTGGTGTCCAGCCACCTGCTCGCCGAGGTCGAGCAGACGTGCAGCCACGTGGTGGTCATGCACAAGGGCGCCCTGGTCGCGGCGGGTCCGGTCGAGGAGATCGCGACCGGCAGCGGCGAGGCCACCTTCCGGGTCGACCGGCCCGAGGAGGCGGCGGAGGTGCTGCGGTCCCTCGACGGGGTGCTGGAGGTCCAGGTCGACGGCGAGCAGGTGCACGCGGCGCTGAACGGCACCCCGCGCGCCGAGGCGCTGCAGGCGCTGGTGGCGGCCGGGGTCTCGGTCGACCAGGCCGGGCCGCGCAGGCGGCTCGAGGACGCGTTCCTGGAGTTGGTGGGCGAATGAGCGACGACAAGGCGAGCCCGACCACGTCGGGCGGGGACTCCCGCGACAACAACTCCCGCGACAACGGGGTGCACACCGACCCGCACGGGGCGAGCGACCTGGCCGAGGCGGTCCGGGCCGAGCGGCCGGGCGTCGAGGCGGACGGGTCGCGGACCGGGTACCGGGCCTCGCGGACGCTGCCGATCCGGGTCGAGCTGGTCAGGCAGCTGCTGCGGCGGCGGACCCAGCTGGTGCTCGGGTTCCTGGTGCTGCTGCCGGTGATCCTGGTGGTGGCGTTCGAGCTGGGCGAGGACGCGCCGAACCGCCGGTCCGGCGGGTTCGTCGACCTGGCCACGGCGAGCGGGGTGAACTTCGTCGTCCTGACGCTGTTCGTGTGCTCCAGCTTCCTGCTGCCGATGATCGTGGCCCTGTTCTTCGGGGACACGATCGCCAGCGAGGCGTCCTGGTCCAGCCTGAAGTACCTGCTGGCCGCGCCGATCCCCCGGCACCGGCTGCTGCGGCGCAAGGCCGCGGCCTCCGGCATCCTGTCGGTGCTGTCGCTGCTGGTGCTGCCGGGGACCGCGCTGCTGGTCGGCGTGCTCTGGTACGGGGCGGGCGAGCTGGTCAGCCCCACCGGCGAGGCCGCGCCGTTCGCGGACGGCGTCCTCGGCGTGTTCCTGGCGGTCTGCTACATCTCGGTGCAGCTGTTCTGGGTCGCCGGGCTGGCGCTGTACCTGTCGGTGTCCACGGACGCGCCGCTCGGCGCGGTCGGCGGGGCGGTGCTGGCGTCGATCCTGTCGCAGATCCTGGACCAGATCACGGCGCTGGAGGACCTGCGGAACTACCTGCCCACGCACTACGCGCTGGCGTGGATGGACCTGCTGTCCACCGACATCGACTGGTCGCAGATGGCCAAGGGGGTGTTCTCCGCGCTGGCCTACGGGGCGCTGTTCTCGTTCCTGGCGGCGCGGAAGTTCAGCACCAAGGACATCACCAGCTGATCGCGTGACGCGCGGGGGCCCGTCGGGATTCGTCCCGGCGGGCCCCTCGTCGTTCGCGGGTCGGGCTACTTCAGGCCGGCCGCGTCCATGCCGCGCAGCTCCTTCTTCAGGTCCGCGATCTCGTCGCGCAACCTGCCCGCCAGCTCGAACTGGAGCTCGCGGGCCGCGTTCATCATCTGGTCGGTGAGCTGCTGGACCAGGTCGGCCAGCTCCGCCCGCGCCATCGAGCCGACGTCGCGGCCCGCCAGCACGCCCGACGAGCCCGCCTTGCCCGGCTCGCCCGCCGCCCGCTTGCCGCGCGTGGCGTTGCGGCCGGAGCCGCCGGGTGCCACGTCGTCCTCGACCTCGGCGTAGACCTGCTCCAGGATGTCGGTGATCTTCTTGCGGAGCGGCTGCGGGTCGATGCCCCGCTCCTCGTTGTAGGCCACCTGCTTCGCGCGCCTGCGGTTGGTCTCCTCGATCGCGTTGCGCATCGAGTCGGTCACCCGGTCGGCGTACATGTGGACCTCGCCCGAGACGTTGCGGGCCGCGCGGCCGATCGTCTGGATGAGGCTGGTCGTGGAGCGCAGGAAGCCCTCCTTGTCCGCGTCCAGGATCGCCACCAGGGACACCTCGGGCAGGTCGAGGCCCTCGCGGAGCAGGTTGATGCCCACCAGCACGTCGTAGTCGCCGAGCCTGAGCTGCCTGAGCAGCTCGACGCGGCGCAGGGTGTCGATGTCCGAGTGCAGGTAGCGGACCCGGATGCCCAGTTCGAGCAGATAGTCGGTGAGGTCCTCGGACATCTTCTTGGTCAGGGTGGTGACCAGCACCCGCTCGTCGCGCTCGGCGCGCGCCCGGATCTCGTGCACCAGGTCGTCGATCTGGCCTTCGGTGGGCTTGACCACCACCTGCGGGTCCACCAGGCCGGTGGGGCGGATGACCTGCTCCACGAACTCGCCGCCCGCCTGGCCGAGCTCGTAGTTGCCGGGCGTGGCCGACAGGTAGATCGTCTGGCCGACCCGGTCCGCGAACTCCTCCCAGGTCAGCGGGCGGTTGTCCAGCGCGCTGGGCAGGCGGAAGCCGTGGTCGACCAGGTTGCGCTTGCGGGAGGCGTCGCCCTCGTACATGGCGCCGATCTGCGGCACGGTCACGTGCGACTCGTCGATGACCAGCAGGAAGTCGTCCGGGAAGTAGTCAATCAGGGTGGCGGGGGCGCTGCCCGCGTCGCGGCCGTCGATGTGCCGCGAGTAGTTCTCGATGCCGGAGCAGAAGCCGACCTGGCGCATCATCTCGATGTCGTAGGTGGTGCGCATCCGCAGCCGCTGGGCCTCCAGGAGCTTGCCCTGCCGCTCCAGGTCCGCGAGGCGCTGCTCCAGCTCCACCTCGATGCCCTTGATCGCGATCTCCATGCGCTCCGGGCCCGCCGCGTAGTGGGTGGCGGGGAAGATCCGCAGCTCCTGGACCTCCTTGACCACGTCGCCGGTCAGCGGGTGCAGGTAGTACAGGCGGTCCACCTCGTCGCCGAAGAACTCGACCCGGATGGCCAACTCCTCGTACGAGGGGATGATCTCGACCGTGTCGCCCCTGACCCGGAACGTGCCCCGGTTGAACGCGATGTCGTTGCGGGCGTACTGCACGTCGACCAGCGCGCGCAGCAGCACGTCGCGGTCGACCTCGCCGCCCACCCGCAGCGGGATGGAGCGGTCCAGGTAGGCCTGGGGGGTGCCGAGGCCGTAGATGCACGACACCGAGGCGACCACGATCACGTCGCGCCTGGTCAGCAGGCTCATCGTGGCGGAGTGGCGGAGCCGCTCGACGTCCTCGTTGACCGAGGAGTCCTTCTCGATGTAGGTGTCGCTCTGCGGGATGTACGCCTCGGGCTGGTAGTAGTCGTAGTAGCTGACGAAGTACTCGACCGCGTTCTCCGGGAACAGGTCCCGCAGCTCGTTGGCCAGCTGCGCGGCCAGGGTCTTGTTGGGCGCCATCACCAGCGTGGGCCGCTGCACCTTCTCCACCAGCCACGCCGTGGTCGCCGACTTGCCGGTGCCGGTCGCGCCCAGCAGCACCACGTCCCGCTCGCCGCCGCGCAGCCTGCGCTCCAGCTCCGCGATGGCCGCGGGCTGGTCGCCGGAGGGCGTGAACTCGCTGACCACGCGGAACTCGCCCGCCGAGCGGGGGATGTCGCTGACGGGGCGGTGCGCCGAGTGCGCCTTGACCGGGGTTTCCGGGGCCTGGGTGTCCGAGGGGGTGGTAGCCACGAGCCAAAGGTACGCCGGGGGACCGACAGTTCCCGGTCCCCCGACGCGCGCGTCCGGGTCAGTCGTGCGGGTCGGTCGTGCGGGTCAGTCGCAGGAGCAGCAGTCGCAGCAGTCGCAACCGCCCTTCTTGCAGTCCGCGTGGCACCGGCAGCAGCCGGTGCAGGAGTCCAGGCAGTCGCCGCCGCCGCACCCGTCCGAGCAACCGCTGCGCGGCTTGCCACTCCACGGGCCGGGCATGGGCTCGCGGCAGCAGGTCTGGCAGGTGCCGCACTGGTAGAGGACGGCCAGGCAGCCGGGGAGCAGGCCCCGGCTGGTGGGCGGGTCGGTCAGCTTGGGCCACGCCCACAGGAAGCTGCCGGGTTCCGGGGGCACCCCGCCGCCGCCCTCGCCACCGCCACCGCCGGGCGGCTCGTCCGGCGGGTCGGTCGGCGGCCGGTCGCCGGGGCTGTCGTGGTCGGGCGGCGCGGGCGCGTGCGCGACGGGGGCGTGCTCGCCGTAGCCGGGCAGGCCGGGACGCGGGTGCTCGTGACCCCCGCGGTCCCCGTGCGCGTGCTCGTCGCCGAACGCCCGCCCCACCGCGCGCCGCAGCTCGTGCACCAGCAGGGCGTGCACCAGCGCGCCGTCGGCCAGCTCGACCTCGCGCAGCGCCAGCTCCACGCCGAGCACCGCGTCGTCGCACAGCCGCCGCGCCTCGGCGGGGCTGACGCCGGTGGCGAGCAGCGGGTTCCACGCGCCCGACGCCCGGTCCCGCGCGACGTCCTCCACGGCGTCCACCAGGTGCGCGACCCGGCCGAACAGCCTGCCGACCTCGCGCAGCGGCTCGGCGTTGCCCGGCCGTCCGGCCAGCAGCGCGGTCTGCGCGAGCGCGGCCCCGGCGGCCTCCTCGGTCGGCGCGGTCACCAGCAGCACCGAGGAGCCGAGCCCGGCGGCGGCCTCCACCTCCTGTTGCCGTAGCACGGCCGACACCAGCACCGAGGTGTCGAACCCGAGGTCGGCCCCGGTCTCGGCGGCCTGGGCCGCCCAGCGGCGCGCCACCGCGCGCCCGACGCCGCGCCCGCCCGCGCGGCCGAACGCCCCGTCGCCGTCCGCGACGTGGTCGGCGACCTTGGCGGAGGCGAGCACGAGGGAGACGGAGGCGGCCAGCCGGGCCGAGGGACCGGTGGCGACGCGGGCGGACCGCATCCCGCGCAGCGCGCACGGCCCCGCGTCCCGGTGCGAACCGCCGGACTGGGCCTCCACGAGCGCGGAGACGACGAGCCCGTCGTAGTTGGTGACGAGCCGGGCGAGGTGCCCGTGGTCGTCGCGCAGCGCCAGGCACAGGCCGCAGAGGTGGGCGATCCAGGCGTCGCCGAGGTGCTGACCGAGCCGGTGGCGGCACGGTCGGAGGATGCCGAACATAAGGGGTGAGGGTAGGCCGGTCGAGCGGGCACTGAGAGTAAAACCCTCACCCGAACAGGTGACAATTACGGACTACCGAACCGCACTTGTGCATAGTCTTCGAATTGTGACTCTGAGCGCGGCAGGCCAGACCACCGGAATCCACGTCCACCCGCCGAAGATCGAGTACTTCGACCTGGACGCGAAGTCCAACACCGACCCGAAGGGCTACCTGCGCGGGGTCGAGGAGTACCGCCTGACGCCCGCGGGCCTGTACATGTCCCGCCCGGTGCCGGGCCACCCGGAGCTCACGCACTTCGAGTCCTGGCTGCTGCCCCGGCACGGCCTGCGCGTCACCCGCCAGTCCTGGCACCCCGGCCGCGAGCGCGACTACGACTTCTACGTCGACGTCGTGGAGATCACCTCCAGCGGCTCGGTGTGGAAGACCGTCGACCTCTACCTCGACCTGCTGGTGCGCACCGGCCGCGACGTCGTGGTGCTGGACACCGACGAGCTGCTGGCCGCCGTCGCGAGCGGCAGGCTGGAGGCCGAGCGGGCCCGGTGGGCGCTGGAGACGACCTACACGGCGGTCGCGGGCGTGGCGGCGCACGGCAACGACCTGATCCGCTGGTTGGCCGAGCAGGGCACCGTCACGACCTGGCGACGCCGCTAGGGGTCGGGCGATACCGAGAGTCGTCGACGGCCCACAACAGCCCCCGATTCCCCGTCACCCGTCCGTGATCATCCGCACGACATAACGTGATGTAACGAATCGGTTCGCACGGTTACCGGGTGCATACCCACGACTACCCTCGGGTCGGTGGGAACGGTCATCACGCCTCAGCTCGTCGACGTCGTCGACACCGTCAGCGCAGTCCGGAACTACTCCTCGGGTGCCTCCCGCAGGCTGACGACGTGCCAGGTGGAGGACTGGGGCCTGCGACTGGAGTGCCCCACTCCGGAGGACCCCTTCACCGACTCCGAGGTCACCTGGCTCATGCCCGACCTGGGGCTCCGCCTCACCAGGCGGCGCCCCCGCGCTCCGCACACCGACTCCTCCAGCGTGCTCACCGCCGTCCGGGTGGTCCGCGACGGCCGCACCTGGCGCACCACCGACCTGCTGCTGGGCCTGGAGGTCCCCGGCGGGACGACGGCGCGGATCGTCCGCTCGGAGGACTTCGCCGCGGCGATCTCCGGCGGCGTGATCAGCCCGGCGGACGCCGACCTCGCGCTGCGCACCGTGCACCGCACCCTGGAGCAGGTCAGCCAGCACCGTCACGACCTGGCGGACTGGCTGGTGAACCGGGGCATCTACGACCGCTGGTCGCCCGCCGCCCGGTAGAACGCGGCGATCCGCGAGACCGCTTCCTCCATCCACGGCTCCTTGGCCTCCGCGTAGGCCAGGGAGCCGTCGTGGTTCTCGTGCTCGGGCATCAGGCCGAGCTTGACCCGCGCGTACTCCTCGCGGGCGGCGGCGTCCGCGCGCAGCCAGTCCCGGAACCGCAGCGCCCACACCCAGTTCGGCGCGCCCGTCACTCGGACGTGCAGGTTCACCCGACGGCCGGGGTCGGCGGAGGAGTGCACGCGCTTGTCCCACAGCTCCGGGTCCTGCTCGGCGCCGCGCGGGGCGTCGGTCAGGCCGGGGACGTTCGGGAAGCCCGCGTTCAGCAGCGCGTCCGCGAGCCCGTCCGCCTCGGCCATGCTCGACACGCCCAGCTGGAAGTCCAGGACGTCCTTGGCGACCAGGCCGGGCACGGCGGTGGACCCGATGTGCTCCAGCGGCCGGTCCCCCACGGCGGTGCGCAGCCTGGCGGCGATCCGCGCGGCCTGCGCGGGCCAGGTCGGGTCGGGGTCCACCACCTTCGGCGGGCCGGACGCGTGCCTGCGCAGCCGCAGGTTCGCCGCGTAGGGCACCAGCCGGTCCGCCCACAGCGCGTCCACCGCGGCGAGCACCTGGTCCGGGCTGCCGGTGTTGTCCAGCCACACGTCCGCCACGGCCCGCCGGGCGTCGTCACCGGCCTGGGCGGCCACACGCGCGCGGGCGTCGGACTCGGGCATGTCCCGCGCCCCGACCAGCCGCGCCACCCGCTGCTCCACGTCCGCGTGCGTGATCACCACGAGGTGGTAGGCGGGCGCGAGGCCGTTCTCCACCAGCAGCGGCACGTCGTGCACGACGATCGAGTCCTCGGGGGCGGACGCGATCAGCTCGGCCGTCAGCGCGGCGACCTTGGGGTGCACGATGGCGTTGAGCCGGGCCCGCGCGGTGTCGTCGGCGAACACCTGACCGGCCAGCGCGGCCCGGTCAAGGCGCCCGGCCGAGGTCAGCACGCTCGACCCGAACGCCTCGGCGATCTCGCGCAGGCCGTCCGTCCCCGGCTCCACGACCCGCCTGGCCAGCTGGTCGGCGTCGATGACCACCGCCCCGTGCTCGGCCAGCCTTCCCGCGACCGTCGACTTGCCCGACCCGATCCCACCCGAGAGCCCCACGCGCAACATGGGTCCGATCTTGCCCGATCAGGGCGCGGCGGACACCCGCTCAGCCCTCCTCGGGCGTCATCGAGCGGGCGGCCAGCGCGGTCAGCACCGCCTTGACCTGGTCCTCGGGGACGGCGTCCTGCTTGGCGCGGGCCACGAACGTGGACTTGCCGAACGAGCCGACGACCAGGTTCTCGTCCTTCGCCAGGACCAGCGCCGCCTTCTGCTTGCCGACCTCGACCTCGCTCACCGAGGCCCCGTCGCCCCGGTAGGCGTCCAGGCTCTCGGCGACACGGGTGGTCGCGGCGGCGTCGTCGGCGTAGGTGGACAGGCCGATGACGATCGGCGCGGTCGCGATGCCCCTGTTCTCGCCGACGCCGTAGTAGCAGTCGAGCTTGGCGGTGCGGCCCACCCCCGGCTCGGGGATGCCGATGATCTGCACGGTCGAGCCGCCGAGGTCGCGGCCGATCCGCTCGTTGAGGACGTCGGCGGGCACGACCAGCTCGCAGTCGTCGGGCAGCGGGCGGTCGACCATCACCGGGACGCGGGTCGTGGTCGTCGGGACGGTGATCGTCGGGATCGCCGGGTCCACGATGGGCTTCTCCACGACGCGGGCGCACGACGCGCACCCCAGGACAGCAGCTACCGCCAACCCCACGACCACCACGCGCGCACCCGCCACAGCAGGCAACCTAGCGCAAGACGGTTGCGGCGCAGCCCAGAGCGGCACGGGGTGTGAGCACCTCTACCAGCGGGCCGTGACCGGCGGCGGGAAAGCGCAGGCCGGGCGGCGTGGAACGGCTGCGGGGAGGTGGCCGCGCCACTGCGGAACGTGACACTTTCGAGAACGGCGCGAGTCCGCGCCGAGTCCTGGCGGACCCGGCGGAACCCTCGGGGACGGCGAAGGCCCCGCACCACCGGAAGTGGTGCGGGGCCTTCGCTACGGCCTAGCTAGAGGGACGCGCGGACGCGTCGTCTCACATGCCGCCCGACAGCTTCTCGCGGAGCGCCGCGAGCTGCTCGTCGCTGGCCAGCGTGCCGCCGGCCTGAGCCGGAGCGCCACCCGACGACGCGGCCGGGGCGTCGCCACCGGACGAGTAGTTGGTCTCGCCCGCGGCCTCTTCCTCGGCAGCGGCGGCCTTGGCGACCTGCTTCATGTGGGCCTCGTAGCGCGTGTGGGCCTCGGCGTACTGCCGCTCCCACTCCTCGCGCTGCTTGTCGAAGCCGTCCTGCCACTCCTGGGTCTCCGGGTCGAAGCCCTCGGGGTAGATGTAGTTCCCCTGGTCGTCGTACTCGGCGGCCATGCCGTACTGGGTCGGGTCGAACTCGGAGTCGACCGTGAAGCCCTCGTTGGCCTGCTTGAGCGACAGCGAGATCCGGCGGCGGTCCAGGTCGATGTCGATGACCTTGACCATGACGTCGTCGCCGACCTGCACGACCTGCTCCGGGATCTCCACGTGGCGCTCGGCCAGCTCGGAGATGTGGACCAGGCCCTCGATGCCCTCGTCCACGCGGACGAACGCGCCGAACGGAACCAGCTTGGTGACCTTGCCCGGCACGATCTGGCCGATCGCGTGGGTGCGGGCGAACTGGCGCCACGGGTCTTCCTGGGTCGCCTTCAGCGACAGGGAGACGCGCTCGCGCTCCATGTCGACGTCCAGGACCTCGACCGTGACCTCCTGGCCGACCTCGACGACCTCGGAGGGGTGGTCGATGTGCTTCCAGGAGAGCTCGGAGACGTGCACGAGGCCGTCCACGCCACCCAGGTCCACGAAGGCGCCGAAGTTGACGATGGAGGACACGACGCCCTTGCGGACCTGGCCCTTCTGCAGCTGGTTGAGGAACTCGCTGCGGACCTCGGACTGCGTCTGCTCCAGCCAGGCGCGGCGGGACAGGACCACGTTGTTGCGGTTCTTGTCCAGCTCGATGATCTTGGCTTCGAGCTCGCGGCCGACGTACGGCTGCAGGTCGCGGACGCGGCGCATCTCGACGAGCGAGGCCGGGAGGAAGCCCCGGAGGCCGATGTCCAGGATGAGGCCGCCCTTGACGACCTCGATGACGGTGCCCTTGACGGGCTCGTCCTTCTCCTTGAGGGCCTCGATGGTGCCCCAGGCGCGCTCGTACTGGGCGCGCTTCTTCGACAGGATCAGACGACCCTCCTTGTCCTCCTTCTGGAGAACAAGGGCCTCAACCTCGTCGCCGACCTTGACGACCTCGTTGGGGTCCACGTCGTGCTTGATCGACAACTCGCGCGAGGGGATGACGCCCTCGGTCTTGTAGCCGATGTCGAGCAGGACCTCGTCCCGGTCGACCTTGACGATCGTGCCCTCGACGATATCGCCATCGTTGAAGTACTTGATGGTCTTGTCGATAGCGGCGAGGAAGTCCTCCTCCGTCCCGATATCGTTGATAGCGACCTGCTTCGGCGCGACGGCAGCCGGGACAGTGGTGGTGTCGGTGGACATTAGGTAGGTGGCTCCGGTACGGATTGGGGTTGTCTGACCTGCGGGTGGAACGCTGTCGCATCGGGCACGCCCGACCGCGGAGACCGACTCCCAGAGTGTTCACCGATCATGGGCAGCGCGAACCCACTACGCGCCGGTATCGTACGCGGCCCTGAGACCAGTGGGCAAATGGTCCCCCGAGAAGGAGCAGTGTGTCCGACCAGCACGTGAGCGCGGAGCGCGCGCTCGGCACCACCGGAGTGGCCCAGCGGTTCGCCGATGCGGAGGAGTCCCGCTCCGCCAATCGGCTCTGGTGGGACGCCGATGCGGACGATTACCACGCCGAGCACGGCGACTTCCTGGGAGCCGCGGACTTCGTCTGGTGCCCCGAGGGAGTGCGCGAATCAGAGGCCGGTTACCTCGGTCGGGTGACCGGCAAGCGGGTGCTGGAGATCGGTTGCGGGTCCGCCCCGTGCTCCCGCTGGCTGGCCGCGCAGGGCGCCGAGCCGGTCGGGCTGGACATCTCGGCGGGGATGCTGCGGCACGCGGTGGCGGCGGCCGGGCGGACGGGGATCGCCGTGCCGCTGGTGCAGGCGAGCGCGGACCAGCTGCCGTTCGCGGACGCGAGCTTCGACGCGGCCTGCTCGGCGTTCGGCGCGGTGCCGTTCGTGGCGGACGTGGCGTCGGTCTTCGGCGAGGTGGCCCGAGTGCTGCGGCCGGGGGCGCCGTGGGTGTTCGCGGTGAACCACCCGATGAGGTGGATCTTCCCGGACGACCCCGGTCCGGCCGGGCTGACCGTGACGCACTCGTACTTCGACCGGACGCCGTACGTCGAGGTGGACGACGAGGGGCGCGCCACGTACGTGGAGCACCACCGGACGCTGGGCGACTACGTGCGGGCGCTGGTGGCCTCGGGCTTCGAGCTGGTCGACGTGGTCGAGCCGGAGTGGCCCGCGGGGCACACCAGGACGTGGGGGCAGTGGAGCCCGCTGCGCGGCAGGCTGTTCCCGGGCACCGTGATCTTGCGGACGCGCAGGACGTAACCTGCGGGGCATGACGGTCGCGCGGGGGCTGGCGGACGCGCAGAGCGCGCGGCTGGTGGGGATCGACCCGGTGCTGCCCCCGATGATCGCGCCGCTGGACGGGGACGTGGTCACGGCCGCGCTCCCCGACGGGACGCGGGTCGCGGGGGTGCTCCAGCAGCAGGTGCACGAGCGGAACTCGCCCGCCCGGCTGTGGTCGGCCACCGAGGTGTGGGAGCTGACGCCGCTGCTGGGCGGCGCGGGGCCTGCGGGCATGGACGCGCTGATGCGGGCGTGGCGCAGGCGGATGGAGCTGGTCGGCCCGGCCGAGCGGGACTCGGCGTGCGTGCTGACCTGGCCGAGCCGGGACGTCGAGTCGGGCTCGGTGCTGATGGACCACGGGATGGTGCCGCTGTCGGTGGTCGCGGTGCGGCGGGGGCCCGCGCCCGCTGCCCGGAGCGGGTCGCTGGTGATCCGGCGGGCCAAGCCGTCGGACCTGGAGGCGGTGCTGGAGCTGGCGATGGCCGAGCTGCGGTACTCGTCGATGGTGGGGTCGACGGTGAACCGGCCGGAGGCGGTCGCGCTGAAGCGGCGGGCGCTGGCCGAGCGGCTGGCCGCGGGCGGGCCGACGTGGCTGGCCGAGCGGGAGGGCGTCGCGGTCGGGCTGGCCGAGTGCGCGATGGTGCTGTCGGAGCCGGGCAATTCGGCGTCGACCCGGCTGCCGCCGGGGCGGTGGGGGTACGTGAACTGCGTGTCGGTGCTGCCGGGGGCGCGGGGGTCCGGGGTCGGGCAGCAGCTGATGGCGCACGTGCACCGCGAGCTGCACCTGATGGGCGCGGTGGGCACGTACCTCTACTACAACCCGCCGAACCCCCTGTCGTCGGTGTTCTGGCCCCGCCAGGGCTACCGGCCGCTCTGGACGATGTGGGAGGTCCGCCCCGCCGGAGCGCTGCGCTGAGCCGTGGTGTTGGGTCGCCGGGCTGGGGCGCTGGGCTGGGGCGCTGCACTGGGCCACTGCGCTGCTGCACCACCGCGCTGGACCGCTGCGCCGGGCCGCCTTGCTGGACCATGCGCGAATCACCGCATTGGACCGCTGCGCTGCACCACCGCGCTGGACCACCGCGCTGGACCACCACCCGTTCGGGACAGGGCTGCGGAGGGCTGGAGCGGCTTAAACTGGAGCGGGCTGCCGGGACGCTGCCGCACGCCCTCGTTTTCCGGGTGAGCGGTCCGTTCACCCGGCAACGCGGGGCCGCTCTCCCGGTTCCGCACCCCGCGCCGCGCACCTCCGCCCCGGCTGCGTCCTCGCGCCGCTCACTACCCCGGTTGCGCGCCGCACCGCTCGCCGCACAGGTTTTGCGCCCCGCACCTTTGCCAGGCCGGTCACGCGCCCCGCACCCAGCACCCAGCACCCCACGCCACCCCGGTCACACGCCCCCTCTCCGCTCGCCACCCCGGTCACACGCCCCTCGCCCTCCGCGCGCCCAGAACGCCTGACCCCACTCGCGCTCTCCCCGCTGTCGCTTTCGCCGGTTTTCCGGGGTTTCCGCACGTCCGGGCGGTTCCACGCGCGCGCTCGGTCACCCTCAGGAACCCTGCGCACCCGCCGTAGACCCCGGTGGCAGATCACACCCGTCCGATTTGCCAGAGGCCCCTCTCCGGTCGCACTATTTGAACTGACCGGTCAGTTCAAATAGGAGGTCCCCGGTGCGGATCAACGCCCGGCGCGTCGGCGTCACCGGCGCCCACGGCCCACTGCTGCGCCCCACCAGCCTCGCCATCACCCCCGGCGAGCCGCTGCTGGTGGCGGGCGACCCCGGTGACGGGCACACCGCGTTCGCGCTGGTCGTGTCCGGTCGGATGCGGCCGAGCACCGGTGAGGTCGACGTGCCCGCCCGCGAGCTGCGCGCCAGGGTCGCCCTGGTCGACTCGCCCGACGTGACCGCGCCCGAGCCCGCGCTGTCGCTGGCCGCCGTGGTCGGCGAGGAGCTCGCGGTCAACCGGAGGCCGAGCGGGCGCAAGGCGGTGCACGACTGGCTCGCCGCCCAGCACGCCGACCACTGGGCCGCCGCCCGCTTCGAGAACGTCCCCGCCGCCGTGCGCTGCGCCCTGCTGCTGGAGCTGGCCGCCGAGCGCCCCGGCGTGGACACCCTCGTCCTGGACTCCCCCGACCGGCACCACCCCGACCCGGCCGCCTGGTGGGCGCTGGCGCGCGAGCGCGCGACCCCGGAGCGGTCCGTCGTGGTGCTGTGCACGACCGCCTCCGCCGCGCTGCTGGGCGTGCCCGCCGCGCGCCTGGGCGCCGACAACTCCCCCCAGACCCAGTCGGAGAACGAGCTGTGACCTCCCTGCGCATGGCGCTGAACGAGCTGCGCCGCGTCACCTCGGGCAGGCTGCCCAGGCTGGCCGTGGTGGCGCTGGCCCTGGTGCCGCTGCTGTACGCGTCGATGTACCTGTACGCCAACAAGGACCCGTACTCGCACCTGGACAACCTGCCCGCCGCCCTGGTCGTCGCCGACCGGGGCTCCGACGACGGCTCCGGCGCCACCGAGAACGCCGGGCGCGAGGTCGCCGACGAGCTGCTGCGCGGCCACAAGTTCGACTGGCGCGAGGTGGGCGGGGGCGACGCCGAGCGGGGCGTGCGCGACGGCGAGTACGCGTTCGCGCTGACCCTGCCCGAGGACTTCTCGCAGGCGCTGACCTCGTCCGGCCGGTTCACCCCGCGCCAGGGCGTGCTCGTGCTCACCACCAACGACGCCAACAACTACCTGGGCAGCACGATCGCGAACCAGGTGGTGTCCGAGGTGCGCCGCTCGGTGTCGGCGAAGGTCGGCACGCAGGCGGCCGACCGGTTCCTGCTGGGCTTCTCGACCGTGCGGGAGAAGACCGAGCAGGCCGCGAAGGGCGCGACCGAGCTGGCCGACGGGCAGCGGACCGCGCTGGACGGCGCGCGGAAGCTCGCCGACGGCACCGGGACCCTGGCGAACGGCGCGGCCGAGCTGGCGAGCGGCACCGGGCAGCTGCGCAGCAGCACCGCCGACCTGCCGCGCTCGGCGCAGCAGCTCGCGGACGGGGCCAAGCAGGTCTCGGACGGCGCCGAGCAGGCCGCCAGGACCGCCGAGCAGTACGCCGCCGAGGCGCGGACCCTCGCCGCGGACCTGGACAAGGTCGACGCCGACCTGGTCGCTCGGCTGCGCGAGCGCGGGTTCACCGACGAGCAGGTGCAGCAGGTCCAGACCGCGCTGGGGACCGTGCGCGCGCCCGCCGCCGACGCGAACACCAAGGTCCAGGACACCGCCGGTCAGCTGCGGACCCTGGCGAACGGCGCGAAGAAGGTGTCCGACGGGGCGGCGAAGCTCGCCTCCAGCACACCTTCGCTGACCGGTGCGATCGGCAAGCTGGACGACGGCGCCAAGCAGCTCTCCGGCGGCGCGGGCCAGGTCCGCGACGGCGCGGGGTCACTGCGCGAGGGCGAGCAGAAGCTCGTGGACGGGACCGAGCAGCTCAGGTCCGGGCTGACCGAGGGCGTCGAGCAGATCCCGCACCCCGACGACCCGACGCGCGAGTCCACGGCGGGCACCATCGGCGACCCGGTGACGGTGCGCGGGGTCAGCCAGACCTCGGCGGGCAGCTACGGCGCGGGCCTCGCCCCGTTCTTCCTGAGCCTGGCCACCTGGATCGGCGCGTTCGTGCTGTTCCTGCTGCTGCGCCCGCTGTCGCGGCGCGGGCTGGCGTCCGGGCAGGCGGCGGTGCGGGTGGCGCTCGGCGGGTGGCTGCCGGGGGCGCTGCTGGGCGTGGCGCAGGTGGTGGTCATGTACTCGGTGGTGACGCTGGTCGTGGACATCCGGCCGAGCCACCCGGTGGGGGCGCTGCTGTTCCTGTTCCTGGCGTCGGTGACGTTCGTGGCCGTGCTGCACGCGCTCAACGCGCTGCTCGGCGCGGTCGGCAAGTTCCTGGGGCTGGTCATGCTGATCCTGCAGCTGGTCAGCGCGGGCGGCACGTTCCCGTGGCAGACCATCCCCGAGCCGCTGTACCCGCTGCACCACGGGCTGCCGATGAGCTACGCAGTGGACGGGCTGCGGCACCTGATGTACGGCGGTGAGCTCGGACCGGTGTGGTCGGACGCGACCGTGCTGGGCTGCTACCTGGTCGGGGCGCTTGCCCTGTCGACGCTGGCCGCGTACAAGCAGCGGGTGTGGACGCCCTCTCGCCTCAAGCCGGAACTCGTGCTGTGACCGCCGCCGCCTCGCCGGGCAGGCCGCAGGCCACCCGACCCCGCCGCACGGCGGCGACCAAGCAGAAGCTGTTCGACGCGGCGCTGCGGCTGGTCGGGGAGCGCGGCGCGGCGGGCGTCACGGTGGACGAGATCGCCGCGGGGGCCGGGGTCGCGAAGGGCACCGTGTACTACAACTTCGGCAGCAAGGACGCGCTGGTGGACGCCATGCTGCGGCACGGCGTCGACCTGCTGGCCGAACGGCTGCGGGTGTCGGAGGACGCCGAGCCGCCGGAGGCCGTGGCCGCGCTGGTCGAGGGGATGCTGGGGTTCTTCGGCGAGTACCCGGCGTTCGCGCAGCTGCTGGTGAGCGAGCTGTGGCGCACGCCGGGGCAGTGGCACGGGACGCTCAGCCTGCTGCGGGACGACATCGTGTCGATCGTGCGGGCGCAGGTGCAGCGGCTGGCCGACCTGGGGCGGCTGCCCGACGGGGTGCAGGTGGGGACGGCGTCGGCGGCGCTGTTCGGCACGCTGCTGGTGGTGGCGCTGGACTGGCAGGTGTTCCAGCCGGAGCGGGAGCTGGCCGAGGTCAGGGACTCGGTGCTGGCGCTGGTGCGCGGGCTGACCTGAGGCGGGGCCCCGCGACCGGGCCGCCGGTCGCGGGGCGTCCCACCGCTAGTAGCGGACCTCCCAGGTGTCGACCTCGCCGACCTGGCGCACCGAGGGCGGGTCGCCCGCGAGCGCCCGGCGCACCGCCTCCATCACGCCGCTCGCGGTCTGCTCGTGGCTGAGCCAGCGGGTCCGACCGTCCCGCCGGACGAACCCGAGCACGACCTGCTGCGTCGGGTGCCCCGGCAGCACCGGCTCCGGCAGGCCCCCGGTGGGGCTGACCGCGCTGATGTCGTGCACCTCCACCACCGGCGCGCCCGCCTCCAGCAGGGGCGCGACCGCCTCCAGCACCGGGACCCGGTAGCTGTCGTGCACCCACGCCACCAGCAGCCCGGCGGGCCGCAGCAGCGCGTCACCGACCAGGCCGGCGAGCTCCTGCGGGCGCGACCAGTCGGCCGCGACCTCCACGACGGACCCGCCCGTCCCGCCCGCCGAGGCGCGCGGCGTCGGCACGTGCCCACGACGGCGCACCGCCTCCCGCACCGCCTGGCCCGGAGCCAACCTCGCCCGCCGCGACGGCAGCACCACCTGCCAGCCCTGCTCGACCAGCTCGTCCGAGCACCCCTTGAGCATCCCGGTACCGCCCAGCACCAGCGCGCTCCCGATGCCGACCGCCCGCTCCATCACCGAACCGACTCCTCCCCGCGCCCCCGCACCGCGCGGCAGTGCGAGACCGCGAACCGCTGCACCCCGGCCCCGCGCTACCGCTCCGCCGGAGTGGCTCTCCCGTCTGGCCCGTACCCCGCCACGCGCCGGAGTGGCCCCGATCGCCACTCGTCGACCTCGCGCTGACCGCGCAGCCGCACCACCACCGGGGCCGGTCCGCCGCTGGCGCGGAGGACGTCGACGTGGTGACGGGTGCGGCCGTGCGCGTTCCACGCCCAGCGAACCACGTGTTCCCGATCCGTGAACACCGTGTAAAGGGGTGGTTCCACGTTGCCGTTCCACAGGACCGTGCCCGCGACCCGGCGCCGGACGGTGCGCCAGACGAGGCGGCGCAGGGCCGTGGCGCGCGGGTGGTCGAGCCAGACGAGCAGGTCGGCGCGCGCGGCGAGGACCGGGCGGGCGTCGTGGTACTGCCACTCGGTGACCCAGCGGGGGCGGGCGGCCAGCGCGCGCACGTCGTCGGCGAACTCGGCGCGGGGCTGCCAGCCGGGGCCGTGGAAGAGGGAGTCCAGCTCGACGTGCGGAAGGCCGAGCGACTCGCCGATCCGGCCGGACAGGGTGGTCTTCCCGGAGCCGGACGTGCCTGCGACCAGCACGCGGCGCGGGGTCAGCGGCAACTCGTCCGAGGGTCCCAGCAGCGACACCCGCGCAGGCTACCGCCGGAGGGGGCGTGGAGCGGGGAGGCGGAACGGGGTGGTTTGCGCGACACCCTTTGGGGAGAGGGATTCTTGGGGGCGGGGAATCGAGGTTGGCGGGGGGCGGGGCGCGGGCGGGAGAAGCGGGCGGCCACGGCGCGGGACTCCCCTCTGGCGCTTTGCCCGGCCAGGTGTGATCCAGCGCTGCCCGGCGTAGCCCGTGCTCGCCGCGGGGTCTTGATGGCCGCGGGGCCTTGCCGCAGGGCCTTGGTGTGGCGCGCGGCGCGGCGCGATCCGCGGTCAGAGCAGGTCGGCGACCGCGACCGGTTGGCCGGTGGTCAGGCTGCGGTTCGCGGCGAAGCCGGTGAGGAGCGAGCGGATGCCGTCGGTGTGGTCGGCGCGGCGGCCGAGCGGGTCCGGGATCGGGGGGCCGTAGAGCTGGGCGGTCATCCGCTGGTCGGCCAGGTGGTGGCCGCCGCCGTGCTCGGTCGGCAGCTCGCTCGCCCGGCCGAACAGCGGCTGCGCGGTCAGGCGCACCCAGCCCGGTTCGCCCGCCGCGTGCTGGCCGCTCACCCAGGAGGTCTCGACCACCTCCAGCTCCAGCCTGCCCGCGTCACCGTTGAACACCACGCGGTAGCCCTCCTTCGGCGAGTACGCCGTCAGGTGGTAGGTCATGCTCGCCCCGGTGTCGTACCGGACCAGGACGGCCAGGTCGTCCTCGATGGTGACGCCGGGCGCGAACGGGTTCTGGTCGCGCCGGTAGCCGTCCTCGGGCTCGGCGTCCAGGTACAGCTCGCGCAGCCACCCGTCCTCGGCGAGGTGCAGCGCGAACGGGTCGCCGTCCGCCTCGGGCGAGCCGTGCACGCGCGCGTAGTCCCGGTGCCGCCCGTGCCGCTTGCCGCTCTCCTCGCCGTAGAAGAACAGCGAGCCCTGGGCGTACGCGCTGACCGGCGCGGCGCCGAGCCACCAGTTGACCAGGTCGAAGTGGTGGGTGGACTTGTGCACGAGCAGCCCGCCGGAGGACGCCTTGTCGCGGTGCCAGCGGCGGAAGTAGTCGGCGCCGTGCCGCACGTCCAGGAACCACTCGAAGTGCACCGACCCGACCCGCCCGACCACCCCGCCCGCGAGCAGCCCGGCGACCCGCTCGTGCACCGGGTGGTAGCGGTAGTTGAACGCGACGTCGACCCGCCGCCCGGTCCGCGCCACGGCGTCCGCGACCGCGGCGGCGCCCTCGGGATCGGTGGTCATGGGCTTCTCGGTGATCACGTCGCACCCGGCTTCGAGCGCGGCGACGACGTAGTGCGCGTGGTGCCGGTCGACGGTGGTGACCACCGCGACGTCCACCGACTGCTCGGCGAGCATGGTGGTGAAGTCGGCGGCCCGGTACGCGGGAACGGGCGCGGCGAGCAGCCGGTTGTGCGCGGCGATCCGGACGGGGTTCGGATCCGCGAGCCCGACGAGCACCCCGTACCGCTCGACGGCCGCGACGTGCACCCGAGCCCGCGCCCCGGTCCCGACCACCGCATACCGCCGCATCAGCCACCCCTCCCGCTACACCCGCATCACCGCTCACCCGCACGCGCGCACAGGCCAGGCGCGGCCCGGCACCGTCCCGGCGACGGCGACGGCGACGGCGACGGCGACGGCGACGGCGACGGCGACGGCAGCACGATCACCGGCGCTGGCCCCGGCACCGGGGCCAGCTACCGGCACCAGGGCCAGCACAAGCATCAGCACCGGCACCGGCATCGGCATCGGCATCGGCGCTGGTGCCGAGCCAGGGCCAGGGCCAGGGCCAGGGCCAGGGCCAGGGCCAGCATCGGCGCTGGCGCTGGCGCTGGCACCGGAGCCGGGTCGGGCCGGGCCGGGCCGGGTCGGGCCGAAAAGGCTACCCAGCTGGCCCCATTACGGAAAGCGCTTTCCGGCACGGTAGCGGCGAACCCTCGCGGGTGACCAGGCCCAACGTGCGGTTTTCCCGCAGCGCCGAACCGCCACCCACGTTGATCAACCCCGCCGGACAGCCCTCAGACGCTGGCAACCCGACACTGGCCAGCGATCAGCAGACACCGAGCACCGAGCACCGAGCACCGGGCACCGGGCACCGGGCAGCAGGCACCAGGCACCAGGCACCAGGCACCAGGCACCAGGCACCAGGCACCGGGCAACAGGCACCAAGTGCCGGACAGCGGGCTGCAAGCAGCGGGTGCCGGACAGCGGGCGGTTGGGCACCTGGTCGCGGGTGGCGCTGCCGAGCAGCGTCACCTCACCGCCGGGCGGCTTGGCGCCCGGACCACATCACCCGCGTGACCGGCCGCCGGTCGGGCGACACGAGGGCAGGGCGGAGCCGCCGGGGGCGGCGTGCGGCACCCGGCTCAGCGCTCCCCCGCGACGCTGCGCGACCACGCTGGCGGCCGTTCGGGGCACCGGCCCCGATTCCCGCCCACCAGGCAACGCGGGCGCGCTCGACCGCCGCGCCGTCCTTCGGCACGGTCTCCGGCGTCGTGACGTCCCACGCCACCGCACCCCGCCATGACGACCCACGGCGTGGTGTCCCGCACCGCCTCGCATCACCGCCCCGCAGCGCAGCCCGACAGCACAGCCCGACAAGTCCGTACAGCACAGCCCAACAGCGCAGTCCGCGCCGTGACGACCCACGGCGCAGCCCGCGCCGCTTAGCCCCACGGCGCAGCACCCTCGACCAACCCGGTCCCACCACCCGGCGGCGGCGCCACGCGTCCGCCGCCGGGAGAGCTCACCCGCGCACCGTCAGTGCGCGGCCTCGTCCCACGAGCGCCCGACGCCCACCGAGACCTCCAGCGGCACCGAGAGCTGGAACGCGTTGCCCATGTGCTCGCGCACCAGCGACTCCACCGCCGCGCGCTCGCCGTCCGCGATCTCCAGCACGAGTTCGTCGTGCACCTGGAGCAGCATCCGCGACGTCAGCTCCGAGGCCTCCAAGGCCTGGAACACCCCGAGCATCGCCACCTTGATGATGTCCGCCGCCGACCCCTGGATCGGCGCGTTGAGCGCCATCCGCTCGGCCATCTCCCGCCGCTGCCGGTTGTCGCTGTTCAGGTCGGGCAGGTACCGCCGTCGACCGAGGATGGTCTCGGTGTACCCCTTCTTCCTGGCTTCCTCCACGATGGACTGGAGGTAGTCCCGCACCCCGCCGAACCGCGAGAAGTACGCCTCCATCTGCTCCCGCGCCTCGGCCGCCGGGATGCGCAGCTGCTGCGCCAGCCCGTACTCGGACAGCCCGTACGCCAGCCCGTACGACATGGCCTTGACCCGCCGCCGCTGCTCGGCCGTCACCTCGCCGGTCGGCACCGAGAACGCCTTGGACGCCACGAACGTGTGCAGGTCCTCGCCGCTGCGGAAGGCCTCGATCAGCCCCTCGTCGCCGGACAGGTGCGCCATGATCCGCATCTCGATCTGGCTGTAGTCCGCGGTCATCAGCTCCGCGTACCCCGGCCCGACCACGAACCCCTCGCGGATGCGCCTGCCCTCGTCCGTGCGGATCGGGATGTTCTGCAGGTTCGGGTCGGTGGACGACAGCCGCCCGGTGGCCGCGATGGTCTGGTGGAACGTGGTGTGGATGCGCCCGTCGTCGGCGACCGCCTTGAGCAGCCCGTCGACCGTCGTCTTGAGCCTGGTGACGTCCCGGTGCGCGAGCAGGTGCTGCAGGAACGGGTGCTGGGTGGACTCGAACAGGCTCTGCAGCGCGTCCGCGTCGGTGGTGTACCCGGTCTTGGTCTTCTTCGTCTTCGGCATCCCCAGCTCGTCGAACAGCACCACCTGCAGCTGCTTGGGCGACCCGAGGTTGATCTCCTTGCCGATGACCGCGTACGCGTCCTGCGCGGCCTGCTTCACGCCCGCCGCGAAGTGCGCCTCCAACCCGGTCAGGTGCTCGTCGTCGACGGCGATGCCGATGCCCTCGATCTCGGCGAGCAGCGCCAGCAGCGGCAGCTCCAGGTCGGCCAGCAGACCCTCCTGGCCGGTGCGGTGCAGCTCGGTGTCGAGCACGTCGGCCAGCTCGGCGACGGCGGACGCCCGCACGATGGCCGCCGTGGCCGCCTTGCCGCTCTCGTCCTCCTCCTCGTCGAGCAGCGACAGCTGGCCGCCGCCCGGCTCCTCGGCGCGCAGCTCGCGCTGCAGGTGCCGCAGCACCAGGTCGTCGAGCGAGAACGAGCGCTGTCCGGGCCGCACCAGGTACGCGGCGAGCGCGGTGTCGCTGGTCAGCCCGCCGAGCCGCAGCCCGCGCGCGCGGAGCCGGTGCAGCAGCGGCTTGGCGTCGTGCACGGCCTTGGGCGCGTCGGAGGCGAGCCAGTCGGCCAGCGCGGTCTCGTCGTCGGGGGTCAGCGCGGCCAGCCGCACGTACCCGCCCTCGCCGCCGACGGCGAACGCCAGCCCCTCGACCTCGCCGTCGGACTCGCGCGAGGCGACGCCGACGCGGGCTCCCGCGTGCGCCTGGAACCACGCCGCCAGCCCGCCCTCGGCGAGCTCGCCGCCGCTGACCTCGAAGCCCTCCTCGGCCTCGGGCTCGGCGGACGACAGCGTCGCGAACAGCCGGTCCCGCAGAACCCGGAACTCCAGCTGGTCGAACAGCCGGTGCACGGCGTCCCGGTCCCACGCCTTCGCCGCCAGGTCCTCGGGCCCGAGCGGCAGCTCGACGTCACGCACCAGCTCGGTGAGCTGCCGGTTCAGCAGGATGTTGGCCAGGTTCGCGCGCAGCGACTCGCCGACCTTGCCCTTGACCTGGTCGACCCCCTCGACCAGCCCGCTCAGGTCGCCGAACTGGCCGAGCAGCTTCACGATCGTCTTCGGCCCGACGCCGGGCGTGTTGGGCAGGTTGTCCGAGGAGTCGCCCCGGATCGCCGCGTAGTCGGCGTACAGCGACGGCGGCACGCCCTGCTTCTCCAGCACCAGCTCCGGCGTGTACCTGGCCAGCTCGGAGACGCCCTTCACCGGGTACAGCACGGTGATGTCGTCGTTGACCAGCTGCAGGGCGTCGCGGTCGCCGGTGCAGATGAGGACCTTCTGGCCGAGCGCCGTGGCCTGGGTGGCGAGGGTGGCGATGAGGTCGTCGGCCTCGAAGTTCTCCTTGGACAGGAACGGGATCGCGAGCGCGGTCAGCACGTCCTGGATGAGGCTGACCTGGCTGCGGAACTCGTCCGGGGTCTCGCTGCGGCCCGCCTTGTACTCGGGGTACGCCTCGGTGCGGAAGGTGCGGCGGGAGACGTCGAACGCGACGGCGATGTGCGTCGGCTTCTCGTCGCGCAGCAGGTTGATGAGCATGGACGTGAAGCCGTAGACCGCGTTGGTCGTCTGGCCGGTGGCGGTCTGGAAGTTCTCCGCTGGCAGCGCGAAGAACGCCCGGTAGGCCATGGAGTGACCGTCGACCAGGAGCAGGCGGGAGGCTTCTGAGGTGCTCACGCGGGCGAGTCTAGGGTGAGGGTCCGACAGCCGAACCGAGTGGAGCCGCCCGAGATGACGACCCCCGACCAGCTCCCCGGCCTGAACCAGGCGTTCGCCGACGAGCAGCTCATGACCCGGATGGGCATCGAGATCACCCGGTGGGACGGGGACGAGATGGTCGGCACGATGCCCGTCAAGGGCAACCGCCAGCCGTACGGGCTGCTGCACGGTGGCGCGAACGCGGTGCTCGCGGAGACGCTGGGCTCGATCGCGGCGGCGACCCACGCGGCCCCCGACCGGGTGGCGGTCGGGCTGGAGCTGTCCTGCACGCACCACCGGTCCGCGCGCGAGGGCCTGGTGACGGGCGTGTGCAAGCCGGTGCACCGGGGCCGCAGCACGGCGACCTACGAGATCGTGGTCAGCGACGAGGACGGCAAGCGGCTGTGCACGGCGCGGCTGACCTGCTTCCTCAAGGAGGTCTGACCCGGTGCGGGCCGCGCTGCCGCTGTTAGTCGCACTGCTGGCGGGGTGCGCGAGCGCGCCGGAACCGCCACCGCCCGCCTACCGGGTCCCGGTGGAGGCCCCGCGCCCGGACGAGGTGGTGCTGGACGTGCCGACCACCTCGGACGGTGACACCGCTTTCACCCTGCTGGGGTTGACCACCGGGTTGGACGTGGTCATCGGCAGCCACGCGGAGTGGCGGGCCAGGGGCCGGTTCGCGCGGGTGCGGATGATCGTGGTGAACACCGGCCGCAGCAGCGTCCTGTTCGACGCGCGCAGGCACGTGCTGGTGGACGAGCGGGGCGGCGAGCACCCGCAGGACGCCCAGGCGATGACGATCAAGCGGCAGCCGGAGCGGGTCGACCTCGGCGCGGGCGTGCGGTTGGAGTACGACGCGTACTTCGACGTGCCCGAGGGCGCCAGGCCGGTGGCGCTGCGCGCGTTCGGCGGGCCGACGCTGACCGACCTGCGGGACCTGGAGGGCGCCGAGATCCGGTTCGGGTGAACCCCGGACAACAGGACGAGGGCCCGACCACCGCGCGCGCCGCGGGTGGTCGGGCCCTCGTCCGGACCTCGCCCTGTCTCAGTGGCCGCCGAGGTAGGCGGCGCGGACCTGCGGGTCGTCGAGCAGGTCCTTGCCCGGCGCGCTCTTGACCACGCGACCGGTCTCCAGCACGTAGGCGCGGTGCGAGATCTTCAGCGCCTGCTGGGCGTTCTGCTCGACCAGGAGCACGGTCGTGCCGTCGGCGTTGATCTCCTGGATGATCTTGAAGATCTCCGCGATCAGCATCGGAGCCAGACCCATGGACGGCTCGTCCAGCAGCAGCACCCTGGGGTTCGTCATCAGCGCCCGGCCGATGGCGATCATCTGCTGCTCGCCGCCGGACATGGTGCCCGCGAACTGGGTCTTGCGCTCGGCGAGCCGGGGGAACCGGCCGTACACCTTCTCCAGGTCGGCGGAGAACTCGCCCTTCCTGGTGTAGGCGCCCATCAGGAGGTTCTCCTGCACCGTCATGCCGGGGAACACGCCCCGGCCCTCGGGCGACTGGCCGATGCCCAGGCGCACCCTGCGGTGGCCCTGCATCTTGGAGATGTCCTCACCCTCGAACAGCACCTTGCCGCTGGTCAGCGGGCGCAGTCCGGAGATGGTCTTGAGCGTGGTCGTCTTGCCCGCGCCGTTGGCGCCGATCAGCGAGACGATCTCGCCCTCGTTGACGTCGAGGGTGATGCCCTTGAGCGCCGCGATCTTGCCGTAGTGGACGTTGATGTCCTGGACCTCAAGAAGCATCTTCGGACACCCCCAGGTACGCCTCGATCACCTTAGGGTTGTTCTGCACCTCTTGCGGCAGTCCTTCCGCGATCAGCTGGCCGAAGTCCAGCACCGCGACGCGGTCGCTGACCTCCATCACCAGGCTCATGTCGTGCTCGATCAGCAGGACGGTGCGGCCGTCGTCGCGGATCTTGCGGATCAGCTCCTGGAGCGACTTCTTCTCCGCCGGGTTCATGCCCGCGGCGGGCTCGTCGAGCAGCAGCAGCTTCGGGTCGGTCGCGAGCGCGCGGGCGATCTCCAGCCTGCGCTGGTCGCCGTAGGGCAGGTTCTTCGCCGTCTCCGTGGACCGCGCGGAGATGCCCACGAAGTCGAGCAGCTCCCGCGCCAGCTCGCGTCCGCGCTTCTCCTCCTGGCGGTGCCACGGGAGGTTGAAGGTCGCGCCGATCGCACCGGTCTTGTGGTGCGCGTCCGCGCCCACCATCACGTTCTCCAGCGCCGACATGTTGTGGAACAGCCGGATGTTCTGGAACGTGCGGGCCACGCCCTGCTTGGTGATCTTGAAGCGCTTGGTGCCGTTGAGCTTCTCGCCGTTGAACAGCACCTGCCCCTCGGTGGGCTGGTAGACGCCGGTGACGACGTTGAACACCGTGGTCTTGCCCGCGCCGTTGGGACCGATGAGCGCGAAGATCTCGCCCTCGTTGATCTGGAAGTCCGCTCCGCGCAGCGCGACGACGCCGCCGAAGCGCATCACCACGTTGTCGAGCTTGAGGACAGGGGTGCTCACTTGACCGCCTCCGTGGACGCGTCGGTGTCCGGCCCGGCGACTTCGGCGCCGAGCGCGCCCATGCCACCGGTCCCCTCGTGCAGTTCGGCTTTCCTGCGCCGCGACGGGAGCAGGCCCTCGGGGCGCAGACCCATCATCAGCACGAGCACGCCGCCGAACAGCAGGATGCGGTACTCGGACGGGTCACGGCCGAGCAGGTCCTCCAGCCAGTTGACCTCGCGGAACCGCTCGGGCAGCCAGGCGATGACGAACGCGCCGAGCATGACGCCGGGCAGGTTGCCCGAGCCGCCCAGCACGACCGCGGCCAGGATCGTCGCGGACAGGATGAACGGGAAGGTGTTCGGCTCGATGAACACCGCCTTGCCCGCGTGCAGACCGCCCGCGAGACCACCGATCATCGCGCCGATGGCGAAGGCCAGCAGCTTGAACTTGAACGTCGGCACGCCCATCAGCTCGGCGGCGTCCTCGTCCTCGCGGATCGCGGCCCAGGCGCGGCCGACGCGGCTCTTCTGCAGCCGCACCGAGAAGACGATGACGACGGCGATCGCCGCGACCATCAGGTAGTAGTACGGCGCGGGGTCGAGCCGGAACTCCAGGCCGAGCATGTCCGGCGGGTGCGGGATGTTCGTGATGCCGCGCGCGCCGCCGATCTCGTCGGTGTTGTTCGCGGTGATCCGGACGATCTCGCCGAAGCCGAGGGTGACGATGGCCAGGTAGTCGCCGCGCAGGCGCAGCGTCGGGGCGCCGAGGACGACGCCGGAGACGGCGGCCAGGCCGATGCCGATCACGATGGTGGCCCAGTAGTTCCAGCCGTACTGGGTGCCGAAGTAGGCCACCGAGTAGCCGCCCATCGCGAAGAACGCGACGAAGCCGAGGTCGAGCAGGCCCGCTTGGCCCACCACGATGTTCAGGCCGACGGCCAGCAGGATGTACACGCCGACCGGGTAGATCAGCACGGTCGTCCAGTCCGCGCCGGGCGACATGAACGAGCCGATCCACGGCGCGGGCAGGATCAGGGCGAAGCCGATCGCGGCGAGGTAGACCAGGTAGCGCTGCCAGGTCTTGGCGTGCTCCCACCAGTCCCTCAGGCCGTCGAACAGCGCGCCGACGCGCCTCAACGGGTTCGAGTTGCCAGACACAGCGTTGCCTTTCATGCGCGGGCCTTCTGGAGGGATTCGCCGAGGATGCCCGTCGGGCGGAACATCAGGACGATCACCAGGACGGTGAACGCGATGACGTCCTTCCACTCGGAGCCGAGGAAGATGGCGCCCCAGTTCTCGATGAGGCCGAGCGTGATGCCGCCGAGCAGCGCACCGCGCAGGTTGCCGATGCCGCCGAGGACCGCGGCGGTGAACGCCTTGATGCCCAGCACGAAGCCGACGTTGTAGACGGTGTTCTCGTACTCCATCAGGTACAGCGCGCCCGCGACACCGGCCATGGTGCCGCCGAGCAGGAACGTGATGCGCACGATGGTGTCGATGTTGACGCCCATCAGCACGGCGGCCTCGGGGTCCTGGGCGGTCGCCCGGATGCCGCGGCCGATCTTGGTCTGGTTCACCAGGCGGTCGAGCGCGACCATCATGACGACGGCGGCGACGATCACGATGACGTGGTCGGTGCGCACGTCGGCGTTGCCGATGGTGAAGAGGGTCTCGCGGTCCACGACGCGGGCCGCGGACTGCTGGTTGCGCCCCGGCTTGCCGGTCAGCCACGGGATGACGACGAGCGCGAACAGCTCCTGCAGGAACAGCGAGGCGCCGATCGCGGAGATGAGCGCGGTGAGGCGGGTGGCGCCCTTGCGGCGCAGCGGCCGGTAGGCCACGAACTCCAGGAGCACCGCGGCGCCGCCGGAGACGGCTCCGGACACCAGGATGAGCAGCACCATCACGCCGATGAGGGCGACGCCGGTCAGCGGGGTGGCGGGCGCGATCGCCGTGATCGTCACGAGCGACGCCATGGTGCCGATCATGAAGATCTCGGAGTGCGCGAAGTTGATCAGGCGGAGGACGCCGTAGACCATCGTGTAGCCCAGGGCGACGAGCGCGTAGATGGAGCCGATAACCAGTCCACCCACCGTGCTGGGTAGGAACTGGTTGGTCAAATCTTCAAGCATGACTGGTCTGCCTCACGAGACGGGGCGGGGAGGGAAAACGTCGCAGTGCACGAGGGGAGCGGCGCCGTCGCGGTGCGACGGCTGCCCGCTCCCCAGCGCTTCCTTGCCTGTGACCGTCCGGGAGATCAGCCCTCGAGCTTGGCCTCGTCGGCCGCGCCCAGCAGCTTCAGCACGCCACCCTTGACCTGGTAGATGAAGATGGCGTTGTTCTCGGGCTCGCCGTTCGCCTTGAACTTGATCGGCTTGGAGACGCCCTCGAAGTCCGCGGTCTTCAGGAAGTCGTTGATCTTCTCCGAGGTGGTGTTGCCCGCCTCGATCGCCTTGATGTACGCGGTCGCGGCGTCGTAGCCCTCGGTCGCGTAGATGGCCGGGTCGGCGTTGGTGGCCTTCTTGTAGTTGTCGTAGAAGGACTTCAGCGGACCGGTCACGTCGGCCGACGGGATGTTGCACGGGCAGGCGAGGATCGCGCCCTCGGCGGCCTGGGCGCCCGCGGCGGAGACGAGCTGCGCGTCGAGCGAGCCGTCACCGGAGGCGAACGGCGCGGTGACGTTGCTGTCGCGCAGCTGCTTGAGCAGACGACCGGCCTGCGCGTAGTAGCCGCCGTAGACGATCACGTCGGGGTTGGCCGAGGCGACCTTGGTGACCACGGACGAGTAGTCCGAGGCGTCCTTGGAGAAGCGGTCCTTCTCGACCGCGACGCCCGCGCCCTCGAACGCCTTCGCGACGGCGTCCGCCAGACCGGTGCTGTACTCCTGGTCGTCGGAGAGCACGAACGCCTTCTTCGGGCTCTTCGCCTTCACCAGGAAGTCCGCGATGCCGGGGCCCTGGTCGTCGTCGTTCGCCACGACGCGGTGCCAGAACGACCAGCCGTTGGCGGCCAGGCCGGGGTTGGTGGCGGAGGGGGAGATGCTGGGGATCTTGTTCTGGTCCAGCACACCGCCGATCGCCTTGGACTCGCCGGAGAAGGCCGGGCCGATCAGGGCCGAGATCTTGTCCGAACCGACGGCCTTCGTGATGAGCGAGGTGGCCTGCTCGGGCTTGCCCTGGCTGTCGTACTCGACGAGCTCGATCTTCACCTTGGGGTTCTTGGCGTTGTACTCGTCGAACGCCAGCTTCGCGCCGTTGCGCGGCGGGATCACGATCGCCGAGTTCTCACCGGTGAGGTCACCCATGAACCCGATCTTGACCGTGCTGCCGTCGCCACTGCCCGTGCTGCTGCCGCCGCCGCCGCCCGCGCATGCCGCGAGCACCAGCGAGGACGCCGCTGCGAGCGCCAGCACTCGGCCGAGTCGTGCTCCTGACACCGGAATACCTCCCATGACACCAACCACAACCGTTCCGCCGAGAAGCGGAGGACCCCCGACACATGAGGGCGTGGAGTTAGGGCAGGAACGTAGCTTCAGTTGCGTTCCGTGAACAGGTGGCCTGGCTGCTCTGTGTCCACATCGTGACGGTAGTCACCGAAAAATTCACGCGCGTTAACAACGTCAAGTTCGGATCAAATAGCGAATGGTCACCTCACTCTTGCAGAGGGTAACCGACAATGGACATGCGAGAACCCCGGAGTTACCCGTTCAGGTAACGCCGGGGTCTGCGGAGTGGATCAGTCCGGCAGGCTCAGCCGAAGTTTTCGATGACGGCCTCGGCCACGGCCTTCATGGTGGTGCGGCGGTCCATGGCGGTGCGCTGGACCCAGCGGAAGGCCTCGGGCTCGCTCAGGTTCTGCTTGGTCATCAGCAGGCCCTTGGCGCGCTCGACGACCTTGCGGGTCTCCAGGCGCTCGTTGAGGCCCGCGACCTCCAGCTCCAGCGCCTGGAGCTCGGAGAACCGGCTCATGGCCAGCTCGATCGCGGGCACCAGGTCGCGCTTGGCGAAGGGCTTGACCAGGTAGGCCATGGCGCCCGCGTCGCGGGCCCGCTCGACCAGGTCGCGCTGGCTGAAGGCGGTCAGTATGACGACGGGGGCCACCCGCTCGCCCGCGATGACCGACGCGGCCTCGATGCCGTCGACCTTGGGCATCTTCACGTCGAGGATGACCAGGTCGGGGCGGAGCTCCTTGGCCAGCGTGATCGCCTCGTCGCCGTCGGCGGCCTGACCGGCCACCTCGTAGCCCTCCTCGCGGAGCATCTCGACCAGGTCGAGCCGGATCAGGGCCTCGTCCTCGGCCACGAGCACGCGGCGCGGCGCGGCCTGGGACTGGGCCTCGGCAGCCTGGGTCACCGGGGTCCTCCTGACGCTGTGTGCTGAGGTCCGACGCGGATGCGACGGGCGAAGGGCGAGTCTACCGGTGGCGGGACCGGACCACGTGGGGACCGGTCCGTGATCACCGACACCGCCCCGGAGGGCCCTCCGGGGAAGTTAACCCGGCGGTAACACGCCGATCCCGCCCAGCGGACGTTCACGGGCGCGCGCGAGCGCGGGCGGGGTCAGGACGCACGCGCGCAACCCCGTCCGGACGACCCCGAGCCGCCCCTCGGCGCAGCGGGCGGTCGTACGACCGGGCGGACGGGCGGGGTGGCCGCGCATCGACCACCCCACCGGGCGACCTCCGGTCACCCCTCCGCACCGCGCGCGGCCGGCTCCGGGAGCGGTCCGCGCACCGGCACAACGCCCAGGACCACCCGCCGGGTTCCCGGCGCCCGGACGACCCCTGCAAACGATTGGCCCGACCATCCCCTCAAGGGGGTGGGAACCGGCCACGCCGCTCACCGAACGTGTCCGCGAACCCACTGGTCACGGAACGTTCCGAGCACGGGGCGTAGCGCCCGCGCGGTGCGCGGTCCGGTCACTCGCGCGCATTCCGCAAACGAAAGCGCGCGAGCCCATCCGTGAGTCGGCCAAACGTTTTCCCGTCCGGGTGAACTCGGGGGGCGGGGGCAATTCCCCCGGAGTTCTCCCGGCAAATGTCATCCCCGGCTAGCGGGTGGACCAGCCGGTGACACCGGGGGGCCACTCCATCGCGGCCAGCGCTTCCTCGTTCGCCGGATCAGGGCCTTGGACCACCCGCACGTGGAGGCTCCACCAGCCGTCGGAGAGCGTCGCGCTCTCGGGGGAGGTGGTCGTCGCCACCAGTCCGGGGATGCCCACCACCGGGTGAACCAGCCGCTGCGCGACCGCGGGCAGCGCGGGGCCCTCGGGCCATTCCAGCCACCACTGGTCGTCCCGCGCCAGGGTGCGCGTCCACGGCGCCGCGGCCAGGAGCGCGGGCCTGCGCAGGGCGGAGGCGGCCAGGCCGGAGCGGCGGGGGAACTCGGCCAGGTGGGCGCGCTCGGACCCGTGCAGGTCGCCCTCGGCGAAGCGGTGGGACAGGTCGCGGTCGCGCAGGAGGGTGCGGACGTAGGCCATGCCCTCCCGCCACAGCGCCTCGTCCACGCCCGCCAGCACCACGCCCGCCGGGCTGCCGGGGACGAGGAGCTCGATCGAGCGCGGGTGCCTGCGCACGCGCAGGCCGGGGACGCCGGAGACGCCGCCGTCGTCCTCCAGCCTGGGGAGCAGCTCGTAGAGGAGCGGGCCGAGCGCGTGCTCGGCCAGGTGCAGGCGCAGGCCGTGCGGGCCGGGTTCGGCGGCGCGGAAGGCGTGGGCCGGGCGCACCATGCTCGCGGGCGGGCGCAGCTGGAGGTGCGAGCCGGCGTCGGTGGCGGCCTGGAGGACGGCGCACTCCAGCTCGCGCTGCTCGCGGGAGGCCGGTTCCGGGATCAGCAGGCCTCGGGCGTCGCCCGCGCCGTTGAGGGCGTCGACCAGGTGATCGCGCCGCTCGTCGGGCAGGTCGGACAGGACGGCCCGGACGGCGGGCACGGCCTGGGAGGTGTTCTCGCCGGTCTCGGCCCTGCGCAGGGCGACGAGGCGGTCGGTCAACGACGTCTTGGACATGGCGGTCCTCGTTCCCGCCGCCCGGCTCGGCGAACAAGGACGCGGAGGCGTCGCTTCTGGGAGTGGATCGGAGGTGGTGCTCCGGGAGGGGGACGCCTGCGCCCTGCGGCGGATCTGCCGCCCTCTGCCGGGGAGCGGCTCCAGCCCGGCGCCCCACCCGGACGCCTGGGTTCGAGGGTACCAGCGGGGGTGGCGCGGTCGGCGGGGTTTTCCGGCCCCCGCGCGCTGGGGGCGGCGCTGGTCGGTGCCAGTCGGTGCCAGTCGGTGCTGGCCGGTGCTGGCCGGTGACAGTCGGCGCCTGCCGGTTTTGTCGGTGCCCGTCGCTACAGTTCGCGGTGCCGGGTCGTCCGGGATCCGATGTGGACGCCCGGCTGCTTTCGCGCGCTCGCGCTTGCCGGTGGACTCGGGTCGTAGGGTCCCCGGCATGGTTGGTGACGAGCGGGTCTGGCCTGAAGCGGCGGCGGACGACGAGCTGCGGCTCGCCTTGGAGTTCCTGGACTTCCTGCGCCTCACCGTGGTGGGCAAGGTCGACGGGCTGTCGCGCGAGCTGGCGGTGCGCGCGCCGCTGCCGACCTCGCCGGTGGTGAGCCCGCTGGGTGTGGTGAAGCACCTGGTGGCGGTCGAGCGCTGGTGGGTGTCGATCATCGCGGGCGGGAGCGGCGCGCCGGAGCTGTGGGGTGCGGACGCCGACGCCTCGTGGCTGGTCGCCGAGGAGGACACGGTGGGGTCCGTGCTGGCCGCGTACCGGGAGGAGTGGGCGCTGGGCGCGCGGTCGCTGGCCGGCCTGCGCCCAGGCGACCCGGTCCGGGGAGCGGCCCAGGACGACCTGCCGGGTCGGACGGTGCGCTGGGTGCTGTCCCACGTGGCCCAGGAGACCGCGCGCCACGCGGGACAGCTCGACCTGCTCAGGGAACTCGCGGACGGGGAGAAGGGCGAGTGACCGGGTCGGTCGCGCTCGGGTGAGCGCGACCGACCCGGCGCTGGCGGCTGGGTGCCGATAGCGGCGCTGGCCTGGCAGTAGCGCAGGTCTGGCAGTGGCGCAGGTCTGGCAGTGGCACCGTCCTGGCAACGCAGCGCGCGTGGCCGGGAGGTCGAGCGCGCCCTGGGAACGGGGCTGGCTTGAAAATGCCCCCGTCGCACGCGACGCGGGGGTCTTGAGCGCGTCCTTGGGGCAGTGGTGTTGGCCAGGGTGGGGCCCGCTTCGCGGGCGACCGGCTCCGGGGTGGACCCGCGTCCGGCAAACCCGTAGCCCGGCTCGGGTCTGTCGGACGCGGGTCTCCCGGCGCGGGTCTCCCGGTGTGGGACGTCCGGCGTGGGACGTCCGGCGCAGGACTCCCTGCTTGGTCCGCTCAGCGCGAGCCAACCAGCGGTCAGTGGTCACGCAGCGATCAGGCAGTGGTCAGCGGTCAGGCAGCGGTCAGCGGGTGCTCGCCTGGAAGCGGTCGCGGGACAGCTCCGCGACCGCCGACAGCGCGTTGCCCAGGTGGTAGTGGTCCACCGCCAGGTAGTTCGGGGTCTTGCGGGCCGCCGGTTCGCAGAAGCGGCGGGCGCGGTCGGCCAGCTTGCCGTTGTCCGAGGTCGCCGTCCCGGTGAACGGCACGTCGCGGAAGTGGTTCATCACGAACAGCGGCGTGAAGCCCGGTTCGGTGCGGGTGAGCGGGGTCGACCAGCGGCTGTAGCAGGACCAGTCCGAGCTGCCCACGCCCGCGCCCATCGACCAGTAGTTCTCCACCGTCCAGTCCGGCTGGAACATGGCGCCCAGCGAGTCCCGGCCCGGCTCGTCGCTGAAGATCAGCAGCCGCTTGCCCGAGGCGCGCAGCGCGTCCAGCGTCGGCCACCCGTTCTGCCGCACGCCCGCCTGGTCGGGGCGGAACAGCACGTTCGCCAGGCCAGGCACCTTCGCCAGCTCGGCGCGCAGGACGTCCACCGAGACGTAGTCCTCCAGGAACACCGTCACGACCTCGCTCGGGTTGCGCCCCAGGAAGTCCACGAGCCGCCGCAGGTCCACGTTCAGCGCGACCGGGCCGCTGACCAGCGTGCAGCTGTTGTGGCACAGGATCGCGCCGTCCGGGGTCTGGTGGATGTCCAGCTGGAACGCGCGCACCCCGTCCGCCAGCTGCTGCTCGACGCCACGGGCCTGGTTGGGCGCGAGGTTGACGAACGGCGGCGCGAACCCGCCGTCCACGCCGTTCGCGTAGGCGTTGTGCGCGGTCAGGAACGTGACCTGGTCCAGCCTGCGGCTGCCGTCCTGCGGCACGGCGACGCGGGTCGGGCTCACCGGGTTCAGGAACCAGGTGTCGCGCCGGGTCCCCACGCGGGCCTGCTCGCCCTCGGTGGTCAGGTAGCGGTTCTGGCCGGGGACCTTGAGCACGCGGGACGCGCCGTCCGCGACGACCTCCCAGCGGGCGTCCGCGCTGTCGCAGGCCAGCAGGACGGCCTGGTCGCCGGAGCGGCCGAGGCAGCGACCGCCCTCCTGGAGGGTGTCGCCGACGACGTTCCACTGCTGGCGGTCCTCGTTGCCCTTCGGGCGGCGCAGCGGGACCGGGCTGGCGGACGCCGAGGCGTTCAAGCCGTTCGTGGCGCTCTGGAGGTAGTGGAGGCCGGACTCCGCCGCCGCCAGGGTGTTCTGGGGCGCGACGGTGTTCGGGGGCGCGGGGGTGTTCGGGGACGCGAGGGCGGTTGCGGGGAGCGCCGCGACCAGCAGGGCGGTCACGGCGAGCGCGGGCAGGCGCATGGTGCGGGGGTCCTCTCCGAAACCCCGGCGCCGAGGGAGGGCCGGGGATCGTCTCGGTCGGTCCGGTCGGCCTCGGACGGGCCTACCCTGGAAGCATGGCCGAACGGGAGTCCGCTGAGAAGGACCCGACTGCGGAGAGCGCAGCCGGGGACACCACCACGACGATCCGCCGCGTGCTCGCCGACTGCCGGGTGTGGGCGGTGGTCGGGCTGGGCGACAACCCCGACCGGCCCGCCCACGGGGTCGCGCGGTTCCTCCAGCAGCAGGGCAAGAAGATCGTGCCCGTGCACCCCTCCGCGGCGACCGTGCTCGGGGAGCAGGGCTACGCGTCCCTGGCCGACGTCCCGTTCCCGGTGGACTGCGTGGACGTGTTCCGCCGGTCCGAGGTCGCGGGCGAGACCGCCGACGAGGCCGTCGCGATCGGCGCGAAGGCGGTGTGGTTCCAGCTGGGCGTGGTCGACGAGGCCGCGTACGCGCGGACCACGGCCGCCGGGCTGGACATGGTCATGGACCACTGCCCGGCCATCGAGTGGGCCGCTAACGGGCCTTCCGGGCGGTGACCTCGATCTCGATGCGCATCCTCGGGTCGGCGAGGCCGCAGCTGAGCATCGTCGCGGCGGGCCTGCTCTCGCCGAACGCGGCGCGCAGCGCGGGCCAGCACGGCTCGAAGTCCGCGGTGTCGGGCAGGTAGTAGCGGACGCGGACCACGTCGGCGAGCGTGGTCCCCGCCTGCGCGAGCGCGTCCGCGATGTTGCGCAGCGACTGCTCGGCCTGCGCCACCACGTCGTCCGCGATCGTCATGGTCGAGTAGTCGAACCCGGTGGTGCCCGAGACGTGCACCCACTCGCCGTCGACGACCGCTCGGGCGTACCCGATGCTCTCCTCGAAGGAGGAACCGGACAGGATGGCGCGCCTCATGGCGCGACCATAACGGCGGTGCGCGGTTCCCGCCGGGCCGGTCGCTAGCCTGCGCCCATGCCGACCGAGCAGCTGAACGGGACCACCGTCCGGTACGACGTGTCCGGGGAGGGCGAGCTGGTCGTCCTGGTGATGGGCACCGGGGCGTCCGGGCGGGTGTGGCACGCGCACCAGGTGCCCGCGCTGGTGGCCGCCGGGTTCCGGGTGGCCACGCCCGACAACCGCGGCGTGTTCCCCGCCGACGCGCGCGGGTTCACCGTCGACGACCTGGTGGGGGACGTGGCCGCGCTAATCGAGCGGCTCGGCGGTCCGGCGCGGGTGGTCGGGACGTCGCTGGGCGCGCGGGTGGCGCAGGAGCTGGCGCTGGCCCGGCCGGACCTGGTGCGCTCGCTGGTGCTGCTGGCCACGGCGGGGCGGACGGACCCGCTGCAGGTGGCGCTGTCGCGCGGCGAGCGGGAGCTGTTCGACCGGGGCGTGACCACTCCCCCGGCGTACCGGGCGGCGGTGTCGGCGCTGTCGAACCTGTCGCCCGCGACGCTGCGGGACCCCGTGGCGGCGCGGGACTGGGTGGACCTGCTGGAGTTCACCGAGCAGGGGGTGGACGCGGGGGTCAGGGCGCAGCTGGAGCTGGCGGAGTTCGAGCCCCGGCTGGACGCCTACCGGGGGATCACCGCGCCGACGCTGGTGGTGGGGTTCGCGGACGACCGGCTGGTGCCACCGCACCTGGGGCGCGAGGTGGCGGACGCGATCCCCGGCGCGCGGTACGCGGAGGTGGCGGACGCCGGGCACTACGGGTACCTGGAGCGGCCCGACGAGGTGAACCGGGTGGTGGTGGGGTTCCTGCGGGAGTGAGGTCCCGTGTTCTCGGGGTGCGGGGGTCGGCTGGTCGACGTTCTTGAGACGCGGGGGTCGGCTGGTCGACCGGCGGCGGTGGACCGGCGGCGGTGGACCGGGCTGGTCGGGTTCCTGTGGACCGGGCTGGTCGGGCCCCGCGCGCGATTTCGACGGGCCGGGGTTCACGGCTTCGGCGGGGATCGGGCGCATTCGTCCCGCTGATGGCCCGTGCAGCGCGCGGGGTGCTCCGTTGCGCCGCCGGGTGCTCGGCGGAACGGCGCGCAGGGTGGGGCGGGTGCGTCCGGTGGATGTTCGCGTACGTCCGGCGGGAGCTGTCGCGGTGCGGCCGTGCGCCGGTTCCACAGTGCCTCCCGACGGTGGGCGACCGATCGGGCGGTCTGAACCGCAGGTGGCGGAATTCCTGGTCAGCACGGGTGGAAAGCGCTTCCCGCAACCGGTTCGTGATCATCCCGACAGGTCCGCCCCTACAAGCGGCGCGAGTCCTACCCGGGAGCGCTCCCCGAGCACTACCGTCGTCCGGAGCCGCCGAGAGGACCGCATGGATTCCCGCCAGCTCGCCCGAACCGCGCGCACCGCCGCCCTGTCGACCGTGGGCGCCGTGGTGCTCCTGGTGCTCGTCCCGACCGCGTTCAACGCGGCAACCGGCGGGTCCGCGCCCAGGGTGCTCGGGCCGCTCGCGCCGTGGTTGTGGCCCGCGCTCGCCGGGTTGTGCGCGGTCGCGGCCGGGCTGGTGGCGTGGGAGCCGCTGGCCGAGCGGTGGCGGCAGCGCAGGCCGCACCACCCGGCCAACCGGGAGGCCGCGCTGGAGCGGGTGGAGCGGTTCGTGCGCGCGGAGCGGGAGCGGGCGCTGGCCGCGCAGGTGCGGTTGAAGCTCGGGGTCGCGCCGAAGGTCGGGCCGTCGCTGCCGACCAGGATGCGCGCGCCGCTGGTCGTGGTGGGCGAGGCCGGGGCGGGCAAGACGACGTTGCTGCTGGAGCTGGCCGAGGCGCTGCTGGAACGGGCGCGCGACGACGACGCAAGACCCCTGCCCGTGGTGGTGGACCTGGCCGCTTGGCGGGGGGATACTGGTTTCACCGAGTGGCTCCTGGCGCGGGTCGAGTCGCGCTACCGGATCAGCCCTCGGTTGGGTCGGGTGTGGTTGGCGGACAGGCGGTTCGCGCTGCTGTTCGACGGGCTGGACGAGCTGTCCGGCGCCGAGCGGGCGCGCTGCCTGGCCGAGGTGTCCGCTCTTGGGGTGGCGCAGTTCGCGCTGTGCAGCCGGAACGCGGATCTCCCCGGCCTGCCCGAGCACGAGGTCGTCAGGGTCGACCAGGTGCGCCGCGGGGACGTGCAGGCGCTGCTCGCCGCGTGCGGGCCGCGCGTCGCGGGGTTGCGCGACGAGCTGGAGAAGCAGCCGGAGCTGTGGGCCGAGCTGCGGACCCCGCTCGCCCTCGGTCTGCTGGTGCTGGCGCGCCGGGCCGGACGGGTCGACTACCGGCGGGGCGTGCTGGACACCTACGTGGCCGAGGCGGTGTCGCGGGTGCCGAGGGCGGAGCGCTTGCTGCGGGCGCTGCGGTTCCTGGCGCGCGTGGCGGCGGCGCCGCAGCACCGGGACCTGCTGGCGCGCGGCAGCCTGCCGCACCGGACGGGGTGGCTGGGCTTCGTGGGGCCGGACGTGGTGCGGCGCCTGTTCGGGCGTGTGGTGCCGGGCGTGCTGGCGGGCGCGGTGGCGGCGACCTGCCTGGTCGTGGGGGTCGCGGTCGGCGTGCTGCCCGCGGCGGTCCTGGCGCTGTCGTCGGCCGCGCTGCCCTGGGGACGGTTCCCGGTGGGGCGGGGTTCGGGTGATGCCGGACCCGGTCGGGGCAAGCGGAGCCGGGGCGAGTCGCTGCGGGGGTTCCGTTGGGCGGCAACGGGTTTTGTCGTGGGCGCGGTGGTCGCGGGGCTGTTCGCCGCTGGTGGTGGGCTGCTGGTCTGGTTGATCACGCCGTGGCCGTGGGCGTTGCGGTACGGGGTGGTGGTGGCGGTGGCGTTCGGGTTGGCGCTGGCACTGCTGCGCGACCGGTACTGGGCGATCGCGTGCGCCCTCGTGCCCGCGTCGGTGATGGTGCTGACCGGGCCCGGTGAGTTGCTGCTGGTGGCGTTGGGTTCCGCGCTTGGCACCGCTGCGGTTGTGGGGGTGTTCCTGGGCGGGGTCGAGGAGGTGTGGGCCGGGCTGCCTGCGGAGTGGGAGCGGACGGATCGGGTTCCCGGTGGGGTCGGGTCAGCCAGCGCAGCGCTTGGCGGGGCGTCATCCGGCGCGGCGCTGGATGGCTCGCCATCGGGCGGCGCGGCACTGGACGGTCCGTCATCGGGCAGTGCACCGTCCGATGGCGCCGTTTCGGAGCGCGGGCGGTCGCGGTTCCGGGCCGGCACGGGGTTCGGGGTTGCGGTGAGCGGTGCGCACCGGTGGCTTCCCGGTGCGGGAGCGCTGGGGGTCGTGGGCGCGCTGGGGGCGGGTGCGGTGGTTGATCCGGGTGCGGCGTTGGCGCCGTCGGTTGGGGTGCTGGTCGGGTTGTTGGTGCTGCCGCTGGTGGTTCGGCCGGTTGACCGGGTCGCCGAGGTGCTGGCCAAGCCGCTCGCGTTGGACGAGTTGCCGCTGGGGCGCGGGGCGTTGGCGCAGACCGCTCGGGACCGGTTGCTGCTGGTGGGCGATCAGCGGTTCCCGCACGCCGTGGTGCGTGATCACCTCGCCGCGTGCGACCCGGTGGACCTGGCCGAACTGGCGCGACAGATCAGGCCCGGTGAGGCTTCCGCCAAGGGGTGAGTGCCGGAACTCGGCAGGCACCGCCGGGGCGCCGAGCTCCAGGGTTCGGCGAGCGCTCAGCAGCGGTCAGCGGGTGCTCAGCAGGTGGCTGGTGCTCAGCTGCGGGTGAGGGCTGCGGGCCAGTGCTGGGAGTGGGTCAGGGGTGCGCTGAGGGTGGTGGTGCGGTCGCCCTTGGCCGCGTCCAGTTGGGACTGGACCAGGAACAGGGCTTCGCGCAGGTCGGTTCCGCGCAGGTCCGCGCCTCGCAGGTCCGCGCCGATGAGGTCCGCGCCGCGCAGGTCCGCCCCGCGCAGGTCGGCGCCGATCAGCAGGGCCCCGCGCAGTGACGCGCCGCGCAGGTCGGCTCCGGCGAACGAGCGGCCGATCAGGTCCGCGCCGCGGTGGTCCGGTCTGCGGGACGCCGGGGCCCGGAGGGACTCGCTGGCGCGCAGCAGGAGGGTGTTCACCTCGCGGCGGCGGGCTTCCGGGTTGGTGCGCCGCAGGACGTCGGGGCCCTGGGACAGCAGGGTCTCCAGGTCCCTGCGGGCCTCGACGACCTCCGCGCGCAGGCCGCCTTCGGGGAGGCGCGCGGCGGCTTCGACCAGGTAGTTCAGGACCTCGTGCAGCGTCCGCACCACCGGGAACACCTCGAACAGGCGGCCTGCGACCTCGGGGTCGGTCCAGTCGCGGCCGTTGAACACGACCTGCGTGACGTGCTGGCCCGCGCCGAAGCAGTCGTACACCGTGCAGCCGGTGAAACCGGTGGCGCGCAGGCGCGTGTGGATGCCGCAGCGGAAGTCCGGGCCCAGGTTGGGACACGGAGTGCGGGCCGGTTTGGTGATCGCGAAGTCCGAGGACGCGGCGAACTCGGGCACCACGCAGCACAGGCCGGCGCAGCGCGAGCAGTCGGCGCGCAGCGGTTGCCACTCGCGGGGCGGTTCGAGCACCAGGTCGATCGGGGCCGGTCGGCCACGGTCGGCGGAAGTGCCGGCCGCGCGAGAGCCACCTGGACGAGACCGGTTCGCGTGGACCCCGGTCGCGCGGGAGCGGTCCGAACCCCGGCCCGTTCCGGACTTTCGCGCACCCGGTGCGGCCTTGCCCGCGTTCGTCCCGGAACCAGCCGTGCGGGCGGGCTTGGCGTCGCCTGCGCGTCCGCCCTCGGCCCCGCCAGCGCGTCCGGACCTGGCGCCACCAGCGCCCGTCATGCCGCCCGTCCCGCTGCCGGTCGGCTTCCCGCGAGCGCCCTTTCGCCGTCCGCCGCCGGTCTTCCCGCCTTCGGAGCGGTCTCCGGCGGTCACGGGTTCAGGGTGTCGATGATCTGCTGGCCGTACTTCGCGAGCTTGTTCTCACCGACCCCGCTGATGCCGCCCAGCGCGTCCAGCGTGCTCGGCGCGGTGCTCGCGATCTGGCGCAGCGTGGCGTCGTGGAAGATCACGTACGCGGGCACGCCCTGCTCCTTCGCCGTGGCCGCGCGCCAGGTCCGCAGGCTCTCGAAGACCTCCTCCTGCTCCGGCGACAGCTCCAGCTGGTCCGCGCGCTGCTTGCCGCTGCCGCGCGCCGTGCGGACCTTCTCGACCCGCTCCGGCTGGCGGCGCATCAGCACCTTGCGGCCCTGGAACAGCACCTCGTCGCTACCCGGCGTGGTGGTCAGCGTCGAGTACTCGCCCTCCACCGCCAGCAGGCCCTGCGCGAGCAGCTGCCGCACGACCGCGCGCCACCCGCTCTCGTTCAGCTCCTCGCCGATGCCGAACACCGACAGCGAGTCGTGGTCGAACTGGATGACCTTCGCGGTCTTGCGGCCGAGCAGGATGTCGATGATCTGGCCCGCGCCGAACTTCTGCCTGCGCTCGCGCTTGAGCCGGACGATCGTGGACAGCACCTTCTGCGCGGGCACCGTGCCGTCCCACGTCTCCGGCGGGGCGAGGCAGGTGTCGCAGTTGCCGCACGGCTCGCCGCTCTGGCCGAAGTACTCCAGCAGTCGCGCGCGGCGGCAGTCGACGGCCTCGCACAGCGACAGCATCGCGTCCAGGTGCTGAGCCTGGCGGCGGCGGTGCTCCTGGTCGCCCTGCGAGTCCTCGATCATCTTGCGCTGCTGCACCACGTCCTGCAGCCCGTACGCGAGCCACGCCGTGGACGGCTGACCGTCGCGGCCCGCGCGACCCGTCTCCTGGTAGTAGCCCTCGACGGACTTCGGCAGGTCCAGGTGCGCGACGAACCGGACGTCCGGCTTGTCGATGCCCATGCCGAACGCGATGGTCGCGACCATGACCAGGCCGTCCTCGCGCAGGAACCGCGACTGGTTGGCCGCGCGCGTGCCCGCGTCCAGGCCCGCGTGGTAGGGCAGGGCCGCGATCCCGTTGTCCACCAGGAACTCCGCGGTCTTCTCCGTGGAGTTGCGGGACAGGCAGTAGACGATGCCGGAGTCGCCCGCGTGCTCGTCGCGCAGGAGCTTGAGGAGCTGCTTCTTCGGCTCGTTCTTGGGGACGATCCGGTACTGGATGTTGGGGCGGTCGAAGCTGGCGACGAAGTGCTTGGCGTCCTCCAGGCCGAGCCGGGTGGCGATCTCGGCGTGGGTGGCCTTGGTGGCGGTCGCGGTGAGGGCGATGCGCGGGACGTCCGGCCAGCGCTCCTTGAGGTGCGACAGGGCCAGGTAGTCGGGGCGGAAGTCGTGGCCCCACTGGGCGACGCAGTGCGCCTCGTCGATCGCGAACAGCGCGACGTCGCCGCGCTCCAGCAGGCGGGTCGTGGCGTCCAGGCGCAGGCGCTCGGGGGCGAGGTAGAGCAGGTCCAGCTCGCCCGCGAGGAACTCGGACTCCACGAGCTGGCGCTCGTCGGGGAACTGGGTGGAGTTGAGGAAGCCCGCGCGCACGCCGACGTCGCGCAGGGCGTCGACCTGGTCCTGCATGAGCGCGATCAGCGGCGAGATGACGACCCCGACACCGGACCTGACCAGGGAGGGGATCTGGTAGCAGAGCGACTTGCCGCCGCCGGTGGGCATGAGGACGAGCGCGTCGCCGCCACCGATGACGTGCTCGACGATCTCGCCCTGGTCACCGCGGAAAGACTCGTACCCGAAGACCCTCCGCAGGACCTCACCCGCGTCGCTGGAAGCCATTGGGCAAGGCTAGCCGACGGGTCCGACAGGTTTCGTGAAGACGGTGGTGGAGTGCCACTCAAAGTAGTCCCGTGATTCCGGGGTGTGCGCGGGGACGTGGCGGCCGTCGAGTTCGGCGAGGCGGGCGCGGACGGCGGGGTAGGTGGTGTCTGCGACGCGGATGCGGCCGTCGGGGGCGACGGTGAGGTGGCCCTGCTCGTAGAGGTGGTCGCAGCCCAGGGCGCAGGCGAGCATGGCGACGTTGGCGAGGTCGAGCTTCTGCTCGGGGGTGCAGGCGGATCGGCGCTTGATGTGCGCGGCGACCAGGCTCTCGACCGGGTACTCGTTGCCGCAGAGGGCGCACGGGGCGGCGTCACGACCGTCGAGGAGCAGGCTCCGCAGGGCGGTCTGCTCGACACGGGTGGTGGAGGCCGAGGGGCGGTCGAGGTCCGCGACGCCCAGACCGACCTTGGTGAGCACGGCCTGCGCGTCGTCGCCGAGGTAGGCGTTGGCCAGCACGGCGATGACCTGGGTGCGCAGGAGGCGGTCCTTGGTCAGCGCGGTGGAGGTCAGCGCGGGGAAGCCCGCGCGGGCCCCGGTGTCGGTGGCCGTCGGGATGGCGGCGAGGCCGTGGGTCTCCCAGAGGTCCGGGGCGGAGGCGAGGTGCCAGAAGGGGTGTCCGGGGGTGCGGTTCTCGCCGAACTCGACCAGCAGGTCCCCCACCTCGCGCTCGAACTCGGGCCAGCTGGTGAGCCGCGCCCGACCGCGCGTCAGCCTGCCGAGGGCCCAGAGGAGGGTGAGCGATTCCTGGAGGCCGCGGCCTTCGGCGGAGCGGGTGCTGAGGTCGCGGATCTCGACCAGCAGCTTGTTGGTGGGCCAGACGACGTCGTAGTCGGGGGCGGGGCGCTCGGTGGGCGGCTGCTCCGGCTCGGGCTTGGCGGGGAAGCGGGCGAGGCGCGCCTGCAGGGCGGCGGCGTCAGCCCCGGTGTGTCCGGGCACGTCGACCCGGAGCCGCAGGCGCCTGGTGGCGTTCCCGCTGCTCGCCTTCCCGCCGGACTGCCCGATCCCCCGCTGGAGTTGGGTGAGCTGCTTGCGCAGCCCGTGGAAGTCGGAGCACTCGGCGAGGGGCAGCCGCTCCAGGGGGAGGGTGCGCTTCTCCTCGGAGAGGCGCTGCACGACGCTGGAGTCCACGAGCACGGCGGTCAGCACGGCGTCGAGGGCGCCGAGGCGCCGCAGCAGCAGTTCGAGCGCGGCGCGGTAGTCGGGGTTCCGGGCGTTCGGCCGCTGGCGGTCCGCACCGCTGGAGCTCTCCAGCACCACGGCCAGCCCGTCGCCGTCCGGGACCACGGAGAAGGCCGCGTTCAGCTGCTTGCCGGAGTCCGAGGTCATGCTCATCGGAACACCGTGCCAGAAGTGCCGCGCGGGGCGGGCGCGCCCCGGTGATTCCGGGGATTCCGCGACGCCTCCTAGGCTTCCGCCATGGGGTACGCCGACGTGGGCAGGGCCGAGGTGCTGCGGGCCATCGCGGAGTGCGATCGGCTGGGGGCCGAGGAGTTCCGGAAGCGCTACGGGTTCGGGCAGGCCCGGCGGTTCGTGCTGGTCTACGAGGGCCGCGAGTACGACTCCAAGGCCGTCGTCGGGGTCGCGCACGGGTTCCTGACCGACCAGAAGCCGTTGCGGGCCTCGGACTTCAGCGGCGGGCAGGCCACGGTCACCCGGCTGCTGACCGGGCTCGGGTTCACCGTCGTCGACCGCGCGCAGGTCCCCGCGCCGCCGGTCGACGCGGAGAAGGTCGTCGTGTGGGAGCGGGGGCGGGTGCTCGAACCCGCGCCGCGGCAGGAGCGCACGACCAGCGCGGTGCAGCGGTTGCGCTACGTCGCGGCGCTGGTGAAGGCGATCCACGAGGACCGCTGCCAGTTCTGCGGCACCCGGCTGGACCTCGGGTACGGGCACTTCAGCAACGCCGCGCACATCCGGGCGCTCGGCGCGCCGCACCACGGGCCCGACCACACCGACAACGTGCTGTGCCTGTGCCCGAACTGCCACGCCCAGTTCGACGCGCGGGCGCTCTACGTGGACGAGGACGACAACGTCCGGCACGTCAACGCCGGGCAGCCGCTCGGCCCGCTGCGCCGCGACCCCCGGCACCGGATCGCCGCCGAGCACCTGGCCTACCACCGTTCGCTGCCGGTCGACCCCGCCCGCGCGCAGGCGCTCGCGGACGACCGGGCCTAGCGCCCCCTCAGCCGTCGCCCGGTTCCTGGGCGGGGTCGCGGTGGCGGAGGCCCTGCTTGATGCGTTCCAGCCGGTTGCCCGTGATCGGGCCCACGGCGTCGTCCAGGAGCTGGGTCGCGTTCTGCGTCGCCATCTGGATGGCCGACAGGATGTCCGCGCGCAGCGCCGACGGGGTGCGCCTGAGCGCCTCCTCGGTCAGCTGCAGGTCGACCACCGCGCCCGACGGGGCCGCGGTCACGGTGACCGCGCCGTCGGGGCTCCTGCCCTGGCCGCGCAGCTCGCGCATCGCCCGCTGGACGTCGCCCGCTTTCGCGGACTGCTCCTCGAACGTGCGCTTCATGTGCTCCAGGCGCTGCTGCCGGTCCCTCACGACACCCCCGCGCGTCCCCGCCGTCGTACCTCTGAATGGCCCCCGGAGGCTACGGCAGGACAGCCGTACGGGGGTCGGTATTGCCCGGTGGTGTTCAGCACTTCACCCGGAACGGTCAGGGGTGGCGATCAGGAGCGGAGGGGCGGGGAGGCGGCGTTGACCGGCGGGCGGGGTGGGGGTGGAGATCAACCGGGAGGTCGGCGCGCCCACGGTCGGGTGAAGAAGGGGACATCCCCGTTCGAGGACTCGGTTCGGACACGGACGGGAAACGATCTACGGAACGGCGCGGTCCGAAGGGGACGGCCGGAAGGGCGACGACGAGGGGAACACCGCGCGTGTTCTTCCGAGGGCCGCTCGGAACCGTTCGATCCACTCCGAACACCCGGACGCGCCGGTTTTCCCGGTGCGACCGACACTCCCCCGCGCGGCGCCACCCGGTTGTTCCGCGCCGCTCACCTCGCGGTGTGAAAGCGCGGTGTGGCCGTGCGCGGGGGGCGCTTTTCTCGCGGGCGAACCCGCGGCGAACCGGATCGCGTCCCGTCGCGATCACTTCGGGTTCGTGGACAACCTCCCGAAGGCGCGCGCCGTGTGCGCCTCCGGTTCACCAGGGGGTGCCCCGATGCGGATCGGGAAGGTTCCGCGACGTGAACGCCGGGTCCGCGCCGCGCGCGCTTCCGGGAATTCCCCGCACGTCCGCCATCCGCGCGGGCACTGCCCTCCGGAGGGGTTTGCGCGCGTTCCGCCCAGGGCACCGCGCGCCGCATCGGGCACCGACCGTGAACGGTTTCCCCAACGGCCGCCCGGTGTCGCCCCTTCGGGCAAAAGAACCCCGGCGCTTCGGACACCCCGGCGACCGCGCGCCGCGCGCACAAGGCGCCGGGCGGTCCTGCGGGGAACGGGGTGTGAAAAGCCGCCGACGGGCGGGGCCGGGGCACGGGGAATGCGGGCGCCGGGCGCCCCCGAAGGTCGGCGGGACGGCGCACAACAGCGCGGATGAGCGTGAATTGCTGGTCAGGCGTGGTGCCCCCGGTGCGACTCGAACGCACACTGGACGGATTTGGAACCTCGTCCGCGTACGCGCTCTGCCGATCCGCGCTCGCCACTCTATCTGCCGCGTCGAGTATGACCGATCCGCGAAGCGACCGCGACGACGGACGGCGAACCGCGCCGGGACACCTCGGTCCGCGCCTGATTGCGTGACGTTAACGCGTTCACCGAGAGGCGGACTGTTACACAGAGTCACTGCACGGTTCGTGAAGGCGACGCAACGAGCGAAGCCAGCCAGCGTTACGGCTTTGCCGCATCGATGCGGCAACGGACATGCCACACGGAGTGGATTCCGAACGCGAGTCTTATTCGCATGGGTGATCCCGCTAGCCCAGACGGGCAGGACTCCTACCGGCAAAATGCACAGGGCGGTTTGCCCTGATTGGGTGTGATCACCGCCGCACCACCGGGGAGAACCGCATGACCAACCGATCGGAGCCCACGCCCGACAGCAGAGCCTGCCTCCAGGCCGCCCTCCGCGCCGCCGGAACCTGGCGCGACGGGATGCTCGTCACCCGCGCCGTCGTCATCGTCCAGACCGTCCACGCCGACGGCGACGGCCACCACCGCTACGCCCTCCACCGCCTCCACCCCGTCGGCGAGACGGACCCGTCCTCCGAGCGAGGACTGCTCAGCGACGCGCTCGACGACGCCCGACACGAGCGGCACCCGGCCTAGGGGATCAGGGGTGGCGCCGACGAAGCGGCGTCACCCCGCGGCCAGACGGAGCCCCGCGTCAGGGTTGCGCGGCTGGGTCGAGCGCGCCCTCCTCAACGGAAACGGCATGACCGACCGGTCGCGCCACTTCCTCGTGCGCTCGCACCACCGCCGGGTGCACGTACCCCTTGGAGATGAGCAGGGAGTCGACGAGCTGCTCGATCGCCTGCCGGTCGTCAGGGGATAGAAGATCGATCTTGCCCGCCAGCATCTCCGCGCCCTGATCGACCTTGTCGACCTCGTATCCGGCGAGGGCAAGCCACGGATGGACCGGCTCCCCGAGTCCGTCAGCGATTTTCAGCAGCGTTGCCCTGCTGGGCCGGAACGGATCGCCGCGGTGCGTCTGGTCAGCGAGCAGGTTCCGAACGGTTTGCTGAGAGATGCCCAGTCGTCGAGCGGCCTCACGGCCGGACCAGTTGCGACGCTCGATGGCCGCTTGGAGGCGGCCACCGAGGGTGGTCACCTGCTCTCCGCTCCCGCTGTGCATACAGCGATGATTCCGGAATCGCTCACGGCCGCCAACTGCGTGCATCAGCCCACTTGCTGTTAGTCAGAAATAGTCATATGTTAGTCACATGCCGATAGCTCCCGACTCACCTCAGGACGCGACATGTCGACACGTCTGACCAGGCAGGACATACGCCCATTGCGACTGCAGGCGGGGTACACCCAGCACCAGCTCGCAGCCGCGACCGGGTTGTCGCGCAACACCATCAGGCTGATCGAGGCAGGCGCCGAGCTCACCCAGCGCTCCGAGAAGTTGCTGCGCTCCGTGCTGGCACCGACCCCGGAGAGCGACAGCGACCGCCTCGCCCGCATCGAGGCGACGCTCAACGAGGTGCTTCGCCGCCTCGGCACCCAGGCAGTGGCCTGATGAACGTCCCTCCCCAGATCAGACAACTGGTGTTCGGCTCCAGCGCCATCGAGCCGATCCAGGTCGCCTACTCGGCCGAGGAGGCGGCGGGCGCGCTCGGCATCTCGCTGGCGCGGGTGCAGCGGCTCGCTCGCGAGCACCCCCTCGCGCTCCCCGCCGCCACAACCGGCAGGCGGTGGATCATCGGCGGCGGGGTGATCCTCGATCTGCTCGGCATCACCGAGGCCGAGCACGGCACCGTCCGGGACCACCGCCTCCACATCCAGGCCGACGCCGGGTACTCCTCGGCGGAGATCGGCGTGCTGCTCGGCATCAGCGCCGACGCCGCCGAACGACTCGGCCGGTCCGGGACGCTCCCACGGGACCTACGGCGCGCCGTGCCCCGCACCAGCGGTCGCCAGATCCTCGCATTCCTCGCCGGCAGGGCCGCGCAGCAGCGCAAGTCCGCCTAATCCCCCTGTAGTACGCAGGCCGCCACCCGCCGGACGGGTGACGGCCTACTCAACGCGCCCTCAAGAGGACTCATGGCTCCCACTCAGCAACCCACTGTGCCGGACCCGGCACCACGCCCGCCACCCGCCACGCATCGGGTCGACCTCACCAGCCTGGGTGATCTCACCGGCATCGAGATCACCACCACCGACCAGGTCCCGCCCGGCCCGTGCGAGTGGTGCCGCGACCGCAGCGCGACCGCCGTGGCCCGCGTGATCGGCGACCCGCCGAACGACTCCACCCGCTTCACCGCCGCCGACGTCTGCGCCCGCTGCGTCCCCGCCGCCGCCCGGCACGCCCACGAGCAGCAGACCGACGGCTCCCCCCGACCCATCCGCGTGGAGATCCCCGACCAGCACGACGTGCCAGGCCTCCACACCGCCAGCACCACCGACCGCCGCAGGAGCAGCAGCATGACCACGCCCCCCATCGACCTCACCGCCACGAACAGGCTCGCGCTTGCCGCCGCTGTGACCCACGTCAACGCCAAGCGGGCCAACGACGCCCACAAGGCTGCCCACAAGGCGTTCACCACGGCGATCGCCCGCGGGTCCGTGAACTACGCCTCTGACCCACGCGACCCCGAGCGGCAGATCGCCCAGGTCGCGATCAGCAAGTCGACCTGGACGGCGAAGGTCGTGGACCTGTCCGCGCTGGAGCAGTGGGTGCGGGCCACCTACCCGGACAAGCTCCAGCGCCGCACCCGGATCACCGGCACTGAGCAGGACGTGATCAACGTCCTCGAGCGGTTCGCCCCCTACCTGCTGGACCAGGTCGTCGAAGTCCCCGTCGAAGCTGTCCGCGAGCTGGAGCTGAAGTCCCGGGAAGCCAGGGAGGCGTGCGGCTGGGGCGGGGAGGTCGGGGAGCAGGCACCGCCCGGCATCGCCGTGTCCGAGTCCGCGCCTCGGCTCGTCATCACTTACCGCGACGAGGACCTGCTGGACGAGCTGATCGCGTCCGGGATCGTGGACGTCACCGGCACCGTCCTGGCTGGCGGTGAGGAGCAGTGACCGCCGCGCTCAGGACCGTCGCCCCGACGGGGCGCGCCTCGTGGCCGCGCATCCTGCTCTCCGGCGAAGCCGGGGCCGGGCTGGCGTGGACGGCGGCCGACTTCTCCCGGGACTCCCGGCTCGGGGGCATGTACTGGCTGTCCGTGGCGGGCGAGGACGCGCACGCGCTCGGCGCGGTCGACGGTGCCAGGTACGACATCCTCGACCACGACGGCACCTGGAGCGACCTGTACGAGCAGGTGTGCGCCGCCTGGGATGTCGCGCACGCCGCCGTCGAGGCTGGCGGGCTGCCGGTCGCGCTGACCGTCGACTCCATGTCCGGGATCAGGGCGATGCTGGCCGAGCTCGCAGACACGCGGGCCCGGCGGCGAACGGCGGGCGCACTCGCCGCGCGCGGCCTGGACCCGGCGCCCGCCTACTCCTCCGAGGTGGAGGTGCTGGTCGGCGCGGACCTGTGGACGTTGGTCGGCGGCAGGCACCGCCAGCTCATGGGCAAGATTCTCACCTGGCCCGGCCCTGTGGTGATGACCGCCCGGGAGCAGGTCGGGGCCGACGGGCGCTGGTCGCTGCGCGCGCAGGACGGGCTGGAGCACGACGTGACGGCGTGGGTGCGGTGCACCCGCGACGACCTGCCGGAGATCCTGCGGCTTGATGTGCCGCGCCGCGGGCGGCTGAGTCCGGCCGCGCGCGCCGAACTGCGCCGGGAGTACAGCCTGCGCAGGCTGGTGTGGGACTGGTGCGGCTGCACCAGCGAGACCCGCGCGCCGCAGCGGCCGATGCTCGACGCGGACCAGGTGCTGCCCGGCGAGCAGCCGCTCACGCCCGTGGCCGCGCCGCCGGTCCGGACCGCCCGCCCGGTGCGTCGGGCGCCCGTGGCCGCATTGCCGACGCCACCCGCCGTCGAGAGCGGACGCCGGGTGGCGAACCTGCTCGACCGGTTCCTCGCGCTCGGCACCCGATCCGAGATCAACGCGCTGTGGGACAGCCTGCTCGACCTCACCGACGACGAGCGCGACACCGACGTCTCCGGGCTGATCACGCCTGACATCCGCGCTGGCCTGGGCATCCCGGACGGGCCCTGCACCCTGCACGCCCTGGCCACCGAGGCAGCCCGGCACGTCCACCGGACCGGACAGCCGCTCGTCGTGGCCGGGGCGGCCGAGACCGGCGCGGCGTGAGCACCGCGCCATCGCAGAGGGAGGTGGCCGGCGGCCCCGGCCACCTCCCGGCGCTGGAGGCCGCAGCGGACCGCCTAGCGCTGCTCGAACCCCGATTGCTTCGCCTCGGCCGCGCGTTCAGCACGGCCGTCGCCGTTCTCCCCCGCACTTTCCCGCCCGTGTGCGGGGACCTCAACGACCACACCGAGAGGTGATGAACTTGACCACCAGCACGCCCGAGATGTTCGAGGGCAAGACCTGGCCCAGCACGAGCACCGGCCACACCCTGAACATCGAGCCCACCGAGAAGACCGACACCGCCGTCGACCTGCGGCTCGGCGCTCAGGGTGACGGCCCGAGCATCCGCCTCACCCCGCAACAGGCGCGTGAGCTGGCCCGCACGCTGGTCCGCCGCGCCGACCTGCTCGACCCGCCCGACCGCCGCTGGGCCGACGTGCCACGCACACCCGGCGAGATCATCCAGGCCAGCCTCCTCACCGGAAACGCCATGGCGGAGCGGGTGTGGGACGACAGCGAGCCGCCGATCATGACCTACGTCCGCAACCTCGCCGTGGTCGACAGCTTCACGATCGTCGCGCTCATGGCCGAGCTGGCGGCGGTCGCCCCGGAGCGGGCCGCCAAGGTCGCCGAGTTGCTGGGGGACGCCTACGACGACGGTTCGACCGTGCACGAGCAGCTGTGGGAGTGGGCGCGAGACCGGGCGAGCGGCCTGCCGATCGGGTTCGACCCGCCCGCCACGCTGCCGCTCGCGGACACGCCCGCCGAACACCGCGTGCTGCTCCTGGACCAGCTCGGGATGCTCAGCTACGACCCGACCGCGCAAACCTGGCTGGACCTCGCGGGCAAGCCGCTGCCGGACGTGCTCCAGCGCGCGGCGGACAAGCTCGCCGAGGCCGGTCACCTGACCAAGATGACGAAGCCGGGTGCGGCGTGAGCACCGCCCCCATCGCCGTGCACTTCTTCGAGGAGGACGGCTTCCTCGTTCGAGGCACTCTCGACCCCCGCGAAGCCCTCCGCCTCGCCGTCGCCCACGACGAAGACTTCGAGATCGCCTACCAGACCGCCGCCGAGGCCGGACGTGACCCCGACCGCCCCGGCGCGACCCCTCTCCCCGCCACCGTCGACGAGCTCGCCGACCTCTGCCACGACCTGCTCGCCGAAGCCCGCCCCGGCCTCTACCGCATCGTCCCCGCCAGGCCGAACAACCACGGGTACAGCTGGTTCTGCCACACCGCTCGCGAGCGCGGACTCGGCGTGTTCGAAGGGGTGATGTTCCGGTGAAGCGCAACGCGCCGTTGCGCCGTGGCGCACCGCTCAAGCGGACGTTGTTGCAGCGCAAGAAGCCCTTGCTGGTGCGCTACGACGCTGCTGCTCGGCAGCGTCGTGGCCTGCCCGCTCGGCCGCGCCCGGGCAGCCCTTCCCGTGCGGCACGGGAGGCGGTGCTGGAGCGGGACGGCTGGTGCTGCCAGCGCTGCGGTCGGGCGCTCGCTGGTGCCGCGTACTCGCTGCAGCACCGGCTGCCGCGCGGCCGGGCGGGCGGGAACGCCCCGGCGAACCTGGTGCTGGTGTGCGGAAGCGCGACCACACCGGGCGGCTGCCACAACTGGATAGAGCACCAGGACCGCCGTGCGGCGACGCGCGAGGGCTGGCTGGTGCCGTCCGGGATCGCACCGGAAGACTGGCCGGTCCGGCGACACGACGACTGGGCGCTGCCCGGCGAGACCAGGTGGGCGCCGTGCTTGCCGCACCCACTGCAGGTCGACCCGGAGTCGAGGTGGGCGGCATGAGCGGGCTCTTCGAGCACGGCCACGACGGGCGCTGGGTCCGCAGCCAGCGCCACTACGTCGACCAGCTCGTCCACCTCGCCGCCCGCCTGGCGGCCTCTGTCCACGACCGGGACGAGAACGAGATTCGCGCCACGCTGGCCACCTGCCGCAGCCTCGTCCCGCCGCGCGGCGTGGACGGCGAAGACGCGCTCCTCATCGCCTTGGCCGCCATGGTCGATCCTGCCCAGTCGATCCGGGAGCTCGTGGCCTGGACTGCTGCGGACGGCGGGCTGCTGGCTCTTCTACCAGCACGGCCGGTGAGCTACCCGATCAACCCGGCCGCGGTGGAGATGGCCGTGCAGGGTGAGCTGCCCGCTGCCGCGCTCAACCCGGTCGAACTCGCCGAGGTGGTGCTGACGCTGACCAGGGACGGCAGGACGGTCGAGCAGATCGCGCACCTGCTCGACACCGAACCGCGCGAAATCCGCCGCTGGGCGCCGGACACCTCGGAACTCCACGCAGCCTGAGCTGCGCTTCTCGACTACCAGGAGGCTCACGTGGGGAAAACGAGTCCCCGCAAGGGTGTTGAGGCCTCGACTGCGTCAGGGTCCGTCTACGCCCCGTTCGACTGGGCGAAGGGTGTGCCGACGCTGCTGCTGGGCAACAAGACGCCCGACACGACGGCGCACCTGGTGCTGCTGACGATGGCCACGTTCGCCGACCCCGACGGCACCAACATCCGCCCCTCGCTGCCCACGCTGACGGCGGCCAGCCACCTCGCCAAGACACGCACCTGCGCGGACGCGATCAAGCGCCTGGAGGCGGCAAAGCTGATCGTCCGCAGCGGTGAGATGAACGGCGGCATCGTCGTGTGGGCCCTGAACTACGCGGTCGAGATGGCTCCTCGTACCGCCGCTGTCGAGGCTGGTCGGGACCAGGCGCTGTCCAAGCAGGCCGAGCGGAATCGGAGGTACCGCGAGCGGCAGCGTGACGCCGCACAGGGGCGTCACGTGACGCCGGACAGCGGCGTCACAAACGCCGCACAGGGGCGTCACGTGACGCCGGAGGTAGCGTCACAACCGCAGGTCAGCACGGGGACACCAGCCCTTGACCAGCCCTTGACCAGCCAAGGGACCTTCGGGGGCACGCTGCCCCCGGACCCCCTGCGCAGCGACCCCGCTCCGCGAGGTCGCAACGACTGCTCTACCGCAGCCGAACAGCTCCAAGATCCACCGGCTCAAGTCGAGCGGAAAAGTCCGGTTCCCCGCGTGCGCGAGCGGCGCGGGCGCGAGGTCGTCGTGCCCGAGGTATGGAGTCGGCAGCGGTCGCGGTGCAGTCACCGCCTCGACGGGAGCCTTGCCCCGGACGGAACCCCGCGCTGTGTCATCTGCCGTCGCGAACAACAGGCCGCCTCGTGAGCGCCGCCCCGATCCCCCTCGGCCGCTACCGGGCCGCCAGGAACGCCGAGGAGGAGCTGCCGATGCCCGACCGCTACGGCGACCAGGACGAGCCGGAGCCGCACGCGTGCAACGAGGGCTGGCTCGACAGGGACGCGGACCACCCGCGGCCGTGCCTGGTCTGCAAGCCCCACCTCGCGCCCGGCGCCCGGCGAGCGCGGTTCGCGGCGGAGACCACCCCACACGGCCACCCGGTCGACTGGACCGGCCGCCGCGCCCGCAGGCGCCAGCAGTGAACACCTCGCCCAGGCCGCCGTGTGCGCGTTGCGGCAGGCCCCGCATCCCGATCCCCGGCTGGCCGCCGGTCCACCCCGAGTGCCGGTCCGGCACCGCCTGGGTGTGGACGCCCGAGCAGATGGACACCTGGCTGGCCCGCCAGCCAACAACCACGAGGAGCCCTCGATGATCGACTTCGGCACCTACGCCCTGCACCCGGACAGCACGTGCTGGGCGCCGCACTGCCACCGCCCGACCCCGGCCGATCAGCACGGCCTGATTCCCCGGCTGTGCTCCGAGCCCTGCCGTGCCGACTGGGTCGCCTCCTACGGCCTCTCCAGCGCGGATACCCCGGCCACGCACGTGGTGGAGGGGCAGGGCTGGGTGCCGTTCGTTCAGGCGATGGGAGTTGTGCCTCGGCAGCCGGAAGCAGTGGCCCGCCCGATCACCGAGATCGCTCCTGCTCGGGAGCCTTTCAGCTCGCGCTGACACTCCTCAAAGGCACGTAAAACAGCCCGGCTGCGCAAAATCCCTCTTGCTTGTTAGTCACAGTTAGTCGTAGATTAGTCACCACTCACCGCTAAACCCCAGCACAGTGAGGTTCATGTGACTAACACACTGACTACTGCTCCGATCCGCATCATTGGCTCGGCAGCCGCCGACATCGCCCGCCACGTCACGACCTACGTCCGCCCGAACCGGGGGTGGGCCGAGGTCCAGGTGATGCGCGACGAGTGCCGCTACGGCTGCAAGCTCTACGTCCGCCGCCGCGGCTGCGTCCTCCAGTACGCCCTGATCCACAGCTGCACCTACGGCTGCCCCCTCGGGTGCGACCCGGCCACCCGCGTCGTCCCGGTCTCCGTAGCCCCCGCGGCGGAGAACAGCGACCGGCGGCTCGACGCCCTCGGCGGCCGGGACAACGACCGGCCTGCCGAGCTCGCCGACGACCAGCTCGACGCGCTGCTGCTGGCCTGGAGGGACGAGGCCGACAGCGTCCCGGTGGCCGAACTGGTGTCCACGGACGCCGCCCTGGCCGTCATCGCGGGCGCCCGCGACGGCTCGGCGTGACCAGCCCGACCGCCACACCCCGAACCGCTGGACGCGCTACTCCCTCGAGCCGTGCGCCCAGCGCAGCCGGGGGGTGGTCCTGCCCTTGGTGTGGCAAGCCGGCCGACTCCGTGCACTGGAACTGCGGCCGTGCAGCCACCTTCTCCCAAATCGAGGAGTCCGCATGATCACGAACGCCGAGTACGCCGCCGCGCTCGCCGCGCTCGCCGACCACCTCCAGGTCCACCCGCACCTCGCCGCCGTGAACATCGAACGCGGCTCCCAGGGCGGCCTGTACCTCCAGGTGGCCAGCCACACCAGCCTCGGCGAGCCCGCGCGCACCCCCGCCCTGATCGACTGGGCCGACTCCCTGCGCGCGACCAACGTCACCGCGACCGCGTTCAGCACGCCCACCCCCAGCGGCTCGGTCCACGTCCACATCACCGGCAGCCTCGCCGACGGCACCCCGATCAAGGTCTGGTCCGCCATCGACGAGCTGACGGCAGTCACCAACACGGACGGGCACCCGATCGCCCCGCCGGTGGACCTGGACGTGCTGCGCGTGCTGGCCGCCCCGGTCGCCGCGTGACGCTGCTGGACGGCCGCTCCACCGCGCTGGTGGAGCGGCCCGACCACTGGCCCGAGCCCATCGAGGACCCGGACGACTGCTGGCAGGCGCGCCGCGACCACTACGCGCCGATCTGCGCCGCCTCTCCCGGCGACCACACCACTTGCGGCTGCTGCCCCACCGGCCACCGCACGAACTGCACCGAGGAGTCCAAGGTGGACAGCACCATCCGCGCCGACTGGCGTCCGCTCGTCCTGGCCAGCCCGACCGTGAGCGACGCGGCCGTCGAGGCCGCAGCCGTCGCCATGCGCAACCAGCTCGGCCTCCTCGGGGACGGCAGCAGCGCATGGGCCAGCCTCTTCCCCGAGGAGCAGGACCACTGGCGCGAACAGGCCCGCGTCGTCCTGACCGCCGCCCTGCCCCACCTCGGCGGTGCCGAGCAGCCCGCCTCGAGCACCACGCTCCAACCCGAGAAACTGCGCTTCTTGGAGCCCTACTCCGAGCGTCCGGCCATCCTGCCGACGACGCTGGAGGCCCAGCAGACCGGGCAGACCTGGAGCCTCATCGACGGGGTCCTGGGCACCTACTGCGCCCGCAAGGCGACCCGCACCGCCCTCAAGGTGGCCCCCGAGGGGCTGATCCGCGCGCTCGAGGACCTGCTGATCGAGTTCGGCACCTGCCTCGACATCTCCAGTCAGCACGCCGCCGAGCAGCCCGCGTGATCACCCCGCCGCCCTCGGCATCGCCCTCCAGCCCCACGGCGCACCCAGCAAGCACGTCGACGCCGCCCTCGCGCCCTGGACCGCCGCCACCGCCTGACCCGGCCGCCCCTCCCCGCCCCCGCGGGGGAGCCCGGCGCAACCCCGCGCCGCACAACCCCAAGGAACTGGACCACATGCCCAAGCCAACCCCACAGCCGACGAGCTCCCGCTGCCACACCTGCAAACGCCCCCTGAGCTCCTGCAAGTGCACGGTCGGGCACAGCCCCGCCACCTGAGGCCCCGATCCCCGCACTAGCGGGGGAGCCCCCGACCACCGGGGGACACGAGGGAGGCCCCACATGCAGCACGACCCCATCCGCTGGCCCGACGAGGACCCCGACGAGTGGTCCACCAAGGACCGCGACCAGTAGCCCGCCCGGCGCCCACCAGCGCCGGGCCCCCGCCCAGGAGGCGCCATGTTCCGGATCACCATCACCATCACCGACCCCCAGACCGGCGAGCAGCACGTCGAGCACGTCGGCAACGTCTCCTCCGCGTCCGTGGCCGAGGTCAAGGAGGACCTCCCGCTCGTCGCCGAGATGATCCGCGAGCACGTCCGCGGCTGGACCGGGCTGGACGCCGACCGCGAGCTGCCGAGGGCGACATCGTGACCCGGCAGCTCCGCGAGCCGGACCACGGCACCTACCGCGGCTACCAGCTCCACGCCTACCGGGGCCACCCGAAGCTGTGGCGCAGCGGTGAGCTGGAGCGCTGCGAGCCCTGCGTCCAGGCCCGCCGTCAGCACGACCGGGAGCGGTACGCGCGCCGGTGCGCCAGCCGCACCCCGGCGCAGGTGGAGGAGCGCGAGCAGCGGGCGCTGGAGAGCGCCTACCGCCGCACGGCCGTCTCGGTCGTGCCCAACCAGGTGCTCGGACTGCTGCTCCAGCACCTGCCGGAGGAGCTGTTCGACCTCGCCGCGGCCCGGCTCGGCGACCACGTGGTGGACCGCGCCCTGTGGTGGGCCGAGCAGGAGTCCACCCAACTCGTCACTGCCTCCTAGGAGACCCCCATGTCCACACAGGACCCCACGCCCGCCCCGCTGCCCGGCCCGAGCGAGTTCGCCGGGTTCTTCCTGACCGACTCCGACGAGGGCTTGGAGCTGCGCTACTCCACCTCCGACGACTCCAACGACCCCGGCGATCAGGTGTGCCGCGTCGAACTGGACATGACGCTGGACGAGTTGATCCGGGAAGCGCGCGCACACCTGCCCCAGCCCATGCCCGCCCCGGTGGCGGACACGACCAGCCTGCGCGAGCGCGACGAAGCCCGCGCCGAGCGGGACGCGCTCGCCGCCGAGGCTGAGCGGCTGCGCGTGCACAGCGCTGCGCTCGACCACATCAGCACCGACCTCGGTCAGGCGCTCGCCGAGGTCGAGCGGCTGCGCGCCGAGGTCAAGCACCTGACCGGCCTGCACGACGAGCGTGACCAGCGCGAGCGAGAGCACGCTCGGACGCTGGAGGAGCAGAAGCGCGCCGTCGTGAACGCCGAGCGGCAGATCGCGGTGATCAAGAGGCACTTCCACAAGCGCTGCGAGAACCTGACCGCCGCGCGCGACCTGCTCCGGGACCAGCTGGCGGTGTCGCAGGCCAGCGACCGGGACAACGCCACCGACCTCGCGCGAGCGCTGGACGACATCGAGCGCCTGACCGGCGAGGCGCTGATGACGCCCCGCGCGTCCGACGCGCTGCTGCACGCAATGGTCGAGGCCGCCCAGCAGCCAGGCCCAGGCGAGGACGGGTACGACGCGGCCCGCCGCGTGTTCCGGGAGTGGCCGCACGCCGTGCTGTCGCCGGGCGGCCGGATGGCGTCGTGCGGGGTGCACACCGAGGACGAGGCGCAACGCTCAGTCCGACACGAGCTGTGCGAGCCCGCCGAGGTGAAGTGCGGGTTCTGCAAGGCGTGCCACCCGGTCGTCGGGCTGCACCAGCCGATGTACCTGTGCCCGAAGTGCGGGAACAAGCGGTGCCCCGGCGCGGCCGACCACCGCCGCGAGTGCAGCGGCAGCAACGCGCCCGGCCAGCCCGGCAGCCTCTACGAGCGCGCCAGCCAGCCCGCCGAGCCGCCGGTGGAGGGCTGACCGTTGGCCACCCTCACTGCTCTGGTTGGGCCACCCGGTGCGGGCAAGACCACGGCGCGTTCCTGGTGGCCAGCCGCCCAGGTGATCAGCTTGGACGACCTGCGCGGTGCCCTGTCCCGCTGCGGCTGCCCCAACGACCAGGACACCACGCCGATCGCGGTGGCTGCGGCGTTCGCCGCAGCCCGCCACGCCCTGACCGCCGGACAGGACGTGCTGTGGGACGCCACCAACGCCACCACCGGCCGCCGCGATGCGCTGCTGCGCCTAGCCGCCGAGACCGGCAGCGGCACCGCCGCGGTCGTGCTGCTGCCGCCGCTGCAGGTCGCTCTGGCTCGCAACGCCGCCCGCTCGGACAGCCCGTGCTCGTGCGGTTGGCCGCGTCGCGTCCCCGCCGACGTCGTCACCTCGATGCACGCCGCCATCACCGCCGACCTGCCGGGTCTGCCCGCCGAGGGCTGGGGCCGCACCGAGATCTACCGGGAGCACTGAGCATGCTGACCGCGACCGACCTGTTCTGTGGTGCCGGAGGATCCGGGCTGGGCGCGACCGCCGTGCCCGGCATCCAGCTGGTGATGGCCGCCAACCACTCCCCGCGGGCAATCGAGACCCACGCCACCAACTTCCCCCACTGCCAGCACGACTGCGCGGACATCTCCCAGGTCGTGCCGCGCCGCTACCGCCGCACGAACATCCTGTGGGCCTCCCCGGAGTGCACCAACCACACCACGGCCAAGGGCCGCAAGCGCCGCGAGCACAGCCAGGAAGGGCTGTTCGCCGAGCCGCTGCCCGACCACGTCGCCGAGCGCAGCCGCGCGACGATGTGGGACGTCATCCGGTTCGCCGAGGCGCACCTGTACGACGCGGTGATCGTGGAGAACGTCGTCGAGGCCGCCCTCTGGGCGCCGTTCCAGTCGTGGCTGCTGGCCATGGACGCCCTCGGCTACCAGCACCACGTCGTCTACCTCAACTCCATGCACGCACCGGCGATCCGCGCGCCGCGCGCGCCGCAGTCCCGCGACCGGATGTACGTGGTGTTCTGGCGGCGCGGCAACCGCACGCCGGACCTGGAGGTCAGGCCGCACGGCCGGTGCTCCGGCTGCGACCGCGAGGTGGAGTGCCGCCAGGTGTTCAAGCGGCGCGGCACCGGCTGGCCCGCCGCGCGCTGGGGCCGCTACCGCGCCCAGTACACCTACGTGTGCGCCACGCCCGGCTGCGGACGCCCGGTGGAGCCGTACGCGATGCCCGCCTCGGCGGTGCTCGACTGGTCCGTGCTCGGGCAGCGCATCGGCGACCGCGCGCGCCCGCTGTCCGAGAAGACGTTGGGCCGCATCCGCGCCGGGCTGGCCCGCTACGCCACCGCCCCGCAGCTGGTGCCCTCCGGTGGCACCTGGAACGAGACCGCCCAGCCTGCGAGCGAGCCGTTCCGTGCGCGCACCACCCGCGAGACCGAGGGCCTGGTCGTGCCGGTGGAAGGCCGGGTCGGGAACGCCGCCGCGCCGACCTGGCAGCCGATCCGGACCCAGACCACCCGGCACGAGTCCGCGCTCGTCGTCCCCTACTACAGCACCAGCGAGTCCGCGTTCCCCGCCGACCGGCCGCTGGGCGCCCTGACCACCGTCGACCGGTACGGCCTGACGACCCTGCCCGACACTCCTGCCGACCGGGCGATGGTGATGCGCAACAACTCCGCCCCGAGCGGCACCGGCGCGCACCTGTCGACCCCGGCTCGCGAACCGCTGCGCACCCTCACCACCGCCGGGCACCAGTCCCTCGTGGCCTGGCCCGAGGCCATCCCCGCCGTCGAGGACTGCACCTTCCGAATGCTAAGCGTGCAGGAAATCCAGGCCGCGATGGCGTTCCGCCCCGACTACACGATCACCGGCTCCAAGCGGGAGCAGGTCCACCAGCTCGGCAACGGCGTCACCCCGCCCGCCGCCGAGTTCCTGTTCCGCGCCGTCGCCGACTCGCTCGGCGCGAACTGACCACCGCACTGCGACCCAGGAGAACCATGAACGCCTCCAAGCCGACTGACCCGCCGATCACCGACGCAGCCATCGAGGCAGCGCGCGACGCGTTCGAGGAGAAGTTCAACGTCGGCATCAGCGACGACTACCTGCCCTCTCTCCGGAAGGTGATTGAGACCGGGGCAGCCGGAGTGCTGGCCGAGCGGGACGCGCTGCGGGCCGACCAGGACATCCGGCACGCTGCGCTCCGCAACGTCCTCGGCCTGCCCATCGGCGAGACCGCACCGACCTCCTACTACAAGGCGGTGCAGGTCGCCGAGGACGTTCGGCGGGAGCGGGACATGCTCGCCGCCGAGGTCGAGCGGCTGCGCCGTGACCTGTCGATCAGCGAGGAAGTGGCCGCCACTACCAAGTCGCACCTCCAGCGGCGCTGCGAGCGCCTGACCGCCGTGCGCGACCGGCTGCGCGCGGACCTGGCGGTGTCGCAGGCCAGCGACCGGGATAACGCCGCCGACCTCGCGCGGCTGACCGGCAAGCAGGTCACCGAGTGGGGCGTCCGGATCGTGCACCCCGAGGACATCGACTACGTGCAGCCCCGCCCCTCCGAGGACCACGCCCGCCAAGCGCACGGCGACTACGAGCCGCCGTACACCACCACCGTGGTGTCCCGCACCGTCACGCGCGGCCCCTGGCAGCCCGCCAAACCGCCAACGGAGGGCTGACCGGTGCCGGACACCACCGACGCGATCCTCAGCGGTGCGGGCGGCACCGCCCTCGGCCCGGTCACCGAGCTCAGCGTCGAAGAGCAGCAGCGCGGGCGGCAGGCCGCCGCGAACTACGCCGCCCGCCACGACCTCGGCACGGACGGGCTGCGCGAACTGCTCGCAGCGCTCGGCCTGCTCCCCGACCAGCAGCCCTGAACGGGCGGGCCCCGCCGAGCTGATCCCTCGGCGGGGCCCCGAACCACCACCCAGCACCAGCCAGGAGGCACTACCGATGATCCACCAGCACACCCGCAGCCCGCTCATCACCCCCGACCCGCCCAGCCCCACGAACTGGCGGCGCCGCGCGGCCTGCCGCTACTCGGACCCCGAACTGTTCTTCCCGCGGGGCCGCAACCAGCACGCCCGGCACCAGACCGAGGCGGCGCGGGCGGTCTGCCACACCTGCCCGGTCGTCGACCAGTGCCGCGAGGAGGCCCTCACGATGCAGCGGGACGACGGGGTGTGGGGCGCGATGGCCGCTGACGAGCGCCGCACCCTGAAGCAGCAGCGCACCCAGGCCGCCCACCGCGCCACCCGGAGGCCGTGATGGACGAGACGCGCGCGATCGCCCGCATGTCCGAGGTCCACGACCACGCCCGCGCCGACATGCTCCGCCAGGACGCCACCGCCCTCGGGTACATCGTGGCGGTGCTCGCCACCGCCGGTGTGGTCTCCCAGGTCGCCGCCGACCTGCCCGGCCCGGTGCTCTACGCGATCCTGCTCGACGCGGTCCCCGCGGTGCGCACCGCTGTGGCGGCGGCCGGGGTGCTGCGCGCCCGGTTCGGGAGCGGAGTGGCTGCGGCCGGGTCGTGGCCGCACGCCGCCGAGGCGGCGAGCGCCAGCGAGTTGGCGGAGGCGTACCGGGACGCCGACGAAGCGCTGCTGGTGGCGCGGCAGGCTCGCGCGGTGTCCCGGATCGCCGCCGACCGGGCCCGCGCTCTGGAGGTGCCGCGCCGGTGGCTGGTGCGCACGCTGGTGGCGCTGCCCGTGCTCGGTGCGCTCGGCGGGATCGTCGAGCTCGTGCTGGCGGTGGCCCGGTGACCGCCACGGATTACCGCCAGGCCGCTCGTGCTGCCGGGGCGTGGGCTGTCCGGCTGACTCCCGATCGGCCGACCGCCGCGGTGGGCGCCAGCGCGCTGCTGGAGCACCTCGCCTCCGCGCGCCTGCCGCTCACCGGCTACGTGGAGCGGCGCGGGGACCTGCTCGGCGAGGTGCTCCTGGCGCGGGACCCATCGGTCACGCACGGCACCCCGTCCGTCGGGGCGTGCAAGCGGGTGGTGTCCGGGCTGCGCGGCTGGCACATCCGCCCGCTGGAGCAGGGCGTCCTGGTTGCCTTCGGGCTGCGCGAGGGCTACGACGAGGACGGCCGCGTGCACCGCGCCACCGAGGTGGCCGAGCTGCTGGCCCCGCCCACCGAGGTCGAGGAGCGCTGGCTGGTGTCGGCCCGCCTCGTGCCCGGCACCGCGTCGATCCGCTGGTGGCACGAGCCGTGCGCGGTCGTCACCGCACCCGAACAGGCCGTCGACCGGCTCGACGCGGTCGCCGCCGCGCTGGGCCAGCACCGCTACACGATCACCGACTGGACGCGCGGGCACACCACCGCCCGCGCCACCGGGGTCGCCAGGTGACCGCCCCCGAGCCCGACCCCGGCGAGATCGCCGAGGCCCGCCAGATTGCGGAGGAGCGAGCGCTCCTCGGCGAGATCATCGACGAGACCTGAGGAGTGGTCGTGAGCGCGATGGACGAGATCCGCAAGGGCGTGGCCGCCCTGGGGGCTACCACCACCGATGACGAGCGCGCCGTCGTCCGTGCCGCGCTGCTGCACCTGGGCGGCCAGGCGCTGCGCATGACCCGCGACCCCGCCGAGCGCAAGGAGATCGCCGCGGTGGTCGACCGGGCGCGCGGCACCGAGCGCCCCGCCAGCTGACCGGCACGTGGTAGGGGTGGCGCGCACGACCGCGCCGCCCCTACCGGAGGACCACGTGGACCACGACCACCCCGCCCCGCCCGCCCTGGACATCAGTCCCGGCGACCACCCGCCCACCCTGGGCGAGATCCGCGACACCGCCGAGGCCCTGGCCGTCGAGTACCGCGACGCGCTGCTTGCCGAGGCCGAGGCAGGCGCCACCGGTTCCCGGCTGGTCGGCGTGCTGCTGGCGATGCTGCGCGAGGCCCACTGCGACTGCGGGCCACCGGACACCGGGCACCGCGCCCCCGTGATCCCCCTCCCGCCCCGCAACTGACCGGAACCCCTTGAACACCAACGGAAGGCGTGACACATGCCCGAGAAGACGAAGAAGCCCAAGGCGAAGACTTACGGCCCGCTCCAGCTCGCCGACCGCGTCGGCCTGGAGCGCTGGCAGGCCGAGGACGCCAGGGAACGAGGGCTGCTACCGGACCCGGACCTATCCAGCGGGCGGTGGTCCGAGGACGCCGCCCGGCAGCTGGAGCAGGACGTGGCCAGGATCGTCGAGGTCGTGGGCGCCGAGCACCCCATCGGGGCCGCGCGCGCCGCCACACGGCTGACCGCGCCCACCGGGCTGGAGCTGGACTGGTCCGACATCCGCGCGATCGCGGACACGCGGCCGGACCTGCTGCCGGTGGCCAAGGAGTACGAGAAGGGGGACCGGACCTACCCGCTGTACGCGGTGGCCGACCTGGACCGGCTGGCCGCCGAGCACGCCGCGCTGCTGGCCGGGGTCGTGGCGGACCGGCTGCGCTGGACCGCCGCCAGCCAGACCCCCGAGGACGCTGCCGCCGCGCTCGGCGTGAGCGTGCGCGAGCTGCACAAGGTGCCCGGCCTGGAGCGCGGGCCGCTCGGCCGCTACGACACCGGACAGGTCCGCGTGCTGGCCGCGGACGAGGACGCGGCGGCCGAGGTGATCGCCGACCGCCGCCTCGGCCCGGACCAGGCCGCCGCCCGGCTGGAGATCCGCAGGGTGGACTGGGACTACGCGGTCGCGGCCGGGTGGATCGCCCCGGTGGAGACGGTGTGGATGTCGGTGTCCCGGCGCCGCGAGGTGCCGGTGCCGCTCTACCGCACCGGCGACGTCGACGCGCTGCTGGAGATCCCCGGCGTGCCGTGGGAGCAGGTCCGGGCCTGCCGCCCCGGCGAGCCGTCGCTGTTGCGCGAGCTGCCAGCCTCGCCGCCGCGCAGGCGCCGCAAGCCCCTGAGCCGCTGACCGCGAGGAGAACCATGTCCCGTTTGCTGCCTGCCGTGCTCGCTGCGGCCCATCTCGCCGAGCGGACCGGCTTGGAGGTCGAGCAGGAGGACGTCGAGTTCTACGCCAGCGTGTACCCCCGTTCGCTTCCCAGGAGCGCAACCGGCGAGTACTCCGTGGAGGACCTGGACTACGTGGCGTCCCACCGCTTGCCAGCGCTGACCGAGGTCTTCGAGGTTCGACGAGTGCGCAAATCCGTGCCCCAGAACGTCAGCGATCCTGCGGGCGAACGCACCACCGGTCGATCCGAGGGCGGCGGCTGCTCTCACCGGGAGTACCGCGCGGGTCAGGGGATGGGGAAGTGTCCGTCCTGCAAGCGCCGGATGACCCAGTACGGCCGGTGACCTGCGCACGCTGAACACCATGAGGGCCCCGCACCAGCACGGTGCGGGGCCTTCGCCCGGTTCAGCGTGCTTCGGCGTGACGGGTAGCGGCACTCGAACGGGGAGCGCACCCTCAAGAAGTGCCTGCAAACGCCGATGAGGTGGTGGTGACCTGCCGTCACCCCTCCGAGTCAAAGTGCGGTGTCGACCACCCGGTCGTGTCATTTTTGGTCGGCATGTGGTGCAATAACGAGAGACAACGCATTCGAACAGACGTTCGATTGGAGTAGAATGCGCCCCACGGAAGAGCAGCTCAGACTGCTCGCACTGTGCAAGGTCAAGGACGTCAACTGGTACCTCATCGCCCGCGAAGCGCAGCGCCCCGGCGGGGTGGACCGCCTGTGGAAAGCCCTCCCTCTGGAAGCCTCTGCTGACGCGACCAAGGCGATCAAGGCACTAAAGCCGCTCAACGGGGCTACCGATGAGTACATCGCGATGGCGCAAGCCGAGGTCGACAAGGTCCGCGAGGACGATGTCCGCCTGGTCACCGTGCTCGACGACGAGTTCCCTCCGAACCTGCGCTTGATCCCCAACGCGCCCCCGTTCCTGTTCGTGCGCGGGACCATGACCGACGCGGATCTGCGCAGCGTCGCAGTCGTGGGCACCCGCGATGCCAGCGAAGCCGGGCGCCAGCGCGCCGGACGCATGGCGCGCGAACTGGTGGAGCGAGGGGTGACAGTCGTGTCGGGCTTGGCCCGCGGCATCGACACCGCAGCGCATACCGCCACCCTGAAGGCCGGTGGACGGACGATCGCAGTGATCGGTACCGGAATCAACCGCTACTTCCCTGCCGAGAACCGGGTACTCACCGACAAGATCGCCACCGACGGACAAGGCGCGGTCGTATCGCAGTTCTGGCCCGACGCCAGCGGCGCTACCTGGACGTTCCCTCGCCGCAACATCACCATGTCAGGGATCGCTCAGGGGACGGTCGTCATCGAGGCTGGCAGCACCTCCGGCGCCAAGATGCAGGCGCGCGTCGCCTTGGAGCACGGCAAGAAGGTCTTCCTGATCAAGAGCCTGACCGAGCAGCAGGAGTGGGCACGCAAGTACGTCGAGACACGAGGCGCGGTCCAGGTGGAGGACGTCAAGGCCGTGGCCGACGCACTCACCTCGCCTGAACGCATCCAGGCCGCCGATACCCTGAGGTCTCAACTAGTGATGGACTTCATCTGACCGAGGGGGTGCGCAGGTGAACTACCAGCTCCCCCCACCGGCAGGTTTCGGCAACTGCAACGGGTGCGCCTACTTCGCCTCAGGGCCACCTCAGATCTGCCAGCAGTGTGCCTCGGAAACACTCGAACCGGCCGCACCGTGGTACTGCAGAGTGTGCGGCCAGCGTGTTGTCACGGAGCAGGACCGGTGCACCAACCGACTGTGCTCCGACCCTGGACGCCAGTTCGAGTTCAACCAGGCCATAGCCATGAAGACCGGCGCCCTTGACACGGCAATCAAAGCGCACAAGTACTCCGGGCAGTGGGGATGGGGGATCATCTTCGCTCGTGTGCTCCTCGGGTACCTTGCGCGTGATCCTCGGGCAGCAGGCGCGGACTTGATCATCCCCATGCCGTCACGCCCGCTGCCGCCCGGCATCACCACCCGCAAAGGACACGACCACGCTGGCTGGATCATTGAATCAGCAGCGACCCAGGACGACAGGTACCCGTTCCGCTTCGCACCACCGGTGCTAATCAAGACACGGGACACCGAGCGCATGGTCTCCACCCGCGGCTACGCAGAACGCTGCACTCTGTCCAACGACATCTACAACGCGCTCCAAGTGCTCGACCCAGCCGCCGTGCACGGAGCCACGGTGGCAGTGGTCGACGACGTGTTCACCACGGGCAACACCCTCAATGCCGTGGCGCGTCGACTCCGCGAAGCCGGAGCCCGTGCCGTACGGGGCTTGACGCTCGCACGTGCCCCCTACCGCTAAGCGTCGAGCCTGATGCAGTCGGGCAGACAGCACCGACGAGCAGCACTGCGGCCCGGCATTGTGAGGTGCCGGGCCGCTTGATCGGACTGCGGTGAGTTGGGCTACCGGTCCATCGTCGGGTTGGGGTCGACGACGTCGCAGGAGGACGGGCTGCTGTCCGGCCACGACAGGTCGCCGTGCCGGTGGTGCCCAGCGTGCTCGCTGGTGAGCAAGCACCGCAGGGTGGGGCCGTCAGGCACGAGGTAGCAGGTCTGGCAGGTACCGCGTGGAGCCATCCAGGGGATGATGCTGGGCATCAGCTGTCCTCTCCGTAGGTGATCGCGAGGACGACCGCGGCGGCGTCGTCCACGGCGCGGTCTGGATCGTCGAGCGGCGCCGCCTGCCCGGCCGCCACCAGCTCTTCGGCCAGCGCCTGCGGCTCACCGCCGAGCTGCGTCCCCCGTTTCTCCAGCTCGGCACCGCCGAGCCGGACGCCGTTGCTGGTGAGCACCAGCGCGGCCGGGCTGGCGTCCTGCCCGCGCAAAGCCGTCCACGCGATCGTGGAGACCGAGGCGTGGGCTAAGCCGAGCAGCACGTAGGAGTCGAGCGCGGTCATGACGGGCAGCGCCTCCAGCGCGGCCCGGCTGGTGGCGGTGATGGTCGACCCGGCCAGCGCGTGTCGCACCCACTGGCCAACCACTTGGGCGGGCGTCAGCCGCAGCAGCTCGCCGCGCTCGGGGTACCAAGCGTGCGCGGCGACCTGCCCGGCGGTCGCTACCTCCACCCGTCCGTCCAGCCCCACGGACACCACCGCCGCCGTGGCGTTCGGCGAGCCGGGGTAGGCCGGGACGGTGTCCGCTGCGGCGAGCAGACCGGCCTGAGCGTCCCGGTGCGCGGCCACGATCGCCGCGACCTCGGCCGCGCGCTGCGCGGTGCGCACCACCGCCGCGCTGTGGCCGATCCCGTCGACCAGCGCGGCGCCCGCGCCGAGCGGGGTCACCTCGACGTGCACGGCGTCGGCCAGCGGACCGGCCTTCCCCTCGGCGAGGGCGGTCCCGTACGTGATCTTCACGGTGTTCTCCTTCTCGATTCGGTGCGGTCGTGGACCAGCGTCGCGGCCGGTTGTTGGACCGGCGTTGGACCGGCGTTGGATGGGCGCGCGCCCGCTCCAGCGCGGTCAGGCGTCCAGGCTGTCCGGGGCGAGCTCGTCCGCCGCGTCGACCAGCGTCTGCGCGCACTGCTCCAGCAGTCCGCCGCCGAACCGGGCGACCAGGCTCGGCCGGGCCGCGTCGAGGCTGATGCCGCTCTCGACCAGGGTCTGGCGGAGCTGCTGCTCGGTGTCGAAGTACGCGCAGTCGTCGACGTTGCTGTAGTGGGTGGGGCAGGACATGGTGGTTCCTCCTGTGGTTGAGGGCGTGCGCGTGGTGGCGGTCGGTCAGGCGACGGGGACGCCGAGGCTGAGCAGCACGGCGAGGACGACGAACGCGGGGAACACGAGGCGCTGCTCGACCGGGCCGCCGGTGCGGAACCGGAGCGGACGGGGCGGGCGGATCTCGTACCAGGTCTCCCCGGCGATGGGGATCGGCCAGAGGACGGGGCAGCCGGACAGGGTCAGGGCGTCCCCAAGGCAGTGCACCAGGCACCCGGTCCCCGCGGCGATCCCCAGCGGCCAGCCGATCCCCGCCAGGTCCCCAGGGAGATCCCCACCGCTGGTTCCCCAGAGGGCGATCCCCGCGATCCCCGCGAGCGGGAGTACCCAGTCCCCAAGGGCGTCCCCGGCCAGTGCGATCCCCAGCAGCACGGTCCCCACCACGAACGGCGTTCCCCACGCAGCGCTCCCCGCGCCGACCCCGATCCCCACGAGCACCGCGAACACGAGGGTGTGGGTGGCGTGACGGTGTTCCCCACGGTGCCGCTCGTCGCGGGGACCTCGCGTGCGGGCGTAGAGCCAGCGGCTCCCCGCGCGCAGCGCCTGGGACAGCAGGCCGGTGACGGGGCCGAGGAGGCGGGAGGCGCGGGCGCCGGGGTGGTCGAGGTCGGGGACGAGGGCGAACCCGGCGGTGACCAGCGCCAGGACCACGGCCTGCGCGGTGGTGGTGGCGGTGAGCGGGGCGAGGGCGAGCCCGGCGCACAGGCCGGTGAGGGCGTGGGTGCGGCCCATCATGGGGATCGCCTCCAAGGGGATCGGGTGGGGGCGGGCGGCCCCAGGGCTGGGGTGGGGACTGGGGATGGGTGCGAGGTGGGGAACCCGTGGGGATGCGCTCCCCGGCCAGCGGTGGGGACGGGGACTGGGGATCAGCGCCAGCGGCGGGAGCGGGTCCCCGCGCAGTAGGGGCACACCAGCCGGTCGTGGGGATCGGAGCGCCATCCCCGCTCGCGCAGCAGACCGAAGCTCCAGTCGACGTCCCCAGGGTCGGCGATCCGGAGTTCGATCGGGGTGCCGCATCCCCAGCCGCACTCGACGTGCCCGATCCCCAGCCGGTCCCCGTCGGGGTTGTGGTGGCGGCAGCGGGTCGCGTGCTCGTCCGATCCCCACCCGTTCTTGTGGACCTGGATGATGTCGATCCCCGCGGTGCGTCCCCGGCGGATGGTGGCGGTGGGGATGTGCTCGGGGTGGTGGTCGAGGTGGGTGCAGCGGAGGGTGAACACGTCGGCCTCGCGCAGCTCGGGTTCCGGCGGCTCCGCCGCGGCGGGCGGGGCGGCGGGTGCCGGAGACGGGGTGGACGGGGCCTGCGGAACCGGCGGCGGCGCGGGGGACTGCGGCGCGGGGTCCGGCACGACGGGGGCTGCGGGCTGCTGCACGACCGGCGGGTCGGGCACGACGCTGGGCGGCGCGGCGGGTGCCGAGGGGGCCTCGGGCGCGGCGCCGCGCTGCGGGGGTGCGGCTGCCGCGCTCTGCGGGGACGCGCTGGTCGGGGGCGGAGCGTCGCCGGGTGCCGGCTGCTGCGGGTCCGCGGGGTTGGGCTGCATCGCGTGCCAGATCAGGTAGCCGAACCCGGCCAGGACCAGGATGCCGAACAAGGTGCTCACGTCTGCGGTCTCCGTAACTCTGTGTGCATGTTCGTCCGGTGAGATGCATGGGGGCCTGCATGGGCGGGCCCCGCAGTAGTGCGGGTGACATTTAGGCTGGTCAGAGCGGCGAAGCAGTCTGCCAGGCGACGCTGATACAGCTCATACATCTGATACATTTCCGCAGGTCGAGCGGCGTTTCTCATGCACAGCCCCATGCATCCGGCAGCCCCCGCCGTGTATGGGCGGCCTGCATGAAGTGCATGAGGGTCGACTACTCAGGGTTACGACAAGGCGGTGCGGATGTCGGCCACGGTGGCGGACATCCCCTGCGCGCGGCGCACGGTCGGGAGCGTCCGGCCTGCGGCGCCCAGCTCGCCGGACAGCGCCCGCGCGCGCCGCCGCACCAGCTCGGTGTCGGCGCCCTCGGGCACGTACCCGGCCAGCCGGGCGAGGTCGCCCAGGGTCAGCCACTCGTCGTCCGGGCGCCCGGCCAGCTGCGCCAGCAGGACCGCGGCGACCGGCTGGTCCAGGCGCGTCCTGCGGACCAGCCCCGCGACGGGGGCGGGAGGTGCAGCTGGCGGCGTAGGGGCGGGTGCTGCGGGGGTGACGGCGGACGGGAACTGCATCCGCGAATGGGTCGGCGCGTCCGGGCGTTCGGGTGCGCCGACGGAGGCGGGCGTGGGGGGTGCTTCACCGCGCATCAGCAGCGCCAGGCGCTCCAGCGACTCGGCGCGCGAGGCGGCGGCGGCGTCCTCACCGGCGTGCGGGAGCAGCCGCTCGGCGGCGGCGGCGGTAGGGCGCCAGCCCTCGATCCGGGGCAGGCCGACGTACAGGTCCTCGGCGTAGGGCGCGGGCTGGCTCGCGTGGTCCTCCCGGCGGGGCATGAAGTCGAGCTGCACCTGCATCTGGCGGGACTCCACGCCGCACATCAGCCCGCGGCCCTTGGTGTTGGGCAGCAGGTACGGGCTGTAGGGCAGGCCGGGGATCAGGTTCGCCGACGACTTGGAGTTGACCCGCATGGCCAGGAAGTTCCGGGTCGTCAGGCTGGAGCGGAGCATCTCGCTGCCGCCGAAGACCTCCTGGCCGGGGATCTGGCTGGCGGCGATGATGCCCATGTTGAGCTTGTTGATGCGCTTGGCCAGCGCGCCGAAGACGCCGCCGAGCGCGGCGAAGACCTGGTCGCACTCGTCGATGAAGGTCATGATCCCCGGCGGGACGACGCCGCCGCACGGGCAGGCGGGGTCCGGGTGGGCGCCGTCGGGCAGGCACGGCGCGGTCGTCCAGGGGTTGATCTTGCCGAGGCGGTGGCTCTCCATCCAGGTCTGCCGGTGGTCGGCCTCGACCGTGAGCCATCCGGCGAGGTCGGCGACGTGGTCGGCGGAGAGCACCGGGTAGTCGGCGTGCTCGGCCAGCACTGGGCTGGACGCGCCGCGCTGCGGGTCCATGAACGCGATCAGGTAGCCGAGCTGGCGGCACCGGTAGGCCAGCCCGTCGAACAGCGAGGACTTGCCCATGCGGGTGCCCGCGAGGACGAACCCGTTGTGCGCGCCGTCCGCCGAGGCGATGTCCCAGAACGCCGAGGTGCCGTCGTCGATATAGCCGCCGATGCGCACCGAGCAGGCGTTGTCCGGCGCGGAGACCAACTCGGGGGTGAAGCGGGCGCTGCTCATGGTGTGGGCCGCGCGCCGGATGATCTGCATGTGCAGCTGCCCGGTGTCCTCCAGCACCGGGTTGTCCTGGTCGAACACCAGCTCCTGCCCGCCGTTCTCGTCGGTGGGCAGCTTCAGCTTCAGGGCGCCGACCAGCTTGCCCAGCGCGAGGTTGGCGGCGTCGAGGGTGGTGCCGCTGTCCCCGGACTGGACCACGAACGACAACCGCCCCTGCCCGAGGTCCCTGGGGTTGACCAGTCGGGTGTCGGGCAGGTGCTTGACCGCGCCCGCCGCCCAGCGCTCGACGTAGACCTGGAGGTCCGCGGCCACGTCCACGACCTCCCCCTCGATGGCATCCTCGGCCGCCGTGGTCTCGCTCTCCTCGGCGGCGGTCAGTGCGGCGCGGGCGGCGCGGACCTGCCGCAGCAGCGCGCGCCGCGAGCGCCAGCGGGCCAGCTGCCAGCGGCCGGTGGAGACCACCACGGCCACCAGGTAGCCGCCCAGCACGATCGGCTCGCCGCCGAACAGGCCCAGCCCGGCGCCCGCCGTCGCCGCGCCGCCGAGCACCTTGCGGACCGGCGGCAGGCCCTCGTGCAGCTCGGTGCCGTGCGCGGCGGCCAGCGCGAACCCGCTGGTGGCCAGGGAGGTGATCGCGCTGCCGCCGATGCCGATCAGCAGCATCGCGGCCCCGCCCTGCCCGAGGCTGGACATCATGTTCGCGTGCCACAGCAGCGGTCCGGTGGTGGCGGTGATGCCGACGGCGGCGACGGGCATCGCGGCCACGCGCCGCTCGACGCGCAGTGCGCGGGCGACCTGCTCGGGGGTGAGGGGCTTGACGTCGTCGGGCTTGGCGGGCGGGGGCGCGGTGGGCCGCTGCTCCAGCTCGGTCATGGCGGTGCTCCTCGAACGGGCGGCCGGGACGGGCGGTGGCGTCCCGGCCGCGTGGATCGGGGTCAGAGGTTGGTGACGGAGGACTTGCTGCCGGTGCCGGGGTTGGAGGCGTAGCCGTCGGCGACGTTGACCGACCCCTCCAGCGCGGACAGCCCGGTGGAGGTCGCGGCCTTCGCCGCGTCCAGGGCGGCCATCGCCGCGTCCAGGGCGGCAGCCGCTTCGCCCAGCGCGCTGCTGGCGGCGCCGAAGCGGTCGCGGGCGGAGCCGAGGAGGTCGGCGGCCTGCTCGAACGGCGCGACGCGGGGGCCGGACCAGTCCTGGCGGCGCATGTCGGCCACGGTGCCCTCGATCGCGATGATGCCTGCGGCGCAGTCGCTGGCCAGTCCGCCGACCTGGCTCTGGGTCTGCTCGGCCTCTCCTCGGTTCTGCTCCGCGGCCCTGACGCCGTTGCCGAGCGCGTTCAGGAGACCGCGGGCGAACTCCATGTACGAGCCGAGGCCGCCTTCGCCGCTGGCGACGGTGCCGCTGCTGCTGGAGCGGATGGCGGGGGTGGGCATGGGTCCTCCTGGTGGTGTGGTGCGGCGCGGGGGCGGAGTGCCCAGCGCGGTGGGCGGGACCGGCGGGATGCCGGGCGTCGGATCGGGGGGCGGGTCGCGGTCCAGGCGGGTGCTGGTGGCGCGGATCGGGGCGTGCGGTTCGTCGTGGCCGGGCCACGTCCACCAGCCGGTGGGCCAGCGGAAGAACTGGTCGAAGTAGCGCCGCCAGCCGTGGTCGCGCAGGGAGCGGCGCGGGCGGCGGCGGGCGTTGCGGGCGGCGCCGACCGCGTCGACGCCGGTCAGCCACAGCCACCGCAGCAGCGCCCGCGCCCGGCGCGCGCCTGCCGCCGCGTGCGGGCGGCGCAGGTAGTCCTGGCCGTCGCTGGTGCGCGGTTCGCCGGGCGGGGTGCGGCCTCCCATGCGGACGGAGACCGCGACCAGCACCTCGGCCGCGCGCGGGTGGCCGACCGCCGTGGCGAGGGTGGCGGTCCTGGTGGCGAACCACGCGCAGCAGGCGCACAGCACGGTGCGGGTGTCGCCCCAGAGCCGGTAGACCACGAACCAGGCGACGAGGAAGGCGAACAGGAACGGGCCCATCAGCCGGTCGCCCCGAAGAAGACGGCAAGCGGCTCGGCCAGCTCGCCCAGACTGGTCCTCAGCGAGGCCAGCCAGCCGGGCAGGACACCGGCGGTGGCGGCGCCGATCAGGATCGGGGCCGCCACGCCGAGGCCCATCGTGTAGTTCTTGATGCCGCCCTTGCCCTTGCGCGGGTCGGCCTCGATCACGAACGCGCCGAACAGGGCGAGACCGATCGTGCAGAGCACGACGTTGGCGTGGACGCCGAAGACGCTGCCGGTCGCGCCGCCCGCCTTGCGGAGCACCTCGTGCAGCGTGGCGATCAGCCCTCCGGTCAGGCAGACCGAGGCGACGCACGCCAACCAGCACTTGATCTTGGGGAGCTTCTTCTTCCAGTGCAGGACCGCGACCAGGACGATGCAGCTGAAGCCGAGCACTCCGGCACCGATAGCGCCAGCGGGCATGATCGTTTTCCTTACTCGTTGACGGCGTCGGAGCCGGGGGCGGGCGGGTTCTCGCGCACGTAGCGCGCCTTGAACTCGGTGAGCTTCTTCTTCAGGTGCGTCACCCCGAACTGCTTGTCGATCTGGGGGCCGGTCACGGACGCCGGGTCGCCGCCGCGCGCGCGGACCTGCTCCGCGTACCACTGGTAGGCGCGCTCGCGCAGGGAGTCCTCCCGGCGGAAGGCGGTGACGTTCGAGCGCTCCGGCGCGGTCTGCGCTCGGGCGGGCTCGGCCTCCTCGGCGGCGACCACGGGGGCGGCGGGGAGAGCAGGGCGCTCGGCCGGGGCCGGGATGCTCGACTGCTCCGGGGCGGGAGGCAGTTGGTCGGCGGACTTCTCCGCCGCAGCGGACTGCCGCTCGACGCGCTCCGGCTTCCGCTTTCGCTCGGCGCGGGCCTGCGCGCGCTCGGCGTCCTCGGCGGTGATCACCTCGGTGGCCCGGTCCAGCGCGGTGGCCGCGTCCGGGATGCGGTCGGTGACCGCCGTGCGCCAGGCCGTCCAGGTGTGCCGGGGCGCGACCAGCCAGCGCGCTACGCCCAGCTCGGGCCGAGGCGGGATCGGCGTGGGCGCCCAGCCCAAGCGGGCGATCTCGGCGGCACGCCGGTCCCGGTCGGCCCGGTGCTCGCGCAGCTCCCAGCCCAGCACGGAGGCCACCGACAGCGCCGCGAAGATCACCCCCAATGTGGAGGGGGTCGACCAGCTCGGGGACCACTCGCGGTAGTTCACGGCCGAGGCGAACGCGACGATCGCCCACATCACGCCCCGGTAGAGCGCCGGGGAGTCCCCCCGCAACCGCGCCTTGTGCGCCAAGCGGGCCATGAACAGCCCCAGCGTCTCCAGGGTCAGGCCGATCGCGAACGCGATGGCGAACGCCAGCGCGCTGACGTGCTCGGCGTCGACCCGCAGCTCCTGCTCCACGAATGGCACGAAGCGCGGGTGCAGGGCAGCGATCTGGCCGAACATCGCGGCGGTGGTCCCGGACAGCAGTGGGATGGCCAGCACCGCCGCCCACAGCCGGTCGCCACGGTCGGTGGCCGTCACCTCCGGCGCCGGGACGTCGGGCCCCTCAGCCGGGACAGGCGGCGCGGTCAGGGCCTCGGTCTGCGCGCGCAGCAGCTCCACCCGCGCCTCGGCCTCGGCGCGCTCCAGCTCGCGCAGCCGCTTGTTGTGCTCGGCGGCGCGCGCGGCCTCGGCGCGGGCGACGTCGGCGATGGCGGCCTGGGCGCGGGTCACCTCGGCCTCGGCGGCGGCGCGCGTGCGGATCGCGTCGGCCTGCGCGCGGGCCAGCAGGCGCCGGGCGTACCGGGTGGTCGGCTCGGGCGTCGGCGGGGGCGCGGTGTCCACAGGGGTTTCCTCTCTGGGCGGTGGGCCCGGCGCACGAGGCGCCGGGCCGGGTGGGGAAGGTCAGAGGCGGCGCAGCCGCAGGAACAGCCAGGCACCGACCAGGCCCTTGACGATCAGCTCCCCGTCGAGGGCGTAGGTCGGCACGACGAGGGCGTGCCAGACGGCCTGCCCGCACACGTAGGCCGCCATCCCGAGTAGGAGCACGTCCAGGAACCCGACCAGCTCGCGCCCGGTCCACCGCAGCGCGGTGGCGGCCCGGCTCTTGAGCGACGGGGCGCAGGACGGGGTGCAGACGTGGGTCGAGGACTTCAGCCCTGCCACCGTGAGCGCCTCGTCCAGCAGGTCGGGGTCGCCGGGGTTGTCGGGGTGCCAGGCGGGCAGCCGGTCCAGCGGGAACCACTCGGCGTGCCCGCCCTCTGCCGGGGTCAGCTCGGGCAGCGCGCCCCGGTCGAGCACGCTCCACGACAGGGCGTCGGACTCCGGGCCGCGCAGCAGGACCGGGTTGAGGCGGTCGGCGCTGCTGTAGGTCAGGTGCAGGCCGGTGGTCTCGCGCAGCCGATCGGTCAGGTAGGACAGCGGCTGGACATCCAGCTCGCCGACGCCGGGCTTGTCGCCGGGCAGTCGCCATCCCTGCCCCGGCTCGTCCGTGATCAGCAGGACGTACAGGCGCTGGTGCCGGTCGTAGGCGAGCACGACCGCGGTGGCGGGGGGATTGATCATCATGGTCACGGGAGGGCTCCTCTGTCAGTCGCGGCGCAGGACGCCGACGGCGTCGGCCAGGGCCTCGATCTCGTCGTTCACAGGCCCTCCGCCCCGACCAGGAGCAGCTCCTCGCCGGCGGTCTTCGCGTAGCGGCGCCTGTCCTGGAGGCTGGAGAAGGACTGGGCCTCGCGGATGTCCTTGCAGGCGCCGACGGCGTTCTGGATCTCCATGCGCACGGCGTACGACGACAGCATGATCAGCCGGGCCTGCGGTGCCGAGAGCGCCGACCGAGCAGCGTGCGAGGCGGCTCGCGCCTCCGCGATCTGCTCGGCGGTGGGGTCGAGGTGGTCCACCCGGACGCCGTGGGCGTCCAGCTCGGCGCGCACGACCGCCGGGTCCTGGCCGCGGTCGAGCGCGGCCCGCACCAGCCGCAGGGACACCAGCACGAACATGCAGCGCCGGTAGTCCTCCAGCGCCCCGTGCAGCGCGGTGAACGCCAGCAGGCGCTCCTCGCGGCGGGCGCGGCGGTCCTGCACGCGGCCGGTGACGCGGACGGCGAGCAGGGTGCCCGCGACCGTGAGCATCTGGGTGGCGATGGCCTGCACGGTGTTCACGACGCCTCCAGCGGGCCACGCACGTGCGGCGGGTGGAGCAGCGCGTCGGCGTCGAGCGCGATCCGCTCGTGGTCGAACGCCCACCGCAGCTCGGCGTCGCGCAGCTCGGCGCCGCTGAACCAGCGCGCCTCGGCGGCGTCGTCGCCGCCGATGACCGGCGGGCAGTCGGGCAGCACGATCCCGTAGGCGGCGGAGACGTAGCGGCCCCGCGGGTCGCGGCCGACCTGGTCGTAGACGCCGACCAGGCTCAGCGTGGCGTCCTCGCGCAGGTCGAGGTTGAGGCCGGTCTCCTCGGCCAGCTCGCGCACCGCGGCGTCGCGGGCGGTCTCGTCCCGGTCGACGTGGCCGCCGGGCAGCGCCCAGCAGCCGGGGTAGGCGTCGCAGTCGTCGGCGCGGCGGACCAGCAGCAGTCGCGGCTGGCCCTCGTCGGTGCCGAACACCACGGTGTCGGCGGTGTAGCGGATGGTGGGCTCGCGGCCCTCGGTGTCGGTCATGCTCTCGGTCCCCTGTCCGACCTGGCTGGGTTGGTGGATCACGTGCCCCGGCGGGGCCACCCCCGCGTGGGCGGGGAAACGCAGTGCCAGGTCAGAAGTCGCGGCCCCGCTTGCAGGCACCGGTGGCGATCTCGACGACGAACATCTCGTCCTCGGGGTAGTCGGCGAGCTGGATCTGCGCGTCCTCACGGTCGCGGGCCGGGCTGCCGTGGGCGACGCCCCACGCCTCCTTGTTGAGCGCGGTGTCGAGCTGGTCGCCCTTGGCGAAGCCGACCCCGTACCGGTAGTCCTCGCCGTGCTGGCGGGACTCCTTGGTGATGGCGGCGGTGACCTTGGCGATGTCGTTCGCGTTCAGCACGGTGTTCTCCTCGGGTTGGGGTTGCTGGTGCCCTCGGGATCGGAGCGCCCCCGCACAGGGCGGGGACGGGGTGCGCTAGTCGGCGTCGATCGCCATGAGGTGCTTGTCCTCGCCGCCGATGTGGATCGCGGCGGCGTGGTCGGCGTCGGTGAGGACCTTGCGGTTGGAGTCCGGGGCCAGGTGGATCTGGCCGGTGCGCAGCAGTCCGCGCAGGACCGCGTCCTGCTCGTCGCGGCTGCCGGGCAGCAGAGGGCGCAGGGTGCGCAGCGGCACCCAGTCCTGGATCTTGACGGAGAGCTTCTGGTAGGCGTCCCGGACGGCGTTCTCGATGGCGGACATCGACGGTCGGTTCCTCTCGTGGTCAGGCGTTGCAGGTGGCGATGAACCCGTCGATGCCGCCGTCGTGGTGGCGGGCGACGGCACGGGTGATCTCTGCGTCGGTCATGGCGTCGAAGTCGAGCTCGGCCGAGTTGGGGTCCAAGTCCTCGGCCCACGAGCAGTCGGCCAGCCAGGCGCGGTCGGCGGCGAGCTCCTCGTCGGTGAGTAGGGGTTCACCGGGTGTCGTTCTGGGGCAGCAGGTTGGCGTCGGCGGGCATGGTGTGGGCGTCGACCTGGCCGAGGGTCATGCAGCGCAGGTCGGCGTCCTGCTGCATGACCGGGGCGGTGTCGAGCAGCCACGCACCCACGGCGACGAGGAACACGCGGGTGACGGCGTCGCTGCCCTTCTTCATGTGCGGGGCCTGGAAGAGCAAGAACCTGCTGGTGCGCCAGGCGGCGAGCCGGTCGGCGTGACCGCCGGTTGCGGCGGCGTCGGCGAGGGTCTGCAGGGCGGCCTCGCGCATGGTGTCGCGGTCCGCGTGGTCGGCGGTGATCGCGTAGACCGGGTCGGAGTCCTGGCCGGTGTCGAACCTGCTGGTGTCCAGGCCGCGCGAGCGGAGGCGCTCGATCAGCTCAGCGGCGAGTTCGCGGGCGCGCTCGCCACGCACGAGGCTGTTGCCGACGACGCGGCGCCCGTCGGGCAGCCGGACCTCGGTGTGAAGCTCGTCGACCCCGGCCGCCTGGAGGCGGGCGCGGGCGATCGCCCCGTAGTGCTCCATGATCCGGCTGGCCGGGGTGGGCTCGCCGTCTACGTAGGAGTGGGAGGCCTCGTCCCAGCGGGGGTTGACTGGCATCCGGCCGATCGCGCCGAGCCGGTCGTAGTTCGCGCCCGCGCTGCTGATGGTGGTCATGAACCGGGCGGCGTCGCCGTCGACACCGTGGCCGCCGCGCGGGTCGCCGTGCCCCTTGGCCAGTCGCCACCTCCAGGCGTGCAGTTCGTCGAGGAGGTCACCGAGCGTCCGGGCGGTGACTGTGTTCAGGCGCAGGTAGCGGCGGGGGATGGTGTTCGCGGCGTGGGCCTGGTGCTCGGCGAACTCGCTCACGGCGGCGGTCTGGGCGGGGTCGTTGGACCGGAGCGCGAGGTGCGGCGTCGGGAACGAAGCGGCGGTGATCAAGCGGTGCTCCTCGGGATGGTTGGAACCCGGCCGGGACGGGGAGGTCGGGGGTGCTCGACCCGTCCCGGCCGGGAGATCAGCGGGAGCATCCGGCGTTGAAGCAGGGCGCGCAGTAGGGCTCCTGCTCCTTCCGGATGCTTGCGCCGCAGGCGTAGCAGGAGCCCTGGGGTGCGGTGGTGCAGTCGAAGCACCTGGTGCCCTCGCACGGCTTGTTGCAGGCCTCGCAGTTCTTCATCTGACGACTTCCTTAGTGCGGGCGCTCTGCCCGCTTCGCGGAATTCAGGTGCGGACGGCGTCGCGGCAGCGGGCGATGTACCGGTCGGCCTCCGAGCGGGTTATCCGGTAGGTGCCCCGGCCCTTGCCAACACGGATGGCGTCGATCTCGCCCCGCTGGATGGCACGGCAGATCGTGCTGCTCACCACCCCCGCCTCGCGGGCCAGCTGGACCGACGAGATCCGCATCTCGTGTTCGTCAGGGGGTGACATCTGCGCTCCGTTCGAGTGCCCTAGGGCAATTGCCCTAGGGCACTGTAGCCGGCAGATGCAGGAGATGCCACAGATGCAGGGAAGTGCTCTAGAGAGATCACTCATATGCTGTAGCCGTGGCAGCAGACACCAGCGGAAACTCGGCACAGCGCATCGCCCAGGACCTACTGGCGGCGATCGAGCGTGGTGAGTACGCGCCAGGCCACCAACTGCCCAGCCAGAACGTCATCAAGGCCCGGTACGGGGTGGCAGCCCAGACGGTGCAGAACGCCTTCGCGCTGCTGCATCAGCAGGGCGTGACCGAGGGGCGTCACGGCGCGGGCACGTTCGTGCGCGAGCACCGCCCGACCGTCGTCATCCCCATCGACCACTCGGTGTACCGCGACGACCGCGGCTACTACTTCGGTCGTGCCACCCAGTCCTATGACCTGATCGGGAAGCCGAGCGTCACGGTCGGCCGCGCGCCGCAGCAGGTTGCCCAGCGCCTGAGCGTGCCTTCGGGCAGTTCGGTCGTGGTGCGCCACCGGGTGCTCGGCACCGCCGGGGAGGGCGGGCAGCCGGGGCAGATCGCCACCTCGTACCTGCCCGGCTGGCTGGCCGAGGAGTTGCCGGTGGTCGGCGAGGCGTCGACGGGGTCCGGCGGGATCTACGACCGGATCGAGGAGTGGGCGGGCGGCCCGTTGTCGTGGCCCACGCCCAGGTACGGGGCGGTGCCTGCCTCGGCGGAGGACGGGACGAGCCTGCGGGTCGCGCCGGGCACTCCGTTGCTGACGCGGTACCGCGTCGCGGTCCTGCCCGACGGCCGCCCGGTGGAGCTGAACGTCACCCGTTGGCCGGGCAGCCGCTACGAGTTCGAGGCTGGTGACGTTGTCCGTGATGAGTCGGCCGCGTGGCCGACCGCACCTTTGCGGCCGTAGTTCGTCAGCGCGGACGAACCCGCGCTGAGCGGCGCTGCGAGCACAGCTCCGTCACAGGCAGTCCTCATCAGGTGGATACCCGACACGGCTGGCCTAGCCTCCGGTCAGCCGATCCCCATCCGCCCTGGGAGGCAACCCCGATGCAGCCTGCTCTCACCCCCGCTGTCGCCGCCGCCGTCGAGGCACGCCTCGACGCGCGCGCCAAGGAGATCCGCCTGGTCGCGATCAGCGACGCCGCCGCCTGGCTCGAGAGCGAAGGCTTCGCCGCCGCCGCCACGCACCTGGCGCGGCACCGCGAGCGCGTTCCCGTCGCCGCCCGGTAGCCCGCCGTGCTGCCCGAGGAGTGGGCACCGTGCGCCACCCCGCCCTGCGCCGAGCGACCGGTTCCCCCGGCCGCCGCCGAGGGGATGCGGGTGTGCGCGCGGTGCGCGACGAGGCTGGGTGAGGACTGCACGGCGATCCCCGACCTGTGGGCGCCGTGGTGTGGGTCGCAGGCGCTGCTGCCGCGCCGCTCCGCCGGCGGTGGTGGGCGGCGTGGGCCGGGGTTCGCGTCGGCCCCGCCGGTGGACCTGGCGCTGGTGGCGATGCGGGACGTGCGCACCTCGTGGTCCGAGCCGGGGGATCTGCTGCACCCGCAGCGGGCGCTGGCGGAGGTGGCGGCCAAGGTGCTCGCCGAGGGCGCGGGCACCGTGCGGGCGCTGGCATCGCTGGGGGTGGCGGAGTCCTGCGAGGTGATCGGCCGGGGCCGCCTGCACCGGTGGGCGCTGGCCCAGAACTGGGCCGGGGCGGCGTGCCTGACGGTCCGGCTGGTGCGGCAGCAGCTCGGCGCGCTCGACCACGAGCCCCGCCCGCGCCCGGTGGGCTTCTGCGACTGCGGGGGCGCGCTGTGGCTGACCGGGGCGACCGTGACGTGCCGGACGTGCCGGACCGAGCGCTCGGGGTTCGGACTGCTCGGGCTGGCGACGTCATGAGGCTGCGCGTGGACCTTCTCAGCGACCTCGCCGACATCCTGGGCCTCCACGGCTGCCACCACTGCGGCAACTCCCTGGAGGGCAGCGTCAGCAACTCGTTCTGCGGGGAGTCCTGCCAGCGCGCGTGGGCAGCACGCCGGAACGCCTTCGGCGCGGCGCTCGGCAAGATAAACGCGGAGCGCGTGAGGGCAGTAGGACTGGGCCAGATACTGGCGGGCGAGGTGTTCATCGCCCCCGCCGGTACCAGTCTGGACGTCGTCGGGTGGGAGCCGTTCGGCACCATCACCACGCCGCCTGTCGAGTCCTCCGACTGGTTCCCCGCCCTAGCGGCTGACGCGGTGCGCGCCAACGCGCTGGAGGCCCGCCGGACCCGCAACACTGGCCCTGCTGGTTCCGCCCGCCAGCGGCGCGCACCGCGCGCCATCAGCCCTAGGAGGCACCGCCATGGATGAGCTTCAGCGACGTCTGCACGCAGCAATCGACGCTCTGGAAGATGCCAGTGGAGGTGGTCAAGACGCACGTCAGCGTCACGCCGATGATCGGGCGACGGTCGATCTGCACCACCCCGGCATGGCGTACAAGAGGGACCGCACCGCCAGCTCCCCGACCTACGAACTTTCGCCGAGCTCTACATGCGACTCCTGCAGGGAGCCCCTGCCGTGCGACACGCTCCGCACGCTCGCCAAGCGCTATGGCGTGGAGGTGATGCCCGGTGACCATCCCGCAGGGTGACCGCGTTCCCCGACAACTCTCGCCACCTCGTGAGGGGGCGATCATGGACGATTGGGAATTTGACATGTTGATGGATGACATCTTCGACATGTTGATCATCCTTGGTTCGTCCGCTCTGATGGCCGCCCTCATCTGGTGGGTACTCTCCCTGGAGGGCAACTGTGAATGATCTGGTGCCGTGGCCTCAAGGAGTGGCGGCCATGAGCGGCTCTCACCCGTACCTCGATGCCCTGCACCGCCAGGCCAGCCTGCGCGGGGACACCCACGCAGTCGCGCACGCGGTGGACTGCTGGCTGCTGCGCGAACACGGCATCAGCTCAGGCAGCCGGGGCGGTGCCGCGCTCATGGTGCTACTCGCCGATGAGGGCTGGCGGGTGGAGCGGGAACCGGTGGAGGCCGCGCTGGACGGCATCGGCGAATGGTGCCTGTCCCCGGAGGACCGGGAAGCGATCGACCGGGTGCGCCGGATGACCAGACGGTGGCGCAGGTGAGCGCCCCCCGTGAGCTGTGGCTTCCGGCTGCCGAGACGCTGGCGCTGCTGCGGCTGGAGGCGGCTCGCCGAGGCGACAAGCGGTTGATCATCACCTCGGCGACCCTGCGCAGCTGGAGCCACCGCCGACACATCCGCTTCGACCGCGCGCGCGGCGGCTACGACGTGGCGGGGGTCGTCGCCTACGTAACCCAGCGGGGGCGACGCGGCCACCGCCCGGTTGACCAGCACGAACGCGATGTGCAACCATCCGTGCCAGCGCCACCCGTGTGCCCAGAGCAGACCGGGTGACCGCCCGAACCTCCCCCGCAGGCCCGCCACACCCCCCGGTGGCGGGCCTGCTTCGTCTCCTCGACCAGGTCGGGCGGCCGTGTCGAGGACGGCCGGGGCAGCGCGCAGGGCTTCCCCCTCTCGCAGCGCGCCCCGGCCCCACCCACTCCACCCCTTGGCAGGAGGCCCCGCGTGTCCGATGCACCTCCGAGCCTGTGGGCCTGGCACCAGGCGCGCACCGCGCACCGCCTGCGGCCGGTGCGGATCGTCTGCGTCGGCTCCAGCACCACGGCAGGGCTGAACGCCACCCAGCCAGACCGCCGGTACGCGAGCGCGCTGGGCCATGCGATCCGGGGCTACCTCGGCACGGTCGGTGGCTGGCACCTGCGCGGCATCGACCCGGCCTGGTCCACCACGGGCACCACCAGCGACGTGGGGCGCGGGCTGGGCCTGCACTCGCGGTCGCTGGCGGCCGGGGCGACCATGACCACCCCGAGCGTGCAGGCAACCGGGTTCACGATCCTGTTCGAGCAGGGTGCCGGTGCGGGCGCGTTCACGTGGGCGGTCGACGGCGGCAGCACCACCACGGTCACCCCGGACACCGGCAACTCCCAGGTCCGGCACGACGGCTCGGTGTACGTCTCCGCCGGGTCGCTCGGCGCGCACACCCTGACGATCACGGCGACGGCCGCCACGGTGATCTCCGGCGTCTACGTCCACAACGGCGACCAGACCGCCGGTGTGCAGGTGTTCAACGCCGGGTCCTCCGGCACCGGCTCGGCGGACTGGACCGGCACGGGCGCGCCGATGCTGACCCACCTGTCCCGGATCGCCGCGCTGGACCCGTCTCTGGTGATCGTCATGATCGGCAGCAACGACTCCGGCGGCAGCGTCGACCCGCGCGGCGCGTACCGCGCGAACGTGCGCCAGCAGGTCGCGCAGATCCGCGCCGCCTGCCCGCGCCGCGTCTCGATCCTGCTCGTGCACTCCTACGGCCGCTACGACCTTCCCAACGCCACCTACCGCTGGTCGCAGTACGGGGCGGCGCTCGCCGAGATCGCCGCGTCGACGCCAGACGTCGACGTGCTTGACCTGTCCCCGTACTACCCGACCAGCCAGGCTGCGGACGTCACGGACCTGATCAGCGCGGACGGCATCCACCAGGGCGACGAGGGCCACGCGCTCATGGCGGACCTGATCGCCCGCTACCTCACCGCCCCGGCGGAGCTGGCCTCGGTGCCGTCGTCGCTCGGCGCGCCGGTCGGCGCGCCCCCGGCGACCCTGCCGGGTCTGATCGCCGCTTGGCGCTCCACCGACCTCGGGAACAGCGCGCAGGCGACGCTGCCGTCGTGGGCGCCGTACGCCGGGTCGCAGTCCGCGCCGCTGGCGCAGGCCACCGGCAGCAAGCAGCCGAGCGTGGTGGCGGACGCGCTCGGCGCGGGCAGCGGCGTCCCTGCTGTGCGGTTCTCTGGGACGGCCGCGCAGGTCATGCAGACCGCCGCCTGGTCCGCGACGTACCCGGTGCCGCTGACCGTGCTCCTCGTCGCCCGGCCGGACTCGACCAACTACACCCTCTTCTCCGGCGCGTCCGGCTCGTACGTGTACCTCGGCCAGTCCGCCAGCCCCGGCCTGATGGCGCTCGGCGCGGGCGCCGCCAGCGAGGCCTACGCGTACACCGGTGCCGGGCGCGCGCGGGTCTACGGCGTGGTGTTCGCCGGAGCGGGGTCGCGGGTGCTTACCCACGACGGGGACCTGACCGCCCTGACCACCGGCACCGGTGCCGCCGCGAAGCTCGACCGCTGGACCCTGAACGGCAACTCCACGGCGTCGCTGAACGGCAACTGCGACGTCTACGAGGCGCTGCTGTTCAGCCGGGCCCTCAGCGACCAGGAGCTGGCGGAGTCGGTGACGTGGCTGGCCCGCCGCTACGGCCTGGACGGCGTGGGCCGCACCAGCCTCTAGCGAGAGGGGGCGGCTCGTGTCCCGCGCTCTCCACCCCTGCCCCGGCTGCGGCACCCCGACGAAGGGCACCGGCCGCTGCACGTCCTGCCGCGGCGCGGCCGAGCAGCGCCGCGGCAGCTTCCGGCAGCGCGGCTACGGCGCCCGCCACGACGGCCGGTTCCGGCTCGGCGTGCTCACCCGTGACCCGCACTGCGTGTGCGCCGAACCCGACCACGGCCACCCGGCGCCGTGCGGCCAGCCCGCCCGGCACGCCGATCACCACCCGCTCGACCGCCGTGCCCTTGTCGCCCAAGGGCTCGACCCGGACGACCCGGCGCGGGGCCGCGGGCTCTGCCCCTCCTGCCACTCCCGGCACACCGCCCAGCACCAGCCGGGCGGCTGGAACAACCGCCTCACCCAGTAGGGAGCACCTGATGGACGAGACCCCGCACCCCCGGTCCGCGACCTCGATCGAGGCCCGCTGCCCGGACTGCACCGCGTCCCTGCGCATCCCGGTCCTGCTGTCCGGCCTGCGTCGGGGCGAGAGCGGCGACCGCCAGCTGGTGCTCACGGTGCAGGACCCGGTGTTCGAGCCGTACATCCGCCAGCACCTCCAGCTCTCGGCGCACCCGCGCCTGGCCGAGGAGCTGGGTGAGGACTGGCGGTACGACGACCGCGAGCAGGTGACAGAGCAGGCGGACAAGCGGTGATCGCACCCCAGAACTTCCGGGTCATCGGGGAGATGACCACGGAGACCGAGATGTACATTCCGGTCTCCGGTCCGCGCCACCGCGCTGCGCTAGAGGCTGTTTTCAACCCGCAGCCGCCCACCGCAGAGCAGGTGCAGGCGGCCGAGCGGGCGTCCGAGGAGCGCGAGCAGGCGCGCCTCGCCGAGATGGCCGAGTACGAAGCCCAGCACGCCGACCTGCTCACCATCCACTCGGGCTCCTCGATCATCACCGCGCTGCTGAACGCCCACGCCCCACAGGCCGAGACTCTCGGCCCCCAGCAGGTGATCCAGGAGTGTGGCGGCTGCCCCGAGCAGTGGGACCGGGACTACAGCGGCTCCCTGCGCCAACCGTGGCCGTGTCCGACGTGGCTGACCATCTCCGAGGGGAGTCAGTGACCACCGCGTGCTCTCAGGGGCACTCCGTCAGGCCCTGCCCGTGCAGGTGGGAGGCCAGGCCCACCGACTACGGCGCTGTGGTCCTCCCGCTGGGGGACAGCGTGGTCCACTCCGAGACCGACGACTGCGTGTGCGGCCCGACCTCCGAGCTGGTGCCCAACCCTCACGGTCCCGACGGGTGGCTGGTCGTCCACCACAGCCTCGACGGCCGCGAGCGCACCGAGAAGCCGAAAGGGGGAAGGCACGTGCTGATGCCTGCCCACTACCGCAAGCGCCCGGTCGTGATCGAAGCCATGCAGTGGACCGGCACGAACGAGGCCGACCTGCAGGCGTGGACGGGCGCAGGACGCTTCCACGCCATCGCCCCTGAGGACCGCAGCGACGACCCGGACCAGACCGCCGCGCTGTTCGTAGACGCCAACAGCGCGTGGCTGGGGATCACCACCGGCGAGTGGGTGCTGCGGGACAGCGCGGGCTTCTACCCGTGCAAGGCCGAGGTGTTCGCGGCGACGTACGAGGCAGTCGCCCCCGTGGCGGACCAGCGCGTCGACGTGCTGCGCCGGGTGGCCGACGGCCTGACCAGGCTGGAGTAGGACGTGCGGGACCGCATCACGATCCGCCGCACCGCGCCCCGGCAGTGGACGGTCCGAGTGCCCGCCTTCGGGTTCGGCCGGGGCGAGACGCTTCAGCATGCGACGCACGGCGCAGCGGTCAGGGCTGCGGACCGGCTCATCCACCGGGTGGCGAGCAACGTCGTGTCGGCCGAGTCGGTGTGGCAGCCCACGGACGCGGTGGGCGCGGTGCCCGCGTGGTCCCCGCTGGCGCAGGCCGGGCGGGAAGGAGGCGGGTATGCGGGTGGGTGACGTGCTGGCCGTGCCGGTCCAGCCTGCGATTGGTAGCCAGCTGCGCGTGCTCGGTGGTCGGCTCGACGGCTTGCTGTTCGAGCGGGTCGGGGACACGTGGTGGTCGCCCCCTGAGGTGTGCTCGTGGCACGACCTGCTGCTGGCGGCTGGCACTGCCGGGCTGGAGGTGCGTCGTGTGGGGCATGACGCGGACGGGTGATGGGGCGTGCCCCTTGGGTACCCGGTCGCGGTTGCGACACATGATGGGGTCGGAACGGATCGGTATCGGTACGGACCGGTTTCAATTGATCAGAGTTGATCACCCTGAGTGATCAAATTCTACCCCCCAGGGGGGACATCCCAACCGCCCACCAGGCCCCGTGCCGCGGGTGAGGACGTTTTTCCTCTGTACGGAACCCAGAGTCCGCCGGGCGGCGACACGCGGCCCGGCCCATCCCGACACGGGAGGGTGACCAGCATGAACATCCAGATCAGTCCGCTCCTGCTCCCCGAGAACGGCGACGCGTTCCTCGTGGACGTCGAGAAAGGACTGCTCTACCGCGCCGACGCCATCGTCCCGATCAAGCAGGTCGGCGAGACCTGGGGACGCGACAGCAGCCGCCCGATCCACCGCAGCACCACCCCGGCGATTCCGGTTGTGCCCGCGGCGGTGCCGTGATGCCGCCGATGCCGAAGGCCAGCCCTGCGCGGCGGAACAAGTCGACGACGCGTGCCACGCTGACCCGCGACCACGCTGTCGTCGCCCCGGACCTGCCCGACCGCGAAGAGGGCTGGCACTACCTGACCGAGCGCTGGTGGGCCGACACCTGGGCCTCCCCGATGGCCCCCGAGTACGACGGCTCCGACCAGCACGGCCTGTACATGCTGGCCGACCTGGTCGACGCCTACTGGCGCGAGCCCTCCCCGCGTGCCCGCGCCGCGCTCGCAGGCGAGATCAGGCTGCAGCGGCAGTGCTACGGGCTCACCCCGATCGACCGGCGCCGCCTGCAGTGGGAGATCGAGCGCACGGATGAGGCGCAGGACCGTGGGGCGCAGCGGCGCGCGGAGCGGGCCAAGAAGGCCGCCGAGCCCGGCGCTGATCCCCGGTCGGTGCTGCGGCTGGCGTGACCGGGCTGATCGTCCCGCCCTACGACGAGGAGCCGTGGCCGACGCTCGGACCGCAGGTCGTAGACCTGATCGAGGCCGCGGCGACGTTCGGGCCGGGCGACCTGCGCGGCGAGCCCGCGGTGATCGACGACGAGAAGCGAGCGTTGATCTACCGGGCGTACGAGGTCTACCCGAAGGGGCACCCGCGCGCGGGGAAGCGTCGGTTCAAGCGGGTCGCGGTCTCGACGCGCAAGGGCACGGCGAAGACCGAGCTGGCCGCGTGGATCGGGTTCGCTGAGCTGCACCCCGACGGGCCGGTGAGGTGCGACGGGTTCGACGCGCACGGTGAGCCGGTCGGGCGCCCGGTGCGGGACCCGTACATCCCGATGGTCGCCTACACCGAGGAGCAGACCGAGGAGCTGGCGTACGCGGCGCTGCTGGTGATGTGCCAGGAGGGCGCGGACGGCGACCTGTTCGACGCGGGTCTGGAGCGGATCACCCGGATCAACGGCGACGGCAAGGCCGTCGCGCTGGCCGGGTCACCGAACGCTCGCGACGGCGCACGCACGAGCTTCCAGCACTTCGACGAGCCGCACCGGATGACCAGTCCGCGGCTGCTGGGCGCGCACCAGACGATGCTGCAGAACATCCCGAAGCGGCCGATGGCCGACCCGTGGTCGTTGTCCACCACCACCGCCGGCGTGCCCGGCGAGGGCTCGGTGGCGGAGGTGGAGAAGGGGTACGCGGAGAAGATCGCCGAGGGGCGCACGAAGGACGCCACGTTCTTCTTCTTCCACCGCGAGGCCTCGCCCTCCCACGACCTGGACACCGAGGGCGGCCTGCGAGCGGCGATCGTGGAGGCCTCCGGCCCGGCGGTCGCGGCCTGGTCCGACATCGACTCGATCATGTCGCTGTTCCACCAGGACGACACCGACCGCAGTTACTTCGAGCGGGTGTGGCTGAACAGGTGGGTGGCGTCGAGCAGGCAGGCGTTCGACCCGGTGCGCTGGGCAGACCTCGAGATCAGCGAGGTCATCCCGCACGGGGAGCCGATCACGCTGGGCTTCGACGGCGCCCGCTGGCGAGACGCCTGCGGGCTGATGGCCACGCACATCGAGACCGGCTTCCAGTGGCCGCTCGCCTGGTGGGAAAACGTCGACGGGGACGAGGACTGGGAAGTCTCCGACGAGCAGGTCGACGGCGCGTTCGCCGAGGCGATGGAGCTCTACCAGGTGCGGATGGCGTACAACGACCCGCCGCGGTTCGAGGCGAACGTCGCGCGGTGGGCAGGCCGGTGGGGTGAAAAGCGGGTGCTGGAGTGGTACACCAACCGCCCGGTGCAGATCGGCAAGGCCATGAGGGCGTTCGCAACCGCCCAACGGACCGGCGCGCTCACCCACGACGGGAACGAGGCGTACGCCCGGCACATCGCCAACGCGCGCAAGGGCGACCTGCGCGTGCGCGACGACGACGAGACCCCGCTATGGACGATCTACAAGGAGCGTCCGGACAGCGTGAAGTTCATCGACTTGGCCATGGCGGGCTGCCTGTCCTGGCAGGCGCGACTGGATGTGCTGGCCAAGGGCTCCTGGGAGAAGAAGCCTAAGAGCACGATGATCATCCTGCGGTGAGGAGGCGTTCGTGGACCTCGCCGACGAGGATTGGCTCAAGAGGCTCATCGCCGCGCACGATGACGAACTGCCCGAGCTGCAGACCCTGAACTCGCACTACGAGGGCACCCAGCCGCTGAACTACCTGCACCCCGAACTACTCAACGAGCTGGACGGCCGCCTCCAACAGGTAGTGATCAACTGGCCGCAGTTGGTCGTGGACTGCCTGGATGAACGCCTGGACCTCGTGGGGTTCAGGCTCTCCGGGTCGGCCGAGGCCGACGCTGGTCTGGAAGAGATCTGGCAGCACAACGACCTGGACTCCCTGTCCCAGCAGGCGCACGTCGACGCGCTGGTGATGCGGCGCGCCTACTCCGTGATCGGGTCGTCGTCCGAGGAGGGGAACGACCTGCCGCTGGTGACGATGGAGTCGCCGCTGGAGGTGTACGCCGAACGGGACCCGCGCACGCGCGAGATCGCCGCCGCCGTGAAGCGGTGGGAAGAGGAACTGCCGACCGGGAAGGTCCAGCACGCCACCCTCTACCTGCCGGACAAGACGAAGTGGTACGTGCGCAAGAACGGCAAGTGGGAGCTGGACAGCGACTACGACGCCGACGAGCACGAGCTCGGTGTGGTGCCGGTGGTGCCGCTGGTGAACCGCCCGCGGCTGCAGTCCCCGAACGGCAAGAGCGAGCTGGCGGCGATCATCCCGGTGTCCGACGCCGCGAACAAGGTCGCGACCGACATGATGGTCTCCGCCGAGTTCCACGCCATGCCGAGGCGCTGGGCGTTGGGGTTCGGGCCGGAGGACTTCACGGATGAGAACGGCCGCCGAGTCTCCATGTGGTCGAAGATCGCAGGCCGGATCTGGGCAACGCGGAAGACCAAGCAGGACGGCGCCGAGGTCGGCCAGTTCCCCGAGGCGTCGCTGGAGAACTTCCACAAGACCATCCACCTCCTAGCCAGCATCGTCGGCTCCCTCGGCGCACTCACCCCACAGACGATGGGGCAGCAGAACGCGGCGAACCCCGCCACCGCCGACGCCATCCGGGCAGCGGAGACCAGGCTGATCAAGCGCGCCGAGCGGCGAATGCTCTCGTTCGGGGACAGCCACGAGCGCACAATGCGGATCGCCGACCGCATCCGCACCGGAGTCTGGCGGCCTGAGCTGAAACGGCTGGAAGCGCGCTGGAGGGACGCGGCAACGCCCACCATCGCCCAGGCGGCCGACGCGACCGTGAAGCTGCACGAGTCCGGCATCCTGCCGCTGCCCTTCGCCCGCGAGCGGCTGAACTACCTGCCCGAGGAGATCAGGCTGATGGAGCAGGCGGACGAGAAGGCCGCCCGCACGGAACAGGACAGGGTGTTCGGCCCGCTCAAGCCCCCGCCGCCGCCCCCTCAGCCTCCTCGCGAGCAGCCGACTGACCCGCAGGTCGCAGCCGAGCAGGCGGCATGACCAGCGCGGGCACCGCCTTCTACGACGAGTCGGCCGTGCTGGAGCGCCAGGCGATCGCGATGATCCTGGCGCTGTGGGGCCGCGTCGACGCCGCGAACCCGTCCGCGTCGTGGGTGGGGCTGCTACCCGAGGCGGTGGCGATCCTGGTGGCGGCGCAGACCGTCGCCGCCGAGATGGCCGACCCCTACCTGCTCGACACGCTCGGCGGCAGCATCGACACCCCGGTCGACCCCGGCGGGATGGTGTCGACCGGGCTGGACGCTCTGCTCTACCTGCCTGCGGCGAACGCCCAGCAGGCACTGTGGACCGGGATGCCCGCTGCCGCCGCGCTGGGGCGCGCGCGGGCGACGCTGGCGTCGTACGTGCGCACCGCGTCCGGCGACACCGGGCGCCTCGCCTCGGCGGCCGGGATCGCCGGACGCTCGGACGTCGCGGGCTACTACCGGCGGCTCCGGCTGCCCTCGTGCTCGCGGTGCATCGTGCTGGCTGGGCGGTTCTACCGCTGGTCCAGCGGGTTCAGGCGGCACAAGAACTGCGACTGCAAGCACGACCCGGTCCAACGACGCGACGACGCGGAGCCACTCGATGTACGCGGAGCCATCGCCTCCGGCCAGGTGCACGGCCTGTCCAAGGCTGCGACGGCCGCGATCGTGGAGCACGGCGCCGACCCCGCACAGGTGATCAACGCCCAGCGCGGCATGTACATGATCGGCGACCTGCAGGCCAGCGCGGTCGGCATCACCCGCCGCGCGGTCGCCGGGGCCCGCATCCTCGCCCGCGACGTCGACCGCGCCCTCGGCCTCGACGTCCGCAACCGGACTTACACGAACATGACCTTCGACCGCGCCGCCGCGGCCCGTTACGCGGAGCTGTTCCGGCGCGGCAAGACCTACGTGCGCACGACCGCCGACGGGCGCCAGCAGGGCTACGCCTACCGGTACGTGCGCACCCCGCGGCCCACACCGCAGCAGATCGTGACCTCGGCGAGTAGCCGCGCCGAGGCCGTGCGCCAGCTCACCAACTACGGCTACATCCTCTGACCTGCGCCGACACGGCGCGGTCGCTCACCCGACACGGGAGATCAGCATGATCCAGCCCGGCTGGAAGTTCGACCTCGCGCGCCACGACGACGACCCGGCCGCCCCGGCCGAGGACCCGAACGGCAGCACGGAGGACCCGGCTGACCCGCAGGAGCCCTCCACCGAACCCGACAAGGGCCAGGAAGGCGAGCAGGGGAAGACCGAGAAGAAGGACGGCTCCGCTGACGCCGCCAAGTGGAAGGCCTTGGCGCGCAAGCACGAGGCGGCGGCCAAGACCAACGCGGCAGCAGCCAAGCGGCTCGCGGAGATCGAGGAAGAGCAGAAGACCGCCGAGCAGAAGCTTGCCGAGCGTGCCGAGGCCGCCGAGCAGCGCGCCGTGGCGGCCGTCCAGCGCGCCGTGCGCGCCGAGGTCAAGGCGCTCGCCGCCGCCGACTTCGCCGACCCGAGCGACGCTGTCGACGCCCTCAAGGCCGAGGACTACGTCACCGACGACGGGGACGTCGACACCGGGGCCATCAAGATGCGGCTCAGCGAGCTGCTGGACGCCAAGCCGCACTGGCGCAAGGCCGAGTCGAAGGGCCCGGCCAAGCCCAAGCCCGACCCGTCACAGGGCGCCCGTGGCGGTGGCACGAAGCCCGCCAACTTCAAGGACGCCTCCCCCGAGGAGGTCCGGGCGGAGCTGGCCCGACTCGGAGTCAAGACGCGCTCGTGATCCACATCGCTGCTCGCCTCGGCGACGGCTCCACCTCCATCGAGGTGACCGGACACGAGGGCCACGTCCTGGAAGGGCGGGTCTGCGCGGCGGTTTCCGCGATCACCCAGACCGCCGTGCTCGGTCTCCAGCAGATCGCCCTTCAGCACCCGGACATCGTGTCCATCGAGATCACTGAGGAGAGTTGATGTTCACCTCGACCGTTGCCCGGTCCTGCGCGGGCGTCCCGGCCAGGCCGGTCAACCCGCTGCTCACGCAGTGGTTCCGGCTCGGCCGCCACGACGTGTGGTCGACCCTGCCCGCCGCCATCCGCTCCCTCATGCAGAACGGGCTGCTCGAGCGGGCCTTCGAGGACGCCCTGCTGCCCGAGTTCCAGTTCGCCGCCATCGCGGACAACGAGCCGTGGGCGGCGAACCTGGGCGACACCAGCACCCGCACCCGCACCGGCCTGCTCGCCCCCAAGACCACGCCGGTCACCGGATCCGACCCCTCGGCCTCGACCTACGCCGTCGAGCAGTGGTCGGTGACGATGGACCAGTACGGCGACAGCATCGATACGAACATGATGCAGTCGGCCATGACCATCGCCAGCAAGTACCTGCGGGACGTGCAGACCCTCGCGATCGGCGCCGGTCAGTCCCTGAACCAGATCGCCCGCAACAAGCTCTACCGGGCCTACTCCGGCGGCCGGACCTGGGCGACAGCCGGCGGTTCCTCGGACACCAGCATCACCGTGGCCAGTGTGGACGGCTTCACCCACGTCGGCGTCAACGGCGTGCCGACGCCGGTGTCCGCCTCCACCCCGCTCACCGTCAGCATCGAGGGCGTCGCGAACACCGTCACCGGCGTGTCCGCGCAGACCGGCCCCGGCACCCTCACCCTCGGCACCGCGCGCGCCGACACCACCGGTGACTCCGTGGTCGCGGCCAACGCCCCGGTGTCCTACCGCCCGGCCGCCAAGTCCAGCGCCAACGCCCTGACCTCCTCGGACACGGCCACCCTGGCGCTGTTCCGCAACGCCGTGGTGCGGCTGCGCAAGCAGAACGTGCCCACGGTCGGCGGCTTCTACGTGGCGCACATCCCGCCGGACACCGAAGGTCAGCTGTTCGCGGACCCGGACTTCAAGCAGGCCGCGCAGGGAGCGGTGGAGTCCCCGATCTACCGCAACCTCAGCCTCGGCCGCTTCGCGGGCATCGACTGGGTCCGCAACAACGAGACCCCCACCGTGACCTCGGCGACCGGAGTCACGGTGCAGCGCCCGCTCGTCGTCGGCGAAGGCGCGCTCACCGCGAACCCCTTCGAGGGCAACGGGAACCTGCTGGACGGCACCGGCGTGGAGAACAACCCGAACATCCGCATCATCGGGCCCGCGACCGGCGTGCAGGTCGCCCTGATCACCCGCCCCCCGCAGGACAGGTTCCAGCAGAACCTCTCCACCACGTGGAGCTGGGTGGGTGACTTCGGCGTGCCGTCCGACGCGACGGCGGCCAGCGGCGACCCCGCTCGCTACAAGCGGGCCGTGATGATCGAGCACGCCTCCTGATGGCCACCGTGCGGGCCGTCGCGGACAAGAGCTGCATGGTCGTCATCCAGGGCGGGCAGACGCTGGACATCGTGGTGGGGCAGGAGTTCACCGGCGACGTGGCCGCCTACCTGCTCCGGACCGGAGCTCCGGTCCGGAGCGTGCTGGGGGAAGGCGACATCGAGCCCGTTGCCCCCGCGCACCCGAGCGGCAGGGCTTCCGAGCGCCAGGGCGACCAGGGCGACCAGGGCGACCAGGGCGACCAGGGCGACGGTGCCACGCCGGAACAGCAGGTACCGCCGCCCCCGCCAGCGGCGCCCGAGCAGGACGGCGAGCCGGAGCCCGGCAGCAAGATCGACCTGATCATGCAGTGGGTCGGCACCGACCCCGAACGGGCCCAGCGGGCGCTCGACGCCGAACAGGCCCGCGGGTCCCAGCAGCGGGCCCGGCTGGTCGAGAAGCTCACCGGCATCATCGGCGGCTGAGGGGGTGGCCGTGGCATCCCTGGCCACCCCCACTCAGCTCGCAGCGCGCCTGCAGGCCCAGGTCGACGAGGCCTCGGCGCAGCTCGCGCTGGACAACGCCTCCGGGCTCGTGCGCGCCGTGGCCGGCAACCAGTTCGCGTTCATCTCCCAGGAGAGCATCGACCTGGTCGGCGGCCAGCAAGAGCTCGTGCTGCCGGGACGGCCAGTGGTCGTCGACCAGGACAACCCGCTCGCCGTCGTCGAGGTCACCGAGTTCGGAGGGGCGAGCACCCCGCTGGTGGCCGACCGGGACTACGTGCTCACCGGGTCACGGCTCACGCGCGGGATGCCGTGGTGGTTCACCGATCGACTCCAGGGCTGGCCGTACCGCCGCCCGCTCGGGGTGTGGGCGCCGAGGGTGCGGGTGACCTACTCGCACGGCTACCGCGAGGTGCCCGCCGACATCGTCGCCCTCGTGCTCGACGTCGCGCAGTCCCTCTACTCCAACCCCGGCGGGCTGCGTTCGTGGCAGGTGCCCGAGTACTCGGAGACCTACGCCACCGAGATGCTCGGCGCCGCGACCGTGGCGTCGATCCGCAAGCGGCTCGACGCCCTCAACCGGCTGGGGCCGAGCGCGTTCAGCATCTGAGAGGAGCGGTCTCCGCATGACCGACATCGCGCACTTCTTCAATGCCGACGGGCGAGAAACCTGGGCCGCGCGCGAGCAGTCATGGGTCAGGGCCGGACTCGCCGACGGCACGCTACGGGAGGTGGAGCCTGATGGGCGGTCCGCCCATGCCCCGGCAGGTGAAGGTGACGACGCCGGGGATGCCGTCGGTCGACCCCGACAGCGGAAACGAGCGTCCCGGCCTGCCGATGACGAAGTTCAGCCCGGCGTGGCTGAGCCAGCGGTCGGTGGTTGACATAAGCCGCAGCCTCACGCTGGTGGAGAAGCAGGACACCACCACTAGCCTGTGGCTCCTGCTGGTCCCGCTCGACACTCCCCTGACGCGGAAGTCGCTGGTCACCGACGAAAAAGGCGACCAGTACAAGGTCGTCAGCGAAGTCGCGAGGCGGCCGGACCACCGACCGCTGTTCTTCGCCGCCGTGCTGGCGCTCATCTCCGACATGCAGACGAACGACCCCTAGGAGCACGTCATGGCCGCGACTGCGGTGACGCTCAACCGGCTCGACCACAGGACCGCCGCCGTGAAGGCCACGCCGGTGGCGTGCGACGCCGTCAACGGCAACAAGGTCGCCAACTCCGGCAGCCTGCGGCTCGAGTTCACCTCCAGCGCCGGGGGCACCGTCACGATCAGCTTCCCGAACGCGGTGGACGGCCAGGCGGTCACGCCGCTGACCTACACGTTCACCGGCGCGCAGACGCGCATCGCGGCGGGCTGGCCGCCCAACATCTACGGGCCCGAGCTGCAGTTCACGGCGTCGGTCAACACGATCACGGTGCTCGCCGAGGAGGTCTAGCAATGACGGTCCGCGTGTACGTGGACGCGGCGCAGGCACAGCGGGTAGCGGTGCGGGCTTCGACGCCTCGCCGCCGCGAGATCGCCGCCGAGATCGCGGCCGAGGCGCGTGTGGAGGCGCCGGTACGCACCGGTGAGTACCGGGACGGCATCGGGGTGCGCAGCGAGGGCGACCGGGTGTTCGTCGAGGACTCCGACCCGGAGTCGATCTTCAAGGAGTACGGCACCTCCGACACTCCGGCGCACGCGGTGCTCACCGACGCCGCGCGCCAGCACGGCCGGTACACCGGGTGGAAGCCCAAGTAGGAGGTGGCCGTGGCCGAGTCCGAGCTGCCGTGGGCGGCGGACGCGGTGCTCGCGCTGCTGCGCGCCGACACCGCGCTCGTCGCGCTCGTCGCGAACCGCATGAGCACCAGGACCGGCAGCAGCGTCGTCGCCGGGCCCTACCTGACCGTGCAGCTGCCCACCCCCCTTGGGTTGCTCGGCGGCGGCGGCTACAGGCCGATCGTGCAAGTCGACGCCTGGTGTGCGCCAGCAGCAGCTCCTGACGATCCGGAACGCGTCGTGTGGCGGGTCGCAGACCGCGTGCGGCGCGTGCTCGACGCGGCCAGGAACGTCCCCTACCGGTCGATGCACTACTCCTGCCGGGTCATCGACCTCGGCCCGCTCCCAGCGGACACCTCGCGCGGCCCGTCGGCGCCGGTTTACCGGGCGATGTGCCGGGCGGAGATGAGCATCCACAACCGCTGACCACGAACTCCGGCCGGTCGCGTTTTCAAGCGGGGCACCTTGGCGACCGGCCGGTCCTACTCCTGTGCCTCCACAAGGCTTTTCCCCTCCTCAAGGTGCCCCCGCCTTGCGCCCGATGACGGGCTCTCTGGAGGACGCATGTCCAGCTACGCCAACCCGTCACTCGCCTTCCTGGCGCTGGACGGCGACGCCTTCCGGGCACCCGCAGGGACACCGGTCCCGCCCGACATCTTCGCCCCCTCGCTCAGCGGCTGGGTTCCCTACGGCGGCATCAAGGCCGGTTTCACCAAGCAGGTCGAGCAGCAGATCACCGACCTCTACGTCTGGAACAAGCGGGAAGCGCCCTACCGGCGCAAGAAGGACGCCAAGAAGCCGAAGATCCTGTTCCGGGCCGTCGACCAGGGCCCCGCGAGCGCACTGACCGTCCTCCGCGGCGGATCGATCAGCGCCGGGAACGGCGGCCACGAGTGGATCGAAGGCGACGAGGAGTTCTTCGCGTTCATCTTCCGCGTGGAGGACGGCGACGAGGCGAAGGCCTTCTACGCCCAGAAGGCCGAGGCAGGCCCGCCCCCCGAGGAGAAGTACGACGGCGAGGACCTGGATGGTTGGGACTTCGATCTCAGCCCTCTGATCCCCGACGACGGCTCCAAGCCCCTGCGCCGCTGGACCAAGAGCAACCCGTTCGCCTGACCAGAGAAGGAACCATGACCAAGACCAAAGGTGCCCCCGCCTCCGACTCACACGACGTGCTCGACCTCGACGCCCTGCTCCAGCAGCGATCCCCGCACCGCGCGCAGGTCCGCTTCGGCGGCCGGGACTGGTCGCTGCGACGCGACCTCACCGGCGAGGAAGTCGTGCGCTTCTGGTCGCTGGCGACAACCCAGCAGGACGGCGAAGCGCTCGGCATCCTCCTCTCCGAGGGGGCCACTGCCGTCGACAAGGTGGCGGGCGAGGAGCTGAGCAAACTGCTCGAAGTGCTACCGCAGCAGGCGCGCGTTGATGTCACCCGACGCCTGTTCGTCGCGGCCGGGCTGCACACCAGCCTGGACGCCGAGGGGGACTCCTCGGCGTCCTGACCGCGGTCGCAGGACCGTGGTGGGACGCCGTCCTCTGCGACCTCGACGAGGTCTACGGGCGGGACCTGCGTACGGCGTGGCGGGAGATGCCAGCCGTCGACCTCGCCGCGCGCGTGCGCAGGCTCACCCGGAAACCCGAGACGGCGCTGGCAGAACTGCTCGACCCCGGCGGCCTGCGCCACTGGGGGCCGCACCAGGAGAACACCGCGAGGTTGCTGGAGATCCAGTCCTATGGGCTGGTGCTCGACTGGCGAGACCGTACGTTCGACCCCGAGTCGGACGAGGCCCGTGAGGCGCGGCGTGCGCTGCTAAACGACCGGCGCCACGGAGTCAGGCCTCCCGCTGATCCGCCGGTTCCGCCGATCGCGCACAGGCCCGCCCCGCTGGCGCAGCAGATGTTCGACGCCTTCGTCGAGCGGACAGCAGCGCCTGCCAGGCCCGATGCGTCAGGCCCCCAGCTGACGACGGTCGACGAGTTCATCGCCGCCTGGGAGCTGTGACCTGCCGGGGGGTGTCATGGCCGGTGGCCGGATCGACATCGAGGTCCGCGCGGACACTTCCAAGGTCGCTGGCGATCTGGAACGAGGGCTGCGCGGTGCCGCCGGGGCTGCCAATCGGCTCAGCGCGGGGCTCGGGCTGGCGGCGGGTACCGCTGGCATCGCCGCAGGTCTCAAGTCGATCATCGAGGTCGGCAATGAGTACGCCGGGAACCTCAACGAGCTGATGGCGGTCACGCAGGCCACCGGCGCGGAGATGGCGGCAGCTGGCAGGCTCGCGCAGGACCTCGGCAGCGACCTGACCCTCCCGGCCACCAGCGCCGCCGATGCAGCCAGCGCCATGAAGGAGCTGGCCAAGGGCGGTCTCGACCTCGACGAGGCGATGACCGCCGCGCGCGGCACGCTCCAGCTCGCCGCCGCCGCGCAGGTCGACGCTGCCCAAGCGGCCGAGATCCAGAGCGACGCCCTGAACCAGTTCGGCTTGTCGGCGGACCAGGCATCGCATGTCGCTGACGTGCTGGCGAACACCGCGAACGCCGCCAGTGGCGAGATCACCGACATGGCCGGGGCCCTGAAGTATGTCGGCCCGGTGGCCAAAGCGGTGGGCGCGGACATCGACCAGGTCGCCACCGCGATCGGCCTGATCGCCACCCAGGGCATCCGGGGTGAGCAGGCTGGCACGTCGCTGCGCGGCATGATCGCCAGCCTTGCGGCGCCCAGCAAGCCCGCCGCCAAGGCGTTGGGCGAGCTCGGCGTCGAGGCGTTCGACACCGAGGGCAAGTTCGTCGGTCTCCGCACGGTCACCGAGCAACTGGCTGCGGCCAAGGCCCGGATGACCGAAGCGACGTTCGCCTTGAACGCGGCGACCGCGTTCGGCAACGAGGGTATGACCGTCGCGAGCGCGTTGGCGTCCACTGGCGCGCAGGCGTTCGACGAGATGGCAGAGGCGGTCGGTCGGGAAGGTGGCGCGGCCGACGTCGCCGCTGCGAAGACCGAGGGTCTCGGCGGGGCGATCGACGGGCTGCAGTCGCAGCTCGAGTCGGCGGGGATCGGGATCTACGAGGCGATCGACGAGCCGCTGGAAGCGGTGGTCCGGTCGCTGGCGGAGGCGATCGACGAAGTCGGGCCGCAGATCGCGCGCGGCCTGGAGACCGCTGTCGCAGCCGGGCGGCTGTACGGACCGGGGCTGGCGGCGGCCATCCGCGAGCGCGGTCAGGTCGTGGTCCAGGCGGCACGCGATGTACTGATGCCGATCGCACGGGGCTCGGTCGGCCCGGTCAACACCGCGATCAACGCGGGCATCAAGCTGTTCGCCGACTTCACCGCCGGGCTGCGCCACGTGGTGGATGCCGCCCGGCCGGTGGCACACGGGATCGGGGAGATCGCCTCCGCCTCCGCTGATGGCGATGGGCCGGTGTCCGCGCTCGCGACCGCCATCGGACTGCTCGGCGACGGCGTTGTGGCCGTCACCAGCCTGCTCGGGCCTGCGGGCGAGGGAGTCGGCGGGCTGCTCTCCGGGGTGGCGTCCCTGCCAGGGCCGGTGCTGACTGCCGTCGCGAGTCTCGTCGCGTACCGGGTGGCCGTGGGGGCGCTCCAGCGGTCTGAGGTCGGTGGCGGGCTGCGCCAGTTCGTCGGCGAGATACAGGCGCAGCGTCAGCAGGCACGAGAGAGCGGCGAGCAGATCGGGCTTCTCAGCTCGACTGTGGCCGCCTACCAGGCGTCGCAGCTGCCTGCGATCGCGACCACAAGGCGCTTCACCGATGCGGTGGGCGAACTGCGCGGGACTGCCGCCTCGGCAGGGCGCCCGATCGGTGTCCTGTCCGCCTCCGTGGGGGCGCTGGCAGAACGCTCCCCGGCCGTCGCCGCTATGCGCTCTACCTACCGGTCAACGTTCGACTCGATCTCCCAGTCCAGCGAGCGCGCCGGACTGGCCGTGGGCATCGCCAGCGAGTCGCTCATCCGGGGTGTCCAGTCGCTCCCCAGCCGCGTCTCAGCGGCTGTTCAGGCTGTCCCCACCGCAGTCGGGGTTGCCGCGATCGCCACGGCCGACCGAGCCCGGCAGGTCATCTCAGCCGTGCAGGCCATCCCGACCGGGATCGGACTTGCAGCGGTCAGCATGGCCGACCGGGCGCGCTCAGTGGTCTCGGCGGTCCAGGCGATCCCCACCGGTGTCGGGCTCGCCGCCGTTGCGACGGCTGACCGGGCCCGACAGATCGTGTCAGCCATCCAGGCCATCCCCACGGGGATCGGCGTGGCGGCGGTCAACATCGCGGACCGTGCCCGCTCGATCGGCTCCTCCATCGCCTCCGGGCTGGACCGGGTCCCGGACCTGGCGCAGCGCACCGTCACCGCCCTCGGGACCCTGGGCGCGGCGGCGGGCGCGGCGACGACCGCGCTCGGACGCGGCCTGCTCTCCGCCGCGAACGATCTCGTCGGCGCACTCGGCGGGCCGGCCGGTCTGGCGATCGCCGCAGCCTCGGTCGGGCTGTCGATTTTGGCTGGGCGACAGCAGGACGCTGCCCAGCGGGCAGCCCAGCACGAGGCGGCAACGCGCTCGCTCGCCGAGGCGCTGCGGGACAGCAACTACGCCATTACCGAAAACATTAGGCTCCAGGCCGCCAAAACTTTGCAGGACCGGGGCGCGTCGGACCTGGCCAAGGAACTGCAAATCCCCCTGTCCACGCTGACCGACGCCTACCTGGGCAACTCGGATGCACTTTCCCAGGTCAACGGGGTGTTGGACACCTACCTCGCACAGGTGGAAGGACAGGGACAGCTAGAGGGTCAGGTCGCCGGGCAAAATCCGCTGGCCGATAAGGCTTTCGAACTCCGCAAGATCCTCGGCGAACTGATCCCCGAACTGGGCAACAATGTCTCCAAGCAAAAGGATCTGGACGAGGCGCTCAAGAACGGTCGCGCTTCCATGTCGGAAGCCACCGAAACCGGCCGCTCCCTCGCTTCAGCACTCGGCGTTCTTTCGAGCAACGCGTCGAGCGCTAACGACCGGGCCCGCGCCCTGCGTACAGCCCTGGACGCGCTGGCCGGGGGGCAGGTCGACTTCCAGGCGGCGCAGGCGCGCGTCTACGAGACCCTGAGCCGGATCAGTGAGGCGTTCGGGCAGAACATCGACAAGACCCAAGGCTGGGGTCAATCGCTCCTCAACGTCGATGGCAGCCTGAACATCACCACCAAAAACGGGCGCACGCTTCGCGAGATGCTGTCCGACCTGACCGGCCAGTCCGCCGACCTCGCATCAGCGGCGTACGACCTGTCCATCAGCCAAGGAGAGGGTGTCAGCACCGCCCTCGACAAGGCGACAGCAGCCGCCCAAAAAGCGTTGGACGGCTTCCTCGACCTGGCGGATGAATTCGGAATTACGCGCGAGCAGGCCCTCATCCTCGCCGAGAGCATGGGCCTGATCCCGCGCAATGTGGCCGTCGCCCTGAGCACGCCAGGCGACGAGAAGACCAAGCAGGAGTTGCTGCTGGTCAAATCGATGGCGGATCAACTCCCGCCCGACAAGCCAATCACTGTCCGCACGCTTTCCGAAGAGGCGAAGAAGAAGCTCGAGGAGCTGGGCTACAAGGTTCAGACCACCCCGAACGGTGTGACCATCACGGCCAGTACCAAGTCTGCCGAGGAAAAGCTCAACGAGTTCCTCAACAAGCCGTCGACCAAGACAGTGACCGTCATCTACACCGGCGGGAAACCAGCCCCCAATGGGCCCATGGGGGTGAACCACGACGGAAACATCATCAAACGGTTCGCCGAAGGCGGTCTCCACAAGCTCATGCCGATGTCGGCGGGCATCGCCCAGATAGTGCCGCCGAACACATGGCGCGTCGTGGGCGACCGCCTCGTCGACGACGAGGCCTACATCCCGATCAACCGGTCGCGCCGGTCGCAGGAACTGCTCGCGTACACGGCCTCCGAGATGGGGTACGACCTGATCCGGCGGTGGGCGGTCGGTGGTGTCGCCAGCACGACGTCGTCGATGCCGCAGAGCAGCAGCTCGTCGCCGATGGTGGCCCCGCAGATCACGAACAACATCTCGGTGCGGGACAACGAGGACGCGTACGTGACCGCGCAGGTCGTCTCGAGCACGGTCGCGTTCCAGGCGCGCACCCGGCGGTGAGGAGGCGCTCGTGCCCACACCGCTCCTGCACCCCTCGTGGTCCGTGGACGGCTGGATGGCCAACGGCCGCGACGACGACGGCACCGAGTGGATCGTCGAGCGGGACGACGGCTGGTGGCGGGCGCCAGGCGTGCGCGGCCAGAGCAGCGACCGCGTGGGCTACCACGGGGCGTACTCCGACGTGCAGCAGTGGGCGACGCCGCGGGTGGTCACGCTGGCCGGGTGGTGCCAGGCCCGGACGGAGGAGGCCGCCGATCGGGCCGTCGACCGGTTCGGCGCGCTGTTGCGCAGCGGGGCGCGTGAACTGGTGGTCACCGAGCCGGTGCGCACGAAGCGGTCGTTGGTGCGGCGGGAGGCCGACCCGCAGCTTGTGCGTACCGGGCCCCGCCAGTTCGACTGGCAGATCGTGCTGGTCGCGGATGACCCGATCCGGTACGGGGACCCGGTGCTGGCCTCGACCGGGCTGCCGATGCCCGGCGGAGGGCTGGATTGGGAGGCGGGGCTCGGCGCGGTGATGCGCACGAACCTCGCGCGGAACACCGTCGGCGTGGCGAGCAGCGTGCCGTGGACGGCCTACAACGCGGGCTCCGCGGTCACCTCCGAGGTGTACTCCACCGTCATCCCCGGCCTGGACGCGCGTCGTGCGCTCGCCCGCGCCACTTGCACCACGGCGGGCACGATCGGGCTGCGCCAGCCGGTGCTGCGGGTGGTGGGCGGGCAGCAGTACTCGGCTGCGCTGTGGGCGCGGTGCACGGCCGCCAGGTCGGCGCAGCTGGAGATGCGGTGGACCGACAGCGCGGGCGGGTTCGTGAGCAGCACGGCCAGCGCGCCGGTCGCGCTGGCGGCGGGGACGTGGACACGGCTGGAGCTGACCGCGCTGGCGCCCGGCACCGCGACCGGGCTGCTCGTGTGCCCGCTCGCGCTGTCCGCCGCGCCGGGCGACCTGCTCGACGCGACCGCGCTGCTGGTCGAGCGCGGCGCCACCCTGGGCGGCTACTTCGACGGCTCCAGCGCGGGCGGCTACTGGTCGGGGGAACCGTGGGGGTCCGTTTCCCACGACGCGCCGGTCGGCCTGGACTGGGAGAGCGGCGGCGGCCTGGACTGGGGCACCCCCGCCAGCAACGGCTCCATGGCTTTGATCAACATGGGGACGGCCGAGGTGTGGCCGGTATACACGATCACCGGGCCCGCCACCCAACCCCGGCTCTACCTGCCCTCCACCGGCGAGACCCTGCTCTACAGCGGCACGCTCGCCGCCGCGGACACGCTCGTCATCGACAGCCATCCGCATCGGCAGTCCGCGTGGCTCAACGGCGTCGCGGAGCGGTTCCTGCTCCAGGCCGACTGGTGGGCGGTCCCGCCCACGAGCACCGCGACCACGGTGGCGTTCGCGTCCGAGGACACCGGGCCGACCGCCGCCACCGCCACCGCCTCCGTCAGCCCCGGCTGGTGGTGACCCTCACCCTGCGGCCACCCGGCTGGCCCGAGCCTCCTGGAGGTGGATCGTGCCGACCGGCGCCGACATGACCAGCGTGTGGAGCCTGCAGCTCCGCAACCCCGCCCGCGTCGGGCGGATGCACGACGCGGCCTTCCTGTACCCCGGGCCCGGTGGTCCGCTGGCGCACCGGGACGGCGTGCTGCCGTCCGCCACCGACGAGATCGGCGTCGTCACCGACCTGAGGATCGTCCCCGCCACCACCCCGTCGCGGGAGGTGTGGGTGCTGCCGGGCCAGTGCGTGATCACCGCGCCCGGAACCGGGCCCTACCTGTGCACGCTGGAGAGCGCCGTTCCGCTCATGGTGGATCCCGCGCACGCGACGCTGCCCAGGCTGGACGCGGTCGTCGCGCGGGTCCGGGACGACGCGGTTTCCGGCGGCGGGATCAGCAAGGGCGACCTGATCCCGATCACGGGCACCCCCGCGTCCACGCCGACCGCGCCCGCCACCCCGGCGGGCTGCACGAAGATCGGCCACGCGCTCGTCCCGAGCCTGGCCACCATGCCCGTCACCGCGCTCGGCACTGCGCAGCTCTCGCCGCAGCGGAAGGGCGCCGCCGTGCGCGGGACGCCGCGCCACCTGCTGGAGGCCGACGACCCGAACGAGGCGGGCCCGCTGATCGGCGCGGAGCGGATCTACAGCCGGGTCAGGCAGGTGTGGACCGGCCTGGCCTGGGAGACGGTCTACCGGATCGGCGACGTGCGGCCGACGCTGTACGCCGACCTGCGCCGCGACGACGGCCAGATGATCGTCAACGGCACCGGCGCGTACACCAACCTCGGGATTTTCAACCCCGTGACCACCGGCGGCGGGTGGACGACGAACTACGTCGCGAGGGGGGCGAGCCACCCGCGCGACGGCCTGTGGATGCTTGACATGACGCTGGCCTCCGATGTCGCCAGCGCGCGGTACACCGATGCCTTCTACACGCAGGTCACCAACGCGGGGAGCGTGACTCTGCCGTTCCCCGCCAAGGACGTCGCGGCGACCGGCTTCGGCGGGACCGGCGGCACGCACCTGCTCCGGGTGCCGCGCGGCGAGCCGTTGAGGGTCTACTTCGACGCCTACAAGAACAACGCGCCGAACGCGACCATCCTCGCCGGGTCCTACGCGCGGCTGACCTGGCTGGGCGAGCCGTGAGGCAGCTGTGGCGCTGCCTGCTGGCGGACACGGTGACCGGCCGGATCATCGGCACCGCGCCCTACGAGGGCACGCCCGGCTGGCAGTATGGGGTGAACCTGGGCGGTCAGGTGCAGATCACCGTTCCGGCCCGCAAGGTCGACCGGCTTCCGGCCGACCTGCACGCGATGTTCGAGCCGTGGCGGGTCACGCTGGCCATGGTCTACGGCCGGTTTGTGGTGCAGGCCGGGCCGATCATGACGTACCGGTGGGACGACGACGCCGGGGCATTGACCGTCGGCGCGGGCGGCCTGTGGGCGGTGCTGAACAGGCGCGTCCTCAAGAGCAGCCACCAGGGGTCGATCACGGAAGCGGAGGCCGACGTCGTGCTGGCCGGGCTGTCGCTGGGCACCATCGCCAAGCGACTCGTCCAGCACGCGGAGACCTCCGACGCGTACGGCGGGCTGCCGATCGCCTACCCCGACGACGTCACCGGCGCGCACGAGCGCACCTACTACGGCTACGACCTGGCGATGGTCGGCGAACGGCTGACCCAGCTCACCCAGGTCGATCAGGGGCCCGACGTCGAGCTCCGGCCCCGGTTCGCCACCGCCCCCGGCTTCCTCGAGTGGGAGATGCGGATCGGCGCGCCGATGCTCGGCGTCAGCATGCCGCAGCAGAGCGTCAGGTACGGGGCCGGGCTGCGGCGGCTCGACGTCGACGGCGACGCCTCCGAGCAGGCCAGCGACGTCCGCACCCCCGGCCAGGGCATGGAGCGCGCGCTCCCGGTGGGGCGGGCGACCGACTCAACGCTGCAGCAGGTCGGGCACCCGGCGCTGCACTCCGTCGACCGCGGGCACACCTCGGTCACCGAGACCCCCACGCTGGACGGGCACGCGGCGGCGACGATCGCGCTGCGCGGACGCCCGGTGGAGACGTGGACCGGGATCATGCGCGCGGACGGGGCGCTGCCCGGCTCGGAACGGCGCGGTGTCGGGCTCGGCGCGTTCGCCGCGGGCGACGTGCTCCAGATCGGGGTCCAGCGGCACGGGTGGATCCCGACCGGGCAGTACCCGCGGCGCGCGATCACCGTCTCGTCGACCGGCAGTCCGGACGAGATCCAGGTGCAGTTCGCACCAGCGCTGGGGGTGACCTGATGCTGACGCCCCCGTCGAACGACGACCTGCAACGGCAACTCGACCAGCTGAAGGCCCAGCTCGACGAGCTGTCACGCCGGAACCTCAGCTCCGCGCGCATCTCCAGCGGTGGACTTGTGGTTGCTGACGGCGCCGAGTTCTCCGTGCTGCACGAGGACTCACAGATTTGGCTGCTGCACGTCGGTCGTGGTGCCGGTGATAGGTACTTCCTGACGATCCGCAGGGACGACGGCAGCGTCGCCTACGAGATCACCACCACGCCCGGCGGGGACCAGTACTGGACGATGTGGGACCGCGCGGGCAACGTCGTCGTCGCCGACGACGCCGCTGGCACAGGGCTAGCGCGGCCGTGGATTCCGATGCCGACCACGACGGTGCTGGCGGAGTCCCTGCCGACCACCGCGAGCGCGGCGTGGATCTCCTTGCAGAGCACGGGGTGGGTGATCAGGCAGCAGGCGTACTCGGCGCTGCAGGCGCTGCTGCTGTCGACCGGCGGTGCGGTGGGTGAGGCCCGCTACACGATCAACGGCGCGCAGGTCGGCGCGGTGATGCCGATCGCGGCGAACGACTTCGCGTGGCAGTCGATCCGGACCGCTGCTCTGCCCGGCACCCAGAACTCGTACCTGCGTGTCGAGCTGCAGGTGCGGCGCACGAACAGCGCGGGCGCGCTGGGCGGAGTCCTGATCGCCACCCAGCGCGCCACACCGTGATCAGCCCTTCGGGGTAGGCCCCGGCTCGGGCGTGACCCACGGCGGGTTGCCCTCGTCCGGCGGCGGCAGGTCGGGGGCCGGCACGCGCGGCGGCTCGGGGTCCGGGTTCGGCGCGGGCGTGGTCGGGTCGTCCGCCTGCGGGGCAGGTGCCTGCTGGACCTGCGGCTGTTGCACTTCGGGCTGGGCTTCGGTCACCGGGCCAGTATCACCGCGCTGCTGCGGTGCGGGAGCCACGACGGACACCGCCTCGGACGGCACGCTGCTCGCGCTGGCCGCGCTGCTGGCCGTCGACACCACGAGCGCCGGAGGCGTCGAAGGGGACGTCGTCCCCGGTTCACCTCCTGCCGCCATGGCCACCGCGACCCCCACGCTCGCGAGCGCGACGGCTGCGCCGCCCGCCGCCAGTAACGCCGGTCTCCGCCTCATCCCTACCTCCAGCTCGAACTACGTCTCCCATCCCCATCGTGATGCGCACCGTGGGCGCTACACCACGGACACCGAACGGGGGTCTGATGCGGCTGCCCAGAGCACTGTGGATCGCCCTCACCGTGCTGATCACCCTCGCCTGGACGGTGAACGTCGCGGTCGGCTTCGTGTGGCCCGACCGCATCCAGCCCGGCGTGAACCTCGTGTTCGGCGCGGTCGTCGGCAGCCTCTATCTCCCAGCCGTCAAGCCGACCGCACGACGCGTCCGGCAGCGGATGGGCAGGGCCATCGCAGGAGAGCAGAACCAGGACGACGAACCCGCCACCGGAAACGAGGACGCATGACCACGCCAGAGCAGACCCGGAAGCGCTGGACGTTCCAGCACGTGATCACGCTGGTCGTGGCCGTGCTGGTCGTGGCCTCCGTGGTGCAGGCCGTCACGTTCTACCAGCGCACCGAGCGCATCGTCGGCTGCCAGCAGGGCTACCAGCGCGGGTTCGCCGCCGCGCTGGACGCGCGCACCCAGGTCTCCGCCGAGGCGCAGCTCGCGCTCGACGAGGTGATGCGCGTCGTGAGCGTGTCGTTCAGCGCCGACGGTGCGCTCGCGCAGCGCGAGCAGGTCCGGGCCGCGATCAACGACTACCTCACCAAGCGCGAGCAGGCCCGCGAGACCCAGCGCCAGAACCCGTACCCCGCCGCGCCGGAGGAGCTGTGCCGATGATCTACGGGGTCGACGCCTCCAACCACCAGCCGCACTTCGACTTCGCCGCCGCACGCCGCGACGGCATCGACTTCGCGTTCCTCAAGGCCTCCGAGGGCACCACCTTTCGGGACCCGAACTTCGCCCGGCACCTGGCCGCCGCGCGCGCGGCCGGGATGCTCACCGCCGCCTACCACTACGTGCGCGGCGACGACGTGCGCGGGCAGCTCGCCATCATTCGCTCGGCCGTCGACACCCACACCCCGGTGATCCTGGACGTCGAGGACGGCGCCGGGCCACTGGCTTCGATCCGCGAACTGTCCGCCGCGCTGGTCGCCGCCGGGTACCGGACCCCGCTGATCTACCTGCCGCAGTGGTACTGGTCGGGCCGCATGGGCTCGCCGGACCTGTCGGGACTGCCCCCGCTGTGGCACTCGCGGTACCCGGACAACGTGGTGCGCCGCAAGGAGCAGTTCGCGCTCGGCGACGAGTACTGGCCCAGCTTCGGCGGGCTGCGCACCGAGATCGCCCAGTTCACCTCGTCGCTCGCCGTCGCGAACTACCCGAGCGGGCGGATCGACGGCAACGCCTACCGCGGCTCGCGTGAAGAGCTGGCCGCGCTGCTGGAAGGAGAAGTCGTGCCCAGTGCGCAGGAGATCGCCAAGGCGGTGATCGCCGAGCTCAAGTCTGCGACCGCCGCCGACACCAACGGCGACGGCAAGCCCGACCGCGACCTCGTCGACCAGGTCAAGCAGAGCCTGTGGAACTCGGGCGACGCTCTGGCCGTGGTGCTCCGGCTGGAGACCAAGGTCGACGCCGCCCGCGGCGAGCTGTCCGACTTCGAGTCCGGGGTGCTGGCCGCGATGCGCCAGGACAACGCCACCATCTCCGCCGCCGTCCGCGAGCAGGTGGCCGCCAGCGTGGCCGCGACGCTGCCGCGCTCGGTGCTGGAGACCGCCTTGATCCTGCTCGACCGGCAGCGGCAGGACGCCGCCCCGGCGACCGACACGGAGGTGCAGGGATGAGCAGCATCCTGGACGGGCTGAAGGTCAACGTCTACGGGAACAGCATTGCCGCCTGGGACGACCCGTGGGGCTGGGTGCCCCGGATGCGGGCCGACCACAACTGGCAGCTGACCTGGGGCGCGGAGTGGTCGTCGCGGGCGGTGGATGCGGTCGGGCAGGCCACCGCCGTCGCGTCGCCGCACCGGATCGACCACAGCCGCAAGCCCCACGTGGTGATCGTTGACGCGGTCGCGAACGACGCCTACGGCCTCGGCGCGGGCAACCTGCCCGCGTTCACCACCGCGGTGCGGTCGCTGGCCACGTACGCCCTGCTGGAAGGCGTCATGAACGTCGTCGACTGTGGGTTCCCTGCCGCGTCGTGGACGTTCAACCAGGGCGAGGACTTCATCGCCGGGCGAAACGTCACCGCTGCGGCGGGAACCGAGCACCAGCTGCCCGGCTTCAACCGGGCCGGGAAGTGGGCGTTCTTTTACTACGGCCTGGCCGGTGGGAACTCCGGCTGGCAGGGCGGTTCGTGGAGCCTGGCGCGCGACGGCGTCCCGCTGGGCACCTACTCCTGCCACAACCGCACCCACAACCCGTCCACTTCGGACAGGATGTTCGGGTACGGGTCGGGCGGGCAGCGCGTGCGGCGCCAGTGGGTGCTGTGCAGCGAGGTCGTCGACGTGCCCGCCACGGCGCAGTTCACGGTGAAGGCGGGCCCTGGCGGCGGGAACCCGTACTTCGCTGGCTACGGGAAGCTCAACGAAGCGCAGGGGTCGACGTCCCGGCAGTCGCCGCTTGTCGTCCTGGTCGAGCCCGCCTACGGCTACGACGCCGCTACGAACAGCGTGCTCGACTCCTACGCCGACGCGCTGCACCAGATCGCCGCGTCCCTGCCCAACGTCGTCGTCGCCCGCACCCGCAACGGCTGGGACACCGACCGCATGGCCCGCGTCGGCGACTTCCTGCACCCGAACGCGGTCGGCTGCCGCCACTACCAGGACGCCATCGAGGCCGCCGTGAACGGCGCCCACGCGGGCGGCTGGATCCCCAACACCCACCTCCCGGTCTAGGAGAACACCGTCGTGAAGGTCTTCGGCCGCGAGCCCGCGTACTGGCTCGCCCTCGTCTCCAGCGTGGTTGCGTTCGTGTCGGCCGCCGTGCTGCCGCTGAGCGTCGAGCAGCAGGGCGTGCTCAACGCCGCCGCCGCCGCGTTGTTCGGCGTGCTCACCGCGTGGACGCTCGCCGGGGAACGGCTCGTCGCCGCGCTGGTCGGCCTCGGCAAGGCACTGGTCGCCGCGGGGTTGGCGTTCGGCTTGGCGCTGGCGCCCGAGGTGCAGTCCACGCTGATGGTGCTCGTCGAGCTCGTGCTGACCGGGCTGCTCGTGCGGCCCGCCGTGATCGCCCCCGTCCCCTCCAGCACCGTCCCGCCGGGCGTCGTCGAGCTCCTCGACCGCCCTCGCACCCTGAAGGAGTAGATCGTGGAGAACCAGCACCAGAAGATCACCGGCTACCGCGACCTCGACCAGAACGAGATCGACGTGATGAACGCGGTGAAGGAGGTCGAGAAGGAGTTCGCCGCGCTGTGGCGTCGGCTGGGCAACCTGCCCGACGTCGACCGCCGCTGGCTCGCCGTCGCCCGCACCCACGTCGAGGAGGGCTGCTCGGCGGCGGCCCGCGCGGTCGCTCGCCCGGACTCGCCGTTCGACGCCTGATCTCGCACAGCACAGTGCCCCCGCTCCGGCTTCGGCCGGGCGGGGGCGCTTTCGTCGTCTCAGATCTGTCGCGCGCTCGGCATCGCTTTGGGTGCGGCGGGGGCAAGCAGTTTGTCGAGCGACAGGGCAAGCGCGGGGCTGGCGGTGACACGGCTCATGTAGACGTCCTGAGTCGTGGACGGGCGCGAGTGGCGGAGCTGCCCGGCGACTTCGCGCGCGGTGTGTCCGGCTGCATCTAGGGCGGTGGCGACGGTGCGGCGCCCGACGCGCAGGGTGAAGTCGCGGTACCCGATCCGGTCACGCAGCAGCCGAACGGTGCGCTGCACGTTCGATGGACCTCGCCATCCCCCGGTCGCCGACGGAAAAACCGGGGTCTCCGGTCGCGCCACGGCGGGCCGACGCTCCACCAGCATCTCCCAGAGCACGTCCGGTAGGGCGAGCACACCGACCGACGTGGCGGTTTTTCCCTCATGGCGCACCACGCCTTGGCCGGTGACGTGGACGAGGTTCCCGTTGATCCAAGCGCTGTGCGCCGGAACGGTTTCCTGGCTGCCGTCGGCGAGCACGAGCCGAACGGGAACGTCACCGAGGTTCAGGTCACCCCAACGGATCGCAAGCACTTCACCGAAACGTGCACCCGTACCGAAGAGGACCCGCAGGAAATCTGGCATGTCGGCGCGTCGTGCGCGCGTGTCTCCGTCCACACGTGCGAGAAAGTCGGTGAGCTGCGCAGAGTCGAAGGAGGCCTTCTTCCGGTTCCGTCGACTGGAGGCAAGACGGGCCATGTGGCGTACCGAGTTTTGGTGGACGACCTCTAGATCCACTGCCTCCTGCAGGACCCCTGATATGACCGTCCGTATACCCTGGATGGTCGCCGTCGCCATCCCTCGGTGTCGCAGCGCCTCCAAGACGCGCTTGATGCGCGCCGGTGTGCACTCCTGGATGTAGAGGTTTCCCATCGCGGGCAGGATGTGCTTGTCGAGGCGGCCTCGGTAGCGGTCGTAGGTGGTGCCGACGTTGTCCCGCTTGATGCGGTCGATCCACATCTGGGCTACTGCCGCGAACCTCACCCTCGCCTCGGCGCTGCGCGACACACCGGAACTGCTCAGCGCCTCGCCCAGGGCTTTTTTCAGAGAGCTGATCGCTTTCCGCTCCGTGGGTCCGAAGCGGTGGAGAGGTCGGGTGACGCCGTCGCTACCTCGGTAGCGGGCGTGGGCGCGCCAGGATCCGTTGGCCTGCTGCTTGCAGGAGATGTCACCGTACGTGCCGATTTCGAGAGATGGCCTGGCCACAGGTCCTCCGCATAGCGTGACGTTGCCGTGACGGGCGTCTACGGTATGCCGTCGGAGGAGTACGCTCTACCGCATCTGACCTGCGGTTTTTGGTGCCCCCGGTGCGACTCGAACGCACACTGGACGGATTTTGAGTCCGCTGCCTCTGCCGATTGGGCTACGGGGGCCGGTGGCACGACTCTACTCGATCAGGCGAGCGCGCCGCCGCGCGGGGCGGCGTGTCGCGGGTCAGGAGCGGACCAGTCGGGCGATCGCCGCCGAGGCCTCCGCGATCTTCTCCTCGGCCACCTCCCCGCCCTGCGCCGCCGCCTGCGCCACGCAGTGCTTGAGGTGCTCGTCCAACAACCCCAGCGACACCGCCTGGAGCGCCTTGGTGGCGGCGGAGATCTGGGTCAGCACGTCGATGCAGTACTCGTCGTTCTCCACCATCCGCTGCAACCCCCGGACCTGCCCCTCGATCCGCCGCAACCGCTTCAGGTAGGCGTCCTTGTCCTCCGTGTAACCGTGCACCGCTGCCCGCCTTCCCCTACCCCAGGTGGGTACCCGCTCCAGGATAGGCCACCCAACCGGGTGTGACCCCGACCACGAGCCCGACCGCGCATTTCCCGACTTAACCTCGACCCTGAAATGACCCGTCCGGGGGCATCAGTCACATTTACCAGACGAAAGGTTAGGCGATATTCAGCCCGTGCACTATGGTGTCGAACGAAGCGTGTGGCGTAGTTACAGATGTCGAGGGCAACACACGCTATGCGAGCACACACGGAGGAACAGTGGCACAGCAGACCGTCGTCCAGCTCATCGACGACCTCGACGGCAGCGAAGCCGCCGAGACCGTGACCTTCGCGCTCGATGGTGTCGAGTACACCATCGACCTCTCCAAGGACAATGCGGACAAGCTCCGCGACTCCCTGGCCGACTTCGTGGCCAAGGCGCGCCGCGCCGGTGGGCGCAAGCAGCGCAAGGGCGGCGGCAAGAGCACCGTAAAGGCCGGCGACAAGGCCCAGGCCCAGGCCATTCGCGACTGGGCCCGCGCGCAGGGTCACCAGATCTCCGACCGCGGTCGCATTCCCCAGGGCCTGGTCGTGCAGTTCCAGGAAGCCCACGCCTCCTGAGCCGCGCAGGCGTTTCCCCGGCTGTCCGCCGACGAACGGCCGCAGCCGGGGAAACCGCAGGTCACCTGCCGGGAAAGTCCGCCTGGAACAGCGCGAGGGCCGCGGTCGCCTTGACCGCCGTCTCCTCGAATTCCGCCTCGGGGTCGGAGAGCGCGATGACCGCGCCGCCCACCCCGAATGCGGTCTCGCGCGCGTCCGCGACCAGCGTCCTGATGACGATGCTGAAGTCGGCGGCCCCGCACAGCGAGAAGTACCCGAGGGCCCCGGAGTAGACGCCCCTGGGCCCGGCTTCCAGCGCGTCCAGGATCTGCATCGTGCGGATCTTGGGAGCGCCGGTCATGGAGCCGCCGGGAAAGGCCGACCGCACGGCGGACACCGCCGTGCGCCCCGGCGCCAGCCTGCCCCGCACCGTGCTCACGAGCTGGTGGGCGGTCGCGTAGGTCTCCACCGCGAACAACCTCGGCACCCGCACGCTGCCCACCTCCGAGCAGCGGCTCAGGTCGTTGCGCACGAGGTCGACGACCATCAGGTTCTCGGCCCGGTCCTTCGCGCTGCCCGCCAGCTCCACGCGCAGCGCCGCGTCCTCCTCGGGCGTGCCCCCGCGCGGCCGGGTGCCCTTGATGGGCTCCGATTCCACGCCGCCCGCGCGGTCGACCCGCACGAACCGCTCGGGTGAGCAGCTGAGCACCGACAGCTCGCCGAAGCGCAGCAGCGCCCCGTACGGGGCCGGGTTGCGGGCGCGCAGGAACCGGTAGCCGCGCCACGGGTCGATCCGGCCGGGGACGACGCCCCGGTTGGTCAGGCACACCTCGTAGCTCTCGCCCGCCGCGACCGCCTCCAGGCAGGCGTCCACCAGCTTCAGGTACCGCTCGCGGTCGTGCCGCAATTCCACCTCGCCCCGCAGGGGGACGGGAAATTCCTTCTCGGGGGTGTGGAAAGCGCGCAGGAACTCCTCCGCGCGGTCCAGCCAACCGCCGTCCGCGCCTTCGAGCGCGAGCAGGTGGCAGCGCTTTTCCCGGTGGTCGAAGACGAGGGCGCGGTCGGCGAACACCAGCGCCGCGTCCGGGTGCCCGGAGCGGTGGACGGCGTCGCCGCCGCACTCGGCCTTCAGCTCGTACCCGAGGTAGCCGACCCAGCCGAGCGCGAAGTCGAACGGCAGGTCCGGGGCGTCCACCCGCCACGCCGCGAGGTCGGCCTCCAGCCAGTCGAGCAGCGGGCCGTCGTGCTCGGCCACCCCCGCGGCCGAGGTGACGCGGACCCGCCCGGTGGTCACGTCGTAGCGGGCGACCCGCGCCAGCGGCCCCGAGGCGTCGCCGATGACCGAGAACCGGCCGCGCGTCCCGTCGGCGCGGCTGCTGTCCAGCCAGAACGAGTCGGGGGACGCGCCGTGCAGCGCCGCGTGCACCGCCTCGGGGTCGGGGTGGACGTCCAGCGAGCGCACGAGCAGCCGCTCGGGCGCGGGCTGGACGGGCGCGGGTGGCGGTGGGGGCGGGGTGGGCGCGGCGCGGCCCCCCGCGAGGTCGCGGAAGTTCGCCAGCAGCCCGAACCCGTGCTCCCCCGCGACCGACTCGGGGTGGAACTGCACGCCCCACGCGGGCCGCTCGCGGCGCCGCACCGCCATGAGCACGCCGTCGCCGGGCGCCCAGGCCAGCGGTTCGAGCTCCGGAGGCAGGTCGGTGACGGCCAGCGAGTGGTAGCGCACCACGCGCAGCGGTGACGGCAGCCCGGCGAACAGGTCGGTCCCGGTGTGCGCGACCTCGTCCACGATGCCGTGCCGGGGCGTCACCCGCGCCACGGTCGCGCCGTGCCCCAGGCACAGCCCCTGGTGGCCGAGGCACACGCCGAGCAGCGGGATCTCCGCGTGCTCGACGACGGCAGCGCACAGCCCGAAGTCGCGCGGGTCGTCGGGCCTCCCAGGGCCTGGCGAGATCAGCACGGCGTCGTAGCGCCGCAGGTCGGCGAGCCGGAAGTCCGGGTCGTCGTGCCGGATCACGTCGGGCTCGCGGCCGTTCACCCTGGCAACGAGGTGCGCCAGGTTGCCGGTGAACGAGTCGAGGTTGTCGATGAGCAGGGTTCGCATGGCAGGCAGGACGGTACCCGCGCGACCACCCGGTCAGGGGATCTTCGGACCTCCGCCGATCACCTCCCCTCGGCGACCAGGCGCAGCTTGCCGATCTCGACCGGCGGGCCGGTCAGCTGCACGACGCACACGAAGACCCTGTCCTCGCGCCGGTGGACCACCGCGTTCGGCACGGCCCCCCCGGCCGACAGGGCGAGGCCCGACACCTCCTCCGCCCCGGCCTCCGGGGTGCAGGCGGGGGCCTCGGGGGCCACCTTGGCCAGCACCTCGCACGGCTTCGGGTCCCACTGGGCCTCGTCGTCCGCGACGACCGCGATCATCCCGAACCGGCCCGCGGAGTGGTCCATGTCGGTGAACCTGCTGATCTCCTCCCCGTGGCCCCGGTTGGTGTACTCCAAGCGCTCGATCTTGACGGGGGTCGGTTCGCCGGGGGCGCGGCTGAGGCCCGCGTGGGTCTCCAGCCGGTCGTCGAAGTCGTGCGCCCCCTGGACCAGCGACTGGACGAGCAGGTCGGCGGGGGAGAACGAGACGCTGGTCGGGAACGGCGGGAACACGCCGTCGCCGCCGGAGACCGGCGCGACGGAACCGTCCCTCGGCGGGTGGACGGCCACCACCCCGGCGAGCACCAGCACGACCGCGCCGCACGTCGCGAGCGCGCCGCGCGCCGCCTTGCGCCGCTGGACCGCGCGCCGGGCGCCGATCAGCGCGGTCCGGACGTCCATCGGTGGTGGCGGGTCGCTCAGCGCGTCCCGCATCCGCTCCTTCAGCTCGGGCTCGTTCACCACGCCACCTCCCGCTGCTCCACGACGAGCCCGCGCAGCGCGCTCAGCCCCCGCGCCGCCTGGCTCTTGACCGTGCCCTCGGAGCAGCCGAGCGCCTCGGCGGTCTCGCGCACCGACAGGTCCTCCCAGTACCGCAGCACCAGCACCGCCCGCTGCCTGGCGGGCACCCGCGCCAGCGCGGTCAGCAGCACCTGCCGGTCCTCGGGCGAGCCCGCCGGGACCGCGGCGCGGTCGACCGGCAAGTCACCCACGGTGACGCGGCGGAACCACCCGCGCCGGGTCTCCGACACGAACGTGCGCACGACCACCTGCCTGGTGTACGCGTCCAGGGCGTCCAGCCTGGCGAGCCGGTCCCAGGCCAGGTAGAGCTTGGTGAACGCCGTCTGCACCAGGTCCTCGGCCCGGTGCCAGTCGCCGCACAGCAGGTAGGCGGTCCCGCGCATGGCGTCCGCCCGCGCCGCGAAGTACTCCGCGAACGCGGCGTCCCGTGAGCTCATCTGCCCTCCCCGTGACATCCGCGTTAGTCACGCCACGGGCAGGCGCTCGGGTTGCACCCTTACGGGTGACTTCAGGGCAGACTTGGGGGGACGAATCCCCCAGGAGGGCCCCACTCCCATGTTCCTGCTGTTCATGGCGCTCGCGCTCGGCCTGCTGAACTACTACCTGTGGCGCAGGCTCGTGCGGGCGACCACCACGTCGAGGCGGGCCCGCGCCACCGGCGCCGTCGTGCTCGGCGCGCTGTTCGTGATGATGATGACCGCGATGGCGCTGGTCCGGCTTGACCCGCTCGGGTACGCCTGGATCGCCTGGCCGGGGTACCTCTGGCTCGCGCTCGGCTTCTACCTGGCCGTGATCCTGGTCGTGCTGGAGATCCCCCGGCTGATCCTGAACCGCTGGTGGCGGCGCGACACCCCGGAGCCGGTCACCGCGTCCCTGCCCGCGAGCCCGGCCGAGGACGGCGTCGCCGTGGCCGTGGCGGAGCGCGAGTTCGAGGAGGCCGCGACCGAGGCGACCGCCAAGCGCCCGGTGGACAACGGCCGCAGGCTGTTCATCGCCCGCTCGATGGCCGTCGCCACGGGCCTGGCCGCGACCGGCATCGTCGGCTACGGCGCGCGGACCGCGCTCGGCGGACCGCAGGTCAGGACCGTGCCGGTGACGCTGGCCAAGCTCGACCCCGCGCTGTCCGGCTACCGCATCGCCGTGGTCAGCGACATCCACCTCGGCCCGCTGCTGGGGCGCTCGCACACCGAGCGGATCGTGCGCACGATCAACGGCCTGCAGCCCGACCTGGTGGCCGTGGTCGGCGACCTGGTCGACGGCACCGTCGCGCAGCTCGGCGAGGCGGCAGCGCCGCTGAAGGACCTGGTCAGCAAGGACGGCGCGTTCTTCGTGACCGGCAACCACGAGTACTACTCGGGCCACCTGGAGTGGATCTCGGAGCTGGGCAGGCTCGGCATGGACGTGCTGCGCAACGAGCGGCTGACCATCGCCCGGAACGGGGCGGCGTTCGACCTGGCGGGCGTCAACGACCACACCGGCGGGCAGATGGACGACGCGCCCGACTACGACAAGGCGCTCGGCGGGCGCGACGAGCGCAACCCGGTCGTGCTCCTGGCGCACCAGCCGGTGCAGGTGCGCGAGGCCGCGGCCAGGGGCGTCGACCTCCAGCTGTCCGGCCACACGCACGGCGGGCAGATGTTCCCGTTCAGCCTCGCGGTGCCGATCCAGCAGCCCGTGACCTCGGGTCTGGCCACCGTCGACGGCACCCAGGTGTACGTCAGCAACGGCGCCGGGTTCTGGGGTCCGCCGGTCCGCGTGGGCGCACCCCCGGAGGTCACGCTTGTGGAGCTGCGTCACAATTCGGCCCTCGGGTAGCGATTTGTTCAGGTTGTGCGCCTAGGGTGGGCGGCCGTGCCCGAGGACGGATGCGGAGGGGGACCCCTAGCGAGATGACGGAGAGCCACGCCGACCAGCGGCTTCACGGTGCTGAGGATCGGATCCGTCGTTTCCTGGAGCGGGAACAACCCGGAACGCCCTGCCTGGTGATCGACCTGCCCACCGTGGTGGAGCGGTTCCGCGCCCTGCGCGCGGCCCTCCCCGGAGTGGGGATCTTCTACGCGGTCAAGGCCAACCCGACCCGCGAGGTCGTGGAGGTCCTGGCCGCCGAGGGCTGCTGCTTCGACGTGGCCAGCCCCAACGAGATCGACCTGTGCCTGGCCGAGGGCGCTCCGCCCGAGGCCGTCTCGTACAGCAACCCGATCAAGAAGGCCGCCGACATCGCCTACGCGCACCGGCTGGGCGTGCGGCTGTTCGTCTCCGACAGCGAGCAGGACGTCAGGACGATCGCCGAGCACGCCCCCGGTGCGCGGGTGATGCTGCGCATCCTGGTGGAGAGCAAGGGCTCGACCTACCCGTTCGGCAAGAAGTTCGGCTGCGCCCCGGACATGGCCGTCGACCTGCTGCGCCTGGCGGGCGAGCTGGGCCTGGAGCCGTACGGCGTGGCCTTCCACGCCGGGTCCCAGCAGCTCGACCCGACCGGGTGGGACGCGGCGATCGCCGACGCCGCCGAGGTCACCGCGAAGCTGCGCGCCGAGGGCGTCGCGCTGTCGGTGGTGAACCTGGGCGGCGGGCTGCCCGCCGGTTACCTGGAGCAGCCGCCGCCGCTGGCCGAGTACGCCGCCGCGATGACCGACGCGGTGCGCCGGACCTTCGGTGAGCACGCCCCGTCGGTGATGATCGAGCCCGGACGGGCGCTCGTCGCCGAGTCGGGTGTCATCCGGTCGTCGGTGGTGCTGGTGGCCCGCAAGTCCTACTCGGACGAGCGGCGCTGGGTGTTCCTGGACATCGGCCGGTACGGCGGGCTCGCCGAGACCGAGGGCGAGGCCATCGCCTACCCGCTGCGCACCACCCGCGACGGCGGCGAGACCGGTCCGGTGGTGCTCGCCGGTCCCACCTGCGACGCTGACGACGTGCTGTACCAGCACACGCGCTACGACCTGCCGCTGGACCTGCGCGCGGGCGACCACGTCGACCTGCTGCGCGCGGGCGCCTACACGGCCAGCTACTCCTCCGTGGCCTTCAACGGCTTCCCGCCGCTGGCCACCTACTGCGTGCGGTGAACGCGCGCCCTCCGATCGTCCCTGGCGGCGTCCGGCCGCAGGAACCTGAAGCTGATGTTTGGAGTGATTGATGTCCGAACTCCCGTGCGAGACCGAGCCCGTCGGCTTGTTCGCAGGACAGCACGTGCTGGCTGAGCTCGAAGGCGTGAGCCCGGAGCTGCTCGACGACGAGCGGTTCCTCAGGCACGCCCTCGGTGAAGCGCTCACCCAGGCCGACGCCACGGTGCTGGAGGTGGTCTCCAAGCAGTTCGACCCGCAGGGGGTCACGGTCCTGGCCCTGCTGTCGGAGTCGCACGCGTCGATCCACACCTACCCGGAAGTCGGGAAGGTGTTCGTCGACGTGTTCACGTGCGGCACCCGTGCGAAGCCGGAGCTGGCGGTGCGCCTGCTCTCGGAGGCGCTCGGCGCGGAGCACGCACGGACGGACACGGTCAGGCGAGGCACCGGTCGCGTGCCCGCTCTCGTAGGCGAGGAGAAGTCTTGATCACCGAACCGCTCGCGGCGGGCATGACCCGGCACTGGGAGGTGGCGGAGACGGTCGTCGACACGAGGACCGACTTCCAGCACCTGGTGATCGCGCGCACCTCGCAGGGGTTGTCGCTGTTCTGCGACGACGACCGGCAGAGCACCGAGTTCAGCCAGCTCACCTACCACGAGGCGCTGATGGTCCCTGCGCTGCTGCTCGCGGACAAGGTCGAGCGGGTGCTGGTCATCGGCTCCAGCGAGGGCGTCGTGTGCCAGATGGCGGTGGCCGCGGGCGCGTCGGTGGTCGACCACATCGACATCGACGAGCAGGCCGTGAAGCTGTGCGCGGAGCACCTGCCGTACGGCTACACCCTCGACGAGCTCGCGCTCGCCGAGAAGGGTGAGGGCCCGATCCGCGTCCAGTACACGGACGGGTGGGAGCACATCCGCACGACCTCGGAGCGCTACGACATCGTCCTGGTGGACCTGCCGGACGAGCGCGAGGAGGAGGCCCAGCACAACCGCCTGTACGGGGCGGAGTTCCTGGGCATGTGCAAGGCGCTGCTCGCGCCGGGCGGCGTCGTGGTGTCCCAGGCGGGCTGCCAGACGATGTGGCGCAACACCACGCTGACGCGCATGTGGCAGCGGTTCAACGAGGTGTTCGGCACGGTCGCCTACTACGGCTCCGACGAGCACGAGTGGGCCTACCTGTTCGGGCGGGCCGACGAGGTCGCCGACCCCACCGCGCTGATGGTGGAGCGGCTGCCGGAGTGCGGCTACCGGCCGGAGTCGATCGACGAGCTCGCGCTGCGCGGCAACTCGGTCCCGCCGTACTCGGTGCGGCACGCGGCGAAGGTCTGACGGGCGGCCCCTCGGGGTCCGCCCGGCGGGCGCGCTGGTCCGCCGGTCCGAGGCGGGAGGGCCGTCGTTCCCCACGGGGAGCGGCGGCCCTCCCGCCTCGCGTCAGGCGAGGGACTTCTTCAGGAAGTCGACCTGGAGCAGGAGGAGGTTCTCGGCGACCTGCTCCTGCGGGGTCATGTGCGTGACGCCGGAGAGCGGCAGCACGGTGTGCGGGCGGCCCTCGGCCAGCAGCGCGGAGGACAGCCGCAGGGTGTGCGCGGCCACGACGTTGTCGTCGGCCAGGCCGTGCACGATCATCAGCGGGCGCTCCAGCTTCCCGGCGTCGTCGATCAGCGAGTTGGCGTCGTACACCTCGGGCCGCTCGGCCGGGTCGCCCAGGTAGCGCTCGGTGTAGTGGGTGTCGTAGAGCCGCCAGTCCGTCACCGGCGCGCCCGCGATGGCCGCGTGGAACACGTCCGGGCGGCGCAGCACGGCCAGCGCGGCCAGGTAGCCGCCGTACGACCAGCCCCGGATCGCCACGCGGGTCAGGTCCAGGTCGGGCTCGACGGCCGCCGCCCCCCGCAGACCGTCCACCTGGTCCTGGAGGGTGACGCCCGCGAGGTCGAACGCGATCTCGCGCTCCCACTCCGGGCCGCGACCGGGGGTGCCCCGGCCGTCCACGACGAGCACGGCGAAGCCCTGGTCGGCCAGCCACTGCGAGGTCAGGTAGGCGTTGCGGGCGGTGAGGACGCGCTGGGCGTGCGGGCCGCCGTACGGGTCCAGCAGCACCGGCAGCTTCGTGCCGGGGACGTGGCCCAGGGGGTAGAGCAGGGCGGCGCGCAGGCCGCGCTCCCCGACGGTGAGCAGCTTCGGCTCGGGGGTGAGCACGGGCGTCTCGGCGTGCGAGGCCACCTCGTGGGCGCGGCCGTCGCGGGTGACGGTGGCGCGGGCGCCGAAGCGGTCCAGGGTGGACGAGGAGAGCACCAGGGTCCCGCCCGCGCGGGTCGCGGCGTGCACCCCGGCCTCGTCGGTCAGGCGGGTCGCCGAGGAGGCGGTCAGCGCGTAGACGTGGATCTGCGTCGGGTCGGCGTCCTCGAACGCGGTGACCAGCACGTCCTCGGCCGAGACGTCGAGCACCGCGCGCACCTGGAGCCCGTCCGGGGACCAGGCCCGGCCGCCGACGACGAGCCGGTTGGCCCCGGTGTGCGGCAGGATCTCGACCAGCTCGCCGTCGGCCGACCAGCACGGGACGCCGGGCGGCAGCTCCAGCCAGGTCGGGTCGGTGTTCTCCTTGAGGACGGTGGTCGCGCCGGTCGCCGGGTCGACGGTCAGCACCCGCACGGCGCGCTGGTCGCGGGACTGCGCGGACAGCAGCGGAGCGCCCTGCGCGGACCAGTGCGCGGTGGCCAGGTACGGGAACGCGTCGGCGTCCCACGGCACGTCGGTGCGCGCGCCCGTGGTGAGGTCGAACAGGGCGGCGCCGACGACGGCGTTCGGGGTGCCCGCCGCCGGGTAGGCGATCTCGGCGGCCGGGGTCGCCGGGTTGGCCGGGTCGGCGATGTGCCAGCGGGTGACCGGCGAGTTGTCCACGCGCGCGGCGAGGACGTGCTCGCCGTCCGGGGAGAACCAGTAGCCCCGGAAGCGGTTCATCTCCTCGGCGGCGATGAACTCGGCCACGCCCCAGGTGACGTCGTCGGCGTCCGGCTCGGCGACCGCGCGGTCCGCGCCGGTCTCCAGGTCGACCACGCGCAGCGCGCCCGCGGCGGCGTACCCGACGCGGCGGCCGGTCGGGTCCAGGCGCGGGTCGACGGCGGGGGCCGGGACGGGCAGCTCGCGCACGGCGGCGGTGGCCAGCTCGACCACGAACAGCCTGCCGGACAGGGCGAACACGGCCTGGCGCACGTCGGCGTCGGTCGCGTAGCCGACGATGCCCGCGGCCTGCTCGCGGCTGCGCTCGCGGCGGGCGCGCTCCTCGGGGGACAGCTCCTCGGGCTCGGTGAGCAGCGCGGTGGGGTCCACCACCAGCTCTTCCGCGCCGGTCGCGGTGTCCAGCGACCAGAGGCCGTTGGCCCGCACGCGCGGGTTCGCGGTGCGCAGGAAGTAGGCGCGCTCGCCGTCCGGGGAGGCGGTGAAGTTGCGCGGTGCGCCCAGCGTGTAGCGCTGGGTCCGCGCGTACTGGCGGGGGAAGGTGTTCTCGTTGCCCACGGGGCAACCTTCGCAGACTCGGCGCGGGCGGGCGCGGGAGACCGGCCGTCCCGCGCCGGTGATCTTCCCCGCGCGTGCGGGGACCCCCGTCCGGGGTGGGCGGGGTCCCGTGCCGCGGCGGTCCTCAGAGGACGGTGCTGATCTCCTCGAAGTCCAGGCGCGGGTTGCGCGGGAACGACGCCTCGGGGTCCGGGTGGCCGATGTTGACCACGACCAGCGGGACCTGCGCGGTGCCCGCGAAGAACTCGGCGCGCACGGCCTCGGCGTCGAACCCGGTCATGGGACCGGCGGCCAGGCCCGCGGCGCGCACGCCCACGATGAAGTAGCCGACCTGGAGCGCGGCGTTCAGCTTCGCCATCTCGGCGCGGCCGGGGTTGGCCTCCATCATGTCGCGCGCGCCCGCGAAGTGCGGGAAGACCTTGCCCATGTGCTCGTGGAAGTCCACGTCGGCGGCGAGGAGCGCGACGACCGGGGCGGAGGCGACCTTGGCGCGGTTGCCCTCGGACATGTGCGGGAGCAGGCGGGCGCGGGCGGCGTCGCCGCGCACGTAGACCACGCGCAGCGGCTGGGTGTTCATGCTGGTGGGCGCCCACTTGACCAGGTCGTGCACGGCGCGCAGCCGCTCGTCGGTCACCGGCTCCGAGGTGAACGCGGAGGCGGTGCGGGCCTCGCGGAACAGCAGGTCCTGCGCCTCGCCGGAGAGGGCGAGCGGGGTGGTGGTCGCGGTCATGTGGGTCTTCTTCCCGGTGTGGTCCCTGGCGGGTGTGCCGCCAGGGACAACCGGAGAGCTCTCCCCCGGCATTCCGGCCCGTGACCGCGTTCACCGGGCCGGGGCGCGAGGCGCCCGTCACAGGGGGCCGCGACGACGCGCGCGCGCCGTCGCGGCCGGCCCCGTCAGAGCGTGGAGTACAGCGGGTGCTTCTTCGCCAGCGCCTCGACGCGACCGCGCAGCGCGGCCAGGTCGGGCTCGGGGCGCAGCGCGGCGGCGATGACCTCGGCGACCTCGGCGAAGTCCGCGGCGTCGAAGCCCCTGGTGGCCAGCGCGGGCGTGCCGATCCGCAGGCCCGAGGTGGTCATCGGGGGGCGCGGGTCGTTCGGCACGGCGTTGCGGTTGACCGTGATGCCGATCTCGTGCAGGAGGTCCTCGGCCTGCTTGCCGTCGAGCGGCGAGTCGACCAGGTCGACCAGCACCAGGTGCACATCGGTGCCGCCGGTGAGGACCCGCACGCCCACCTCGGCCATGTCGGCCTGGTTCAGCCGCTCGGCGAGGGCGCGCGCGCCCTCCAGGGTGCGGCGCTGGCGGTCGGTGAACTCGGGGGACGCGGCGTGCTTGAACGCCACGGCCTTGCCCGCGATCACGTGCTCCAGCGGGCCGCCCTGCTGACCGGGGAACACCGCAGAGTTGATCTTCTTGGCGAGGTCGGCCTCGTTGGTCAGGATCACGCCGCCGCGCGGGCCGCCCAGGGTCTTGTGCGTCGTGGTGGTGACCACGTGCGCGTGCGGCACCGGGCTGGGGTGCAGGCCCGCCGCGACCAGACCGGCGAAGTGCGCCATGTCCACCATGAGGAACGCGCCGACCTCGTCGGCGATCCGGCGGAACTCGGCGAAGTCCAGCTGGCGCGGGTAGGCCGACCAGCCCGCCACGATCAGCTTCGGCCGGTGCTCCTTGGCCAGCGCCTCGACCTCGGCCAGGTCGACCAGGCCGTCGCTGTCCGACACGTGGTAGGGCACCACGTTGTAGAGCTTGCCGGAGAAGTTGATCCGCATCCCGTGCGTGAGGTGCCCGCCGTGCGCCAGGTCGAGGCCCAGGATGGTGTCGCCGGGCTGGAGCAGCGCGAACATCGCCGCCGCGTTGGCCTGCGCGCCCGAGTGCGGCTGCACGTTCGCGAAGCCCGCGCCGAACAGCTCCTTCACCCGCGAGATCGCCAGCCGCTCGACGTCGTCGACGTGCTCGCAGCCGCCGTAGTAGCGGCGGCCGGGGTAGCCCTCGGCGTACTTGTTGGTCAGCACCGAGCCCTGGGCCTGGAGCACCGAGACCGGCGTGAAGTTCTCGGAGGCGATCATCTCCAGCGTGTTCTGCTGGCGGGCCAGTTCGGCGGCGACGGCCTGCGCCACCTCCGGGTCGAACTCGGCCAAGGGGGTGTTGAAGTGCGCGGACATGGTTGGGCTCCCCTTTGTCACTTTCGCTTGTAGAAGGGCAGGGCGACGACCTCCACGGGCTCGCGGCGGCCACGGACGTCCACGGTCAGCGCGGTGCCGGGCTCGGCGTTGGCCCTGGTCACGTAGGCCATCGCCACCGAGTGGCCGAGGGTGGGCGACAGGGCGCCGCTGGTGACCACGCCGATCTCGGCGCCGTCGGCGTCGAGCACGGGGTAGCCGTGGCGGGGCGCCCGGCGCGAGGCGGTCCTGAGACCGACGAGGGTGCTGTCGGCGCCCGCCTCGGCGGCGGCGGCGAGCGCGGCGCGGCCGACGAAGTCGCCCGGCTTGTCGAGCTTCACGACGCGGCCGAGGTTCGCCTCGAACGGGGTGCGGTCCAGGCCCAGCTCGTTGCCGTACAGCGGCATCCCCGCCTCGAGGCGGAGCGTGTCGCGGCAGCCGAGGCCCGCGGGCTTGAGGTCGTGCGGCTGACCGGCCTCCAGCAGCGCCCGCCAGACGTGGGCGGCGTCGGCGGGGGCGGTGAACAGCTCGAAGCCGTCCTCGCCGGTGTACCCGGTGCGGGCCAGCAGGACGGGCTTGCCCGCGACCTCGGCCGGGTAGGAGGCGTAGTACTTGACCGAGGCCAGGTCGGTGCTGGTCAGACCGGCCAGGATGGTGGTGGAGGCCGGGCCCTGCACGGCGATCAGGGCGTAGTCCTCGGAGCGGTCGACGACCTCGGTGTCGAAGCCCTTCGCCCGCTCGACGAGCTCGGCGGCGACGGTGGTCGCGTTCGAGGCGTTCGCGACGACCAGGTACTCCTGCTCGGCGAGCCGGTAGACGATCAGGTCGTCCACGACGCCGCCGCTCTCGGCGCAGATCATCGTGTAGCGGGCGCGGCCGACGCCGATGGCCGAGCAGTGGCCGACCAGGGCGTGGTCGAGCGCGGCGCCCGCCTCGGGGCCGGACAGGACGATCTCGCCCATGTGGGTCAGGTCGAACAGGCCCGCCGAGGAGCGCACGGCGTGGTGCTCGGCGAGCTCGCTGTCGTAGCGCAGCGGCATCCGCCAGCCCGCGAAGTCGGTGAAGTGCGCGCCGAGGGCCTCGTGCTCGGCGTGCAGCGGGGTGCGGCGGGGTTCCATGCTGCGGGTTCCTCCCTGGTGGCGGACCTGGTCGGACGGCCCGGTTGGCGGTGTCGTCCCGCGCGCGGTCGAGCGGCGGGCGTGGAGGGGCGGACCGGCCGGTTCGGGTTCGGCCCGCCGGGGGAAGGATCGCACGAACCCGCTCCCCGGTTCGCGGGCAGCGGGTTCGGCGGGTCGGGCGCGGCGCTCAGAGGGCGCGGCCCGCGCGGACGCTCTCGACGACCTTGCGCTCGGCGTAGAACGACACGAACGGGATGGTGCCCGCGAGCAGGACCAGCACGGTGCTCTTGATCGTCCAGCGGGCCTTGAGGGCGAGGTCGACGGTCAGCACCAGGTAGATGGCGTAGAGGAAGCCGTGCACCGGGCCGACGATCCGCATCAGCGTCTCGCTGTCGCCCAGGTACTTGAACAGCATGGCGACGACCAGGCCGAGCAACCCGACGCCGACCACGTAAGCCATCAGCCGGAACCTGCTCAGCGCGCCACTCATCGCCCCACCCTCACCGCGTTCGATCACCTGGTGTCCCGCGCGTGCAACTCGGCGAGGTAGCGGTTGTAGGCCGCCATCTCCTCGTCCTCGTCGTCTTCGTCGTAGCCGTCGTGCGCGGGGGTCTTGACGGGGTCAACCGTAACGACCGACGTCCGCGCTCCGGGCTCCGGGGCCGGGGTGATCCGCTGGAGGGCGGGCGCGGGGGTGGGGTCGGCGGCGGGCGCGGCGGTCTGCCCGGTTCGTCCGCTCTCGGCGGCGAGGGCCGCGTCGGCGGCCTCGTCGGCGGCGTCGAGGCGGCGGACGCGCCACACCATGAACGCCGGGAACAGGCCGAAGAGGGGCCACTGGAGGACGTAGCCGAGGTTCTGGAACGTGCCGTTGGCCGAGGAGAACCGCTCCCACTGCCACCAGGCCAGGCCGCAGCAGGCCAGGAGGGAGAGCAGGCAGACGGCGGCGATGGTCACGCGCTGGGAGGTGATCCTGGGGCCTGCCACGCGTCCAGGTTAACCGCGCGGTCGGGTGAGGCGGGTGGGGGCCTGGGGTGTGAGATCGGTCGCCGGGGGGCGGGATCAGGCACGGGGGCGGGGGTGGGGCGCGGGCGCCCGCCGTGGGGCCCGTGGACCGCGCAGGGGTCGACGGGGCCGCCGGTTCGGGGTGGCGGTGGGACGTCGGCGCAAGCGGGTCGGGCGGCGGGGCGTCGTGGCGCCGCGTGGGCCTGGGGGTCGGCGCGTGGCGGCCTGCCGGGCAGGGGTGCCGCTGGTCAGGGTCGCCTGGTCGCGCTCGTCGGCCTGGTGGTGTCGGGCGGGGTCGGCCGTCGGCTCCGGCGAGGGCGGGGTGCTGCCCTGCCGGAGTGGCCGCCCGTGCGCCGCTCGGGCGCACCGGTCGTCACCGCGCTCGGGTCACCTCGGCCGGTCCTCGGCTGGATCGGTCCTCGGGTGTTCCGGGCTCGTCGTGCTGCCGGAGCCGGTTGCGGGCCGCTGGGGTCCGGCCGGGGTTCCGGGGTGGTCGGTGCGAGGCCGTGCGCGGACGGCCTCTCGCGACCGCTCGGGGCGCGCCGCGTCGCGACGCGCGCTCGGTCGTGGGGTGGGCCCCCGCGCAGGAGCCCGGTCCCGGACGGGGGTCAGGCGACGCCGTCCCGGCGCTGCCTCTGCAGCCGCGCCACGCACCAGGCCGCGGCGCTGCCCCGGCGGAGGTGCTGGAGCACGGTCATGGGGCCGAGCCTGCGCCCCAGGTCGGCCGGGCTCAGGCCCGCCGCCCGGTAGTCGAGCGCGCGCTGGTCCATCGGGCTGATGCCCGCGTCCCACCACAGCTCGGCCTCGGCGAGGTCGCCGACCAGCTGCCAGTAGCTGGCCGCCGCCGCGAGGAGGACCTCGGGCGCCTCGGGCGCCCGCTTCCTCATCGCCGCCACGTACGCGGGGTCCGCGGTCTCGACCTTGACCGAGCCCCCTCGGTACCCGCCGGTCGCCCGCTGGACGGGGATCGCCGGCGCGGACTGCGGGGCTTCGGCGAGCCACGCGTCCTTGATCCGGTTCACCTCGCGCAGCTCGGCGTCGTCGGAGCGCTCAGCCGCCCACTGACGCAGCAGCTCGTCCACTCCGGAGTCCTCGACCATTCCGCCTCCTCGTCGGTCGAAGATCAGCCAATGCAGCGCACCGTATTCGGGGGTTCCGACAACCGCTAGACCCTTGTTTGCCAAAAACCCTGTTACCAGGGTGTTATAGCCCTCATTTCACCCGCTAGGCGGAGCGCCGGACCAACTCGATCACGTGAAGTGACCGAGATGGCCGGGCATCACTCGAACAGGGCGCGGATGAAGGTGATGATCGACTCGGCGCTCTCCCGCAGCCAGGCCAGCACCCCCTTCACGGTCTCGGCGGACTGGTCGGGCTGGGTGATGAGGAAGAACAGCACCAGCGCGACACCCGCCAGCGACAGCACCTTCTTGAGCTCCACCGAGCGCTCTCCCTCCGTTCACCGGGGCGGCGCGAGCGGGTCCGGGGACAGCCCGTCACCCGGCTCGACACAGGCCATGGTCCACCACTCACCCGGATGACACGGGGAGAACGCGCCGAGCTGCTCCGTTCAGCCCTCGGAAGACACCCTGGGCGACGAGTGACCCGACCGATGACCACCCGAACGGACTATCAAGGCCGTTGGGCTGAACGCCGATGCTGTGGGTGACGGGCCGCTCGGCGGCTCCGCGCACACCTCCCACACGGCACGAACATCGGAGCTCCGCCACACCTCCAGCACAGCCCCGCCGGATCACTCGGATGCGCTCGGTCACGCACGCAGCGTGACAGGAGAGTCGGGCGCGTCCTGAATTCCTCACGCCGCGCTCCGGGGTTTTCCGCAGCCTTTTTTCGATCATCTGCGGCGGGGGTGGGTCGGATTTGTTCCGGAATGCGGGCGGTGGGGGAACCTCAGATTCTTACGCGGTACCGGCGGGTAGCGGAAGAGCCGGTTGGCGGCGCGGCTGCGGGAGGCGCCGGGCCGGCCGAAAGTCGAGTCGCTGACCAGCGGGAACGTTGGGGTTGCGCGGAAAAACGACCGAGGGCGCTCGGGCAACCCGCAGTGGTCGTTCGGGCAGGGGGCGGGCGGCCCGGTGGGTGCGGGGCGGGTGAGTGGCAGGCGTGCGCGCGGTGGTGGCAACGGTGCAGGCCAGGTGGGTGGCGGCGCGCGGGTGGTCGGGCGCGCGGGGCGATGACGACGGCGATGACGACGGCGATGACGACGGCGATGACGACGGCGATGACGACGCGGACCGGGTGACGGCGGACCTCGGCTGCGGACGCGGACCTCGGCTGCGGGCGCGGGCGGCGGGTTGGGGCGCGGACCTCGGTTCCGGACGCGGGCGGCGGGTTGGGACGCGGGCAGCGGGCAGCAGGCAGCGACCGGGGCACCGCATGGCGGGCAGCGGCGGGTTGGAGCCGCGCGGGTGGCTGGAAGCCAGGCGAGCGGTGGTCAGGGGCGGGTGAGCAGCGGCAGGCCGGATGTGGGTGGCGCGGAACCGGGTGGCAGCGGGCCAGGGCCGGGTGAGCTCCGACCCGGAACCCCACGGCGGTAGGACAGGGCCGGCGAGGCGGCAGGCAACAGGTGCGGCCGGGCGCGGAACGGCGGAATCGGGTGGCGAGGTCGGTCCCCCGCAGCGGATTGGAGTCGGGCGGTGGGGCGATGCCCCGCAGCGGCTGAGACAGGTGGCGGCCGGGCCGGGCAGCGGGTCGAGCCCGGCAGCAGGCCGGAACCGGGTGAGCGGGCCGCTCGTCCGGGGACGAGCGGCCCCCCTCCCGTGTGTCAGCCGATCACGCCCGCCGTGCGCAGCGCGGTGACGCGGTCCGGTGCGAGTCCCAGTTCCGCCAGCACCTCGTCCGTGTGCTCCCCCACCGCAGGCACGCTCCCCGGTACCGCCGTCGGGGTGCGGTCGAAGCGGGGGGCCGGGGCCGGTTGGGGGACGCCGTCCACCTCCACGAACGTGGCCCGCGCGGCGTTGTGCGGGTGGGCAGGCGCCTCGTCGGGGTCCAGTACCGGGGCGAGGCAGGCGTCGCGGCCCTGCGCCAGAGCCGCCCACTCGTCGCGCGTGCGGCCCCGCACCGCCTCCGCGATGCGCGCCCGCAGCTCCGGCCACGTCGCCGGGTCCTCGCGGGGCGGCGGGTCGACCAGCCCGAGGAGGTCCACCAGCTCCGCGTAGAACTTCTCCTCCAGCGCCCCCACGCCCACGTACCGCCCGTCCGCGGTCTCGTACACGTCGTAGAACGGCGCTCCCCCGTCCAGCAGGTTCCGCCCCCGCTCCCCCCGCCACGCGCCGCCGCGCCGCATCCCGTGCAGGAACGTCGTCAGCAGCGCCGCCCCGTCCACCATGGCCGCGTCCACGACCTGCCCGCGCCCCGACCGGTCCCGCTCGTGCAGCGCCGCCAGCACGCCCACGGCCAGCAGCAGGCCGCCGCCGCCGAAGTCGCCGACCAGGTTCAGCGGCACGGTCGGCGGCTGGCCCGCGCGGCCGATCGGGGACAGCGCGCCCGCGACCGCGATGTAGTCGATGTCGTGCCCGGCGCGCTCCGCCAGCGGCCCCGTCTGCCCCCAGCCGGTCATCCGGCCGTAGACCAGGCGCGGGTTGCGGGCCAGGCACCGGGCGGGGCCCAGGCCCAGGCGCTCGGTGACGCCGGGGCGGTAGCCCTCGACGAGCACGTCGGCCCGCTCCACCAGGTCCAGCACCAGCGCGGCGCCCTCGGGCGAGCGCAGGTCGACGGCCACCGAGCGCCTGCCGCGCCCCAGCAGGTCGCCGGGAGCGCCGCCCGCGCCGATCCGGTCCACGCGCACCACGTCGGCCCCGAGGTCGGCCAGCACCATGCACCCGAACGGGGCGGGCGCGAGTCCGGCCAGCTCCACCACGCGCAGGCCCGCCAGCGGCCCGGCCATCACAGGCTCCTCGCGATGATTTCCTTCATGATCTCGTTGGTGCCGCCGTAGATCTTCTGCACGCGCGCGTCCGCCCACGCGCGCGCGATCGGGTACTCGGTCATGTACCCGTACCCGCCGAAGAGCTGCACGCACTCGTCCACGACCCGGCACAGCCGCTCGGTCGACCACCACTTCGCCATCGCGGCGGTGGGCACGTCCAGCTCGCCGCGCAGGTGCAGCCCGACGCACTCGTCGACGAACGCCCGCGCCACCCGCGCCTCGGTCGCGCACTCGGCGAGGGTGAACCGGGTGTTCTGGAACTTGATCAGCTCCCGCCCGAACGCGGACCGCTGCTTGACGTAGTCCAGGGTCAGCTCCAGCGCCGCCTCGATGCCCGCGACCGACGACACCGCGATCACCAGCCGCTCCTGCGGCAGCTGCCGCATGAGCTGCACGAACCCCTGCCCCTCGCCGCCGAGCAGCGCGGAGGCGGGCAGCCGGACGTCGTCGAAGAACAGCTCCGAGGTGTCCTGCCCCTTCAAGCCGAGCTTGTCGAGCACCCGCCCGCGCCGGAAGCCCTCGGCCCGCGCGGCCTCCACCACCAGCAGCGAGATCCCGGCCGCGCCCTTCTCCGGGTCGGTCTTGGCGGCCACGATCACCAGGTCGGCCTGGGCGCCGTTGGAGATGAACGTCTTCGAGCCGGACAGCACGTACCCGTCGCCGTCGCGCCGCGCCCGCGTGGTGATGCCCTGCAGGTCCGACCCGGCCCCCGGCTCGGACATCGCGATCGCGCCCACGTGCTCGCCGCTCGCGAGCTTCGGCAGCCACTCGTGCTTCTGCTCCTCGCTGCCGTAGGCGAGCAGGTAGTGGGCGACGATCCCGTTGTGCACGCTGCCGCCCCACGCGCTGTCGCCGGACCGCGCCTGCTCCTCCAGCAGCACCGCCTCGTGGGCGAACGTGCCGCCGCCACCGCCGTACTCCTCGGGCACCGACAGGCACAGCAGTCCCAGCTCGCCCGCCTTGGTCCAGAACTCGCGGTCGACCTGCTTGCGCTCGGCCCACCGCTCCTGGTGCGGCACGGCCTCCTTGGCGAAGAACGTCCTGGCGAGCGAGCGCAGCTGGTCGAGGTCCTCGGTCATCCACGGTGATCGGCGCGCGGTCATGACCTGGGACGCTGCCACCGCGCGGCCCGCCCCGCCATGACCGCTCGGCACCACGAGCCGCCCGGTTAGGTGAGCGCGATTGTCACGGGGGTGCGCCACACTGCCTGGGTGGAACTGATCAGGCTCACCCCCGGCTCGTGGCGGACCTGGCGCGACATCCGGCTGACCGCGCTGGCCAGCGACCCGGCCGCGTTCGGGCCGGTGCTGGAGCGGGAGCGCGGGTACACCGAGCAGGACTGGCGGACCTCGCTGCTGCCCGAGCAGGGCGTGCGGGTCGTCGCGCGGGACGCGGGGCCGGGCGCGGAGGGCTCGGTGGGGCTGGTGGCCGCGATCCCGCACTGGGAGGACAGCGGGGTGCTGTACCTGTTCTCCATGTGGGTGCGGCCCGAGGCGCGCGGGCGCGGGGTGGGCGCGGCGCTGGTGGGCGACGTGCTGGAGTGGGCGGGCGAGCACGGGTGGCCGGTGGTGCGGCTGCGGGTGTTCCTGGACAACGAGGTGGCGCGCAGGCTGTACCTGCGGATGGGGTTCGCCGGCGAGGGCGAGCACCTGGAGCGCAGGCTCGGCGGCGGGGTCCCCGAGCAGGCGGGCGCGCCCTCCCCCGCGACGGTGTCCTTCGCAGCAGCGGACCGCGTCGAGCGGTGAGCTGATAAGTCACCCCGAACGGTCATGGGCCGCGCGGCGCGCGCTGCCTACGGTGGTCGCATGACCGATGCCTTGATCTTCGACGCGGTGCGCACACCGCGCGGCAGGGGGAAGCGGGGGTCGCTGCACAGCGTGAAGCCGATCTCCCTGGTGTCCGGGGTGCTGTCGGCGCTGGCGGCCCGCAACGACCTGGACACCTCGGCGGTGGACGACGTCCTGCTGGGCGTGGTGTCGCCGGTCGGCGAGCAGGGCGGGGACATCGCCCGCACGGCGGTGCTGGCGGCGGGCTGGGACGTGCGGCCTGCGGGCGTGCAGCTCAACCGGTTCTGCGCCTCCGGGCTTGAGGCGGTGAACCTGGCGGCGGCGAAGGTGGCGTCCGGGTTCGAGGACCTGGTGGTGGCGGGCGGCGTCGAGTCGATGTCGCGGGTGCCGATGGGCTCGGACGGCGGCGCGTGGATGGCCGACCCGGAGACCAGCGCGGCGACCCGGTTCGTGCCGCAGGGGGTGAGCGCGGACCTGATCGCGACCCTGGAGGGGTTCAGCCGGGAGGACGTGGACGCGTTCGCGGTGCGCTCGCACCAGCGGGCGGTGCTGGCCCGCGACAAGGGCTGGTTCGAGCGGTCGCTGGCGCCGGTGGTGGACCGCAACGGCACGGTGGTGCTGGACCACGACGAGGCGATCCGGCCGGAGACCTCCCTCGAAGGGCTCGCCGGGCTCAAGCCGAGCTTCCAGTTCCACGGCGACCTGGGCTACGACCTGGTGGCCATCGACCGGTACCCGCAGGTCGAGCGCATCTCGCACGTGCACACGCCGGGCAACTCCTCGCAGATCGTGGACGGGGCGGCGGCGGTGCTGCTGGGCAGCGAGCGGGTCGGCCGGGAGCTGGGGCTCACGCCGAGGGCGCGGGTGCTGGCGGCGTCCGTGGTGGGCACCGAGCCGACGATCATGCTGACCGGTCCGGCCCCGGCCGCGCGCAAGGCCCTGGACCGGGCCGGGCTGACCGTGGAGGACATCGACCTGTTCGAGGTCAACGAGGCGTTCTCGTCGGTGGTGCTGCGGTTCCAGCGGGAGCTGGGCGTGCCGGACGAGAAGGTCAACGTCAACGGCGGCGCGATCGCGCTGGGGCACCCGCTGGGCGCGACCGGGGCGATGATCCTGGGCACGCTGCTGGACGAGCTGGAGCGCCGGGACCTGCGGCGGGGCCTGGTGACGCTGTGCGTGGGCGGCGGCATGGGCATCGCGACGATCATCGAGAGGGTCTGAGATGGCCATCCGCTACGAGCGGGACGCCGAGGGCGTCGTCACGCTGACCATGGACATGTCGGGCTCGGCCAACGTGATGAACGCCGAGTACCAGGAGGCGATGGGCGCGGTCGTCGACCGGCTGGAGGCCGAGCGCGACGAGATCGCGGGTGTGGTGCTGACCTCGGCGAAGAAGACGTTCTTCGCGGGCGGCGACCTGAACCTGCTGGTGTCGGTGACGCCGGAGAACTCCGCCGAGGTGCTGGCGGGCGTGTCGGACGTGAAGGCGCAGCTGCGCAGGCTGGAGAAGCTCGGCAGGCCGGTGGTGGCCGCGATCGCGGGCGCGGCGCTCGGCGGCGGGCTGGAGATCGCGCTGGCCTGCCACCACCGGGTGGTGCTGGACGACGACCGGATCAAGCTGGGGCTGCCCGAGGTGACGCTGGGGCTGCTGCCCGGCGGCGGCGGGGTCACCAGGATGGTGCGGATGCTGGGTCTCCAGGCCGCGCTGCCGCTGCTGATGGAGGGCAAGCAGCTGCGCCCGAAGCGCGCGCTGGAGGCCGGGTTCGTCGACGAGCTGGCCTCCTCGAAGGAAGACCTCCTCGCCAAGGCGCGGGCCTGGATCGCGGCCAACCCGGAGCCGGTGCAGCCGTGGGACCGCAAGGGGCACGCCGTTCCCGGCTTCCGGGCGTTCGACCCGCAGTCGTACGGGGTGCTCGCGGCGGCGCCCGCCGTGCTGCACAAGAGGACGCGGGGCGCGTTCCCCGCGCCGGAGAAGATCCTGGCGGCGGCCGTGGAGGGCGCGCTGGTCGACTTCGACACCGCGCTCGTGGTGGAGGACCGGTACTTCCTGGAGCTGGTGTCCGGGCAGGTCGCCAAGAACATGATCGGCACGTTCTGGTTCCAGCTGGGCGAGATCGCCGCGGGCGGGTCGCGACCGTCCGGTGTGGAGCGCACCTCGGTGGCCAGGGTCGGGGTGCTCGGCGCGGGCATGATGGGCGCCGGGATCGCCGAGGTGACCGCGAGGGCGGGCATCCCGGTGGTGCTCAAGGACGTGACGCTGGAGGCCGCGCGGCGCGGCGCGGGCGAGAACCCCGGCATCACGCCCACCGACTCGGACGCCGACCTCGCCGGGTGCGACCTGGTGATCGAGGCGGTGTTCGAGGACCGGGAGCTGAAGAACCGGGTGCTCGCGGACGCCGGGTCGGCCGCGCTGGACGGCGCGGTGATCGCGTCCAACACCTCCACGCTGCCGATCACCGGGCTCGCCGGGGCGGTGGCGGACCCGGAGCGGTTCATCGGGCTGCACTTCTTCTCGCCGGTGCCGAAGATGCGCCTGGTGGAGATCATCCGGGGCGAGCGGACCTCGGACGAGACGCTGGCCCGCGCGTTCGACTACGTGCTGAAGATCGGCAAGACGCCGATCGTGGTCAACGACAGCCGGGGCTTCTACACCTCGCGCACGTTCGGCGCGTACGTCACCGAGGCCATCGCGATGGTCGGCGAGGGCGTGGCCCCCGCGCTGGTGGAGAACGTCGCCAAGCGCGCCGGGATGGCCGTGGGGCCGCTCGCGGTGTCCGACGAGGTGACGCTGACGCTCCAGCTGCGCATCCGCGACCAGGCCGTGGCCGACGGCGGGACCGGGGCGGGCGGCGCGGGCGTGCGGGTGGTGGAGGAGCTGGTCGCCGAGGGGCGGACCGGCAAGTCCGGCGGGGCCGGGTTCTACGAGTACCCCGAGGGCGGGCGGAAGTTCCTGTGGCCGGGGCTGGCCCGGTACGGGCGCGCGGACGCCGGGGTCACCGAGCGGGACGTCGAGGACCGGCTGCTGTTCGCGCAGACCCTGGAGTCGGTGCGGTGCCTGGACGAGGGGGTGCTCACGTCGGTGCGCGACGCCAACGTGGGCAGCGTCCTCGGGTTCGGGTTCGCGCCGTGGAGCGGCGGGACGCTCCAGTTCGCCAACGCCTACGGGCTGGCGGCGTTCGTGGAGCGCGCCGACTACCTCGCGGACACCTACGGCGAGCGGTTCCGGCCGCCGTCGTCGCTGCGCGAGCGGGCCAAGTCGGGCGAGGACTACCGGTAGCGCGGGGCGGCCCCGGTGCGGTACGCGCCGGGGCTGCTGCCCGTCCAGCGCTTGAACGCCCGGTGGAAGGCGCTGGCCTCCGAGAAGCCCAGGCGCAGCGCCAGCTCCTCCACCGACTCGCCGCCGCGCACCAGGCTCGCCACCGCCTGGTCGCGCAGCAGCTGCTCGCGGACCTCGCGGAACGTGGTGCCCTCGGCGGTGAGCCTGCGGCGCAGCGTCGCGGCGCTCACCCCGAGCCTGGCGGCCACCTCCGGCAGTCCGGGCGCGCCGGAGCCCAGCTCGCGGCGGACCTGGCCGGAGGTGGCGGCCCCGTGGTCGCGGCGGGAGAGCAGCTCGGCGGGCGAGTTGCGCAGGAACCGGCGCAGCGCGGCCTCGTCCTGGGCGACCGGCATCCGCAGGAAGCGGGTGTCGAACTCCAGCGCGGTGACGCCCGCGTCGAACCGCAGCGGGCAGCCGAAGATCAGGTGGTACTCGGCGGCGTGCGGCGGTTCGGGGTGGGCGAGCCGGACCGAGCGCAGCGGGATGCGGCGGCCGATCAGCCAGGACGAGAAGCGGTGCCACAGCACCAGGAGCGACTCGACGAGGAAGCGGTCGGGGTCGTCGAGCGCCCCGGTGTCCAGTTCGAGGCTGGCGGTGGGGGCGGTCGGGTCGGCGCGCAGGGCGGGCGCGGGCTCGACGTCGAACAGGTCGTAGAACGCCATTCCCCGGAGCAGCGCGGACTCCAGGGACGGGCAGTGCACGGCGAGCAGGCACATGGTGGCGAACGTGCCGCGCTTGCTGCGGCGCGGGGCCAGGCCCATGAACTCGTCGTCCAGGTCGTCCCAGAGTGCCTGGATCAGGCGGGTGTACTGCTCGGGGGTGACGCGGGCGCGGGTGTCGGCGAGCAGGGCGGGGCCGATGCCCGCGACGTCGAGGAGCGGTTCGACGGGTCTGCCCGCGCGCCGCGCGCCGCGCAGGGCCGCGGTGACGTAGTGGATGGCGACGGTCCTGGTGAGCATCGGCTCCGAGTGTGGCGCACGGGCGGGGCCGGTGGTGCGCTCCGAGCCCCTTTGGCGAGGGCCGGGGGCGGAGGGCCCAGGGGCGGAGGGCCGGGGAGCGGCGACGCGGGGTCGGGGAGAGAAGGTCCCGCGTCGCCACCCCGGTTGCCCGGACCCGTCGTGGGGTCCTCAGCGCCTCGTCGGTGGGGCATCCGCCCGCCCACCCACGAGGGACGTCGTTGTGGTTCCCGCCACAAAACGATAGTTGGTCTAGACCAGTGGCGTCAATACGGCGACCGGCGGCAACCGCACACGTTCCGTTACCGGCGCGTTGCTTTTGCGTGACGCACCAGCGGCTCCGCCCGAACAGCCGATCGGGTGACCTGAACGGTCCGCGACCGTTAGGTGCAGCGGGGTGCGCGCCGATGGCCCAAGCGGCGGGGGCCGGGCGCGGAGACAGGGGTGCGGATCACCCCGCGCCGAGCGGTACTGTCAGCCCCGCCCACCCCCGCGCGGGGCGTCCGGGCGGGATCTTCCGAGGAGGCTGCGGGTGCGGGTGGTGTGGGCTGCGGGCGGCCTGGCGCTGGCCACTTCGGCGCTGGCGGGCGTCCTCATCGGCGTGTACGTCAGCGGGGACGAGACCGAGGGCGGCATCCCGTCCCCGACCTGGTCCACGGGGGTGTCGTCGAGCGCGCCCAGCTCTTCCGAGGCGCCGTCGAGCAGCAGCTCCGCGCCCCCGTCATCGGTGGTGACCAGCACGACCACCACCACGACGACGCGGACGACCACGACGACCAGGGAGCAGGCGCCGCCGCAGGTCGAGGAACCGCCGAAGGCGGAGGAGCCGACCAAGGCCGTGGAGCCCGCGCCGACCACCACGACGACCACCAAGGGGTGGGAGTGCGGGCCGCTGAACCTGTTCCCGCCGGACCACTGCAAGGACTGACCCGACCGGCCCGGTGACGGGCGGTGACGGGCGGTCGCGGTGAGTGTGAACGTGGCGGGGTCGGCGGACGAGGGGTGTGAACCCGCGCGGGGCGGACCGGGCCCGCGGGGAGCGGACCACCGCCGGACGTCGCGGCGGGTGTGGACCAGCGGGCGCGGGTGGGCGAGCGGGTGCGGGCGGGCTCACGGGCGCGGGTGGGCGAGCGCGCGGGCTCGGGGCGTTCAGGGGTCGGTGATCGCAGGCGGAAACGCCACCGTCCCCCGGTCGCAACGTGGCCGCGCCACCCTGTGGCGATGGACCCGACACCGAAGACCTGGCGGCTGCGGTTCGAGCTGCCCGACAGCCCCGGAGCCCTGGCCAGGGTGAGCATCAGGCTCGCCGCGCGCGACTGCAACGTGCTGGCCCTGTCGGCGATCCCGGTGCCCGGCGGCGTGGTGGACGAGCTGGTGGTGACCACCGGGCCGGGCGTGCTGCCCGCCGACCTGGTCGAGGAGATCCGCGCCGAGGGGGCCCGCGCGGTCGGGATCACCCGCGCCGACGTGCGCGACCTGGTCGACGCGCCCGCCGCCGCGCTGCGCGCCGCCTCCGCCGCGCTGACCGACCCGGCCGCGCTGGCCGAGGCGCTGCGGTCGGTGCTGGGCGCGGACTGGGTGCGGGCGCTGCCCGAGCCGCCGGAGCAGGACGGGAACACCGCGCACCTGCTGTCCTCGGACGGGGTGACCGTGGTCGCCCGGCGCGCGTGGACGCCGTTCACCGAGGTGGAGCTGACCAGGGCGCGGGCGCTGGCCGAGCTGGTGGGCGCGACCGGGGCGAGCGCGCCGACCGGGACGGTGACCGGCGACGGGATGGCGGTGGTGATCCGCACGGGGCTGCCCTCGGACGAGGCGGCGGTGGCCGCGCTGCACGGGCGGTGCTCGAAGCGGTCGCTGTTCGCCCGCTACCACGCGGGCGTGAGCGCCCTGCCGCGCCGCTGGCTGCACCGGCTGCTGGCCCCGCCGAGGGGGACGGCGCTGGTGGCGCAGTGCGCGGACCGGGTGGTGGCGATCGGCCAGCTGATCCGCACCTCCGAGCCCGAGGTGGCCGAGGTGTCGGTGCTGGTGGAGGACGAGTGGCAGCGGCGCGGGATCGGGGCGGCGCTGCTGGCGCAGCTGGCGCGGGCGGCGCGGGCGGACGGGCACCGGGAGCTGGTGGCGTGGTGCCTGCCGGAGGAGACCGGGTTGCGGCGCGCGGCGGAGCGGGCCGGGCTGGTGTGCTCGGCGCGGCGCGAGGACGGGGCGCTGCGGGTGTCGATCGCGGTGCGCGGGTCGGTGGAGGGGCGCGGGGACGTCGAGGTGCTCGCGGTGGGCGGTGAGCGCGGCGCGCTGCCGGGGCGGGTCGCGGCGGAGGCGGTGCGGCGCACGGGGACGGCGTGACGGCTGGGCGGCGTGGCAGCCGGGTAATGCGGCGGCGGGGCGGCCGGATGGTGCGGCGGGGCGGGGCGGCGGCGGGGGAAGCGGCGGGGTGGTCCACGCGCGGCGGGAAGTCCGCAGGCGCCGCCGGGCTTTCCGAACACCCCTCGCCCGCGCGTGATCGGGCGGCGGAGGAGGGCGAACGGGGCAGGCGCCCGGCCGGTGGAGCGCGAACGGGCCGGTGGCCCCGCCCGGCTGGGCGCGGCTCGGGGGCCGCGGCGGCCCACCGGTTCCGCCCGCCCGCCCGCGACGCGCGTCCCCGGTCGCGCCACCACCCGTCCGGCGTTGCCCGGGAGCGCTCCCGGGCGGGTGTTGTCCGGCTAAGCTGACGCTTTCGCCGAACAGCGTCCGGGAGTGGTGCCGGTGTCCGTCCAGTCGCACGTGAACGCCCGCCCCACGTTGGAGGACGTGGCAGCACGAGCGGGTGTCTCCCGTGCGACCGCGTCGCGGGTGCTCAACGCGTCCCCGAGGGTGAGCCCCGAGGCGCAGGAGGCGGTCACGGCAGCGGCGCGCGACCTCGGCTACCAGCCCAACCAGGCCGCTCGCGCGCTCGTGACGCGGCGCAGCGGGGCGGTCGCGGTGGTGTTCTCCGAGCCCGAGCCCAAGATCTTCGACGACCCGCACTTCGCCTGGCTCACCAGGGCCGCCGCCCGCGCGCTGGCCGACGCCGACGTGCAGATGGTCCTGATGCTCGCGCACTCGCCGCAGGACCAGGACCGGGCGCAGCGCTTCCTGCAGGGCGGCCACGTGGACGGCGCGCTGGTGTTCGCCCCGCACAAGGGCGACCGGCTGCTCGCGCTGGCCCGCAAGCTGCCGCTGCCCGTGGTGTACGCGGGCAGGCCGTGGGGCTCGCTGCGCGGGCTGAACTCGGTCGACCACGACAACACCGGCGGCGGCGAGCTGGCGACCAGGCACCTGATGTCGTTGGGGCGCGGGCGGATCGCGTCGGTGACCGGCCCGCTGGACGAGCTGGCCGCCGCGGACCGGCTGGCCGGGTGGCGGCGGGCGCTGGGCGCGGACGACGAGCGCACCGCGCTGCTCACCGAGGACGGCGGTTTCTCCCGCGAGGGCGGCAAGCGCGCCATGGCGGCCCTGCTGGGGCGGGCGCCGGACCTGGACGCGGTGTTCGTGGCGAGCGACCTGATGGCGGCGGGCGCGCTGGACGCGCTGCGCGAGGCGGGCAGGCGGGTGCCGGAGGACGTGGCGGTCGTGGGCTTCGACGACCACCCGTCGATAGCCCCGCACACCACCCCCGCGCTCACGACCGTCCGCCAGGACACTGGGAACCAGGTGTCGCACATGGTGGCGCACCTGCTGCGGCTGCTCAGCGGCGAGCAGGTCCGCGCCAAGCGCCAGGTGCTCCCCACCCAACTGGTGCGGCGCGAGTCGGCTTAGGGGTGGGGCGGACGCGAGTCCGGCCGGGGTAGCACGGGCGCGCGCCTCCGGATTGTGGTGGCACGAGCGCGAAGACGCCTGCGGCGGGACGTCGTGCGGCCCGGCCGGGGGGCGGGATGTCGCGCGGCCCGGCACTGCGCGCCGTGGCATTCGGGCACCGGGCCCTGCGGCCCGCGCGACGATGCCCAGCGCCCTGTTCGGGCGCTGGGCGGGTCGGCCCGGCCCTCGCTCGGGCCGACCCGCACCCGTTCTGAGGGAGCATCGCCCGGAACGGGACGCGCCGGGACAAAAAATCTTCAAAGAACGGGGCGGGGCCGCACCCGAAGGTCCGGCCCCGCCCCGTTCTCCCCTTGCCCCGGCGCGGTGCGCGGGCCCCCGAGCCCTCGCACCGCGCCAAGCTCAGCCGCCTACTCCTCCGCCATCCCCGAGACGATCGAGGTGCGCGCCGCGCGCCTGGCGGGCATCGCGGCGGCGATCACCGCGGCGATCACGGCCGCCACCAGCATCACGGCGATCTGCCCCACCGGGACGTCCAGCACGATCTCGATGCCGTCGCCGCCGAACGAGCTGGTCAGCGCCCAGCCGACGCCGATGCCGAGCACCAGCCCGATCGTGGCCCCCATCAGCGCCATCAGCACCGACTCGACCACCAGCATCAGCCGCAGCTGCCCCTTGGTGAGCCCGAGCGCCCGGAGCAGCGCGGTCTCCCTGGTGCGCTCCAGCACGGACAGCGCGAGCGTGTTGGCGATGCCGAACAGCGCGATCAGCACGGCCAGCCCGATCAGCGCCCACACGAACCCGAGCATCTGGTCGACCTGGCTGTTGATCAGGTCCCTGGTCTCGGCGGCCGAGCTGATCACGGCCAGCGGCGAGGTGTCGGTGACCTTCTCCAGGGCCGCGCGCCCGTCGGCGGTGTCCACGCCCTCCTTGAGCTTGACCATGACGTTGCTGTGGCCGGGCTGCGCCGAGTTGACCGACTCGGCGGTGGCCAGGGTGGTCAGGCCGTAGCCGATCTGCCGCCCGGTGACGACGGCGACGACCTCCAGCTCGGTCTTGTCGCGGTTCTCGACGTCCCCGACCTTGACCCGGTCGCCGATCTTGATGCCCGCGGACTTCGCGTACTCCTCGGTGACGGCGAGCTCGCCGTCCCCGAGCGCGTCCAGGGACCCCTCGACCACCTCGGGCAGCACGACGCTGCCGAGGGCGCTGCGCCGCACGCCGATGAAGTACCCGGACTCGGCGTACACCTCGGAGGTGGGCTCGGCCTGCGCGACCTGCGGCACCGCGCCGAGCCGGTCGGCCAGCGCCACGGGCAGCTGCCTGCCGTAGACCGAGGAGTTGACGGTGAAGTCGGCCGGGTACTGCTCGTCGAGCCGCTGGGTCGCGGTCTCCCGGACGGACCCGCCGACGACGGTCACCGAGACCACGATGGACACGCCGACGATGAGCGCGGCGGTGGTGGCGGCGGTGCGGCGCGGGTTGCGCTCGGCGTTGCCGACGGCGAGCTTCGCGGGCACCCCGAACAGCAGGCCGGGCACGATCCCGAGCAGCTTGTTGACCGGCCCGACCAGCAGCGGCCCGAGCAGCACCACGGCGGCGAGCAGCAGCATGGCGCCCGCCGCGCTGGCGAACATGGACATCTCCAGCTGCTCGGCGCGCTGCCCGACGACGAGCGCGCCCGCGCCCGCCACGACGAGCAGCGCGGCGGAGGCGATGCGGAGCTTGCCCGCGCGGCGCACGTCGTCGCCGCTGTCGATCTGGTTGCGCAGCGCGGCGATCGGCGCGACGCGGGTGGCCTTGCGGGCGGGCAGGGCGGCGGCGAGCACGGTGACCAGGACGCCGACCGCGAACGCGGCGAGCACGGTGGTCCAGGTGATCGGCGTCTGCGCGGCCGACGTGCTGCCCGCGCCGAGCGCCCCGATGCCCTGCTGCAGCAGGGCCGCGACGCCGAGTCCCGCGCCGAGCCCGAGCACCGAGGCGACCAGGCCCATCACCAGCGCCTCGGCGAGCACGCTGCGGAACACCTGCGAGCGGTTGGCGCCGACGCAGCGCAGCAGCGCCAGCTCCTTGGTGCGCTGGGCGACCAGGATGGTGAACGTGTTGTAGATGACCATGGAGGCCACGACCAGCGAGATGGCCGCGAACACCAGCAGCGGCAGGGTGAAGTTGACGCCCTGCTTCGCGAGCTGCTCCATGGTGTCGGCCTCGACCTGGGCGCCGGTGCGCACCCGGTACTCGCCGCCGAGCGCGGCGGCGACGGCGTCGCGCAGCTGCTCGGGGCTGCTGCCGGGCGCGGCGAGCGCGACGACCTCGCCGGTGACCGGCTCGTCCCCGAGCGTGGCCATCAGCTCGGGGGTGACCACGCCCTGCTCGCCGTAGCCGAGGGACATCGGGTTGCTGGACTGCCGGTAGGTGCCGACGACGGTGAGCCGGTGGTCGCCGTTCTCCTGGCTCATCAGCGTGGTGGTGCTGCCGATCTTCAGGCCGGTGGACTTGACCCCGCGCTCGTCGAGCGCGATCTCGTCGGCGGACTGCGGGAAGCGGCCGTCGGCGAGGTCGAACTCGCGCAGCTCGGGGGTGGTGGCCAGGGTCTGCACGCGGGCCTCGCGGGCCTTGCCCCTGCTGTCCACGAGCGCGGCCCACACCGTGGCGCGGCTGTCCGCGCCGCTGACGCCGGGCACGGCCCTGACCTCGGCCAGCGCGGACGCCGGGATGCTGGTCAGCTCGGAGGCGTCCCCGTTGACCTGGGCGGACACCGCGACGTTGCGGGAGCTCTTGGCGTACTCCTCGCGGCTGCTGGCGTCGATGGCGTCGCCGAGCACGAGGGTGCCGGTGACGAAGGCGACGCCGAGCGCGATCGCGATCGAGGAGAGCACGAGCCGCGCGGTGCGGGCCCGCAGCCCCGCGATGATCGTGCGCAGCATCAGGCCCCCAGGTTCTTGAGCGCGGCGAGGACGCTGTCGGCGGTGGGGGCGGTGATGTCGCCCGCGAGGTGGCCGTCGGCGAGCAGGACCACGCGGTCCGCGTAGGAGGCGGCGACCGGGTCGTGCGTCACCATGATCACGGTCTGGCCGAGCTTGCGGACCGACATGCGCAGGAAGTCCAGGACCTCGGCGCCGGAGCGCGAGTCCAGGTTGCCGGTGGGCTCGTCGGCGAACACCACGTCGGGCCGGGCGACCAGGGCGCGGGCGCAGGCCACGCGCTGCTGCTGGCCGCCGGACAGCTCGGTCGGCTTGTGCTTGAGGCGGTCGCGCAGGCCGAGCACCTCGACGATGGTGTCGAACCACTCCCGGTCGGGCTTGCGGCCCGCCAGCTCAAGGCCGAGCAGGATGTTCTGCTCCGCGGTGAGCGTCGGCAGGAGGTTGAACGACTGGAAGACGAACCCGACCCGGTCGCGGCGGAGCTTGGTGAGGTCCTTGTCGCCCAGGCCGGTGATCTCGGTGCCGCCGACGCGGACCTGGCCGCCGTCCACGTCGTCCAGGCCCGCCAGGCAGTGCATGAGGGTGGACTTGCCGGAACCCGAGGGGCCCATGATCGCGGTGAACCGGCCCGCCTCGAAGGCGACGGTGACCCCGGCCAGCGCGTGCACCGCGGTGTCGCCCTTGCCGTACACCTTGACCAGGCCGGTCGCCTCCACGGCGGTCCGGGTTCCGACGTCGGACACGACTGCGGACATGGTTGTGCTCCCTGGGGTCGGGGCGCCTGCGGGCCGGGTCCGCTCACCGCGTTCCCGTGCGTCCGCCGCGCTTCTGGCTGACGGGGAGAACGCTAGGGCGGGGCGGTGTGCGCGGGCGTCGCCTCGGCGGCGGGTGCGCGATCAGCCCCCCGGTGGGGAGGGCGGTCCCCCTGCGGGATGACCGGGGAGCCGCCGGGCTCATCCCCCGGTGGCACCGGCTAGCCGGTGACGTCCAGCAGCCCCCGCTCGAACGCGATCGCCACCGCCTCGCCGCGCCTGCCCGCGCCGAGCTTGGCCATGATGCGGGTGAGGTGCACGCTCACCGTCTTCTCGCTGATCACCAGCTCCTCGCCGACCTCGCGGTTGGTGCGCCCGAGCGCCACCAGCGCCAGCACCGAGCGCTCGCGCGGGGTGAACGGGTCCACCTGCCCGCCGGGCACCTCGCCGCGCAGCACGACCCGGCCGCGCCGGGCGGTCTGCCGCACCGCGTCGCGCAATGGGCGCGCCCCGAGCAGCTCGGCCGCGGTGTCGGCGGCCTTCAGCAGGGTCGCGGCCTGCTCCCGCTGCCCGCGCGCCAGGGCGGTCTCGGCCGCGCGCCACCGGCACACCGCCTGCTCGTGGGCGTCCCCGTACAGCTCGGCGGCGACCAGCCACGGCCCGGTGACCACCCCGCCGACGAGCCGGTCCTCCTCGGCGTCCACGCGCGCCAGCCAGGCCGCCGCGTCCGCGCCGCCGCCCCGGACGGCCCTGGCGCGTCCGGCCAGCGCCCGCCCCTCGGCGACCGCGCGCTCCTCGGCGTCCCGGTCCCGGCGCCTGCGCGCCCGTCCGGCCAGCTCCGCCCACGCGGCCACGCCGAGCGCGAGCAGCCGGAGCACCCCGGCCGGGCAGGCGCAGACCCCGGTGGCCTCGACCGCCCGGTCCACCGCCGAGTCGGGCTGGCCGCGCCACAGCAGCAGCTCCACGTCGGCCGCGCCCGCGACCTCGGCGGTCCACGCGTCGCGGGACCAGCGCAACCCGGTCAGCTCCCGCTCGGCGGCCTCGAACTCGCCGCGCCCCACCAGGAGCTGGGCGCGCGCGGCGGCCAACCGCTCCGACCCCCAGGCCCCGGCCTCACCGGCGGCGCCCGCGGCACCGGCCCAGTCGCCCGCGCGGTAGCGGGTGAGCACCTGCCAGGCCCGCAGCTCCACGCCCAGCGCGCTCCACGCGACCCCGGTCTCGTCGGCCCGGCGCACCCCGGCGTCGAACGCCTCCACCGCGCGCCCCGGCTGCCCGGTGTCGTGGTGGAACCGCCCCAGCGCCCGCCGGGCCCGCAGCTCGGCCCCGACCGCGCCGCCGCCGCGCGCGTGCTCCACGGCCTCCAGGTGCCTGCGCAGCGCCGACTCCCCGCGCCCGTCCTCCGCGTCCAGCACCGCCAGCGTGGTGAGCGCGTCGGCCACGGCGGCCCAGGCACCGGAGGCCCGCCCGTCGGCGACGGCCTGCTCGGCCCGCTCGGCGGCCTCGGCCCGCTTGCCGCCCTCGTGCAGCGCCGCCGCCCAGCCGGCCAGCACCTCGGCGCGCTCGGCGCACGCGGGCCGGTCCCGCAGCAGCAGCCACGCCTGCTCGACGGCGGCCTCGCGCTCGCCGTCGGCGTCGTCCAGCTCGGCCAGCGCGCGGGCCAGCCGCAGCCACAGCGCGGCCCCGGCCTCAGGCCCGGTCCCGTCGACCAGCTCGACGCCCGCGCGGGCCAGCGCCACCGCGCGCTCCGGGAGCCCGCTGGCCCCCGCGGCCCACGACGCCTGGCGAAGCAGGTCGGCCTCGGTGATCCCGGACGGCGTGCGCCCGGCGGTGGTCCACAGCCGCAGCGCGACCTCGCGGTGCCGCAGCGCCTCGGCGGGCGCCCCGCAGGCCGCCGCCTCGGCCGCCGCCCGCACGGACGACGCGAGCGCCAGCGCCGGGTTCCCGGCGGCCAGCGCGTGGTGGGCCACCGAGGCGGCGACGCCGCGCCCGGTGGTGGTCCCGAGCAGTTCGGCGAACGCGGCGTGCAGGCGCACCCGCTCGCCGGGCAGCAGGTCGGCGAGCACCGCCTCGCGGGCGAGCGCGTGCCGGAACCGGTAGGCCCCGTCCCGCTCGACGAGCACGCCGTGCCGGACGGCCTCGCGCAGCGCGCCCCCCAGCTCGACGTCGTCGGTGAACGCCGCCAGGTCCACCGCCCGCAGCGGGCGCCCGGCGACGGCGACGACCCGCGCCACGCGCGCGGCCCCCGGCCCGAGCAGGGACGCGCGGGCCAGCGACGGCTCGCCCAGGGTGTGCGGGTCGGCGGCCAGCTCCTCGGCCAGGAACGGGTTGCCCTCGGCGCGCTCGGCGACCCGCAGCACCAGCTCGTCGGACAGGCCGGCGTCCAGCGCGGCGACGAGGCCGCGGGTGTCGATGGCGCTCAGCGGCGCGAGGTCGAGCCGCCGCACCGACGGCAGGCGTCCCAGCTCGGCGAGCACGGGCCGCAGCGGGTGGTCGCGGCGCAGGTCGTCGGAGCGGTGCGTGGTGACCACGAGCAGCCGCTGGTCGCGCAGCCGGGACAGCAGGAACACCAGGAGGGCGCGGGTGGAGGCGTCCGCGAGGTGCAGGTCCTCCAGCACCAGGAGCACGGGGCCGCGCGCGGCGAGGTCGGTGAGCAGGGCGAGGACGGCGTCGAACAGCCGCAGCTGCCCGGTGTCCTGCTCGCCCCGCCTGCCGGGCAGCCGCACCCCGTGCGGGTCGACCGCGCCCCGGTCGGGGACCGGGCTCAGCTCGGGCAGCAGCCAGCGCAGCGCGGGCCGGGCGTCGAGGTCGAGCAGCCCCTCGGCGCGCACCCGCCGGGCGACCTCGGTGAACGGCGGGTAGGGCACCCCGGTCTCGGCGACGTCCAGGCAGCGACCGCCGAGGACCAGCGCGTCGCCCGCCGAGCGCGCCAGCTCGTCGACCAGCCGCGACTTGCCGACCCCGGCCTCGCCGGAGACGAGCACCGCGCCCGGCCTGCCGAGCACCGCGTCCTGGAGCGCTGTCCGCAGGCCCGTGAGCTCCCGGACGCGCGCCACCAGGGGGATTCCGGAACCGAGACGTGCCACGGCTGCATGGTCGCACACCTGGCTTGGCATCGACGTGAGCTTGATCAACCAGCAGCCGCACCGTTGCGCGCTCGGGTCCGGATCGGGCCGAACGGTCGCGGGCCGAACGGTCGCACGCCGAACGCCGACCCCCCGCTCAGGCGTTGGTCGCCCCGACCGACCGCTCGGCGCGGGTGCGCGCCAACCGGCCCCGGACCTCGTCGGCCTCGGGCGCGCCCAGCTCGGTGAACAGCGCCAGCGCCCGCTGCCAGTGCGCCACCGCCCCGCCGACGCCCTGCCGCTCGAAGACCCTGGCCAGCCGGTCGTGCGCGAGCGCCTGGTGGTAGTCGCTGGCCACCTCGGTGGCCAGCGACAGCGCGGTCCGCGCGGACGCGGCGGCCGAGGTGTGCTCGCCCGACTCCAGCAGCACCGTGGACAGGTCCGCGTGGCAGGAGGACTCGCCGCACTGCTCCCCCACCTCCCGGTACATCCGGATGGCCGCGTCGAGCCAGGGGAGGGCGTCCGGGTAGCGCCTGCTCACCGAGTACAGCAGCCCCAGGTTGTGGTGCGCGTTGGCCTCGGCCCACCGGGACCCGGCCGCCCGGCTGACCTCCAGCGCCTCCCGGTAGCAGGACTCGGACTCGTCGACCCGGCCCAGGAGCTGGAGCGTGTCGGCGACCGTCGTGAGTGCCCTGGCCTGCGCCGACACGTCGCCCCAGGAGCGGGCGACCTCCAGCGCCTCCTGGTGCCTGGCCAGCGCCTCCTCGGAGCGGTGGAACTGCGCCAGCGCCACCCCGAGGTTGAACAGCGTCACGAACCGAGCCTCGGGGTCGCCCAGCTCGGTGGCCGCGCCCAGCGCGCGCTCGGTGGTGCTGAGCCAGGTGTGCCGGTCGGCGCGCAGCCAGAAGAACCGCGACAGCGTGTAGGGCAGCTGCCAGGCGTGCGCCAGCCAGCGCCGCTCGCCGGAGTCGCCCGCGTGCTCGGCGGCGGCGATGATGTTCGCCTGCTCCGCCTCCAGCCAGGCGGTGGCGTCCACGACGCCGCTGAGCACGGGCACGTCGACCGGCACGTGCTCGGGCGCGACCCGCACCGCGCCCCGGCCCACCGGCATCAGCGCGTCGGCCAGGTCGGCGCAGTGCAGGTAGTAGTCCAGCACCCGGCCGGTGGCCGCGCGGCGCTGGTCCTCGGGCAGCTCGGCGGCGAGCGCGCGGGTGTAGACCCGGACCAGGTCGTGCGCGCCGTACCGCCCCGGCTCGTTGACCGTGAGCAGGTTCGCCGAGGTCAGCACGTCCAGCTCGCGCTGCGCGGCGGCCAGCGGCAACCGGGCGAGCGCGGCGGCGGCGTGCGGGGTGAGGTCCGCGCCGGGGTGCAGCCCGAGCAGCGCGAGCAGGTGCGCGGGCCGGGGCGGCAGGGCGCGGCGCGAGGCGTCCAGCGCGGCCCGGACCGTGGAGTCCTCGTCCTCCAGCCCGAGCGCGGCGAGCCTGCCGTGCTCGTCGTCCAGCTCGGCCACCAGCTCGGCGGCGCGCAGCGACGGCGCGGCCAGCCGGGCCGCCGCGATGCGCAGCGCCAGCGGCAGCCCGTCGCACAGCACGGCCAGCCTGCGCAGCGCGCCCATCTCGCCGGGGTCGCGCCGCCCGAGCAGCTCCAGCGCCGAGTCCTGGTCGAGCACGTCCAGCTCGACCAGGTGCGCCTCGGCGTGCGCGACGAGCCCGACGAGCCTGCGCCTGCTGGTGACCAGGACGCACGACGGGGCGCCGGTGAGCAGCGCCATCAGCTCGGTGGAGCCGCGCGCGTTGTCGAGCAGCACCACCATCCGCCGGTCGGCGACGAGCGTGCGGAACAGGGCGGAGCGCTCGTCGACGCCCACCGGGACGTCCTCGGCGGGCACGCCCAGGGTGCGCAGGAAGCGGTTGAGCACCTCGCCCGCGCCGAGCGGCTCCTGGTTCGGGTCGTACCCGTGCAGGTCGGCGTAGAGCTGCCCGTCGGGGAACTCGTCCCGCACGCGGTGCGCCCAGTGCAGCGCGAGCGCGGTCTTGCCGACGCCCGCGGGGCCCGTGACGACGAGGACGACGCCGCTGTCGCGCTGGGCGCGCAGCAGCTCGTCCATCCGCGCCAGCGCGGCGGCCCGGCCCGCGAGGGCGGCGGGCGCGCGGGGCAGCTGCGCCGGGGTGGCCGGGGGCCGGGGCTCCGGGGCGGGCACGGCGGCGGGCTTGCGGGTCCCGGCCGGTTCGGGGTCGTCCCCGGCGAGGATCGCCTGCTGGAGCCTGCGCAGCTCCGGCCCCGGCTCGACGCCCAGCTCGTCGATGAGGGCGCGCCGGGCGTCCCGGTAGGCGGCGAGCGACTCGGCCTGCCTGCCCGCCTGGCACAGCGCCCGCATCAGCAGCCCGTGGCCGCGCTCGCGCAGCGGGTGCTCGCCGACCAGCGCGGTCAGCTGCGGCACCAGCTCGGCGCCGCGGCCGAGCAGCAGCAGCACCTCGGCGCGCTCCTCCAGCGCGGCCAGCCTGCGCTCGCCGAGGCGCTGCCGCTCGACCTCGGCGAACAGCCCCGTGACCCCGCCGAGGGGTTCGGCCCTCCACAGCGACAGCGCGGATTCCAGCTCCGAGGCGGCCCCCTCCAGGTCACCCTGGGCCCTGCTGCGGGCCGCCGAGGTGGTGGCGCGCTCGAAGGCGTCGAGGTCGACGGAGGAGGTGGGCACGCGCAGCAGGTAGCCGTCGCCGACGGAGGTGAGCAGCTCGGCGGGCGCCCGCCTGGCCCGGTGCGGTTCGAGCGCGCGGCGCAGGCCCGCGACGTAGGTCTGCACGAGGTTGACCGAGGAGGTCGGCGGGTTCTCCCCCCAGACCGCCTCGATGATCTGGTCGCGGCTGACCGGGGCGTTGCGGGCCAGCAGGAGCACGGCGAGCACCGCCCGCTGCTTGGCCGCCCCGAGGTCGACCTCCCTGGAGCCGCGCACGGCGCGCAGCAGCCCGAGCACCTCGAAGCGGAGGGGGACCGGGTCGGCCGCCCCCGCGCCACCGGCGCGCGCCGCCCCGAGGGCGTTCCCGTCGTCCTGCTCCACCCGAACCGATCCTCCGCCCAGGGCCGCCACCTGCGGCGCGACCAGCGCTCCAGTGCGGCTCCAGTCGTGCTGTAGCCGCATTCTTACGCTAAGCGTGTCCGACCGACCACACAGGGCGAATCCCGGTGGGGGAGGTTGGACCAGACAGCGGAACATCCGCTGCTCTCCCGGAACGACGAGGGCAGGCCGGCGTGCAAGGGGCATCCAGCCCGCGGCGGCGGAACGCCGGTTTGCCCTCGTCCCCGCATGGGAGAGGGGTCGTCCGGTAGGGGACGGCCCCTCTCCAGTGCCCTCCCCAACGCGGAAGAGCCGGTCGACGGGACCCGAACCTCCCGTCGACCGGCTCTTCCGTCGTGCACGCGTGGTGGCTTCCTGGTCCGCGGGCCCCGGCCCGCACCCCCTGTCGGCCAGGACGCCTCGCGCGGGGCGCGGGGCGCTCGGAGCGGTCGCGCCCGCGCGGCCTCCCGGACGCGGGTTCCTCGGAGCGGGCCGGTGGCCGCCGGGGGCGGCGGCGCCCGGTGGCCACCGGTCCGGCTCAGGACTCGCCCACCAGCGCCGGCTCGGCGTCGGGCCGGGTGGCCTCGGCGGCGCGCGCGGCGGCCCGGCGCTTGCACAGGTACACGACCAGCGCGATCAGGCAGCCGACCGCCATGACGCCCCACATGGCCCGGCCGAACGCGGCCTCGATGTACTTGGCCGAGGCTCCCGCGGCCGAGCCGATGCCGATGTGCAGCGCGGACCAGGCGGCGGCGCCCGCGATCGAGGCGGGCAGGAACTTGCGGTAGTCGAGCTTGGCCGCGCCCGCGGAGGCGGGCACGAGGGTGCGCACGACGGGCATGAACCGGGCGATGAACACGGCGTACGCGCCGCGCCTGCGCAGCAGCTCGCCCGCCTTGTCCCAGTGCTGCTGGCCGATCTTGCGCACCAGCCTGCTCGCCCGCAGCCGGTCGCCGAAGCGCCTGCCCAGGTAGTAGCCGATGCTGTCGCCGGCGACGGCGCACACGGTCACCACCAGCCACATGACGAGGAAGCGCGAGAGCGTGTTCGCGGTCGTCGACGCCAGCAGCAGCGCCGTCTCGCCGGGGGCGAGGAAGCCCACGCCGAGGGTGCACTCCGCGAGCGTCATCGCGCCGGTGACCGCCAGGACCGCCGGTTGGGGCAGGCCGGCGAGCCCGTCGAGCGCGTCGGTCACAAAACCCATCGAAATCCCCCAAACGGATCACGGGTACATCACACCAGGCACACGGCTGACCACGGAGCGCATTTACCCGGTGACCTGACGAGCGCTAGTCCTCGTCGGGCGGACAGCGAGCCCCCGCCCCGTCACCAGCACACCAGCCGTTCGTGGTGCTGTCATCATCTCCTGGTCTGATTCTGGCTTCCGCCGTAAGTAGCACACAACGGCAGGATTCCGGACATCCTGACCCAAAAAAGTGAGGGTGACCCCCTGGAGGGTCACCCTCTTCACACGCTATGTGACCGGCGTGGCCGCCTGCCGAACGGACGGTCACCGCCCGTCGAGCGCACCGCCCTTGGCGCCGTCCGCGAAGCGGGCCCACTCGCGGGGGCCGAACTCCAGCAGGCCGCCCGCGCGGTTCTTCGTGTCCCGCACGGCGGTCAGCGCGCCGTCCCGCGCGATCTCCACGCAGTCCGCGCCGGTCGCCGTGGTGCGACTGCCCTTGCGCCAGTTCTGGTACATCGTCCCGACACTCCCGGTTCAGGAGAGTTCCCGCGCGACCCGCCCGACCAGTGCCGCGGATTCACCGACGTCGAGCGCCGCGGTCGCCAATCGCGAGAACATCTCGGCATACCTGAGCACTTCCGAGGCCTGCTCCAGATAAACCTCGTTCCGCGTGGTTTCGAGGTATACCACGTCGCGATCCTGCTCATCGCTGAAGGACAGCAGCACGAACGGGCTGTCCATCGCCGAATAAGCACCCGCGGTGAAGGGGATCACCTGAATGGTGAGATTTTCTCTTTCACCCATTTCGGAGAGCTTCGCCAGTTGCTCCGCCATCACGGCGGGCCCGCCCACGAGACGCCGCAGCGCGGCCTCGTCCACCACCGCGTGCAGCCGCAGCGGCGGGTCCTCGGCCAGCAGCGCCTGCCGGGCCCCGCGCAGCTCGATCCGCCGGTCGACCTCGGAGGGCGACGAGCCGGGCGACACGTCGGCGATCAGCGCCCTGGTGTACGACTCGCACTGGAGCAGCCCCGGCACCATGAGCCCCTGGTAGGTGCGGACCTGCTCGGCGTCCGCCTCCAGGCCCACGTACTTGCCGGGCGCGATGTCGCCGAACGCGTCCCACCACGCCTTGCGCCGGGCCTGCCTGGCGAGCTGGACCAGCTCGTCCAGCAGCACGGGGTCCGCGTCGTAGGCGGTGAGCATGTCGCGCACGTCGCGGGGCGTGACGCCGACCCGGCCGGTCTCGATCCGGCTGATCTTGGACGCGGAGCACTCCAGCCGCTCGCCCACGTCCTCGATGGTGAGCCCCGACGCCTCGCGGAGCCTGCGCAGCTCGCTGACGAGGCGCCTCTTGCGCAGGGTGGGGCTCTCGCCGCGCGACATCCGCGCACCTCCTCAGTGCAGTTGCAGGGCACAGTCTCGGCCCGTTCACCCGGCAAGCAAAGAGACGTCATCCATTCGTGTACTGCAACTTGCAGGCGGGCACGTGCTGGTCCCAGGCTGCTGTGGCAACGCTGACGGGGAGGGCGGCATGGCTGCCAGCAGGGAGCGGCGAGGATGGCTCTGACGGTCTTCGGCCAGCTCGACAGGTCGCTGCACGACCACCTGGCCGCGCTGGTGCGCCGGGCCGACCAGGCGGACGGCGAGAGCGCGGTGGAGCTGGCCCGCTCGGAGCTGCCCCGCGTGGTCGCCGCGCTGAAGTCCCTGCTCGACGAGCACCAGCCCGACGAGCGCGGGCGCTGCGGGACCTGCCGCAGGCGGTGGAGCGGCCTGTGGGGCAGGCGCAGCACGGCCCCCTGCCGGGCCTACATCGGCGCGCAGCTGTGCCTGGCCGTCGCGGGCCCCCGACCGGTCGCCGGGTCGCGGGACGAGGTCGACCCGTTCGAGGACGGCGTCGGCGACCCCTTCGGCGACACCTTCCGGGACGCGGGCCGCTAGCGCCCCTCCCCCACACGCGAGCGGGCGGACGCGGGCCCGTTCGGCGTCGGGTGGCGACACCCTCCTCGAGGTCGCGCTCCCAGGGAGCACCCGACACCACAGGCCGTGGCGGAACCGGCCCCGAACCCCCGACCGGGGTCGGTTCCGCCACGGCCTCCGCGCGTTCAGCGCTTTCGGGCAATTCGGACGACCACACACCGTCACGTTCCGTTGAATGATCAACACTTACGGGTGTCACGCCTGGTCAGAGCACCGGTGCCGTCGTCATCATGGACGGTGAACCGCAGTGCCGACACGTCCCCCCGTGCCGACACGGATGTGCCACCGCCGCCACCCATCGGGCCCGTCTCCCGCGTTCGTCGGACTGCACCCCTCGACGCCAGTGAGGATTTCGATGAACCGAGCCCGGAAGTCGCACGCAGGTGAGCACACCACCGCGGGCCCTCCGCCCAAGCCGGGGTTGCTGGGCGTGCTGCGCCACGACGTGCCCGCCTCGCTCGTGGTGTTCCTGGTGGCGATCCCCCTGTCGCTGGGCTTCGCCGCGGCCAGCGGCGCGCCGCTCATGGCGGGCCTGGTGTCCGCCGCCGTCGGCGGGATCGTCGCGGGCGCCCTCGGCGGGGCCCCGATGCAGGTCAGCGGCCCCGCGGCGGGCATGGTGCTGATCACCACGAGCCTGATCGCCGAGTACGGCTGGGCGGCCACGGCCATGATCACCGTGGGGGCGGGCCTGTTCCAGCTGGCCTGCGGCCTCACCGGCGTGGCGCGCGTGGCGCTGTCGCTGTCCCCCGCCGTGGTGCACGGCCTGCTCGCGGGCATCGGCGTGACGATCGCGCTGAGCCAGCTGGTCGTGGCGCTCGGCGGCGAGGCGGGCGCCACCGCCGAGGAGAACGTGCTGATGCTGTTCGCGCCGGTCGACCTGGAGTCGCTGGCGGTGGGCGCGGTCGCGGTGGCGGTCATGCTGCTGTGGCCGCTGGTGCCGCGCGCCTCGTTCGCGCCCGCCCCGCTGGTCGCGGTGGCCGCCGCGACCGGGGTCGGCGCGGGCCTGGACGTGGCGCGGGTGGAGCTGCCCGGCATCGAGGGGCTGGTCGCCCCGGAGATGCCGTCCGGCCCGATCACCGGGATCGCGTTCGCGGTGGTCACGGTCGCGGTGGTGGCCAGCGTGGAGACGCTGCTGTCGGCGGTGGCCGTGGACAAGCTGCACGACGGGCCGCGCGCCGACCTGGACCGCGAGCTGGTCGCGCAGGGCGTGGCCAACGCCGTGGCGGGCGCGGTCGGCGGGCTGCCGGTGAGCGGCGGCATCGCGCGCGGCTCGACGAACGTGGCGGCCGGCGCGGTCACGCGGATGTCGGCGGTGCTGCACGGGGTGTGGATCGGGGTGTTCGCGCTGGCGCTCGGGTCGGTGCTGGAGCTGGTGCCGCTGGCGGCGCTGTCGGGCGTGCTGCTGGTGGTGGGGCTGCGGCTGGTCAGCCCGGAGCGGATGCGGGTGCTGTGGCGGCACGGCGAGTTCACCGCGTACGCCGTGACCGTGGTGGGCGTGGTCGGGCTCGGGCTGGTGCAGGGGGTGCTGCTGGGCGTGGCCGCGGCGGTGCTGCGGTCGGTGTACCGGCTGGCGCACTGCTCGGTGCGGGTGGACGAGGCGGGCGGCGAGGGGTGCCGGGTCGTCATCCGCGGGTCGCTGGTGTTCCTCGGGGCGGGCCGGATGGTGCGGGAGCTGCGCGGCGTGCCGCTGCGCAGGCACGTGGTGCTGGAGCTGCACATCGACTTCCTGGACCACGGGGCGTACGAGGCGATCGAGGACTGGCGGGCCGGCTACCAGCGGCTCGGCGGCTCGGTCGAGGTGCTGGAGGTGCACGACACGTGGTTCTCGAAGGCGACCAAGGGGATGCCCGCGCTGCGCAAGGCGCCGGTGGCCCCGTCCGCGCGCTGGTTCGCGCCGTGGTCGTACTGGCAGCAGCGGCGGGACGCGGCCGGGGAGGTGGTGGTGCCCCGGCAGCGGGACGAGGTCGACCCGATGATCCTGGGGATGCACGAGTTCGAGCGGTTCGCCGCCCCGCTGGTGCGGCCGTTCCTGGCGGAGCTCGCCGAGCGCGGGCAGCGTCCCGGCCAGCTGTTCATCACCTGCGCGGACTCGCGGGTGGTGCCCAACATGATCACCACGTCGGGGCCGGGCGACCTGTTCTGCGTGCGCAACATCGGCAACCTGGTGCCGGTCGACGGCGACGACTCGGTGGCCGCCGCGGTGGAGTACGCGGTGCGGGTGCTGGCGGTGCGGACCGTGGTGGTGTGCGGGCACTCGGACTGCGGGGCGATGAAGGCGCTGCTGGACGGCACGGCGCCGCCGGGGTCGCGGCTGCGGTCGTGGCTGCGGGCGGCGGACCCGAGCCTGATCCGGTTCCACGAGCTGGAGGGGCACGCGTCCGGCTCGGCGGTGGTGGAGCGGCTGGCCGTGGCGAACGTGGCGCAGCAGCTGGACAACCTGATGGCCTACCCGTGCGTGCGGGAGGCGGTGGACTGCGGGGCGCTGCGGCTCGTGGGCATGTACTTCGACATCTCCTCGGCCAGGGTGTACCTGGTCGACCCGGAGCGGGGGGCGCTGGCGCCGGTCACGACCTGACCCGGTGGCGCGGGGCCCCTCCTCGTGAGGGGTCCCGCGCCGTGCTCCCGGTGTGGCGCGTTCTCGGGCGTCGACCGGTCTCAGGCGTCGATCTGGGAGCGGTCGCCGGACCAGAGGGTGTGGAACGAGCCCTCGCGGTCGGTCCTGCGGTAGGTGTGGGCGCCGAAGAAGTCCCGCAGTCCCTGGATGAGGGAGGCGGGCAGGCGCTCGGAGCGCAGCGCGTCGTAGTAGGACAGCGCGGACACGAAGCCGGGCGCGGGCACCCCGGACTGGACGGCCTTCACCGCGACCCGCCGCCAGGCGTCCTCGGCGGTGCGCACGGCGTCGCGGAAGTAGTCGTCGGCGAGCAGGGTCTCCAGCTCGGGGTTCCGGTCGTAGGCCTCCTTGATCCGGTCCAGGAAGCGGGCCCGGATGATGCAGCCGCCGCGCCAGATGGTGGCCGTGGAGCCGAGGTCGAGGTCCCAGCCGTACTCGGTGCTGGCGGCGCGCATCTGGTCGAAGCCCTGCGCGTACGCGACGACCTTGGAGGCGTAGAGGGCCTGGCGGACGTCCTCGACGAGCGAGTCGTCCCGGCTGGCGACGACCTCGTTGACGCCGAGGGCGGCGCGGGCGGCCTCGCGCTGGGAGGCGCGGCCGGACAGCGAGCGGGCGAAGACGGCCTCGGCGATGCCGGTGACCGGGACGCCCAGTTCGAGGGCCTCCTGGACGGTCCAGCGGCCGGTGCCCTTCTGCTCGGCCTCGTCGGCGATGACGTCGACCAGCGCGGAGCCGGTCTCGGCGTCGACGTGGGCTAGCACCTCGGCGGTGATCTCGACCAGGTAGGACTCCAGGTCGCCGGTGTTCCAGCCCCGGAAGACCTCGGCGACCTCGGCGGGGGTCAGGCCGCCCGCGCGGTGCAGCAGGTCGAACGCCTCGGCGATGAGCTGCATGTCGGCGTACTCGATGCCGTTGTGCACCATCTTGACGAAGTGGCCCGCGCCGTCCGGCCCGACGTGCACGCAGCACGCCTCGCCGTTGACCTTGGCGGAGATGGCCTCCAGGACGGGGCCGACGTGCTCGTAGGACTCCTTGGAGCCGCCGGGCATGATGCTGGGCCCGTTGAGCGCGCCCTCCTCGCCGCCGGAGATGCCCGCGCCGACGAAGTGCAGGCCCGCCTCGCGCAGCGCGGCCTCGCGGCGCCGGGTGTCGGCGTAGTGCGCGTTGCCGCCGTCGATGACCATGTCACCGGGTTCGAGCAGGGGCGCCAGCTCGTCGATGACCGCGTCGGTGGGGGCGCCCGCCTTCACCATGATGATGATCTGCCGGGGCTTCTGGAGGCTGCCGACCAGCTCGTCCAGGGTCTCGGCGGGGACGAACTCGCCCTCGTGCCCGTGCTCGGAGATCAGGGCCTTGGTTCGGGCGTTGGTGCGGTTGTGCACGGCGACGCGGAAGCCGTGCCGGGCGAGGTTGCGCGCCAGGTTGCTGCCCATGACGGCGAGCCCCGTGACGGCGATCCGCGCCGGTGCCTCGGAGGTGGTCATCAGTCCACCCTGCCCGCATTCGGGTCCGGGCGCACATATGCGACTACCCACACTTCGGACGCTCCTGCGCGGGAATTACCGGGCGGGTTCGTGAAACACGGGACGGTGAGCGCGTTTGCGCCGGTCGGGGGAACCGCGCGGGGTCTTGGCGGGGAACCCGTGGGGTGCGGGCCGGATTCCGGGGAGTGGACCTCCGGGTCCGGTCTGCGCGGGTGTCGGCGGTGGGGGCGGGCGCCGGTGCGGTGCCCGCCCCCACGCCCGCCTACCCCACCGACCGGTACGCCTCACCGGCCGCGTTGGGGACGCCGCCCGGCGTGTACAGCCCGGTCCCCGGCTTGTCGGCGGGGAGCGCGAACCAGGCGTAGCGCTCCACCCACGGCAGGCCCTCCATCATCCGGGCCGAGCCGCTCGCGAACGCCGCCAGCTCGCTCGCGCTCGGGTACCGCGCCGCGCCGCCCGACCAGTCGATCAGCGAGTACTCGGTCACCCAGACGGGCAGCCCGTACCGGGCGCGCACCGCGTCCAGGTAGTTCTTCAGGTGGCCGACGGCGGCGGCGCTGAAGTCCGAGCCGTACCAGTGCAGGGTGATGAAGTCGACGCGCAGGCCGCGCTGCTTGGCCCCGGCCATGAACCGGTCGAGCCAGCCTCCCGCCTTGTCGCCGCCGTAGGCGACGGCCGGGCTGCCCAGGCGCATCCCGGTGGCCTGGAGCTGCGGCCACAGGTCGAGGGCCTGCTCGACGCTCATGTTCGACTGCTCGCCCAGGTCCGGCTCGTTGAAGCCGAGCAGCGTGCCGCCCTGGCCCTTCACGGCGGCCAGGTTCGCCGGGGTCACCGTCTTCGCGCCCCAGATCATCGGCACGAACTCGACGCCCTGCGGAATCACCAGGTCCTCCCTGGTGGGCGCCCAGTTGTAGACCCAGCCCGCGCCGACGTCGCCGAGCGCCCTGCCGACGCCGTCGAAGTTCCAGGTGCTGACGCCCTTCTTCGCCGACGGCGCGGCGGGCGGGCGGGGCGCGGCCACGGCGGGCTGCGGCTGGGTGGTGGTGGTCGGGGCCGGGCTGCTGGAGCTGGGCGCGGTGGTCGTGGTGGGCGCGGCCGAGGACTCGGGCAGCGGCTGCGTGGTGAACGTCGGCGGGAGGGTGACCTGGGCGGCCGGCGCGGGCGGCTCGTCGGCGGGCAGCGCCATCGGGGCCACCACGGCGGCCGTCGCGATCGCGGCGACCGCCGTCGCGACCACCAGGGGCTTGGCGGCGACCTGCGCCCAGAAGCCCTTCTTCACCGCGCCGACCGCCTTGAGCGACTGGGCCGTGGCGGCGGGCTGGGCCGTGCCGTGACCGGCGTGCCCGACGCCCTGCCCGGCCTGACCGGCGCCCTGCCCCACCAGCGCCTCGCCCGCGCCCCCGGCCGCGCCCCACAGCGACGGGTCCAGCGCGAACGGCACCGGCACCAGCGGCAGCCGCGCCACCAGGCCGTCCACCGCCGCCAGGTCGTCGAACGCCGCCGCGCACCGCTCGCACTCCCGCGCGTGCCGCATGACCCGCTTGCGCCACAGCGCGCTGGGCTCCCCGTCCCAGTCCCCCACGACGTGCGCCAGCTCCCCGCACCGGGGCACGACCGCGAGCACCCGCACGACCACCCGCGACGCGTCCAGCTGCGCCTTCATCCGCTGCACCCGCACCGCCGCGTGCTGCGCGCTGATCCCGACCGCCTCGACCAGCTCGGCGCGGGTGATCCGCCCGACCGCCTCCATCCACCACAGCGACAGCAGCTCCCGCTCCTCCTCGCCGAGCCAGCGGGTCGCGGCCACCACCTCCCGCCGCTGCCCGGTCAGGTGGAGCTTGGTGAGCGCGAGGTCGACGAAGTCCGCGCCGGGGTCGGCCCGGTCGGCCAGGGACCGCTCGTCCACGGGCAGCGGCAGCCGCCGCCGGTGCCGCTCGCGGACCTGGTTCATGGCGATGACCAGCAGCCACGACCGGAACGCTGCCGGGTCGCGCAGCTCGCCGAGCGAGTCGACGGCGCGCAGCATCGTCTCCTGGACGACGTCGTCGGTGTCCGGGTGGCCGCCCAGCGCGTGGCCGACGACGTTGTAGACCAGCGGCAGGTAGGCCGCGACCAGCTCGTCGAGGGCGCCGTCCTCGCCGCGCTGCGCCGCGACGACCGTCGCCGCGCCGGGCTCGTGCGGTGTCCGCATCCAATCCTCCTGGCAGTGGTCGGTTCCGCTCAGGAGACGGCGGGCCGGGGCCACGATAACCAGAACGTCCCCCTAGGTTTGGCCGCCATGGACGCAGAGGAGTTCCGCCGGGCGGGGCACGAGGTCGTCGACTGGATCGCCGACTACCGCTCCCGCCTGGAGTCGCTGCCGGTGCTGGCGCAGGTCGAGCCGGGGTGGGTGCGCGAGCGGCTGCCCGCCGAGCTGCCGGAGGAGCCGGAGCCGTTCGACGCGGTGCTCGCCGACGTCGACCGCGTGGTGGTGCCCGCCACCACGCACTGGCAGCACCCGTCGTTCTTCGCGTACTTCCCGGCGAACGCGTCGCTGCCGTCGGTGCTCGGCGACCTGGTCTCCACGGGGCTGGGCGTGCAGGGGATGCTGTGGGCCACCTCGCCCGCGTGCACCGAGCTGGAGCAGGTGCTGATGGACCAGCTCGTGGCGGCGATGGGCCTGCCCGAGTCGTTCCTGGGCGGAGGGGTCATCCAGGACACCGCGTCGTCGGCCGCGCTCGTGGCGCTGGTGGCGGCGTTGCAGCGGGCGTCGGGCGGGAAGTGGCGGGCGGCGGGCGTGGACGGCTCGGAGACGATCTACGTGTCCTCGCAGACGCACTCGTCGCTGGCCAAGGCGGCCCGGATCGCCGGCCTCGGCGAGGAGGCGGTGCGCGCGGTCCCGACCGGCGACGACCTGGCGATGTCGGCGGACGCGCTGGAGGCCGCGATCGCGGCGGACGTGGCGGCGGGCAGGCGGCCGGTGCTGGTGTGCGCGACCGTCGGCACCACCGGGACCGGCGCGGTCGACCCGGTGCGGGCGATCGGCGAGGTGTGCGCGCGGCGCGGGGTGTGGCTGCACGTGGACGCGGCGTGGGCGGGCGCGGCGGCGGTGTGCCCGGAGCACCGGGGGATGCTGGACGGCCTGGAGCTGGCCGACTCGTACTGCGCGAACGCGCACAAGTGGCTGCTGACGGCGTTCGACGCGTCCCTGTTCTGGACCTCGCGGCCCGGTGGGCTGGTGGACGCGCTGACGATCCTGCCGGAGTACCTGCGCAACCCGGCGACCGAGTCGGGGGCGGTCGTGGACTACCGCGACTGGCAGGTGCCGCTGGGCAGGCGGTTCCGGGCGCTGAAGCTGTGGGCGGCGCTGCGGACCCACGGGCTGAGCGGGGTGCGGGCGCACCTGCGCGGGCACGTGGAGCTGGCGCGGAAGCTGGAGGGGTGGGTCGAGGCGGACCCGAGGTGGGAGGTCGTGACGCCCAGGACGCTGTCGCTGCTGGTCATCGCGGTGCGCGGGGACGAGGCGGCGACCAGGCGGGCGGTGGAGTCGGTGAACGCGGGCGGCGAGGCGTACCTGACGCACGCGGTCGTGGGCGGGCGGTACGTGGCGCGGGTCGCGGTCGGGGCGATCGGGACTCAGGAGCGGCACGTGCGGGCGCTGTGGGAGGCGCTGCGCGCGGCGGTGTGACGCGGGGGGGGTGACGCGGGGGGGGTGACGCGGGGGGGTGACGCGGGGGGGTGACGCGGGGGGGGTGACGCGGGGGGGTGACGCAGGGGGGGTGACGCAGGGGTGTGACGCGGCGTGAGGTGGGGCGGCGCGGGCGGGGTGCGTCCCCCGCCCGTCTCACCGCACCGTCACTTGATCACCCGCAGCAGCCCTTCCTGCACCACCGTCGCCACCAGTTCCCCATCGGCGCCGAAGAACCGGCCCGTCGCCAGGCCGCGCGCGCCGGACGCCGAGGGCGAGGCGCAGTCGTACAGGAACCACTCGTCGGCGCGGAAGCGGCGGTGGAACCACATCGCGTGGTCCAGGCTCGCGCCGAGCACGTTGTCCGTGCCCCAGTACACCCCGTGCCTGACCAGGATCGAGTCCAGCAGCGTCATGTCCGACGCGTACGCCAGCACGCACACGTGCAGCAGGTCGTCGTCGGGGAGCTTGCCGTCCGCCCGCATCCACACCTGGCTGCGCGCCTCGGCGGGGCCGCTGTCGCGGGCCTTCCACGGCGGGGTCGTCACGTACCGCAGGTCGATCGGGCGCGGCAGCCTGGCCATCGCGCCCGCCTTGTCGAGGTAGCCCTCGGCGGCGGTGGCGTAGTCGGGCAGGGTGTCCGGTGCGGGGACGTCCGGCATCGGCTCCTGGTGGTCCATGCCGGGCTCCTCGCTCTGGAAGGAGGCCGACAGGGAGAAGATGGCCTTGCCGCGCTGCACCGCCACCACCCGGCGGGTGGTGAACGAGCGGCCGTCGCGGATGCGGTCCACCTCGTACACGATCGGGATGCGCGGGTCGCCCGGCCGGATGAAGTACGAGTGCAGCGAGTGCACCCGGCGCTCCGGCGGGACCGTCCGCCCGGCGGCCACCAGCGCCTGCCCGGCGACCTGGCCGCCGAACACCCGCACCGGCGACTCGGCCGGGGAGACCCCGCGGAAGATGTTCTCCTCGATGCGCTCCAGGTCGAGCAGCGCCACGAGGCGGTCGAGCACGGGCTGCCCGTGCGGCACGCCGTCGGTGTCCAGCGGCCCCTCGGTGGGGAAGCCGGCGGCAGCGGCGGCACGGGCAGCCTCGGTCACGTGAATCTCCAGTGGTCAGGCGTGGTCTTCCTCGCCGAGCCGGTGGACCCGGATGAGGTTCGTCGACCCCACGGTACCGGGCGGGGAGCCCGCCACGACCACCATGAGGTCACCCGCCTGGTACCGCCCGATGGACAGCATCGACGCGTCCACCTGGCGGACCATCTCGTCGGTGGACTCCACCCTGGGCACCAGGAACGTCTCGGTCCCCCAGGTCAGCGACAGCTGGGCGCGCACGCTCTGCTCGGGCGTGAACGCGAGCAGCGGCAGGTGCGTGTGCAGGCGGGCGAGCCGCCGCACGGTGTCACCGGACTGGGTGAAGGCGACCAGCGCCTTCGCGTTGAGGCGCTCGCCGATGTCGCGGGCCGCGTAGGAGATCACGCCGCGCTTGGTGCGCGGGACGTGGGTCAGCGGCGGCACGGTCGTCGACTCGGTCTCGACGTGCTCGATGATCCGGCTCATCGTCTGGACCGTCTCGATGACGTAGCGGCCGACGCTGGTCTCGCCGGACAGCATCAGCGCGTCCGCGCCGTCGAGCACGGCGTTCGCCACGTCGGAGGTCTCCGCGCGGGTCGGCCGGGAGTTGGTGATCATCGAGTCGAGCATCTGGGTCGCCACGATGACCGGCTTGGCGTTCTCGCGGGCGATCTGGATGGCCCGCTTCTGCACCAGCGGCACGTACTCCAGGGGGAGCTCGACGCCCAGGTCGCCGCGGGCGACCATGACGCCGTCGAAGGCCAGGACGATGGCCTCCAGGTTGTCCACCGCTTCCGGCTTCTCGATCTTGGCGATCACCGGGAGGCGGCGGCTGCCCGACCGGTCCATGACCTGGTGGACCAGGTCGATGTCGGCGGGCGAGCGGACGAAGGACAGGGCGATGAAGTCCACGCCCAGGCTGAGGGCGAACTCCAGGTCCTCGATGTCCTTCTCGGACATGGCAGGGACGGAGACGTCCATGCCGGGCAGGGACAAGCCCTTGTTGTTGCTGACGGGGCCGCCCTCGGTGACCTCGCAGACGACGTCCGGACCGTCGACCTCGATCACGACGAGACCGACCTTGCCGTCGTCCACGAGCAGCCGGTCGCCGACCTTGGCGTCCTTGGCGAGCTCCTTGTAGGTGGTGGAGACCCGGTCGTGGGTGCCCTCGACGTCCTCGACGGTCACCCGCACGACGTCGCCCGTCCGCCACTCGACGGGACCGTGGGCGAAGCGCCCGAGCCTGATCTTGGGGCCCTGGAGGTCGGCGAGAACGCCCACCGCCCGACCCGAGGCCTCCGCCGCGGATCGCACCAGGTCGTAGACCTGCTTGTGATCTGCGTGGCTGCCGTGGCTGAAGTTCATCCTTGCCACGTCCATACCGGCCGCAACCAGCTCGTTGATCTTGTCAGCGGTGGCGGTGGCGGGGCCCAGGGTACAGACGATCTTCGCGCGTCGACTCACGTTCCAAGAGACTAGCCCTGCTGACTGGACCGATCAGGATGTACCCGGCGGTAATCCGCTCGAAACAGGGAAAATCCCCGGTGTGATGGCCAGATTCTTTCCGTTGGTGACCGCGCTGTTGCTCAGCGTCATCATTCTGTTCACCCCGGCGTCGGGTGTGCCCAGCTCGCCGCCCGGAACGGACAAGGTGGTGCACGCCGTCCTGTTCGCGCTGCTGGCGTTCACCGCGCTGCACGCCCGGCTGCCGCGCGCGACGGCGCAGGCAGGGCTGGTGGCGTACGCCGGGCTGTCCGAGGTGGCGCAGCACCTGCTGACCGGCCTGGGGCGTTCCGGGGACGTGGCGGACGCCGTGACGGACGTCGCAGGAATCGGCCTGGGGTGGCTGCTGCACCGGTGGCTCGGTCACCGGATCGGGCGGGTTCGCGGGGGTGCGGACGGGCGCTAGCGCGGATTCTCCCGGCTCGGGAAGACTTCCGGTCCCGGACGTTCCAGGGGTTCGGACGTCCGGGACCGGAGCGGCTCCCCCGGATCAGCGCCGGAAGCCGACCTCGGTGACGCCGACGTGGTCGGCGCACCACTCGTTGAACGCCACCAGCTCGCGCCAGGCCCCGAGGACCCGGTCGAAGCACTCGGGCTCGTGCAGCACGTCGTCCGGCCCCCAGACCTTCCCGGCGTAGATCGACCGGTGCTTGAGCAGCTCCAGCCGGGGGTGCTCGGGGTCGGCGCCGCGCGGGGCGCGCTTGAGCCGGTTGCCCCTGATCTCCCAGCCGCCCGCGACGAGCTTGTCCAGGACGGTCCGGAGCTCCTCGCCCCGGCGCTCGTCGGCGGCGGACTCGCGGTAGCGCGCGAGCTGGTCGGACGCCATGGCGAACGACCCGCCGCCGACCATCAGCCCCTCGGGGCTGATCTGCACGTAGTAGGCCCCGCCGCCCCGCCCGGACTCGACCACGCCGCCGCAGTGCGTCTTGTACGGCGTCTTGTCCTTGCTGAACCGGACGTCCCGGTGCGGCCGGAACACCTTCCCGGCCCCGAACTCCGCCTCCAGGTCGGCCAGCAGGGCGCGCATGGGGTCGCGGACGTCGGAGTGGTAGGTGTGCTTGTTGGCCTCCCAGTAGGCCTTGGAGTTGTCGGCCACGAGCCCGTCGAAGAAGTCGATCGCGTACTCACCGAACCCGCGGAATTCCATGGGCACAGCTTACTTCGCCGGTTCGGGTGGTTAGCGCAAACCCTGGGCAACGGGATGCGGGCCACAGGCCACTACCGGGCGAGCGGCAGTTCACCCCATCGAGAACGTGGACCCTCGTGCATTTATTCCACATGAAATGGGTAAGATTTGCACTGCGTTTACGGCGGCTCCCGCGCCGAACGCGATGTCCGGTGAAACTTTTCCGCATTTATCGAGAGGACTTCGACGTGAAGACTGCACATGGCGGCGAGGGCGGCGACGGCGACGGCGACTGAGCCGTCGTCCGCCACACCTTCAGCCGACCTGCAGGAGCATCCCTAGTTCGCGGTGCACCGCCACGTCGACGCCGTCGACGTAGAACTGCGTGCGTCCCTGCCCATCGGTCACCCTGCCCCAGTGGACGCGCTCGTCGTGCTCGGAGAACCCGAACGGTTCGCACGTGGCGTCGACCCCCTCGGGCAGGGTGACCTGGTAACGCGCGTAGGGCACCGGCCTGCTGAACCGGAACGTGAACTTGTCCACTTTCCCCTCGCGCATCAGCGGCATCGACTTGCCCGGCCAGTCGCACTCGACCACGACGGAGATCTCCTCGCCGACGCGTGGCGGCTCCGCGAAGTGGATGACCAGGCGCAGCTTGCCGTCTTCCAGCCACTGGACGGTGCGCTCCAGGTTCACGCCGGGCCGGTCCCCGATCATGAGCTTGCGCACCCGCAACCGCACCTTGCCCCGGTGCCTGGCGGGTTGCGGCCACCCGGAGCCGAAGGCCAGGCGCATGAACAGCATTCCGTTATCGGTCACCTCGGCGCGGATGGTGGTGGTGTCGAGCGAGTCGCCCCTGCTGTTCCGGATCACCGAGGACTCCTCCCACTTGATGAAGCGGTACGGGAGCCCGTCGCGGTCCAGGATCGCCTTCGCGTAGCGCAGGACGAGCCCGCGGTGCGCGTCGGCCTCGCGGCGCAGGGAACCGAGACCGCCGATCAGCAGCAGCACCGAGCACAGCGCCAGCGACACCAGGACCGCGACCGAAGCCGCTTTCACCAAGCCATCTCCGAGGACGAACCCGAGAATTGCGGACAGCAGCGCGGCGGCGGCCACCGATTTGATCACCGGGTGCGCGTCCTCGCGCGTCAGGCAATCGTCGATCCGGGAAAGTGAGCCTTTGAGCACAAGAACCCCCGACTTTCCGTTCCAGCCCATCGTGAAATCACGGTAACCAGTTCCGGGAGGTCCAAGCGGCCCATTCTTCGACGGGCGCGGTCCTGCTCACGGCCCTGGTGGCGCGCCTCCGAAAGGAGGCGTCGGGCTACCGTTCGACGCAGGCGGGTTGGGCCGGGTTCAGCAGTGCGGTCATCAGCTCGACGGGCAGCGCCGGGTTCGCGGCGGCGCGGCTGAGGGCGCCCCAGGGCGCGTCGTCGGCCAGCAGGACCGCGAACGCGGACGCGGGCAGGTTCGGGTGCCCCGCGGCCTCCTCCGCCGCCCGCTCGTCGTCCAGGCAGCGCAGCAGGGTCTCCGGTCCGGCGTTGGGGTGGGCGGCGATCGCGCGGTACGCCTTCCTCGGGGTCTCCGGGTCCCGCGCCATGCGGTCGAGCAGGTCGGGCGGGCAGTTCGGGTTGTGGGCCAGGCGCTGGTGCAGGCGGGGGCCGTGGCGGTCCGCGAGGGCGCGCAGGCGGTCCTCGGGCAGCGCGGGGTTCGCGATCACGGCCTTGACCACGACCACGTCCTCGTCCTCCGCGAACGCCTCCAGGAGGTCGTCGGGGAGGTCCTCGCGCGCGGCGACCAGCGCCCGCAGCCGCCGCACCGGCGAGGCCACCAGGGCGCGCAGCTCGTCGTGGGTGGCCGTGACGATCACGGGCAGCGGGTCGTGACCGGTGCGGGTGGCGCCGACCAGGGCCACCAGCACGTCCAGCGGCACCCCCGGGTTGCGCAGGACCGCCTGGCGCACCTCGGAGTCCGGGTCGGACGCCAGGGCGCGCAGGAGCTCCTGCGGCACGAGCGGGTGCCGCGCGGCGGCCCAGCGGGCCGCGGGCAGCGGATCGGCGAGCAGGGCGACGACCGCCTCGCGCGGCAGGTTCGGGTGCTCGGCGAGGTCCCAGCGCACCCAGGGCTCCGGGTGGTCCACGAGCGCCAGCAGCACCTCCGGTGGCGTGCTCCTGTTGCAGGACAGCGCTTTCCGCAGGTCCACCGACGGGTGCGCGAGCAGCTCCGCCGCCAGCTCGGCGGTGAGCGGCTGGCAGGCGGCAGCGTCCCTCGCGACCTCGGCGACCGGATCGCGCACCAGTGCCGCGACGACGTCGGCGGGCAGCCCCTCCCCGCGCTCGGCCAACCAGGCGCGCACCTCGGGATCGGGGTGCGCGGCGACGCGGCGCACGAGGTCCGGGTCCGCGCCGGGACGCGCGGCGACCACCACGGCCACCCGGTCGTCCTCGGTGGGGACGTCACCGGGCGCGATCGCGCCGGACTCCAGCAGCGCGGCCACGACCGGCCCGTCACCGGAGTCCAGCAGCGCCCGTGCCTGCGCGGACGAGAGGTCGTCCCGCCGAGCCAGGTCGCGCCTCAGCCAGGGACCGGCGGCGGCGATGAGCTGGTCCAGCAGCCCGGCGGGCAGCGCCGGGTTCTCGGCCAGCCCGGACAGCCGCACGTCGTGCTCCAGCAACCAGACCCCCACGCCACGCCGAACCCGGACGCCCCCGGAAGAGAGGCCGGACGCGACGTCAGCAGCCCCTGAACGAACCCACGTCAATGATCGGGGACCGGGCAGCGCGAAAGCCACCCCTTTTCACGGGGCGATCCGGGGAGAACCGGGTGACGTCCGGCCCCGGCCCGGCCCGAGGCGAAACCAGCCCGGCGAGAACCGCCCCAGCGCGAACCCCACGAATTAAGAACCGCCCCCCGACACCGTTGTCGGGGGGCGGCGGTCAGTGGAGGGGCGGCGCTGCCCTCCCGCTGCTGTCGCGGCGCACCTCGTCGTGCGCCGCAGCTCCGGGTCCGGTCAGACCACGGCCAGCGGCAGCTGGTTCGGGATCACCGGGGACGGCAGGTCGGACGAGCCGGTCAGGTGGCGGTCGACCGCGTTGGCCACCGAGCGGCCCTCCGCGATCGCCCACACCACCAGGGACGCGCCTCGGTGCGCGTCGCCGCAGACGAACACGCCGGGCGCGCTGGTCTGCCAGTCCGAACCGCACGAGATCGTGCTGCGGGCGCTCAGGGAGATCCCGAGCCCGTCCAGCAGCGGCATCTGCTCGACGCCCTCGAAGCCGATCGCGAGCAGCACCAGGTCGGCGGGCAGCTCCTCGAACTCCTCGGACATCGGCACCACCACGCGCCTGCCGGTGGAGTCCCGCTGCACCTTCACCTTGCGCAGCTTGACCGCCGTGACGCGCCCGTCCTCGCCGGTGAACTCCTCGACGGCCACGGCGAACCGCCGCTCGCCGCCCTCCTCGTGCGCCGCGTAGGTGCGCAGGATCCACGGCCACACCGGCCACGGGGACCGCGCGTCGTCGCGCTGCGACGGGGGCTGCGGGTACTGGTCGAGCTGCGTCACCGACAGCGCGCCCTGCCGCACGGCCGTGCCGTAGCAGTCCGCGCCGGTGTCGCCGCCGCCGATGACCACCACGTGCTTGCCCGCCGCGCTGATCGCGGGGGCCCCGTCGCCCTCGCACGCGCGGTTGGCGGGCACCAGGTGCTCCATCGCCAGGTGGACGCCGTCGAGCGAGCGGCCGGGCGTGGTCGTGTCGTCGCGACCGCGCAGCGCGCCGACCGCGAGCACCACGGCGTCGAACGACGCGCGCAGCTCCTCCACGGTCAGGTCGACGCCGACCTCGCAGCCGGTCACGAACCTCGTGCCCTCCTTGCGCAGCTGCGCGAGGCGCCGGTCGAGGACCTTCTTCTCCATCTTGAACTCGGGGATGCCGTACCGCAGCAGCCCGCCGAGCCGGTCGTCCCGCTCGTACACGGTGACCTCGTGCCCGGCGCGGGTGAGCTGCTGGGCGGCGGCCAGCCCGGCGGGGCCGGAGCCGACGATGGCGACCTTCTTGCCCGAGGACACCTGGGACTGGCTGGCCTTGACCGAGCCGTTCTCCCACGCGGTGTCGGCGATGGCCTGCTCGACCCGCTTGATCGCCACCGCTCCCCCGGCGTCGGGGGTGATGGCGAGCACGCACGCCGCCTCGCACGGCGCCGGGCACAGCCTGCCGGTGAACTCCGGGAAGTTGTTGGTCGCGTGCAACCGGTGCGACGCGGACTCCCAGTCGCCCCGGCGGACCAGGTCGTTCCACTCGGGGATCAGGTTGCCGAGCGGGCAGCCCGCGCTGCCGGAGTGGCAGAACGGGACGCCGCAGTCCATGCACCGGGTGGCCTGGACGCGGACCTGCGCCTCCCGGACCTCCGGCCCCTGGTCGAGGTACACCTCGTCCCAGTCGGCGGCGCGCTCGGTCGCGGGCCGCTTCTTCGCCTCGGCGCGGGTGTGCTTGAGAAAGCCCTGGGGATCAGCCACGGGAGGCCTCCATGATCGCCTGGTCGACGTCCCGGCCCTCCGCGCGAGCGAGCCTCATCGCTTCGAGCACGCGCTGGTAGTCCCTGGGCATGACCTTCGTGAACACCGCGGACCGCCGGGGCCAGTCGCCGAGCAGCGACGCGGCCACGGCCGATCCGGTGAGCTGGTGGTGCCGCTCGACGACCTCCCGCAGCCAGCGCAGGTCGTCGCCGCTGGGCCGCTGGAGCTCGACCATCTCCTTGTTGACGGCCTTGGGGTCGAGGTCGAGCACGAACGCGATGCCGCCGGACATGCCCGCGGCCAGGTTGCGCCCGGTCGGTCCGAGCACGACGGCGCGACCGCCGGTCATGTACTCGAACGCGTGGTCGCCGACGCCCTCGGACACGGCCAGCGCGCCGGAGTTGCGCACGCAGAACCGCTCGCCGACCCGGCCGCGCAGGAACAGCTCGCCCGCGGTGGCGCCGTAGCCGATGACGTTGCCCGCGATGACCTGCCGCTCGGCCGCGAACAGCGCGTCGGGGTGCGGTCGCACCACGATCCGGCCGCCGGACAGGCCCTTGCCGACGTAGTCGTTGGCGTCGCCGATCATCTCCAGCGTGACGCCGCGCGGCAGGAACGCGCCGAGCGACTGGCCCGCGGAGCCGGTGAACTGCACGTGGATCGTGTCGTCGGGCAGCCCGTCGCCGCCGAAGCGGCGGGTGACCTCGGCGCCGAGGAGGGTGCCGACGGTGCGGTTGACGTTGCGCAGCGGCAGTTCCAGGCGCACCGGGTGCGCGTCCTCCAGCGCCGCCTCGGCGAGCTGGATGAGCGTGCGGTCGAGCGCCTGGTCCAGGCCGTGGTCCTGGTCGCGGACCCGGCGCTTGGCCGTGCGGTACGGGGTCTCGGGCACCGCGAACACCGGGGTCAGGTCGAGCCCGTCGGCCTTCCAGTGCTCGATGGCCTCGTCGGTGCGCAGCAGCTCCGCGTGGCCGACGGCCTCGTCGATGGTGCGGAAGCCGAGCGCGGCCAGGTGCTCCCTGACCTCCTGGGCGACGAACTCGAAGAAGTTCACCACGTGGTCGGCCTGCCCGGTGTACCGCTTGCGCAGCTCCGGGTTCTGGGTGGCCACGCCCACCGGGCAGGTGTCCAGGTGGCACACGCGCATCATGACGCAGCCCGCGACGATCAGCGGCGCGGTGGCGAAGCCGAACTCCTCGGCGCCGAGCAGCGCGGCGACCATCACGTCGCGACCGGTGCGCATGGCCCCGTCGACCTGCACGGTGATGCGGTCGCGCAGGCCATTGAGCAGCAGCGTCTGCTGGGTCTCGGCCAGGCCGATCTCCCACGGCGTGCCCGCGTGCTTGAGCGAGTTCATCGGGGACGCGCCGGTGCCGCCGTCGTGGCCGGAGACCAGCACGACGTCCGCGTGCGCCTTCGCCACGCCCGCCGCGACCGTGCCGACGCCGAGCGCGGAGACCAGCTTCACGTGGACGCGGGCCTGCTCGTTGGCGTTCTTGAGGTCGTGGATGAGCTGGGCGAGGTCCTCGATGGAGTAGATGTCGTGGTGCGGCGGCGGGGAGATCAGGCCGACGCCGGGCGTGGAGTGCCGGGTGCGGGCGATCCACGGGTACACCTTGTAGCCGGGCAGCTGGCCGCCCTCGCCGGGCTTCGCGCCCTGCGCCATCTTGATCTGGATGTCGCTGGCGTTGACCAGGTACTCGCTGGTGACGCCGAACCGGCCGCTGGCGACCTGCTTGACGGCGGAGCGGCGCTCCGGGTCGTGCAGGCGCTCGGGGTCCTCGCCGCCCTCGCCGCTGTTGGACCGGCCGCCGAGCCGGTTCATCGCGATCGCGAGGGTCTCGTGGGCCTCGGCGGAGATGGAGCCGTAGGACATGGCGCCGGTGTTGAACCGCTTGACGATGGCGCTGACCGGCTCGACCTCGTCGATCGGGATCGGCGTGCGGCCCTCGGTGCGGAAGGAGAACAGGCCGCGCAGGGTGCCGCCCTGGCGGGCGAGCTGCTCGACCTCCTCGGTGTACCGGCGGTACACGTCGGCCTTGCGGGTCTTGGCGGCGTGCTGGAGCAGGAACACCGTCTCGGGCGTGAACAGGTGCAGCTCGCCCTCGCGGCGGTACGAGTACTCGCCGCCGACCTCCAGGCGCCGGTGCACGCGGTCGGTCGGGTTGTCCGGGTGGGCGCGGCGGTGCCGCAGCGCGACCTCCTTGGCGAGCACGTCCAGGCCGGCGCCCCCGAGCTTGGAGACGGTGCCGGTGAAGTACTCGTCGAGCAGGCCGGTGGACAGGCCGACGGCCTCGAAGACCTGGGCGGCGGTGTACGCGCCGACCGTGGAGATGCCCATCTTGGACATGATCTTCAAGGTGCCCTTGACCAGGGCCTTGACGTAGTTGCGGATGGCCTTGCGGGGCTCGATGCCGCTGATCGCGCCCTGCCGGACCAGGTCCTCGATGGTCTCGAAGGCCAGGTACGGGTTCACGGCGGCGGCGCCGTAGCCGAGCAGCGCGGCGATGTGGTGCACCTCGCGGGCGTCGCCGGTCTCGACGACGAGCGCGACGCGCAGCCGCTCCTTGGTGCGCACCAGGTGGTGGTGCACGGCGGAGACCAGCAGCAGCGACGGGATGGGCGCGAGCCGGTGGTCGGAGTCGCGGTCGGACAGCACCAGGGTGCGGGCGCCCGCGGCGATGGCCTCGGACGCCTCGCGGCGCACCCGCTCGATGGCCTCGCGCAGCGCCTCGCCGCCGCCGTCCACGTCGTACAGGCCGCTCAGGACGGTGCAGGCGAAGCCGGGCAGGTCCCCGTCGTCGTTGACGTGGATCAGCTTGGCCAGCTCGTCGTTGTCGATGACGGGATAGGCCAGCTTGATGTGCCTGCACGAGACCGGGCTCGGGTCGAGCAGGTTCTGCTCGGGGCCCATGACGCGGGAGACGGAGGTGACGATCTCCTCGCGGATGGCGTCCAGCGGCGGGTTGGTGACCTGCGCGAAGTTCTGGACGAAGTAGTCGTAGAGCAGCCGGGGGCGCTGGGAGAGCGCGGCCACCGGGGTGTCGGTGCCCATCGAGGCGAGCGGCTCCATGCCGCCCACGGACATGGGCGCGAGCAGGATGCGCAGCTCCTCCTCGGTGTAGCCGAAGGTGAGCTGGCGGCGCAGCACGGACTCGTGGCTCTGCACGACGTGCTCGCGGTCGGGCAGCTCCTCCAGGCTGAGCAGGCCCGCGTGCAGCCACTCCTCGTAGGGGAGCTCGGCGGCGAGGGCGGACTTGAACTCCTCGTCCTCGACGATGCGGCCCTGCTCGGTGTCCACCAGGAACATCCGGCCGGGCTGCAGGCGGCCCTTGGCGACGACCTGGTCGGCGGGCACGTCGAGCACGCCGGTCTCGCTGGCCAGCACGACGCGGCCGTCGGCGGTCTGCCACCAGCGGGCCGGGCGCAGGCCGTTGCGGTCGAGGACCGCGCCGACGAGCGTGCCGTCGGTGAAGGTGACACAGGCGGGGCCGTCCCACGGCTCCATGAGGCTGGCGTGGAACTCGTAGAACGCGCGGCGGCCCGCGTCCATGGAGGCGTGGTTCTCCCACGCCTCGGGGATCATCATCAGCACCGCGTGCGGCAGGCTGCGGCCACCGAGGTGGAGCAGTTCGAGGACCTCGTCGAAGGACGCCGAGTCCGAGCCGTCCGGGTGGCAGATCGGGAAGAGCCTGCTCAGGTCGCCGGGCACCAGGTCGGAGGCGAGCAGCGCCTCGCGGGCGCGCATCCGGTTGCGGTTGCCGCGCACGGTGTTGATCTCGCCGTTGTGCGCGACGTACCGGAAGGGGTGCGCCAGCGGCCACGACGGGAAGGTGTTGGTGGAGAACCGGCTGTGCACGAGGGCGATGGCGCTGGCCAGCCGCTCGTCGCGCAGGTCGGGGAAGAACGCGGGGAGCTGGGTGGTGGTCAGCATCCCCTTGTAGACGACGGTGCGCGCGGACAGCGACGGGAAGTAGGCGCCGACCTGCGCGGTGGCGGTCTCGTGCTCGACGCGCTTGCGCAGCGCGAACGCGAGCCGGTCCAGCGCGATGCCGCTCTCGCCGGCCACGCCCTTGACGAACAGCATGGCGAAGTGCGGCATGACCGAGCGCGCGGTGGGGCCGATGTCGGCGCGCTCCGGGTCGACGGGCACCTCGCGCCAGCCGAGGACCTCGAGGCCCTCCTCCTCGGCGATCCGCTCGGCGAGCGCGACGGCCTTGGCGCGGTCACCGGGTTCGGCGGGGAGGAAGGCGGTGCCCGCGGCGTAGGAACCGCGCTCGGGCAGGTCGAAGTCCACGCTCTCGCGCAGGAACTCGTCGGGGATCTGGAGCAGGATCCCGGCGCCGTCGCCGCTGGTCGGCTCCGCTCCGGCTGCGCCCCGGTGCTCCAGGTTGGCCAGCGCGGTCAGCGCGTCGACTACGATCGCGTGCGAGCGCCTGCCGAGCGTGTCGGCGACCATCGCGACACCACAGGCGTCACGCTCCGCATTGGGGTCGTAGAGACCCTGCGCGGAGGGGATGGCGGAGAAGATCACTGCGTAGACCTCCCTCGTCGTCGTTCGAGAGAACGAGTCCTCGTGCTCAGTCCTGGGAATCTCGGCTTCTGGGCACGGGACGACGATGGCCCGCGTGTTGACGCGACTTTAACAGCCGTGAAACCAAGTCACACCATCCAATGGGTGATCCCGGCTGTTGGCAAGTAACGATTGGGAGGCGGGGGACGATAGAGCCCCTGAGCTGTTACGCCGTGTTAAGCATAACTCCGCGAACGTGCGGGCGCGTCCCCGTTGAGACGCGGGGAACAGCGACAACACTCATCCGGCGGACTGCCCGATCCCCGCTCTTTCGTTACTCTGCGTCGACTTCTTTCGGCCGGAGCGCCCAGCGGCACCCCTGGTGATGACGTGCTCCGCGTCCTTTTCGCTCAGCGGAGCCGTTCGTTCGACCGCCCTCGGCGACCGTCCCGAGTGGAGCGGGACCGCCTCCGACCGGCGGATCGGGTTGCGGGAGACGCGCGGGCGTGTGCGCCGGATCGGATCTCCCGTTGTGCGGGTCGGGTGGTTTTTCCACCCGCCCAGCGGAATCGCGGGACATTCTGCGTTCAGGTTCAAGATCCCGTCAAGGGGCGGCGGCGCTCGGGGCGGGCCCGTGGCGCTGAGTGATCTTCCGCGATCCCTCGAAGAGGGTGGGTTCCCGGTCCTCCCCCGGCGCAAACGCGGTGGGGCGGGACCTGGGGCGACGCGGGGTCGTGACCGGGCGGGAACAGGCGGAGGCGCGGTCCGGCCCGACTGTGACGGGCGGGTTGCGGGTCGGAGAACCCACCCCATCGTGTCCTCTTCGGACGTCGCCGGGCGTCGCGGGCCCCGTTCGCCCCCGGAGTGGCCCGAGGGCCCCGCCCCCGCGTGCTGCGGAGACGGGGCCCTCGGCGTCGGGGGAGGCGGCTAGCGGGCGCCCGCGCCCACCGGCTGCTTGCTGGTCTCGTCGTCGTCGCCGTGCTGCTGGTCCATCAGCCTGTCGACGTCGACCGAGTCCGGGTCGTCCAGGACGCGCTTGAGCTGCTCGCCGTCGAGCTGCTTCTGCCACTTGGCGATCACCAGGGTGCCGATGCCGTTGCCGACGACGTTGGTCAGCGCGCGGGCCTCGGACATGAAGCGGTCGATGCCGACGATCAGGGCGATGCCGACGGCCGGGATGGCGCTGTTGGCCTCGAACGCCTGCAGCGAGGCGGCCAGGGTGACCAGGCCGGCGCCGGTGACGCCCGCCGCGCCCTTGGAGGCCAGCAGCATGAACAGCAGCAGGCCGATCTGGGTGCCGATGCTGACGTCGTGGCCGGTGGCCTGGGCGATGAAGATCGCGCCCATGGTCAGGTAGATGCAGGTGCCGTCGAGGTTGAACGAGTAGCCGGTCGGGATGGTCAGGCCGACGACGGACTTGTCCGCGCCCGCCGCCTCCAGCTTGACCAGCATCCGGGGCAGCACCGACTCGCTGGAGGACGTGCCGAGCACGATCAGCAGCTCGTCCTTGATGTAGCGCAGGAACTTCACGATGTTGACGCCCGCGTACATGCCCACGCCGCCGAGGACGACGAACACGAACAGGATGCAGGTGACGTAGAACGAGCCCATCAGCCAGGCGAGCTTGCCGAGGATCGTGCCGCCGAACTTGCCGATCGTGTAGGCGATGCCGCCGAACGCGCCGATCGGGGCCGCGTACATGACGATCTTGATGACGCCGAACATGACCTTGGCGGTGGTGTCCAGGGCGGTGACGACGCGCTCGCCGCGCTTGCCCATGCCCGCCACGGCGACCGCGACCAGGATCGCGATGACCAGGACCTGGATCAGCTGGCCGTCGGTGAACGCGCCGACGAACGACTTGGGCACCAGGCTCAGGATGAAGCCGGTGACGCCGGTCTCGGCGGTGGCGGCGTCGGCGAGGGTCTTCTCGGCGGCCGAGTCGTTGATCGGGATGGCCGGGCCGTGGTGGCCGGGCTGCACGACGTTGACCACGACCATGCCGATGGCGAGCGCCACCGTGGTCATCGCGGTGAAGTACAGGATGGTGCGCAGCGCCAGGCCGCCCGCCTTGGCCAGGTTGCCCAGGCCGGCGATGCCGACGACGACGGTGCAGAAGATGGTCGGGGCGATGACGACCTTGACCAGCGCGACGAAGAAGTCGGCGAGCCACTTCATGCCGGACGCCTGGGCCGGGAAGGCGTACCCGACCACCACGCCCAGCACGATCGACACCAGCACCCAGAAGTACAGGTGCTTGTAGATCGGCTTGCGCTCACGGGTTTCCGCGGTGACCACGTTGTCCTCCTCAAGGGGCCCGGCGGGTGTTGTCCGGTGATCCTGAGCACAGTGGGAACTCACGGCAAGTCGCTCGACTGAAACTTCAGATCCCTCTGACGTAACACTCTGTTCACGCGGATGCGGGAACGCGACCCCTAGGACGGTGGCAGCGGGTGACGAACCCGCGCTGACCGGGCACGGAGTGCTGCGGGCAAGCGCTTGGCGGGGGCGTGGGACGGAGACGCGGTCACGGTGGGCGACTCCCGGTGCGGACGGGTGGTCCGGGGCGGTCGGCGGGGCTCGGGACGCGGCTCACACCCCGTTCGGATGGACAGGGCGCGGGCGGGGTGGGAGGGCGCGCGGGCGGGGTGGCGAGCCGGGCGGTGGCACTCGGGAGGCCGGGGATGGCAGGCTGCCGCGGCGGGACGGGGTTGGTCGGGGCGCCGGTCGGGATCGATGGACGGGGTCGGGCCCGGTCTGGGTCGGTTGGCCGTGAGCTGTGGTTCGGGAGGGAGCCGGGGTGGGGTCGTTCACCGGGGAGCGGTCCGGTCGCGTCGCCGGTCGTGGGCTCCCCGCCCGCGGTCTTGCCGGAGCGGGTGTGTCGCGTCGGGCGCTGCTGCTGTCCGCGCTGCCCGCGCTGACCTCGGTGGCCTGCGGTCCGGCCGATCCGGTGGGTCCCGAGTCGCTGGTGCTGGCGACCGGGCCGGACGGTGCGGTGTTCCGGGAGATCGGGGCGGCGCTGGCGTCCGCGCTCGCCGAGAACCTCCCCGGCACCAGGGTGACCGCGCGCCAGACCGGGGCGTCGGTGGAGAACGTCCGGCTGCTCAAGGAGGGCGCGGTCCACCTCGGACTGTCCTCGCTGGACGCGATCGTGGACACGCCGCTCAGCGACTCCGACCCGGCGGGCGTCAGCGCGGTGGGCCGGTTGTACGACAGCTTCCTGCAGGTCGTGGTGCCGGGCGACTCGCCGGTGCGCAGGCTCGCCGACCTGGCGGGCCTGCGCGTGTCGCTGGGCCCGGTCGAGTCGGGCAGCGAGTTCACCGGGACCAGGCTGCTCGACCTGCTGGGCATCCGCGCGCAGGGCCTGCGGATGGCGCACGACGAGGCGTCCCGGCGCCTGGCTGCGGGCGCGATCGACGCGGCGGTGCTGCTCACCGGCATCCCGACCCCGGCGGTCAGCACCCTGCTGGGCGGTCGCCCGCCCCGCCTGCTGGACCTGCCCGACGAGGCCGAGGCCCTGGCCCGCGCCTACCCCGGCCCGTACGTCCCCGCGACCATCCCGGCCACCACCTACGGCCCGCTGGGCCCGTGCCGCACCCTGGCCGTGCCGAACCTCCTGCTGGCCCGCACCGCGCTGGCCGAGGACGCCGTCGAGGTCGTCACCAGGACGGTGTTCACCGAGTCCGAGCGCATCGTCGCGGGCCACCCGGAGGCCAGCAGGATCAACGTGCGAACGGGCATCGCGACGGGCCAGGTCCCGCTGCACCGGGGCGCGGCGCGCTGGTTCCGCGAGGTGAAGCGCTGACCGGGGCGCGCGAGCGGGAAGGCGCTGGCGGGGAAGGCGCTGGTGCCTGCCCAGTGGCGGCTGGCTGACACGGTGGGGTGAACCGCCGCCGATCACTGCCCGGAGGCCCGGTTTTTGTCGGACCCCGGTGCGACGGTGGTGACGCGGGTGAGCGGCTACCGGGTCGGGTCTCGCCGAGACGTGCCACGGGTGCTCCGGGCGCGGCGGTGGGTGCTGCGCTGGTGGGGTGCGCGCCGTGGTCAGGTTTGCCCATGTTCCCGGCGGCCGGACGCGAGTGAGACTGGTCCGCGGGCTCGGGCCGGTGCGCGCGGGTTCGGGGTGTGCTGTGGCTCAGGGGGTGTTGTGGGGTCAGGGGGTGGGGCGGGTTCTCAGGCGGACCGTCGCGGTCAGGCCGTTCGGGGTGGCTTCCGCCAGGGTCAGGGTGCCGCCCGCCGAGGTGATGAGCTCGGCGCAGATCGCCAGGCCCAGGCCGGTTCCCGCGATGTTCTGGTGCCGGGGCGAGCGCCAGAAGCGGCTGAGGGCGTTCGCGCGCTCCTGGTCGTCCAGGCCCGTGCCGTTGTCGGTCACGTGCAGCTCCACGTCCTCGCCCGCCGTCCCGGCCCAGATCCTGATCTCGGTGGCGCCGGACAACCGGATCGCGTTGCCCACCAGCTCGTCGAGCACGCTGCCCAGGCCGCCCGGTGGTTCGAGCACGCGCAGACCAGGGGGGACCTCCACCCGCAGCGCCATGCCGCCCGCCAGCGCCCGCCAGCCGGGCGCGTGCGCGGCCAGCAGCGGGTCGACCTCCACCGGTTCCGCCGACGACGCGCTGTCCAGGCGGGTCGCGGCGAGCAGGGTGTCCAGGACCCGGCCCATCTCCTCCGCCTCGTCCACGGCGATCCGCTGCGCCTCCCGGCCCGCGTCGTCGGAGACGTGGTGCTCCAGGTCGTCCACCGCCAGGCGCAGGCTGGCCAGGGGGTTGCGCAGCTGGTGGGAGGCGTCCGAGACGAACGCCCGCTGGCGGCGCAGCGCCCGCCCCACCACGTCCACCATCGTGTTGAACGACGCCGCCAACCTGCGCAGCTCCGGCGGACCGCCCACCTCGTCCACGCGCGCGTCCAGCTCACCGCCCGCGACCGCCGCGGTGGCCTCGTCCAGGCTGCGCACCGGGCGCAGCACCCACCGCGACATCGGCCACGCCACCGCGACCGCGCCCAGCAGCGGCAGCAGGCCGAGCAGCGCCAGCAGCCCCCACTGCCGGGCCACCTCGGCGCGCAGCCGCCCGGTCGGCGAGATCGTCACGACCGCCGCCACGACCTCGCTGTCCCGCCCCACCGGCTCCACCACGACCAGGTCGCGCCGCTCCCACGGCCACACCGACGGGTCGCCCTCGCCCCGGTAGCCGCTGAACGCCGCGTGCAGGCCCGCGCGCACGGCCGGGTCGCTGCGGTCGAACGGGCTCCGGGACTCGACCAGCGCGGTGCCGTCCGTGCCGATCAGCGCCGCCGGGATGCCGTAGAGCTGGTCGTAGCGCACCAGCTCCTCGCGCAGCGCGGTCAACCGGTTGGAGGCGAGCGCGTTCTCCGCGAGCGAGGCGAACCGGCTCGCGTCGCCCAACCGGTCCAGGTAGGTGGCCTGGCTCTCGCGCTGCACGACGGAGAACGCCAGCGGCACGCCGAGCGCGCCCACCAGGCCCACGAGCAGCGGCACGATCAGCGCCAGCAGTCTCCGGAACACGCCGACCTCCGCCGGGGGACACGGTCACGGCCCGGTGCCACCTGTGCGCCGGGCGCGCGTTCTTGAAGCTCGGGCGCCGGGAGCGGCGCCCGACGAGAGGGGAGAGCCATGCTACGCAAGACGACGGCCGCGCTCGCCGTCCTGGTCGGACTGGCGCTCGCGCCCGCCGCGACCGCGAGCACGAACGCGGCCGGGACCGGGGCAGCAGCCGCAGCCACCGCCGCGGGCTGCGCGGTCGACTGGGGGTCGCAGGACAAGCAGTCCGCCGACACCTCGCCGGGGCTGCTGGTCGACCTGCGGGCCGGGCAGCAGGAGTGCTTCGACCGGCTGGTGTTCGACGTCCCCGGTGGCGGGGCGGGTGAGGGGCACCTGGTCGGGTACCGGGACGTGATCCACGCGGACGGCAGCGGCGAGGTGATCCCGCTGCGCGGGGGCGCGAAGCTGCTGGTCGTGGCGCACTCGCCCGCGTACGACGACAACGGGAACCCGACCTACACCTTCGCGGACCGGTCCGAGCTGGTGGACGTCAGCGGCTACCGGACGTTCCGGCAGGTCGCCTGGGGCAACTCGTTCGAGGGGTTCTCGACCGTCGGGCTGGGGGTGCGCGCCCGGCTGCCGTTCCGGGTGTTCACCCTGCCGGGGCGGCTCGTGGTGGACGTCGCGCACTCGTGGTGACCCGGCGCTGAGGAACACCGCGGCCGGACCCCGGTGGAGGTGCTCCACCGGGGTCCGGCCGGGTCACGGGGTGACGACGATGCGGTAGCCGACGCCGCGCACGGTCTCGATGCGGACCTCCGCGCCGAGCTTGCCGCGCAGCGCGGCGATGTGGGTGTCCAGGGTGCGCGACGGCGCCTCCCAGTGCGCCTTCCAGACCTGGTCGACGATCAGGTCCCGGCTCACCACCGACCCCGCCCTGCCGACCAGCAGGGCCAGCAGGTCGAACTCCTTGCGGGTCAGCGCCAGCGGGCGGTCCGCCACGCGCGCCTCGCGGGTGGCCGGGTCCAGGGTGAGCGGGCCCAGCTCCAGCGCCTCGGAGCGGCCGGACCCGGCGCGCGCGTCGCGGGTGCGGCGCAGCACCGCCTCGATCCTGGCCAGCAGCTCCGCCGTGCCGAACGGCTTGACGACGTAGTCGTCGGCGCCCGCGCGCAGCCCCAGCACCCGCTCGCGCTCCTCGCCGCGCGCGGTCACCGCGATCACCGCGGTGCCCCGACGGTCGCGCAGCTCGCGGAGCACGTCCAGGCCGTCGCCGTCCGGCAGACCCAGGTCGAGCAGCACGACGTCGACCGGGGCGGCGGCGAGGGCCGCGGCGGCCGACGCCGCCCGGTGGACCTCGTAACCCGCGTGCCGCAGCGCGGTGAGCAGACCACGCGCCACCCGGTCGTCGTCCTCGACGACGAGTATGCGCACGTCGGTCTACTCGTCCGGCTGCTTCTGCTTCGCCGGGTCCTCGGCGACCGGGGCGGCCGTCGAGCCCTTGGTCTTCGAGTCCTGCGCGGTCGAGTCAGCCGAAGCCGAGGTGGAGGCCGTGGTCGTCGGGTCCGTCACGGCCGAAGCGTCACCGGCCTCGCCCGAGGCCGTCTTCGGGGCGGGCGCGGTGGTCGCCGACACCTTCTCGCCCTCCGCGTCGGAGGCCGCGTCGGCCCCCTCCGGCAGCTCGGGCTCCGGCGCCGGTTCGACGTACGTCTCCCTCGGGCCGCGCTTGGCCGCGAGCACGAAGTACAGCACCGCGCCGAGGAACACCACGACCGACGTGATCACGTTGATCCGCAGCCCGAAGACCATGGTGGCCTCGTCGGTGCGCATCATCTCGATCCAGAAGCGGCCCGCCGTGTAGCCGGCGACGTACAGCGCGAACACCCGGCCGTGGCCCAGCCGCAGCTTGCGGTCGGCGAGCACGATGAGCGCGGCGACGCCCAGGTTCCACAGCAGCTCGTACAGGAACGTCGGGTGCACGGTCATCAGCGGCGTGGCCGTGTCGACCGCGACGCCGTTGAGGTCGTTCTTCATGCCGGTGACCGGGTCGACCCGCTCGTAGATCTCCAGGCCCCACGGCACGGTGGTCTCCGCGCCGTACAGCTCCTGGTTGAAGTAGTTGCCGATGCGGCCGATGGCCTGCCCGACCACGATGCCGGGGGCGAGCGCGTCGGCCATCGCGGGCAGCGGGATGCCCCTGCGGCGGCAGGCGATCCAGGCGCCGACGCCGCCGAGGGCGATCGCGCCCCAGATGCCGAGGCCGCCGTTCCAGATCTTCAGGGCGTCGAGCGGGTCCTTGCCCTCGCCGAAGTACTTGTGGTAGTCGGTGGCGACGTGGTAGAGCCTGCCGCCGACCAGGCCGAACGGCACCGCGAACACCGCGACGTCGGTGACCGTCCCCTTCTGCCCGCCTCGGGCCACCCAGCGCCGCTCGCCCCACGAGATCGCGACGATGATGCCGAGGATGATGAAGAGCGCGTACGCCCTCAGGGGGAGGGGGCCGAGATGCCACACGCCCTGGGCAGGACTCGGGATGCTCGCCAGGTAAGTCGTCACCACGCGCACCACCGTAGTCGCTGGGACCACGCCCCCGAACCGGGCGACCCGATCGTTACCGGGGGACGTCCCGCTTTCGGGGGCGTCCGAACCCGCTCCGCGCAGACCACCCGCGCGGCAGAACGGGGGCCTCACACGAAAGTGTGAAACCCCCGTCGCGCACCACGAGCGGTCAGGCCGGGCCGCCGACCCCGCGCACGCCCTTCGCCAGCTCCTCGGCCAGCGCGGGCACCCCGCCACCGGCCACCGCCGACACGAACGCCGAGCCGACGATCACCCCGTCCGCGAACGAGGCGACCTGCGCGGCCTGCGCGCCGTCCCGCACGCCGAGGCCGACGCACACCGGCATGTCGGTGTGCTCCCTGACCCGCCCGACCAGCGCGGGGGCCGCCGACGACACGGCCGTCCGCGCGCCGGTCACGCCCATGACGGCGGTGGCGTACAGGAAGCCGCTGGAGGCCTTGGCGGTCAGGTCGATCCGCTCCTCGGTGGAGGAGGGCGCGACCAGGAAGATCCGGTCGAGCCCGTGCGCCTCGGAGGCCGCCATCCAGTCCTCGGCCTCGTCGGGCACCAGGTCCGGGGTGATCAGCCCGAGGCCGCCCGCGGCGGCGAGGTCGCGGGAGAACGCGTCCACGCCGTAGTGCAGCACCGGGTTCCAGTAGGTCATCACCACGGCCTTGCCGCCGAGCGCGGCGACCGACTCGACCACGCCGAACAGGTCCCGCACCCGGAACCCGCCGTCGAGCGCCTGCTGCGCGGCGGCCTGGATGGTCGGGCCGTCCATCACCGGGTCGGAGTAGGGCATCCCGACCTCGACCACGTCGCACCCGGACTCGACCATGGCCCGCAGGACGTCCTTGGAGCCCTCGACCGTGGGGAACCCGGCGGGCAGGTAGCCGATGAGCGCGGAGCGCCCCTCGTCCCGGCACGTCGAGAAAACGCCGTCCAACGCGCTCACGACGCGTCCTCCTCCTTGACGCCGAGCCCGAACCACGAGACCGCCGTGTCCATGTCCTTGTCGCCGCGACCGGACAGGCTGACCACGATCAGGCCGTCCGGCCCCAGCTCCCGCCCGAGGTCCAGCGCGCCCGCGAGGGCGTGCGCGGACTCGACGGCGGGGATGATGCCCTCGGTGCGCGACAGCAGCGCGAACGCGTCCATCGCCTGCGCGTCGGTGATCGGCCGGTACTCGGCGCGACCGGTGTCCTTGAGGTGCGCGTGCTCGGGCCCGACGCCGGGGTAGTCCAGGCCCGCCGAGATGGAATGCGCCTCGGCGATCTGCCCGTCCTCGGTCTGGAGCACGTACGACATGGCCCCGTGCAGCGAGCCCGCGGTGCCCTTGGTGAGGGTGGCGCCGTGCCGCTTGGTCTCGACGCCGTCGCCGCCGGGCTCCAGGCCCACCAGGCGCACCGACGGGTCGTCGATGAAGCCGTGGAAGATGCCGATGGCGTTGGAGCCGCCGCCGACGCAGGCCGCGACCGCGTCGGGCAGCCGCCCGGCCTGGTCGAGCACCTGCTGCCGGGCCTCGATGCCGATCACCCGGTGGAAGTCGCGGACCATCATCGGGAACGGGTGCGCGCCCGCCGCCGTGCCCATCAGGTAGTGGGTGTGGTCGACGCTGGCGACCCAGTCACGCAGGCCCTCGTTGATCGCGTCCTTGAGGGTGCGCGAGCCGGTGCCGACCGGGATGACCTCGGCGCCGAGGAGCCGCATCCGGGCGACGTTGAGCGCCTGGCGCTCGGTGTCGACCTCGCCCATGTAGATCACGCAGTCCAGGCCCATGAGCGCGCACGCCGTGGCGGTGGCGACGCCGTGCTGGCCCGCGCCCGTCTCGGCGATGACGCGCTTCTTGCCCATGCGCTTGGTGAGCAGCACCTGGCCCAGCACGTTGTTGATCTTGTGCGAGCCGGTGTGGTTGAGGTCCTCGCGCTTGAGGAACACCCGCGCGCCGCCCGCGTGCTCGGCGAACCGCCTGGCCTCGGTCAGCAGCGACGGGCGGCCCGCGTACTCCTTGAGCAGCCGGGCGAACTCACCCAGGAACTCCGGGTCGACCCGCGCCTTCTCATACTCCGCGGCCAACTCGTCCTGAGCCGCGATCAGCGCCTCCGGCATGAACCGGCCACCCCACCGCCCGAAGTGACCCCGCTCGTCGGGGTCGTGGGGGGTGTGGGCGAACTGGTCGCGCGTCATGCGCTCTCCCATCAACGACTGGGCCGGGGGCACGCCGGGTGCGATCCAGCGGTCACCAGCTTGTTCACCGCGACCTTGGGGTCGCCGCTCGTCACCAGGCTCTCGCCGACGAGCACCGCGTCGGCGCCCGCCCCGGCGTAGGCCATCAGGTCGCCGGGGCCGGTGACACCGGACTCGGCGATCTTGATCGTCTCGAAGGGCAGGCCCGGCGCGATCCGGCCGAACACCTCCTTGTCGACCTCCAGGGTGTGCAGGTTGCGGGCGTTCACGCCGATGACGCTCGCCCCCGCCTCCAGCGCCCGGTCGGCCTCCTCGGCCGTGTGCACCTCGACCAGCGCCGTCATCCCGAGGGACTCGACCCGGTCGAGCAGCGACACCAGCGCGTTCTGCTCCAGCGCCGCCACGATCAGCAGCACCAGGTCGGCGCCGTGCAGGCGCGCCTCGTGCACCTGGTACGGGCTGACGATGAAGTCCTTGCGCAGCAGCGGCACCCGCACCGCCGCGCGCACCGCGTCGAAGTCCGCCAGCGACCCGCCGAAGCGGCGCTGCTCGGTCAGCACGCTGATCACCCGCGCGCCACCCGCCTCGTAGGCCGCCGCCAGGTCGGCCGGCTCGGGGATGTCCGCGAGCGCGCCCTTGGACGGGCTCTTGCGCTTCACCTCGGCGATGACCCCGACACCGGGGTTGCGCAGCACCGCCATCACGTCCTGGGGGGGCGCGGCTTTCGCCGCCCGCTCCCTGAGCACCTCGAAGGGCAGCGCCGCCTCGCGCGCGGCGAGGTCCTCCCGAACGCCTTCGATGATCGACTCGAGAACGGTCATGCGCACACCCCGTTCACCTCGGCCGGCCGTCCCAGTTCGGTCGTGAACTCCCGCACGTCATGCTCCCCTTCCCGCCGCAAGGATGCTAACCCCGGACGTCGGCGGCACCGGCCACCGGGTCTGCGCGTTCGCGCTGCTGGGCAGGGTCGCGCGGACCTCACGTGCGCAAACTCCCGGTGCGGGGTTTGCCCGGTTCGGGCGAGCGGTCCCCCCGTGGAAGATCAGTCCCGCTCAGTGGGATCGTCGCCGCGCTCCAGGGCGTTCCACAGCTCGCGCTCGGGATCGGCGGACGGCCTGCGCGCGGCGGGCGTCTCGTAGCGATCGCCCATCCGGGGCATCCGACCGCCCTTGACCAGCAGCAGGACGCCCGCGGCGACCACGGCCAGCGCGCCGGTCAGGCCGACGACCGGGCCGGACGCGGGCAGGTCGCCGACGCCGACCGCGACGGCCAGCAGGCCGACCACCGCGAGCACCGCCCCGAGCGCGCGCCGCACCACGCCGCCGAGCGCCGGCACCGCCGCGACGCCCGCGCCCGCGAGCAGGGCGAGCGGGACCGGCCACTGCGGTTCGGCGGCGCCCCAGTCGAGCGCCGAGGAGCCCCAGAGGACGAGCGCGGCGAGCAGGAGCAGGCCGAGGACGAGCCGCTGCTCGCGCCGGCCGGGGCGCGGAGGGCGCGGGACGTCGGTGGCGTCAGCGGCGGTGGCGGTGGCGCCAGCGGCGGCGGGCTCAGCGGTGCCGGCGGCCGAGGGCCCGGCCTGGGCAGCGGCCGGGGCGGTGACCGGATCAGGGCTCGGGCACACGGTCGGAACGCCCGCGGGGGCCACCCGCTCCCCCGCCGCGTTCCCGCTCACCACACCGTCCCGCCCTGCACCGTCCCGCGCTGTGCCGTCCCGCCCTGCACCGTCCCGCGCTGTGCCGTCCCGCCCTGCGCCTCCCGGCTCAGACACGGGTCGGTTCCACGGCCGGGGCCATGGTCTGGGCCGTCGCGATCGCGGCCAGGACCGCGCCCGCCTTGTTCAGGCACTCGTTGTCCTCGGCCACCGGGTCCGAGTCGGCCACGATGCCGCCGCCCGCCTGCACGTACGCGACCCCGTCGCGGATCAGCGCGGTGCGGATCGCGATCGCGGTGTCCGCGTCGCCCGCGAAGTCCAGGTAGCCCACGACGCCGCCGTACAGGCCGCGCCGGGTCGGCTCCAGCTCCTCGATCAGCTCCATCGCGCGCGGCTTCGGCGCGCCGGACAGGGTGCCCGCCGGGAAGCACGCCGCGACCGCGTCGAACGCGGTGCGCCCCTCGGCCAGCTCGCCGCTGACCGTGGACACGATGTGCATCACGTGGCTGTACCGCTCGACCTTGAAGAAGTCCACCACGGTCACCGAGCCCGGCTTGCACACCCGGCCCAGGTCGTTGCGGCCCAGGTCCACGAGCATGAGGTGCTCGGCGCGCTCCTTGTCGTCGGAGAGCAGGTCCTTCTCCAGCAGCGCGTCCTCCTCCGGGTCCGCGCCGCGCCACCGGGTGCCCGCGATCGGGTGAGTGGTGGCCTTGCCGTCCCGGACCGTGACCAGCGACTCGGGGCTGCACCCGACGATGTCGAAGTCGTCCAGCCGCAGCAGGTACATGTACGGGCTGGGGTTGGAGGTGCGCAGCACCCGGTAGACGTCCAGCGGGTGCGCGGTGGTCTCCATCTCGAACCGCTGCGACAGCACCACCTGGAAGGCCTCGCCCTCCCGGATCGCCGCCTTCGCCTTCTCCACCACGGCCTGGTGCTCGGCGGAGGAGCGCCGCCGGGTGAACTCCGGCTTGGGCCGGGAGAACACGGCGGTCGTGGCGGGCGCCGGGTTGTGCAGGTCCTCGGTCATCACGTCGAGCCTGCGCACCGCGTCGTCGTAGGCCGCGTCGACCCGCTCCGGGGTGTCGTCCCAGTTGATCGCGTTGGCGATCAGCGTGACGGTGCCCTCGTGGTGGTCGAGCGCGGCGAGGTCGGTGGCGAGCAGCATGACCAGCTCGGGCACCTTCAAGTCGTCCTCGGCCAGCGAGGGCAGCCGCTCCAGGCGGCGCACCGCGTCGTACCCGATGTAGCCGACCATGCCGCCGGTCAGCGGGGGCAGGCCGGGCAGCGGGTCGGTGCGCAGCACCTCGATGGTCTCGCGCAGCGCCGCCAGCGGGTCGCCGCCCTCGGGCAACCCGACCGGGTGCTGCCCGGTCCAGTGCGCCTCGCCGCCGGTCGCGGTGAGCGCGCCCGCGCACCGGGCCCCCACGAACGACCAGCGCGCCCACGAGCGGCCGTTCTCCGCCGACTCGAACAGGAACGTGCCCGGCCGGTCGGCGGCCAGCTTCCGGTACAGCCCGACGGGGGTCTCCGCGTCCGCGAGGATCCGGCGCACGACAGGGACGACCCTGCGCTGCGCGGCGAGTTCGCGGAACTCCTCGCGGGTGGGACTGACCTCGCCGAGCCCGACGCCCGCACCGATGACGCTCACCATGCCGCCATTGTCCCCGGTCCGGCTCGCGGGGCGGGCAACCGGGGTGCGACCATTTCACCCGATGTTGAAACACGTCCGGGCCGGGCGGGCCGGGCGGAGCTGGTGAGGCGGTCGCGCGGTGGTTGCGGTGGACGGCGGTGAGCCGAAGCGCCGGGGACGGCGCGCGGGCGGCGAGGACACCAGGGGCGCGCTGCTCCAGGCGGCGCGCGAGGTGTTCGTCGAGCGCGGCTACGAGGGCGCGACGGTGCGGGCCATCGCGGCGCGCGCGGGCGTGGACGCCGCGATGGTCAACCACTGGTTCGGCGGCAAGCAGGCGCTGTTCGCGAAGGCCGTGCTGCAGCTGCCCGTCGACCCGGTGGAGATCGTCCGCCGGATCGCCCAGGGCCCGCCCGAGCTGCTGGGCGAGCGCCTGGTGCGCACGTTCCTCGGGGTGTGGGACGCCACCGGCGGCGGCGCGTTCTCCGCGCTGGTGCGCAGCGTCGCCGGGCACGAGCAGGTCACCCACGCCCTGCACGACCTGTTCATCAAGACCGTGCTGGGCCAGGTGATGCGGGCGTTCGACGTGGACCGGCCCGAGCTGCGCGCCACGCTGTGCGCCTCGCAGATGGTCGGTCTCGGCATGACGCGGTACGTGCTGGAGTTCGAGCCGCTGGCGTCGGCCGACCCCGAGGCGCTGGTCTCGGCGGTCGGGCCGACGCTCCAGCGCTACCTGTCCGGCGACATCGGCTCAGTCGACATCGGCTCCGGCGGCATCAGCGAGGTCGCGTCGAAGCAGGTGTGATCGCCGGTGTGGCAGGCCGCGCCGGTCTGGTCCACGGTCAGCAGCACGGTGTCCCCGTCGCAGTCCAGCCGCACGTCGTGCACGCGCTGGGTGTGCCCGGACGTCTCGCCCTTGACCCACAACCTGCCGCGGCTGCGCGAGAAGTAGGTGGCGGTGCCGGTGGTGAGGGTCAGGTGCAGCGCCTCGTCGTCCATCCAGGCGACCATCAGCACCTCCCCGGTGCCGCGCTGCTGGGCGACGGCGCACACCAGCCCGTCCGCGTTGCGCTTGAGCTTGGCGGCGATGGCGGGGTCGAGCATCAGCTGGCTCCGGAGAAGTGGTCGCGCGCGGGGCGCGTGTTGAGCAGGACGGCGACGAACACGTGCGCGGCGGCGATCACCGCGCTGGCCAGGCGCACCCAGACCGGGGTGGGGCCGAGCACGACGAGCAGGTGGACCAGGCCGAACAGCAGGAAGACGGCCATGCCGCCGATCCTGGCCGGGCGGACCCCCTTCCACATGCCCGCGACGACGCCCAGCTCGATGACGGCCACCGCGACGGGCAGCACGAGCGAGGCGCTGGCGGGGTCGACCAGCAGCTGGAGGGCGGCGACCAGGACGAACGCGACCGCGCTGCCGCCGCCGAGCAGGATCGCGAGGCGGACCTCGGTGGTGGCGGGCATCAGCGGACCTCCACCCCGGCGTCGCGCAGCGAGCCCTTGACCTGGGCGATGCTCAGCTCGCGGAAGTGGAAGACGCTGGCCGCGAGCACCGCGTCCGCGCCCTCGGCGACGGCGGGCGGGAAGTGCCCCGGCTCGCCCGCTCCCCCGCTGGCGATCAGCGGCACGTCCACGACGGCGCGCACCCGGCGGATCAGCTCCAGGTCGAACCCGGCCTTGGTGCCGTCGGCGTCCATGGAGTTGAGCAGGATCTCGCCGACGCCCAGCTCCTGGCCGCGCTCGGCCCACTCGACGGCGTCGATGCCGGTTCCCCGGCGACCGCCGTGCGTGGTGACCTCGAAGCCGCTGGCGGTGGGGGCCTCGCCCTCGGGGACGCGGCGGGCGTCGACCGACAGCACGACGCACTGGGCGCCGAAGCGGCGGGACAGCTCGCCGAGGAGCTCGGGGCGGGTGATGGCGGCGGTGTTCACGCTGACCTTGTCCGCGCCTGCGCGCAGCAGCCTGTCGACGTCCTCGGGGGCGCGCACGCCGCCGCCGACGGTGAGCGGGATGAAGACCTGCTCGGCCGTGCGGCGGACCACGTCGTAGGTGGTCTCGCGGTCGCCGGAGGAGGCGGTGACGTCGAGGAACGTCAGCTCGTCGGCGCCCTCGGCGTCGTAGAGCCTGGCGAGCTCGACGGGGTCGCCCGCGTCGACGAGGTTGGTGAAGTTGACGCCCTTGACGACCCTGCCCCGGTCCACGTCGAGGCAGGGGATCACGCGCACCGCTACTGACATGCGGTCGAGCCTACGGGGCCGGGTGGGCGAGCCGGGCGGGCGGCACGGGGGCGCGCCCGCACGGGGTCACCGCCGCGCGAGGCAAGGGTCACCGCCGCGCGAGGCAGGGGTCACCGCCGCGCGAAGCGGCGCAGGCCGTCCGCGATGCCGCCGGTGGTCAGCTCCCCGGTGACGACGGCGTGCACGAACTCCTCGGCGGCGTCCACGTCCAGGTCCTCGGCCAGCGGGTGGCCGTTGACGCCGAGGAACACCCAGGTGGCGTTCCAGGACAGCCGCTTGTTGCCGTCGACCAGGGGGTGGTTGCGGCCCAGCGACTCCATGAGCGCGCCCGCCTTGGCCCAGACGTCGGGGTAGGCGTGCTCGCCGAGCACGGTCGTGGCGGGGCGGGCGGCGGCGGACTCCAGCAGCTCGGTCGAGCGCACGGGCGCGCCGCCGCCCACCAGGGCCTCGGCGATCTCCAGGAGCTCGCCGGGGGTCAGGGCCTCGAAGTCCTCGCTCATCTCGCCAGCCTCCGGTTCAGCTCCTCGCTGATCCGCAGCACCCGCTCCAGCTCCTGCCGCTTGCGCTCGTCCACGGGGCCCATCCTGCCCGCGGAGCCCCGTGATCCCCGTACGGTTTTTCGCATGGACCTAGCCGAGGGCAAGTACCTCCTCCTGACCACCTTCCGCAAGAACGGCGACGGGGTCCCCACACCGGTCTGGTTCGCGGGCGAGGGGCGCACCGCGTTCGTGTGGACCGTCGCCGAGTCCGGGAAGGTCAAGCGCATCCGCCGCAGCGGGGACGTGCTCGTGGGGCCGTGCGACGTGCGCGGCAACCCGCTGGGCGAGTCCGTCCCGGCCAGGGCGGAGCTGGTGGACGTCGCCGAGACGGACCGCGTCCGGGAGCGGATCATCCGCAAGTACGGCGTCATCGGCCGGTTGACGATCCTGGGGAGCAAGCTCCGCCGGGGCAAGAAGGGCACGGTAGGCATCAAGATCACACTGTCAACCTGAGGTTGACGATGCGCCATGCGTCAACCTAGAGTTGACGCATGGCGCTCGTGCAGCTCACCGACCTCATCGTCGACGTCGCGACCAGGCACGTCTCACCGCTGGAGCGGCTCACGGCCGCGGTCGACCTCAGCTCGCGCCTGGACGAGCTGGGCGACCACCTGATCGGGCACTTCGTGGACGAGGCCCGCCGCTCGGGGGCGTCGTGGACCGAGATCGGCGAGAGCATCGGGGTGTCCAAGCAGGCCGCGCAGAAGCGGTTCGTGCCGAAGGAATCACCCGATCTCGTGCGCCCATCGCTCGACCGGTACACCGACCGGGCGCGCAGGGTGGTCGCGCTGGCCAAGCACCACGCCAGGCACAGCGAGCGCATCGGCACCGAGCACCTGCTGATGGGCCTGCTCGACGAGCACGGCGGGCTCGGGGCCAGGACCGTGGCCAAGCTGGAGGCCTCCGAGGGCACGACCCGGCTGGCGCTGCTGGTGGAGCTGGAGAAGGAGTCCGGCAAGCGGCCCGACCCGCAGCCGTTCTCCGCCCACTCCCGCAAGGCGCTCGAACTGGCCGTGCGGGAGGCGCTGCGGCTGGCCCACACGTTCGTGGGCACCGAGCACCTGCTGCTGGGGCTGCTCGCGGAGGGCGACGGCGCCGCGGCGCGCGTCCTCGACTCGACCGGGGTCGAGCGGGACGCGGCCGAGCGCTACGTCGTCGCCGAGATCACCTCCGCGATCAACCGCGGACCGCGCTCAACGCCTCGGGCAGGGTGAACGCGCCCGCGTAGAGGGCCTTGCCGACGATCGCGCCCTCGACGCCGTCGCGGGTCAGCTCGGCCAGCGCCACCAGGTCGGCGACGCTGGACACGCCCCCGGACGCGATGACGGGGGCGTCGGTGCGGGCGCAGACCTCGCGCAGCAGGTCGGTGTTCGGGCCGGTCAGGGTGCCGTCCTTGGAGACGTCGGTGACCACGTAGCGGGTGCAGCCGTCGCGGTCCAGGCGCTCCAGGACCTCCCAGAGGTCGCCGCCGTCGATCGTCCAGCCCCTGGTGGCCACGCGGTGGCCGTGCTCGGTGATCCGCACGTCCAGGCCGATGGCCACCTGCTCGCCGTGGGACGCCAGGACCTCGGCGCACCACTCCGGGTTCTCCAGCGCGGCGGTGCCGAGGTTGACCCGCGCGCAGCCGGTGGCCAGCGCGGCGGCGAGCGAGTCGTCGTCGCGGATGCCGCCGGACAGCTCGACCTTCACGTCCAGCTTCCCGACGACCTCGGTGATCAGCTCGCGGTTGGCGCCCCGGCCGAAGGCGGCGTCCAGGTCGACCAGATGGATCCACTCGGCGCCGTCGCGCTGCCAGGCGAGCGCGGCGTCCAGCGGGGTGCCGTAGGCGGTCTCGGTACCGGCCTCGCCCTGGACCAGGCGGACGGCCTGGCCGTCGACGACGTCTACGGCGGGGAGCAGCGTGAAGGTCACGCCGTTCAGCCTAGTGGGCGGTTCCCCGCACCGGAGCCCGCCCTGCGGCTCAGAACGACTTGAGCCAGTTCTGCAGCAGGTGCGCGCCCGCGTCCCCGGACTTCTCCGGGTGGAACTGGGTGGCCTGCAGGGGACCGTTCTCCACCGCCGCGACGAACCGGTCGCCCCCGTGCTCGGCCCACGTCACCAGCGGCGGGCGCAGGTGCTCGGCGGGCTGGAGCTCCCACGTGCGCACGCCGTAGGAGTGCACGAAGTAGAACCGGGTGTCCGCGTCGAGTCCGGCGAACAGCCGGGACTCCTCCGGGGTCTCCACGGTGTTCCAGCCCATGTGCGGCACGATCGGGGCCTGGAGGCGCTCGACCGTGCCGGGCCACTCGCCGCAGCCCTCGGTCTCCAGGCCGTGCTCGATGCCCCGCGCGAACAGGATCTGCATCCCGACGCAGATGCCCAGCACCGGCCTGCCGCCCGCGAGGCGCTGGCCGATGAGCCTGCCGCCGCGCACCGCGTTCAGGCCCGCGACGCAGGCCGCGTACGCGCCGACGCCGGGGACCACGAGCCCGTCCGCGTCCAGCGCGGCCTTGGGGTCGGCGGTCACCTCCACGTCGGCGCCGACGCGCTGGAGAGCGCGCTCGGCGGAGCGGAGGTTGCCTGATCCGTAGTCCAGTACGACGACGCGTGCCACGGTGACCAGGCTAGGCCAACGGGGAGCCGCCCTGGGTCACCGGGACCACCGGGAGGACCGTGTTGATCGCCAGGCCCGCCCGGTCCGGCAGCGCGGACACCCAGGTGTCGGCCCGGCCCTCGTCGACGAGCCTGCGCACCTCGTGGGCGTCGTCGGGCAGGTCGAGGTCGGCGGCGGCCTTGCGCAGACCCCACCAGCGGGTGAGCGGGACGAGCTTGCGGGCGGCCCCGGTGTGGCCCGCGGCGCGGCCGTCGTCCCACAGCTCGCCCGCCGGGCTCCAGCGCAGGACCACGGCCTTGTCACCGACCGCGCGGCACTGCTCGGCGAGCCTGGTCGCGGCGGTGTAGCCGGTCTCGCGGCGGGGCAGCAGGACGGTGCCGGAGGTCAGCGGGACGAGTGCGGCGGGACCGGCCTCGGCACGGTGCAGGGCCAGCTGCAGCTCCGCGGTCGGCGCGGACGTCCAGATCAGCGTTCTCGGCGCGCTCACGGTGGAGATCATGCCTCAGCCGTTGCGCCTTTCCTCGGCCCCGCCCCCCTCAGCGCCTCCCGAACAGCCGTCGCGCGGCCTCCCGGACCCCCACGAGGTCCAGCTCGTGGGCGCTGTCGTGGTCGTCGGTGGTGCCGTAGGCGCGCAGCTCCTCGTCCCGGCGCACGCCCAGCGAGCGCAGCCGGTGCGGCTCGTCCGCCAGCGCCGCCGCCACCCGGTGCGCCGAGGCTCCCTCCAGGTACGGCTCGACCAGCAGCACGTCCGGGCGGGCGTGGGCGACCGCGCGGCGCAGGCCCGCCGAGTCGAACGGGCGGACCGTGGTGGCGTAGAGCACGGTGACGTCCAGCTCCGCCACGGCCGCGAGGACGGTGTCGAGCACCGGCCCGACCGCGATCACCACGCCCGCGCCGCCGCGCCGCACCTCGGTGAACCCCTCGACCACCGGGAGCGGGGCGGCGTTGGTCCGCAGGGACAGCCGCAGGTAGGTGCGGTCGTCGCGGGCCAGCGCGGCGGTGAGCAGCGGTTCGACCTCGTCGGGGTGGCCGGGGACGTGCACGGTCCAGCCGGGCAGGGTGTCGATCAGGGCCACGTCGGCGGGCGACTGGTGGGTGCGGCCGAGTCCGGGGTCGTCGTAGGAGCCGCCGATGCCCACCAGGACCGCGCCGAGGTCCTGGTGGCCGAGGTCGAGCTTGAGCTGCTCGTACGGGCGCTCGACCAGGAACGGGGCGTAGGAGTGGATGACCGGGCGCAGGCCGGTGAGGGCCAGGCCCGCGCCGACGCCGACCATGGCCTGCTCGCGGATGCCGACGTTGACCACGCGCTCGTGGTCGGGCAGCACGTCGCGGGAGATCTCGGCGATGACGGCGGCGATCCTCGGGTCGTCGGCGAGGCCGGTCCGCAGGACGCGGGCGAAGACCTCGCGCATGGTGGTCGCGCTCATCGCTTGGCCTCCACCTTCGCGACGACGGCCAGCGGCCTGCCGGGGTGCGGGGCGGTGTACGCGGCGTGCAGCGCGTCGTGGTCGCGGCCGTCCACCTCGGCGGTGGCCCAGCCCTCGACCTCGAAGCGGCGGGCGACGCCGCCGGGCCAGCCGAGCGAGCCGGAGGAGTTGTCGACGACGGTGGTCACGAGCGAGTCGAGACCGCGTCGTGCGGCCACCGCGATGGCCTCGTGGTTGCTGCCCTCGTCCAGCTCGGCGTCGCCGACGAGCACGTGCACGGCCGGCCTCGTCCTCCCGCGCAGGCGCAGGCCGATGGCGGCGCCGACGGCGATGAGCAGGCCGTGGCCGAGCGAGCCGCTGCCGATCTCGACGCCGGGCACGAGCACGCCGTCGGGGTGCAGGCCGAGGCGCGAGCCCCAGCCGGCCCAGCCGTCCAGCTCGGCCGGGTCGAGGAAGCCCTTGGCGGCGAGCACCGCGTAGTAGGCCATCGGACCGTGCCCCTTGGACAGCAGGAACCGGTCCCGGTCGGGGTCGTCGGGGTGCCGCGGGTCGACCCGCAGCACCCGGTCGTAGAGGACCCAGAGGACGTCGAGGGTGGACTCCGCAGCCCACCCGTGCTTCTCGTCGCCGGTCATCCGCGTGATGAGCGCGGGGAGGGCGGCGTACTCGGTCGCCGTGGTCATGGCTACAGCCAACAACCTCGACCATGGTGGAGGTCAACAGTAGGATCGAGCTGGTGAGCAAGTTGCCGGAGATGTTGACCATCGGCCAGGTCGCCGAGCGCAGCGGGGTGCCGCACACGGCGCTGCGGTTCTACGAGGAGCGCGGGCTGATCGCCTCGGAGCGCACGGCGGGCAACCAGCGCCGCTACCCCAGGCACGTGCTGCGCAGGCTCGCGTTCATCCGCACCGCGCAGCGGGTCGGGCTGAGCCTGGAGGAGGTGCGGGCGGCGCTGGCGACGCTGCCGGAGGGGCGCACGCCGACGAAAACCGACTGGAGCAGGCTGTCCGGGCAGTGGCACTCTGAGCTCGACGCCCGGATCGACGCGCTGATCAGGCTGCGCGACCGGTTGACCTCGTGCGTGGGCTGCGGCTGCCTGTCCCTGCGGAGCTGCCTGCTGCAGAACTTCGACGACCAGCAGGCCGCGGACGGTCCGGGCGCGCCCAAGCTGAAGCCCGCCTCGGAAGGCGGGACCTGAGAGGAAGAACGTGACCGAGGACGAAGTGATCAAGCTGTCCAAGCGGATGTCGCGCTGCCTGCGCCACGACCCCGGCCGGTACGGGCTGGCCCTGGACGCCGCGGGGTGGGTCGACCTGGGCGGGCTGGTGCGGGCGCTGCGCACCAGCCGCGAGGCCGTGCTGGAGGTGGTGGAGCGCAACAACAAGCGGCGCTTCACGGTGCGGGGCGACCGGATCAGGGCCGACCAGGGGCACAGCGTCGCCGTGGAGCTGGGGCTCGCCCAGGTCGAGCCGCCGGGAGTGCTGTTCCACGGCACGAACGCCAAGGCGCTGCCGGACGTCCTGGTGGAGGGGCTGCGGCCGATGAACCGGCACGCGGTGCACCTGTCCACCGACCTGGCGACCGCGACGCAGGTGGGCGCGCGCCGGGGCAGGCCGGTGGTGCTGGAGGTGGACGCGGCGCGGATGCACGCCGAGGGCCACGCGTTCAGCGTCAGCGAGAACGGGGTGTGGCTGGTCGCCGCCGTGCCGCCGGACTACCTGCGGCAGCGCTGATCCGGGGGCGGCCACCCGCCCCCGGACCCGTCAGCTCCAGGTCAGCGGCTCACAGCGCCCAGGCCACCGCGCCGCCGACGGCGAGCACCGCCAGCACGCCCAGCACGACCGCGAACCCCCGGTTCGTCTTCCAGGTGCTGTACACGCCGCCCAGCAGGAACCCGGCCACCGCGATGGTCCCGTAGACCACGTACTCCTTCTGCACCTACAGCACGCCCTTCGTGGACGGGACGACGCCCGCCACGCGCGGGTCCGGCTCGACCGCCGCGCGCAGCGCCCGGCCGATCGCCTTGTACTGCGCCTCCGCGATGTGGTGCGGGTCGCGGCCGTACTCCACGCGCACGTGCAGCGCGATGCCCGCGTGGAACGCCAGCGAGTCGAACACGTGCCGGTTCAGCACGAACGGGTAGTTCCCGCCGATGGTGAAGGCGTTGAACTCGGCCGGTTCCCCGGTGTGCACGCAGTACGGGCGCCCGGACACGTCGACCGCCGCGTGCGCGAGGGTCTCGTCCATGGGGATCCAGCAGTCGCCGAAGCGGCGGATGCCCTTCTTGTCGCCCAGCGCCTGCCGCAGCGCCTGGCCGAGCACGATCGCGGTGTCCTCGACGGTGTGGTGCGCGTCGATGTCCGTGTCCCCGGTGGCCTTGACCACCAGGTCCAGCGATCCGTGCGTGCCGAGGGCGTTGAGCATGTGGTTGTAGAACGGCACGCTCGTGTCGATCTCCACCTGCCCGGTGCCGTCGAGGTCGACCTCGACCAGCACCGAGGACTCCCTGGTGGCGCGCTCCACCCTGCCGACCCGGCTCACCGGCTGACCTCCTTGCTCGCTGACAGGAAACCGTTGTTCTCGTCCGGCGTGCCGATGGTCACCCGGAGCCTGCCGGGGATGCCGACGTCGCGGATGAGCACGCCCCGGTCCAGGTACTCCTGCCAGGTGGCGCGCGCGTCGGCGAACTCGCCGAACAGGACGAAGTTGGCGTTGCTGGGCGTCACGTCGAAGCCCATGCCGGACAGCTCGGCCACCACCCGGTCGCGCTCGGCGGCCAGCAGCGCGACCGAGCCGAGGGTGGCGTCGGCGTGCCGGAGGGCGGCGCGCGCGGCGGCCTGGGTGAGCGCGGACAGGTGGTAGGGCAGGCGCACGAGCAGCAGCGCGTCGATCACGGCGGGGGCGGCGGCCAGGTAGCCGAGCCGCCCGCCCGCGAACGCGAACGCCTTGCTCATGGTGCGGCTGACGATGAGCTTGCGCGGGAACTCCGCCAGCAGCCCGATGGCGCTGGGGCGGTCGGAGAACTCGGCGTAGGCCTCGTCCACCAGGACCACGCCGGGCGCGGCCTCCAGGAGCCCGCGCAGGTCCCCGGTGGGCACGGACTGCCCGGTGGGGTTGTTGGGGCTGGTCACGAACACCACGTCCGGGCGGCGCTCGGCCACGACCTCGGCGGCCCGGTCGGTGTCGAGGGAGAAGTCGGCGCGCCGGGGCGCGGGGAACCACTCCGTTTTGGTGCCCGCCGCGATGATCGGGTGCATCGAGTAGGACGGCTCGAAGCCGAGCGCGGTGCGGCCGGGCCCGCCGAACGCCTGGAGCACCTGCTGCAGGATCTCGTTGGACCCGTTGGCGGCCCACAGGTTCCGCTCGGTCAGCGGCACGCCGGTCGCGCCCGCCAGGTACGCGGCCAGGTCGGCGCGCAGCGCGAGCGCGTCCCGGTCCGGGTAGCGGTGCAGCTCGGCGGCGGCCCGCCGCACCTCGGCGGCGACCTCGTCGACGAGCTCGGGGGTCGGCGGGTACGGGTTCTCGTTGGTGTTGAGCCTGATCGGCACGTCCAGCTGCGGCGCGCCGTACGGCGACCTGCCGCGCAGGTCCTCGCGCAGCGGCAGGTCGGCGAGGGCGACCCGGTCGCCGGGCGCGCCGTCGCGGGCGTGCTCGCGCTCCAGGTCCGAGCTGTCCAGCGCGGGGCTCATCGGGCGAACCTCGCCGTCACGGCCTGGCCGTGCGCGGGCAGGTCCTCGGCCTCGGCGAGCGCCACGACCTTGGCCGCGACCTCGCGCAGGGCGTCCTCGCTGTAGTCCACGACGTGGATGCCGCGCAGGAACGTCTGCACGGACAGCCCCGACGAGTGCCGGGCGCAGCCGCCGGTGGGCAGCACGTGGTTGGAGCCCGCGCAGTAGTCGCCCAGCGACACCGGCGAGTGCGGCCCGACGAACACCGCGCCCGCGGCGCGCACCCGCGCGGCCACGGCGGCGGCGTCGGCGGTCTGGACCTCCAGGTGCTCGGCGGCGTAGGCGTCCACGACGCGCAGGCCGTCGTCCACGGTGGAGACCAGCACGACGCCGGACTGCCCGCCGGTGAGCGCGGTGCGGACCCGCTCGTGGTGCTTGGTCTCGGGCACCAGCCGGGCCAGCGCGGCGTCGACGGCGTCGGCGAGCGGCTCGGAGGTGGTGACCAGGACGGCGGCGGCCAGCGGGTCGTGCTCGGCCTGGCTGATCAGGTCGGCGGCCACGTGCACCGGGTCGGCGGTCTCGTCGGCGAGCACCGCGATCTCGGTGGGACCGGCCTCGGCGTCGATGCCGATCAGGCCGCGCAGCAGGCGCTTCGCGGCGGTGAGGTAGATGTTGCCGGGGCCGGTGACCAGGTCGACGGCCTCCAGCTCGTCCCCGGTGGTGTCGACGCCGCCGTGCGCGAGCAGCGCGACGGCGAGCGCGCCGCCGACCGCCCACACCTCGGTGACGCCGAGCAGCGCGGCGGCGGCCAGCACCGTGGGGTGCGGCAGCCCGCCGAAGTCGGCCTGCGGCGGCGAGCACACCACGAGCGACTCGACGCCCGCGGTCTGGGCGGGGACGACGTTCATGACCACGCTGGACGGGTAGACGGCGAGGCCGCCGGGCGCGTACAGGCCGACCCGGCGGACCGGGACCCAGCGCTCGGTGACCGTGCCGCCGGGCACGACCCTCGTGGTGGTGTCGGTGCGGCGCTGGTCGGCGTGGACGGCGCGGGCGCGGGCGATGGACTCCTCCAGCGCGGCCCGGACCTCGGGGTCCAGCCCGGCCAGCGCGGCGTCCAGCTCGACCTGCGGCACGCGCACCCGCTCGGGGCGGACGCCGTCGAAGCGCTCGGTGTGCTCCAGCACGGCCTCGACGCCCCGGTCCCGCACGTCCTGCACCAGCGGGCGGACCTGATGCAGCACCGCGTCCACGTCGACCTCGGCGCGCGGCAGTGCGGCGCGCAGTTCGGCGGCGGACGGGACCCGACCTCGCAGGTCGACGCGGTTGAGCATGTCACCAGGGTAGGGCGTCCACCATCCGGGCGAGTGGCAGGCCCGTGGTGCGTCAACTGTCAGCTCTCACACCATGCGGTGAAGCCGTCCAATGGACCTTTCCGAAGGGTGACGGGAGCGCCACGCTGCGTGGTGCGCGACAACGAGGTCGCCGCACTCCGTCGCACAACCCTGCCTGATGATGGAGGAAGCAGATGTCCTTCAAGCGACGCGGTCTCACGGCCGTGGCGCTCGGAGCCTGCCTGGTCCTGGTGCCCCTGCACACCGGGTCCGCGCAGCCGAGCGCGCAGAAGTCCCCCCAGCGGGAGCTGGTCGAGATCACGGCCGTCGACGCGCAGCAGCGCACGAGGGTCGCCGACACCGGGGTCGACGTGCTCGGCGTCGACGGCGACCGGATGACGGTCGTCGCCGAGCCGAACCACCGGAGCCTGCTGACGGCCACCGGACTGCCCACCAGGTCGCTGGGCGACGCGAACGCCGAACTGGCGGCGCTGGGGAAGGTGCAGTTCGCCGATCCGAAGCCGGGCGAGGTGGGCGCCAGGGACTTCCCGTCCGGGTACACCGGGTACCACAACTACGCCGAGATGGTCGCCGAGCTGCGGCAGACCGTGACCGACCACCCCACCCTGGTCACGCTGCGCAGCATCGGCAAGTCGTACGAGGGCCGCGACCAGTGGGCCATCAAGCTCAGCGACAACCCGTCGGTCGACGAGGCCGAGCCCGAGGTGCTGTTCACCTGCAACCAGCACGCGCGCGAGCACCTGACCGTCGAGATGTGCCTGCACATCATCAAGCGCTACACCGACGGCTACGCCACGAACCCCACGATCAAGTCCCTGGTGGACTCGCGGGAGATCTGGATCGTGCCCAGCGTCAACCCGGACGGCGCCGAGTACGACATCGCGGCGGGCACGCTGCGGGCGTGGCGCAAGAACCGGCAGCCGAACTCGACGTCGGTCGGCACCGACCCGAACCGCAACTGGGGCTACAAGTGGGGCTGCTGCGGCGGTTCCAGCGGCTCCGGGTCGTCGGAGACCTACCGGGGCACCGCCGCGTTCTCCGCGCCGGAGACCCGCAACATCCGCGACTTCGTGGGCAGCCGGGTCGTCGGCGGCGTGCAGCAGATCAAGGCCAACATCGACTGGCACACCTACTCCGAGCTGATCCTGTGGCCGTACGGCTACACCTACTCGGACACCGACACCGGGCTGAACGCCACGCAGGCCAGCGTGTTCTCCACGCTGGGCAGGCGGATGGCCGCGCTGAACGGGTACACCCCGCAGCAGGCCAGCGACCTGTACATCACCGACGGCGCGGTGGACGACTGGATGTGGGGCACGCACAAGATCTGGAGCTACACGTTCGAGATGTACCCGTCCTCGGGCGGCGGGACGAGCGGGTTCTACCCGCGCGACACGGTCATCGCGGCGCAGACCGCGCGCAACGACTCGGCCGTGGAGCTGTTCCTGGGCTACGCGGACTGCCCGCCCCGGATCATCAGCAGCACCTGCTGACCCGGTAGCGACGCGGCCCGGCCGCGCGGGGGCCCCGAACCTCCCCGCGCGACCGGGCCGCCGCTCTCGCCCGTCCTGCCGCTCTCGCCCGTCCTGCCGCTCTCGCCCGTCGTCCCCGCTCAGAGCCCGGCGACGACGTCCACGGCCCGGTCGACCTGGGCGGGTTCGAGGAAGTAGTGCGGGGAGGCCCGGACCACCTCGGTGACGCCGCGCCTGGTCATGTCCAGCCGGGTGGAGGTGAGCCCGCTGGTGGTGACGGTGACGTCCGCCTCGGCGAGCCGGGCCCTCACGTCCGAGGGCTCCCGGCCGTCGACGGTGAACGTGACGATGCCGGAGCGCCGCTCCCCCAGGTCGCGCACGGTCACCCCGCTGATCCCGGACAGCCCGGCGCGCAGCCGCTCGGCGCGCGCGGACACCTCGGCGGCGATGGCGTCGATCCCCAGGTCCAGGGCGTAGCGGGCGGCGGTGATGAGGCCGAGCCGGTCGGCGATGCCGTACTCCCACAGCTCGTGGGCCCTGGCGTCCGCGCGCACCGAGAACTCGGCCGGTCCGGTCCACTCGCCGCCGTGCAGGTCGACCAGCCGGGGCCGCACCCGCTCGGCGACGGCCCTGCGGACGACCAGCACGCCGGTGCCCCTGGGCCCGCGCAGCCACTTGCGGCCGGTGGCGGAGATCAGGTCGACGCCCAGCTCGTCGGCGCGCACCGGCAGCTGGCCGATGCTCTGGCAGGCGTCCAGCAGCACCAGCGCGCCCACCTCGTGCGCGGCGTCGGCGACCTCGCGGACCGGGTTGACCAGGCCGCCGTTGGTGGGGGCGTGCACGAGGGAGACCAGCTTGACCCGCTCGTCCAGCAGCTCCCGCAGCGCGGCCACGTCGACCTGGCCTGCCTCGTCGGACGGGACGGTCTCCACGGTCGCGCCGACCTCGCGGGCGCGCTGCAGGATCGGGATGGCGTTGCCCGCGTACTCGACCTCGGTGACCAGCACCCGGTCACCGGCGGCCAGCGGGACGGAGTCGAACGCGGACAGCCACGACCGGGTGGCGCTGTCGGTGAAGGCGATCTCGTCGGGCTCGGCCCCGAGCAGCTCGGCGAGCACGCCGTACCCGGCGTCGAGGTCGTCGGCGCGCTCGGCGGCGGCCCGGTAGCCGCCGACCTCGGCCTCGCGGCGCAGGTGGCCGACGACCTCGTCGACGACCAGGTCAGGGGGGAGGGAGGAGCCCGCCGAGTCGAGGAAGACGCCTCGGGAGGCCGCGGGGGTGTCGGCTCGGACGGTGGTCAGGTCGATCACTTGGAACCCCACTTCTCGATGTTCCACCACGGCCCCCAGGAGAGCGGACCGGCGCCCGCCGTGTCCACCACCTGCTGGTAGCCGTTCCAGTTGTCGCGCACCACGTAGGTGTGCTGGACCAGGGCGAGCACGACCATCGCCGGGGCCTCGACGTAGGCGCGCTGGAACTGCCGGTAGGCGGTGGCCCGCTGGGCGGGGTCGAGCTGGGCGCGGCCGGTGTCGAGCGCGGCGTCCACGACCGGGTCGGAGTAGCCCCACGGGTTGCCGGTGCGCAGCGCGGCGGTGAGGGCGAGGTCGGGGTCGAACGGGGAGCCGCCTGCCCACAGCAGCGCGTCCTGGCCGAGGCGGGGCCGGATCGAGTCCCAGGCCAGGCCCGCGAGCTGCACGTCGACGCCGACCGCGCGGGCGTCGGCGGCGAAGCCGGTGGCCAGGTCGTTGCGGACGACGTCGCCGATCGGGTACATGAGGGTGAACCGGGCGGGCGCGCCGTCGCGGGAGCGCATCCCGTCCGCGCCCCTGGCCCAGCCCGCCTGGTCGAGCAGCTGCTCGGCGCGGGCCTTGTCGTGGCGGATCGACGCGGTGGTGTCGACGTGCTCGGGCGTGGTCTCCGGCACCGGGGTGCTGGCGGCGGCGCCCTTGCCTCCGAGGAGGCTCTGCACGAGCGCCTCGCGGTTGACGGCGGCGTTGAGGGCGGCGCGGATCGCCGGGTCGCCGGTGACCGGGTTGCCGGTGGGCAGGGTGACCGCGCGCAGGTCGGCGGAGCGGTGGGTGATCAGCCGCATCCCGCTGGCGGCGCCCGCGAGCGAGGCGAGGCGGGGCGGCAGCTCGGCGCCGTCGAAGTCGCCCGCCTGCATCCGCTGGGCGCGGGTGTTGTCGTCGGGCACGAACACGACGGTCAGCTCGCGCACGCCGGGCGCGCCGCCCCGGAACCCTGGGTTGGCGGTGAGCTGGAGGCGGTCGCCGCGCTTGTGCTCGACCACCTGGTAGGGGCCGGTGCCGACCGGCTTGACCTGGTCCAGGGGCACGCCGAGGGCCTCGCTGGGCAGGATGCCGAGGACGAGCTTGTGCGGGAACGCGGCCCAGGGCTTCTCCAGCGCGAACCGGACGGTGCGGTCGTCCAGCTGCTCGACGCCCTGCAGCCCGGCGAAGTCGGCGCGGACGGTGGAGCCGGTGGCCGGGTCGAGCAGGGCGCGGTAGGTGGCGACGACGTCCTCGGGGCCGAAGGTGGAGCCGTCGCTGAACTTGACGCCCTCGCGCAGGGTCGCGGTCCAGGACAGGCCGTCGGCGGAGGGGGTCGGCAGCTGCTCGGCGAGCGCCGGGGCGAGGGTGAGGTCGGCGGAGTGGGCGACGAGCCCGTCGTAGATCTTGGCGGCGCCGTTCGCGCCGTAGCCGAGCAGCGGGTTCAGCGAGGTGGGCTCGACGGCCTGGGCGAGCACCATGGAGCTGTTGTCGTCGGTGCCGCCCGCGTTCGGCGTGGGCGACCCGGTGCACCCCGCGACGCCGACGAGGAGGGCCAGGGCGGACGGGATGAGGAGGGCGCGCACGGGGCCCGACACTACCTAGAGTGGGGTCATGCGTGTCGCGCTGTGCCAGTTCAACTCGACCGACGACCCGGCGGCCAACCTGGGGCTGGTCAGGACGCGGGTGGCGGAGGCCGCCGCGCGGGGCGCGCGGGTGGTCGTGCTGCCCGAGGCGGTGATGTGCCGGTTCGGCGTGCCGCTGGGTCCGGTGGCGGAGCCGCTGGACGGGCCGTGGGCGTCGGCGGTGCGGGGGATCGCGGACGAGCACGGGGTGGTCGTGGTGGCCGGGATGTTCACCCCGTCCCCCGACGGACGGGTGATCAACACACTCCTGGTGACCGGCGGTGGTCACCACCTCGGGTACGACAAGATCCACCTGTTCGACGCGTTCGGCTTCACCGAGTCGCGGACCGTGGCCCCCGGCGGCGAGCCGCTGGTGGTGCGGGTCGACGGGGTCGGGCTGGGCTTGGCGACCTGCTACGACGTGCGGTTCCCCGAGCTGTTCCGGGCGCTGGCGGACCGGGGCGCGGCGGCCGTGGTGGTGGCCGCGTCGTGGGGGGCGGGCGAGGGCAAGGTCGACCAGTGGCGGCTGCTGGCGCGGGCGCGGGCCCTGGACAGCACGACGTGGGTGCTGGCGTGCGACCAGTCCGAGCCGGAGGGGCGGCCGGGCTCGGCGCCGACCGGGGTGGGGCACAGCATGGTGGTGGGGCCGATGGGCGAGGTCGTGGCCGAACTGGGGCCGGGGCCGGGGGTGCTGGTGGTGGACGTGGACGTGGCGGCGGTCGGGAAGGCCCGCGAGGTCCTGCCGGTGCTGGCGAACCGGAGGCTGTAGCGGGTCGTACCGCCACTTCCGGGTGGTGATGACGCACAGCGGTGTGAATCCTCCGCCACTTCCGGGTGCACCGTCCGCCGCAGGCGGGTGCGGGGCGCGGGCAGCGGGTAGCTCGGACCTGGCGGGGGTGCCCCGCGAGGGGAGCTGCGTGATGATCAACCCGGTCGACGTGGACCGACTCCACGACTGCGAGGTGCTGGACGAGCGCGGCAAGCGCATCGGCTCGGTGAAGCGGGTGTGGCTGGACGACGAGGACGGGCGGCTGGTGTGGGCGTCGGTGCACACCGGGCTGCTCGGGCTGCGGGAGCGGTTCGTGCCCATCCAGCAGGCCGCGATCGACGAGCAGACGATCGTCGTGCCGTTCGCCAAGCAGTGGGTCCGCGACTCGCCGCACCTGGAGGTCGAGGGCGAGGTGCTGACGGACGCCCAGCAGACCGAGCTGTACAGCTACTACGGCGTCACCCCGCGAACCGGTGACCACGACCGGCTGACCGGCAGCGGATTCAGCGGCGGCCGGGCGATCAGCGACCGCATCGCGGCGGAGCGCTGGCCCACGGCCGACGAGGACGAGCCGGGGGGCGCGCGGTAGCCCGACGCCGTCCGGTGGCGAGGGCCACCGGACGGCGGGACGAGCACGACGGGCGCGGCGAGCACGGCAGGCGCGAACCCACCCGGTCCGGACAGGCCCGCACCGACCAGCGCAGGCCCCTCCCGGTCGTCAGGGCAGGCCCTTCCCGGCCAGAGCAGGCCCGTCCCGGACGGGCCCGCCCCGGTCAGCGCGCCCCCGCCCCGCTCAGCGCAGGTCCATCCCCAGGTCCAGCGCGGGCGAGGAGTGGGTCAGGCCGCCGACCGCCAGGTAGTCCACGCCGGTCTCGGCGTAGGCGCGGGCGACGTCCAGGGTGAGCCCGCCGGACGCCTCCAGCAGCACCTCGCGCCCGGCCGCCCGGTGCCTGGCCGCCCGGCGGACGGCCTCGGCGCAGTCGGCCACGGTGAAGTTGTCCAGCAGCACCAGCCCGACGCCCTCGTCGAGCGCCTCGTCGAACTGCTCCAGCGAGTCCACCTCGACCTCGCACGGCAGCTCCGGCGCGTGCGCTCGCACGGCGGCGATCGCGGCCCGCACCGAGCCCGCGGCCTGCACGTGGTTGTCCTTGACCAGCACCGCGTCACCGAGCCCGAGCCGGTGGTTCACCCCGCCGCCGCAGCGCACCGCGTACTTCTCCAGCAGCCGCAGCCCCGGCAGCGTCTTGCGCGAGTCCCGCACGGCGGCCTTCGTGCCCGCGACCTCGTCGACCCACGCGGCGGTCGCGGTGGCGACGCCGGACAGGTGGCACAGCAGGTTGAGCGCGGTCCGCTCGGCCGTGAGCAGCCCGCGCACGGGCCCGCGCAGCACCAGCGCAGGCTCTCCGGGCACCGCCTTCGCGCCGTCCTCGGCCCGCGCCAGCACCTCCACGCCGTCCCCGAGCACCGCCCGGAACACCTCCAGCGCCACCGGCACCCCGGCGAGCACCCCGGCCTTGCGCGGGGTCAGCTCCGCGACCGCGACGGCGTCGGCGGGCACCGTGGCCTCCGTCGTGGCGTCGGGGCCGTAGCGCAGGTCCTCCGCGAGCGCGGTCGTGATGACCGCGCGGGCGTCGTCCAGGTCCAGTCCGGTGCTCACGCCGCTCCCCTCGCCGGTGCGGGTCCGCCCCGCACGCCCGCGACGCCCGCGCGGGCGCCGCTCCCGTCCAGCGTGGCCCTCACGCCGCGTCCCGCGCCAGCGCCGGGTCCGCCAGCACCGGCTGCCCGCTCGGCGTCAGCCGCACCACCTGGCTGCGCGACCACCGGGCGTCGTCCCGCCCGGCGTGGTCGGTGCGCACGTGGCACCCGCGCGTCTCGGTCCGCTCGGCCGCCGCCGCGATGAGCGCCCGCGCGGCCAGCGTCAGCGCCGCGTCCTCGACCCGCTCGCGGCTGTCCAGGACCCGGTCGGTGGTGGACAGGTCCAGCACCGAGCCGACCACGGCCAGCCCCTCGGCGTCCCGCCCGATCGCGGCGTAGCGGCTCATCACCCGCTGCAGCGAGTCGCGGTCCGCCACGGGTGCGGTCGGCAGCTCGGCGTGGCCGCTGGCCCTGGCGAGCAGGCCCAGCGCGAGGTCGGCGGCGACCGCGTCGGCCGCCCGCGTGCCCACGACCAGGCCCTCCAGGAGGCTGTTGGACGCCAGCCGGTTCGCGCCGTGCAGCCCGGTCCTGGCCACCTCGCCCGCCGCGTACAGGCCGGTCACGGCGGTGCGCCCGTCCACGTCGGCCACCACTCCCCCGCACGCGAAGTGCGCGGCGGGCGCGACCGGGATGGGCCGGCTCGCCGGGTCGATCCCGGCCGCAAGGCACGCGGCCAGCACGGTCGGGAAGCGCCGGGCGAAGTCCCCGATGCCGGTCGCGTCCAGGAACACGTGGTCGTCGACGCCGCCGGGCGCGGTGGCCGCGTGCCGGGTGATGGCCGCGGCGACCACGTCGCGCGGGGCCAGGTCCTCCAGCGGGTGCACGCCGCGCATCACGCGCTGCCCGAGCGCGTCGAGCAGCACCGCGCCCTCGCCGCGCACGGCCTCGGTGACCAGCGGGCACCGGCCGCGCGCGCCGCGTCCGGTGTAGAGCACGGTCGGGTGGAACTGGACGAACTCGACGTCGGCGGCGTGCGCGCCCGCGCGCATCGCCAGCGCCAGCCCGTCGCCGGTGGCGACCTCCGGGTTGGAGGTGGCCTGGTAGAGCTGGCCGAGGCCGCCGGAGGCGAGCAGCACGGCGGGGGCCGTGACGACGCCGGGCACGCCCGCCGAGTCCAGCACGAGCAGCCCGCACACCGCGCCGAGCGGGGTGCGCACGGCGTCGACGGCGACGTGGTCCTCCAGCACCGGCACCCGGTCGTCCCCGGCGGCGGCGAGCAGCGCCCGCTCCACCTCGGCGCCGGTGGCGTCGCCGCCGGCGTGGACGACGCGGAACGCGCTGTGCCCGCCCTCGCGGGTGCGGGCGAGCTTGCCGCCGGGGGCGGGGTCGAACACGGCGCCGCGCTCGCGCAGCCGGGTGACCGCCGCCGGTCCGCCCGAGACGATCGCGGCGACCGCGGCCTCGTCGCACAGGCCCGCGCCCGCGACGAGGGTGTCGGCGACGTGCGCGTCGACGGTGTCGCCCTCGTCGTGCTCGCCGGGCAGGACGACGGCCACGCCGCCCTGCGCCCACCGGGTGTTGCCGTCGCCGCCCGCGGCCTTGGTCACGACCAGGACGCGAAGCCCCAGCTCACGGGCCCGCAGCGCGGCGGTGAGGCCCGCGACGCCGGTGCCCACGACGACCAGGTCGGCGCGGGCCTCCCAGCGCGCCGCGCTCACTCGCCGCCGCCGGGCTGACCGATCTCGATCATGCGCTGCACGGCGCCCTGGGCGCGGCGGGCGGTCTCCGCGTCGACGTGCACCTCGTCGAGGTTCTCGCGCAGGCAGCGCAGCAGCGCGGTCGGGGTGATCATCTTCATGTAGGTGCAGGACGCGCGGTCGTTGACCGGGCGGAAGTCGATCTCCGGGGCGGTCTTGCGCAGCTGGTGCAGCATCCCGACCTCGGTGGCGACCAGCACGGACTTGGCGCTGGTCCCGCGCGCGGCGGTGATCATGTCGCCGGTGGACAGGATCTTGACCTGCTCGGCCGGGACGGTGCCCTCGCCCGCGAGGTAGAGCGCCGAGGTGGCGCAGCCGCACTCGGGGTGGATGAACAGGTCGGCGTCCGGGTTCTCGGCGGCGCGCGCGGCCAGCTCCGGGCCGTTGATGCCCGCGTGGACGTGGCACTCCCCGGCCCAGATGTGCAGGTTCTCGCGGCCGGTCTCGCGCTTGACGTGCGCGCCGAGGAACTGGTCGGGCAGGAACAGCACCTCGCGGTCGGCCGGGATCGAGGCGACCACGTCCACCGCATTGGACGAGGTGCAGCAGATGTCGGTCTCCGCCTTCACGTCGGCGGTGGTGTTGACGTAGGACACCACGACCGCGCCGGGGTGCTGCGACTTCCACTCGCGCAACTGGTCGGCGGTGATGGAGTCGGCCAGCGAGCAGCCCGCGCGCTCGTCCGGGATCAGCACCGTCTTGTGCGGGGCCAGGATCTTCGCGGTCTCGGCCATGAAGTGCACGCCGCAGAAGATGATCGTGGACGCCTCGCTGGCGGCGGCGATGCGGCTGAGCGCCAGGGAGTCGCCGGTGTGGTGGGCGATGTCCTGGATCTCGGGCAGCTGGTAGTTGTGCGCCAGGATGACCGCGTCGCGCTCGCGGGCCAGCCGCAGCACCTCCTCGCGCCAGTCCGCGTCGGGCGCGATCCCGTCGTACGCGCCGTCCGAAGCGCGCTCCAGATAAGCGGTGGCAGCCATGAGTGGTCCTTCCCCGAGCCCCGTCGCCAGGTTTTCGCCCAGGGGACGAAAACACGGTCGATAGTATCATCGGGTGGGACTCGCGGAACATGAGGTGCTGGCCGCCGTCCTCCAGGTGAGAGCCGGATCACTCCAGGTCATGCTGTGGGAGCGGGGTCGGGAGCCTCAGGCGGGGCGCTGGTCGCTGCCCGGCGGGAAGCTCGGCCCCACCGAGGACGTGGAGGACTCGATCCGGCGGCAGCTCGCCGAGAAGGTCGACGCGCGGCAGCTCGCGCACGTGGAGCAGCTGGCGGTGTTCAGCGCGCCGGGGCGCACGCCGGGGCAGCGGGTGGTCGCCACCGCGTTCCTCGGCCTGGTGCCGTGCGACGTGGACCCGGCGGTGCCGTCCGACACCGGCTGGCACCCGGTGGACGCGCTCCCGGCCACGGCGTTCGACCACGAGGCGATCGTGCGGCGGGCCAGGCAGCGGCTCGCCTCCAAGCTGTCCTACACCAACCTCGGGTTCGCGCTGGCCCCGCCGGAGTTCACCATCTCGGCGCTGCGCGAGCTGTACTCGGCGGCGCTGGGCTACCCGGTGGCCGCGACGAACCTGCAGCGGGTGCTGTCCCGGCGCGGACTGCTGGAGCCGACCGGGGCCACCTCGCCGCCGGGACCGGCCGGCGGCAGGCCCGCGGCGCTTTTCCGTTTCGCGTCAAGGGGAATGCGGGTCACCGACCCGTTCGCCGTGCTGCGACCACCCTCAGGTCGTAGCGTGGGACCGTGACGTCGACGCTCCCGTTGTTCCCGCTCGGAACCGTGCTGCTGCCCGGGGCGTCCCTGCCACTGCACATCTTCGAGCCGCGCTACCGGCAGTTGACCGTGGACCTGGTGACCGGCGCCGTGCCGGACCGCAGCTTCGGGGTCGTCTCCATCAAGCAGGGCTGGGAGGTCGGGGCGGAGAACGTGCAGGCGCTGCAGGCGGTCGGCTGCTCGGCGGTGCTCCAGGACACGCACCGCTTCCCGGACGGCAGGTTCGACCTGGCGACGGTGGGCGGCAGCAGGTTCCGGCTGCTGGAGGTGGAGGAGAACGCGGCGCCCTACCTGGTGGGCAAGGTGGAGTGGTTGCCGGACACCCCGTCGCCGCCGGAGCTGGAGTCCGTGCTGCCGCTGCTGGCCGCGAGCGCCCAGGCCGCGCACGCCCGGTACCGGGAGGCGGCGCGGTTCGAGCGGGAGTGGTTCCCCGAGCACTCGCCGGAGATGTTCGACGACCTGGCCTACCGGCTGGCCAGCGACTGCCTGATGACGATGGAGGACCGGCAGCGGCTGCTGGAGGAGACCGTGGAGGCGCGGCGACTCCGGTTGGTGCGCAAGGTCCTGCACCGCGAGGCCGGGCTGCTGGCGGCGCTGCGGGCGGTGCCCGCGCCCCTGTCGGAGTTCGGCCACCCGCCGAACCGGAACTGACCGGCGCGGGCTCTCCGGCACGACGCTGTCCGGTCCCGCCCCCGCGGCTCCGGAACTCCTTGTGGCACAAGGGCGAGCGCCATCACCGCCGGTACCCGCAGGCACCGGCGCGCACGACCCGTCGACCCCGCCCGGCATTGTGCGCCGCCCCACCGACAACCCCGGTGCGGCGGCGCGCTGGTCGTTGCCCCGCAGGCGTTTCCGGCACGCCGAGGACACCCCGCGCCGCGGTGCGGACGCGCGGGTGGGGGTCGGCGCGCGCGGGCCGGGCCAGTGCGGGCCGGGCGAGCTCGGAAAGGCCGCGCGAGCGCAGGCACCGTGACGGCGGCGGTCCGCACCGCCGGGTCGGCGTGGGAGAGCAGCGCGACGAGCCGCTCCCGCGCGAGGTCCGGGTCGCCGTTCACGGCCAGCAGCCGCGCTTCCGCCCGCGCGTCACCGGGAACCCGCGGGCTCCCGCACGGCTGCAGCGCCCGCAGCGCCAGCGCCCGTGCCCGCCGGTCGCCGCGCGCCGGCGCCTCGCGCAGCGCAGGCCCGGAAGCGCTGCCCGCCAACCGGACCAGCCCGGTGAGCGCGGCCCGCGCGCGCTCCCCCGAGGCGAGCTCTCCCAGGCGCGGCAACGATTCCACGCCACCGACCTCGGCGAGCAGCCACGCGGCGGCGGTCCGCGCCTCCGACGCCGGGTCGTCCAGGCAGGCGAGCGCGGCGGCCTCGCCACGGGCGTCCCCGGTGCGCCGCAAGGCGTTCAGGACGGCGTGGCGCCGGTCGGACGCGGACGGACCCGCCGCCTTCCCGAGCGCGACGAGCAGCGCGGGCACGACCACGTCCGGCACGACCGCGCCGAGGTCCCGGTCGCGCGCCGGCGCGCTCAGCGCCTCGGCCGACCGCGGCACGCCGACCTCGTCCCCGCCGACGACCCACTCGACCGGCAGCGGCACGGCCTCGACCACCCGCCAGCGGCCGAGGACCACCGCGAGCGCGGAGCGGTGCGGGGTCGGACCGCGCGCGGCCTCCAGCAGCGGCGGCACGAGGTCGGGGCGCGGGACGCGCAGGCAGCGGGCCGCGGCGAGTTCGGCGAACGCCGCCGCGCTGCCCCGCTCGAAGTGCGAGGCGTCGTCCGCGTGCTCCGGTTCCCGGCCGAGCGCGGCGACCAGGACGGGCGCGGCCTCGGGCAGGTCGCCGATCAGGGCGAGCGCGTCCCTGCGCGCCCAGTACCGGCGGGGTCCTGGCGCTCCAGCACCGCGAGCAGCTCGGCACGTCCGCCAGTCCCGTCCCCCGCGGTCTCCACCCGCCCGGCCAAGCACGGTCGCCCCGAATCCACCCCACCCCGAATTCCCCTTCCCCGTCGAAGCACCCTGGTGGGATTGTTCAACAATCCCCTACCGTGTGGCGCACGGCACACCCCTCCCCCCGCGAGGTGAGAATGAGCGCCACCGCACCGGACAGCGCCACGTCCAGCGACGAGAACGGCCGGTTCGCCTGGTACCGCACCCTCGGGCAGCGCGGAAGGCGCGCCTTCGTCGGCGCGTTCGGCGGCTACGGCCTCGACTCCTACGACTTCCAGGTCCTGCCGCTGGGCCTGGTCGCCATCACCGCCTACTTCGGCATCACCAAGGGCGAGGCGGGCCTGCTCACCACGGTCACCCTCGTGGTGAGCGCGCTCGGCGGCGCCATCGCGGGCGTGCTCGCCGACCGCCTCGGCCGCACCCGCGCCCTGATGATCACCGTCGTCACCTACGCCGTGTTCACCGTCCTGTGCGGGTTCGCCACCAGCTACGAGATGCTCCTGGTGTTCCGCGCCCTGCAGGGCCTGGGCTTCGGCGGCGAGTGGGCGGTCGGCGCGATCCTGGTCGCCGAGTACTGCCAACCCCGCTACCGGGGTCGCACCGTCGCGTTCATCCAGAGCTCGTGGGCGGTCGGCTGGGCGCTGTCGGTGCTGGTCTACGCGCTGGTGTTCGAGCTGGTGCACCCCGACCTGGCCTGGCGGGTGCTGTTCTTCACCGGCGCGCTGCCCGCCCTGCTGATCATCTACGTCCGCCGCCGCGTCCAGGACGCCCCCGAGGCCACCGCCCGCCGCACCGCCAGCGCCGAGCGCGGCTCGTTCGGCGCGATCTTCACCGGCCCGCTGGCCCGCACCACCCTGTTCGCGTCCCTGCTGGCCACGGGCGTGCAGGGCGGCTACTACACGCTCGCGACCTGGCTGCCGACGTACCTGAAGTCCGAGCGCGGCCTGACCGTCATCGGCACCGGCGGCTACCTGGCGTTCCTGATCTCCGGCGCGTTCACCGGCTACGTGTGCGGCGGGCACCTGACCGACAAGCTGGGCCGCAAGCGCACGTTCGCGCTGTTCTCGGTGCTGTCGGCGGCGCTGATCCTGCTCTACACCCGCATCCCGGAGGGCGCGAACACCACGATCCTGTTCCTGGGCTTCCCGCTGGGCTTCTGCATGTCGGCGATCTTCAGCGGGTTCGGCTCGTTCCTGTCGGAGCTGTACCCGGCGCACCTGCGCGGCACCGGCCAGGGCTTCACCTACAACTCCGGGCGGGCCGTGGGCGCGCTGTTCCCGGCGGCGGTCGGGTTCGCGGCCGAGAGCGCGGGCGTGGGCGGCGCGATGGCGTTCGGGGCGGCGGCCTACGGCATCGCGGTGCTGGCGCTGCTGGGCCTGCCGGAGACGCTCGGCCGGGAGCTGGGGTGAGCACGCCCGCGCTGCGCAGCGGTGCGAGACCACGAACCGCCGCACCTCGACCCCGCGTTGCAGCTCAGAGCGTTTGGTCCTTCCTGCCATGAGCACACCTGCCCAGGTGCGGGCCACCGCGACGGGCAGCACCGCCGGGCTGGCCGACGGGTACGCCCAGGCCAACCTGGTCGCCGTGCCGCGCGACTGGGCCTACGACGTGCTGCTGTTCGCCCAGCGCAACCCGAAGCCGTGCCCGGTGCTGGACGTGACCGACCCCGGCGACCACCGCACGGTGCTGGCCCCGGACGCGGACCTGCGCACCGACCTGCCGCGCTACCGGGTGTGGCGCGACGGCGAGCCGGTGGCGGAGCCGACCGACGTGCTGCGGTGGTGGCGGGACGACCTGGTGTCGTTCCTGATCGGGTGCAGCTTCACGTTCGAGACAGCGCTCAGGCGGGCGGGCGTGCCGCTGCGGCACGTCGAGCAGGGCCGCAACGTCGCCATGTTCACCACCGACCGGCGCTGCCGCGACGCGGGCCGGTTGGGCGGGCCGCTGGTGGTGTCGATGCGGCAGGTCCCGGCGGGACTGGTGGGCCTGGCGCGGGAGGTGACCGCGCGGATGCCCGCCGTGCACGGCGCCCCGGTGCACGTCGGCGACCCGGCCGCGCTCGGGATCGGGGACCTGGACAGCCCGGACTTCGGCGACCCGGTCGTGGCCGAACCCGGTGACGTGCCGGTGTTCTGGGCGTGCGGGGTGACGCCGCAGGCCGCGCTGGTGGCGTCCCGGCCGCCGTTCGCGATCACGCACGCGCCGGGGCACATGCTCGTGACGGACGTGCCGGACCACGCCTACGCGCTCTGAGGCGGCTCAGGCGAGCCTGCGCCCCAGGTCGTCCATGCCGTTCCAGGCCGCGAGGCAGCCGTACGCGAGCGCGGTGCCGAGCGGCCAGGCCACGATGCCCCACGCGCTGTCCAGGGAGGGCGCCAACCGGATCACCTCGCCGACCACGGGCGCGGACGCCAGCTCGTGGCGCCAGGTCGAGAACGGCGCGCTGACCCGGAACGCCAGGAACGCGGCCAGCACCGACCCGACCGTCGCGGCCAGCATGACCACGGGGCCGCGCAGCTCGCGCATCATCCACGACCCGGTGCCGGTGAGCACCCCGGCGGCCAGCCCGAGCAGCACGAACACCATCAGCGAGTCGAGCCGGTGGTAGCTCTCGCCGGGCACCGGCACGAACCCGCCCGACTGCACCACGACGTTCTGGGCGGGCGCGAGCCACGCCCACAGCAGGCCGATCGGCAGGCCGAGGAGGGAGGTCGTGGAGAACACCTTGATCGCGGCCGGAATGTCCCGCTGCACCACCACCTTGGGGCGGTCGCGGTGGAAGGCGTACGGCGGGTAGGTCGGGGCGCCGGAGGTGTCCGCCCAGAACTCGGCGGGCGGCTGCCGGTCGTACCCGTCGAGGCCGTCGGGCCGGGCGACCCGCTCGGTCGGCGGCTCGACGTCGACCACGGCGGCGGGGGCGGCGGCGGGGACGGCGACGTGCGCGGCCACGAGGACGGCCTCGGGCGTGGGCTCGGGCTCGTCGACGGGCGCGAGTGCGGCCTGGGTGCTCTCGTCGGCCTTCGACGCCGGGGGCTTCACGGCGTCGGCGGGCTTGGGGGCGGTGGGCTTGGGGGCGGCGGGCTTCTCGTCAACGGGCTTGGCGGCGGCGGGTGCGACCTCGGCCGCCGCAGCCTGGGTGGACTCGGCCTCGGCAGGCGCAGCCTTGGCCGACTCGTCCGGAGCGGACTCGCTCTCGGCGGTCTCACCCTTCGCGGGCTCGACCTTCGCGGGCTTGGCGTCCGCGACCTCGCCCTTGGTGGGCTTGACCGGCACAGCCTCGCCCTTCGCAGCCTCGCCCTTCGCGGGCTTGGCCGACGCGCCCGCGCCGTTCGCGGACTCGCCTCCACCCGTCCCTGGCTTGGCCACGACCGGCTTCGGGAGCACGGCGGTCTTCTCGTCCGCCCCGCCCAGCGCGGCCTTGTTGATCCTCGTGGTCGCCTCGTCCCGGTCGGCCCCCTCGCCGCGCCGGGGCCACCCGGCCTCGGCGAGCTTGGCCTGGGCGGCGGTCGTCGAGCCGTCCGACTCGTCATGCCCGTCAACCGGTTGCTCAGCCACCCGAGACCTCCCTGCGCGACCACCGTCGGCAGCGAGGTTACCGCGCGCCCCGCGACCCCCCGACGGTCGCGGGGCGTCCGCCGTCGCCGCCGGTCAGGCCGACCGCGACTCGCCGTGCCTGCCGCACGAGGCCGTCCACCCGCCGGGCGTCACCTGCACGACCATCCGCCGCGCGCACGCCGCGCAGAACCGGGGCGGGTCGACCACCCCGAGCCGCCGCGCGCACGCCCCGTGGTCGCCCTCGTCCCGCGCCCGGCCGCAGTACCCGCAGTACACCCCGCCCGCGCTCACAGCGTCCGGTTCAACTCCTTGATCGGCATGGCCAGCTCCTCCAGCATGTCCAGGTCCTCCCAGGCGGGCCGCCCGAGGTTGGTCAGGTAGTTCCCGACGATGATCGCGTTGATCCCGCCGAGCATCCCCCGCTTGGCCCCGAGGTCGCCGAACGTCAGCTCCCGCCCGCCCGCGAACCGCAGGATCGTGCGCGGCAGCGCCAGCCGGAACGCCCCGACCACCCGCAGCGCCTCCGCCCCCTCCACCACCGGGTAGTCCTCGTACGGGGTGCCGGGGTTGGGGATGAGGAAGTTGAGCGGCACCTCGTCGGGTTCGAGGGCGGCGAGCTGGGCGGCGAACTCGGCCCGCTGCGCCTGGCTCTCCCCCATGCCGATGATCCCGCCGCAGCACACCTCCATGCCCGCCGCGCGGACCATGCGCAGCGTGTCCCACCGCTCCTCCCACGAGTGCGTGGTGACCACGTTCGGGAAGTGCGAGCGGGCGGTCTCCAGGTTGTGGTTGTAGCGGTGCACGCCCATGGCGACCAGCTCGTCGACCTGCTCCTGGGTGAGCATCCCGAGCGAGCAGGCGATCTGGATCGGGTTGCCGTCGGCGCGGATGGCCTCGATGCCGGCGCGGACCTGCGCCAGCAGCCGCGCGTCCGGCCCGCGCACGGCCGCGACGACGCAGAACTCGGTGGCCCCGGTGTCGGCGGTCTGCCTGGCCGCGCGGACCAACCCCGGCACGTCCAGCCAGGCCGAGCGCACCGGCGAGGGGAACCGGCCGGACTGGGAGCAGAAGTGGCAGTCCTCGGGGCAGCCGCCGGTCTTGAGGGACACGATGCCCTCCACCTCGACCTCGGGCCCGCACCAGCGCACCCGCACCTCGTGCGCGAGCGCGAGGAGTTCGGGTATCCGCTCGTCGGGCAGGGCGAGCACCCGCCGGACCTGCTCCTCGGTGAGCCCGACGCCGCCTTCCAGCACGCGCTCCCCGGCCTCGGCGAGCACGTCGCCCGGCTGCTCGGTCCCGCCGGGCGCGGTCTGCTCGGGTGCTGCGGACACGACTTCTCCTCACGGTCGACGGTGCCGTCGACGACCGAGTGTGCCCGAGCGGGGCCGTCCGGTGACAGAGCGCGACGGGCGTGTCAGCAGGTGTGCGGCGCGGAGAACTTGTCCGGGTCGAACGTGCCGCCGAACCACGGGGACAGCCCGGCGCGCGCGACCTCCAGGAACTCCGACCCGCTCAGCGCGCCCGCCCCGTCCGGCAGCACGCCCAGCAGCGGCGCGCCCGCGACCTCGGGCAGGTCGGTGAGGTTGCTGCGGGCGGCCAGGTCCGGGTGCTCGGGCCAGCGGCCGATGACCACGCCGATCGACTCCAGGCCGCGCCGCACCAGCACCTCGGCGGTGAGCGCGGTGGTGTTGAGGGTGCCGAGCGCGGCGTGGGCGACGACGAGCACGGGGGCGTGCAGCGCCCAGGCCGCGTCGGCGAGGGTGGCCCCCCGGTCGTCGAGCGGCACGAGCAGGCCGCCCGCGCCCTCCAGGAGGACCAGGTCGTGGGTGTCGTCCAGCTCGGTGGCCGCGCCCGCGATCTCGGCCGGGTGCGCGGTGGGCAGCCCCGAGCGTCGGGCCGCGGCGGCCGGGGACAGCGGGTCGGGATAGCGGCGCAGCTCACGGGTGGTGACGGGGCCCGCCATCCGCTGGACCTCCGCCAGGTCCCCCGGCTCGCCGGGGAGGACACCGGTCTGCACCGGCTTGAGGACGGCCACCCGGCGGCCTTCGGCTGCCGCGATCGCCGCCAGCGCGGCCACGACCACGGTCTTGCCGACGTCGGTGCCCGTGCCGGTGATCACGAGGACGCTCACGGCCCACCACACTACGACGACACGCAGCGTTGCCGTGAGTGGCGCTCTACAGTCACCGGCATGGGTGAAATCGTGGTTTACAGCGCCGACTGGTGCGGGGACTGCCGCCGGGCCAAGGCGTGGTTCAGGGAGAACGGGGTGCCGTTCACCGAGGTGGACGTCGAGCACGACGAGGTGGCGCGCGAGCGGGCCGTGGGGATCGCGGGCGGGCGCAAGAACATCCCGGTGGTCGTGCTCGCGGACGGGACCGTGCTGGTGGAGCCCACGAACACCCAGTTGGCCTCGGCCATAGCGGTCGAGGGCTGACGCCGGTGGGGAAGGGGGCGCGCCGCAGGCGGCGGCAGCGGCAGGGGCAGCGCGCCCGCGACGAGGCGCTGCTCGCGCGCCGGAGCGCCGGGCCGGTGGTGCGGGAGCGGTCGTGGTTCGAGCGGCTGAGCACCGGCAAGCAGGTGTGGCTGGTCCTGGGCGCGATCCCGCTGGCGGTGCTGGGCCACTACGCGCTGTGGTCGCACGTGGTCCCGCTGGTGGGTGAGGTCGTGGCCCCCGTCCCGGTGGTGTCCACGGTGGTGGGCTGGCTGTTCGGGGGCGCCGCGTTCGGCGTCGGCGGGATCGCGCTGCTGGTGGGGCTGTCGGACGATCCGGGGCGGGCGCGGGCGTGGCGGCGGGCCACCTGGGTGTCGGGGTCCGTGGCGGTGCTGATGGCGCCGGTCAGCGAGTGGTCCGACGTGCCGCTGCCGGTGGACTACTTCGGCGGGGTGTTCGCGGGCGCGTGGGGCGTGCTGCTGGCCCCGCTGGCGCTGGGCGTGGTCGCGCTGGTCGCGGCGGTCACGGCCCGGTTCTCGGCCAGGGCCAGGGCGTTCGGCGCGGGCGACGGCGGGAACCGGCTGCCCGCGTGGCTGCTGATCGGGTACTCGCTGCTGCTGCTGGTGTGGGGGTCAACGCTGCTGCGCCAGTGAGTGCGCCGCTGAGGACGCCTCGGCCGCGGCGACGACGGCGGAGGCGATCTCCGCGACGTCCCGGTCGGTGCACACGAACGGCGGCATGGTGTAGACGAGGTCGCGGAACGGCCGCAGCCACACCCCTCGCTCGACGGCGGCGGCCGTGGCGGCGGCCACGTCCACCTCGTGGTCCAGCTGCACCACGCCGATCGCGCCGAGCACCCGGACCTCCCCCGGCGCGCCCGCCAGCCCCGCCCGCAGGCCGGACTCGATCCGGGCCACCTCGCCGCGCCAGTCCCGCGAGAGCAGCAGGTCGACCGAGGCGAGGGCGACGGCGGAGGCGAGCGGGTTGCCCATGAACGTGGGGCCGTGCGCGAGCACCGGGGCGTCGCCGCGCGCGATGCCCTCGGCCACGCGCGGGGTGCACAGGGTGGCGGCCTGGGAGAGGTAGCCGCCGGTCAGGGCCTTGCCGACGCACAGCACGTCCGGGCTGACGCCCGCGTGGTCGGCGGCGAACAGCTCGCCGGTGCGGCCGAACCCGGTGGCGATCTCGTCGAACACCAGGAGCACGTCGTGCGCGAGGGTCAGCTCGCGCAGCACGTGCAGGTAGCGGGGGTCGTGGAACCTCATGCCGCCCGCGCCCTGCACGACGGGCTCCACGATGACCGCCGCCAGCTCGTCGGCGTGCTGCTCGACGAGGTCGGCGAGCTCGGCGACGTACGCGGTGTCCATGGCGGCGGGCGGCGCGGAGGCGAACACCTGCTCGGGCAGCACCCCGCGCCACAGCGCGTGCATCCCGCCGTCCGGGTCGCAGACGGACATGGGCTGGAAGGTGTCACCGTGGTACCCGCCGCGCCAGGTGAGCAGCCGCCGCTTCTCCGGGCGGCCTCGGGAGCGCCAGTGCTGGAGGCACATCTTGACCGCCACCTCGACGGCGACCGACCCGGAGTCGGCGAGGAAGACGTGCTCCAGCCCGACGGGCGTGATCTCGACCAGCCGCGCGCACAGGGCGACGGCGGCCTCGTGGGTGAGGCCGCCGAACATGACGTGGCTCATCCGACCGAGCTGCTCGCGCACGGCGGCGTCCAGGACCGGGTGCCGGTAGCCGTGGATCGCGGCCCACCAGGAGGACATGCCGTCGACCAGCTCGCGCCCGTCGTCCAGGCGGAGGCGGACGCCCTCGGCGGAGGCGATGACGAGCGGGTCGGCGGCACCGGGCATGGGGGCGTAGGGGTGCCAGACGTGCTGCCGGTCCAGGCGGAGGAGATCAGCTCGGTCCACGGCGGGTGAGGGTAGTGGAGGGTGAGGGGTGAGGGGTGAGGGGTGAGGGGTGAGGGGTGGAAGGTGAGGGGTGGAGGGTGAGGGGTGGAGGGCGCGGGGTGGAGGGCGCGCCTCGCCGGCGGGGCAGACCTCCAAAAACGAGAGGGACACGGCTGCGGCTGGCTGCGGCTTGGGCTGGTGGTCGCGTTTACTGCGAACTACTGCGGTGGTTGGGGTCCCTCGTCTCCGCTTGGCCTCCTTTCAGGCAAGCACACTCGTCAAGACGCCGTACGGCTCGGGCGGTCTGCCGTGGCGGTGCGGCGGCATCTTGACGAGCGCGCTTGGGCTTCGCCAGGCCAAACGGAGACGAGGGACGCGGGATCAGGGTGCTGCGGGCTCGCTGCGCTCGCCCCGCAGCCCGCGAATGCGTTCGGCTTGCGAGTGCGGTGGGCTTGCGAGTGCGGTGGCCCTGCGAGTGCGGTGGGCTTGCGAATGTGTTCGGGTTGCGAGTGCGGTGGCCCTGCGGCGGGCGAGCGCGTCGTGTTGACTACTCGTCTTGCGTGGAGCCTTTTGTGCGTGCCGGGCGCTTCTGAACTTCACCCGTTTTAGCGGAAAATCTTTTACTCGTCGCGGATTGCGCCTGGTCAGCGGCGTGCCGTCAACCGATAACCGCCAACAGTTGGCAGTCTCCCCAGGGGGCGGGCATCCCTGCGGTCCCCCGCCGGGGGAGCGGGCGCGCCCGGCAGTCCCCCGCCGGGCGCGCTCGCCGTCAGCCCAGGCAGCCCGGACCGAGGAGCGCCTTCAGGTCGCCCTTGAGCGACGGGGTCGGGTTGACCCGAAGCGCGTCGTCCAGCTTCAGCAGCGTCTGCCGACTGCTGTTGATCACGAGGTTGAGGTGCACCTCGGTCGTCCCCGGATGCGCCGACAACACTTCCTTCAGCGAGGTCACCAGCTTCGGGTCGCAGCGCGACGCGTTCAGCTTGAGCCGCAGCGCCTGGTTGCCCAGCTCCGCCAGGTCCGGCACCACCAGGTCGTTGGCGATCAGCGAGATCCGGTCGTCCCGCTTCGCGACGCGCGCCTTCACCAGCACGATCGCGTCCTCGGCCACGGACATGCCGTGCACCACGTAGCTCTTGGGGAAGAACAGCACCTCGATGCCACCGGCGAGGTCCTCCAGCATCGCCGACGCCCACGGCTCGCCGTTCTTGTTGACCCGCCTGGTCACCGACGCGAGGATGCCGCCGAGCGTGACCTGCGTGCCGTCCGCGACGTCGCCCTCCAGGATGCGCGCGATGGAGGCGTCCGAGTAGGAGTCCAGCACCTGCTCGACCCCGTTGAGCGGGTGCCCGGACACGTACAGGCCCAGCATCTCCCGCTCCAGGGTCAGCTGGTGCTTGGACTCCCAGTGCTCCTCGGGGATGCGCACGTCGAAGACGCTGCCGTTGCCGTCGTCCCCGCCGTCGCCGAACAGGTCGAACTGGCCGCGCGCCTCCTCCTTCTTGGTCAGCATGATCGCGTCCACCGCCTCGACGTGCACCATGTGCAGGCCCTTGCGGGGGTGGTTCAGCGAGTCGAAGGCGCCCGCCTTGATCAGCGATTCCACGACCTTCTTGTTGCAGACCGTGGCGTCGACCTTGCGCAGGAAGTCGGAGAAGTCGGTGAAGCGGCCCTTCTCCTTGCGCGCCTTGATGATCGCGTCGACGACGTTCGCGCCGACGTTGCGGATCGCGCCCAGGCCGAACCGGACGTCCTCGCCGACCGCGACGAACTCGCGCTCGGACTCGTTGACGTCCGGCGGGAGCACCGTGATGCCCATCCGGCGGCACTCGGCCAGGTAGATGGCCGACTTGTCCTTGTTGTCGGAGTTCGTGGTGAGCAGCGCGGCCATGAACTCGGCCGGGTAGTTCGCCTTCAGGTACGCGGTCCAGTACGAGACCAGGCCGTACGCGGCCGAGTGCGCCTTGTTGAAGGCGTAGTCGGCGAACGGGACGAGGATCTCCCACAGGGTCTTGATCGCGTCGGCCGGGAAGCCGTTGGCCAGCATCCCCGCCTCGAAGCCCGCGAACTCCTTGTCCAGGATCTCCTTCTTCTTCTTGCCCATCGCGCGGCGCAGCAGGTCCGCCTGGCCGAGCGTGTAGCCCGCCAGCTTCTGCGCGATCGCCATGACCTGCTCCTGGTACACGATCAGGCCGTAGGTCGTGCCGAGGATGTCCTCCAGCGCCTCCGCCAGCGACGGGTGGATCGGCGTGATCTCCTGGAGCTTGTTCTTGCGCAGCGCGTAGTTCGTGTGCGAGTTCGCGCCCATGGGGCCGGGGCGGTAGAGCGCGCCCACGGCCGAGATGTCCTCGAAGTTGTCGGGGCGCATCAGCCGCAGCAGGTCCCGCATGGGCCCGCCGTCCAGCTGGAACACGCCCAGGGTGTCGCCCTTCGACAGGAGCTGGTAGGTCTTCTTGTCGGTCAGCTCCAGCTTGTCGAGGTCGACCGGCTCCTTGCCGTTGATCGCCATGTTCTTGAGCGCGTCGTCGATCGTGGTGAGGTTCGACAGGCCCAGGAAGTCCATCTTCAACAGGCCGAGCGTCTCGCAGGTCGGGTAGTCGAACTGCGTGATGATCGAGCCGTCCTGCGGGCGCTTCCACACCGGGATGTGGTCCATCAGCGGTTCGGCGGACATGATGACCGCGCAGGCGTGCACGCCCGCGTTGCGGATCAGGCCCTCCAGGCCGCGCCCGGTGTCGATGATCTCCTTGACCTGCGGGTCCGTGTCGTACAGGCCGCGCACCTCGGACGCCTCGGCGTACCGCTTGTGCTGCGGGTCGAAGATGCCCGACAGCGGGATGTCCTTGCCCATCACGGCGGGCGGCATGGCCTTGGAGATCCGGTCGGCGACGGCGTAGCCGGGCTGGCCGTAGAGCACGCGCGCGGAGTCCTTGATGGCCGCCTTCGCCTTGATGGTGCCGAAGGTGATGACCTGGGCGACCTTGTCGTCGCCCCACTTGTCGGTCACGTACCGGATGACGTCGCCGCGCCTGCGCTCGTCGAAGTCGATGTCGATGTCGGGCGGGCTGACGCGGTCCGGGTTCAGGAACCGCTCGAAGATCAGGCCGTGCGCCAGCGGGTCCAGGTCGGTGATGCCCATGGCGTACGCGATGAGCGCGCCCGCGGCGGAGCCGCGGCCGGGGCCGACCCGGATGCCGTTCTCCTTGGCCCAGTTGATGAAGTCCGCGACGACCAGGAAGTACGAGGGGAAGCCCATCTGCAGGATGACGCCGATCTCGAACTCCACCTGCTTGGTGTGGACCTCGTCGACGCCCTCGGGGAACCTGCGGCGCATCCCCTCCCACACCTGCTCGCGGAAGTAGTCCGCCTCGGTCATGCCCTCCGGGACGGGGTAGCGCGGCATCAGGTTCTGGAAGGCGAACATGTCGGTCGTGTCGACCTTCTCGGCCACCAGCAGCGTGTTGCGGCAGCCCTCCTGCCACGCGTCCGAGGAGTCGATCGCGTACATCTCCTGCGGGGACTTCAGGTAGTAGCCGGTGCCGTCGAACTTGAACCGGCTCGGGTCCTGCAGGGTCTTGCCGGTCTGCACGCACAGCAGCGCCTCGTGCGCCTCGCGGTCCTCGGCGTACGTGTAGTGCGAGTCGTTGGTGACCACGAACGGGATGTCGAGCTTGCGGGCGATGTCGACCAGCCCGTCGCGGACCCGCCGCTCCAGCTCGATGCCGTGGTCCATCAGCTCGACGAAGAAGTTGTCGGCGCCGTAGATCTCGCGCCACTTGCCCGCGGCCTCGATCGCCTCCTTCTCGTGGCCCAGGCGCAGCCGGGTCTGCACCTCGCCGGAGGGGCAGCCGGTGGTGGCCATGAGGCCCTTGGAGTGCTCGGCGAGCAGCTCGGCGTCCATGCGCGGCCACTTGCCCAGCTGGCCCTCGGTGGAGGCGCGGCTGGAGCACTTCATCAGGTTGTGCAGGCCGTCGACGGTGCGCGCCCAGATCGTCTGGTGCGTGTAGGCGCCGCTGGCGGACACGTCGTCGGCCTTCTGGCCGGGGTCGCCCCAGGTGACGCGCTTCTTGTTGAACCGGGACTCGGGCGCCATGTACGCCTCGATGCCGATGACCGGCTTGACGCCCGCGGCGGTGGCCTGGCGGAAGAAGTCGTAGGCCCCGTACATGTTGCCGTGGTCGGTGATCGCCGCGGCCGTCATGCCCAGCCGCTCGCACTCGGCGAACATGTCCTTGAGCTTCGCCGCCCCGTCGAGCATCGAGTACTCGGTGTGCACGTGGAGGTGCGCGAACGAGTCGGACACCAAACCCCCTATGAAGATCGGCAGCGGGCCCGGACGACGCGCGGGCGAGACCTCAGCGACTCTATACGCCGAGCGGGTGGCGGGCCGCTCGCCCGCGCCGAACCCACGAGCGTCACACCGGGCCACCGGCGCAGGTCGCGCCCCGGTCACAGCGGCGGGCCACTCACGCGGTCGCGCCGCCAGGCGGGTAGCGTTCGAGGGTGTGGTCGCCCCTGATCCAGTAGATGTCCGTCTCCTTGCCATGATCGCGGAGATGGGCCGCGCCGCCGTGCACGAGGTGGCCGCGCGGCTGGGCATGGACCCCAGGGAAGCGGCCATGCGGTTGATCACCCTGTCCGGCAGCGGGCTGCCGCTGCTGGTGGGCGTGGAGTGCGACCCGAACGGCATCCGCAAGGCGCTGACCAACAGCATGGCGTGGGGCAGTTACGCGGGCCCGGCCCAGCAGCCGGGCGTGCACTCCGGCCAGTACGCGCAGCAGCCGGGCTCCGGTCCGCTGCCGCTGCCCGGCTCGGTCCAGGGCACCCCGTCCGGCTCCTACCCCGGTCACCCGGTGGTCGGCCCGCCGAGCCAGCCGTTCCCCGCGCAGCCCGCGCCGTCGGGACCGCTCCCGGTGCAGGAGCCGAGCCCGTGGGGCCTGCCGCAGACGGCCGGGTGGGCGCGCGGCGACCAGCCGCAGCAGGCCGCGCCCAGGGCCCGCACCGGCAAGATCGGCAGCGTGCTGGAGACCGAGGGCCTTGAGGGCGCCCGGTTCACGATCCAGCTGGTCGAGGTCGTGGACCCGGCCGACTTCCTGTTCACCGCCGCGGGCTACAAGCTGGCCGACGGCGAGCGGTCCGTCGTGGTGCACACCGAGCTGGCGAACACCGGGAACGTGCCGTTCAACGCGCTGCCCGACATGTACCTGGTGCTGACCACCAGCACCGGCGAGAGCGTGGCGAAGGCCCCGGTGTCGCTGTCCTCCCGGCCGCCGCACAAGATCGGCGTGCAGCCGGGCGAGACGGCGGGCGGCCACACCGTGTACGTGCTGCCGGAGAGCACGGTGGTCACGTCCGTGCGCTGGAGCGTGCGCCCCGAGGCCGACCTGAACACGCTCGTCTGGACCGTCGAGGACTGACCCGGCCCGCGCGCCGCCGCTCCCGCCCCGGAGTGTGAGCCCGCTCACCCGGTCGGCGGGTCCACTCCACCCGATCGGTTCGCGACCCCGGCGATAACCTCGTTCCGGGCCCGCTCCAGCCGTTCAACCTGGTGGTTCTCCCCGCACCCACCCGCGCCGCGCCCGGCGACCGGGGGCGTTCGCGCGCGCCGGAACGGCGGACCCCCGAAATTCGAGGGCCGAACCGGGAAGCAGAGCGGCTTCCCCCGCGTTGTCCACCACCGGCGGCTCACCCCGCCAGGCACCTGCGCCGTGGGGTCGAGATCCACCTCCTTGGACACCGTCGTCCCGCAAAGCCTTGAGAGACACAAGACCGACGACTGTCGAAGAACCATGGGGGTCACCGCTGTGCAAGGACGTGGGAAGCTCGTCGCCCTGCTGGGCGTGCTGTGCTGCCTCGGCCCGCTGTCCATCGACGCCTACCTGCCCGCCTTCCCCGACATGGCGAAGGAGTTCGGGGCGGGCGAGTCGCAGATCCAGCTGTCGCTGACGACGTTCATCATCGGCCTGTCCGTCGGCCAGCTGCTGATCGGCCCGCTGTCCGACTCGATCGGCAGGCGCAAGCCGCTGCTGTTCGGGATCGGCTCGTACGTGGTGCTGTCGCTGGTGTGCGCGATGGCGCCGAGCGCGGTCGCGCTGGCCGCGTTCCGGCTGCTCCAGGGCCTCGGCGTCGCCGCGGGCTTCGTGGTGGCCATGGCCGTGGCCCGCGACCGGTTCTCCGGGCTGGCGATGGCGAAGTTCATGTCGCTGATCATGCTGGTCAACGGCCTCGGCCCGATGCTCGCGCCGGTGCTGGGCGGGCAGGTGCTGCGCTACGCGTCGTGGCGCGCGACGTTCGTCGTGCTCGCGGTCATCGCGGTGGTGCTGCTGGTGCTGATGGCCGTCGGCCTGAAGGAGACCCTGCCGCCGGAGAAGCGCCGCCCGCTGGACCTCGGCGGCACGCTGCGCGTGTTCGGCGGCCTGCTGACCGACCGGGTGTTCGTCGGCTACGTGCTGGCGTCGGCGTTCGCGCTGGGCGCGATCTTCGGCTACGTGTCCGGCTCGTCGTTCGTGCTGCAGGGCGTGTTCGGCCTGTCCCCGCAGGAGTTCAGCCTGGTGTTCGCGCTGAACTCGGCGGGCATCTTCGTCGCGGGCGTGATCAACACGGCCCTGACCGGCCGGATCATGCCCAGGGGCCTGCTGCGGATCGGCCTGAGCACGGCGGTGCTGGCGGGCGTGGCGCTGGTCGTGGCGGGCGCGCTGGGCGGTGGCCTGGTGGCGTTCCTGGTGCCGCTGTTCCTGGTCACGTGCAGCATCGGCCTGCTGATGCCGAACGCGGCGACCCTGGCGATGGCCAGGCACCCGGAGGCGGCGGGCAGCTCGTCGGCGCTGCTGGGCGTGTCGCAGTTCCTGATGGGCGGGCTGATGGCGCCGGTCGTGGGCGCGGGCGGTTCGACGAGCGTGCTGCCGCTGGCGCTGGTCATGGCGGCCTGCACGGCGCTGGCGCTGACCTCGTTCCTGGTGCTGACCAGGGGCGACAAGGGCATCACGAAGGACGAGCCCGAGGTCGTCGAGGCCGAGCAGACCCCGGCCGCTTCGGCGGTCTAGCGGTTCGGAACGCGGAGGAGGGGCGCCCACCGGTCTCGGTGGGCGCCCCTCCTCGTGTCACCGGTCAGCTCACGCCGGCCGGCGCGCGTCGATCAGCTCTCGGAGCGCAGCAGCTTGAGCGCGTGGTCGAGGTCGTCCGGGTACTCGCTGGTGAACTCGACCCACTCCCCGTCGGCGGGGTGGTGGAAGCCCAGCCTGCGGGCGTGCAGCCACTGCCGGGACATGCCCAGCCGCTTGGCGAGCACCGGGTCGGCGGTGTAGGTCAGGTCGCCCACGCACGGGTGCTTGAGCGCGGAGAAGTGCACCCGGATCTGGTGGGTGCGCCCGGTCTCCAGGTGCACGTCCAGCAGCGACGCGGCGCGGAACGCCTCGACGACCTCGTAGTGCGTGATGCTGGGCTTGCCGCCCGCCATCACCGCGAACTTGTAGTCGTGCTTGGGGTGCCGGTCGATGGGGGCGTCGATGGTGCCCTTGATCGGGTCCGGGTGGCCCTGCACCAGCGCGTGGTACAGCTTGTCGACCGTGCGGTCCTTGAACGCCTGCTTGAGCACCGAGTAGGCGTGCTCGCTCTTGGCCACGACCATGACGCCGGTGGTGCCGACGTCGAGCCGGTGCACCACGCCCTGCCGCTCGGCCGCGCCGGAGGTGGACACGCGCACGCCCGCGGCGGCGAGCCCGCCGACCACGGTCGGGCCGGTCCAGCCGGGCGAGGGGTGCACGGCCACGCCGACGGGCTTGTCGACGACGATCACGTCGTCGTCCTCGTGCAGGACGATCATGCCCTCGACCGGCACGGCCTGCACCTGCACGGGCCGCTCGGGCTCGGGCAGGGTCAGCTCCAGCCAGGAGCCCGCCACCAGGCGGTCCGACTTGCCCGCGACGCGGCCGTCGAGCACGACGTCGCCGCTCTCGGCCAGCGAGGCGATGACCGTTCGGGAGAGCCCGAGGAGCTTGGCGAGACCCGCGTCGACGCGCATCCCGTCGAGGCCGTCGGGGACGGGGAGGGTCCGGTAGTCGCCGCTCACGCCTGTTCCTGCTTCCCGCCGTCGGCGGTCTCGCCTGCGGTCTGGTTCTCGGTGGTCTTGGGGGTGGTGCTCGCCGCGGTGGTGCTCGCTGTAGAGGTGCCCGCTGTAGTGGTGCCCGCTGTAGTGGTGCCCGCTGTAGTGGTGCCCGCCGCGGTGGCGGTCTTGCCGGAGGGCTTCTTCTCGAAGCGGGTGCCGTCGTAGTCGCGCTGGAGCAGCGACATCAGCACGATCACGCCGCCGCCGACGCAGATGGCCGAGTCGGCCAGGTTGAACACGGGGAAGAAGCCGCCCCACGGGTCCAGCACGGACAGGAAGTCCACGACGTGGCCGCGCAGCGGGCCGGGCGAGCGGAAGATCCGGTCGGCCAGGTTGCCGAGCGCGCCGCCCAGCACCAGGCCGAGGCCGATGGCCCAGCCGACCGAGCGGAGCTTGCGGGCGATCCACAGGATGAACCCGACGACGCCGAACGCGATGATCGCCAGGACGATCGTCCAGCCCTCGGCCATGCCGAACGCGGCTCCGGGGTTGCGGATCAGCGGCAGGTAGAGCAGCCCGCCGAACAGCTCGACCGGCTGCCTGCCCTCCAGCTCGGCGACCGCGACCACCTTGGTGGCGATGTCCAGGGCCAGCACGACGGCGGCGATCACGCCGAGCAGCACGACCCGCCGCTGGGGCTGGGGCTCCGGCGCGGGCGAGGCGACCTCGTCTGGGGCGTCGGGTTCGGTGTTGGGGTCCGTGCTCACCCGGCCATTGTCCAGCATCGCGCGGCGAGGGGGCCGGTCAGGCCGGTGCGGCGGCCGGTCAGGCCAGGAACGGCGGCAGGGCGCGGTCGTCCACGACGGGCTCCCAGCGGCCGTCGCGCTGGGCGTAGGCGACCTTGGGGCCCTCGGTGATGAGGGAGCGCAGCGCGGCGACGAGGCGGTCCACGTGCTCCTCGGTGGAGCCCAGGCCCAGGGAGGCGCGCAGGGCGCGCTCGCCGCCGGTGAGGCGGTGCACGGCGACGTGGGCGCAGAACGCGCCGTCGCGCACGCCGATGCCGTGCTCGGCGGACAGGGCGGCGGCGAGGTAGCCGGAGTCCTGGCCCGAGACGGTGAAGCTGACCACGCCGACCCGGTCCTGCCCGGAGCCGAACAGGGACAGCTCGCGCACGCCGGGCACGGTCGCCAGGCCCGCGCGCAGCCGCTCCAGCAGGGCCCGCTCGTGCGCGACGGCCCGATTCCAGTTGCGGCCGAGGACGTCGCAGGCGACGGCGAGCGCGTGCACGCCGACCACGTTGGGCGACCCGGCCTCGTGCCGCTCGGGCACGCGGGACCAGGCGACGCCGAGGTGGTCGCCGTGGTCGGTGACCAGCGAGGTCGCGCCCCCGCCGACCAGGTAGGGCTCGGCGGCCTGGAGCCAGTCGGCGCGGCCGACCAGCACGCCCGCGCCGAACGGGGCGTAGAGCTTGTGGCCGGAGAAGGCGACGTAGTCGACGCCCAGCTCCTTGATGTCGAGGGGGCGGTGCGGGGCGAGCTGGGCGGCGTCGAGCACGGTGCGCGCGCCCCGGCGGCGGGCGATCGCGGCCAGCTCGGCGACCGGCCACACCTCGCCGGTGACGTTGGACGCGCCGGTCAGCACCACCAGGCGCGGCCCGACCGGGCACTCGGCGAGCGCGGCGTCGAGCACGCGGGCGGCCTCGGCGGGCGTGCCGGGGGTGCGCAGGCGGCGCACGTTCGGCCCGCGCCACGGCAGCAGGGCCGCGTGGTGCTCGGTGTCGAACAGGAGCACGGAGGTGCCCCTGGGGACGGCGCGGGCGAGGGCGTTGAGCGAGTCGGTGGTGTTGCGGGTGAACACGACGGTGTCGCTGGAGCGGGCGCCGGTGAACCGCCGCACCGAGTCGCGGGCCTGCTCGTAGACGCGGGTGGACACCTTGGACGCGAACCCGGCGCCCCGGTGCACGGAGGCGTACCAGGGCAGCAGCTCGTCGACGGCGTCGCGCACCTGCTCCAGGCAGGGGGTGGAGGCGGCGTTGTCGAGGTTGGCGTACTCGACCCGCTCCCCGGTGACCAGCGGCACCCGCAGCGCCGCGCCGACGACGGCGGGGAGGGCGGCGGCGACGGGGGCGGCGTCGGCGGTCTCGACGACGGTGCGGGCGGCGGTGCGGGAAACGGCGAGCGTCATGATCGTCCTCCGAGCGACTCGGGGTCGCCCGTGGTGAGGGAAGACCCGCGCTTGCCCGACGCCCTGCGCGCCGGACCTGGTCGTCACCGGGGGCACCCCACCGCGGAGGAGGGTTGTCGTCCAGCAAGCCCGGGCTTGACGCTGGAACTCATGACCTGCCGAGAAAGCTAGCCGACCCTCCCGAGGACCGTCGAGCACTTCCCACATGCCGAGAGCAACCACAACGCACCCGAACCAACCCCCAACCGCACCCCCAACCCCCATCCCCACCCGCGCACCGCGCTACCCGCACCCCACCCCGCTCGACTCCCGCGCCCGCCCACTCAGGACGGCACCCACCCCCTCAGGGCGTCACTCGCCCCGCTCAGGTCGGCGCGCTGCCCTTCCAGCGCGCGTACCGCCCGCCCTTGTCGACCTCCCGGATCCGGGTCTCCGCCGCGTCCCGCGCCGCGTCCGTGCTGACCACCAGCAGCTGGTCCCCCTCCTGCAACCGCGTGGTCGCCTGCGGCGTGAAGCCCTCCTCGGCCCGCACCACCAGGCTCACCATCGCCCCCGGCGGCAGCCTCAGCTCGGACAGGTACACGCCGTGCAGCTTCGACCCCGTCTGGATGCGCACCTGGAGCAGCTCGGCGCCCAGCTCGTCCAGCGCCGACGAGTCGACCTGCACCTCCTCGGCCTCCCCGGTCTTCACCAGCCCGAGCTTGCGCGCCATCCACGGCAGCGTGCTGCCCTGCACGATCGTCAGGATCACGACCAGCACGAACACCACGTCCACCAGGACCAGCGCGCCCTCCACGCCCTGGACGAGCGGCAGCAGCGCGAACACGATCGGCACCGCCCCGCGCAGCCCCGACCAGGACACGAACACCTGCTCGCGCCACGGCACCCGGAACGGCAGCGCGGCGGCGGCCACCGACAGGGGTCGCGCGAGCAGCACCAGGACGGCGCCCGCGACCAGCGCGGGCACCACGGCGTCGACCAGGCGCGACGGGGACGAGTACAGCCCGAGCAGCACGAACAGCCCGATCTGCGCGACCCACCCGAGCCCCTCGGCGAACGAGAGCGTGTCGGACCGGTGCGGCAGCCGCGCGTTCCCGAGCACCACCGCGCCCGTGTACACCGCCAGGAACCCGGACGCGTGCGCGAAGTCGCCCACCGTGTAGGCGAGCAGGCACACCGCGACGGTCGCCAGCGGGTACAGGCCGGTGGCGGGCAGCGCGGCCCTGCGCAGCCCGAGCGCGCCGAGCCAGCCGAGCCCGATCCCGATGGCCGCGCCCGCGAGCAACTCGTAGACCATCAGCAGCGGCGCGGTCCAGGTGATCGCGTCGGTGGACGCCAGCAGCACCACGGCGATGTACACCGGCGCGTCGTTGATGCCGGACTCCAGCTCCAGCGCGCCGATCAACCGCTTGCCGACCCCGACCCCGCGCAGCACGCTGAACACCGCCGCCGCGTCGGTCGACGACAGCACCGCGCCCCACAGCAGGGCGGTGCGCCAGTCGAGCCCGAGCAGGTGGTGCAGCGCGACCCCGGTGACCCCGATCGAGATGCCGACGGACACGGTCGACAGCCCGATCCCCAGTCCCAGCGCGGGTTTCACCGCGCTCCACCGGGTGGTCAGACCGCCTTCCACGAGGATCAGGACCAGGGCGATGGTGCCCAGCGAGCGGGTCAGGTCGGCGTCGGAGAACTGGATGCCGAGCACCGACTCGCCCAGCAGCACCCCGATTCCCAGGTACAGCAGCAGTGAGGGCAGTCCCAGCCTGGTCGAGACCCTGACCGCGACCACCGCGGCCATGAGAACCGCTGCACCGATACCGAGGATGACGCTGACGTCGCCCACTCAACCTCCCGGTTGTCCTTAACGACGGGCTTCCATTCTCCCCCCACGCCGCTGACGTGGGTCATCGCGCCCGCGAACCCCCGCACCGGAACCCCGAAGGCCACACGGCAAGCGCATTCCCCGCACGACCGGACGACCGCGCGGAACACCACCCGGAGCACCGCTGGGCGCGCTCTGGGCACAGCGCCGGGAGCACCGCCGGACACCTGCCGGGAACCCGACTTGGGCACCCCACCAGGCACCACACCGGGAGCACCGCTTGGGCACCCCGCCGGAGAACTACCGAGCACCCCACCAGATACCCGCCGGGGCACTTTTCAGGCGCACCGCTGGACACCCCGCCGAGAGCACCGTCCCCAGAGGACCGGCACACGCTCCGAACGCGACCGGGAGCACCCCCGCACGTTCGACGTCCGCACGAAGAGCGCCCGACCCGCGTCACGCGCGGGAGCTGGAGCGCAAGACCCACGACCCGAGGGAGGAACCCCACCGGACGACCGCGAGGAGGACACCACGAGGGGACCACCGCCTCCGGCAGCCCTGACAGACCCACGATCAGCTTTCCACCTGCAGCGCGATGCCGTCCAGCACCCGCGCGAGACCAAAATCGAACCACTCGTTCAGGTCACGCTCACCGGGCGCCGCCCCAGCGGCCAGCTCACGCACCCACGGGTAGTCCACGGCCTCCGCCCACTTCCCCCTGGCGCCCCACCACTGCGGCCCGCTGACCCCGGTGTCGCGGGCCTGCTCGCTCTCGCTGACCAGCAGCAGCGCCATGCCCTGCACGTACCCGCTGACCAGCAGGAACACCGACAACCCGGTCGCGGGGTCAACCCCGCGCCCGGCGAGCGCCGCGAGGTAGCGGTCGACCACCGCGATCAGCTGCGGCCCGAGCGGCGGCCTGCTGGTGCCCAACGCCCCCAGCGCCCACGGGTGCTCCCGGTACAACGACCACTCCGCACGCGCCTCCCGCTCCAGCGCCTCACGCCACCCGAGCCCTTCACCAGAACCGCCGGCGCCACCACCGGCCCGGTCCCGCGCAAGCCCGTGCGCCTCGACGAGCACCACGTCGACCATGGCCGAGATCAGGTCCGCCCGCCCCGAGACGTGCCGGTACAGCGACATGGTCGCCACCCCGGCACGCGCCGCGAGCGCCCGCATCGACAACGCGCCCAGCCCTTCGTCGTCGGCCAACTCGACGGCCGCCCGCACGACACCCGCCCGGTCCCAGGACGGCCCACCACCCCGCCGCCGCGCACCCGCTCCCCCGCTGACACCACGCCCCCGCGCGTCACCCCCGAGCCCCGCACCCCGCTGCCCCGCACCCCGTCGAGCCGCACCGCGCCCGCGCGGGTCGTCCCCGGCGTCCCGCCGCGCCCGGTACGCCCGCGCCTGGCAGGCCCGCCCGCAGTACCGCCGGGGCCGCCCCCGAGCCGCCCGCTCCACCGGAGCCCCGCACTGCGCGCACCCCACCGCGCCCCCTTTTCGTCACACGAACACTGCGTGACGCAAACGTTGAAGCACCAGCGCAGCCGAGGAAATCATCGAACTACAGCGTACGAGCGAAGGAGTGGAAGATGCAGGTGCGCAAGGCAGCACACGACGAGTTCGACGCCGTGGTGGACCTGGTCCGGCGCGCGGCGGCCGACGAGGTCGTCACGGCGTGGGTGCTGGACTCGGCGGAGGTCGGGAACGCGGACCAACCCCTCACGGACAAGATCATCCGCACGCTGGTCGAGGAGCAGCTCGGCAGGTGCGACGCGCTGGTCGCCGAGGACGAGCGCGGTCTCGCGGGGTACGCGCTGTGGGCCGAGACCAGCGGCGAGAGCCCGAAGCCGGACGGGATGCCGCCGAGGGCCGAGGCGCTGTTCACCCTGATGACGGCCGTGCACCCGACCTACCCGCACCTCTACCTGGCCACCACCGCGGTCCTGCCCGAGCGCAGGGGCCAGGGCGTCGGCGGCCTCCTGCTGGCCCACCGGCTCGCCGACACCGGCGGCCTGCCCTGCTACCTGGAGGCGAGCACCACCCGCTCGGCGACCCTGTACGCCCGGCACGGCTTCGCCCGCACCGGCGACCCGATCGCGCTGCCCGAGAACGGCCCGACCCTGTTCCCGATGCTGCGACCGGCAGCAGGCTGAACCAGCCCAGACCGCCGAACCCGAGCCACCAGACCCGAGCGGCCAAACCCGAGCCACCCACCAAGCCGCCAGACCCGCGCCACCCGACCCGAGCCGCCCGACCCGCGCCACCCGACCTACCCCGAGCTGCCCGACCTACCCCCCGAGCAGCTCCGCCAGCACCCCGTCAGCCCCGTCGGGCGCGGGGTCGATGACCACGACCTTGTCGCGCCCCCGCTCCCCCGACACGATCTCCACGTCCTGCCTGCGCACCCCGAACGCCTTGGCAAGCGCCCTGCGCACCGCCTCGTTGGCCTTCCCCTCGACCGCGGGCGCGGCCACCGACACCACGAGGGCGCGCTCGTCCCAGCGCCCGCCCACGGCGTCGCGCTTCGACCCCGGCTTCACCCGCACCGCGAACTTCAGCATCACACCCCCCACCGACAAAAAAGCCCCAGGAAGCAGACCGGCCCCGGCGCACCACCCGAACGAGCGAGTGGTGCGCCGGGACCGCGTCACCGGAGCGGTCAGCCCGCCTTGACGACCAGCACCCGCACCTTGGCCCCGTCGCCGACCGCGCCCTCGGACCCGCCGTCGACGGCCCCGTAGGCCACCTCCACCGCCAGCGTCTCCTCGCGCACGAACGCCTCGAACGCCCGAGCCGCGTCGGCCGCGGCGCCCTCGGGCGCGTCCACGGTCAGCGCGATCCGGTCCGACACGTCCAGCCCGGCGTCCTTGCGCGCCTGCTGCACGACCCGCACCAGGTCCCGAGCCACGCCCTCGGCCGCCAGCTCCTCGGTGACCTCGGTGTCCAGCACGACCAGGCCCGCCCCGCCGGGCAGCGCCGCCGTGGCCGCCGGGTCGGTGGCCACGAGCCGCTGCTCGTACTCCTGCGGGAACAGCTCGATCCCGGCCGCGACGACGCGCCCGTCGACCTCGCTCCAGTCCCCGGCCTTCACCGCCTTGATCACCTTCTGCACGTTCGGCCCGAGCCTCGGCCCGGCCGCCCGCGCGTTCACCGCCAGCTGGAAGTGCCCGTGCGCGTCCACGTCGTCGGTCAGCTCGACCGCCTTGACGTTGACCTCGTCGCTCAGGATCTCCCGGAACCCCTCCAGCGACCCAGCCGACGGCGACGCGATCACCAGCTTGGCCAGCGGCAGCCGCACCCGCAGCTTGTTGGCCTTGCGCAGCGACAGCGCCGTCGACGCCACCTGCCGCACCGCGTCCATCGCCGCCACCAGCTCCGGGTCGGCGGGCAGGTCGGCCGCCTCCGGGTAGTCGGTCAGGTGCACCGAGCGCCCGCCGGTCAGCCCGCGCCACACCACCTCGGTGGTCATCGGCAGCAGCGGCGCGGCCACCCGCGACACCACCTCCAGCACGGTGTGCAGCGTGTCCACCGCGTCCTGGTCGCCCGCCCAGAACCGGTCGCGCGAGCGCCGCACGTACCAGTTGGTCAGCACCTCCAGGAAGTCCCGGACCGACGCGCACGCGCCGGAGATGTCGTACTCGTCGAGCTGCCCGGTCACCCGCGCCACGAGGTCGTGCGTCTTGGCCAGCGCGTACCGGTCGAGCACGTGCGACGAGTCGGTCCGCCACGCGCCCTCGACGCCCTCGGCGTTGGCGTACAGCGCCAGGAAGTACCAGGAGTTCCACAGCGGCAGCACGGCCTGCCGCACCCCGTCGCGGATGCCCCGCTCGGTGACGACCAGGTCGCCGCCGCGCAGGATCGGCGAGGACATCAGGAACCAGCGCATCGCGTCCGAGCCGTCCCGCTCGAACACCTCGTTCACGTCCGGGTAGTTCTTGCGCGACTTGGACATCTTCTGCCCGTCGTCGCCGAGCACGATGCCGTGCGCCACGCAGTTGCGGAACGCGGGCCGGTCGAACAGCGCCGTGGCCAGCACGTGCAGCGTGTAGAACCAGCCCCTGGTCTGCCCGTTGTACTCGACGATGAAGTCGCCGGGGTAGTGGTTCTCGAACCAGTCGGCGTTCTCGAACGGGTAGTGCACCTGGGCGAACGACATCGAGCCGGACTCGAACCAGCAGTCCAGCACCTCGGGCACCCGGCGCATGGTGGACTTCCCGCTCGGGTCGTCCGGGTTGGGCCGGGTCAGCTCGTCGATCGCGGGCCGGTGCAGGTCGGTCGGGCGCACGCCGAAGTCGCGCTCCAGCTCGTCCAGCGAGCCGTACACGTCCACGCGCGGGAACTCGGGGTCGTCCGAGACCCACACCGGGATCGGGGAGCCCCAGAACCGGTTGCGGGAGATGTTCCAGTCGCGCGCGTTCGACAGCCACTTGCCGAACTGGCCGTCCTTGATGTGCTCGGGCGCCCAGTTGATCTGCTGGTTCAGCTCGACCATGCGGTCGCGGAACCGGGTCACCGCGACGAACCACGACGACACCGCGCGCTGGATCAGCGGGTTGTCGCAGCGCCAGCAGTGCGGGTACGGGTGGTCGTAGGTCTCGTGGCGCAGCAGCAGCCCCGCGTCCTTGAGGTCGCGGATGATGACCTTGTTGGCCTCGAACACGTGCTGCCCGGCGTACGGCGGCACCTCGGCGGTGAAGCAGCCGTGCGGGTCGACGGGGACGACGACCTCGATGCCTGCGGCGTCCGTGACGGCCTTGTCGTCCTCGCCGAACGCGGGGGCGATGTGGACGATGCCGGTGCCGTCCTCGGTGGTGACGTAGTCGGCGGGCAGCACCTGGTGCGCGTTGTCGCGGCCGAGGAAGAAGTCGAACGGCGGGGTGTAGCGCCGTCCGACGAGGTCGGAGCCCTTGCAGCGGGCCACGACCGGCGGCTCCTCGCCCAGCTCGCGGGCGTAGGCGGCGACGCGGGCCTCGGCGAGCAGGTACTTCTCGCCGTTCGCCTCGACCGTCACGTAGTCCACGTCCGGGTGCACGGCGGCGGCCAGGTTCGACGGCAGCGTCCACGGCGTGGTCGTCCACACCAGGGCCAGCTCGCCGGTCTCCAGGCGCAGGCCGACGGTCACCGCCGGGTCCTGCCGGTCCCGGTAGGTGTCGTCCATCTTGGTCTCGGTGTTGGACAGCGGCGTCTCGCAGCGCCAGCAGTACCAGAGCACCCGGAAGCCCTCGTAGACCAGGCCCTTGTCCCACAGGGTCTTGAAGGCCCACATGACGCTTTCCATGTAGTCCAGGTCGAGGGTCTTGTAGTCGTTGTCGAAGTCGACCCAGCGGGCCTGCTTCGTCACGTACTCGCGCCACTGGTCGGTGTAGCGCAGCACGGACGTGCGGCAGGCGTCGTTGAACTTGTCGATGCCGAAGGCCTCGATGTCGCTCTTGGACGAGAAGCCGAGCTGCTTCTCCGCCTCGACCTCGGCGGGAAGGCCGTGCGTGTCCCAGCCGAAACGGCGCTCCACGTGCTGGCCGCGCATGGTGCGGTAGCGCGGCACCAGGTCCTTGACGTAGCCGGTCAGCAGGTGGCCGTAGTGCGGCAGGCCGTTGGCGAACGGCGGGCCGTCGTAGAAGACGAACTCGTTGGAGCCGTTCTCACCGGCGGGCCTGGCGTCGACGGAGGCCTGGAAGGTCTGGTCGTCCTCCCAGAAGCCGAGCACGTCGCGCTCCAGCGCGGGGAAGGACGGCTGGGAGGGGACGGAGTCCGCTCCCACCTTGGGGTAGGGCATGGTCAAGCTCCTCGCGTGCGTCTCCGGCTCACGGGGACGACACGCCCACCCCGTAGGCGCACCGCGGTACCACCCCGCTTGCCAGGGCACGGGGCTCTGGCCTCTCTTCGACGGCTGTGACGGGCCGTTCCCGTCCGGTTCTACTGGGGCCCGAGGGCCTGTTCTTCCGGAGGCTCCCCCGGTGATGGCCGGATCAACGCCTGTGCCACCAAGGGTAGCCGAGGGCGCAAACCGGTTGCGCCGACCGCCGCGCGGGCGGGCCGCTCAGCCGCGCGCGGCGGGCTCGTCCCCGCTCCCGGCGGCAGCACCGGCCTCGGCGGCTCCTGAGGCGTCCTGGGCGGCCTGAGGGGGCAGCACGGCCCGCTCGGGTTCGTCGACGGCCCGCTCGGTCGACGCGTTGGTCGACGCGTTGGTCGACGCGGCGGTCCCGTCGGGCGCACCGGTCGCCACGGGCTCGTCGGCGCCCGCCCGCCCGGCCCGCTTCGCGGCGGCCCGCTTGGTCGCGGCCAGCGCCGAGTCCGGCCTGCACACCCCGCACGGGGTGAAGCCCAGCTCGCGCGCCTCGGCCAGCGGCAGCCCCAGCGCGGCACGGTCGCCCACCCAGGAGCAGCCCGCCAGGTGGTACCGGGGCCGCTCGTCGAGCACCCGCACCTCGTCCGGGGCCTCCGCCACGGCCAGCAGGTCGGCCGCGTCGGTGTCCTCCTCGGCGGGCTCGTCCTGCGGGGCGACCCCGGCGGGAACGCCGACGGGCGGGGCGGGAGCCTGATCGGCCCCGCCCCGCCCGTCACCGGAACGATCTTGAGTACTACTCTGTGCCACGACCGCGGCGGCACCGGCCCCCGACCGGCGGTGCAGCCGCCAGTCCACCACCAGCCCCACCGCGGCGGCTGCGCTCGCCGCCACCGACAGCCACGCCCACAGGGTGGACGCGCTGGTCAGCGCGGGCACGAGCAAGCCGAGCGCGGCCAGGACCAGGAGCAGGACTGCGTACAGCACGCTCGCAGCGTAGATCAGCGCCGGAGCGCGGACTCAGCCCGGCTCGGCTCAGCCCGCTTCGGCACGAGCCCCGAAGGAGTAGCCCTGCTGCCCGGCCCTGCCGTCGGACGGCGCCGCGGGGCCCCGGTCCTGCAGGTCGCGCAGCGACGACTCCAGCATGGTCTTGAGCCTGGTGCGGTACTCGCGCTCGAACGTCTGCAGCTTGTCGATCTGCTTCTCGAGCGTGTTCTTCTCCTGGGTGATGTTGCCCATCACCTCGGCGTGCTTGCGCTGCGCGTCGCGGTCGAGCGCGCTGGCCTTGTCACGGGCCTGCCGCTCGAGCGTCTCGGCGCGGGTCCGCGCGTCGTTCAGCATGGTCTCGGCACGCGTGCGCGCCTCGTTCACCATGGTGTCGGACTTGGACCGCGCCTCCGAGAGCAGCTGCTCGGACTTCGTCCTGGCCTCCGACAGCATCCCGTCGGCCTCGGCCTTGGCCTCGCCGGTCAGGCGGTCTGCCATCTCCTGGGCGAGCCCGAGGACCTTGGCGGCCTGGACGTGGTGGTCACCCCCACCACCGGGGGACGTCTGCTCCAGCGCCGAGGGGGGCGGCACGGGCGCGAGCCTGCGGGGCTCCTCGACGACGCGGCTGGGACCACCGACACCGGCGGCGATCTTGGCTCGTGCGTCCTCCAGGTCGGCGCGCGCGGTCTCGACCTGCTGGTCGAGCTGCTCGACCTGCTGGCGCAGGTCGTTGTTCTCCTCGATCAGGCGGGCGAGCTCACCCTCAACCAGGTCGAGGAACGCGTCCACCTCGTCCTCGTTGTAGCCCCGCTTGCCAATCGGCGGCTTGCTGAACGCGACGTTGTGCACGTCCGCGGGGGTCAACGGCATCAGATCACCTCACGCACTCCTGGGCTGTGGACATCCCTGGTCCCCTCACCTGGGATCGGCTACTCGCATCAGAATGATAACGACCAGCAACAGCACAATAATGGACAAGTCCAGACTGATGTTCCCGATCCGCACGGTGGGGATGACTCGCCGCAGCAAGCGGATCGGGGGATCGGTCACGGTGTAGACGGTCTCCAGGGCCACTGCCGTGCCGCCCGCGGGCCGCCAGTCCCTGGCGAACGAGCGGACGCCTTCCACGACCATGCGCGCGATGAGCAGCAGCCAGAACGAGAACAGCAGGTAGTAGACCACGAGCAAGAGGGCATCCACACCTCCAACTGTGCCACCACTCAGCCGTGGTTGAGGAATCCGCCCTCGGCGAGCCGCCTCCGGTCTTCGGCGGTCACGTCGATGTTCGGGGGTGAGAGCAGGAACACCTTGTTGGTCACCTTGTCGATGGACCCCCGGAGGGCGAACGCCAGTCCGGCGGCGAAGTCGACCAGCCGCTTGGCGTCGGCGTCGTCCATGTCGGTGAGGTTCATGATGACGGGCGTGCCGTCCCGGTAGTGCTCCCCGATGGCCCTCGCCTCGTTGTAGCTGCGCGGGTTGAGGGTGGTGATCCGCCCCAGGGCGGCAGCCGCCGGGGCGGGCTGCTGCGGCTGCGGCGCGGGCAGGGCGCGGGGTCGGGGCGCGGGCTCGCGCTGCGCCTCGATGGCCAGCGCGCCGTGCACCGGGGTCTCGCTCCACGAGCGGCGGGACCGGGCGCGGGCGTCCGACTCGTACTCCTCGGCGTCCTCCGGGTCGGGGCGGTACTCGGACCTGCTCGAACGGCGCCGTCCGCGCTGCTCGGGGTAGGTCTCGTACTCCGCGGTCTCCGGGTACTCGGAGCGGTACTCCGAGTAGCGCCCGCCGCGGTCGTCCTCGTAGGCGTCAGGGTCGTCGGCGTACTCGGCGGGAACCATCCCGAAGTACGCCTTCAGCTTGTGGAACCCGCTCATGCCAAGCCCTTCCTCCGCCGTTCCCCAACCGCAAGGACGTCGCGGTGGCCCCAGAGGTTCCGGACAGTTACGGCGAGGTTAGTCCCCGGCTGCCCAGCAACGCTGTTCCGACACGCACGCACGTCGAACCCCATGCGATCGCATCTTCCAGGTCGCCGCTCATCCCCGCCGAGATCACGGTGGCATCGGGATGATCGTCACGCAAGCGGGTTACCGCTCCCTTCAAGAGCGCAAACGCCTCTCCGGGATACCGGCCCAGTGGTGCGACAGCCATCACACCCCTCAGCCTAAGTTCACTCGAACGGCCGATGCGCGCGGCGAGGTCCGGAAGATCAGGGACCGGACATCCTCCTCGCGCAGCGTCACCGTCAATGCTCACCTGGATGAGCACATCCAGGTGAACGCCGTTCTTGGCCGCCGCCTCGACGAGCGCGTCGACCAACCTGGCCGAGTCTACGCTGTCGATCCGGTCGGCCCAGGTCAGGACCGACCTGGCCTTGTTCCGCTGGAGTCGGCCCACCATGCGCCAGTTCGCGTCGAGATCACCCAGCTCGGCGACCTTCGCCCGTGCCTCCTGGTCCTTGTTCTCGGCGAAGTCGCGCAGCCCGAGGCCGTGCAGGAGCCGGACGTCGGAGGCCGGGAAGGTCTTGGTGACCGCGAGCAGGGTCACCTCGGCGGGGTCCCGGTCGGCGGTCTCGCAGGCCTTGGCGATGCGGGCGCGGACCTCGGCGAGGTTGAGCCTGAGCTCCTCCTCGCGGCTCACGGCTCGATCCAGGCGACGGAGGCGAGGCGGCCGGTGCCGGGGGTGCGGCGGTGGCTGAACAGGGCGCGCTCCTCGACGGTGCAGCGCGGGTCGACGCCGATCCTGCCCACGCCCGCGGCGGCGAGCTGGTTCCAGATGCCCGCGCGCAGGTCGAGCGAGGGCTTGCCCGCTCGGGACTTGGCCGCGCTGCCGGGCAGGTGCTTGTCGACGTCGGCGCGCATGTCGGCGGGCACCTCGTAGCAGTCCCCGCACACCGCCGGGCCGAGCAGGACCTCGGTGTTCTCCGGCGTCGCCCCCGCCTCGGCCATGGCCTTGAGCACGGCGGGCACGATGCCGACCCGAGCCCCGACCCGACCCGCGTGGGCCACGGCGGCGACCCCGGCGACCGGGTCGCCGAGGAGGACCGGCACGCAGTCGGCGGTGAGCACGGCCAGCGCCAGGCCGGGCCGGGTGGTGACGACCGCGTCGGTGGCCTCCAGCGGACCGCCCTGCGGCCCGTCGACCACGGCGACGGTGCGCCCGTGCACCTGCTCCATCCAGACCAGGTCGGTGACGGGGACCCCGATCCCCTCGGCGAGCCGGACCCGGTTGGCCCCGACCGCCTCAGGGTCGTCCCCGACGTGGTCACCGAGGTTGAACGAGTCGTAGGGCGCCTTGGAGACGCCGCCTTCGCGGGTGGTCACGACACGTCTGATGCGCACTCCCCCAGCTTGTCACGCCGGGGGCCGAACCCCACACCCGCGCCGGGTCACCCGGTGCGGCGACGCTGCCCCGAGCACGACGAAGCCCCCGGTGGGATCACCGGGGGCTCCACGTCGTCCACGTTCCCGCAGGGCCGCGCTCAGCGGCCGTCCGCGTTCAGCGCCGCATGAACGGCGGCACGTCGACCTCGTCGTCCGGGTCGTCCGTGACCGGCACGGCGCGGTTGCCCAGACCACCCAGCGGGCGGGGCAGCGGCTGCGGCGGCTGGTAGGTGCTCGCGGGCGGCTGCGGCTGGACCGGGAGGGTCGGCAGCGGCGGCGTCGGGGGCGGCGAGGGCTCGACCGCCACCGGCGGCGCGGGCTGCGGCTCCACCGCCTTCGGCGGGCTCGACAGCGCCTGCGGTTCGAGCTTCTTGTGCGTCGGCCCGTTCCCGTCGAACCCGGCCGCGATCACCGTCACCCGCACCTCGTCGCCGAGCGAGTCGTCGATGACCGTACCGAAGATGATGTTCGCGTCGGGGTGCGCGGCCTCCTGGACCAGCGAGGCGCTCTCGTTGATCTCGAACAGCCCCAGGTCCGACCCGCCGGCGATCGACAGCAGCACGCCGTGGGCGCCCTCCATGGACGCCTCCAGCAGCGGGCTGTTGATCGCCTTCTGGGCCGCTTGCACCGCTCTGCCCTCGCCTCGGGCCGAACCGATGCCCATCAGCGCGCTGCCCGCCCCGGACATGACGGACTTGACGTCCGCGAAGTCCAGGTTGATCAGACCGGGCGTGGTGATCAGATCGGTTATGCCCTGGACACCGGACAGCAGCACCTCGTCCGCGGAGCGGAACGCGTCCATCAGCGAGACGCCGATGTCGCCGAGCTGGAGCAGCCGGTCGTTCGGGATGACGATGAGCGTGTCGCACTCGTTGCGCAGGGCCTGGATGCCCTCCTCGGCCTGCTTGGCCCGGCGCTTGCCCTCGAACGAGAACGGCCGGGTCACCACGCCGATGGTCAGCGCGCCGAGCTTGCGGGCGATCGAGGCCACGACGGGCGCGCCACCGGTGCCCGTGCCACCGCCCTCACCGGCGGTGACGAACACCATGTCGGCGCCCTTGAGGACCTCTTCGATCTCCTCGCGGTGGTCTTCCGCGGCCTTGTGGCCGACCTCGGGGTTGGCGCCTGCGCCGAGCCCCCTGGTCAGCTCACGGCCGATGTCGAGCTTGACGTCGGCGTCGGACATCAGCAGCGCCTGCGCGTCGGTGTTGACCGCGATGAACTCGACGCCCTTGAGCCCGACCTCGATCATGCGGTTGACGGCGTTGACACCACCGCCGCCGATGCCGACGACCTTGATCACCGCGAGGTAGTTGTGCGGGGGCGTCATCGGTCCGCCTTCCTGATCGTGTCCGTGCTCATGTGCTGGAGTGGATGACCACCGGGTCACCGCACCCGGATTGAAACCCTCGACGCTGGGTCAAGAGTTGTGTCAACCCCGTATGTTCCTGCTGGACGGTATGCACCGGGGGTGCGTCGGTCCAGCAGCCACGCCGTAGTTGCCACGGGCGTCTGCCGTCCGGTCACCCCGTAGGGCAGCGCCGCGCTGGGCCAAGGGTAGTCCGATCGCACGGGCGGTTTCGCCCAGCCCGCTCGGCGCGGCGGGCGTGACGGCCGCCACCGACCGTCCTCATCGGACGTGGCCGGGGGCGCGGAGCCGTGATCGCGGGTGGTGGGAAGTGTCCCGACCCGCCCAGACCGGCGACGACGCGATCGGGACCCGCGCCAAACCGTGACGCGAATCACCACGCGCGAGTGCCTGAAAGGGCACGCCGCGAGCGGGCGGCGCTCCCGCAGGCCGGAATCGGGGGCGGCGCGCCGGTGGGAACCGCCGCGCCGGGGCCCCCGACCTCAGGACACCGTCGGCAGCTCGGGGCTGGTCACGTCGTACACCTTGCCCTCGCGGGTCAGCAGCACGTCCAGGACGGCGGCCTTGCGCGGGGTGTCCTGCGCCGAGCCCCAGCGGACCTCGCGGCCCGCCGACATCTGCAGCACCAGGTCGGTCCCGCCGCTGGAGCCCACCGACAGCACCTCGCGGCGCAGGTCGTCCGGGAGCTGCACGAGCACCGACACGGCGCTCGCGAGCGCCTCCTCGCCGGTCCCCTCCAGCACCGGCAGCCCGGCGGGCGCGGCGGACGTGGTCGCGTAGTCCTTCCCGGTCCGGTCGACCAGGTGCGCGCCGTCGTCGGCCTGCACCACGGCGACCGGGGTGCGCTCGGTGACCTTGAGCAGCACCGTGCCGGGCAGGGACCGCGAGACCTCCACGTCCGCCACCCTGGGCAGCTCGCGCACCTTCGCCGCGACCGCGCCGGTGTCCAGGCTCAGGATCGGCTCGCCGGCGCCCACCTCGGCCGCCACCCGCACCTGCTCGGCGGTCAGCTCGACGTTGCCCTCCACGGCCACCTCGCCCACGCCCACCAGCGAGGTGAACCAGAGCGCGTAGCCGAGCACCACGACGGTGACGACGCTCATGACGGCGACCGCCCGCCTGCGCAGCACCGTCGCGCGGTCGGGACCGCGCGACGGCTTGCGCCGCTGCTGCGCGCGCGGGCGGCGCGCCGTCGTGGCGCTCATCCTCGGTGCGCCAGCGCGTCCACGATGACCGGGCCGAGCATGGTGACGTCGCCCGCGCCCATGGTGACCACGAGGTCGCCCTCGCGGACCAGGCCCGCGACGAGCTCGGGCACCCGGTCGAACGACGGCACGTGCCGCACCCGGCCCGCCTCCAGCGGGACGGCGTCGGCGACCAGCTCGCCGGTCACGCCGGGCTCCGGGTCCTCGCGCGCGCCGTACACGTCGAGCACGACGACCTCGTCGGCGAGCGCGAGCGCCTTGCCGAACTCGGCGGCGAAGGTCTTGGTGCGCGAGTACAGGTGCGGCTGGAACACGACGACCAGCCTGCCGTCACCGGCGACCGGGCGCGCGGCCTTGAGCTGCGCGGCGACCTCGGTGGGGTGGTGGGCGTAGTCGTCGTAGACCCGCACGCCCGCCGCGACGCCCTTGAACTCGAAGCGCCTGCGGACCCCGCCGAACGCGGCCAGGCCCTCCAGGACGCCCCAGCGGTCGGCGCCGAGCTCGACGGCGGCCAGCAGCGCGGCGACCGCGTTGCCCGCCATGTGCTCGCCGGGCACGGCGACCCGCACGTCCAGCCGCTCGCCGTCCAGCTCCACGACGGCCAGGCCGCCCGCGCCGTCCGGCCGGTGCTCGACCAGCACGGCGGCGCCCTCGCCGGTCGCGGCGCGGCCGTAGCGGCGGACCCGGATGCCGCGCTTCTCGGCGCGGTCGGCCAGCGCGGCGGAGCCCTCGTCGTCGGCGCAGGCGATCAGCACGCCGCCCGGCTCGATGCGCTCCAGGAACTCGTCGAACACGGCCACGTAGGCCTCGACGGTGCCGTGGTGGTCGAGGTGGTCGGCCTCCACGTTGGTCACGACCGCCACCGACGGCGCGAAGAACAGGAAGGAGCCGTCGCTCTCGTCGGCCTCGGCCACGAACACGCCGCCCGCGCCCTGGTGGGCGTTGGCGCCGGACTCGTTGAGGTCGCCGCCGATCGCGAACGACGGGTCCATGCGGCAGTGCTGGAGCGCCACGGTGAGCATGGACGTGGTGGAGGTCTTGCCGTGGGTGCCCGCGACGCAGGCGACCCGGTGGTCGAGCATCAGGGCGGCCAGCGCCTCGGCGCGGCGGAGCACGGCGACGCCGCGCTCGCGGGCGGCGACCAGCTCGGGGTTGTCCTCGCGGATCGCGGTGGACACCACGACGGCGGTGGGGCCGCCGTCGAGCTGGTCGAGGTTGGCGCCGTCGTGGCCGACGGCGACGTGGGCGCCCTGGGCGCGCAGCGCGAGGACCGTCCGCGAGTCCTTCGCGTCCGATCCGGACACCTCGGCGCCCCTGGCGAGGAGGATGCGGGCGATGCCGCTCATCCCGGCGCCGCCGATGCCCACCAGGTGCACCCGGTCGAGGACCCCGCTCACTTCTTGACCACCTCCAGCACCATGCGCGCGAGCACGACGTCGGCCTCGCGGTGGCCGGTGGACAGCGTCGCGGCCGACATGGCGGCGAGGCGCTGGCGGTCGGCGACCAGCGGGACGACGGTGGCGGCCACCCACTCGGGGGTGAGCTGCTCGTCGGGGATCAGCACGCCACCGCCCGCGGCGACCACGGGGTTGGCGTTGAGGGCCTGCTCGCCGTTGCCGTGGGGCAGCGGGACGAAGATGGCCGGGAGGCCGACCGCGGAGACCTCGGCGACGGTCATCGCGCCGGAGCGGCACAGGACGGCGTCGGCGGCGGCGTAGGCCAGGTCCATGCGCTCCAGGTAGGGGACGGGGACGTAGGCCGGGGTGTTCGGGACCTGCTGGACGGCCACCGTGTTCTTGGGGCCGTGGGCGTGCAGCACGCCGATGCCCGCCGCGGCGAACGCGGGGGCGGCGGCGGAGACCGCGGTGTTGATCGAGCGGGCGCCCTGCGAGCCGCCGAACACCAGCAGCACGGGGGCGGTCGGGTGCAGCCCGAACGCCCGGCGGGCCTCGGCGCGCAGCGCGGCGCGGTTCAGGGTGGTGATCGAGTGGCGGAGCGGGATGCCGATGACGCGCGCGTCCGACAGCCCCGAGTCGGGAACGGCGGCGGCGACGCGCTCGGCGAACTTCGCGCCGACCTTGTTGGCCAGGCCGGACTTCGCGTTGGCCTCGTGCACGACGATCGGCACGCGACCGCGGGCGGCGAGGTAGGCGGGCAGCGAGACGTACCCGCCGAAGCCGACAACGACGTCCGCGCCGACGCGCTCCAGCACGTCGCGGGTCTGCTTCACGGCGCCGCGCACCTTGAGCGGCAGCTTGAGCAGGTCCGCGGTGGGCTTGCGCGGCATGGGGACGGGCGGGATCAGTTCGAGGGGGTAGCCGCGAGCCGGGACGAGCCGGCTCTCCAGACCCCGCTCGGTCCCGAGCGCGACGACCCTGGCGTCCGGCCGAAGCCTCATGACGGCGTCGGCCAGGGCGAGCGCGGGCTCGATGTGCCCCGCGGTGCCGCCCCCGGCGACGACCACGCAGGGACCGTTCTTGGCAAGCCGATCGCCGGACAGGGTGACCTCCAGGTGTGGGGAAACGCTCGTCGGACTCGACGCCGAAAAGCCTAGCAACGGCGATGCGGGGCGCTTCTCCACCTTGGACGTGCGGTGGAGCGGGCGGGTTGCGTGGTGGGGGTTGGGCGGGCGGTAGGCGGGGGGTGGGTTGGGGGCGGGGGTGCTCGGGGTGAGCGGAGCCGGGTGGCCGGTGGGTGAACGGTCCGTTCGACCTTGGGTGAACGGACCGTTCACCAGGGGTTCGGGGACGCGGTGGTCAGGCGCCGCTGGCGCGTCCGGGAGCTGGTCGGCGCACCTGCGCGCGGGCCGGACCGGTCGACCGCGTCGCCTCGGTCCGCCCGCCGCCTGACGCGCCCATCGACCCGTCACCCGTCACCCGTCACCAGCCAGCGGCCAGCGGCCAGCCGCCACCGCGCCCATCACCGCCCGTCGCGCCCAGTCCTCCTGGTAGGTCGCGCCGTCCGAGTGGTCCGGTCCTGCGTGGCCCTCCGGGACTCCCGCCTCCGGTACTCCGACGGCGGCGCCGAACGCCCGCCCACCCGGCGCTCCTCCACCTTCGGCGCAGCCGCCGCCCGCCGTCCCGGCGCACGCGGCGGCGTGGACGGCCGCCCTGGCTTGCGGCGCGCAGGCGGCCGGTAGGCCTCCGGGGCGGGCAGCCGCAGGAAGCCGCCGACGCGGCCGGGCCCGAGCTTGCGCAGTGCCGCCACGGCCTCCGGCTCGTGCCTGGCGCAGCTCGCGAGGATGCCGAACACGATCATCGTCGTGACGATCGACGTGCCGCCCGACGAGATCATCGGCAGCGTGATGCCGGTGACCGGCAGCAGCCGCACCACGTACCCGATGTTGATCGCCGCCTGCGCGACCAGCCACACCGTGAGCGTCCCCGCGATCATCCTGATCCACGGGTCGGTGTTGCGCGCCGCGATCCGCAGCCCCACCACCGCCAGCAGCGCGAACAGCCCGAGCACCAGAAGGCACCCGATGAACCCCAGCTCCTCGCCGATCACCGCGAAGATGAAGTCGCTGTGCACGTTCGGCAGGTACCGCCACTTGGCGCTGCCGTTCGTCAGCCCCTTCCCGAAGAACCCGCCCTCCGCCAGCGCGTACATCGCCTGCAGCGACTGCATCCCGGACCCGAGCGGGTCCTCCTCGGGGTCGAGGTACGCGAGCACCCGGTCCAGCCGGTAGGACGCGCCGACCGCCAGCACGACGGCGCCGCCGACCGCCGCGGCCACGATCGCGCCGAACACCCGCATGGGCGCGCCGACGAACCACAGCAGGCTGAGCAGCACCACGGCCAGGGTGATCGTGCCGCCGAGGTCGGGTTGCAGCATGACCAGCGCGAACACCATCAGCGCCACCGGCACGACCGGCACGAGCAGGTGCCGGTACTGGTTGAGCAGCGCCCGCTTGGTGACCAGCACGTGCGCGCCCCACAGCGCCATGGCGAGCTTCGCGGGCTCGATCGGCTGGAACGAGATGCTGCCGATGCGGAACCAGGACTGGGCGCCCCAGATGTTCGTGCCGAGCGGCGTGAGCACCAGCCCGAGCAGGACGACGGACACCAGCATCGCCATCGTGCTGCTGTGCCGGATGCTGCGCAGCGGCAGCCGGAGCGTGATCCAGAACAGCACCGCGCCGACGCCGACGTACATCAGCTGGTTGCGGAACACCGAGTAGGCGGCCCGCCCCGCCGCGACCTCACCGGGCGCCGACGCCGACAGCACCATGATCAACCCGATGGCGGTGAGCATCCCGAAGATCGCCAGCAGCAGGTGGAAGTCCGCCAGCGGTCTGCTCAGCCACGCGGTCAGCGCGCTGCGGGGGTGCCGCCACGCCCGCCCGCGCCCGGTCGTCCCCTGCTCGCGCTCGACGACGGTCACGTCCCGACCCGCCCAGGGCCGCTCATCCCGATCCACATGCGCTCATGGTCCCGCGCGCAAGCCGACACGCCGGGAACCGGACCCGCGTGTCGCGTTCACGCGAGCGCGATCACGGTCGGCGGGGCTCGGGAACGGGAGCGTGCCAGTGGTGGTGCTGGTGCAGGCCGCCGTGCACCGAGCCGACCTGGGTCACGCCGCCGCTCACCGCCCCGGTCGCGGTGTTCGCGGCGGGGACGACCGGTCCGGCAGCGGACGCGCCGAGGTCCGCGGGCCCGACGACCACCCGTCCCAGCACGGCCATCGACCGGTCGGCCGCCGCCGCGACCAGGCTGCCCTCCCCGGCGCGGGCGCCCTCCACCTCGCACAACCCGCCCAGCGCCGCCCGCATCGCCGCCCGCGCGGTGAACTGCTCTCCGCTGCCCCTCGCGGGCGGGCGCAGCGCCGCGACCGCGCCGAGCACGGCGCCCAGGTTCCACACCAGCGCCCAGTGCGCGCCCGTCCCCCGCTCGACGAGGAACCGCAGCCACCACCGCTCGTGCTCGTGCCACGGCGAGTCCAGCACCGCCCCGAGCCCGACACCTCGCAGCAGGACGGTCAGCAGCGGCACGTCGAACAGCGGGAAGTCGGCGGAGAGGTCGCCGTCGAACCGCGAGAGGCCCGGCACGCCGGTGGGCAGGTCGCCGCCGAGGAAGTCCAGGTAGTGCCGGGTGTAGGCGGTGGAGATCCGCCGCTTGACCTCCCCCTCCACCTCGGCCCCGCCGCCGACCCGCCTGGCGGTGGCCTGGAAGAGGCTGAACGTGATGGCCCGCTCCCGGCGCTTGAGCAGGGCCCGCAGCACGACGCGGCGGGCGAGCCCCCGGCTGCCGCCCCCGTCGCCGGTCCCGGCCCAGGCGAGCAGCGATCCCTGCAGCGCCTCGGTGGTGTCGGCGTCCTTGTGCAGGGTGGGGCGGACCAGTTCCAACCGCGCGCTCTCCCGGCCGAAGTACAGCGGGTACCGGTGGGCGTCGTGCCGGTAGAGGCGCTGCCGGGAGCTGACGAACTCGTCGAGCGTGCCCTGGTAGCTGATCGGCTGGAAGGAGTCGTGCTCCGCGAGCGCGGAGAGCAGCCGGTGCTCGCGCTCCCCGAGGCCGCCGTTCTCCCAGACCAGGGAGATGCCGCAGCACAGCGGTGACGTGGTGCCCAGGAGCAGGCACTTCACCACGTGCTCGAACACGCGCGGGGTCAGCCGGAACCCGACCGAACCCGCCAGCTCCCGGTCGAGCAGGTGCAGGTAGAGCGGTCTGCCGCTGACCGGCCCCGCCCCGGCGGCCGAGGGGAGGCCCACCTCACTGCCCCGCGAGCACCGGGGACTCGTCGACCCTGCGGCGTTCCAGCGACCGCGCGATCACCCGGCGCAGCTCCCGCTCGCCGTCCTCGGCGCCTGCCAGGAGCTCCTCCTCGAAGGTGACCTCGGCCGCGCCGGTGGGAGCGATCTCCGAGGAGGTCGGGCTCACCGTGTGGTAGCGGACGGTCTTGCCGAGACCGGCCGCGTACCCGATCTCGAACAGGACCCCGTTGGAGACGGGCCCGAACACCCAGACCTCGTCGGCCATGCGCACGAGGTTGTTGTTGCCCCGGCGCACGAGGTCGCGGTCGACCCGGTCGTTCAGGAAGTAGTCGAACAAGCGGAAGGGGTTGACCGGGACCGCGCCCAGGCGCAAGACGTATTCGCATATCGCGTCGCGGCAGAAGAAGTTTAACTTCGAGTGCGCCGTGTAGACCACGGGCTTCACCTCGGTAATGTCCACCAGACCTCCACGTCGACCGTCACACCGATCCCTCGCGCAGGCGCAGCAGCGCCTGCTGTCCGGAGAAGTGACCGCTCACCAGCGCTGCCGTGATTCCGCGGAATTTCCCGGACGCGTCCCCCGCGACCCACAGGGGGAATCCCGGCAATCGCAAACCGGAATCGGTTCGCGGATAGTATCCAACCCCTTCGACGGCGGGCCAGTGCAGCACCGAACCGGACAAGGGCGTGTCGCCGAATAGCCCCGATAGTGTGATGAGCCCGCGCCGCACGGCGCTCAGCAGCCGCGAAGTGCCCTCGCCGCCACCCAGCAGATCCGCGCCCCCGTCGTCATCCGCCATGAAGCGCTCCCAGGGAAGACCTTCGGGAACGCTCCTGCCGGGCGCCGCGGCGGCCAGCAGCCCGAGCAGCGCGCGCCCCCGCGCCTCGTCGGTGACCCGCATGGTGAACCCGACGTTGGACAGCCCGGTGGGCGGGCAGTCCGCGCGCCCGGACAGCGAGCGCCACTCCCCGAAGGCGGTCGGCACGACCCGGCCGTCCCGGCAGCAGCAGAAGGTGCGCCACTGCGCCCCGGTGACCGGGTCCGGGATCAGGTACTTCGGGTCCAGGTCGGGCTCGTCCCGCAGGAAGAACACCGACGCGGGCTGCTCGATCCGCAGGCCCAGTTCGACGCGCTCGAACCGCAGGTGCCGCCGGTCCAGCCGGGCGGAGAGCGGGCCGAACCGGCCCCCCGCCAGCACGACGGCCCTCGCGGTGATCACAGCGGTGCTCCCCCGTCGCCGGACGACCACGTCGACGGGACCGCCGCGCCTCGGGTGGACCTCGACGACCTCGGTGTCGAACAGGATCTCCCGCCCGCCTGCCCGCGACAACTCACCGACCAGCTCGAAGCGCTGCTCCAACGGCACGTAGCGGGACCGGTAGGACTTGCGGCGCGCCCCGGCCGGCGGTGGCGCCGCTGGTCCGCTCACCCGCCCCTCCGGGTATCCGGGCACCGGGAGCACGTCCGCCAGCAGGTCGGCGAACCACCGGTAGGACTCGGCCAGCGCCCTCTGGGGCTCGACCTCCCACAACCGGGAGGCGGACGGGTGGAAGGAGAACTTCCCGTCCGAGTACAGCCCGGCCCCGCCCTGCCCGGAGACCAGGTCGCCGGGGTCGTCCTCCGACCGCAGGGCGAGCGGTCCGCCGCGGTCGAGCAGCAGCACCTCCCCCGACCACGGGGCCAGCGCCGCCGAGGCGGCCAGCCCGGCAGGCCCCGCGCCGATGACCAGGACGTCCACCCGGCGGTCCCCGACCACCCCGGAATTCCCCGCTCGCACTCCCCCACGGTCGGCGCGCCTCCACCGCCCCCTGCCGCACATCTGCGGCCCCCGCCCACCTCGCCCCGGAAAGCGGAAGGACCCCATCCCCCAACCGGGGAACGGGGTCCTTCCGCGAGGGTCCGGAGGGCGGTCACCCGGCCAGTTCGCGCACCGCCTCGGCGAAGGCCCGACCCCGGTGCGCGTAGTCCGCGAACATGTCCATCGACGCCGCCGCGGGCGCCAGCAGCACCGCGTCGCCCGGCCGCGCGAACCCGGCCGCCGCGCGCACCGCGCCCGCCATGCCGCCCTCGGCCAGCTCCACCACCGGCACCGCGGGCGCGTGCTCCGCCAGCGCCGCCGCGATCGCCGCCCGGTCGGCGCCGATCAGCACGGCCGCGCGCAGGCGGTGCGCCTCGGCCCTGACCAGGTCGGCCACCGACGCGCCCTTGAGCAGCCCGCCCGCGATCCACACCACGCTCTCGTGCGACCGCAGCGACGCCACGGCCGCGTGCGGGTTGGTCGCCTTCGAGTCGTTGACGTACCGCACCCCGCCGACCTCGCCGACGACCACACCCCGGTGGTCGCCGGGCCGGAAGTCCAGCAGGCCCTGGCGGACCGCCTCCGGCGCCACCCCGTAGGCCCGCGCCAGCGCCGCCGCCGCGAGGGCGTCCGCGATGCCGGGCGGACCGCCGGGCGTCACGTCCGCCACCGCCGCCAGCCTGCTGTCCGGGCCGAACGCCCGGTCGACCAGGTAGCCGCCCGCGACCCCGAGCTGCCCCTCCTCGGGCTCCCCCAGGGTGATGCCGACGTGCGCGGTGCCCGGCGACCCGGTCAGCAGCGCCGCCACGTACGGGTCGTCGACCCCGGCGATCGCCACGTCCCCGACCAGCGCGCCCGCCTTGGCCCGCGCGTACGCCTCCAGCGACCCGTGCCAGTCCAGGTGGTCCTCGGCGACGTTGAGCAGCACCCCGGCGGTCGGCCGCACGGACGGCGACCAGTGCAGCTGGAAGCTCGACAGCTCGACCGCGAGCACCCGGTGCCCGGCGAGCAGCGCGTCGACCACCGGCAGCCCGACGTTGCCGCACGCGATCGCGTCCAGCCCCGCCGCCCGCAGGATCGACTCCAGCATGGTCACCGTCGTGGTCTTGCCGTTGGTGCCGGTGACGACCAGCCACGCGGGCGGGTCGGCCAGCTCGGCGGCCATCCGCCACGCCAGCTCGACCTCGCCGATCACCTCGACCCCGGCCGCCGCCGAGGCGGCCAGCAGGGGGTTGTCCGGGCGCCAGCCGGGGCTGGTCACCACCAGGTCGACGCCCTCGGGCGGGGCCACGAGCCCCGCCACCAGGTCGACTCCGGGCAGCAGCTCGCCCATCGCGGCCAGCCGGTCGGCGGAGGAGTCGGTCACGGTGACCGTCGCGCCCGCCGCCAGCAGGGCCTCCGCCGCCGAGCGGCCCGCCACACCGGCGCCCGCGACGAGCGCCGAACGTCCAGCCAGGAACCCCACGGTCAGCTCCCGACCGCAGTGAGCCACTCGCTGTAGAACAGGCCCAGGCCCAACATGCAGCAGATGCCGCCGAGGAGCCAGAACCGGATGATGACCGTGGTCTCCGCCCACCCGGCGAGCTCGAAGTGGTGGTGGAACGGCGCCATGCGGAACAACCGCCGCCGGGACGTGCGGAACACCGCGACCTGGAGCACCACCGACAGCGCCTCGACCACGAACATGCCGCCGATGACGACCATGAGCAGCTCGGTGCGGGTGGTGATGGACAGACCGGCGACCAGGCCGCCGAGCGCGAGCGAGCCGGTGTCACCCATGAAGATCTTGGCCGGGGCCGCGTTCCACCACAGGAAGCCGATGCAGCCCGCCATCGCGGCGGCGGCGACGAGGGCCAGGTCCAGCGGGTCGCGCACGTCGTAGCAGCCGGCGACCGGCATGTTGGTGCAGTTGTAGCGGAACTGCCAGAAGCTGATCACCACGTAGGTGCCGAACACCATCGCCGAGGTGCCGCCCGCGAGGCCGTCGAGGCCGTCGGTCAGGTTCACCGCGTTGGACCACGCGCTGATCGCCGCGTAGCAGAACACCACGAAGCCGATGACGCCGAACGAGACCACCGTGATGTCGCGGACGAACGACAGGTTCACCGACGCGGGCGTCAGGCCCTGGTTGTCCGGGAACTGCACGACCAGCACCGCGAAGATGATCGTGGCCACGAACTGGCCGACGAGCTTCGCGGTCTTGTTCAGACCGAGGTTGCGCTGCTTGCGGATCTTGATGAAGTCGTCGAGGAAGCCGACGACGCCCAGCGAGGTGGTGAGCATGAGGACGAGCAGGCCGGACGCGGTGGGCGTCTGGTCCTGCGCCGACGCGGACATGGAGTTCACCAGGTGCGCGCCGAGGTAACCGGCCCACATCGCCACCAGGATCGCGACACCGCCCATGGTGGGCGTGCCGCGCTTGGTCTTGTGGCTCTGCGGGCCCTCCTCGCGGATCTCCTGGCCGAAGCCCTGCCGCGAGAAGATCTTGATCAGGTACGGCGTGAGCATGATCGACGTGATCAGCGCGATCGCCGCCGCGATCAGGATGCTCTTCACTTGCTGCCCGCCTCCAGGAGAGCCTCGGCAACCCGCCACAGGCCGTATGAGTTGGATGCCTTAACCAGAACGACGTCACCGGGCCGCACCTCGTCGCGCAGCAGTTCGATCGCCGCAGCGACATCCGGCACCAGGATCGATTCCTCGCCCCATGATCCTTCCAGGTGCGCTCCCTGGTGCATCGCGCGGGCGTCGTCACCGATGACGACCAGCCGGTTGACGTCCAGGCGCACCGCGAGCCTGCCGATCTCGTCGTGCGCGCGCACCGAGTCGGCCCCCAGCTCCGCCATCGGCCCCAGCACGGCCCAGCTGCGCCGCGCGGGGGTGGTGGAGCGGGAGATGGTGGCCAGCGACTTCAGCGCGGCCTTCACCGACTCCGGGTTGGCGTTGTAGGCGTCGTTGACGACCGTGACGCCGTCGGCGCGGTCGACGACCTCCATGCGGTGCGCGGAGATCGGCTTCGCCGAGCCGAGCCGGTCGGCGACCTGCTGGGGCGTCGCCCCGAGCTCCAGCGCGACGGCGGCGGCGGTGAGCGCGTTGCCGACCTGGTGGGGACCGTGCACGGCGAGCTGGACGCGCGCGCTGCCGTGCGGGGTGAGGAGGGTGAAACCGGGGCGGGCCTGCTCGTCGAGGACGATGTCGACCGCGCGGACCTGCGCCCTGCTGTGCTCGCCGACGAGCACGACCTTCGCCTTCGTGCGCTCGGCCATGGCCAGCACGAGCGGGTCGTCGGCGTTGAGCACCGCGACGCCGTCCTCGGGCAGGGCCTCGACCAGCTCGCCCTTGGTGCGCGCGACGCCCTCGCGGGAGCCGAACTCGCCCAGGTGCGCGGTGCCGACGTTGAGCACCGCGCCGATCCTCGGGGGCGCGACGGCGCACAGGTCGGCGATGTGGCCGGGACCGCGCGCGGACAGCTCCAGCACGAGGTAGCCGGTGTCCTCGTCGGCGCGCAGCGCGGTCCAGGGGTGCCCCAGCTCGTTGTTGAACGAGCCGGGCGGGGCGATCGTGGCGCCCGTCGGGGACAGCACCTGGGCGATGAGGTCCTTGGTGGACGTCTTGCCGGAGGAGCCGGTGACGCCCACGACGGTCAGCCCGCCCGCGGTGAGCCTGTCGGTGACGTGCCTGGCGAGCTTGCCCAGCGCGGCGAGCACGGCGGCGCCGGAGCCGTCGCTGTCGCCGGACAGCACGTAGGCGCCCTCGTGCTCGTCGGCCGGGGCGACCGGCGGGGCGATCACCGAGGGCGCGGGGACCTCGCGGCCCGCCAGCACGCCCGCGGCGCCCGCCGCGACGGCGGCGGCGGCGAAGTCGTGGCCGTCGACCCGCTCGCCGGGCAGGGCCAGGAACAGCCCGCCGGGCAGCAGCTTGCGGGTGTCGAACTCGACGCCCGCCTTCACGACGGGCGAGCCGTCGGTGCCGTGCAGCCTGCCGCCGACGATCTCGGCGATCTCGGCGAGGGTCAGCGTGATCACCGAAGGGCCTCCTGGATCGCCCCGGTGAGGGCGTCGACGTCCGAGAACGGGTGCACGACGCCCGCGACTTCCTGACCGGTCTCGTGCCCCTTGCCCGCCACGACGACCACGTCGCCCGCGACGGCCAGCGACACGGCGTGCGCGATGGCCGCGCCCCGGTCGCCGATCTCGACGACCTCGCCGCGCTCGGCCTCGGGCACCTCCAGGGCGCCCGCGAGCACGGCGGCGCGGATGGCGGCCGGGTCCTCGCTGCGCGGGTTGTCGTCGGTCACGACGAGCACCTCGCTGCGGCGCGCCGCCTCGGCGCCCATGAGGGGGCGCTTGGCGGTGTCCCGGTCGCCGCCGCAGCCGAGCACGGTGATGACCCGGCCGGTGGCGCGGGCGCGCACCGCGTCGAGCGCGAGCACGACGGCGGCGGGCTTGTGCGAGTAGTCCACGACGGCGGTGAAGTCCTGGCCGACGTCGACGCGCTGCATCCGGCCCGGCACCTGCACCTCGGCCAGGCCCCGCACGATCGCCTCGGCGCCGACGCCGGACGCGTGCAGGCAGCCGATGGCGAGCAGCGCGTTGGCGACGTTGAAGTCGCCGGGCAGCCGCAGCGCCACCGCGAGCTCCAGCCCGTCGGGGCCGTGCGCGGTGAAGGTCTGCTCGCCGGTGGCGGAGACCCGGACGCCGCTGGCGGTCCAGGTCGCCCCGCCGACGGGCGCGGTCGCCGACACGGTGACCGTGCCCGGCTTGACCAGGCGGCGGCCCCACTCGCCGTCGACGCAGACGACCTCCCGGCGGGCGCGGCCGTCGAACAGCTCGGCCTTCGCCTGGAAGTAGTCCTCCATGTCGGGGTGGAAGTCGAGGTGGTCCTGGGACAGGTTGGTGAACGCGCCGACCGCGAACCCGGCCCCGCCGACGCGGCCGAGGCGCAGCGCGTGGCTGGACACCTCCATGACCGCGTCGCCGACGCCGCGCTCGACCATGACGGCCAGCAGGGCCTGCAGGTCGGGCGCCTCGGGCGTGGTGAACGCGCTGTCGAGCCGCTCACCGGCGATGCGGGTCTCGACGGTGCCGACGAGCCCGGTCACGCGCCCCTCGGCGCGCAGGCAGGACTCGATCATGTACGAGGTGGTGGTCTTGCCGGACGTGCCGGTGACGCCCCAGAGGGCGACGCGCTGGGCGGGTTCTCCGTAGACGCGGGCGGACAGCGCCCCGAGCGCCGCGCGCGGGTCCCGGTGCACCAGCACCGGGACGTCGCGCAGCTCGGGCCGGGAGGCGCCGTCCTCGTCGGTCAGCACGGCCACCGCGCCGCGGCGGACCGCCTCGGCGGCGAAGTCCGCGCCGTGCGCCCTGGCTCCGGGCAGCGCGGCGAACAGGTCGCCGGGCAGCACGTGCTGGGCGCGCAGTGTCACGCCCGTGACCAGCACGGGAGCGCCGGCGGGCGAGGTCAACCGGGCGTCGACGGTCGCGGCGAGCTCGGACGCGGGAACGGACTGGGTGCGGGAAGGGCGAGGTGGGGCGGTCGCTACCTTGCCCTCAAGCTTGGCAGGCACGCGCGGAAGGCTACCGGCGCACGGAGAGTGGTCGGCCATCACATCCATTCCGGACCCGCACCGCTGGTCAGGCCCTTCCGGGTAGGTCTGATCAGGGGTGTTCACAGCACCAGGGGGACCACCGGGCTCGGCTCGGCCGACATCGGCACCTGGTAGCGCTGCGCGAGGTAGGACGCGATGTCGTGGAACAGCGGGGCCGACGACGCGCTCTCCTGGGTGCCCGCCTGCGGGTTGTCCACCATGACGCCCACGGCGAAGCGCGGGCTGTCCGCCGGGAAGATGCCCGCGAACGTGATCCAGTACTTGGAGTTGCTGTACAGGCCGCTGGGCTCCAGCTGCTGCCCGGTGCCGGTCTTGCCGGACACCTGGTAGCCGGGGACGGCCGCCGAGGTGCCGGTGCCGCTCTGCCCGTTGGGGGCGGACTGCACGATCGAGCGGAACATGTCGCGGACCGTCTTGGCGGTCTGCGGGCTGACCACGCGCACGCCCTCGGGCTTGGCCAGCTCGGTGCGGGAGCCATCGGCGCCGATCTCGGCCTTGATGATCCTCGGCGGCACGCGCAGGCCGTCGTTGCCGATGGCCTGGTACATGCCGGTCATCTGCAGCAGGGTCACGGTGAGGCCCTGGCCGATGGGCAGGTTGCCGAACGTGGAGCCGGACCACTGCTGGCGCGGCGGCACCAGGCCCGCCTCCTCGCCGGGCAGGCCGGAACCGGTGCGGCTGCCGAGGCCGAACTTGGCCTGGAGGTCCGCGAACCGGTCGGCGCCGACCTGCTGGGCGGCCATCAGGGTGCCGACGTTGGAGGACTTGGCGAACACCCCGGTGAAGCTCATCTTCTGGGTGTCGTGCCAGGTGGAGTCCTTGATGGTCCGGTCGGCGACCTTGATGCTGCCGTCGACGGTGAGGACGCTGTCCGGCTGGTAGACGCCGTCCTCGATGGCCGCGGCGGCGGTGACGATCTTGTGGACCGAGCCGGGCTCGAAGTTCGCGCTGACGGCCGTGTTGCTGCGCTGGGCGTCGGTGGCGCGGCCGAAGTCGGTCGGGTCGAAGGTCTTGTCGTTGGCCATGGCCAGGATCTCGCCGGTGGCGGTGTCGAGCACGACCGCCGACGCGCTGTTCGCCCCCGCCTTCCTGGCGTAGTCGGTGACCATGTTCTGCACCGCGTACTGGGTGTCCAGGTCGATGGTCAGCTCCAGGCTCTTGCCCGGAGTGGCCGGGGTGATCTCGCGGGAGCGGCCGGGGCCGGGGATGACGACGGTGTCGTTGCCCTGGACGGTGTCGACGATGCGGCGGCCGTTGGTGCCCGACAGCAGGTTGTTCTGCGAGTTCTCCAGCCCGAGCAGGCCCTGGGTGCCCGGTGGCTGCTGGTCCTTGCGCCAGTTCGCCGCGCCGACGATGTTGGAGGCCAGCTCGCCGTTGGGGTAGACGCGGACGGCGCGGCGCTCGAAGCCGACGTCGGCGTACCGCTCGCTGATCGCCTCGGCCTTGTCGGGCTCGACGCGGTCGGCGATCTCGGTGTAGCTGATGTCCTTGGTGAGCAGCGCGTAGACGGTGTCCGCGTCGGTCTTCTGGCCGGACACCTCGCGCCCGAGGGTCTTCTGGACGAACTCGGCGATCTCGCGGGCGCGCTCCTCGTAGCTCTGCAGCTCCGGGTTCTTCTTGACCTCCTCGTCCCACTTCTGGCGCATGAGCGCGGGCAGCACGTAGAGCGCGCGCGCCTCGATGCTGAACGCGAGCTGGTTGCCGTTGCGGTCGGTGATCGAGCCGCGCTCGGCCGGGATGTCGATCGGGGTGGCCCGCTGCCGCTCGGCCTGCGCGGAGAGCGCCTCCGCCTGGAACCCCTGCACCTGCACGAGCTTGACGCCCGCGGCGAGCAGGGCGGTGATCAGCAGCACCCGGCCGACCGCGATCCTCAGGCGGCTGTTGGCGGCCTTCCCGCGCTTGGCGGGCACGGGCCTGCGGACGGACAACGGACGGCGCGCGGGCCTGCCGCGCGATGGCCCCGGCATGACTGACCTCCTGGGATCGTGCGCGCGGGCCGGTGGGCGGGCGCGCTCGTGGCGTCCGCCGGACGGCGGCGCTGCGGTGTTCGTGCCACGCGTCGCGGCGCGGCGCGTGCGGAAGGCGCCGGTGGCGCGGCGGGCGCTAACCCGCCGGACCACGACGCGCGCGTTCTCCGAACCCCTCCCGCTCGCGGAGCGGGAGGACGAACACCGGCCGGATCACCAGGCCGGGCAGCGGTCCCGCCCGACGCGCCCCCACGCGCGCGGACCGCACACCCCCGTGACAGCGCTGGGACGCCGAGGGCCCCCACGGCCCCGGTCGTCCCGGCCGCGCGCCCCCCGGCGCTCGACCGATCTCCCCGGAACCCCGTTCCGGGACACGTGCTCCCCCGCGGCGCCCCTGGGCAGGCGGGCTCGCCCGAGCCTGCCCGAAAACGCCGAACAGCCGCGCCCACCCCGTGGACGCGGCCAACCCCTATGTGCCACACCTGGTCCCCGCGCGCGTGCGGCCCGCGGCCGCCGCGCGCCGGGGAGCGTCCGGCGCTAGCCCGGCGGCTGCTGCTGACCCTGCTGCTCACCGGTCTGCTGCCCCTGCTGGCCGTCCTGCGCGTTCGGCTGCGGCTGGCCCTGCTGGGCCTGACCCTGCTCGGTCTGGTTCTGCGGGGCCTGGTTCTGCGGGGTCTGCCCCTGCTGACCTTGGCCCTGCTGCCCTTGCGGGGTCTGCCCCTCCTGGCCCTGCGCGGTCCCCTGCTGGTTCTGCTGGTTCTGCGCGTCCTGCTGGGCCGCCGGGGGCTGGCTCACCGTGGTCGGCGTGGGGAGCGGCACCGCGCTGGGGGTGCCGTAGACCTGCACCGAGCCGTCGGGGAGCTGGCGGAGCCTGGCCGGGTCGCCCGCCGGGACCATGCCGAGCCCGCGCGCGGCCTCGGAGAGGGTCAGGGGCGACTCGGCCTGCGCGACCTCGCGGCGCAGCTGCTCGACCTTGCGGGCCAGCTCGGTCTCCTCGGCGCGGGCCTCCTGCAGCCGGTAGGAGTCCTCGGTGGCCTGGGTGGACAGCCACATGATCGCCGCGATGCCCACGCCGAGCACCAGCATCACCATGACCACGAACGGGGCCTTGTGGACCGGCGCGGGCTTGCGGACCTGCTCGGGTCTGCGGCCGGTGCGCTGCGCCTTGCGGGCGTAGGCCTTCTCCGCCGCGCCGGACCTCGGGCGCGCCGGGCGCTCGGGCACGGCGCGCAGCGCGCGCTCGCGAGGGCCCCTTGCCGGGTTGGTCGGGACGCCGCCCGCGCGGGCCGGTGCGGTCATGTCGCCTCCCTGATCCGTTCCGCCGCCCTCAGGCGCACGGGAGCCGCCCTCGGGTTGTCCTCGATCTCCGACTCGTTCGCGACCTCGGCGCCCCTGGTCAGCAGCGTGAGCTCGGGGCCGTGGCCGGGCAGCTCGACGGGAAGGCCCACCGGGGTGCGGGACGCGGCCAGGTCGGCGAGCGCGCGCTTGACCATCCGGTCCTCCAGCGACTGGTAGGACTCGACGACGATCCGCCCGCCGACGGCCAGCACCGACAGGGCCGCGGGCAGCGCCGCGCGCAGCGACTCCAGCTCGCGGTTGACCTCGATGCGCAGCGCCTGGAACGTGCGCTTGGCCGGGTGGCCGCCGGTGCGCCTGGTCGCGGCGGGCACCGACGCGTACAGCAGCTCGACCAGCCTGCCGCTGGTGGTGAACGGCTCCTTGGCGCGCTCGCGCACCACGGCGGCGGCGATCTTGCGGGCGAACCGCTCCTCGCCGTAGTCGCGCAGCACGCGGGCCAGCTCGGCGGCCGGGTAGGTGTTGAGCACGTCGGCCGCGGTCTCGCCGCTGCCCGCGCTCATCCGCATGTCCAGCGGCGCGTCCTGGGAGTAGGCGAACCCGCGCTCCCGCGCGTCGAGCTGGAGCGAGGAGACGCCCAGGTCCATCAGGATGCCGTCGACCCGGCGCCCGTCCACCGCCTCGGCGATGCCGTCGTAGGTGGTCTGGACGAACTCGACCCGGTCGGCGAACGGCGCGAGGCGGGCCTTCGCGAGCGCGATGGCCTGCGGGTCGCGGTCGAGGCCGATGAGCCGCACGCCGGGGTGCGCCTTGAGGACGGCCTCGGAGTGCCCGCCGAGACCGAGGGTGCAGTCGACGAAGACGGCGTCGTCGCGGCCGGCCAGCGCGGGCGCGAGCAGGCCGAGGACGCGGTCCAGCAGCACCGGCACGTGCCGCGCCGCCTCACCCATGAACGTCCTCTCCTCGACCGTGGCCGTGCTGTGCGTGCTCTGGTTGCTGCTCTCGTCGCGCGACCGATGCGGCGCTGGCGCCCGGTCCTGGGCGCGGTGTTCCGGCACTGGGTCCTGCTCCTGGTCGGCGCTCGCGGTGACGGGCACTGCGGTGACGGGCATTGCGGGGGTGGGCACTGCGGGGGTGGGGGTGGGGTGGTCCCGGCGTCGCACCGGCGCCGCTCGCGCCGGACCGGGAAAGCGAATCGGGTGTCGTCAGGTCCCCGCCCGCCCGTCGAACCTGGCGCCGGGGAAGGTGCGCCAGGGCCGATAGCCGAGCGGACCGAGGCCTCACGGCACCCGAATCCTCAAGCGGTCGAGCCACGAACCGGTGACCGGATCAGAAGACGCCGGGCAGCACCTCCTCGCGGGCCTCGGCGTAGCGGTCCTCGTGCTCCTCGAGGTAGCGCTGCCAGGCCTGCGCGTCCCAGATCTCCAACCGGCTGATCGCGCCGATGACCACGCACTCCTTGGTCAACCCGGCGTAGCGCCTCAGCTCGGGGGCGATCAGGACGCGACCCTGACCGTCGGGGCGCTGCTCGTCGGTGCCCGCGAACAGGTAGCGCTGGTAGGCGCGGACGGCCTCGTTCGTGAAAGGGGCCTCCGCGACCTTGCGCGCCATCTGCTCGAACTCGGCCCTGGGGAACACGTAAAGGCAGTGGTCCTGGCCCTTGGTGACCATGAGACCCCCCGCTAGCGCGTCCCGGAACTTCGCAGGCAGCGTGAGCCGGCCCTTGTCGTCGAGCCTCGGGTGGTGCGTGCCCAGGAACACGGCGTGGCACCTCCCGTCGCCGACGAGATCGCGACCGGCAGTGGAGCCCCCGTCTGCCCCACCGGCCGCCACAGTACCCCACTTTTCACCACAGTCAACGCCAAAAGCCCTCCCCGCCCCACACCGAGGAGGACGTTTGCGCTGGTAGGAAGGCCGCGTTTCCCGAACGTGACGGTGGGGGAAAATCGCGGCCGACACCCCGGCGAGTGACTCCACCAGGGTCGAACATCACCCGAACGGCCTAGGGATTTGGCCCAAAACCGGGCTTCGGGCGCACCGGGTGGGGAATCGTGGTGAACCGGGGTGGGGCGACGTGGGGGACGCGCGCCGGACCGGCTTCGTGGAAACCTGGAGGTCGGTTCTGTTGAATCGGCGGTCCGGGCCGAGGAAGTCCCGGAGCACACCCGCGCTTAGCCCCGGTTTGACACACTTCGTGAAACGCTCACGCCTTCCCCCCTACGGTCGTGCGTGGGCCGCGCCCCAGGAGGTCGAGTGACTCCGAGTACCCCGCCAACCGCGCTCCCCGGCCACCCCGGCGGGGGTGCGGCGAACCCCAACGGCTCCGGCAGGGGCCAGCGGCCGGATGAGGTGCTCGCCGAGCTGCACTCGGTGGTCGGCCGGATAGCGGCCAACGTCGAGCGGGTCATCGTGGGCAAGCCCGACGTGGTCCGCGTCGCGCTGGTCACCCTGCTCGCGGAGGGCCACCTGCTCGTCGAGGACGTGCCGGGCGTCGGCAAGACGTCGCTGGCCAAGGCGCTGGCCAGGTCGATCGACTGCACGGTGAGCCGCATCCAGTTCACCCCCGACCTGCTGCCCAGCGACATCACCGGCGTGTCGATCTACAACCGGCAGGAGAACGACTTCGAGTTCCGGCCGGGGCCGATCTTCGCGAACATCGTGATCGGCGACGAGATCAACCGCGCCTCCCCCAAGACGCAGTCCGCGCTGCTGGAGTGCATGGAGGAGCACCAGGTCACCGTCGACGGCAGCACCTACGCGCTCGGCGAGCCGTTCATGGTGGTCGCGACGCAGAACCCGATCGAGATGGAGGGCACCTACGCCCTCCCCGAGGCGCAGCGCGACCGGTTCACCGCGCGCGTGTCCATCGGCTACCCGGATCCGGCCGCCGAGCTGGCGATGGTGGACGAGCACGCCGGGCACGACCCGCTGGGCGAGCTGCGCCCCGTCTCGGACGCCGCGCAGGTGCTGCGGCTGGTCAAGGCCGTGCGCGGGGTGCACCTGTCGCCCGAGGTGCGCCGGTACGCGGTGGAGCTGGTCGGCGCGACGCGGCGGCTGCCCGAGCTGCGGCTGGGCGCCTCGCCGCGCGCGACGCTGCAGCTGGTGCGGGCCGCGCGGGCGCAGGCGGCGCTGTCGGGGCGGGACTTCGTGGTGCCGGACGACGTGCACGCGGTGGCCGTCCCGGTGCTCGCGCACCGGCTGGTGCTGACCGCGGAGGCGCAGGCCGCCCGCCGGTCGGCGGCGGACCTGGTGCGCTCGCTGGCGCAGCGCGTCCCGGTGCCGCAGGCGTCGGACCAGCGCCCGCAGGCCCACCGCTGACATGGCGGGGGCGCTGTCGGGGCTGACCACGCGCGGGCGCTGCCTGCTGGCCGCCGGGTTCACGGCGGGGGTGTGCGCGTGGGTACTGGACGAGCGGGACCTGCTGCGGGTGGCCGTGTTCGTGGTGGCGATGCCGCTGCTGGCGGCGTGGCTGGCGCAGCGGGCCCGCGTGGGTCTGCGCGCGGCGCGGTCGGTGGACCCGGCGCGGGTGCCGGTGGGCGCGGTGGCCGAGGTCAGGGTGGAGCTGCGCAGCGCGGGCAGGCTGCCCACGGGCGGGCTGCTGCTGGAGGACGCGGTGCCGTACGCGCTGGGCAGCAGGCCGAGGTTCGTGGTGGAGCGGTTGCCGCGCGACCACCGGACGTCGCTGCGCTACCAGCTCAAGCCGGTGATGCGCGGGGTGCAGCAGGTGGGTCCGCTGCTGGCCAGGGTCACCGACCCGTTCGGGCTCGCCGAGTTCGACCAGGAGATGGCGGGGCGGACCAGGCTGGTGGTGGTGCCGAGGGTGGTGCGGCTGTCCGGGCTGCCCGGCGGGTCCGGCATGGGCTCGGGCGACGACGGGTCGATCCGGCTGCGCACCGGGCAGGGCGAGGACGACGCGGTGGTGCGGCCGTACCGGCACGGCGACGACCTGCGGAAGGTGCACTGGCGCTCGACCGCACGGCGGGACGAGTTGATGGTGCGGGTGGAGGAGCGGCCCTGGCGCGGCGGCACCACGGTGCTGCTCGACCACCGGCTGGCCGCGCACCGGGGCAGCGGGCCGTCGGCGAGCCTGGAGTGGGCGGTGTCGTTCGCGGCGTCGGTGTGCCTGCACCTGAACCGGTTCGGGCACCAGGTGAAGCTGGTCGGCGACGACGGCCGGGTGCTGGCGGGGGTGACGGGCGACGCCGGGCACGGCGACGACGTGGTGCTGGACTCGCTGGCGGCGCTCCAGCCGTCGCACCGGTTGGAGCTGGCGGCCGGGTTGGACGCGGGCGCGGGCCAGGAGGTGGTGGCGCTGCTGGGCGCGTGCTCGCCGGAGGCGGCCGAGTCGCTGGCCAGGCACCGCAGGCGCGGGACGCGCAGCCTCGCGGTGGTGCTGGACGTGGCGGCGTGGGCCGGGGCGCGGGAGAACGCGGCGGTCAGCGCGGCGGGCCCCGCGGGTGCGGCGGCGGCGTCGGCCGAGGACACGGCCAGGGTGCTCAGCGCCTCGGGGTGGGGCGTGGTGGTGGCGACTCCCGCCACGCCGATGGACCAGGTGTGGCAGGAGCTGTGCCACAGCGCGGGCAACCGCGGTCGCGCGGAGGTGGGCTAGGTGGCCGGGAGAGGGAGCGCGGGCGGCGACTGGGTCGTGGCCACGACGCCCGCCGTCGCGGGGTTGGCGACGCTGTGCACGGCGATGGCGCTGTCCAGCGTGCTCACCGGGACGCTGTGGGTGGTGTACCTGGGGGTGGCGATCGCCGTCATCGCCGGGGTGGGCGTGCTGCTCAGGTCGGTGCGGGTGCCCGCGCCGCTGGTGCCGTTCGGGCAGTTCCTGGCGCTGGCGTGCCTGCTGGTGACGATCTTCACCAGGACCGGCGTGCTGGTGGTGCTGCCGGGGCCGCAGTCGCTCGGCGACCTGGTGGGGGTGCTCGGGGCGGCGCTGGAGGAGGTGCAGACCGGGATACCGCCGGTGCCGGACAGCCCGGCGATGCGGTGCCTGGTGATGCTGGCGATCGGCGTCGTGGCGGTGGTGGTGGACACCCTGGCGGTGGCCGCCGCCGCGCCCGCCGCGTCGGGGCTGGTGCTGCTGTGCGTGTTCGCGGTGCCGGTGTCGCTGGCGGACGAGATGCTGCCGCTGTGGATCTTCGTGCTGGGGGCGGCGGCGTTCGCGCTGCTGCTGGCCGTGGACGGGCAGCACCGGCACAGCGCGTGGCGGGGCAGGCTGCCCAGGGGCGCCGGGGTGAACTCGGCCCCCGCCGCGACGGCGGTGGCGGGCGCGGCCGTGGTGACGGCGCTGCTGGCGGGCCTGCTGAGCGCGCCGCTGGTCGGCACGGTCGGGCGGCTGCCGGGCACCGGTGAGGGCGGCGGGACGGGCAAGCTCGGCCTCGAGCCGATGACGGAGCTGCGCGGGATGCTCAACCGGGGGCAGAACAAGGAGCTGTTCCGGGTGCGGGACCTGCCGAGGCAGGCGTACATGCGGGTGGCGACGCTGCGCGCGTACGAGCCCGACCAGGGCTTCCGGCTCGGCGGCAGCATGCAGTCGGGTGTGCGGGCGAACGACGGCGAGGTGCCCAGGGGCGCGGGGTACGACCCCGACGCCAAGACCGAGGTGCTGGAGATCGAGCCGGTCGACTGGCTGGACAACTGGCTCCCGGTGTACGGCAGGCCGAGGCGGATCGAGTCGCTCGAGGACGAGTGGCGGTTCGACCCGGAGCGGGAGATGCTCTACAGCCAGCAGCGGCGCGAGGTGGACCGGTACCGGTTGGAGACGGTGCTGGACACGCCCACCGACGAGCAGCTGCGGCAGGCCACCGCGCTCGGCGAGGGGCCCGGCGGGGAGAAGATCAACGAGGAGTACCTGGACGCCCCCGGCGTCGACCAGCGGGTGATCGACCTGGCGGAGCAGGTCACCGCGTCCGCGCAGAACCCGTTCGACCGGGCCAAGGCGCTGCACGACTACTTCAAGGACCCGGCCAACGGGTTCCAGTACAAGCTGGAGACGAAGGACGACTTGGCCTCGGGGGCGCTCGTCGACTTCGTGTTCAACGGGAAGACCGGGTTCTGCGAGCAGTACGCGACGGCGATGGCGATCATGGCGAGGACGCTGGGGCTGCCGTCGCGGGTGGCGGTGGGGTTCACCGCGGGCTTCCCGAGCGCGGAGTACCAGACGATCACCACGGACGACGCGCACGCGTGGGTGGAGATCTACTTCGACGGGTACGGCTGGATGACGTTCGACCCGACGCCGCTGAGCGACCGGGCGGTCGTGCCCCCGTACATCTCCGGCAACCGGGTGGAGAACGAGGACGGGGCCAGCAGCTCGCAGGCCACGACGACGACCACGACGGCGGTGCCGAGCTCGTCGGCGAACCCGTCGGCCTCCACGTCCGCCGACGCGGCGGCGCAGGGGCAGCAGGACGACGGCGGGAACCGGGTGCCCGCGTGGCACCTGATCGCGCTGGTGGGCGCGCTGGCGCTGGCGGCCCTGCTGGCGGCGGTGGCGCTGCTGGGCAGGAGGCCGGGCGGTGGTGAGCGGGCGGTGTCGGGCCGGGTGAAGCGCGTCCTGGTGGCGGGTGCGGCCGGGTCGGGCGTGGCGGCGCTGGCGCTGACGGCGGCGCTGCTGTCGTGGTGGCTGGCGGCCGTCGTGGCGGTTGGCGCGGTGGCCGCGGCGCCTGCGGCGCTGCGCGAGGCGACCAGGCGCGCGAGGCTGCGCAGGGTCGCGGCGCTGGGGCCGGACGCGGCGGGCGCGGCGTGGCAGGAGCTGATCGCGGAGTCGCTGGACCGGGGCGCGGGCGTGCGGAGCACGGAGACGGTCCGGGTGGCGGCGAGGCGGTTGGTGCGGGAGCACAACCTGGACGAGCAGGGCAGGGACGGCCTGCGCGCGGTGGTGGGCGCGGTGGAGCGCTCGTGGTACAGCGCGAACGGCGGCGCGGACCCGACCCTGCCGACGGCGGTGGACGAGGTCCGCCGGTCGTTGACCCGCAACGCGCCGTTGGCCTTGCGGGCGAAGGTGCTGCCGAAGTCGGTGCTGCAGAAACCACCGGATGGCAAGGAGAGCTGACCGGGGACGGGGCTGTGGTCGACGCGCGACAGGGCGGGGGACGGGGCCCGCGGTCGACGCGCGACAGGGCGGAGGACGCGGCGGCCCGGACGACGGTGGTTTCGCGAAGCGGCCCCGCCGGGCGCTGTGCCTGGCGGGGCCGCTTCGCGTTCGGGGCGCTGGGGTTCGGGGCGCTGGGGTTCGGGGCGCTGGGGTTCGGGGCGCTGGGGTTCGGGGTCAGCGCGAAGCGCTCGGGGCGGGCCGAGGAGCACTGGGGGCCAAGGCAAAGCGAGGCGCTCGGGTTCGGCCGCAGGCTTCAGGCTGAAGGCAAGGCGTCGGGCGTCATTCCGGGGGCGCGGCGCTCGGGTCCGGCTGGAAGGCACGGCACTCGACTCAGGGCCGGGAACGGCTTGAAGCTCGGGTCCGACTCGAAGGCGCGGCGCCCGGTTCGGGGCCAGGCACGGCTTGAAGCTCGGGTCCGAGGCGGTGTGCTGTCCGGAGCTCGGGGCCGAGGCTGGGCGTGGCGCGCTGGTTCAGGTGTGGCGCGCGGGTCCGCGTGGGGCGCGTTTCCTGGTTTTCCGGCGGAAAGCGTGCTGCGGCCCGCCCCGAGTGGGGCGGGCCGCAGCACGACTACTGGTCCTCGGGCCGGATTACTCGCCCTCGAAACGACGACGGAAGCGTTCTTCCATCTTCTGGGAGAACGAGCTGCGACTGGTCGGCCTGCTTCCCTGTGCTTCGGGCTCTTCGGCACCCTGCTCACCGCGACGCAGCGTCGTCACTGTGAGCAGCACGCCGAAGAACATCATCAGGAAGCCGACAACGCTCACCACCGGGATACCAGCGAGCTTCGGCAGCATGACACCGGTCACGAGCAGTGCGACACCCACGGCGAACAGCACGATGCCGTAGATGCGACGCCGTCGGGACGGCTTGCGCAGCTTCGCGCCGCGCACGGTGGATGCGAACTTCGGGTCCTCGGCGTAGAGCGCGCGCTCGATCTGGTCGAGCAGTCGCTGCTCGTGCTCGGAGAGTGGCATGGCTCCTCCTCCGGCACAGCGGTCGCGGGCGCCGGGTGTCGCGGTTGCCGCCGGTCCCGGCGGACGCCCCGCTTTGGGGGTGTCACGTCAAGGATACGATTTGGGGAGCTTCTCGACTACCCAGTCGCAGGACCCGGACGGTTCCTTCTGTCACCATCATCCTCACGGGTCAACGGTCAGGCCTCCGTGAGGTCGCAAGGTCATCCTGCGGTCAGCCCTCACCCCTCGGCGGAGCACTGCCCGGACACCTCACCAGGCGGCAAACCGCAGGACGCGAACGACTCCCGCACCCCACGACGTCGACCGCCGACCCTGCACAACGACCTCGCGCGCGAGCACCTGAGCCATTCCGCACCCCTCCCCGCAGCGCCCGCGAACCCCCTCCCGCTCCCCCGCTCCGACACCCCGGACCGCCCTGCGGCGGAGAGCCTCGGGACGCGAGGTGACCAAGATCACCTTGTAGGCGCGCTCGGACGGACGGCGACGCGCCTCCTCTGACCGCACCACTGCGGACACCGACCCCCTTGAACGCCTACGGGCACAGCCGTTGACCACACGGCTTGCGGGCACGCGAACGGAACCCACCACGGCCCCAGTAGCGCAAGTTGATCAAGCCGGGCGGACGCGAGGAGACGAGACCCGACGACCTTCGGGACGCGCCGCAGGCAAGAACAACGGCAACGGACTGATGGCGAGCGGCAGCCGGTGGGCGGCTGACGGCTGACGGCTGATGGCGAGCAGTGGATGACGGGCAGCGGGCACGGACGGCGGACGCGGACGGCGGACGCGGACGGCGGGCAGCGGGCAGCGGGCATGGACGGCGGGCATGGGCGGCTGGCGCGGGTGCGAGTGCGAGTGCGGGCGGACAAGACGACGGATGACGGACGAGGGCAGTGGGCGACGGCCGATGGCGCGCGGCGGGCAACGCCTGGTGGGTGGCGGGCGATGGTGCGCGGCGGGCGACACACGACGGATGTTGGGCACTGGGCAGGGGCGGGCACTGGGCGGCGGGCAGGGGCGGGCGGCGGGCAACACGCGGTAGGCGCTGGGCGGAGGGACGGATGGCGGGCAGTACGAGCGGCAGGCGCTGATATAGGCGGGTGGCGGGCGGTGGCGGGTGGCGGGCAGTGGCGCAGCCAGCAGCCAGCAGCGGCAGTAGATACCGGGCAACGAGCGGCGGGCACTGACATAGGCAGTGACAGGTGGCGGGCGAGCAATGGCGATGGCGATGGCGATGGGCAGCGACGGCCAGCGACCAATGGCGGCCAACGGCAGGCGGCGGCAGGCAGCAGCGGGCATCTGCCAGCGGCGGCCAACGGTGGGCATCGGCGGGCAGCTGCCAGCGGTGGGCGGTGGGCGGTGTGAGCCAGCGGCGGGCGGTGGGTGGTGTGAGCCAGCGGTGGGCGGTGGGCGGTGTGAGCCAGCGGCGGGCGGTGGGTGGGTAGTGGTGTTGGGCTGGGGTGGGCGGTGAGTGGGAGGTGAGTGGGGGTGTTGGGCGGCTCCGGTCGTGTGGGTGCCATCCCTGTGAGGTGGGTGGCGTGGTTGTGGGGTGGGTGGTCAGGTGAGAGCGGGGTGTGGGTGGGGGTTGAGGTGTGGGTGGGGCGGCCTCCTTGGTGAGGGGTGCAGTGAGTGTGGGACGGGGTGGGGCGGTGGGGGTGGTGGCTGGGTTGGGGTTGGGTTGATGCCGTTCTTCGCCGTCAGGGGTGGGCGGGGGCGGGTTTGGGCTTGGGCTGTTGCCCTTGCCAGGGTCGTCAGGAGGTGGGGGCCTCCTGTTTTCAGGGTTGTCGGGTCGGTGTGGACGACTACGGCGCCTGCTGCCAGCAGGGCCCTCGAGGATGGTTGTGGGGTTCTGAACTGCCAGGCCAGGCCGTAGGCGTCCCACCAGGCGTCGGCCACGCCCAGGGGATCACCCTCCGCCGTGGTGATCGTGGAGCCCCACCTCGGCTCCGGCAGGCCCAGGTGGGTCGTCAGCTCCTGGGCTCGTTTCACCGCCAGGGGTGGGCGTTCCACCACGGCCAAGGCTTGGCGGGTTGCGGCCGTCGCCTTGGGGAGGAGCGCGCGCAGGTCCGCGGTGGAGACGCCGGTTCTGGTGACCACCTCGGTGAAGACGGCGCTCAGGGCGCGGGGGTTGTCGAGCACCCGTGCCGCGTCGGTTGCGGCCCTCGGCAGTGGGGCGGTGGGGAAGCCGTCCATCAGCAGCGGGGGCGGCGGGTGTCTGGTGGCCATCACCCTCACTCGGTCGGTGGGCGGTTTGCCTCTGCGGGAGAGGACGAGGATCTGGCCCGCCGGGGGTAGTGAGCGCATTCCGTGCAGGTGGAGGGCGTCGATCCCGGTGAGCTGGGCGTCCGCGCCTGCGTAGCAGAGCGCCGCGCGTGCCCACTGGGTTCGGGTTGGCGGGATCGGGGAGAGGAGGAGGACTCCGGGGAGCAGGCGTTGCCACGGGCCGCCGCGTTCGCAGCGGGACAGGAGTTCGGCCGCGGGCAGGCCCAGGCGGACCAGGAGCGCGGCGGAGGCGATGCGGTTCGCGAAGAGGAGGGCCAGGGCGTCGAGGTTGATCGTGGGGGTGAGGCGCATGGGTCCACTCTGGGCGGCTGGGGCGGCGGGTGGCGAGGAGGGAAAGTGGGGGTTGTGGATAACTGGCGGGGGTGTGGAGAACTTGGGGGAATGACGGGGAGTGAGGGGCGGAGTGGGGTATGGGCGGAACGGGAAAGGCTCCCGGTGGCCTGGTGGCCGCCGGGAGCCTTTGCACGGAAGGTGATTACCCCTCGAAATCACCTTCACCCGATCAGAACCTCGCCAGTTCCTCCTCCTGGTTGATCTCCTGATCGATTTCACGCGCGGTGACGCGCACGCCGGACCAGGCGTCGTAGAGGGCGACCAGTCCGCCCGCGGTGCAGAAGGCGATCGCCAGCGCGGTCACGCCGTCGACCTCCAAGCGGGTCAGCACCACGGCCAGCGCCCACAGTTGGATGGCGGAGAACAGCAGCGCGCAGGCCAGCCGCTCGGTGAACTTCCTGCGGGACCTGATCTCGGCTTCACGGCGGTTCATGGCTCCCCCTTTCGTCATGGCTCCTTTTTAGAAGCACTCGCGAAGGGGATCTGCGTCAGATGACGCACTGGGCCGGAATTCAGTCCGCGTAACCCTGGAGGCGTCGGACGTCGTGAATGTCCACCACGCGCCTGCCCGTGGAGATGATGCCCTCGGAACGCAGGGAGCGCAGCACCCGGACCAGTGATTCTCGCGAGGTTCCAGCGATTCCCGCGAGTTCTTCCTGGGTCAGCGGCACGGCCCCCTGGTCGGCGATGCCGCGCTGGAGCGCCATGTCGAGCAGGACCGCGGCGACCCGCTGGGTGGCGGTGCCGCTGATCTGCACGCGCTGGCGGTCCGCGTCGCGCTGGCGGCCGACGACCACGCCGAGGACGGCCCAGGAGATGCCGGGCTCGCGGCGGCACAGCGCGGTGAACGTGGCGGCGGTGAGCACGAGCGCCCTGGTGCGACCGCTGGCGCTGACGGTGGCCGAGCGGGGAAGTCCGTCCACGGCGGACCGCTCGCCGACGATGTCGCCGGGACCGCGCACCGCGAGCAGGCGCTCGCCGGTCAGGGTCGCGGCGGTGACCCGGAGGAGGCCCTCGCGGACGACCAGGACGTGCGCGGTGGTCTCGCCCTCGCGGCACACGACGGCGCCGCGCGAGTAGTCGCGCTCGACGCCCGCGGCGCGCAGGAGGGCCTGCTCCGCGACGGTCAACCGGGTCCAGAACCGCTCCACCAGAACAGGGTGCACTCGGTTAGCGCGAACGGGTGGAGAGCACGCCGGGATGACACCCGAACGGCGGCCCGGCGACTGCGGAGCCCCGGAAAGCACCGCCGAACGAGACGACCGAGGCGAACGAATGCGATGAACAGGCGACCCAGACCTGAGAAAGAGGAACAGCGCCAGAGGGGAGAGGGGAGAGGGGGAAAGGGAAGGAGGGCGACGGGAAGGAGGGCGACGGGAAGGAGGGCTGCACGTGGGAGGGGCGACCAGGACGAGGATCGGGGAAGGGCGCGGCCGGGTGGGCGGTCGGCGTGGAGAAGAGGCGGGGAGGGAGAAAAGCGGAGCGTGCGGCCCCGACGGCCGTGTTCGGCGGGCCGTGTTCGGTCGGTCGGGTTCAGCGTTCCTCGGGGTGGCGTTCCGGTTTTGGTTCCGGTTCGGCCGAGCGGGCCGGGGCGGTGGAGAGGAGGGAGGCCGGGCGGACCGCCGCCGTGCCGAAGCGGGTTCTCGCCTGGTCGGCCGCCTGTTCCGCCTCGCGCCAGCCGCGCTCGGGCGCGTCGAACGCCAGCTGCTCCCCCGCCGCGCCCTCGGACAGCTGCTCCACCCGCACCCCGATGAGCCGCACCGCGCCCGGTGGGACGTGGTCGTCCAGCAGGGACGTCGCGGTCGCGTACACCTCGCGCGCCACGTCCGTGGCCACCCGGAGGGTCTTCGACCGGGTGATCGTGGTGAAGTCCGCGAACCTCACCTTGATCGACACCGTCCGCCCGCGCAGGCCCTTCGCGCGCAGCGACGCCGCCGTCCGCTCGGACAGCCGCAGCAGCTCCAGCTTCAGCACCGCGCGATCGAAGTGGTCGACCTCGAAGGTCTCCTCCGCGCCGATCGACTTCTCCCTGGTGTACGGCACCACGGGCCGGTCGTCATGGCCCCTGGCCAGCGCGTACAGGTGCTCGGCCAGCGCCACGCCGACCGCCTTGCGCAGCCGCAGCAGCGGGGCCGCCGCCACGTCCCCGACCGTCTCCAGACCCAACCGGTCCAGCTGCTCGGCGGTGCGCTTGCCGACGCCCCACAGCGCGCCCACCGGCAGCGGGTGCAGGAACTCCAGCGCCCGGTCCTTCGGCACCACCATCAGGCCGTCCGGCTTGCACATGCCGGAGGACAGCTTCGCCAGGAACTTCGTCGACGCCACCCCGACCGAGCAGGTGATGCCGTGCTCCCGCTCCACGTCGACCCGGACGCGCGCGGCGATCTCGGCGGGCGTGGCCCTCAGCCTGCGCAGCGCGCCGCCGACGTCCAGGAACGCCTCGTCCAGGCTCAGCGGCTCGACCAGCGGCGTGACCTGGCGGAACAGCTCCATGACGCCGCGCGAGACGTCCCGGTACTTGGTGAAGTCCGGCGGCAGGAACACCGCGTGCGGGGCGAGGCGCCTGGCGTGCGCGGTGGGCATGGCGGAGCGGACGCCGAACTCGCGGGCCAGGTAGTTCGCCGATGCCACCACGCCCCGGTGCGCGGTGCCGCCGACCACGACCGGCAGGCGCGCCAGCTCGGGCCGGTCGCGGATCTCGACCGACGCGTAGAAGGCGTCCATGTCCACGTGCAGCATCCGGCAGCCCGCGTCGTCCGGGACGTCCCCCTCGCGCACGCGGAACCGCTCGACCAGCCCCTTGGGCAGGTTGGCGCTGCGCCCCACGGAACACCCCTCCGCACACCCCTCGGACTCGAACTGCTGTTCGACAGGTTAGTCGATCCGGTAGGCGCGGCGGGCGTTGCCGCCGCTCACCATCCGGGTGATCCGCACGGCGTCCTCACCGGAAAGAGAACCGCTTTCCAGCTTGCCCCGCAGCAAATCCGACAGCGCACGTCGATAGAGCAGCGCGCCGAGGTGGTGAAGCTCCGCCAGCGCGTACCCGTCCGACGAGTAGAGGAACTTCCCGCACGGCACCAGTTCCAGGGCCTCGGCCAGCACGGCGGCGGCCCGGTCCCCCACCCCGTGCGTGGCCAGCCCGAGGTCCGCGTACACGTGCGGGAAAACCTGGGCGAGGTACCCGGCGGTCCGGTGGAACGGGTAGTTGTGCAGCAGCAGCACCGGGACCCCGAGCGGCTGGACCGCCCGCAGCAGCGGGGTGAGCAGCGCCGGATCGGCCCGGTGCAGGTCGAGGTCCGAGTCCCCGTACCCGACGTGGAACTGCACCGGCAGCCCGCGCTCCAGCGCCTCCCACACCAGGAACCGCGACAGCACCGGATCGGCGCACCGCCCGGACCCCGAGGCCGGCCAGCGCGAGGCGGCCCGCACCACCTCGCCGTCGGACGGCCGCGCGGGATCGAGGTCGAGCCCCACCCGGTAGGCCGCGATCGACTTGGCCGCCACCGCCCCCGAGCGCCCCAGCGCCGCCCGCACCCGGTCCGGGAACCCCGCCGCGCCCTCCCCCACCAGCAGCTCCGCCAGCCGCTCCAACCGCAGCACGTCCAGCGAGCGCCCGCCGTACGCGGCCGGGTCGACCAGCTCACCCGGCAGCCCCGCGTCGACCAGGAACAGCTCCACCCCGGCCGCCCCGATCAACCGCCGGTTGACCTCGTCCGCCCCCAGCTCGGCCCGCCGCTCCAGGTAGGCGTCCGGGGAGGCGTGCGGCGGCAGGTCCAGCACGGGAGCGCACCACCGCCGCACCGCGAACCCCACCGCCGTGTCGAACAGGCTCGTCCCCGGAGCCGCGACCGACGCCTCCGTCAGGCGCGCCTCGAACGCCCGCCGGTCCAGCTCCCCGCCGAGCACCCCGTGGCAGTGGTGGTCGATCAATGGGGTGGTCTCGACCACCGCGAGCGGCGTTTCCACTTGTCGCACCCTAATCGCGCCCGGTAGCCAACGCCCTCATGGACGCAGGCGAGCGGGAGCACCGCAGGGACCGCGCTTCGGGCGTGGTGGACGAGCTGGGCAGGCGCGGGGTGGTCGCCGTGGCGATCACCTGGGTGGACCACAGCGGCATCACGCGGGTGAAGTCGGTGCCGGTGGCCCGCCTGCCGTGGGCCGCCGCCGAGGGCCTGGGGTCGGCCGAGGTGTTCGACGCCTTCCTGCTCGACGACAGCATCGTGGCGGGCAGGCACGCGGGCGGCCCCGACGGCGACCTGCGCCTGCACCCGGACCTGGACCGCCTGGTGGTGCTGGCCGGTCAGCCGGGCTGGGCGTGGGCGCCCGCCGACCGGCACGCCCAGACGGGTGAGCGGCACCCGCAGGACGAGCGCGGTTTCGCGCGGGTGATGACCGAGCGGCTGGCCGGGCGGGGCTTCCGGGTGCGGGCCGGCTTCGAGGTCGAGTGGGCGCTCGGCGAGCAGACCGACGACTTCAGGCCCGTCACGACCGCGCCCGCCTACGGCCACGCCAGGCAGGTCGAGCTGTCCGACTACTCGGCCGAGCTGCTGTCGGCGCTGGCCGAGCAGCGGGTGGACGTGCTCCAGTTCCACCCCGAGTACGCGCCGGGCCAGTTCGAGCTGTCCACCGCGCCCGAGGAGCCGGTGGCGGCGGCGGACACGGCGGTGCTGGTGCGCGAGACCGTGCGCGCGGTGTCGGCCAGGCACGGGATGCGGGTGTCGTTCTCGCCGAAGGTGGTCGCGGGCGGCGTCGGCAACGGCGGGCACCTGCACACGAGCCTGTCGCGGGACGGCCGCCCGCTGCTGTCCGGCGGGAGCGGCCGGTTCGGGCTCGCGCCGGAGGCGGAGGCGTTCTACGCGGGCGTGCTGCGCAGGCTGCCCGCGCTGTGCGCGATCGGCGCGCCGTCGGTGGCCAGCTACCTGCGGCTGGTGCCGTCGCGCTGGTCGGGCCCGTTCGCGGCGTGGGGCCTGGAGAACCGGGAGGCCGCGATGCGGCTGGTGCGCGGCCGGTCGGTGGAGGTCAAGTGCTTCGACCTGACCGCCAACCCGTACCTGCTGCTCGGCGCGGTGCTCGCGGCGGGCGAGGCGGGGCTGGCCGAGGGCGGAGGGCTGCCGGAACCGGTGGTGGGCAACCCGGCGGACCACCCGGACGCGCCGAGGTTGCCGACCTCGCTGGGCGAGGCCGTCGCGGCGTTCGAGGCCGACGCGGCGCTCACCGCGGCCATGGGCCGGGAGTTCGCGGCGACGGTGGCCGACGTGCGGCGCGGCGAGATCGCCCTGTTCGAGGGCGTCGACGAGGACGAGGTGGCGCGGCGGACGCGCTGGCGGCACTGAGGCCGCCAGCGCGCCGCCGTCACACCCGGTGCGGCTGGCGCACGATCTTCTGCAGCTTGGCGAGCGCCCGGTGCTGCGCGACCCGCACCGCGCCGGGCGTCGAGCCGACCGCCTGCGCGGTCTCCTCGGCCGACAGGCCGACCACGACCCGCAGCACCAGGATCTCCCGCTGCTTGTCCGGCAGGACGCGCAGCAGCCGCGCCATCCGGTCGGACAGCTCGCCGTGCAGCGCCCTGGTCTCCGGGCCCGCCTCGGTCGAGACCGAGTCGGGCAGCTCCGGCACCGGTTCCGCCCGGTTGCGGGCGGCGGCCCGGTGCGCGTCCGCGACCTTGTGCGCGGCGATGCCGTACACGAAGGCCAGGAACGGCCTCCCCTGGTCGCGGTAGCTCGGCAGTGCCGTCAGCACCGCCAGGCACACCTCCTGCGCCACGTCGTCGGCGGACGCGAACGTCCGCTCCTGCCTGCCCACCCTCGCGCGGCAGTAGCGCACCACGACCGGGCGAACCACCGCCAGCAGTTCGCGCACGGCAGCCCTGTCCCCCGCTGCCGCTGCCCGAACCTGCTCGGGGTCGAACCGCCCGTCGACCCCTAACGCGCCGGTGACTCCGTCCATCTCACCCCACTCACCCCGTGCGGCGAGCCAGCACGTGCAACCGCGCGGCCACGTCCCGCAGGGGGGATCGTGTCGCGGCGGCCAGTTCCAGCTCTGCCAACGCCTCAGCCGCGCCGGGATTCGCCTCCAGCACGGCGCCGGGCACCAGATCTGCGACGACCCCGTGCCCCTGGAGAATTTCTACCGCCAACCCGGCCGATGAGACCAGGGTCTCAAGACCTGTCACGTCGAACCGGCGCAGCAGCGGGTCGCGGGTCCCGGCGAGCTGACCGCCCTCGTCGTCCAGGAGCCTGCGCGCGTCCACGATCCGGCCGCCGATGGCCCGGTGCAGCACGGCGGCGTAGCGGTTGGCCACCAGCACCGAGACCGCCCCGCCGGGGGCCGCGGCGGCGGCGAGGGCGGCGAGCGCGGTGGCCGCGTCGTCCACGACCTCCAGCAGCCCGTGGCCGAGCACCAGGTCGGCGGCGCCGTCGCTGACCAGCTCGCCGAGGGCGTCGGTGTCGCCCTGCACGGCGATCACCCGATCGGCGACGCCCGCCTCGGCGGCGCGCCGGGTCAGGGTGGCCAGCGCGTCGGGGCTCGGGTCGACCACGGTGACCGCGCAGCCCGCGGCGGCCAGCTGGACGGCCCACACGCCGGTGCCGCCGCCGACGTCCAGGACCCTGGGGGGCTCGCCGCCCCGCCGGTCCCTCGCGGCGGTCAACTCGGTGTCGAGCACCCTCTGTACGGCGTCCGGTCGCATGGCACAGAAGCCTAAGGGCCGTAGGCTGCACCTTGTGCATACGGTCGCGGTGCTCAGCCTCAAAGGTGGAGTGGGGAAGACGACGGTCGCGCTGGGTCTCGCGTCGGCCGCGCTCAGGCGCGGCGTGCGGACGCTGGTCATCGACCTCGACCCGCAGTGCAACGCCACCTCCACGCTGGAACCGGGGGAGTCCTCGGCCAGCGTCTACGACGTGCTCAAGGAACCGGCCCCGGAGACCGTGCGGGCCGCCATCGCGCCCTCGGCGTGGGGCGACGGGGTCGACGTGCTCTCCGGTTCGGAGGACGCGGAGCTGCTGAACCACCCCGATCCGGGTGAAAAGCGGTTGGGGCGGCTGCGCGAGGCGCTGGAGGTGGTCGAGGACGACTACCAGCTGGTGCTGCTGGACTGCCCGCCGTCGCTGGGTCAGCTGACCCGCTCGGCGCTGGTGGCCGCGGACCGGGCGCTGCTGGTGACCGAGCCGACGATGTTCGCCGTCGCGGGCGTGCAGCGCGCGTTCGAGGCGGTGCAGTCCGAGCGGGAGCACAACGACGAGCTCCAGCCGCTGGGCGTGGTGGTCAACCGGGTGCGTCCGCGCTCGCACGAGCACCAGTTCCGCATCGAGGAGCTGCGCGACATCTTCGGCCCGCTGGTGATGCCGGTGGCGCTGCCGGACCGGCTCGCGGTGCAGCAGGCCCAGGGCGCCTGCATGCCGATCCACGAGTGGGGGACGCCGGGCGCGCGCGAGGTGGCGCTGGCGTTCAACCTGCTGCTGGCGCGGGTGCTGCGGGTGAGCCGGAGCAGGCGCAAGGCGTCGCACCGGGACTTCGACGAGGACGAGATCCAGGAGGCGCACGAGGCGGTCGACGCGTGACCGGTCTCGCGGACGCCCGCCGTGCCCGAGGGTGACACGGTCTTCCTCGCCGGCCACCGGTTGGCCGACGCGCTGACCGGCCGGGTGCTGCTGCGCGGCCAGCTGCGGCACCCCCGGTTCGCGACGGCGGACCTGGCCGGGCGCGAGGTGCTGGGCGTGCGGTCGGTGGGCAAGCACCTGTTCACCCGGTTCAGCGGGGACCTGAGCCTGCACAGCCACTTCCGGATGGACGGGGCGTGGCACCTGTACCGGCCGGGCGAGCGCTGGCGCCGTCCCGGCCACCAGGCGCGGGCGGTGTTCGAGGTGCCGGACCGGCAGGCGATCGGGTTCGCGCTGCACGACCTGGAGCTGCTGCCGACCGCCGACGAGCACCGGCTGGTCGGCCACCTGGGCCCGGACCTGCTGGCCGACGACTGGGACGAGGCGGCCGAGGCCGAGGCCGTGCGCGGGCTGGTCGCGGAGCCCGAGCGGGAGCTGGGGCTGGCGCTGCTGGACCAGCGGGTGCTCGCGGGCGTGGGGAACCTGTACAAGGCCGAGGTGTGCTTCCTGCTGGGCGTGTCCCCGTGGTCGCCGGTGTCGGCGGTGGACCCGGTGGAGACCGTGCGGCTGTGCCGGAGGTTGCTGCTGGCCAACGCGTGGCGGCCGGAGCAGTCCACGACCGGGTCGCTGCGGCGCGGGCAGCAGCACTGGGTGTTCGAGCGGACCGGGCGGCCGTGCGCGCGCTGCGGGACGCGGGTGCGGGTCGGCGGCCAGGGCGCCGGGGTGCTGGAGCGGGTGGCCTACTGGTGCCCGCGCTGCCAACCGGGTCCGATCGCATAGGGTTGCGGCCGTGATCTACCGGAACGTGGTGCGCAAGGCGTTGTTCTCCCTGCACGACGGGGACGCGGAGCGGGTCCACGAGACCACGCTCGACCTGGCGTCGAAGGTCTCCCCGCTGGCCGCCAGGGTGAACCTGGGCGTGCGCGGGCCGGGGCTGGCGCGCACGGTGTTCGGGGTGCGCTTCCCGAACCCGGTGGGGCTGGCGGCGGGGCTGGACAAGAACGGCCGGGCGCTGCCCGCGTGGGCCGCGCTCGGGTTCGGGTTCGTCGAGGTCGGCACGGTCACCGCGAAGGCCCAGCCGGGCAACCCGCTGCCGAGGCTGTTCCGGCTGCGCGGCAGCGAGGCGATCATCAACCGGATGGGCTTCAACAACGAGGGCGCGCAGGCGCTGGCCGACCGGTTGGAGGCGCTGGGGCCGCTGCCGGTGCCGCTGGGGATCAGCCTGGGCAAGTCGAAGGTGACGCCCGTCGAGGAGGCCGAGGAGGACTACCGGCTCTCGCTGCGGGCGCTGCACCGGCACGGCGACTACTTCGCGGTCAACATCAGCTCGCCGAACACGCCGGGGCTGCGCGCGCTGCAGGACCGGGCCGCGCTGGACCGGCTGCTGTCGGCGCTGAACGCGGAGATGGCCGAGCTGGGCGCGCGCAAGCCGCTGCTGGTCAAGATCGCGCCGGACCTGACCGAGGCGGCGATCGGCGAGCTGCTGGAGGTGTGCGAGGCGCACGGCGTGGACGGGCTGATCGCCACGAACACCACGCTGTCCCGGGACGGCGTGGTGGCGCAGGACGCGCACCTCGCGGACCAGGCCGGTGGGCTCAGCGGCAGGCCGCTGGCGGCGCGGGCGCGCGAGGTGGTGCGGTTCGTCAGCCGGGAGACCGGTGGGAAGCTGCCGATCGTCGGGGTGGGCGGCATCGCGTCGGCGGACGACGCGAAGCGGATGCTGGACGCGGGCGCGAGCCTGCTCCAGGTGTACACCGGGTTCATCTACGAGGGCCCCGGCCTGGTGCGGCGGATCAACCGGTCGCTGCTGGGCGGGTAGTGGGGTTCACCTCCGGGTGGAGGCGCGCGCGGTGACCGCGTCGAGCTGCGCGGCGGTGAGCGCGGGCACGGGCAGCGGGTGGGCGGCGTCGGCGCGCAGGCCGTCGAGCAGCACCGCGAGCAGGCGGCGCCACACGTCGTCGGCGATGCCCGCCGTGGCCTCCACGACCCTGGCCACGCACAGGAACACCACGGCGACGTCCGAGGAGGCGAAGTCGGCGCGCAGCGCGCCCGAGGCGCGGGCCCGCTCGACGATGTCGGCGGCGTTGAGGTTCTGCGCGTGGCACAGCTCGCCGAGGCGCTCGGCGGCGCCGTAGCGGCCGGTCAGGACGTCGGCGAACACCGGTTGCGAGGCCTGGAGGCCGCACATGCCCTCCAGGTAGGCCGCGAAGGACTCCCAGGGGTCGTCCAGGGCGCGCGCGGCGTCCACCACCGAGGTGAGCTGCCCGGCGACCAGTTCGGGCACGACGGCGTCGACGAGCGCCTCGCGCGTGCCGAACCGGTTGTAGAGGGTGCCCGCGCTGACGCCCGCGCGCTGGGCGATCTCCTCCAGCGGCGCGCCGAGGCCGCGCTCGCGGAACACCTCGGCCGCCGCTCCCAGCAGTTTCTCCAGGTTGCGGCGCGCGTCCTTGCGCAGCGTCCTGCCCTGCTCGGCCATGCCACCTCCCGAGAGAACTTGACACCACTGTCAACTTGTTGCAGGGTTGACCTCGCAAGAAGTTGACAGTGACATCAAGTTATCGACCCGTACGGGGGATGATATGCGCAAGGTGATCGCCGTGTTCGGCGCGGGAACCGGGCTCGGGGCGGCCGTGGCCAGGCGGTTCGGCCGCGAGGGGTACCGGGTGGCGCTGGTGGCCCGGCGCAGGGCCCCGCTGGACGCGCTGGTGGCGGAGCTGGCCGGGCGGGGCGTCGAGGCCGAGGCCTTCACCGCCGACCTGTCCGACCACCGGGCCGCGCCCGAGCTGGTGGAGACCATCCGGGAGAGGATGGGCCGCATCGACGTGGTCGAGTACGCGCCGATCGGCGTGGACTTCGCGATGACGCCCGCCGCCGAGCTGACCACCGACCAGGTGCTCTCGCAGGTCGCGCTGTTCACGCTCACCCCGGTCGCGCTGGTCGGGGCCGTGCTGCCGGAGCTGCTGGAGCGCGGCGACGGCGCGGTGCTGATCGGCCAGGGCATGTCCGCCGCGCACCCGGTGCCGGGGCTGAGCGGGGTGAGCCTGGGCATGGCCGCGACCCGCAACTACGTCCACTCCCTGCACGGCGAGCTGGCCGGGCGGGGCGTCTACGCGGGCACCCTCACCATCGGCGCGATGATCGCGGGCAGCGCCGCGCACGAGCTGGTGACCTCCGGCGAGCTGGGCGGCCTGCCGAAGGACGTGCCCACCGCCGACCCGGACGTGCTCGCGGAGCTGTACTGGGAGATGCTCACCGCCCGCACCGAGGCCGAGCGGGAGTACCCGGCGCGCTGAGGCCGCCGGTCGGGGGCTCCGGGCTGGAACTCCGGTCAGGCGCCCGCGCGGACGGCCCAGAGCCTGCGCAGCAGCGGGTGCAGGATGACCACCAGCAGCGAGCCCCACACCAGCCCGCCCAGCTCCAGGTCGCCGACGGCGATGGTCAGGTCGCCGACCCCGGCGACCAGCGCCGCCCCGCCGACCAGCGCGTTGGCCGGGTTGGTCAGGTCCACCCGGTTGTCCTGCCAGATCCGCACGCCGACCACGGCGATCAGGCCGAACAGCACCAGGGTCGCCCCGCCCAGCGCGCCGGGCGGGATGGTGGAGAGCAGGGCCAGGGCCTTCGGGCAGAACGACAGGGCGATCGCCGCCGCGGCCGTGACCGCGTAGGCGGCGGTGGAGAACACCCGCGTCACGCCCATGACGCCGATGTTCTCCGAGTAGGTGGTGGTGCCGACGCCGCCGCCGAGACCGGCCAGCGTCGTGGACAGGCCGTTGGCGATGACCGCGTCGCCGACGCTGCCGTCCAGGTCGCGGCCGGACAGGGCGGCGATCGCCTTGACGTGGCCGATGTTCTCGGCCACCAGCACGATGACCACGGGCAGGAACAGCAGCACCACGGACGGGCGGACCTCCGGCGCGTGCGCCTCGGGCAGGCCCCACCAGGCGGCCTCGGCCACGGCGGAGGTGTCCACGACGCCGAGCGCGAAGCCGAGGCCCCAGCCCGCGAGGACGCCGAGCAGGACCGAGAACCGGAAGAACGCGCGGCGGCCGAGCACCCCGCACAGCATGATCACGCCGAGGGTGAGCCCGGCGATGAGCGGCTGCTGGGAGAACGCGCCGGTGGAGGCCTTGGAGAGGTTCAGGCCGATCAGGATGACCACGGCGCCGGTGACGGCGGGCGGCATGATCGAGTCGAGGGTGCGCACGCCCAGCGCCTTGATCGCGATGCCGACGACCACGACCAGCAGTCCGGTGGCGAGCACGCCGCCGAGCTGGGCCGGGACGCCTTCGAGCCGGGCGGCCTGGAGCGGGGCGATGAACGCGAACGAGGAGCCGACGTAGCCGGGCACCCGGTTGCGGGTGATCATCAGGAACAGCAGGGTGCCGACGCCGGAGAACAGCAGGGCGGTGCCGACCGGCAGCCCGGTGGTGGCGGGGACGAGGACGGTGGCGCCGATCATGGCCACGAAGTGCTGCGCGCCGAACCCGAGGGTCAGCGGCCAACTGGGCCGCTCCTCCGGGGCGATGGTGTCACCCTCGGTGACCCGCCCGTCCCCGCGCACAGTCCACAACGCCACGTCCGCTGGACCTCCCGACCGCTCCGCGCTCACCCGGCGCCCCCTCGCGCCGGACCTGGCGATCCTGCCACGCCACGTAGTGGGCACCGCTATATAACAGTCTGATAATCACACGATTGCAGCATGGTCCGCCAGACCCCGCGCGACGCACCGCAATGCTCGCTGCGCGAAGTGGTGCAACGGGGCGTGGCGATCGGGCGCTCCCGGCCGCGAGTGCGGGCGCGCTCCCGGAAGCCGGGAGGGGGCCGCCACCCCGGTGACGCTCCGAAACCGGACAACACGAAGGGCGCTCACAAAAGCGCTGTTCACAGGGCCCCCAGCCCCGGCGCGCCGCAGCCACCGTCCACCGGTCGGGACGCGGCCCGGTGATCACCCCACCGGCCGATCGGGTCCCCCGGACGGCCGAGCCGGGCCTCACCGCGCGGTGAGCTACTTCACACACGACAACGCCCCCGGCCGGAGCCAGGGGCGAAGGGTGGAGCGGGGTCGGGGCGGGGTCAGCCGGACAGCTCGCGCAGCCCGGACGCGAGCCCCGCCAGGTGGTCGGTCGCCTCGTCCAGCACGGCCCTCGGGTTGGCCGCCGCGCTCTCCGCGAGCACGTTGCCCGCCGCGCCGACCAGTCCGCAGTAGCCGTCGACGCCCTCGTCCAGCTGGACCCGCAGCTTGCGCACGCCCTCCACCAGCGGCGTGCGCTGGAGCGGAGGGGCCGTGTCGCGGGCCCGCTCGACCGCCTGGAGCTGCTGCGAGACCGCCCGGATGGCCGAGGCCGCCTCACGGCCCGTCGCGCGGGCCTGCTCGACGGACTCGGTCGGCACCGAGGTGATCCGGCTGGAGTCGAGCTGCACCAGCAGCTCCGCCAGCGCGTCCTCGGCCTCGGCGAGCCGCTCCATCGGGTACCGGGCAGCCGACGCCTTCGCGGGCAGCGGGGGCCTCGGCGGCGGGGCGGTGTTCGCCAGCTCGGTCCGCTCGGCGTCGATGGCGCGCATCTTCACCCCGGACCGGACGGCCAGCACCGCGCCGCCCGTGGCGCCCAGCGCGCCCACGACCCCGGCCGCGACCGGCACGGCGCCCACCACGGCCAGCACCCCGAGCACGGAGAACACCGCGAGGATGATCGCCCAGACGGTGAGCGCCCGGCTGGATCGGCGGTAGCGCCGGTCCAGACGGGCCCTCGGGTCGTTCCAGGCGGTGAAGCGCCGCTTCACCTGGTCCGCGACCTGTCCCTGCTGCGCGTTGAAGAGCTCGACCAGCTCACCCGGAACGAGCTTGCGGTTGGCGGGAAGCATCGCGGATCACCCCATCAGCTCTGGGCGGGCGGGTTCTGCGGGAGCTGCTGCGTGGCCTGCTGCGGCTGGGACTGCGCCTGCTGCACCCGCTGCTGGATCTCCTGCTGGATGTTGGCGGCGGCGGAGTTGGGCTTCGCCGTGATCTCGCCCGCCGTCGCGCCACCGCCCATGGAGGCGCGGATCTGGTCGAGGCGCGAGATGCCCGCCATCTGCGTGGTGGAGCGCTGCACCTCCATCATGCGGCCCTGCACCGAGTTCTGCGCCAGCTCCGCGGAGCCGAGGGCGGTGGTGTACCGCTTCTCGATCTTGTCGCGGACCTCGTCGAGCGACGGGGTGCTGCTGGGCGCGGCCAGCTCGGTCATCTGCCGCAGCGAGTGCGAGACCTGCTCCTGCATCTTGGCCTGCTCCAGCTGGCTGAGCAGCTTGGTGCGCTCGGCGAGCTTGCCCTGCAGGACAGACGCGTTGTTCTCGACGGCCTGCTTCGCCTGGGTCGCGGCCTGCAGCGACTGGTCGTGCAGCGTCTTCAGGTCCTCGATGCCCTGCTCGGCGGTGACCAGCTGGGTCGCGAACCCGGCGGCGGCCTCCTCGAACTGGGTGGCGCGCTGCTCGTCGCCCTTGGCGCGGGCCTCGTCGGACAGCACGAGCGCCTGGCGCGCGGAGGCCTGGAGCTTCTCGACCTCACCGAGCTGCCGGTTGAGCTTCATCTCCAGCTGCCGCTGGTTGCCGATCACCGCTGCGGCCTGCTGGGAGAGCGCCTGGTGCTGCCGCTGCGCCTCCTCGATGGCCTGCTGGATCTGCACCTTCGGGTCGGCGTGCTCGTCGATCTTCGACGAAAAAGCCGCCATGAAGTACTTCCATGCCTTCACGAAAGGGTTGGCCATCTCCTACGCCTGCCTTCTCCGCACTTTCCTGGCTCGCGCTCGTGATTGGCAACGACCCGGTGCCGGTGTTGGTTCCATCGTGTCAGTTGTGCAGCCGTGCTTCCACCGACCCGGCGGAATATCCGGGATCACCCCGAGTACCCCCGAGAGGCGCGTCGGACGGCACGGCCATCCTGCCTGGCAGCCGCCCCCCGTGTTGCAGGTACCCCGCAAGCGGTTGTCAACTCGTTGCACGCCAACGCGCCGAACCGGCGTTCCGGTTCGGCGTGGGCGGTGGAGCACGGGTATCAGGCGGCCACCACGGAACCGCGCGGCTTGCTGATCGCGGTCGGCAGCCGGTGCGTGAGCACGGGTTGCAGCCTCAGGTCGGACAGGTCGTTGCCGACCACCGCGGGCACCAGGGTGCCCGCCTCGAGCCCGGCGCGAGCGGCCTCGCGCTCCGCCAGCGCGGCGGACTTCGCCACCTTGTCGACGGCGCCGATGTCGGCGGCGACCAGGTGCAGCAGTTCGGACAGGGGCAGTTCGAGCGCGTCGCAGATCGCGGCGAGCAGCTCGCTCGACGCCTCCTTGCGCCCCCGCTCGACCTCGGACAGGTACCCGAGGCTCACGCGCGCGGTCCTGGAGACCTCGCGCAGCGTGCGGCGTTGTGTGGTGCGGGCATGGCGGAGCCGATCACCGATCGCCTCGCGCAGCAGCACGGTCATCGCGCGCCTCCTTCCGGCCGGCCGTGCCACCACGTTACCGATCCACCCCGACGGCGGGCAGTGACTTCCTGGCACGTCCTCCAACAGCGAACGGGTGAATACCCCGAGAAGTTCCCGCTCAAGCGGGACCGCGCGCGGGGAATCGCCCAGCTCAGCTCACCCAGCTCACCCTACCGGGACGAGCAGCCGCGCACGCAGCAATTCCAAGGCGGTGATCACCGACGCGACCCGCACCCGGTGACGATCACCACTGAGGGTGACCGAAGACACTTCTACCGAGGGTCCCCCTACGGGGGAGACCCCCGCGACCCCGATGTGCACGACACCGGGTGGCACGCCGTCCTGCGGGTCGGGGCCCGCCACCCCGGTGAGCCCGAGGCCCCAGGTGGCCCCGCAGCGGTCGCGGGCACCCGAGGCGAGCTGGGCCGCCACGTCGGGGTGAACCGCGCCGTGCTCGGCGAGCAGGTCGGCGGACACCCCGGCGAGCGAGTGCTTGAGCTCGGTGGCGTAGACGATCAGGCCGCCGCGCAGGACCGCGCTCGCGCCGGGCACGCCCGCCAGCAGCGCGCCGACCGCGCCCGCCGTGAGCGACTCGGCCGTCGCGACCGTCTCGCCCCTGGCGCGCAGCAGGCCGACGACCTCCGCGGCCAGCGGGTCCGGGGCGCCCTCGGCGAGCGCCCGCCCGGTCGAGACCGCACCGCTGCGGTGTCCCGCAACGGTGTCCCCCTCGGGGGTGGGGTCCGCGCCGGCGGCGTCCCCCGCTCCCCCGGCGCTCACGCCCCGGCCACCGCGCGCTTGCCGCGCGCCCGCAGCCGCACCGCGCGCACCACGTAGTCCACGCCCGTGACGACGGTCAGCAGCACCGCCAGGCCCATGGTCACCTGGGCGACCAGCTGGCCCCAGCCGGGCAGCGGCAGCACGTAGAAGCCGATGGCGAAGATCTGCACCAGGGTCTTGGCCTTGCCGCCCCGGCTGGCCGGGATCACCCCGTGGCGGATCACCCAGAAGCGCAGCAGGGTCACCCCGATCTCGCGGACCGCGATCACCACCGTCACCCACCAGGCGAGGTCACCGAGGATGCTCAGGCCCACCAGCGCGGCCCCGGTGAGCGCCTTGTCCGCGATCGGGTCGGCGATCTTGCCGAAGTCGGTGATGAGCCCGTACTTGCGGGCCAGGTTGCCGTCGACGTGGTCGGTCACCGAGGCCACCACGAACACCGCGAAGGCGGCGAGTCGCCACTGCGTGTCGTGACCGCTGCCCGCGAACAGCGCGAGCAGGAACACCGGCACGAGCACCAGACGGGACATCGTCAGCACGTTGGCGATGTTCAGCACCGGCACGCGCGCGGGTTCGGTCACCTCGGCAGCACCTCGATCGCGGTGACGACCAGGTCGACGCCCTCGGCGGCGTCCACCCGGCAGCGGACCAGGTCGCCGACGCTGAGCCCGTCGGCGTTGGTGATCACGCACTCGCCGTCGACCTCGGGGGCCTGGTGGGCGGCGCGACCGGTGCAGTCGGTCTCGTCGTCCTCCTCGTGCTCGACCAGCACGACGACCTCCTCGCCGACGCGGTCCTCGGCGCGCTGCGCGGTCAGCTCCTCGACCAGCGCGGAGATCCGGGACACCCGCTCGGCGACGGTGTCGGCGTCGTGCTTGTCGCCGAGGCCCTCGGCCTCGGTGCCGTCCTCGTCGGAGTAGCCGAAGATGCCGACCGCGTCGAGCCGCGCCTCGGTGAGGAAGCGCTCCAGCTCGGCGACGTCGGCCTCGGTCTCGCCGGGGAAGCCGACGATGAAGTTGCTGCGGATGCCCGCCTGCGGGGCCAGCTCGCGGATCTGCGCCACCAGCGCGAGGAACGACTCGGTGGAGCCGAACCGGCGCATCCGGCGCAGCACGGCCTCGCTGGAGTGCTGGAAGGACATGTCGAAGTAGTCGGCCACGCCGGGCGTGGTCGCGATGGCCTTGACCAGCGACGGCTTGGTCTCGGCGGGCTGGAGGTAGGACACCCGCACCCGGTCCACGCCCTCGATCCCGGCGAGCCTGGGCAGCAGCTGCTCCAGCGCGCCCAGCTCGCGGGGCAGGTCCTTGGCGTAGGAGGTGGAGTTCTCGCTGACCAGGAACAGCTCGCGCACGCCCTGCTCGGCCAGCCACATGGCCTCGGCGACGATCTCGTCGGGGTGGCGGGAGACGAACGCGCCCCGGAAGGACGGGATCGCGCAGAACGAGCAGCGGCGGTCGCAGCCGGAGGCGATCTTCAGCGGGGCGACCGGGGCGTCGTCCAGGCGGGTGCGCAGCACGCGCGGGCCCCAGCCGTGGCCGGGCACCTGGACCTCCTGCGCCTTCTCCTGGCGCTTGACCGGCGTGATCGGCAGCAGCGTGCGCCGGTCGACCGGCTTGTGCGACTCCAGGGCCTTGCCCGCGAGCACGTCGTCGAGCCGGTCGGCCAGGTCGCCGTAGTGGTCGAAGCCGAGCACCGCGTTGGCCTCGGGGAGGCTCTCGGCCAGCTCCGCGCCGTACCGCTCGGCCATGCAGCCGACCGCGACGACCTTCGCGCCGGAGTCGGAGGCGGCGAGCAGGGTGTCGACCGAGTCCTTCTTGGCGGACTCGACGAAGCCGCAGGTGTTGACGACGACGACGTCGGCCTCGTCGTCCACCAGCTGCCACCCGCCCGCGGTCAGCCTGCCCGCTAGCTCCTCGGAGTCGACTTCGTTGCGGGCGCACCCGAGGGTCAGCATGGCGACGCGCTTGGACGTGGTGGGGGAAGGCACGGTGCTCAGGGTAACCGGCCACGGGAGCGGGCCATGACCTGCTGGCCCCGCGAACCCCGCTCGGCCCCGCGCCCGGCGGGGGGCCGGGAGCGGGAGCCGGGGCGCCGGGCCGGGTGGTGACGGCGCGTTCCCGCGCTCACCGCACGGAGGTTCGCCCGAAGAGGTGAAGCGCGCCACGACGACCACGGCGGGTCCGCGCCGCGCGCCCCCAGGTCCCAGCGGGTGAGCACCGCGTGCCCGCGACTGTCGCCGAAGGACTACTTTCTTGCACCGTGAACGACCCGATCAACGTGCGGCGGGCCAGGACCGGCGACGTGCGCGCGATGAAGGCCCTCATCGACCAGTACGCGGGCAAGGTGCTGCTGTCCAAGCCGCTGGTCACGCTGTTCGAGGACATCCAGGAGTTCTGGGTGGCCGAGGAGGGCGGCGTGGTGCTGGGCTGCGGCGCGCTGCACGTGCTGTGGGAGGACCTGGCCGAGATCCGCACGGTCGCGGTCTCCCCCGCCGCCGTGGGGCGCGGCATCGGCCACCGGGTGGTGGCCAGGCTGCTGGACACCGCGCGCGAGCTGCAGCTGGCGCGGGTGTTCGTGCTCACCTTCGAGACCTCGTTCTTCGGCAGGCACGGGTTCGTGGAGATCGAGGGCACGCCGGTGTCGCCGGAGGTCTACGAGGAGATCATGCGGTCGGCCGACGAGGGCGTCGCGGAGTTCCTGGACCTGTCGTACGTCAAGCCGAACACCCTGGGCAACACCCGGATGCTGGTGCACCTGTAGCCGGCCGGCCAAGCAGCCGGACGCGGCCGGGTCCACCTGGATTCCACCGAAGACTGTTCGAGTTGCAACTAGCACAGTCTTGACTCCACTAGTGCGTCCGCTGAGGATGTCCGGGTGGAGCAGTTGACCGTGGACGAGCTGGCGGTGCGGGTCGGCCTGCCCGGCAGCACCATCCGGATGTACCAGACCAAGGGCGTGCTGCACCCCCCGCGCAAGACGGGGCGCGTCGCCCACTACGACGACACGCACATCGAGCGGCTGACCCTGGTGCAGCGGCTCCAGTCGCGCGGCTTCTCGCTGCCCGCCATCGCCGAGCTGGTCGCGGCGCGGGCGCGGGGCGCCACGGTCGCCTCCGTGCTCGGCCTCGGCGACACCGAGGGCCCCGACGACTGGGTGCGCGTCCGGCTGCGCGACGCGGGCAAGCTCATGCCGCTGGGCGACCTGCGGCCCGCGCTGCTGCGCCGCGCCGTCGAGGTCGGCCTGGTGCGCTGGCGGTTCGGCTGGCCGCACGTGCGCCGGTGGGCGCTGGAGTCCGGCACCCGGCTCGCCGACCTGGCGATCCCGAGCGACGAGGTGCTCGACCACTTCGCCAGCCTGCGCCGCTCCACCGACGCCATCGCCAGGGAGTTCGTCGAGCTGTTCGAGCGCAGGCTGTGGCCGACGCTGGAGGGCCCGGCCAACCGGGAGGACCAGCTCGACCGCATCCGCGAGCTGCTGGTCGAGCTGACCTACACGGCGGAGACGGTCGTGGTGGGCGCGCTGCGCGAGTCGGTGCGGGACGCGGCCGAGGAGTTCGCCCAGCGGCACGGCCTGGTGCCCTCCGGCGACTTCCGCCCGGCCTGGGCCGACGAGCCGGTGTCGATCGCGGAGAACCTGGTGCGCCGGCCCGGCGACGGGGGCGTCCCGGACGACCCGGAGATCACCCGGTTCCTGGCGGGCGAGGACGAGGACGACGACGCCCGGCGCTGAGGTCGGGCGCGGGCCCGCCGCCCGGACACCGAGCGCGACCGGAGCAGCGCTCACCCCGCCGCACGGGTGACTTTCCCCGGTGGCGGGCCGGGCGCGGGGTAGGACGGGGAGCGGCACCCATCCGCCTCACCCCTGGAGCGCACCCGTGCCGACCAACCGGACGCACGCCGTCCTGACCCCGATGCTCGCCGTCCTCGCCCTGCTGCTGGGCCCGGTCACCGCCACCGCGCAGGCGGACCCGAGGGCGGTCACCGACGACTACCTGTTCGGCCGGAGCCTGGCCGACTTCACCGCGCTGCGCGCCGCCGCCAGGCCCGGCGACGGCCTCGTCTGGGACTCCGACGGCTGCACGCTCGCCCCGGAGCACCCGCTCGGCTACGACTTCCAGCCCGCGTGCGAGCGGCACGACTTCGGCTACCGCAACTACGCCGGGCAGGGCCGGTTCTCCGAGGACGCCCGGCGCCGCCTCGACGAGCTGTTCCACGCCGACCTGCACGACCAGTGCGCGGGCAAGTGGGCGTGCAGGCGCATCGCCGACGGGTACTACTTCGCGGCGCGCCAGTTCGGGAAGCTCGTCGCTGGTCGCGAGACCATCGGCTGAGCCCCCCGGCTCACCCCTCGTCGGCCACGACCGCGGGCCCGCCGCCGTTGATCAGCTCCACGGCGGTGGCCAGCTCGTCCGGCTTGAGCAGCACGTCGCGGGCCTTCGAGCCCTCGGTCGGGCCGACGATGCCCCTGGTCTCCAGCAGGTCCATGAGCCTGCCCGCCTTGGCGAACCCGACCCGCAGCTTGCGCTGGAGCATGGACGTCGACCCGAACTGCGAGGTCACGATCAGCTCGGCGGCCTGGAGCAGCAGGTCGAGGTCGTCGCCGATGTCGGCGTCGATCTCCTTCTTCTCCGCCTTGCCCGAGCTGGTGACGCCGTCGGTGTACTCCGGCTGCGCCTGCCGCTTGGTGAACTCGACGATCTCGGAGATCTCCTCGTCGCCGACGAACGCGCCCTGGATGCGCCGGGGCTTGCCCGCGCCCATCGGCAGGAACAGCCCGTCGCCCATGCCGATCAGCTTCTCGGCGCCGGGCTGGTCGAGGATGACCCGCGAGTCGGTGAGCGAGGAGGTGGCGAACGCGAGCCGCGACGGCACGTTCGTCTTGATCAGGCCGGTGACCACGTCCACCGAGGGCCGCTGGGTGGCCAGCACCAGGTGGATGCCCGCCGCGCGCGCCTTCTGGGTGATCCGGACGATCGCGTCCTCGACGTCGCGCGGCGCGGTCATCATCAGGTCGGCCAGCTCGTCGACGATCGCCATGATGTACGGGTAGGGCTGGTACACGCGCTCGCTGCCGGGCGGCGCGGCGATCTGGCCGGTGCGCACCTTGCGGTTGAAGTCGTCGATGTGCCGCACCCGGTTGACCTGCATGTCCTGGTAGCGCTGCTCCATCTCCTCCACCAGCCAGGCCAGCGCGGCGGCGGCCTTCTTCGGCTGGGTGATGATGGGCGTGATCAGGTGCGGGATGCCCTCGTACGGGGTCAGCTCGACCATCTTCGGGTCGATCAGGATCATCCTGACCTCGCTGGGGGTGGCCCTGGCCAGCAGCGAGACCAGCATCGAGTTGACGAAGCTGGACTTGCCGGAGCCGGTGGAGCCCGCGACCAGCAGGTGCGGCATCTTCGTCAGGTTCGCGGTGACGAAGTGGCCCTCGATGTCCTTGCCGAGGCCCACCACCATCGGGTGGTCGTCGTTGACGGCGGAGGACGCGCGCAGCACGTCGCCCAGGCGCACCATCTCGCGGTCGCTGTTGGGCACCTCGATGCCCACGGCGGACTTGCCGGGGATGGGCGCGAGCAGCCGCACGTTGTCGGTGGCGACGGCGTAGGCGATGTTCTTGGTCAGCGCGGTGATCTTCTCGACCTTCACGCCGGGGCCGAGCTCGACCTCGTAGCGGGTGACCGTCGGGCCCCTGGTGAAGCCGGTGACGTGCGCGTCGATGGAGAACTGCTCCAGCACGCCCGTGATGGCCTCGATCATGATGTCGTTGGCCTTGCTGCGCACCATCGGCGCGTCGCCGTCCTTGAGGATGGTCGGCGGCGGCAGCTGGTACGGGCCCTCGACGGCGCGCACGGCGGCCAGGCTGGACGAGGGCAGGCCCTCGGCGGGCGCGTTGGCCTTCGGCTCGACCTTCGGCTTGCGCGGCTTGGGCGCCTGCGCGACGGGCGGCGGCACGGGCTCGAACGGCGGCTCGTCGTCCGGCGGCGGGACGTCGGCGCCCTCGGCCGCCGCGCCCAGCTCGGCGGCGGGCTGCTTGCGGCGGGTCGGCTTGCGCAGCTTCGCGGTCGGCGCGGGCCGGGGGGCGGGCTCGTCGTGCGGGTCGTCGTCGTAGGGCCCGTCGTAGTCGTCACCGCGGCCGTAGCCGTCGTCGAACCCGTCGAAGCCGTCCGGCTCGCGCGCGGAGAACCGGCCGCTGAACTTGGCGGGCAGGTCGCGCATGGTGACGTCGGTCAGCAGCAGCAGGCCCTGCACGAAGATCAGCACGAGCACGGGGCCCGCGATCCACGGCGTCAGCCCCTGGGCGAGGAACCCGCCCGCGAGGTAGCCGAGCGCGCCACCGGCCTCCTGACGGCCCGCCGAGTCCGCGGGAAGTCCCCCGATCAGGTGGAACATGCCGAGGAAGCCGATCGCGACGAGCAGGGTGCCGCCGAGGTAGCGGGGCCTGGCCTCGCGGTTGGCGTCGGTGCGCATGAGGGTGATGCCGATGCCGAGCAGCACCACCGGCAGGAGCATCGCGGGCGCGCCGATCGTGCTGCGCACCGACGAGTCGACCCACTCGCCGACCGGCCCGGCCGCCTGCCACCACACGCCCGCGCCGGTGATCACGGCGAGTGAGATCAGCACCATGCCGAACCCGTCGCGGCGGTGCGTCGCGGCCTGGTTGCCGCTCTCCGGGCCCCGGACCAGGCCGCCGACCGAGCGGCTGATGCCGCGCCAGGCCGCGCCGAAGACCGTGGGGGCCCGCTTCTTCCCCGGCGCGGCCCTGCGCGCCTGCGGCCTGCGCGGGGAGGCGGGCTTGGCCGCCTGCTTGCGCGGGGCCGGGCGGCCTCCAGCCGCCCTCGGCTTCGCCCCGCCACCGCCTCGGGTCGAACCCTTGCGCGAAGTCCCAGTAGTCCGGCCAGCCATGTTCGCTACGTTATCCCCCTGCGCACCACGTGCCCCAGGAGTTGCCGGGGGACGTGAGGTGTGCTTCCTCGATGACCATGGTTGCCCGGATCGCGGTGCGGCCACACCTCGACACGCCGTAGCCTGCCCGCTGTGACTCAACCTGCGCCCACCCCGCCGCTGTGGCGCCTGCTGACCGCCATGGACCGGGCCTTCATCGGCCTGAGCGGCAGCCTCCGGGTGACCGGGGGCATCCCGGCCCGGCTGCGCGGCAGGCCGCTGCTGCTGGCCTCGAACCACATCGGCAACCTGGACCCGTTCGTCCTGGTCGCCGCCTGCCACAAGATCGGCGTCGCGCCCCGGTTCCTGATCGCGGGCGGGCTGCTGGACGTCCCCGTCGCGGGCGCGCTCCTGAAGGCCTCCGGGCACCTGCGGGTGGACCGGGCCTCGTCCACGGTCGGCGACGCGTACGGCCGCACGGTCGAGGCGCTGAAGGCGGGCGCGGACCCGGTCGCGCTGTACCCGGAGGGGCGGATCAGCCAGGACCCCGGCCTGTGGCCGGAGCGCGGCAAGACCGGCGCGGCGCGGCTGGCGCTCAGCGGCGGCATCCCGGTGGTGCCGGTGAGCCAGTGGGGCGCGCACGAGGCGGTCTGCTGGGGCGGGCTGACCGTGGACAGCGCCAAGGACGTCGCGCCCTACGTGACCTCGTACCTGCGGGGCGTGCGGCGGCGGCCGGAGTACCGGGTGCACTTCGGGGAGCCGGTGGACCTGTCCGACCTGAGCGACGGCGCGCCCGGTCACGCCCGGCGCGCGCACGAGCGGATCATGCGGGCGATCACGGCGGGCCTCGCGCCGCTGCGGGCCGACGAGCCCGACGCGCCCCGGTTCCAGGACCCGACCCGGCCGACCACCGGCAGCAGCCCGTGGCGGCCCGCGCCCGCGACCGGCGCCTCGTCCTGACCCGAGGCCCCGCGTCCTGACCCGAGGCCCCGCGAACCGGGCGCCCCGCGAACGCGCGAACGCGCGAGCGGGGGCCGGGAGAAGTCCCGACCCCCGCTCGACGCGGAAGAACCCCTCGGTCCTAGACCGGGATGATCGTCGGCACGATCATGGGCCTGCGCCGGTAGGTCTCGGCGACCCAGCGGCCGACCACCCGACGCACCGCCTGCGCGATGCGGTGCGAGTCGGTGATGTTCTCGGCCTCGGTGCGCGACAGCTCCATCTCCACCAGCGAGACGGCCTTGTCCAGCGCCTTCGGGTCGTCGGAGAAGCCGCGACCGGACACGGTCGGCGGGGCGACCGCGCGGCCCGTGCTGGAGTCGATGGCGACCGTGATCGCGATGAAGCCGCCCTCGCCCAGGACCAGGCGGTCGGACAGCGTCGACTCGCCGACGTCGCCGACCGAGAGGCCGTCCACGTAGACGTTGCCGACCACGACCCGGCCGCTGATGGCGGCCTTGCCGTCGATCATGTCCACGACGACGCCGTCCTCGGCGATGACGACCCGCTCCTCGTTGACGCCCGTGGCCACCGCCAGCGCGGCGTTCGCGCGCAGGTGCCGCCACTCGCCGTGCACCGGCATGACGTTGCTCGGGCGCACCGCGTTGTAGAGGAACAGCAGCTCGCCCGCGGGCGAGTGGCCGGACACGTGCACCTTGGCGTTGCCCTGGTGCACGACCGTGGCGCCCAGCCGGGACAGGCCGTTGACCACGCCGAACACCGCGTTCTCGTTGCCGGGGATCAGCGAGCTGGCCAGCACGATCGTGTCACCGGCGCGGATGGAGATCTGGCGGTGCTCGCCGCGCGCCATCCGGGACAGCGCCGACAGCGGCTCGCCCTGGGAGCCGGTGGAGACGAACAGGACCTGGTCCTCGGGCATCCGCATGGCCTCGTCGATGTCGACGAACAGCCCGTCCGGCACGTGCAGCAGGCCCAGCTCGGCGGCGATGCCCATGTTGCGCACCATCGAGCGGCCCACCAGCGCGACCCGGCGCCCGTAGCGCACGGCCACGTCCAGCACCTGCTGCACGCGGTGCACGTGCGAGGCGAAGCAGGCCACGATGACGCGCTGATCGGCCTTGCGGATGACGTTCTCCAGCACCGGGCCGATCTCGCGCTCGGGCACCACGAAACCGGGCACCTCGGCGTTGGTGGAGTCGACCAGGAACAGGTCGACGCCCTCGTCGCCGAGCCGGGAGAACCCGGCCAGGTCGGTGAGCCTGCCGTCGAGCGGCAGCTGGTCGAGCTTGATGTCGCCGGTGTGCAGCACCAGCCCGGCGGAGGTGCGGATGGCCACGGCCAGCGCGTCCGGGATGGAGTGGTTGACCGCGAAGAACTCCAGCTCGAACGGGCCCGCGTCGCGGCGCTCGCCCTCGACGACCTCGATCAGCTTGGGGTTCTGGCGGTGCTCGCGGCACTTGGCGGCCAGCAGCGCGAGGGTGAAGCGCGAGCCCACCACGGGCAGGTCGGGACGCAGCTTGAGCAGGAACGGCACGGCGCCGATGTGGTCCTCGTGGCCGTGCGTGAGCACGATGGCCTCGATGTCGTCCAGCCGGTCCTCGATCGCCCGGAAGTCCGGGAGGATGAGGTCGACGCCGGGCTGGTCGTCCTCGGGGAAGAGGACGCCGCAGTCGACGACGAGCAGCCTGCCTGCGTGCTCGAACACCGTCATGTTGCGGCCGACCTCGCCGATTCCGCCCAGTGCGACGACGCGCAGCGCACCGTCGGGCAGCGCGGGCGGGGGTGAGCTCGGATTGATCACGCGTTGACTCCCAGTTCGGCCTTCACGGCCTCGATGTCCTCGTCGGTGGCGGGTACCAGCGGCAACCTGGGGTCGCCCGCGTCGATCCCGCGCAAACGCAGGCCCGCCTTGGTGTAGGTGACTCCGGGCATGCGGCCGAACGGCCGCAGGAGCGGCAGGATCGACTGGTGCAGCTCGCGGGCGCGCACGACGTCGCCCGACTCGAAGGCGTCGATCATCGCACGCAGCGGGCCCGCGGCGAAGTGCGACACGACGCTGACCGCGCCGACCGCGCCGACGGCGAGCCACGCCAGGTTCAGCGGGTCGTCGCCGGAGTAGTAGGCCAGGTCGGTGTCCGCGATGACCCGGCTGCCCGCGTGCAGGTCGCCCTTGGCGTCCTTGACGGCCAGGATCCGGGGGTGCGCGGCGAGCCGCAGGATCGTGTCGACCTCCAGCGGCACCACCGACCTGGGCGGGATGTCGTAGAGCATCACGGGCAGGTCGGTCGCGTCGGCCACGGTGGTGAGGTGGGCCGCGATGCCCGCCTGGGTGGGGCGGGAGTAGTACGGCGTCACCACGAGCAGGCCGTGCGCGCCCGCCTTCTGGGCGGACTGGGCCAGCTCGACGCTGTGCGCGGTGTTGTAGGTGCCCGCGCCCGAGACCACGGTGGCGCGGTCCCCGACCGCCTCCACGACGGCCCTGACCAGGGCTTCCTTCTCCGCGTCGGTGGTGGTGGGGCTCTCGCCCGTGGTGCCGTTGACGACCAGCCCGTCGTTGCCCTGCTCGACCAGGTGCTCCGCGAGCTCCTGGGCCTTGGCCAGGTCGAGCGCCCCGTCCGCGTCGAACGGGGTCACCATCGCGGTGAGCAGGCGGCCGAAGGGGCGGCCGGGTGAGGCGGTAGGGCATCCGGTCATGGCTGAACGCTACCGCGTCACCCTCAGCGAGCAGCCGCTACGTGCTCCGGTTGAGCGAGCGGACCGCCTCGACGGCCGAGGGGTCGCCCTCGTAGCCCACCCGCACGGCGTCCCGGCCGAAGCAGAGCAGGGCCAGCTCGGCGGGGTCGCCGGTGATCGTGACCGGCGTCGGACCGGCCTTCGCGGTGATCGTCTCGCCGCTGGTGCGGCGCAGCACGACGCCCACGGGGCTCTTGCGGTGGTTGAGCTTCGCGATGGGGGGCAGCGCCCGCCACAGGTCGGCGTCGCGGACCACGTCGGCGGGGCGCGGCTCCCAGCCGTCGAGCGCGCGGCGGACGTCCTCGTGGTGGACGAAGTACTCCATGCCGTTGACCTTCTCGTCGAGCAGCGCGAGCGGCGACCATTTGGGCGGGCCCTCGCGGACCAGGTCGACCAGCTCGGCCCACGGCTTGGCGGCGTAGTCGTCCTGGACCTTCTGCGTGTGGTCCCCGAGCGGCTTGACGAACAGGCCCGCGGCGGCGTCCGGCCTGCGCTCGCGCAGCACCAGGTGCGCGGCGAGGTCCTTGGCGCGCCACGGGTCGCACAGCGTGGGGGCGTCCGGCCCCACCTCGGTGAACAGCTCCGCCAGCAGTCGGCGTTCGTCCTGAGCTAGACCCATGCCGCCCAACCTACTCGCCGGGGACCGGTCCGTGTTGACAGCGCCTACTTGCCGGGGTCCGCTCGCCCGGCTAGCGGTCGACGAGCTTCTCGGTGAGCTGGGTGCTGTCCTTGTTCCAGAGCACGCAGAAGACCTCGCGGGAGGTCTTCGTGTCGGCGTACTGCCTGCGCCAGTTCGCCGCGGTCGGCACGACCGGCGCGTAGACCAGCGCGGTCTTGTCGGTGGCCGTGACCAGGCTGGAGGCGAAGCTGAGCGAGCAGAACTCGTTCGCGAAGGCGTGCAGCTGCGCGTCGCCGGGGTAGGCCAGGTCGTCGGCGCTGCCGAACGGGTTGCTGCTGGCGAACACCTGGATGCTGTGGTTGTCCTCGCAGCTGGCGCTGTTGACCTTGACGGTGGGGCCGAGGAAGTTGTCGCCGCAGTAGCCGCTGCTGAGGCTGAAGTCGGGCAGGGCGCCGCCGGAGCCGAACGTGACCACCGGCTGGAGGCCCTCGGGCGGGGACTCGGTGAAGGCGGCGCGGCCGGCGAAGACGCCGCCGGTGAACACCAGCAGCGCCGCCGCGGCGGCCCCGCCGATGGCGAGGTTGCGCAGCCACGGCCTGGCCGGGGCCTTGACCTGCTGGGTCGGCATCGGCGCGTGCTGGGTGTAGCTCACGGTGCCGCCGGGGTGCCGCGGGACGCCGCCGGGCGGGGTGGGCTGGGCGGCGGCGCGCTCCAGCATGGCGCGGGCCTGCGGGCCGGTCAGCCTGGCCGCCGGGTCGGTCATCAGCAGGCCGGTGACCACCGCGCCCAGCGCGCCGTGCGCCCTGGCCAGGCGGGGCGGCTCGCTCATGATCGCGTGCAGGGTGGAGGCGGTGGTGGAGCGCTCGTACGGGTTGACGCCCTCGACCGCGAAGCACAGCGTCGCGCCGAGCGACCACAGGTCGGCGGCGGGCGCGGCCTCGTGGCCGTGGATGCGCTCGGGGGCCATGTAGGCGGGCGAGCCGATCAGGCTGCCGCTGGTGGTCAGGCGCGGGTCGTCCACGGCCTGGGCGATGCCGAAGTCGGCCAGCTTGACCCGGCCGTTCGGGGTGATCATGAGGTTGCCGGGCTTGACGTCCCGGTGCACGATGCCCGCCTGGTGGGCGGTCTCCAGCGCGGACAGCGCCTGCAGCGCGATGGAGGCGACCCGGTCCTGCGGCATCGGCCCGTGCTGCGCGACCAGCGCCGACAGCGTGGTGGCCTCGACCAGCTCCATCACGATGTACGTCATGCCGTTCTCGGCGACGACGTCGAACACGGTGACGATGGCCGGGTCGTTGAGCCTGCCCGCCGTGCGGGCCTCGCGCAGCACCCGCTCCTCCAGGACCCGCCGCTCCTCGTGGGCGATGCCGTCCGGGAGGTGCAGCTCCTTGATGGCGACCTGGCGGCCGATCACGTTGTCCTGCGCGCGCCAGACCACGCCCATGCCGCCGCGCCCCAGCTCCGCGAGCAGGGTGTAGCGGCCCGCGATGACGCGGGGCTGCCGCACTGGGGGCGTGCTCTGCTGACCAGTCACCGTGGTACTACTCCTCGTGACACCGCTGACCCGACCGGGCGGCCGAACGCTACTTCAGACCTCCGGCGGACGGGCCCGGTTTCACGGATTCGTGATTTCGTGCCCCGCGGCGGCCAGCGCCCGCGTCGCACGACCGAGGTCGCCCTCTTTGACCAGCAGGTGGTCGGTGTCGAAAGTGGACAGCGCGAACAACGTCACACCGGCGGCGGCCAGCTCCCCGGACAGGGCGGCCATGATGCCGGTGAGGGTGAACCCAGCGGCCCGCGCACGGTCAGCAACCGCCACCCGGACTGGGTGTCAGCCGACTCGGGGGCGTGCTCGGTCGGGCAGACGATCGACAGCTCGTCCGGCGTGCGGGTGACCGAGACGAAGCCCGGCACGTCCAGCAGGCCGGGCGGCACGGGGGCGTCGGCGGGCAGCCGGACGACGGTGTGGTCGCCCGGCCGCACGTCCACGACGAGCCGCCTCACCCCTCCGCCACCAGCGGGCTGGAGGCGACCTCGGTGCCGTCGGCGAGCGAGGTGATGGCGAAGTCCGCGAAGGCGCCGGGGGCGGCCTTCTGCAGGTGGCGCAGGCACTCGATGGCCAGGGCGCGGATCTCCACGTCGGCGTGCTCGGTGGCGCGCATCGCGATGAAGTGGCGCCAGGCGCGGTAGTTGCCGGTCACCACGAGACGCGTCTCGGTGGCGTTGGGCAGCACGGCGCGGGCGGCCTGCCGGGCCTGCTTGCGGCGCAGGGTCGCGCTGGGCACGTCGGAGAACTTCTCCTCAAGGCCCTTGAGCAGGTCGTTGTAGGCGGCGACGCTGGCCTCGGCGGCGGCCAGGAAGCGGGCGTGCAGCTCGGGGTCGTTCGCGATGACCTCGGGCTCGACCATCGCGGCGTCGCGCTCGGGCACGTAGCGCTGCGAGAGCTGCGAGTACGAGAAGTGGCGGTGCCGGATCAGCTCGTGGGTGAGCGAGCGCGAGATGCCGGTGATGTAGAAGCTGACCGAGCCGTGCTCCAGGACGGACAGGTGGCCGACCTCGATGATGTGGCGCAGGTAGGCCTCGTTGGTCGCGGTGGCCGGGTTCGGCTTGGACCAGGACTGGTAGCACGCGCGGCCCGCGAACTCGGCGAGCGCCTCGCCGCCCTCGGCGTCGGTCGACCACGGGACGTCAGACGGGGGGAAGAACTCCGTCTTCGCGATCAACTGCACGTGCGGGGACACCGTTTGAGCCATGCCGGAACAGTAACGGCGGGGGCGGCTCGGGCGTAAATCGGGGCATCGGCGCTGGTGGCGCGGGGTGATCACCGTGCGGGAGTCGGGCCGCTCGTCCCCGAAGTCCGGTTCGGCCGCCGCTCCGCGTTCGGCCGGTCACCGACCGCTCGAACGGGTGATGCCGCAGTGGCGGCAACATCGACATCACCCCACTCCTTGACTGCCGTCATTCGTGATGTCATCTTGGTGTCATGGACCTTTCGCCGTACATCTCCGCCCTGCGGGACGACCTGACGACAGCCGCGTCCGCCGGTGACGAGAACACCCGGCGCAGCGCGGCCGTGCTCGCCGCGGCGCTGGAGCCCGCCGCCCGGCTGGCGATCATGAACGCCCTGTCCGACCTGGCCGCCGAGGTCACCGCCTCGCTCGACGGGCCGGTGGTCGAGGTCCGGCTGGACGGGCGGGACGTGAAGGTCGTCGTGTCCGGCGCCGGGCCCGCGCAGGAGGAGCGCGAGCCGGAGCCGCAGGAGGCGCCCCGGCCGATGAGCGGGGACGCCACCCGGATCACGCTGCGGCTGCTGGACGAGCTGAAGTCCAAGGCCGAGCAGGTCGCGGCGTCGCAGGGGATGTCCCTGAACACGTTCGTCGCGCAGGCCGTGCAGGGCGCGGTCGGCGGCAGGCGCGGGTTCGGCGGTGGCGGCAGGCGCGAGTGGCACGGCGGTGGTGACAACCGCGGGCAGTCGTCGCAGTCGTCCTCGCACTCGTCGTCGCAGTCGTCGACGCGGGTGCGCGGCTGGGTGCAGGGCTGACGGGGACTAGGGGGATCGGTCGTGGGTAGCGAGTCCGAAGTGGTGCGCAGGCAGGCGTTCGACGTGACGGGGCCCGTCGAGGTCGACGTGGCGCTCGTGTCGGGGCGGGTGCTGGTGCACCTGGTCGACGAGGAGGCGGTGGACGTGGAACTGCGCCACGAGCCGTCCGGGGGCGAGGGCTGGACCGACGGGTTGAACGGCCTGCTGAGCTGGGTGGGCGACCAGTTCGCGGGCGGCCAGGGGTCGGGGTCCGGCGGGGTGTCGGAGGCGGTGCGCGACGCGCGCCTGGAGCTGACCGGGAACCGCCTGGTCATCCGCTCGTCGAAGGCGCTGCCGCTGCGCGCGGTGCCGATCAGCGTGGCCGTGCGCGCCCCGAAGGGGTCGAGCGTGCTGGTGAAGTCGGGGTCGGCGAACGTGGCGATCACCGGTTCGGCCGGTCGGCTGGACATCAACACCGGCACCGGCGACGTGACGGCGGACAGCGCCGACTCCGCGTCGCAGGTGACGTCGGGCTCCGGCAAGGTCCGCCTGGGCCCGATGCTGGGCGGCCTGAAGGCGCGCAACGGCAGCGGCGACATCGAGGTGGCGTCCGTGGGCGGCACCACCGAGCTGCACACGGCGACCGGCGACGTGTGGCTGGGCGCGGTGCAGAGCGACGTGCAGGTGCGCACGGGAGGCGGCGACGTGACCGTGGCCGACGCCGCGTCGGGCCGGATCACGCTGGGCACGGGGTCGGGCGACGTGCGCGTGGGCGTGCGCCAGGGCGTGTCGGCGGAGGTCGACCTGGCGACGAGCTCGGGCACGGCCCGCAGCGAGCTGGAGGTCTCGACCACCAAGCCCGCGACGGCGCCGGAGCTGGTCATCACGGGGCGGACGAGCCGGGGGAACGCCCTGGTCACGACGGCGACGGGGTGAATGTCGGCGGGTGACGGGCGGCCCTGGCGGGCGGTCGACACCCGAGTGTGATCAGGCTGGAGCGGCGGAAGTGCCGGAGCCGCAGTAGGTTCGCAGGGGGCGCGCACGTCCAGGGGGAGGTGCGCGCCCCTTCGCGCGTCCGGGTGGTTGGACTCGGGGCGGTTGGGCTCGGGGTCAGTCCGGGACGCTCAGGCCCGACACGACCAGTGACACCACCGCGCTGAAGGCGACGTCGATGGTCGGGGCCTTCCAGTCGGCGGCGTAGATCGGGTCGTGGAAGCGGTTGGTGGCGTCGAAGACCGCCCGCGCCGCCACCTTGGAGTCGCGCGGGGCGAAGTCGCCGGACTCGATGCCGTCGGCGATGATCTTCGCCAGGTCGTTCTCCAGCCCGGTCACGTGGTCGTCGACCACCGCGAGGTTCTCCCGCATGAGGGTGGCGAAGGTGTCGAACAGCTCGGGGTCCTCGCGGACCTTCTGGCGCTTGATCTCGAACAGCGTCGAGAGCCAGTCGCGAAGGCGCTGCTCGGCAGGCGCGTCGGTGTGGGCGACGTCGGCCAGCCCCTCGTGCCAGCGCTCCAACCACCGCCGCGCCACGGCCTCCCGCAGCGCGGCCTTGGTCGGGAAGTGGCGGTACACGCTGCCGTGGCTCACGCCGAGCGCCCTGGCCACGTCCACCACGGTCGCCTTGGCCGGACCGTAGCGCCGCAGCACGTCCTCGGTGGTGCCGAGGATCAACTCCGCGGTCAACGCGCCTTCCGCCACACCAGCCTCCTCCTGAGCACAGGTCCGTCCGCGGAACCATGCCCCGCGACGCCTGGGTCCACCAAACCAGACGCACGCGATCCCACAGGACCCGCACCTGGCCGAACGCGGCACACCGGCTGACGAACGCGGCACACCGGCTGATGCGGCACACCGGTTGAGGCGGCCTGGGACGACGCCGCCTTCAACACCAGGCCCCCGGCACCTGCGCCTGGTCTTTGGGCAACGCCACGAGCGGGCGGGTGACCGCTCGGGGAACTCGGCACGGAGCTGACATGGACACGGTGCCGCTCACGGGTGGAGCACCCCGCGTGGGCCGCTCGCCGGTGGAACACCGCGCGCAGGCACCGCAGTCGGGATGTTGCGGGTGGAGTGCTGCGGTGGGCGCTGCGGTCGGCGGTGGGGTTTCAGCGGGGTTCTGGGGTTCAGGTCGTGGAGGCGGCTTGGCGGATCGACGTCATCACGTCCTCGGCGATCAGCGGGTGCAGGTGACGCACCGCCGTCCAGGAGGAGGTCGGCCCTCGTCGCTTCGGCGTCGTGCATCCCCTCCTTCTTCATGGACTGGACCAACGCGGTGAAGTCGCTCTCCCGCGTGATGGTGCTGAACGCGGGGTGATCGTGGAGCTTGCGGGTGTACGCCTCCGGGTGTTCGAGCGACCGCAGCGTCGCCGAGATCCAGGCGCGGAACAGACCGGGCGCGGAACAGGCCGGGCGCGTGCTTCGCCATGATCCGCAGCAGCCGCGAGGAGATGGGCAGGCCCGCTCGCAGGAGCGTGCTGCGCAGTGGCCCGTTGCCCGAGATCAGCAGGACCTTGTCGACCCGGTCCGGCAGGTGGTGGGCCGTGGCCAGAGCGTGCGAGTCCCCGGCGTTCTCCCCCACCACCGAGAGCCTGGTGAGGCCCAGGTGGTCGGCCAGGCGGGTGGTGGACTTGGCGTGGTGCTGGAGAGAGGGTTCGGAGACCGGGCTGGACGCCCCGAGCCCTGCGCGATCCACCGCGATCCACCGAACCACACCCTCACGAGCCGCTTCGTCGTACAGGACCCCCAGCGCGTTGGAAAACATGTACGACGGCGTGTAGACGCAAGGGACTCCTTCCGGATCACCGAACTCGCGATACCCCAACCGACCTCCGCCCGGCAGGAGGATCGACTGGGCCTCACCGATTTCCGCAGCCATGCGGCAATCGCGCTCCGGGACGGCGGGTGACCGACACGGGGGCATACAAGATCAACAGCTGACACCACTCGCGAGCGGATGAGATCCCATTAGCGGGCGGACGAGGTAGACGGGTGGAGTGGCTCAGGCCGGACCACACCGCGCCAGGACAAACCAGGCTGGTTCGGGCAGGCTGGTCCGGGCAGGCTGGTCCGGGCGGGTTGGTCCGGGCGGGTTGGTCCGGGCGGGTTGGTCCGGGCGGGTTGGGCCAGCCCGGACCAGCCCGAGCCGGGTAGGGCCGGACGGGTCGGACAGGTCAGGCAGAACGGACAGCCAGACAGGCCGGACTGGGTGGGCCCGGCGAGCCGGACGGAACAGAGCCGAGTCGGATCGAACAGGGCCGCGCCAGACCCGGTTGCGCCAGACCAGGCCGACCCAGGCCAGGCCGCCTCAGGCCGGGCCAAGGCAACCCAAGCCGCCGGGCTGGGCAGGTCGAGCCAGACCAGACCGAGCCGAACAGGACCAGGCCAGGCCGAGCCGGGCCAGGCCAGGCCAGGCCGGGTCAGGCCGGGTCAGGCCGGGCCAGGCCAGGCCAGGCCGAGCCGGGCCGGACCGAGCCAGGCCGGACCGCGTTGGGCCCAGGTGGCTCAAGCCAGGTCGAACAGGGCCGAGGCAGGCTCGGCCGCGGCGGGTAGCGGGGGGCGGCCCAGGGATGGTTGGGGTGGGGTTAGTGCTCGCTGTCCATGTGGGCCAGCATCTGTTCCGGGTAGCGGGTGCCTGCCACCTCCGTTGACGGGACCGCCGACTCGATCTCGGTCAGGTCCGCCTCCGTCAGGTGGACGTCCAGCGCTCCGAGGGCCTCCGCCAGGCGAGGGCGGGTGCGGGCGCCTACCAGGGGGACCACGTTCTCGCCCCTGGACAGGGTCCAGGCGATCGCCAGCTGGGCCACCGTGGCTCCCTTCGTCTCCGCCACGGCGCGCAGGGACTCCACCAGGGCCAGGTTCTTCGACAGGTTGTCGCCCTGGAAGCGGGGGCTGTGGGTGCGGAAGTCGGCCTGGGTGGTTTCGCGGTTCGGGTTCCAGTGGCCCGACAGGAGGCCCCGGCCCAGGACGCCGTAGGCGGTGACGCCGACGCCCAACTCCTTGGCCGTGGGCAGGATCTCCGCCTCCGGGCCCCTGGACAGCAGGGAGTACTCGATCTGCAGGTCCACGATCGGGTGGACGGCGTGGGCCTTGCGGAGGGTCTCGGCGCTCACCTCGGACAGGCCGATGTGGCGCACCCTGCCCTTGCGCACCTCCTCCGCCACGGCGCCCACGGTCTCCTCGATCGGGACGTTCGGGTCGAGCCTGGCCGGGCGGTAGACGTCGACGTGGTCGACGCCCAGCCGCTGGAGGCTGTACGCCAGGTAGTTCGCCACCGCCTCCGGCCTGCCGTCGTTGCCGTGCCAGCCGCCGTCCGCGTCGCGGAAGGCGCCGAACTTGACGCTCAGCAGCACGTCCTCGCGCCGCCTGCCGCGCAGCGCGTCGCGGATCAGCAGCTCGTTCGCGCCCATGCCGTAGAAGTCGCCGGTGTCCAGCAGGGTCACGCCCGCGTCGAGCGCGGCGTGGATGGTGGCCACGCCCTCGCGCTCGTCCGGCGGGCCGTACATGTCGGACATCCCCATGCAGCCCAGGCCCAGCGGGTACGTGGCGGGGCCGGTGCTGCCGAGGGTGCGTGAAGGGGTCATGGGAAGAGTATGGGGTAGTGGGCTGACAGATTTCAACATCTGTCAGAGCACTTTTCTCCGGTGTCACTCGACGGGATCACCCAGCGGCGAGAACCCCCAGCTCGGCGGCCAGGTCGCCGCGCCCCATCACCCGCACGCCGGACAGGCCCAGCCACCCCGCCATGCACCTCAGCTCCGCCGCCAGCTCCACCGCCACCCGCCCGCGCTCCACCCCCGGCTCCGCGTACGCGCCCTGCACCAGCAGCGCCCCCGCCGCCCGGTCCGCCTTCAGGTCCACCCGCGCGACCAGCCGCCCGTCCAGCAGGAACGGGAACACGTAGTACCCGTGCACCCGCTTCGCCTCGGGCACGTAGATCTCGATGCGGTACCGGAACCCGAAGATCCGCTCGGTGCGCGCCCGCTCCCACACCAGCGGGTCGAACGGGCACAGCAGCGCCCGACCGGTCACCTTCCGGGGCGTCGCCGCGCCCACGTGCCGGTACGCGGGCGCCGCCCAGCCCTCCACCGCGACCGGCTCCAGCTCCCCCGCCTCGACCAGCTCGGCCACCGCCTGCCTGCTGCGCGCGGGCGGCAGCCGGTAGTAGTCCCGCAGGTCGGTCTCGGTCCCCACGCCCAGCGCCCCGGCCGCCCGCGCCACCAGCCCGCGCGCCCCCTCCTCGGGCCCGACCTGCCGCCCGAGCACCTCGGCGGGCACCACCCGCTCGGTCAGGTCGTACAGCCGCTCGAACCCGCGCCGCGTCCCCGTGGCCAGCCGCCCCATCCCGAACAGGTACTCGCACATCCGCTTCACCTCGGACCGGTCCCACCACGGCCCCCGCTGCCGCTTCTCCGGCGCGACCAGCGCCCGCTCGATCGCCCCGGCCCCGATCGGCCCCGACTCGGCGACCACCGCCAGGACGTCGTCCACCAGTCCGGGCGAGTCCTCGGCGAGCTTGCCGTAGCCGACCCACCACCCCTGCCGCTTCGCGCCGGAGTGCACCAGCGGCCAGTCCTCCACCGGGACCAGGCTGGCCTCGTGCGCCCACGCCTCGACCAGCAGCCGGGGCTTGCGCGCGCTGGGCTCCCACGCGGCGTCGTCCAGCAACCCGACCGGGTAGTCCCCCAACCTGCTGAACACGGGCATGTAGTGCGCCCGCACGGCCACGTTGACCGAGTCGAGCTGGAGCAGCTTGGTCCGGCCGAGCACCCGCTGCAGGTGCCTGCGCGTGGGCGCCGCCGGTCGGGGGTCGGCGAAGCCCTGCGCCGCCAGTGCGATCAGTCGTGCGGTGTCCGCGCTCATCGTCTGCACCCGGCGCATCGTGCCGGCGGGGGCCGACAAATCGACCCGCGGGCTGATCACTAGGGTGCCCGGCATGGCCGAAGCAGCGGTGCGCCCCGCGACGACCGACGACGTGCCGGAGATCGCCCGCGTCCACCGCGACACCTGGCGGACCGGGTTCGCCACGATCCTCCCCGCCGAGGTGCTGGACGGCATCGACGTCGCCGAGACCGCCGCGGTCTGGGCGGAGGCGGTGGACCGGGGCCAGGTGCTGGTGGCGACCGAGGGCGACTGGCTCGTCGGGTTCTGCGCGGTGGGCATCGCCCCGCGGGAGGAGCTGGCGGACGCGCAGGGCGTGGTCCCGGACGACGCCGCCACCACCGCGCTGGTGTCGACGCTGCTGGTCGAGCCCCGCTGGGGTCGGCGCGGGCACGGCGGCAGGCTGCTGGCCCGCGCGTGCGAGCTGCTCGTGGAGGGCGGCGTGACCAGGGGCGTCGCCTGGGTCCCCGAGGCGAACCTGCCCCTGGTGTCGTTCTACGCCAAGCGCGGCTGGGGCGCGGACGGCACGGTGCGCACCCTGGACGCCTCCGGCCGCCCGGTCCGGGAGCTGCGGCTGTCCGGCTCGCCAAACCTGGACGAGAAAGTCGTTACCGGTCTGTAGTCTGGGCGTGGTGCTGGGGTGGTTGCTGCTGACTTTCGGCGTCGCGGTCGGTTCCGCGCTGATGCCGCTGATCAGCGTCGAGCTGTTCGTCATCGGGCTGGTGACGCAGCAGCCGGACATCTCCTGGTGGTGGATCGCGCTCGCCGTCGCCCCCGGCCAGGTGCTGGGCAAGCTGGTGTACTTCCTGGCGGCCAGGGGCTCGCTGCACCTGCCCGCGTTCCTCAAGCCCGCCGAGCGCCCCGACCGGCCGGTGAGGCCGTGGCGGCTGCGGTGGCGGGCCAGGTTGGAGGCGGTGCGGGCGCGCTGCCACCGGCACCCGCGCTGGATGTTCGGCACGCACGCGGTCAGCTCGCTGTTCGGGCTGCCGCCGTTCATGTTCAGCACGGTCCTGGCCGGGCTCGCGGGCATGTCCACCACGCTGTTCCTGGCCACCGGCGTGGTCGGCCGGTTCGTGCGGTTCAGCGTGCTGGCCGCCTCCCCCGCCGCCCTCTCGGGCTTCCTGCACCCCTGACCCGGCCCCGGCGACCCGGCCCCGGACAGCACGAAGCCCCGACCGGGTCAGGAATCGACCCGATCGGGGCAAGCGGCACTACTTCGCGGTGACGTCCTGGTACAGCCCGATGGCCGTGCGCATGGTGTCGCGCGCCCGCCCCCGGTCACCGGCCAGGTCGTAGGCCTGCGCGAGCAGGAACCACGGCCGCCAGTCCTCGGGCGCGGCCTCGACGTCGGCCTTGCGCCGCTCGAACCACTCGTCGGCGGCCTCCCGCTCGACCCGCCCGGACGGCATCCTCGGCAGCTCGGACAGGTCGGGCAGCGCACCCGCCTCGTCCAGCTCCCGCGCCATGGCCTCGGTGGCGAACCCGAACCGCAGGTTCGACCACACCACCCACACCCCGATCACCGGCATGATCAGCACGCCGACGCCCAGGGCGATCCCGACCGGCTCGCCGCTGCCCAGCAGCGCGACCGCGCGACCGCCCAGCAGGACGAAGTAGACCACCAGCGCGGCGATGGCGATCATCGCCGCGGTGCGGGCCCTCACAGGTCCAGGTACTTGTCGAGTCCGACCGACAGGCCGGGGTGGTCGAACACCGACCGCACGCCCAGCAGGACGCCCGGCATGAACGAGGACCGGTGCAGCGAGTCGTGCCGCAGGGTCAGCGTCTCGCCCTCGGTGCCGAACACGACCTCCTGGTGGGCGATCATCCCGGCGATCCGCAGCGAGTGCACCCGGACCCCGTCGACCTGCGCCCCGCGCGCCCCGTCCAGCTCCTGGGTGGTGGCGTCGGGCATCGCGTCGACCCCGGCGGCCTCGCGGGCGCGGGCGATGAGCTGCGCGGTGTGCGCGGCCGTGCCCGAGGGCGCGTCGGCCTTGCGCGGGTGGTGCAGCTCGATGACCTCGGCCGAGTCGTAGTACTTCGCGGCCAGCTCGGCGAACCGCATGGTCAGCACCGCGCCGATCGCGAAGTTCGGCGCGAACAGCACGCCGGTGCCCGGCTCGTCGCCGAGCCACCCGGCGATCTCGCCGAGCCTGGCCGGGTCGAGCCCGGAGGTGCCGACGACGGCGTGGACGCCGTTCTCGACGCAGAACCGGACGTTCGCCATGACCGCGTCGGGGTGGGTGAAGTCGACCGCGACCTCGACCCCGGCGTCGGTGAGGGCGGACAGCGGGTCGTCCGGGCCGAGCTCGGCCGCGACGACCAGGTCGGCCGCCGCGCCGACGGCCTTGACGACCTCGCCGCCCATCCGGCCCCGTGCCCCGATCACGCCGACCCTGATCGGATCGGCGGCAGAACGCTGACTCAAGAGATCACCTCGTGCACCTGGTGCGGCAAGTCCTCGATCGAATCGTAGGGACCGACCACGGCGGCGGCGACGGGGCGTCGCAGCAGCTCGGCGGCCAGCTCCGCGACCTCGGCGGAGGTCACCGCGTCGACCCGCTCCAGGGTCTGCTCCACGGACAGGTAGTCGCCGTAGTTCAGCTCGCCCTTGCCGACGCGGGACATCCGGGAGCCGGTGTCCTCCAGCCCCAGCACCATCGCCCCGCGCAGCTGCCCCTTGGCCCTGGCGATCTCGGCGTCGGTGAGCCCGTTGGCCACGACCTCGGCCAGCACGTCCCGGATCACGCCCGCGACGTCGCCGAGCCGGTCGGGCTGGCAGCCCGCGTAGACCGACCACGTGCCGGTGTCCGCGTAGGACCCGACGGACGAGTACACCTGGTACGCGAGCCCGCGCCGCTCCCTGACCTCCTGGAACAGCCGCGAGCTCATGCCGCCGCCGAGCGCCGCGTTCAGCACGTTGAGCGCGAACCGCCGCTCGTCGTGCCGGTCGAGCGCCCGCACGCCCAGCATGAGGTGCGCCTGCTCGGTGTCGTCGCTGTGCAGCACCAGCCGGTCGACCGGGTCGACGCGCACCTCGCCCCCGCGCGGGGGCACGGGCGTGCCGGGCACGTCCAGCAGCCGCTCGCCGACGCGCTCGCGCGCCAGCTCCAGCACCCGCTCGTGGTCGACGTTGCCCGCCGCCGAGAGCACCATGCTGGGCAGCGAGTAGCGGCCCCGGTAGAACGCGTACAGCGCGTCGCGGTCCATGTCCGTGATGGACTGCTCGCTGCCCAGCACGGAGCGGCCGAGCTCGTGGCCGCCCATGAGGGCCTCGAGGAACGCGTCGTGCAGCAGGTCCTCGGGGTCGTCGTCGCGCATGGCGATCTCCTCCAGGACCACGCCGCGCTCGGTCTCGAAGTCGCGCTGCTCGCACAGCGCGTCGAAGACCACGTCGCACACCAGGTCGACCGCCAGCGGCAGGTCGGAGTCCAGGACGTGCGCGTAGTAGCAGGTGTGCTCCTTGGCGGTGAACGCGTTGAGCTCGCCGCCGACGGCGTCGATCTCCTCGGCGATGGCCGCGGCCGTGCGCCGCGCGGTCCCCTTGAACAGCAGGTGCTCCAGGTAGTGCGCCGCGCCCGCGACCTCGGGGGCCTCGTCGCGCGAGCCGACCTGCACCCAGAGCCCCACGGCGGCCGAGCGCGCGCCGGGGATGTGCTCGGTGATCACCCTCAGCCCGGACGGGAGCAGGGTGCGCCGCACCACCACGCCCGACGGGCTCTCCTCCAGCAGCTCGGTCACACCCCGCCCAAGCGGACGGCCGCGGTCGCCAGAGGCGCCCGCGGCCGTCCTGATGACGCGCTCGGTCACTGGTCCGAGGACTCCGGAGCCGAGGTCTCAGCGGTCTCGGCGGCCGGGGCGGCGGCCTTGTCGGCCCCCTCCTCCTCGGACACCAGCACCAGGCTGATCTTGCCGCGCTGGTCGATGTCCGCGATCTCGACGCGGAGCTTGTCGCCGACCTTGACGACGTCCTCGACCTTGCCGATGCGCTTGCCGTTGCCCAGCTTGGAGATGTGGATCAGGCCGTCCTTGCCCGGCAGCAGGGAGACGAACGCGCCGAACGCCGCGGTCTTGACCACGGTGCCCAGGAAGCGCTCGCCGACCTTCGGCAGCTGCGGGTTCGCGATGGCGTTGATCAGGCCGATGGCGGCCTCCGCGGACGGGCCGTCCGCCGCACCGACGTAGATCGTGCCGTCGTCCTCGATGGAGATGTCGGCGCCGGTCTGCTCGGTGATCGAGTTGATCATCTTGCCCTTGGGCCCGATGACCTCGCCGATCTTGTCGGTCGGGATCTTGACCGACGTGACGCGCGGCGCGAACGGGCTCATCTCGTCCGGGACGTCGATGGCCTCGGCCATGACCTCCAGGATCGCCAGGCGCGCGTCGCGGGCCTGGGACAGCGCCGACGCCAGGACCTCGGACGGGATGCCGTCGAGCTTGGTGTCGAGCTGGAGCGCGGTCACGAACTGCTTGGTGCCCGCGACCTTGAAGTCCATGTCGCCGAACGCGTCCTCGGCGCCGAGGATGTCGGTCAGCGCGACGTACTCGGTCTTGCCGTCGACCTCGTCGGAGACCAGGCCCATGGCGATGCCCGACACCGGCGCCTTCAGCGGGACGCCCGCGTTGAGCAGCGACATCGTGGACGCGCAGACCGAGCCCATGGACGTGGAGCCGTTGGACCCCAGCGCCTCGGAGACCTGGCGGATCGCGTACGGGAACTCGTCGCGCTTGGGCAGCACCGGCATCAGCGCCCGCTCCGCCAGCGCGCCGTGGCCGATCTCGCGGCGCTTGGGCGAGCCGACCCGACCGGTCTCACCGGTGGAGTAGGGCGGGAAGTTGTAGTGGTGCAGGTACCGCTTGTGCGTCTCCGGGGAGAGCGAGTCGATCTGCTGCTCCATGCGGAGCATGTTCAGCGTGGTGACGCCCAGGATCTGGGTCTCGCCGCGCTCGAACAGGGCGGAGCCGTGCGTCCTGGGGATGATCGCGACCTCGGCGCCGAGCGACCGGATGTCGGTCAGGCCGCGGCCGTCGATGCGGACCTTGTCGCGCAGGATGCGCTGGCGCACGAGCTTCTTGGTCAGCGAGCGGAACGCGGCGCCGACCTCCTTCTCGCGGCCCTCGAACTGCGCGGCCAGCTTCTCCAGCACCGACGCCTTGACCTCGTCGATGCGACCCTCGCGCTCCTGCTTGCCCGCGATGGTCAGCGCCTGGGCCAGGTCGCTCGCGCCCGCGGCCTCGACGGCCTCGAACGCGTCAGCCTGGTAGGCCGGGAAGGTCGGGAACTCGCCGGTCGCCTTGGCGGCGACCTGCGCGAGCTGGGCCTGCGCCTCGCACAGCACCTTGATGAACGGCTTGGAGGCCTCGAGACCGGCGGCCACGACCTCCTCGGTCGGGGCCTGGGCGCCCTCGCCGATCAGGTCGATGACCTTCTCGGTGGCCTCGGCCTCGACCATCATGATCGCGACGTCGTCGCCCACGACGCGGCCGGCGACGACCATGTCGAAGACGGCGTTCTCCAGCTGCTCGTGGGTCGGGAACGCGACCCACTGGCCCTCGATCAGCGCCACGCGGACGCCGCCGATGGGGCCGGAGAAGGGCAGGCCGGCGAGCTGCGTCGACGCGGACGCGGCGTTGATCGCCACGACGTCGTACAGGTCGGCCGGGTTCAGGCTCATGACCGTGATGACGACCTGGATCTCGTTGCGCAGGCCGTCCACGAAGGACGGGCGCAGCGGGCGGTCGATCAGGCGGCAGGTCAGGATCGCGTCCGTGGACGGACGGCCCTCGCGGCGGAAGAACGAGCCGGGGATGCGACCCGCGGCGTACATGCGCTCCTCGACGTCCACCGTCAGCGGGAAGAAGTCGAAGTGCTCCTTCGGCGCCTTGGAGGCGGTGGTCGCCGAGAGCAGCATGGTCTCGTCGTCCAGGTACGCGACGACGCTGCCTGCGGCCTGGCGGGCCAGGTGACCGGTCTCGAACCGGATGGTGCGGGTGCCGAACCGACCGTTGTCGATCACGGCTGAAGTCTCGTGGACCTCGATGTCCGTCATATGCGAACTCCTCGTCTGCGGGTCGCAGCGCCCTGTGGCGCGGGATCGCGGTTCGGACGAGGCCGGTCTTCGATCGAAGTCCCCTGGTCGCATCCTGCTCCCAGGGGGCCACTACCGAGGACCGGCGAACAGTCGTCCCGTGCGCGTGCGTGCGTCCCCACGTTGTCTACAGCGTGTGTTCTGTTGTCTTGTTCAAACTACGCCGAAGGGGAGTGACCGGCCCGGTCACTCCCCTTCGGCACGCGTCACCTGCGCAGGCCGAGGCGCTGGATCAGCGTCCGGTAGCGCGCGATGTCGGACTTCTTGAGGTAGTCGAGCAGACGGCGGCGACGGCCGACCAGCAGCAGCAGACCACGACGCGAGTGGTGGTCGTGCTTGTGCTTCTTCAGGTGCTCGGTCAGGTCGGCGATGCGCTTGCTCAGCAGCGCGACCTGCGCCTCGGCCGAACCGGTGTCCGTGTCGTGGACGCCGTACTCGGTGAGGATGGTCTTCTTCTGCTCGGTGGTCAGTGCCACTTCGTGGTGCTCCTCAATCGCCTGGAAATCGGTGCCGTGGAGCCCCGGTGAACCGGGGTAGGCGGTACTGGCCGCCACGGACCGCAGCCAGACCCAACGTGATAGGTTACCAGCAGTTGCGGCCACTAAGCCGAAGGCGTGGCCAATTGCACCCGTTCGAGAACGGTGTAGCCCACTCCCAGCTCGCTCCGCACCAGCGCGACCTCGCTCGCGGTCCACTCCGCGCCGGTGAAGTCCAGCCTCGGGAACCGCTTGGCGCGCCGCGACCGCGCGACCGTGACGTGCGCCTGCCAGTCCGGGAGCGCGCCCGCCGCCTTGGCCAGCGGCTCCACCGCGCCCTCGACGCCGATCCACAGCACACCGGGGAAGTGCCCGCACCCGCTGAACCGCACCGACGGGGCGGACATTCCCTCGAACGGGTCAAGCTTGCCCGCCGGGTCCGCCTCGCCGTGGAAGCACAGCGTGATGTGCCACCGCTCGGACGGGGACCAGCGCAGCTCGGGGTAGCCGGGCCGCACCTCGGCCAGCGCCCGCTCCAGCTCCGCCACCGCCTCGGGCGGCGGGAACAGGGCGGTGAACAGCCTCAACGGGCCCGGCCCGCCCTGCGCAGCAGGTCCGCCAGCGCCGGGAAGTCCTCGCCCAGCACGTCGGCCGCCTGGAACAGCTCGCGGCGGTCGGCGATCCGGCGCAGGTACGGCAGCAGCGCCGTCTCGTCGTCGGCCCCGTTGACGGGCAGCGAGTCGCGGCTCACCGTCGGCTTGGAGTCGCGCACCTCGTCCAGCGCCCGCTGGAGCGCCTCGGGCGCGCCGGTGGCCACGTCCGGGGTGAGGACCTTGCGCTCCAGCATGATCATCCGGGCGAGCACGGCCGGGTTGCCGATCTTCGCGCGCCGCCCGCTCATCACCTGGCTGAGCATCGGCGCGCTGATCCCCAGCACCTCGGCGAGCTGAGCCTGGGAGACGTTGAAGGCCACCACCAGCCTGCGCACCCGGTCCCCGAGGGGTTCCCCGTACCACTCCCGCTGCAGAGCGAGGTTGCGCTGGACGATCTTGTGGTCCTCCACGTTCGTTCTCGCCCTCCCGGTACCACCCGATGTCGTGAACGTATCCTGCCAAACCCGCGGCCCGGACGAGGCCGGTTCCGCTGACCTGGTCAGATGTCGATCAGGCGTCCGGGAGCTGGACGCGCGCGTCCGCCACGTCCCGGTGCATCTGCTCGACGAGCGCCTCGACGCCGTCGAACTTCACCATCCCGCGCAGCCGGGCGACGAAGTCGAGCGCCACGGTCTGGCCGTACAGGTCGTCGTCGAAGTCGAGCACGTACGCCTCGACGCGGCGCTCCTTGCCGGAGAACGTGGGGTTGGTGCCCACGGACACCGCCGCGCGCATCGTCGGGTGTCCGTCCCGGACGAACCAGCAGGCGTACACGCCGTCGGCGGGCACCGCGGCGGACTCGGGCAGCGACATGTTCGCGGTGGGGAAGCCGAGGTCGCGACCCCGGCCGTCACCGCGCACCACGACGCCCTCCAGGCGGTGCGGCCTGCCGAGCGCGGTCGCGGCGGCTGCCACGTCGCCCGCGTCGATGCACGCCCTGGTGTAGGTGGAGGAGTAGGTAACCCCGTCGTCGGACAACAGATCCGCTCCCTCGGTCACGAAACCGAACCTCTGCCCCAGCTCCCGCAGCAGTCCGACGTTGCCCGCCGCCCTGCTGCCGAAGGTGAAGTTCCGGCCGACGACGACCGCTGCCACGTGCAGCCGGTCGACGAGGACCTCGTGGACGAACTCGTCGGCGGGCATCCTGGACAGCTCGGGGGTGAAGGGCACGACGCAGAAGACGTCGACGCCCAGCGCCTCCACGAGCTCGGCCCGCCTGCGCAGGTCGGTGAGCTTGGCCGGGTGGCTGCCCGGCCGCACGACCTCGGCCGGGTGCGGGTCGAAGGTCATGACGACCGACGGCACCCCGCGCTCGGCCGCCGTCTCCACCGCACGCCGGATGAGGGCCTGGTGGCCGCGGTGCACGCCGTCGAACGAGCCGACGGTCAGCACGCAGCGCCCCCACCCTCCGGGGATCTGGTCGAGTCCTCGCCACCGCTGCACGGGGTGCAGCCTACGGGCAGCGGTGACGCCCGCCGCGCGCGCTGTCCCCCGTCCGGTGATCACCGGGGGGCGGGGTGGGAGCGGGGGCGGGGGCCGCGGCGGGCGGACGGCGCACGTCAGCGCGGGTGATCATGGTCGGTGGCGGTGGGGCGGGCGGCCGTCGGGCGGCGGGCGCGGTGGCTGCGGGGTGACGCGCGTCATGCCGGGTGGCGCGGGGGCGCGGATCACCCGAGCGGGGTCGCCTGCGCGGGCGGGGGTCGGGCGGGGACCGCCGGGAGCGGGGCTGCGGCAGGCGAAGGGCGCCCAGGGCGGGGGTGCGGCGGACGGGCGGAACCTGGGAGCGGCGGCAGGAACCGCCGGGAGCGGCGCGGGCCGTGGGAAGCGGGGGACGCGGGCCGCTGGAAGCGGCGGCGCGCAGGGCGGGCAACGGTGGCCAGCGGGAGTTGCCGGGAGCGGCAGCGCGCGGGGCCGCCGAAAGCCGGGGATGCGGCGGGCGGGGCCGTCGCAGCGGGCCGAAGGGGCCCCGGAAGCGGGCCGTCCGCCGGTCCACCCTGGACGGTGGGCCGGCGGACGGCCGGGGTTGCGGTTGGGGGTGTGCGGCGGAGGTGGGCGGTCAGCCCGCGGGGGTCAGGACGACGACCGGCTTCGCCAGCGGGCCCTCGTCCTTCGCCAGGGCCACCGCGTGGCCGTCGGGGCCGAACACGCCGTAGGTGCCCTCCACCCCGCCCGCGCGCAGGCGCTGGCCGTGGGACAGGGCGACGACCTCGCTGGGCGTGATCTCGCGGCGCGGGAACGCCGCCGACACCGCGGCGTCCAGGTCCAGGGAGAGGCCGGGCTCGTCGGCGAGCTGCTCCAGGGTCTTGGCCACCCGCAGGTCGAACGGGCCGACCCTGGTGCGGCGCAGCGCCGCCAGGTGGCCGCCGACGCCCAGGTCGACGCCGAGGTCGCGGGCCAGCGCGCGCACGTACGTGCCGGAGGAGCACTCGACCATCACGTCCAGCTCGGTCGCGTCGGCCTCGCGGCGGATCGACAGCACGTCGAACCGGTGCACGGTGACCGGTCGCGGCGGCAGCTCGACCTCCTCGCCCGCGCGGACGCGGGCGTAGGCGCGCTTGCCGTCGACCTTCACGGCGCTGACCGCGCTCGGCACCTGCTGGATGGCGCCGGTGAGCTTGGCGACGCCCGCGCGGATCGCGTCCTCGGGCACGGCGGTGGAGTCCGCCGAGGACAGCACCTCGCCCTCGGCGTCGTCGGTGGTGGTGGAGGCGCCGAGGCGGATCGTGGACAGGTAGGCCTTGCTGTCGAGCGCGAGGTGGCCGAGCAGCTTGGTGGCGCGCTCGACGCCGAGGACGAGCACGCCGGTGGCCATCGGGTCGAGCGTGCCCGCGTGGCCGACCTTGCGGGTGCCGAGGATGCGGCGCACCTTGGCGACCACGTCGTGGGAGGTCATGCCGTCGGGCTTGTCCACGACGACGAGACCGGGCGGAACAGCGGGGCGGGGAGATGCGGGCACGGCGGGACATCCTATTTGCCGCCCGCGCGCCCGCCCCTCCGGAGTGGGGGACGGTCGCCCGGACGGGCGCGATCAGGCCGCGAGGCGCATGTCGAAGCGGCCCCGGCGGATCTGCACGGGCACCTCCTCGCCCCGGTCCTCGGCGGCGAACACGGCGGCGCGGGCCCGGCGCCACCACACGACCGTGCGCCAGGTGCCGAGCACCAGCACGGCCGCCACGGACAGCAGCGCCACCCGGTACGCCTGGGCGGGCGGCAGGAACGACACCACGTCCAGCAGCACGCCGATGACCAGCGCCATGACGGTGATCGCGGCGAACCCGCCGACGTTCGCGACGCCGGTCGCGGTGCTCACCCGGTGCAGCGGGTTGTAGTCCCTGACCAGCGCGAACGCCACGCTCGACGCGGGACCGCCGAGGGCGAGCAGGCCGAACGCGACCGGGAGCAGCGGCTGCGGCAGCACCCCTCCCGGCCAGCCGAGCAGCACCGCCCAGACGCCCACCGCGACGGCCAGGTACCCGCCGACGAGCGGCATCCGCCACTCCGGGCTGCGGGCGATGACCCCGCCGAGCACCGGTCCGGAGACCAGGCCGACCACGACCATCACGCTCAGCACCGCCGACGCGCTCGCCGCGGGCATCCCCTGCGCCTCGACCAGGTACGGGTAGCCCCACAGCAGGCTGAGCAGCATGGGGGTGGACATGGTGGTGAAGTGGACCCAGAAGCCGAGCCTGGTGCCGGGCACGTGCCAGGCCTCGGCGACCTTGCGGCCCACCACGCTCAGCCGCACCCGCTCGGGCTCCGGCTGCACGACGCCGTCGGGGGTCTCCCGCACCTTCAGCGCCACCACGGCCGCGTAGGCGGCGGTGGCCACGCCCGCGACCAGGAACGTGGTGGTCCAGCCGATGCCGTCGAGCATGAGGGTCAGCGGCACGGTGGCCGCCAGGTTGCCGATCGCGCCGAGCGCGGAGGACAGCGACATCACCACGGTGAACCGGCGCGGCGGGAAGTGCGCGGCGGCCAGCCGCAGCACGCTCACCCAGGTCAAGGCGTCGCCGACGCCGAGCACCGCGCGCGCGGCGAGGCCGAGCGGGTACGAGTGCGCGAGGGCGAACAGGGTCTGCCCCAGGCCCATGACGAGGGCGGCGGCGACCAGCACGCGGCGGGCCCCGAACCGGTCGACCAGCAGGCCGGTGGGGATCTGCATGGCCGCGTACAGGCCGATCTGCAGCACGGTGAACGCGCCGAGCGCGGCGGACCCGACGGCGAACCGCTCCCCCGCCTCCAGGCTGGCGACCCCCAGCGAGGTGCGGTGGAACAGGGCCGCGACGTAGACGATGACGGCGGTGGACCAGATCAGCCACGCTCGGCGCGTGGCGCGATCGACCGGCAAGACCTCACAACTCCTCGGGCGGTGCGGGTGTCGACACTCCTTCCATCGACAACCATTGTTTACCGTTAACAATTCCGGCGGGCAACGCTCGTCACACGGCCGCGCCGGGAACCGCCCACCTGCCGGAGCGGGTCCGCAGCACCACCGCCACCAGGCGCAGCGCCATGAACGCGGACAGCCCCGTCCAGATCCCCGAGAGGCCCCACCCGAACGCCAGGCTCAGCCAGATCAGCGGCAGGAACCCGGCGGCGGCCGACAGCAGCGTCGCGGTGCGCAGGAACGCCGCGTCGCCCGCGCCCAGCAGCACCCCGTCGAGCGCGAACACCACCCCGGCGATCGGCTGGAGCGCCACGAAGAACCACCAGGCGTTCGGGATCTCCCCCAGCACGCCCGCGTCCCCGGTGAACAGGCCGGGGATCACCCCGGAGAGCGCGGCGAACAGCACCCCGAGGCACGAGCCGAACACCAGCCCGTACCCGGTGACCTGCCGCGCGAAGCCCTTCGCGTCCTCGCGCCGGTCCGCGCCGAGGAACGCGCCCACGATCGACTGGGCGGCGATGGCCAGCGAGTCCAGCACGAGCGCCAGGAACGTCCACAGCTGGAGCACCACCTGGTGCGCGCCGACGGCGGCGACCGAGGTGCGGGCGGCCACCGACGCCGCGGACAGGAAGCACGCCTGGAACGCCAGGCTGCGCAGCACCAGGTCGCGGCCCATGCCGAGCTGGGCGCGCATCAGCGCGGGCACAGGCCGCAGCGGCACCCGCTCCACCACCAGCGCGCGCAGGAACAGCCCGGCGGACAGCAGCTGGGCGACCACGTTCGCCACCGCCGAGCCCTCAAGTCCCCACCCGGCGGTGTGCACCAGCAGCGGGCACAGCACCGCCGACACCGCGTTGCCGAACAGCACGTACCGCAGCGGGCGGCGGGTGTCCTGGACCCCGCGCATCCAGCCGTTGCCCGCCATCGTCACGAGCACCATCGGCGCGCCGAACAGGGCGATCCGCAGCCACGACACCGCCTCGGCCGCGACGACCTCGTCGCCGACCAGCAGGCGCGTGGCGGGCCCGGCGAGCAGCTGCCCCAGCACGATCACCAGCGCGCCCACGGCCAGCGCCAGCCAGGTCGCCTGCACGCCCTCGGCCACCGCCTCCGCGCGGCGACCGGCGCCGAACAGCCGGGCGGTGCGCGCGGTGGTGCCGTAGGACAGGAACGTCAGCTGCGTGGCGACCTGGGTGAACAGCACGCCGCCCAGCGCCAGGCCCGCCAGGGGCAGCGCGCCGAGGTGGCCGACGACGGCCGTGTCCACCAGCACGTAGAGCGGCTCGGCCGCCAGCACCACCAGCGCGGGCGCGGCGAGCCCGACGACCCTGCGCGCTGGAACCCGTTCGACCACCACTGCACCCCCATGCTCGACCGGGATCAGCCAAGCACAGGGGTGAGCGGATTCCGGACGGTCCTTACCTGCGCCCGGCGCAGGGCCTCACCGGCGCAGGTCGCGCGGTTCGCCCGCCGCGGCCACGACGGTCCCCAGCGCCTGCCGGAGGCGCTCCAGGACCTCCTCGGCGGTCCCGGCGGCGGTGAACCCGGCGGCCAGCCGGTGCCCGCCCCCGCCGAGCAGCTGCGCGACCTCGCGCACGTCCACCCGGCTCACCGCGCGCAGCGACCCCGACCAGCGGTCCGGCCGCAGCTCCTTGAGCACGGCGGCGACCTCGGCCTCGGTGGTGGTGCGCACCAGGTCCACGACGCTCTCGACCTCCTCGGAGCGCAGCCCGGCCGCGTCCTCCAGGGTCACCACGGCGTGCACCAGGCCCAGCCCACCGGCGGCCGACGGCTCCAGCCGGGCGCGCCCGAGGACCCCGGCGAGCATCGCCAGGTAGCCGAAGGGGTGCGAGTCCATCAGGGAGCGGGCGAGCGCCTCGCCGTCCACACCGGCCGCGATCAGGCGCGCGGCCACCAGGTGGGTGGACTCGGTGGCGTGCCGGAACGAGCGGGTGTCGGTGACCAGGCCCGCGTAGACGCAGCGGGCCACCGGCTCGTCCAGCTCCACGCCCAGCTCGTCGAGCACGCGCAGGACCACGACGGCGGTGGCCTCGGCGCGGTCGTCGACGATGTTGATCGTGCCGTAGCCGGGGTTGGACACGTGGTGGTCGATGACCACGACGTGCTCGGCGGTGGCGATCCGGCCGCCGAGGTGGCCGAGCCTGCCGACGCTGCCGCTGTCCAGGGCCACGAGCACCTCGGGGCGCTCGGGCACCTGCGACGGCGGCACCAGCAGACCGGCCACGTCCAGCCCGGCCAGCGAGCGGGGCACCTCGGCGGGTTCGGAGAAGGACACCCGAACGGTCGCGCCACGCCGGTGCAGCGCCAGGCCGAGGGCCAGGGCGCTGCCCAGCGCGTCGGCGTCCGGGTTCACGTGCCCGAGCAGCGTGACGTCTCGGGCCCGCTCCAGCACGCGTGCGGCTGCGGCGACGGCCGCGTTCAGGTCATCCACGACCCGAACGCTAGTCGGACTCCTCCACCTCACGCGCGGCCTTGTACGGATCCGCTTCGCCCGCGGGCTTCGCGTCGGAGGCGATGCGCGCCACCTCGGCGTCCAGCTCGCGGGCCTTGGCCAGCAGTTCGTCCATCTTCCGGGCCTCGTCGGGCACGGTGTCGGTGACGAAGGTCAGGGTCGGCGTGAACCGCACCCCGGTCTGCTGGCCGACCATGCTGCGCAGCACGCCCTTGGCCTTCTCCAGGGCAGCCGCGGCGCCCGCGAGGTCGGGCTCGGAGTCGAGCTTCTCGCCCAGCACCGTGTAGTACACCGTCGCGTCGTGCAGGTCGCCGGTCACCTTCGTGTCGGTGATCGTGACCCTGGCCAGCCTGGGGTCCTTGACCTGGTGCTCCAGCGCGGACGCGACGATCTGCGAGATCCGCTTGGCCAGCTTGCGAGCCCGTGCCTGGTCGGCCACGGCGCTCCCTCCTCTTCCGCTACACGTCCTCCGGCCCGACCAGCCTGTGGCGGGCGGAGAGCAGTTCCAGTTCGGGGCGTCCCGCGACGAGCCGCTCGCAGGCGGCGAGGACATCCCTGACATGCTCCGCGTCGGCGGCGACGACCGCCACTCCGATCAGAGCGCGCCGGTGCAGGTCGAGGTGGCCCGCCTCGGAGGCGGACACCTCGAACTTGCGCTTCAGTTCGGCCACGACGGGCCGAACCACCGATCGCTTCTGCTTGAGCGAGTGAACGTCGCCCAGCAGCAGGTCGAGCTCCAGTGCTCCTACGTACAAGTGTCAGACCGCTGTTTATCCACCGCGGCGGGTGCGCTATGGGACTGGCGGAACGGGACACGGGGCCGCCACCAGGGCGGCCCCGTGTCCCGGATCGATCAGGCGCGCGGCTTCTCGCGCATCTCGAACGTCTCGATCACGTCGCCGATCTTGAGATCGCCGTAGTTGCCGAGCGTCAGACCGCACTCGTAGCCCTCGCGGACCTCGGTCGCGTCGTCCTTGAACCGCCGCAGCGAGCTGATCGGCAGGCTCTCCTGGATGACGTTGTTGTCGCGCAGCAGGCGGGCACGGGCGTTGCGGCGGATCTCGCCCGAGAGGACGAGGCAACCGGCGATCGTGCCGACCTTGGAGGACTTGAAGACCTCGCGGACCTCGGCGCGGCCCAGCTGGACCTCTTCGTACTCCGGCTTGAGCATGCCCTTGAGGGCCTGCTCGATCTCGTCGATCGCCTGGTAGATCACCGTGTAGTAGCGGACGTCGACGCCCTCGCGGTTGGCCAGCTCGGTGGCCTTGCCCTCGGCCCGGACGTTGAAGCCCAGGACGATGGCGGAACCGGCGACGGCGAGGTTGATGTCGCCCTCGGTGATGCCACCGACGCCCCGGTGGATGACCCGCAGCTCGACGTCGTCGCCGACCTCGATCTTCATCAGAGCGTCTTCCAGCGCCTCGACGGTACCGGAGTTGTCGCCCTTGATGATCAGCGTGAGCTGGCTGGTCTCCTTCAGCGCGGCGTCCAGGTCCTCCAGGCTGACGCGCTTGCGGCGGGCCGCGTTGAGCGCGTTCCGCGTGCGGGCCTGGCGGCGCTCGGCGATCTGCCGGGCGACCCGGTCCTCCTCGACCACGAGGAAGGTGTCGCCCGCCCTCGGGACCGAGGTCAGACCGATGACCAGCACCGGCCGCGACGGGTACGCCTCGGTGACGTCGTCGCCGTGCTCGTCCACCATGCGGCGGACGCGGCCGTACGCGTCGCCGGCGACGATCGAGTCGCCGACCCGCAGCGTGCCGCGCTGCACCAGCACCGTGGCGACCGGGCCGCGACCGCGGTCCAGGTGCGCCTCGATCGCGACGCCCTGGGCCTCCATGCCGGGGTTGGCACGCAGGTCCAGCGAGGCGTCCGCGGTCAGCAGGATCGCCTCCAGCAGGCCGTCGATGTTGACGCCCTGCTTCGCCGAGATGTCGACGAACATGGTGTCGCCGCCGTACTCCTCGGCGACCAGCCCGTACTCGGTGAGCTGCTGGCGGATCTTGGCGGGGTTGGCCCCCTCCTTGTCGATCTTGTTGACCGCGACCACGATCGGGGCGTTCGCCGCCTGGGCGTGGTTGATCGCCTCGACCGTCTGCGGCATGACGCCGTCGTCCGCCGCCACCACGATGACCGCGATGTCGGTGGAGTTCGCGCCACGGGCACGCATGGCGGTGAACGCCTCGTGACCCGGCGTGTCGATGAAGGTGATGAGCCGGGGGTTGCCCTCCAGCTCGGTCTGCACCTGGTACGCGCCGATGTGCTGCGTGATGCCGCCGGCCTCGCCCTCGGCCACCTTCGTCTTGCGGATGGTGTCGAGGAGGCGGGTCTTGCCGTGGTCGACGTGACCCATGACGGTGACGACCGGGGGCCTGATGGCCAGGTCGTCCTCGCCGCCCGCGTCCTCGCCGTAGGTGATGTCGAACGTCTCGAGCAGCTCGCGGTCCTCCTCCTCGGGGGACACGACCTGCACGACGTAGTTCATCTCGGAGCCGAGCAGCTCCAGGATCTCGTCGGAGACGGACTGCGTCGCGGTGACCATCTCGCCGAGGTGGAACAGCACCTGCACCAGCGAGGCCGGGTTGGCGTTGATCTTGTCGGCGAAGTCGGTCAGCGAGGCGCCACGAGGCAGCCGGATGGTCTCGCCGCTGCCCTTGGGCAGACGGACGCCACCAACCGAAGGCGCCTGCATGTTGTCCATGTACTCCTGGCGCTTCTGGCGCTTGGACTTGCGTCCACGACGCGCAGGACCGCCGGGACGGCCGAACGCGCCTGCCGTGCCGCCACGGCCACCGGGGCCACCGCCACCGGGACGACCGCGGAAGCCACCGCCGCCACCACCGGCCGGGGCGCCACCGCCGCCGCCGGGGCGGAAGCCGCCACCGCCGCCACCGCCACCGGGGCCGCCGCCGCCGGGGCGGAAGCCGCCACCGCCGCCGCCGCCACCGCCGCCGCGGAAGCCGCCGCCACCGCCACCGCCGCCACCGCCGCGGAAGCCACCGCCACCGCCGCCGCCACCGGGGCCGCGACCGCCGCCACCGGGACCGCCGCCGGGACGACCACCGCCGCCGCCACCGGGGCGGGGCGCGGCCGACCGGCCCGGCATCATGCCGGGGTTCGGGCGGGGAGGCATGTTGCCGGGGTTCGGGCGCGGGCCGCCGGAACCGGCGGAACCGCCGGGACGGGGACCGGCCGGACGCGGGCCGCCGGGACGCGGGTCACCGGGCTTGGAGCCGCGGTCGCCGCGCTCGCCGCCACCGGGACCGCCCTGCGGGCGCGGGGCCTGCGGACGGGGGGCGGGGGCGCCGCCGCCGACACCGAACGGGTTGTTGCCCGGACGGGGGCCGCGCGGGCCCTGCGGCTTCGGGGACTGCGGCCTGGGCGGCACCACCGAGGGGTTCTCGGCGGCAGCCGCGGGCTGCTGCTGCTGGGGCTGCTGGCGCGGGCCGGGCCTGGGGCCGGGACGCGGGCCGGACGCCGGGCGCGGACCCTGCTGGCGCTCGGCGGCCGGAGCCGCCGGGGCCTTGGGGGCCTGCGCGGCCGGAGCCGGAGCGGCCTGCGCGGCCGGAGCCGGGGCGACCGGGGTCGCCGCCGGGGCCTGGGGGGCCTGCTCGGCCGCAGCCGGCTTCGCCGGGGTCTGCGGCTTGGGCGCCTGGGGGCGCGGGCCGGGCACGGGGCGCGGACCGGGCTTGCCCATGGGCATGGAGGGACGCGGGGCCTCGGAGCCGCCCTGGGGGGCGGACGGGGCCTGCGGCTTGGGGGCCGAGGGGCGGGCGCCGGAAGACGGCTTCTTGCCCTCGCCCTTGGCGTGCGCGTCGCGCAGTCGTCGCGCCACCGGCGCCTCGACGGTGCTGGACGCGGACTTCACGTACTCGCCCTGACTGGCGAGCGTGGTCATCAGTTCCTTGCTCGTGACACCGAGCTCTTTGGCGAGCTCGTGCACGCGGGCCTTGCCTGCCACTGCACTCCTCTGCTGATGAGGCCGGCGGCAGCCCGTCGACCTCGTCTCAACGTCGCGCGTTCATGTCTTCAGCTTCACGGCTGACTCATGACGGGTCGACCTGCTTCCTTGACTTGCTGCCGGCCGCGAGGCGATCCCGCGGCCGTACTGCCGAACTGCTCCAGGTGTGCGCGAACGCCCTCGGCGTCGAGCTCCCCCGTGACCTTCAAGGCCCTGGGGAACGCTCGGCGCTTCTCGGCGGTGCGGAGGCAGCTGGGATCGGGGTGCAACCACGCCCCCCGCCCCGGCAGTCTCCGACGTGGGTCCGGGGCGAGAGCCCCGGCCACGGCGACCACGCGCAGCAGCTCGGAATACGACGTCCGAGCACGGCATCCTACACATGTGCGGACTGGGCCGTCGTGCTCGTTCACCGGTCCCTGACGTCGAACCACTGGCTAGTCTATCCCCTGATTGTCATTCAGCCGAACCGGATGCCGCGGAGTCCTTCTGGACGGCCTCCGCGTCGCTCCGGATGTCGATCCGCCACCCGGTCAACCGGGCGGCCAGCCGGGCGTTCTGCCCCTCCTTGCCGATGGCGAGGGAGAGCTGGAAGTCGGGCACCACGACGCGGGCCGTCTTGGCCCGCTCGTCGAGCACCCGCACCGAGACGACCTTCGCAGGTGAGAGCGCGTTTCCGACGAAGGTCGCCGGGTCGTCCGAGTGGTCGATGATATCGATCTTCTCGCCCGCGAGCTCGCTCATGACGTTGCGCACGCGGGCGCCCATCGGGCCGATGCAGGCGCCCTTGGCGTTCACGCCGGGGACCGACGTGCGCACCGCGATCTTCGAGCGGTGACCTGCCTCACGCGCCACCGCGGGGATCTCCACGGTGCCGTCCGCGATCTCCGGGACCTCCAGCGCGAAGAGCCTGCGCACGAGGTTCGGGTGGGTGCGGGACAGGGTGATCTGCGGGCCGCGCGCGCTGCGCGACACGCCGACGACGTAGCACTTGATGCGGGCGCCGTGCTTGTACTCCTCGCCGGGCACCTGCTCGGCGGGCGGCAGCACGCCCTCGGTGTCGCCGACCTGCACGACGACCATGCCGCGCGCGTTGGCGCGGGCGTCGCGCTGGACGACGCCGCCGATGATCTCGCCCTCCTTGGCGGAGAACTCGCCGAAGGTGCGCTCGTGCTCGGCGTCGCGCAGGCGCTGCAGGATGACCTGGCGCGCCGTGGTCGCGGCGATCCGGCCGAACCCCTCGGGCGTGTCGTCCCACTCCTCGGTGACCACGCCGTCCGGGCCCAGGTCCTGCGCGAGCACGCGCACGGCCCCGGACTTGCGGTCGATCTCCACGCGCGAGTGCGGGTGGTGCCCGTCGGTGTGCTTGTACGCGGTCAGAAGCGCGGTCTCGATGGCTTCCAGAACGGTGTCGAAGGGGATGTCCTTGTCCCGCTCGATCGCCCTGAGAGCGGCGATGTCGACGTTCACTCCGACTCCTCCTTCGAACCCCGGTCGCCCAGGAGCGCGAGCTCCTCGACCGGGGGTTGCTTGAACTCGACCTCTACGACGGCTCGCTCGATCGCGCTGTACTCGACGCGGCGCAGCTCGCCCTTCACCAGGAGCACGACACCGGTGTCGTCGCAGTCGCCGACGCGGCCGAACCACTCGACCTGCTCGGGCTGCTTGACCTTGACCAGCCGCAGCCTGGCGCGCAGCCAGTGGCGGGGCCGGGTGAGGGGGCGGTCGGCGCCGGGGGAGGTGACCTCAAGCGTGTAAGGACCCGCGATGAGGTGCTCGTTGGCGTCGAGCGCGGCGGACACGGCGCGGCTGGCCTGGGCCACCTCGTCGAGCCCGATGCCCTCGTCGCCGTCGACGACGACCTTCACGAGCCTGCGACGCCCAGCCTGGTTCACGTCGAGCAGTTCCAGGTCGTAGCCGATGGCCTCGACCGCCTCCCGCACGACGGGGGTGAGCTGCGCGGCGAGTTCTCCGCGCGGCGGGCTGGACACGTGGTGACTCCCAGTCTTCCGGGTGCAGGTGAGCTGTGAGCACGACAACCCCGGTCGACGCTGCACTCGCCGGCCGTGGTCGCCCAGACTAGCCTGTCCTGGGCCGTCCGCACGCCCCACCGGCGGTGAGCGGTGGTCTGGCAGGATCGGCGGACGTGATCGGACTCAGCAGGCGCGCCGTGCTGCTCGCCGCGGCCTCGGCGCCGCTGGTGGTGGCGTGCACCTCGACCCCGCCCGCCCCGCCGCCCCCCGACCCGCTGGCCGCGCTGGCCGACGCGGCCCTCGAGGACGCCGCGCTCGCCACCGCCGTGGACGCGCAGGAGACCGCCGCCGCGCGGACCGAGCACGCCGCCCGGTTGCGCGCCGAGGTGGAGCGGGCGACACCGAGCACGCCCTCGTCGTCGGCTGCGCCGTCGACCACCTCGTCCGCGCCGCAGGCCCCTGCCGGCGCGACCAGGGAGCAGTTGGCCGCCGCGCTGCAGGCGGCCCAGAAGCAGGCCGCGGACCTGCTGCCGTCGCTGCCCGCGCACCGCGCCGGGCTGGTCGGCGCGGTCGCCGCGGGGTGCGCGAGCTTGGTGGAGGCGTTGGGGTGAGCGACCAGGCGAGCGCGGACGCGGTGCAGGTGGGGCTGGGTGCGGAGCACGCGGCGGTGTGGACGTACGGGCTGGTGAGCGCGTTCCTGCCGAAGGCGCAGGAGGCGGTGGTGGCCGAGGGCGCGAACGCGCACCGGGCGCGCCGGGACACCACCGAGCGGTGGTTGCGGGACGCGGGGCAGCAGCCGAAGCCCGCCGCGGCGGCGTACCTGCCGCCGGAGGGCGTGCAGGACGCGGCGTCGTCGATCGCGGCTCTGGTGGCGGTGGAGGCGGACTGCTGCGCGGCGTGGCGCGGGGTGCTGGAGCGCACCGACGACAACGCGCTGCGGACGACGGCGCTGACGGCGCTGACCGAGTCGGCGGTGCGGGGCACGCGCTGGCGGCGGGCGGCCGGGTTGACGCCGGTGTCGATCGCGCTGCCGGGCGTCCCCGAGTAGGGCGAGGCCGGAGCGGGCGAGGCGGGAGGGGGCGGGTCGGCGCGGAGCCGGTCCGCCCCCCTTTTTCTCGCGCTCCGGGGACTCGCGGGAGGTCGTTCGCGCGGGCCCGGCGCGTGGCGGAGACCACCCCGGTCCGTGGGACCGGCTCCCGACGAGTGGGACGCCGGGCCTCGGGCGAGGCCCGGCGCGGTCGGTCAGCCCAGGCCCGCGGCCAGCCGGAGGGCGTCCGCAGAGATCCGGCGCATCAGGTCGGTGTGCCCGGCCCCGGTGTTGTCGGCCTTCGCGGTGTCCGACTCGACGATGACCACGTCCCGGTCGCTCAGCGTGGAGGCGTAGCCGCCGCCACCGAGCGTGGTGATGCCGTCGACCTTGACCGCGCCGTCCTTGACCAGGTCGTTGACGTTGCCGGTGCCGTCCCGGTTGGTCAGCTCCATCAGGGCGGTGGCGTCCGCGGCGCTCTTCATCCGGACCACGGCCACCGAGGTGTGGACCTTCGCCCCGCCCGCGGCGGCGGTCGTGGTGTAGAGCGCCCTGATCAGCTCCTCGCACGGGGTCTTCGTGAAGAAGTCCTTGGCCTGGCCGTAGGCGTGCGAGGCGCACTCGGCGTCCCGGCGCGGGGCCGGGGCCTGGGTGGACGGGGTGAACTCGAACTCGCCCGCGGGCACCTGGGAGGCGCTGGACGGGGTCGGCGAGCCGCTGGAGGACTTCGGCCCCTCACCGGACTGGAACATCATCCAGACGAGTCCGGAGACGACCGCGATGCCGACCAGGCCGATGATCCGGACGACCGCCGTGCGCCGCTGGAACGGCACCGCCGACAGGCCGGGCGCGGTGGCCGGGTGGCTGCGGGCCTGCCCTCCCGGCGCGCCGCGCGGCGGTGGGGGCGGCGGGCGGAAGCCCTGGTCGTAGCCGCCGTACGGGGGCGGGCCGCCGGGGTGCGGCGGGCCCTGGTGACCGGGCACCGGCTCGAACGTGAGGGTGCCCGACGGCGTCTGCTGGGGGGTGGGCGGGACGGGCTGGGGCTGCCCCTGGTCCTGCGGCGGGGGCGGCCCCATCGGCGGCCCAGCCGGGACTCGGGGAATCCGCTGGGTCACCTCTCCAGGTGATTCGGGGGGAACCGACACAGCCGACCACGGTAACGGACGCGGTTCAGGCGAGCGCTCTGAGCACGCGGTCGACGTCGTCGCGGGTGCTGTAGAGGTGGAAGGCGAGCCGGACCCGGCCGGCGCGCGTGCTGGCGGCGACCCCGGCCGCGAGCAGCGGTTCCGGGGGCACGTCCAGGGAGACGATGGCGGACCCCGCGGGTGGCAGGCCGAGCCCGGCGCGCAGCCCGTCGGCGAGCCCGGTGGTGTGGGCGTGCACGGCGGCGCGGTCGAGCGAGGCGAACCAGGGCAGCGCGACCGCGGCGCCGACGTGGGCGTGCCAGACCGGGGACAGGTCGAGGCGGCGGGCGTCGGCGGCCAGGCGCAGCGGCAGGTCGTAGACGGTGGTCCACGGGTCGTCGCCCGCGTACCAGTTGGCGACCAGCGGCGCGGTCCTGGCCAGCGCGGCCTCGGAGCAGGCCAGCCAGGCGGTGCCGCGCGGGCTGAGCAGCCACTTGTAGCCGGTGCCGACCACCCAGTCGGCCCAGTCCAGCTCCAGCGGCAGCCAGCCCGCGGCCTGGGTGGCGTCGAGCAGGACCGGGACGCCGGCGGCGCGCAGCGCGGCGAGGTCGGCGAGGCGGCCGTCGGCGGACTGGACGACGCTGACGGCAACCAGGTCGTGGTCGGCGGCGCGGGCGGGGAGGTCGTCCAGCGGGACCTCGGTGACGGTGTGGCCGCGCGCGGCGAACGGGAAGGTGAGGCTGGTGAAGTCGCCCTTCGCGACCAGGACGCGGGCGCCCTCGGGCAGGCTCGCGGCGACCAGGGCGACGAGCTGGGAGACGGTGGCGCCGATGGCGACGCGCTCGGCGGGCGCGCCGACGATCCGGCCGAACGCGGCGCGCGCGACGGCGACGGGCTCGTCGAACACCGGAGGGGCGTCGGCGCCGCGCGCCCAGCGGGCGACGGCTTCGGAGACCGCGCGGGCGGTGCTGGTCGACGGGACGCCGACGCTGGCGGTGTTGAGGTAGCCGGGTGGGACGTCGAAGGTCTCGCCGAACGCGGTCCGCATGGGGTCATCAGACCGGACGTCCCGCCGGTCGTCCACCTCCTGCGCGGCCGGTTCACCCGCCGCGCCGCCCGTCCGCCGTCCGCGCCGCCCCTCCCCCGGCCTCAGCGCAGGGTGACCACGTTCCCGGTCACGAGCTTGGCCTCCTCGGAGCACAGGAACGCCACGACGTCGGCGACCTCGTGGGGCTCGGCGATCCGGGTGGAGGCGCGGACGGCGTCGTTGACCCAGCCGGTGTCGGTGGCGGGCGGCTTGACGCAGTTGGCGGTGACGCCGTGCGGGGCGAGCTCGACGGCGGCGGCCATCGTGTAGTTGTCCAGCGCCGCCTTGGCCGCGCCGTAGGTGACCTCGCTGGGGAACCCGCCGGGTCCGCCGGAGGTCAGGCCGACGATCCGGCCCCAGTCGGCGCCGCGCGCCAGGTGCCTGCGGGCGAACTCGGCGATCAGCAGCGCGCCGGCGCGGGCGTCCACGGCGAACTGGGCGTCGAAGGTCTCGGCGGAGACGGGGGCCGTCGTGCGGCCGAACTGGTCGAGCCCGGCGGCGAGGAACGTGTCCTGCACCCAGGCGGAGGCGTTGTTGACCAGGACGTCGACCGGGCCCAGCTCTCGCTCGGCGGTGTCGAACAGGCGGGCGGGGGCCTGCGGGTCGGCGAGGTCGGCCTCGACGGCGAGCACCCGGCCGCCCGCCGCCTCGATCGCGCGGACCACCGCGGTGGCGTCGGACCCCCGGTCGGCGGCGTACCGGTCGGGGAGGCTGGGGTCGGGGAGCGGGGTGAACCTGAAGTAGGCGGCGAGGACCTGGACGCCCCGCGCGGCGAGCGCGGTGGCGATGGCGGCCCCGATGCCCTGGTTGGCCCCGGTGACGATCGCGGTGTGCGGCACGTTCTCGATCATTCGACCGCCGATCGGCGGTGTCGACCGGTTTTTGCGTAGGCTCTCCCGGTGCTCAGCGAGGAGATCGAGATCAGGACGGGCTCCGACGAGGTCGTCCTCGACCTGACCGCGCACTGCGAGCGGTTCCTGGCGAAGACGTCCGGGGACGGGCTGCTGCACGTGTGGGTGCCGCACGCGACGGCCGGGCTCGCGGTGCTGGAGACGGGCGCGGGCAGCGACACCGACCTGCTGGCGGCGCTGCGCGACCTGCTGCCCGCCGACGGCCGCTGGCGGCACCGGCACGGCACGCCGGGGCACGGCCGCGACCACGTGCTGCCCGCGCTGGTCCCGCCGCACGCGACGGTCCCCGTGCTCGGCGGGGTGATGGCGCTGGGCACCTGGCAGTCGGTGTGCCTGGTGGACACGAACGTGGACAACCCGGTGCGCAAGGTGCGGTTCAGCTTCCTGGCCGGGTGAACTTCCGGCACGACCGGGCGATGGGTCGAACACCCTCCGTCGCGAGCAGGAGTGAGCTGCGGCACGGCCGACCTCGATCGCTTTTCCATCACCTGTCCGGATTCCGACTGGTGGAGGCGGTACCGTGCGAGCCGTGACTTACCCAGGTGACGGGCAGTCCGGCTGGGGTGGCCAGGCAGGTCAGCCCCACCAGGGCGGGTGGGGGCAGGACGGCGTCGGCGGCTCCACCCCGCAGCCGGGACAGCCCCAGCAGCACTATCCGGATCACTCCTTCGGCGCCCCCCAGCCGGGTTATGGGGATCAGCAGCCCTACCCCCAACCGGGTTACGGCGACCAGCAGGGCTACCCGCAGCCCGCGTACGGCGACCAGCAGGGCTTCCCCCAGCAGGGCTTCGGCTCGTACGGCGGGCTCGGCGTGTTCTCCGGTGGCGAGGAGCCGCCGAGGAGAAGCACCAAGGGCAAGGTCTGGCTGGCCGTGGGCGCGGTGGCGCTCCTGCTCGTGGGCGGTGGCGCCACGGCGTACGTGCTGACCCGCCCCGAGGACGGCAAGACGACCGTGGCCGCGTCGAGCAGCCAGGCCGCTCCCAGCAGCAGCGCCGCGTCCTCGCCCGCGCCGACCTCGCCCAGCGCCCAGGCCGCCACGTGCGCGGCGGTGACCTCCGGCTGGAACTGCCTGCCGGTCACCGACCTGGCCTACAGCTACGACGTGCCGAAGTCGTGGGCCCCGCAGAAGGGCAGCTCGCCGGTCACGAACCTGGACGCGCGCCTGACCGGGCTGTCCATGTTCGGCGTCTACACCTGCGAGGGCCGCTCCTACAACCGGGGCAACGCGGGCGGCACGCTGATCTCCAACACCGACCTGGCGGGCGTCGCGAAGGACGTGGCCGACAAGGTCGCCAGGTACTTCTACAGCAGCGCCCCGGAGCTCGACGTCAAGCTCACCGACCCGAAGGAGGTGACCGTCCCGAACGTCGGCGGCGGTCAGCCCATCCCGGCGGTGCAGGTCGACGCGACGATCACCGCGGGCGGCAACGCCTGCATCGCGTCCAAGGGCATGGTGCGCGTGCTCGCGGCCAGGGGCGAGCGGGCCACGCACGTGTTCATGGCCAACGGCGACCTGGCGGGCGGCCCGGACTCCGCCCCCGCCTCCCCCACCGAGGGCGACCTCCAGGCGATGATCGACTCGGTGCGCCCGCTGGCGGTGGGCGGGTGAGCTACTCGGGCCTCGGCTACTACCAGCAGCAACCGCCCCCGAAGCCGAAGCGCACGGGGCTGTGGATCGCCCTGTCGGTGCTCGGCGTGCTGGTCGTGGCGGGTGGCGTGGTGACCGCCGTGCTGATCGGCTCCGGCTCGGACGCCTCGGCGGGCGGGCCGACCACGACCGCCACCTCGGCGCAGCCGGAGTGGACGACCGCGCGCGGCTCGGGGCTGACCTACCAGGTGCCGCCCTCCTGGGAGGAGAGCGGCGACGGCTTCGCGGGCGGCACCCGGCTGACCGGCGTGTGGGTGTCCCGGCCGTTCGAGTGCCAGGGCAAGCAGATGGTGCAGGCCATCGTGGGGTCCGCTCAGGTCACGAGCTCGTCCACGGCCACGCTCAGCCAGATCGGCAAGGCCGTGGCGAACAACGGGTACACCGTGGACGGCACCCCGCCCGGCGTGAGCGAGCCGGTGGTGACCGAGGCGGACGGCCGGACGACGGTCGTGCTGGCGGTCGAGCCGAAGGGCGTGAGCGCCTGCTACGCGCCGAAGGCCGAGATCACCCTGGTGGCCGTGGAGCTGCCGGGCGAGGAGTACGGCGTGCTGGTGCTGAACGTCGCGCAGGGCGGGCCGCACGTGGCCCAGGGCCCGAGCGACGAGGAGGCCGACCGGATCGTGGGGAGCGTGCGCGTCTCGTGAAGACCCTCGTGCTGTGGGACATCGACCTGACCCTGATCGACGCCTCGGGGCTCGGCCACGCCTGGTACGGGACCGCGCTGCGGACGGTGTCCGGGCTGGAGCTGGTGCACCGGCCCTCGTACGCCGGGCGGACCGAGCGGGCGATCAGCAGGCAGCTGCTGCTCTCGCACGACCTGGAGGCCACCGACGAGCTGATCTCCCGGCTGCACGCCGAGCTGGTCGCGGTGGCGCGGCTGGAGCACGGGCGGCTGGCCGAGCGCGGGCGCGCGCTGCCCGGTGCGGCGGCGGTGCTGGAGGCGCTGGCGGGCGAGCCGGGCGTGGTGCAGTCGCTGGTGACCGGGAACCTGGTGGAGATCGCCCGGTACAAGCTGGCGGCGTTCGAGCTGGAGAAGCACCTGGACTTCGCCATCGGCGGGTTCGGCGAGCTGTCCGACGACCGGCCCGACCTGGTGCGCGAGGCGGTGCGGCTGGCGACGGCCAAGCACGGCGTGGCCCCGGAGTCGGTCGTGGTCGTCGGGGACACCCCGCACGACGTGGACGCGGCGCTGCACCACGGGTACCGGGCGGTCGCGGTGGCGACCGGGCGCAGCGACGTCGCGGAGCTGGAGGCGTCCGGGGCGCACGCGGTGCTGGTGGACCTGTCGGACACCGCCGACGTGGTGGACGTGCTGCTCGGCAGGCGCTGAGAGCTCTTCCGGACGACGAGGGGGCCGGTGCTCGGGTGAGCACCGGCCCCCTCGGTCCTCGCTGCGGGGTCAGCCGCGCGCGACGGCCAGCACGTGCTGCACGGCCTCGTCGACCGGCACCTCGACGCGCTCGCCGGAGCGGCGGTCCTTGACCTCGACCAGACCGCTGGCCAGGCCGCGGCCGACCACGAGGATCGTGGGCACGCCCACCAGCTCGGCGTCGGCGAACTTCACGCCGGGGCTGGCCTTGCGGTCGTCCAGCAGCACGCTCAGGCCCGCCGAGGACAGCTCGCCCGCGAGCTTCTCGCCGCCCTCCAGGAGGGTGGCGTCCTTGCCCGCGACGACCACGTGCACGTCGGCGGGGGCGACGTTGCGCGGCCAGATCAGGCCGCGGTCGTCGTGGCTCTGCTCGGCGATCGCGGCGACCAGGCGGGACACGCCGATGCCGTAGGAGCCCATGGTGATGCGCACGGGCTTGCCGTCCGGGCCGAGGGCGTCGAGCGAGAACGCGTCGGCGTACTTGCGGCCGAGCTGGAAGATGTGGCCGATCTCGATGCCGCGCGCGGCCACCAGGACGCCCTTGCCGTCGGGCGACGGGTCGCCCTCGCGGACCTCGGCGACGTCGATCGTGCCGTCCGGGGTGAAGTCGCGACCGCAGAGCAGGTCCACGACGTGGTGCTCGTGCTGGTCGGCGCCGGTCACCCAGGCGGTGCCCTCGACGACGCGCGGGTCGACCAGGTAGCGGACCTCGTTCGCCAGCAGCGCGCCGGGACCGATGTAGCCCTTGACCAGGAAGGGGTGGGCCTTGAAGTCGGCCTCGTCCAGCATGGCGACCTCGGCGGGCTCGACGGCCGCCTCCAGGCGCTTGAGGTCGACCTCGCGGTCGCCGGGGAGGCCGATCGCCAGCAGCTCCCAGTCGGAACCGGGGACGCGGGTCTTGACCAGCACGTTCTTCAGGGTGTCGGCGGCGGTGAACTCGCGGCCGAGGCCCGCGTTGTTGAAGAACTCGACCAGGGTGTCGATGGTCGGGGTCGCGGGCGTGCTGTGCACCTGCGCCTCGGGGCGGCCCTCGACCGGCTGCGCGGGGGGCGCGGGGGTGGTGACGGCCTCGACGTTGGCCGCGTAGTCGGACTCGGTGCTGCGGACGAAGGTGTCCTCGCCGTTCGGGGCGACCGCCAGGAACTCCTCGGACGCCGAGCCGCCCATCGCGCCGGAGGTCGCGGACACGATGACGTAGTCCATGCCGAGCCGGTCGAAGATCTTGATGTAGGCGGCGCGGTGGCGCTGGTACGCCTCGGCCAGGCCCTCGTCGGTGAGGTCGAAGGAGTACGAGTCCTTCATGACGAACTCGCGACCGCGCAGGATGCCCGCGCGGGGGCGCGCCTCGTCGCGGTACTTGGTCTGGATCTGGTAGAGCGCGACCGGGTAGTCCTTGTACGAGCTGTACTCGCCCTTCACGGTGAGCGCGAACAGCTCCTCGTGGGTGGGGCCGAGCAGGTAGTCGGCGCCCTTGCGGTCCTTGAGGCGGAAGATGTTGGGGCCGTACTCGGTCCACCGGTTGGTGGCCTCGTAGGGCTCCTTGGGGAGCAGCGCGGGGAACTGGATCTCCTGCGCGCCGATCGCGTCCATCTCCTCGCGCACGACCCGCTCGATGTTGCGCAGCACCCTCAGGCCCAGCGGCAGCCACGAGTAGCCGCCCGGCGCGACGCGCCGCACGTAGCCCGCGCGGACCAGCAGCTTGTGGCTCGGGACTTCGGCGTCGGCCGGGTCCTCGCGCAGCGTGCGCAGGAACAGCGACGACATCCTCGTGATCACGGTTGGGACTCCTCGTGGGGCTGGTGGTCCGGAAAAGCCTAGTGAACGGGGTGACGGGGGTTCCAGCCGGTTACCCCGGCGCGGGGTGGGCGGGGGTTCGCGGTTGCCACCCGGACGGGTGGTGTTCGGGGGCGGCGGCGGTCGGGGGCCGGTCGGGGGCCGGGAATTGTCGGGGGTCGTCGTTAGCGTGCCGGGCATGGGGCTGAGCTACGGGATGACGACGGTGGACGCGGCGGACCCTCGGGGGTTGGCGGCGTTCTGGGCGGGCGCGCTGGAGACGGACGCGGTCCAGGAGTACGGGGACGACGGGGACCTGGTGATGCTGACGGCGGAGGGCGGGGTGCGGTTGGGGTTCCAGCGGGTGGCGGAGCCGACGCCGGGGAAGAACCGGGTGCACCTGGACTTCGGGGCGGCGGACCTGGCGGCGGAGGTCGAGCGGTTGACCGGGTTGGGGGCGGTGCTGGTGGCGGAGCGGTCGATGCCGGGGGTGGAGTGGGTGGTGCTGGCCGATCCGGCGGGGAACCAGTTCTGCGTGTCGAAGGCGGGGTGAGGGGGGCGGGTGAGGTGAGGGGGTGGTCGACGGCGCGCGGCGGCGGTTGACGGCGCTTGCCTGCGCTTGGTGACCGGCCGGTGGCGCGGTCGGCTCCGGCCGGGGTGTGGCGTGGCCCCGGCGCGGGTGTCCGGCGGCACGGGTGTCCGGCGGCACGGGTGTCCGGCGGCACGGGTGTCCGGCGGCACGGGTGTCCGGCGGCACGGGTGTCCGGCGGCACGGGTGTCCGGCGGCACGGGTGTCCGGCGGCACGGGTGTCCGGCGGCACGGGTGTCCGGCGGCACGGGTGTCCGGCGGCACGGGTGTCCGGCGGCACGGGTGTCCGGCGGCACGGGTGTCCGGCGGCACGGGTGTCCGGCGGCACGGGTGTCCGGGGTGTCCGGGGTAACTGCGTGGAGTGGCGGGGACGGGTGGTTCCGGTGGGTAGGCTCGCCGGTCGTGCTCGTGCTGCTGCCTCCGTCCGAGACCAAGGCGACCGGTGGGTCCGGCGCTCCCCTCGACCTGGACGCGCTGTCCCACCGGGAGCTGAACCCGGTGCGCGACAAGCTCGTCACCGCGCTGGTCGACCTGGCCGCCGACGTGCCCGCGTCGCTGGCGGCCCTCGGCCTGTCGGAGCGGCAGGCCGGGGAGGTGGGGCGGAACGCCGAGTTGCGCGCGTCGGCCACGACGCCCGCGCTGCGGCGGTACACCGGCGTGCTCTACGACGCGCTGGACGTCCCGTCGCTGACGAAGGCCGAGCGCGACCGCGCGTTCGCCAGGATCGGCGTGGTGTCGGCGCTGTTCGGCCTGGTCGGGGCTGGTGACGCGATCCCGGCGTACCGCCTGTCCGGCGGCAGCGCGCTGCCCGCGACCGGCCCGCTCGGCGCGCTGTGGCGCCCCGCGCTGACCCCGGTCCTGGCGGAGGCCGACGAGTTCGTCGTGGACCTGCGCTCGGGCCCGTACGCGTCCCTCGCGAAGGCCCCCGCCGCCGTGGTGGTCCGGGTGGTCAGCGACGACGGTTCGGGGCGGCGCAGGGCGGTGAGCCACTTCAACAAGGCCCACAAGGGCCTGCTGGCACGCGCCCTGGTCCGCTCGCGCACCGAGCCGTCGACGGTGGCCGGGCTGGTGAAGGTCGCGGCGAGCGCCGGACTCACGCTGGAGGAGACCGGGGCGAAGACCCTGGACCTGGTGATCACCGGCAACCCCGCGGACAAGCCCGCGGCCTGACCGCGGCACCCCGGAACTCAGGCACCCCGGAGCTCGGGGGGTCGGAACTCGAGGGCCTGGAACTCGGAGCCCGGCAACCGGCCTCCTCCCCGCCCCGCGCTCTCCCGCCCGGTACCCCCGCACTCTTGCCGGGCGTTCAGCGCGCCCTCGTCCCCTCCCCCACCGCTATTCCGGGGTCCCCAGCCCACGTCCGGTGGTGTCCAGCCTGCTCCCCGTGGTGTTCGGTGGGTTCCGGCGGTGTTCGGCGGTGTTCGGCGGGCAGGGTGCGCACCGGCCCCGTTCGGTCGCCGCCGCTCGGGTGAACGGAGTTGCACGCTTCACGTGGAATGCCCGGATTCTGGGAACGGCGGGGGTGTCCGGGCCGACATCCGTCAGGGAGAGAAGTCGATCCGGGGGGTGTGCGTTGACCGGTGCTGATCCGGTGTGGCAGAGCACGAGTCTGCTGGGGAGGGTGCGCGAACCCGCGCGCGCCGACCTGCTCGCGCTGGGGACGCGGGTGCCGTACGGGCCGGACAAGGAGGTGATCGTCCAGGACGCGCGCGACACGCACGTGCTGCTGCTGCTCAGCGGCATGGTGAAGGTGCAGGCCGTGGACGAGGACGGTGAGCGGGCGCTGCTGGACATCCGGATCGCCGGTGACGTCGTCGGCGAGATGGCCGCGCTGAGCGGCAGGCCGCGGTCGGCCACGGTGCGCACGTGCGGGGACGTCGTGGCCCGCGCGATCACCCGCGCCGACTTCCAGGCGCTGCTGCTGCGCCGCCCCGAGGTGGCGATGGAGCTGGTGCTGGTGGTCGGCGAGCGGTTGCGCTGGTCGATCGACCGCCGCCGCGACTTCCTGTCCTGCCCGGCGCCGGTGCGGGTGGCCCGGGTGCTCGTGGAGCTGGTGCAGACCTACGGCAGGCAGGACAAGGACGCGTGGCGGCTGGGCATCCCGCTCACCAAGGTCGAGCTGGCCTCGATCGCGGGCATGAAACCGCGCACGGCGGAGAAGGCGTTCAGCGACCTGCGGCACGCGGGCGTGGTCGTCAGCAACCTGCGCCGCGACGTCCTGGTGCCCGACCTGCGGGCGCTGCGCCGCTACGCCGGATCCTGAGAAACCGCGCGTTCGGGTGGAATCCCGCGCTTCGGCGAAACGAACCGGCCGTGCGGCACGACCTGCACGCCGGGGGATGACAACGGTTGCAGCGAGTTGCGGATACGACGCATTAGGGGTGGATGGTGCTGATGTCATGGTCACCGAGCACGACCCAGCCGGAGCAACCGGTGTGGCCGCACGACAGCCTGCTGTCGCGGCTGCGCGACCAGGCGCGCGACGAGCTGCTGGCGATGGGCACGGTGGTGCGGTACGCGCCGAACCGGGACGTGATCGTGCAGGACGCCCGCGACACGCACGCGCTGCTGCTGCTCGACGGCGTGGTGAAGGTGCAGACCACGGACGAGACCGGCGACACCGCGCTGCTGGCGATCAAGGCGGCCGGTGACTTCGTCGGCGAGATGGCGGCGCTGGACCGCAAGCCGAGGTCGGCGAGCGTGATCACGTGCGGCGAGGTGACCGCGCGGATGATCAGCAGCAGCGAGCTGATGGGCTTCCTGCACCGCCGCAACGAGGTCTTCGTCGAGATGATCGGCATGGTGAACGAGCGGCTGCGGTGGGCGATCGAGCGCAGGCGGGACTTCCTCGCGCGGGCGGCCGACGAGCGGTTGGCGAAGGTGCTCGCGGAGCTGGTGCGCACGCACGGCCGCGAGGAGCCCGGCGGGTGGACGCTCGGGTTCCCGCTGACCAAGGTGGAGCTGGCGTCGATCGCGGGCATGAAGCCGCGCACGGCGGAGAAGGCGTTCAGCGACCTGCGCAAGGCCGGGGTCGTGGTGAGCCACCTGCGCCGGGACGTGCTGGTGCCCGACCTGGACGCGCTGCGCGCCTACGCCCAGCGCCCGCCGCGCTGAGTGGCGGGACGGGGAGTGGCGGGACGGGGAGGGGCAGGACGGGGAGGGGCGGGCTGAGCATCGGGCCGGTCGGAGGGCGGGCTGAGGTCGGGCCAGGCTGAGCATCAGGCCGGTCGGAGGCCGGGCTGAGGTCGGGCCGGGCCGAGGTCGGGCCAGGCTGAGCATCGGGCCGGTCGGAGGCCGGGCTGAGGTCGGGCTGAGGTCGGGGCGGGCTGAGGTCGGGGCGGTCGGAAAAGCGGTTGCCCCGCCGGGTGCGGGCGGGGCATGGTGGGTGAGCGCAGCGACTCGCGGGCCGGAGAGCCCGGAGCGGATTCGGGGAGGAGGTGTCGACATGGCCATGACACCTGTCCTGGACGCGGCACCGGCCCGTCCACCCACCCCGGCGCTCCACAGGGTCTGACGCGGTCGCGCGGCCCGGCGTCGGGGTGATCACCCACTTCCCGCTGGGAGCCCCGCTGTGCGCGAGCACGCGATCACCACGAACGCACTGCACGAACTCAAGATCAACTTCAATCACGGCGGTCGGGTCGACGACGCCGCCTGTGCCGATACCCGCTACGGCGGTACCGATGATGTCGACACCGACGACACCGACACCGATGCCGACGACTACGCAGGTCACGCCGATGCCGACGGCTACGACGCCGACGGTCACGACGAGGGTGACGGCGACGACAGCGACGCCGACCCGTACGGCCGCTGGTCCGACTACGAGCTGGACGACTACGGCCCCCGCGAGGTCAGGACTCGGGTCCGGGTCGTGCGGGACGACGAGGAGAACGTCCGGCGCGGCAGGCTCACCCAGGAGGCCAAGAAGCGGCTCGGCGAGTCGCGGCAGCTCACCGGACCCGAGGACGGCGACCGGTGGTCCACCTGGGGCAGCGCCGACCAGGGGCCCGCGCCGCACCCGGCGTGGCTGGTCACCGACCTCGGGGCGGTCGACCGGGAGCTCGGGCTGATCAAGTCCGGCAAGGAGGCGGACGTCTCGCTGCTGGAGCGCGCCACGCCCGAGCGGTCCTGCCTGCTGGCCGCGAAGCGGTACCGGGACAACGACCACCGGCTGTTCCACCGGGACGCGGGTTACCTGGAGGGCCGTCGGGAGCGGCGGAGCCGGGAGGCCCGCGCGATGTCCCGGCGCAGCGCGTTCGGGCGGAACCTGATCGCCGAGCGGTGGGCGGTGGCCGAGTTCGCGGCGCTCGGCGCGCTGTGGCAGCGCGGCGTGCCGGTGCCCTACCCGGTGCAGCGCGACGGCACCGAGGTGCTGATGGAGTTCATCGGCGACGGCGCCCAGGCCGCGCCCCGGCTCGCCCAGACCAGGCCCGAGCCGGACGCGCTGGTGGACCTGTGGCGGCAGCTCGGGTCGGCGCTGACGGGGATGGCCGCCGCCGGGTACGCGCACGGCGACCTGTCGCCGTACAACCTGGTGGTGCACGACGACCGGCTCGTGGTGATCGACCTGCCGCAGCTGGTCGACCTGGTCGCCAACCCGCGCGGGGCCGAGTTCCTGGCGCGCGACGTGCGGGTGGTGGCCGACTGGTTCACCGCGCGCGGCCTGCCCGCCGAGCTGGCCGACCCGGCCGAGCTGACCGCCGACCTCCTCCGGGAGGCCGGACTGGGGTGAGACGGGCGCTCGCCGGGCGGGAGGGCGCGCGTCCTCTCGCCCAGCGGGCGCGGCACCCGACGGACGCGGCACCCAGCGAACGCGGCGCGCGGCGAACGCGGCACCCAGCGGACGCAGCGCGCGGCGCACGTGCAGTGAGAGCACTGGTCGCCCACCGCGAACACGTGCGGTGGGATCGCGATTTCGTTGTGTCACCAATGCTTTCGCCCGATCGACGCCGCTCGGTGACCGCCTCGCCACCCCGCGCCGCAACGGTGCGCGACGGCGGCGTCCGCCGGGCGTCACCGCGCGTTCGCGGCGCCGCGAACACCGGCTGCCGTCCGTGACCGCCGCGCGAACGCGCCCCGTGACGAACCCTCGGGTCCCGGTGGCGCACGGGCCGTTCGACCTGGGCCCCTCCCCCGTCTCAACAGGCCGCTCCGGAACCGGATCCTCTTGCGCCCCAGCGGTTTCCGCGTCCGGAGAGCGGACGCCCGCGCACACCCGCGAGCGATCGCGCCACCGTCAGGTGGAACCCGGCCACGTCCGGGTGCCGCGCGGGGCGCCCCCTCAGGTGGCGTGGAAGACCGCCGAACCCCTCGACGTCCGCCCGCAGCCCGCCGAGCCGGCCGCCCCCACAACCTTCCCGACGTCCACGCAGGTCAGAGCCTCGCGCCCGAAACTAGTCCGAGTGGCCGCGACCCAATGGATGATGATCAGCTAGACTGGTCAACGCACCGCACGAGGGCGCTACATTCCAGCGCCCCGAGGTCACCACTCAGGACCACCCGGTGCTCCACCCAACCGTCGGCGCTACGAAGCGCCGGGCCCGTCCGCGCGATCGCGCCTGCCCACGAGTGCAGAGCAATCCCCGTGACGTGCCGTGTCCCGGAGGTATGTTTTGCCACCCGTGTCCCAGAGCCGTTCCGAGCGCCCGCAGTCCTCTCGCAGGCCCCGCAAGCGCTCCGGCCAGGGCAACCGCCGTCCGCAGCACGTGGACGCGCCCCTCGCTTCCACCGTTCCCGACCACGTCGAGAGCACCCTCCCCGAAGGCCCGCTGCCCTCGTTCAGCGAGCTGGGCCTGGCCGACGAGCTGGTCCGCGCGCTCGCCACGGCCGGGATCACCGAGCCGTTCCCCATCCAGGCCGCGACCCTGCCCGACTCGCTCGCGGGTCGCGACCTGCTCGGCCGGGGCCAGACCGGCTCCGGCAAGACCCTCGCGTTCGGCCTGGCGCTGCTGTCCAGGCTGGCCGGTGGCCGCGCCAAGCCGCACATGCCGCGCGCGCTGGTGCTGGTCCCCACCCGTGAGCTGGCCATGCAGGTCGAGGAGGCGCTGTCGCCCTTCGCCCGCGCCCTCGGCCTGTGGTGCCGCACCGTCGTGGGCGGCACGTCCTTCCCGCGCCAGATCGACGCGCTGCGCAGGGGCGTCGACCTGCTGATCGCCACGCCCGGTCGGCTCTCCGACCACGTGCGCCAGGGCACCGCGGACCTGTCCGAGGTCATGTTCACCGCCCTGGACGAGGCCGACCAGATGGCCGACATGGGCTTCATGCCGCAGGTGCGGGCCATCCTGGACCTGACCCCCGAGAACGGGCAGCGGCTGCTGTTCTCCGCGACGCTCGACGGCGACGTGGACAAGCTGGTCCGCCAGTACCTGCACGACCCGGTCGTGCACTCGGTCGCGCCGCCCACCGGCAGCGTCACCACCATGGAGCACCACCTGCTGTTCGTGTCCGCCGAGGACAAGCAGTCGGTCGTGACCGAGGTGGCCGCGCGCGAGGGCCGCACGATCATGTTCGTGCGCACCAAGCACCACGTGGACCGGCTGGCCAAGAAGCTGCGGTCGATGGGCGTGCACGCCGGCGCCCTGCACGGCGGCAAGGCGCAGAGCGCGCGCACCCGCGTGCTCGGCCAGTTCCGCGAGGGCACGACCCCGGTCCTGATCGCCACGGACGTCGCCGCGCGCGGCATCCACGTGGACGACGTCAGCCTGGTCGTGCACGTGGACCCGCCCGCCGACCCGAAGGACTACCTGCACCGCGCCGGTCGCACGGCGCGCGCCGGGCAGTCGGGCACGGTCGTCACGCTGGTCACGCACGACCAGCGGCGCGCCGTCCAGGGCCTGACCTCGCGCGCGGGCATCCGCCCGGAGTCGACCAAGGTCCGCCCCGGCGACGACGAGCTGATCCGCATCACCGGCGCCCGCGAGCCCAGCGGCGTTCCCGTGGTGGAGCCCGAGGTGCAGCCGCGCGGTCGTCGTGGTGGCGCGGGCGGCGGCGCGGGCGCCCGTCGTGGCGGCGGCGGGTTCTTCCGCGGCGGTCGCGAGGGTGGCCGTGGCGAGGGTGGCGGCCGTGACCGCGACCGCGCGGGCGGCCGTCCCCGGCGCAGCGCGGCCCCGCAGCACTGAAGCAGCACTGACGAGTGACGCGTGGCGCCGATAGCGGGCGCTGACGCGGAACGGCGAGAGCCCCGGTCCCCGGTGGGACCGGGGCTCTCGCGTTGCTCGGGGGCGGGTGGAGTGGCCGGAATCCCGGTGTCGCTGCGTGATGTGGCTGCCGGGCGTGCGCCGGGGGGCCGGTTCCCGAGCGTGACGCCCACGCCCGGAGCCCGGTGGCCGAGCGTGATCCGGCCCGGTGGCCGAGCGTGGTGCGACGGCCGGGGTGCGCGGTGGCCGAGCGTGACGTCGCGCGGGAAGCCCGCGCGCGGGCTTCCCGCGCGGTGCGGTCACACCTGCTCGGGCAGTTCCCCCGCCAGGCCCGCGACCGGGCCGACGACGATGATCGCCGGCGGGCGGACGTGGTGCGCCGCAACGGCTTCCGCCAGACCGTCCAGAGTGGACCTCACGATCCGCTGGGCGTCCGTGCTGCCGTTCTCGACGACGGTCACCGGGGTGTCACCGGGGCGGCCCTCGCGGAGGGCAGCGGCGAACGCGGCGGCGCGCTCGACGCCCATCAGGATCACCACGGTGCCGCGCAGCCTCGCCAGCGCGCCCCAGTCGACCAGGGAGCGCTCGTCGTCCGGCGCGACGTGGCCGGACACCACCACGACCTCGTGCGCCACACCCCGGTGCGTCACCGGGACGCCCGCGAGGGCGGGAACGCCGAACGCGCTGGTCACGCCCGGCACGACGGTGACCGGCACGCCCGCCTCGGCACAGGCGATCAGCTCCTCGAAGCCGCGCCCGAACACGTACGGGTCGCCGCCCTTGAGCCGGACCACGAACTTCCCGGCCTTGGCGTTGTCCACGAGCGTGCGGTTGATGAACTCCTGCGCGGCGGCCCGCCCGTACGGGATCTTCGCGGCGTCGACCACCTCCACGTGCGGCGGCAGCTCGTCCAGCAGCCACACCGGGCCGAGGCGGTCCGCGACGACCACGTCGGCCCTGGCCAGCAGGCGCCTGCCGCGCACGGTGATCAGGTCGGGGTCGCCGGGGCCGCCGCCGACCAGGGCCACGCCCGCGGGCTGGTCGTGCTGGTCGGCGAGGGTGCCGTCGCGCAGCGCGGACAGCACGCCGTCGCGCACGCGCGCCGAGCGGTTGTGGTCGCCGCTGGCCAGGACGCCGACGAGCAGGCCGTCGTGGTTGCCGGAGGCGGGGGTGACGGCGGTGCCGAGCGCGCCGACGTCGGCGCGCACGCAGAACACGCGGCGGGCCTCGGCGTCGGCGGTGATCCGGGCGTTCACCTCGGGGTCGGAGGTGCAGGCGAGCACGTACCACGCGCCGTCCAGGTCGCCGTCGGCGTAGCGCCGGGCGTGCCAGGTGACCGCCCCGGAGTCGACCACGCCTTGGACGGTGGGGGTGACCTCGGGCGAGACGAGTTCGACGCGGGCGCCGGACGAGACCAGGCGCGGCAGGCGGCGCTGGGCGACGGACCCGCCGCCCACCACCACCACGCGCTTGCCCGCCAGGTCCAGGCCCACCAGGTAGTGCTGTTCTCCGTGCATGGCGAGAAGCATCCCCGGACGACGGGCCCGCGCCCAAGAGGGGTGTCCCACATCACGGGAAGCGGGTGTCGGAGTGTGAGCGGACGGCGGGAGGGCGCGCGGCGACAGGGCGCAAGGGCCGCGCGGCGCGGGCGGAAGGGCACCGGGCGGGGCGGGGCGAACGGACCGGGACCGGGAGGCGCGGGCGGGCGCGGGCACGGGGAACGCGCGGACCGACCGAGGGCTGACCGGTCCGCGCGCCCGCCCGCGCCCGGTCGACCGGAGGACGTCGGTCACCGGGCGTGGGGCGCGCCGCGCGGGCGCGCCCCCGGCGGTCATCCGATCTGCGCGCTCAGCACGCTGTAGTAGGCCGCGACCCTGGCGTACACGCCGGGGTAGTTGGGCAGCGCGCAGCCGTTGCCCCACGAGGTGGCGCCGATCAGCTTGCCGCCGGCCACGAGCGGGCCGCCCGAGTCGCCCTGGCAGGTGTCCTTGCCACCGGCCGGGACGCCCGCGCACACCATCGAGGTGTTGCTGTACTGCGAGTACGCCGTCTTGCAGGTCGCGTCCGAGGTGACCGGGACGGTGACCTTCAGCAGGTAGCGGGACGTGGAGCAGCCGGAGCAGGTGGCGCCCCAGCCGTAGGCGACAGCGTTGGTGCCCGCCGCGTAGAGGGCCGTGTCGGACGGGGTGGCCAGCGGCAGGTAGGTGCCGCTGACGCTGGTGCCCAGGGTCAGCACGGCCACGTCGTAGCCGCTGGTCGCCGTGCGGTAGCTCGGGTGCGACCAGATGCCGGAGACGGTGGCCACCGTGCCCGCGGTGCTCTGCTTGTCCTCGCGGCCGATCACCACGCGGGTGCTGGACGCCGAGCGGCCCGCGACGCAGTGCGCGGCGGTGACGACCTTGTTGGCCTTCACCAGGGTGCCGCCGCAGAACTGGGAGCCGGAGGAGGAGGCCAGGTACACCGTCCAGGGGGCCTCGCTGATCGAGGCCCTGGTGCCGCCCACGATGAACGGGGTGACGTCGGACGCCGAGGACACCGGGGTCGTCATCAGGCCGATCGCGGCGGCAGCCACGCCCAGGCCGATGAACTTCGCCAGGCGACGCAGGGTTTTCGCCATCGGAGTTCCTTTCCGTGCAGGAGTGAGCACTCACTGCAACGCACCCGACGGCCTCCCGGCAACCTCCTTCAGCAGGACTGAGGGGGCTTCACAATTGACCAGTGACTCCGGTCACACGAACGACATCGGCGTGTACCGGCCCGGCAACAACCGGTCCCGCGTCCGGCGCCACCAGCGCCACCGCGACGCCCTGCTCCGCCAGCCGCACCGCGCCGTCCGCGCGCACCGACGTGCCCGGCCGCAGCAGGTGCCTGACCTGGTCGACGCACTCCGGCGGCCCGACCACCACGGACGCGCGGCGCAGCTCGGCCTCCGCGCGCGGGGTGCGGTCGTCCGCGCCGCCCGGCCCGAGGCCGATGAGCGCCAGCCTGCCCCTGGGCAGGACGCGGGCGGCGGCGACGGTGGCCCGCGCGCCCTTGACCTTCTCGGCGGCGATCTCCACCCGGCCACCGGCGGACAGCTCGGCCGCGCCGCGCAGCGCGGCGGCCTCGGCGACGCTGGGGATGCCGATGGCCAGCTCCACCGGGTTCGGCACCGGGATGACGGCCAGCTCCTCGCCGGGGTAGCCGAGCAGGGGCGTGGTGGTGGAGCCGTGCCAGAAGCCCCAGTCCTCGACCGCGTCGACGATGCCGGGCTCCTCGGTCTTGCGGTCGAGCGTGGCGAACGCGCGCACGGCCCGCAGGTCCAGCCTGCCGTCGGCGGCGAGCTTGGCGAGCGCGCCGGAGACGTCGGTGGACGTGACGCCCGCGCTCGCGCCGATGCCGATCACGAGCGTCCTGGGGATCACCCGGACCACGTGGTCGCCCAGCTCGGTCCTGGGCACCCGGTCGTCCAGCAGCACCGTCCACGCGGCCTCGTGACCGGCGGGCAGGACGTTGTCCGGCAGCGCGGGCAGCGGGAAGCCGAGCGGGTTGGCGAGCGCGACCGGCTCGCCCGCGCGCATCGCCTCGCCGCACGCCACCGCGTCGCCCTCGGCGGTGGCGTCGAGCAGTTCGAGCAGCTCGTCCAGGGGGGACGCGGTGGGCGGGGCGGTGGTGACGGCGGTGCGGCCGAGCACGTCGGCGACCCGCTGGGCGAGCGCGTCCGCGCCGCCGAGGAGGGCGATGGCGAACGCGCCGTCGACGCACACCACGCCGGGGTCGGAGCGCTCGTCGCGCAGCAGGGGGGCCACGAGGCGGATGGCGGTCTCGCTGCCCTCGAAGAGCACGGCGCTGCCCAGCACCGGCCACATCCGGCGCAGCGCGGGCGCGACGGGGCCGTCGGGGACGACGGCGTCCGGGCCGAGGAAGGCCGCGAGCTCCTTGGCCTGCGCCCTGCCGCGCTCGGTCGACGCGAACAAGCCGATCACGCTGCCTCCTTGCCGGGGTGGAGGTGCCATCCTTCCCCGCCGGGCGCGGTGGGGTGGGGGCGGGTGGGGTGGGGGCGGAGCGGGGGGAGTTGAGCGGGGAGGGCCGGTGGGGGGCGAGCGGGGGTGGACGGGACCGCGCGGCGCGGGTGGGGCAGGCCAGGCCGGGCGGGACGGCGGGTACGGGGCCCAGGCGGGGGCGGGCCGGACGGGCGAGGCCCGAGCGAAGCCAGGCGGCTGGCCGAGGGCGGGTCGGGCTTGGCGGGCACGTCGGGCTTGGCGGGCACGTCAAGGCGCGTCAGGTTTGGCGGGCGCCGAGCGGGTCGTCGTGCGGCGGTCAGGCCAGGTGCTCGGCCCACAGCACGGTGACCGGGTCCACCGCGCGCAGGTGGTCGTCCTCCAGCCTCGCGGCGGACAGCTGGGTGCCGGACACCGCGTAGCCGCCGTCGCGGAGGGCGTCGTGGGACGGCAGGACGGCGTCGAGGCGGGTCGTGGCGACGACCACGCGGCGTGCGCCCAGGCTCGCGCAGGCGCGCACCGCGCCCGGTCCCCCGCCGCCGACGAACACCGCGTCGGGGCGCGGCAGGTCGCGCGGGGCGAGTTCCACGTCGGACTCGACCACGCGCACGTCCACGTGGTGCGCCGAGGCGTTCGCGATGATCCGGACGCACTGCACCGGGTCGCGCTCCACGGCCACCACGGCCGCGCCCAGGCGCGCGCACTCCACGGCGACCGCGCCGGGACCCGCCGCCACGTCCCACACCAGCGCACCGGGCCTGGGGCCGAGCTTGGCGAGGACGAGCGCGCGGACCTCGGCGGTGGCGACCAGGCCGTCGCCCCGGTGCGAGAACTCGTCGTCCGGCAGCGCCCACCGGGAGGCGTCCGGGAGCAGCGGCTGCTCGGCGAGGCACAGCACCGGGAGCGGCTCCGGCCAGGAGCGGAGCGCGACCTCGGCGGGGTCCGCCGTGGACGGTCCGGACGGGCCGGGCACGACCAGGGTGCGCCGCCAGCCCGCGAGGCCCTTCGCCAGCGCGGCCGGGTCCGCGTTCGCGACCAGCACCGAGGAGCGGGCCAGGCACACGTTGCGGGCGTGCGCGAGGCCGTGCTCGGCGGCGTCCACCACCACGACGGCGGACCAGGTGCGGCCGGTGTCGGTCAGGAAGCGGTGCAGCGCCGGGACGTCCATGCCCTCAGCCTGTGCGCTTCGGCTTCTTCCCGCGCGCCGGGGCGGGCTTGCGCGGGGTGGTGCTGGCCTGGACGGAGACGGTCCTCTTGCGCGCCGCCGCGACCGGGGGCTTCTTCCTCGGCTCCGACGGCTCCTGCTCGGGGGAACCGGCCTGACCGGGCAACGAGTCCACGGCGAGCGCCTCCGCGACCGGCCCGGACTCGGCGGACTCGGTGATCTCGGCGGGACCGCCGGGCTCGGCCAGCGACCGCGCTACGGGCAGCTCCACGCCGTCCGCGCCGGACTCCTCGCGCGCCCTGGCCCAGCGCGAGCGCGCGGTCTCCTGCAGGTCGTGCACGGCCGACCAGGCGGCCTCCGAGCGCGACTCGGCGCCCGGCGCCCGCGCCGCCCGCCACTTCGAGGCGCGGGGCTGGCGCACCGGCTCGTCCCCGATCGGCGCGCCCCTGCGGACCGGCGCCCTGAGCGCGTCGCCGACCAGGAACAGCGTGCTGCGGTAGAGCTTGTGCTCCTTGACCGCCGACTCCAGCTCGCCCAGCGTGGTGCGCACGAGCACCGCGTCGGGCAGCGACACCTTGTAGGCGATGACGACCGGCGTCGTGTCGGCGTACCCGCCCGCGCGCAGCTGCTCGGCGACGCGGTCGGCGCGCGCGGCCGACGCGGACAGGGCGAGCGTGGTGCCGTGGGCGGCCAGCTCGCGCACGTGCTCGGCGCTCTCCGGGCTGGCCAGCAGGAGCGACTGCGCGACCTCGGAGGTGGTCAGCTCCCGCCCGACCGACGCGGCGGCGGCGGACACCTGGGTCACGCCGGGCACGACCTCGATCTCCAGCCCCAGCCGCAGGCACGCGTCGTGCTGCTCGCGCAGCCCGCCCCACGTCGCGGGGTCGCCCGCGTGCAGCCGGACCACGGCCTGGCCGCTCGCGGCTGCCCTGCGGTAGACCTCGACGACCTCGGACTCGGTGACGCGGGAGAAGTCCACCAGCTCCGCGCCGGGGCGGGCGTGCTCGCGCACGCACTCGACCTCGACCACGCTCGGGGCCCACACGACGACGTCGGCCTCGGCCAGTCGCCTGGCCCCTCGGAGGGTGATCAGATCGGCGGCACCGGGGCCGGCACCCACGAAGGCGACCCGACCTGTCATCTGAGAACTCCCCACGACGTGCTCGGTGTGAACGGCCCGACCGTATCGCGCAAGGCCCTCTCCCCATCGAGCGCCCTGATCCCGGCACGGAGCGCGACGGTCGGGGCGGACGCGCTGTGAGCACCACCCCGGATGCCGCGCCCCTGGGCCGTCCGGGTGAGCGGCGGGGGTCAGGCCGGTGGGTGCTCCCAGGCCGCGCAGGCGGCGGTGAAGCGGTGCGCCGACTCGGGGATCGACGCCGGGTGGGTGTGCAGGTAGGACGCGTGGACGTTGCCGAGCACGAAGCCCTCGGCGGCCGGGCGGCCGTCGTGCCCGCGCCAGCGCCACGCCGGGTCGGCGCCGTGCGGGGTGCTCAGCGCGGTGCGGTGGAACTCGTGTCCGGTGACGCGCGCGCCGACCGGCAGCAGCACCGAGTCGACCGGGGCGACCGCGTCCCGGTAGCCCAGGACCAGGCGCGGGGTCATGGCGGCCTCGGAGTCGACCACGCCGCACATCGGGGCGCCGTCGAGGGACTTGGCCAGGTACAGCAGGCCGCCGCACTCGGCGTGCACGGGCGCGCCCGCGCGGGCCAGCGCGGTGATGGTGGCGCGCAGCGGCTCGTTCGCGGACAGCTCGGCCGCGTGCTGCTCGGGGAACCCGCCGGGCAGCAGCAGCCCCGAGGTGTTCGCGGGCAGGGTCTCGTCGCGCAGCGGGTCGAAGACGACGACGTCGGCGCCCGCCGCGCGCAGCAGCTCGGGGTGCTCGGCGTAGCCGAAGGTGAACGCGGGGCCGCCCGCGACCGCGATCACCGGCCGGGAACCGACGGGAACCCTTGGGGCGCTTGAGGATTCGACCACCGCCGCGATCTCGGCGTCCGGGTCCCAGGCCCGCGCGGCGACCGGGTTGGCGGTGGCCGCCAGCGCGCGGATCGCCGCGAGGTCCACGTGCGCGCCCACCGCGTCGGCGACCGCCTCCACCGCCGCGACCGCCTCGTGGCCGTGCTCGGCGGCGGTGACCAGGCCGAGGTGGCGCGAGGGCAGGGCGAACCGGTCGTCCCTGGGCAGCACGCCCAGCACGTCCAGGCCCACGTCCGCGCAGGCGCTCCGCAGCACCTGCTCGTGCCGGGGCGACCCGACCTGGTTGAGGACCACGCCGCCCAGGCGCACGCCGGGGTCGTAGCCCCGGAATCCGTGCAGCAGCGCGGCGAGGCTGCGGCTCTGACCGCGGGCGTCCACGACGAACAGCACGGGCGCGCCGAGCAGCTTGGCCACGTGCGCGGTGGAGCCGACGCCGTCGGTGTCGATCCGCCCGTCGAACAGGCCCATGACGCCCTCGACCACGGCCAGGTCCGCGCCGCGCGCGCCGTGCGCGAACAGCTCGGGAACCCGGTGCTCGCCGACCATGACCGGGTCCAGGTTGCGGCCGGGGCGGCCGGTGGCGAGCGCGTGGTAGCCGGGGTCGATGTAGTCGGGGCCGACCTTGAACGGGGCCACCGCGTCGCCCGCGCGGCGCAGCGCCGCCATGAGCCCGGTGGCGACGGTGGTCTTGCCGCTGCCCGAGGCCGGGGCGGCGACGACCAGCGCGCTCACCACTCGATCCCCCGCTGGCCCTTCTGGCCGGCGTCCATCGGGTGCTTGACCTTGGTCATCTCCACGACCAGGTCGGCGGCGTCCACGAGCGCCTGCGGGGCGTCCCGGCCGGTGATCACCACGTGCTGGTGGCCGGGCCGGCCGACCAGCACCTCCACCACCTCGTCGACGTCGATCCAGCCCCACTTGAGCGGGTAGGTGAACTCGTCCAGCACGTACAGGCCGTGCCGCTGATCGGCGATGCGGCGGGCGATCTCGCGCCAGCCCTCCAGCGCGGCGGCGGCGTGGTCCTCCTCGGTGCCCGCCTTGCGGGACCAGGACCAGCCCTCGCCCATCTTGTGCCACTGCACGGGCCCGCCCTGGCCGGTGCTCTCGTGCAGCTCGCCGAGCGCGCGGAACGCGGCCTCCTCGCCGACCTTCCACTTGGCGGACTTCACGAACTGGAACACGCCGATGTCCCAGCCCTGGTTCCAGCCGCGCAGGGCGAGCCCGAAGGCGGCGGTGGACTTGCCCTTCATCGGGCCGGTGTGGACGAGGAGGAGGGGGCGGTTGCGGCGCTGGCGGGTGGTGAGGCCGTCCGACGGCACGGCGGTGGGTTGTCCCTGCGGCATGTCGTGGCTCCAGGTGTGGTGGGGAGGGGACGCCCGCGGCGCGCGGACCGGCGCGACGGCGGCGGGCGGGGAGAGCGGGGTCGGGGGGCAGCGGGTCGGTCAGGCCGCGCGGGCGGCGCGGACGACGCCCGCGACCTGGTCGGCGGACAGCTCCTCCAGGCGCAGGCACGCGCCGTCGAGCGCGGCGGCCACGCGGGCGGCCATGCCGAGGCGGACGTGGCCGCTCTCGCAGTCCACGACCACCGACGCGACGCGGTCGGCGGCCAGCAGCCCGGCCGCGCGCAGGGCGTCGCGGACCGGGTCGCCGCCCGCGCCGGTGGCGGTGGCGCGGCCGTCGGTCAGCAGGACCAGCAGCGGGCGGCGGCGCGGGTCGCGGACCTTCTCGGACTGGAGCACGCGGCGGGCGCGCAGCAGGCCGTCCGCCAGCGGGGTGCGGCCACCGGTGCGCAGGGCGCGCAGCCGGGCTGCGGCGGCGTCGACGGACGTGGTCGGCGGCAGCGCGGTCTCCGCCTCGGAGCCCCGGAAGGTGATGACGCCGACCTTGTCGCGGCGCTGGTAGGCGTCGCGCAGCAGGGAGATCACCGCGCCGGACACGGCGGACATGCGCTGGCGGGCGGCCATCGAGCCGGAGGCGTCCACGACGAACAGCACGAGGTTGCCCTCGGTGCCCTCGCGGACGGCCTTGCGCAGGTCCTCGCCGCGCAGCAGCAGGCCGGGACCGGTGCGGCCCCTGGTGGCCTGGTGCGGGGCGGCGGCGGCGAGCGTGGCGACCAGGTGCAGTCCGGAGCCCTCGGTGGTGGAGGGGCGCACGGCCCGGCCGCTGCGGGAGCGGGCGCGGGAGCGCTTGCCGGACGCGCCCTCGCCGACGCCGGGGACCTGGAGCAGGCGGGTGCGGAACGCCGGGGACGGGGTGTGCGCCCTGGTGCCGCCGGAGCCGTTGGGCCTGCCGTCCTGGTTGGACGGCTCGGGCTGCTCGCCGCCCGGCTCCTGCGGGCCCTGCGGCTGGTCCGGGCCCTGGCCGCCGTCGTCGGGACCGCCGTCGCCGGGGCCGTCCGGGTCGTCGTCGGGCCCGTCGGTGTCGTCGGTCTCGTCCTGCGCGTGCTCGGCGCCCTGCCGCATGGCCTCGGAGAGCTGCTCCTCCTCCATGCCGGGCTCGTCGAACGGGTCGCGGCGCTTGCGGTGCGGCAGGGCGAGGCGCACGGCGGCCTCCACGTCCTGCTCCTGCACGGCCTCGGCCCCGCGCCAGGCGGCGTGCGCGGTGGCGGCGCGGGCCACGACCAGGTCGGCGCGCATCCCGTCCACCTCGAACGCGGCGCAGATCCCGGCGATGCGGCGCAGCTCGGCGTCCGGCAGCGCCACGGACGGCAGCGCGGCGCGGGCCCGCGCGATGCGGGCCGCGAGCGCGGCGTCCTCGGACTCCCACGCCCGCGCGAACCCGGCGGGGTCGGCCTCGTAGGCGAGGCGGCGGCGGATCACCTCGGCGCGGGTGGGCACGTCGCGGGCCGCCTTGACGGCCACGGTCAGGCCGAACCGGTCGAGCAGCTGCGGGCGCAGCTCGCCCTCCTCCGGGTTCATCGTGCCCACCAGGAGGAACGACGCCGGGTGCGACACCGAGACGCCCTCGCGCTCGACGTGGGCCCGGCCCATGGCCGCCGCGTCGAGCAGCAGGTCGACGAGGTGGTCCTGCAGGAGGTTGACCTCGTCCACGTAGAGCACGCCCCGGTGGGCGGCGGCCAGCAGGCCCGGCTGGTAGGCGCGGACGCCCTCGGTGAGGGCGCGCTCCAGGTCCAGCGAGCCGATCAGCCGGTCCTCGGTGGCGCCGACCGGCAGCTCGACCAGGCGGGCCGGGCGGTGCTCGGCGGCGGGGCCGGTCCCTGGGGCGCCCGCAGCGTGCGGGCCGCCGGCGTGCGGGCCGTCCGGGCAGTCGGCGTCCACGCCGGGCTCGCAGCCGAAGCGGCAGCCGGGGACGACGGCGAGGTCGGGCAGCAGCGCGGCGAGCGCGCGCACCACCGTCGACTTGGCCGTGCCCTTCTCGCCCCGCACCAGCACCCCGCCGACACCGGGGTGCACGGCGTTCAGGAGCAGTGCCAAGCGGAGGTCGTCGTGCCCTACGACGGCGGAAAAGGGGAAGCGCGCGCCCATGCGGCGGTGTCCTTCCTCGGGTGTCCACGCCCGTGTCCGGTCCAAGCGATCGGGGGTCGAGTTCCTGACTCCCGGTTCTGACGCCGGTCACAGTGGCGGGACCGCGCCGGATTCGCACCGGCTTCCTCGCGCACCCCTCGCTACAGCCTGGGCATCGTCGCATCCCGCACGGGCTGGGCCAAGCGCGCGGACGGCGGTGTGGGTGATCTCGCAGCGCGTGGCCGCCGCTCCCCCGCCGTCACGCGCCCCCGACGGCTAGGCGGACTTGAGCGGCAGCGGGAAGGTGACCCCGGTCAGCTCCTCGGAGACCGTCCACAGCCTGCGGGCCAGCTCCGCGTCCTGCGCCGCCTTGGACCGGCCGACCAGCTTGGGCGCGCCCTTGCCCAGCGCGCCGCTCGGCCCGGAGAACGCGTTGCCGGGGACGGTGGCCAGCGCCGCGTGCAGGGTCGCCTGCGCGCCGCCCTCGTCGGTCTGGCCGACCGCCCGCACACCGGCGTTGACGAGCCGGTTCAGCGGGTTGTCCCCGCCCTGCGGGCGGAACAGGTTGGTCGCGGCGAGGCCGGGGTGGGCGCTGGTGGCCAGCACCGGGGAGCCGACGGCGGTGAGCCTGCGCTGGAGCTCGGCGCTGAACAGCAGGTTCGCGAGCTTGGACTGGCCGTAGGCGGCCATGGCGCGGTAGGGCTTGCGCTCCCAGTTCAGGTCGGCGAAGTCGATCTTCCCGGCGCGGTGCGCGCCCGACGACACGGTGACCACGCGCCCGGTGATCCTCGGCAGCAGCAGGTTCGTCAGCGCGAAGTGGCCGAGGTGGTTGGTGCCGAACTGGGACTCGAAGCCGTCGGCGGTGCGGTTGAGCGGCGGGGTCATCAGGCCGGCGTTGTTGACCAGCAGGTCGACCTGGTCGCCGAAGCCGTCGGCGAACGCCCGGACCGAGGCCAGGTCCGCCAGGTCCAACTCGCGGACCTCGGTGCTCCCCGGCATGGTCGAGGCGGCCTCCCGCCCCTTGGCGGTGCTGCGCACGGCGAGCACCACGCGCGCGCCCCTGGCCGCGAGGACGCGGGCGGTGACGCGGCCGATGCCGCTGTTGGCCCCGGTGACGACGGCGGTGCGGCCGGTCAGGTCGGGGAGGTCCGAGGCAGAGAATGTAGTCACAGGCAACAATGTAGCCACCGACAACACAATCGGCAACCGGCAGCCCGTTAACCTGGTGCCCGTGACCGTTGACGACCGCCCCTACCACCACGGGAGGCTCCGCGAGGCCCTGCTCGACGCCGCCTGGCGCAGCGTGCGGGAGCACGGCGCGGAGCAGCTCTCGCTCCGCGAGCTGGCCAGGGAGGTCGGGGTCAGCCACGCCGCGCCGCGCAGGCACTTCCCCGACCGGCAGGCCCTGCTCGACGCGCTCGCGATCGCCGGGTTCGAGCGGATGGACGTCGAACTGCGCACCGCCGTGGCGGGCGCGGGCGCGGACTACCGGGACCGGCTGGTCGCCGCCACGCGCGCCTACTTCCGGTTCGCGGTGGACGACCCGGCGCTGCTGGAGCTGATGTACACCGGCAAGCACCGGCCGGGCGCGGACGCGGTCGTCGCCGCCGTGGCGGCCCCGCTGGGACTGCTGGAGGCGATGCTCGCCGAGGGGCGGGAGCGGGGCGAGCTGGGCGACGGGGACCCGGAGCGGATCGGCGTGCTGATGTTCGCGACCGTGCACGGGCTCGCCGCCATGGTGAAGGGCCGGATGGTCGACCGGGAGGTCGCGGGCGGGCTGGTGGACGACGCGGTGGTGCGGTTCCTCACCGGCGGCGTCCCGAGCGCGGCGGGCGCACCCGGCGCGGCGGACGCCCAGGGCGCGGCGGGTGGCGCGCTGTGGACCTGCCCCCGGCCCTGAGCGCCCCGACACCGGGCACCGCGACACCGGGCGTCCACGTTCCGGACCGCGGCGGTGGTGGTGCGAGACTCCTCCCGTGACGGAGCACACCGGGGAGTCGGTATTCGACTGGATCGACGCGCGCGCCGAGGCTCGGGCCGAGGCCGGGCTCACCCGGCGGGTGCGGCCACGCGCGGCGTCCGGCGGGGCGCTCGACCTGGCGGGCAACGACTACCTCGGGCTCGCCAGGGACAAGCGGGTCGTGGGCGCGGCAGCCGCCGCGTCGATGCGCTGGGGCGCGGGCTCGACCGGGTCGCGGCTGGTCACCGGCTCCACCGAGCTGCACACCGAGCTGGAGTACGAGCTGGCGAACTTCTGCGGCGCGCAGGCGGCGCTGGTGTTCTCCTCCGGGTACGCGGCGAACCTGGGCGCGCTGACCGCCCTGTCCGGGCCGGGCACGGCGATCGTGGCCGACCAGCACATCCACGCCTCGCTGATCGACGGCTGCAAGCTCTCGCGCGCGGACGTGGTGGTGGCCGGGCACCGCGACCTGCCGCAGGTCACGCGCGCGCTGTCCACGCGCGGCGAGCGGCGCGGGCTCGTGGTGACCGACTCGGTGTTCTCCGTGGACGGCGACACCGCGCCGCTGGCCGAGCTGGCGGCGGTCTGCCGGGAGCACGGGGCCGGGCTGGTGGTGGACGACGCGCACGGGCTGGGCGTGGTCGGCGACGGCGGGCGCGGCGCGGTGCACGCGGCGGGGCTGGCGAAGTCCCCGGACGTGGTGACGACGGTGACGCTGTCGAAGGCGCTGGGCGCGCAGGGCGGCGCGGTGCTGGGGCCGGGCCGGGTGATCCGGCACCTGGTGGACACCGCGCGCACGTTCATCTTCGACACCGGTCTCGCGCCGGGCAGCGCGGCGGCGGCGCTGGCGTCCCTGAAGGCGCTCAAGGAGGAGCCGGAGCGCCCCGAGCGGGTGCGCGAGGCGGCCCGCCGGCTGTCGGAGCGGTTGCGGGAGCGGGGTTTCCGGGCCAGCGAGCCGAGCGCGGCGGTGGTGTCGGTGCTCGCGCCGTCGCCGGAGGTCGCGGTGGCGTGGGCCGAGGCGTGCCGGGAGCGGGGCGTGCTGGTCGGGTGCTTCCGGCCGCCGTCGGTTCCGGACCAGGTGTCGCGGCTGCGGTTGACCGCGCGCGCCGACCTGTCCGAGGCGGACCTGGCGCGCGCGGTCGAGGTCATCGCCGAGGCCGGCGCATCCGCAGGTGCGGGATCCCGTCCTCGATGAACTCCTCGCCCTCGGGGGCGAACCCGAACGAGGCGTAGAAGTCCACGACGTAGGTCTGCCCGTCGAGCACCGCCTCGGCGTCGCCGATCTCGGCCATCGCCGCGACCATCAGGCGGCGGCTGAAGCCCTTGCCGCGCGCGGTCCGCGCGGTGACGACCCGGCCGACGCGGAAGACGCCGCCGGGCTCCTCCAGCAGCCGCAGGTACGCCTGCGGCTCGCCGTCCTCCTCCAGCCACAGGTGCCGGGTGCCCGGTTCGAGGTCGCGGCCGTCCAGCTCGGGGTACGGGCAGTTCTGCTCGACGACGAACACGTCGACGCGCAGCTTGAGCAGCGCGTACAGCTGGGTCGCGGTGAGGTCGGCCGCCCACTGCCTGCGCAGGGTCGCCGGGTGGTGTTGCGTCACCCTGAATTGGTAGCACGGGCGCGGTCGTTCGGGCGGTGAACGGCGATCCCGGTCACCCCGGCCGCGACGGCTCACCGGGCCGCCGCGGCGCGCGGGGTCAGAGCCGGTCGCGGTAGTGGGCGAGCCGGGTGTAGGCGCCGGGCTGGCCCGCGCGGGCGCAGCCCCGGCCGTAGGAGACGACGCCGACGAGCAGGCCGTCGGAGACCAGCGGGCCGCCGGAGTCGCCCGTGCAGGCGTCCCTGCCGCCGTCCGGGAAGCCCGCGCACAGCATCGCGTCGGCGCGGTAGCCGGCGAGCGCGGCGGCGCAGTCGTGGTCCGCGCGGATCGGCACGTCGACCTGGCGCAGCAGCGAGGACACCGGGCCGCTCTCGGCGGTGCGGCCCCAGCCGTAGGCGGTGGCGGTGCGGCCCGCGACGGCGTCGCCGACCCGGACGGGCTCGAACGCGACCGGGCCGTCGAGCTGGAGCACGGCCAGGTCGTCGCCGCGTCCCACGTCGGTGAACGCCGGGTGCCGCCAGATCCCGGAGACGCCGACCCGCACCCCGCTTCTCGTGCGCAGGTCGTGCCGGTCGAGCACGACGGTGAGCTGCCGGGGCGCGCGGTCGCGCGGTCCGAGCAGGCCGCGCTCCTGGGTGCAGTGGGCGGCGGTCACGACCCGGTCGGGGGCGATGAGGGCGCCGCCGCAGAACTGGGAGCCGCGCGCGTCGAGCAGGGCGGCCACCCACGGCGCGCGACCGGCGACGGAGCCCCCGACGACGGCGAGCGCGGCGGGTGCGGCGACGAGCTGGGAGGCGAGCTGGACCGCGACCAGGGCGAGGGCGGCGACTAAGCGGGGGCTGATGCGCATGGAGCACCTCTTTACGACGAGTAGCCGAGTGGCGACTCACCGTAGCTGCACCACAAAGATCACATCAAGTCAGGATATTTTCCTGTTAAGATGCGGTAGTTCCGAAAAATCCACGGTCTGTGTCCTGCGTCACCGCTGTCTGTCCGGACCATGAGGGGGTACTTCCGTTGCAGTTCGACCTGACCACGCTGCCCGCGTTCCTGATCGCCTGCGCGGTCGTGGTGCTCACCCCCGGCGTGGACTCCTTCCTCCTGCTGCGCACCTCGATGCGCTCGGGCACCCGCGCCGGCCTGCTGGCGCTGGCGGGCATCCACACCGCCGCCGCCATCCAGGTCGCGGTCGTGATCTCGGGCCTGGGCGTGGTGATCGCGGGCTTCCCGCCCGCCCTGACCGCGCTGCGCTGGATCGGCGCGGCCTACCTGCTGTACCTGGCGCTGTCGATCACCCGCGACCTGGTGCGCAACCGGGGTCGGGCGTCCGAGGAGGGCGAGGTCGTCGCGGACCGGCCGTTCCGGCGCGGCTTCCTGACCAACATCACCAACCCGAAGATGCTGCTGTTCTCCCTGGCGTTCCTGCCGCAGTTCATCGGCTCCGGCGACCCCACCCCGCAGCTCGCGATGCTCGCGGTGGTGTTCCTGGCGCTGGCCGCCGTGTGGGAGGGCACGATCGTGCTGGCCGCGTCGGCGGTCGGCGGGCGACTGCGCAAGCCGGGCGTGACCACCGCGCTGGACGTGGTGTGCGCGGCGGTCTTCGCCACCATGTCGGTCGGCCTGGTCATCTGACCCCGGCCCCTCACGACCGTCAGGTGTAGACGCCGACGCGGGTGTACACGCCGGGGTACTCCGGCCGGGCGCAGCCGACGCCCCAGGACACCAGCCCGGCGAGCCTGCCCGCGATGATGAACGGCCCGCCCGAGTCGCCCTGGCAGGCGTCCTTGCCGCCGTTGGGCAGCCCGGCGCAGAACATCGACGACGACTGGTAGTAGCCGGGGTACGCGGCGGCGCACACCTCGTTGGTCTGGAGCGGCACGGACACCTTCCGCAGCACCGGCGAGGTGCTCCCGCTCTCCGAGGTGCGGCCCCAGCCGAACGCGGTGCCGGTGATGCCCGCCCGGTACAGCCCGGTCTCGGACGGCTTGGCCAGTGCGATCGGCTCGTACGGCATCGGCGTGGACGTCAGCAGGTACGCGATGTCCGCGCCGCTGGTCGCCGACCGGTAGGCGGAGTGGACGTACACCTGGGACACCGGGTGGACCGTGCCGCCGGGCTTGGTCACGTCCAGCCTGCCCGCCACCACCAGCACGTCGCGCCCGGTGAGCCCGTTGACGCAGTGCGCGGCGGTCACCACCTGGTACCGGCTGACGATCGCGCCGCCGCAGAACTGCCTGCCGTTCTGGTCGGCCAGCGCCACCACCCACGGATAGGGGTTCGGGGCGTCCACGACCACGCCGCCGACGATCCTCGGGTCGGCCCCGGCGGGCGGCGCCACCGCCACGCCGGTGAGCAGCAGTGCCAGCGCCATCGCCACGCGCATCAGAGTCCGCATACCGGCCAACCAAACCCGGCCGCCGCGACCGCACAACTCGGGCACACGGTCGGGTGATCGGGTGTGGTCGGCCGGTGCGGCGCTCAGCCCTTGAGCTGCTGGTCGATCAGCGCGCGGTAGGCGGTGATCCGCGAGTACACGCCGGGCTGGCCGGGCCGCGCGCAGCCCTCGCCCCACGAGGTGACGCCGATCAGCGCGCCGTTCGCGACCAGCGGGCCGCCGGAGTCGCCCTGGCAGGTGTCGATGCCGCCGCGCGGGTAGCCCGCGCAGACCATGGCAGCCGGGTCGAACCGGGCGTAGTCGGCGGTGCAGTCCTGGTTGGACATGACCGGCACGTTCGCGCCCAGCAGCACCTGGGAGGCGGCCCCGATCTCGGCGGTGCGGCCCCAGCCGAGGACCTTCGCCACCGTCCCCGGCGCCGGGTCGGCGGACGCGAGCGGCAGCACCCGGTTCGCGACCGGCCTGGCCAGCGTGAGCACGGCGACGTCGCTGCCCTGCTCGGCCGACGAGTAGAACGGGTGCTTCCAGATCCGGGCCACCCGCAGCGTCTCACCCGCCTGGGTGCGCTTGTCCTCGCGCCCCGCGACGACGACGAGCCGCTCCGGGGCGGTGCCCGCGACGCAGTGCGCGGCGGTGACCACCTTGGTCGGCGCGACGAGCGTCCCGCCGCAGAACTGGCTCCCGGTCGTGCCCGCCAGGAACACCACCCACGGGTGCTCGGCGATGGACGCGCGCGTCCCGCCGACGACTCTGGGTTCCGCCGCCGCGGTCGCGACGCCCCCTCCGCACAGCACCGCGAGAACGCTGAGAAAAACGGCAAGCCTCATCGCCCCTCCTACGCCTAGTGGGGAGCGCCCGAGTCGGGGCGCCTGCCAGGAGGTTAGCCCTGAAAGACCAGGTCGATGCGCCGAAAGGAGCACACGACCTGGTCGGACCAGCCGGGCGACCCGGCTGTCGCAGCGGCGCCCCCGCCGGGTCGCGCCGCGTGCTGTCGATCAGCTCCCGGAGGGTGAACCGAAGCCGGAGAAGCGCCCCCTGACCTTGCCCGCCGCGTCCGCCACGACCCCGCCGAGGTCGTTGACGACCTTCATCAGCGGGTCCTCGGACTCGGCGGCGTCGGACTTGTAGGAGCGGGCCGCCTCCTTGAGGTCGTCGGTGAACGTGCTGGAGGCGTGGTCGTCCTCGCGGCGCCGGTAGTCGCCCGACAGGATGGCCCGGTACTCCTCGCTCGCGGCCCAGCGCTGGAGCTCGGCGGCGCGCACCACGGCCATCGGGTGCGTCAGCGGCCAGGTGCGGATCAGCTTGAGGACGCTGTCGCGCACGTCCTCGACCTGCTCGTACTCCTTGGCCTGCTTGAGGAACTCGGCGGTGTCGACCTGGGTGAGGTCCATGCCGCCCGCGAGGGCGACGTGCACGCGCAGCGCGGCGGCCGGGTCCTGGGCGCACAGCAGGCCCGCCCGGTCGCAGCTCAGCTCGGTCTTGCGGTACCACTCGTGCAGGGCGGCGATGACGGCGCGGACCGCCCAGTAGCCCGCGGGCATCCAGCCGAGGCTGTGCTGGAGCTGCATCAGCCGCATGAGGATCGTCTGGTAGAGCGCGTGGCCGGAGAGCACGTGGCCCATCTCGTGGCCGATGGCGAAGCGCAGGCCGTCGTGGTCGAGCAGCTCGACCAGGCCGGTGGTGAGCACGATGAACGGCTTGTCGATGCCCAGCGCCATCGCGTTCGGCTGCGGGTTGCGGGAGATGAACAGCTCGGGGACCGGGTCGAGGTCGAGGGTGGCCGCGGTCTCGTTCCGCAGCCGGTCGAGGGCCGGGTACTGCTTCGGGCCCACCCGGATGGAGGTCGCCAGGTAGCCGAGGCGCTCGCCGCGCTCGGTGAAGGCGCCCGCGACGGACTTGAGGACCGGACCGATGCCGGGGACCGCGCGCAGGACCGCCAGCGCGCCCCGGTCGACCGGGTGCTCGTAGGCACGGGGGCTGATGCCGGGGAACCGAACCCTGGAGGTCGACCGCTCGATCTCTTCGCTCATCCTCCCAGCGTGCCACGCCCCACCTCCCCCTACTCCCCGTTCGGGCGAATCACGGGCACACTGACGGGGTGGAACCGGATGTGCTGGGCGACGGGTTCGAGGTCAGGACGCTGCCGCTGGGCTCGGAGGCGAGCGCGGCGCTGGTGCGCAGGCGCGCCGACGGGGCGGCCGAGCGCGGGGCCGTGCTGTACGTGCACGGGTTCGCGGACTACTTCTTCCAGCGGCACGTGGCCGAGCACTTCGCGTCGCTCGGGTACGACTTCTACGCGCTGGACCTGCGCGCCCACGGGCGGTCGCTGCGGCCGGGCGAGGTGGCGAACCACGTCGAGGACCTGTCCACGCACTTCGAGGAGCTCGACGCCGCCGTGCGGGTGGTGCGCGAGGAGGACGGGCACCGCGGGCTGGTGGTGATCGGGCACTCCACGGGCGGGCTGACCACCAGCCTGTGGGCGCACGAGCGGCGCCAGGACGGGGCGCTGGACGCGCTGGTGCTCAACAGCCCGTGGCTGGACCTGGCCGAGCCGTGGGTGATGCGCACGGTCGGCACGGCGGTGGTGCGCGGGGTGGGGCGGGTCGCGCCGAAGCTGGTGCTCAAGCCGGGCCTGGGGCCGGTGTACGGGGAGAGCATCCACCGCGACCACCACGGCGAGTGGGAGTTCGACACCGCGTGGAAGCCGATCGAGGCATTTCCGGTCACGGCCGGGTGGTTGCGGGCGGTGCGGGTCGGGCACGCGCGGCTGCACCGGGGGCTGGACGTGCGGGTCCCGGTGCTGGTGCTGCACTCGGCGCGCAGCCACCTGAAGGCGAGGCGGTGGTCGGCGGAGGCCATGACGGCGGACGCGGTGCTGGACGTGGAGCACATGCGCCGGTGGGCCCCGGGAATCGGCCGCGACGTGTCACTCGTCCAGGTGGACGGGGGGATGCACGACCTGTTCCTGTCAGCCGCCCCGGTGCGCGAGAGGGCACTGGCCGAGGTGGGCGCGTTCCTGGAACGTAAGGTCGAGCGGTGACCGTTCCCGACCCGAACCAGCTGCACCCGATGGCCGATCACCCGAGGGTGGTGCTGCTCAAGCCACTGGTCGACGCACCGAACATCGAGGTGGGCGACTACACGTACTACGACGACCCCGAGCGCGCGACCGAGTTCCAGACCCGCAACGTGCTGTACTCCTACGGCCAGGAACGCCTGGTCATCGGCAAGTACTGCGCTCTGGGCACGGGCACGACGTTCATCATGGCCGGCGCGAACCACCTGACCAAGGGCCCGTCCACGTTCCCGTTCACGATCTTCGGCGGCGCCTGGGCGGAGAAGACCGCCGACATCATGGCCGCCGCCCCCAGCAAGGGCGACACGGTCGTGGGCAACGACGTGTGGTTCGGCTGCGGCGCCACCGTCATGCCGGGCGTGACCATCGGTGACGGCGCGATCATCGCGACCGGCGCCGTGGTGACCTCGAACGTCGCCCCGTACACCGTCGTCGGGGGCAACCCCGCGCAGGCGGTGCGGCAGCGCTACCCCGACGACAAGATCGAGCTGCTGCTGCGCGCGGCGTGGTGGGACTGGCCCGTCGAGCTGGTCACCGAGCACGTGCGCGAGATCATGGCGGGCAAGGTCAAGCAGCTCGCCGACATCGCCGAGGAGAACGGGCTGCTCAAGCCCAAGCCCCGCTAGCGGCAGGACGACTTCCCACCGGGGGCCGGGTTCCGATCGGAACCCGGCCCCCCGTCGGTCCGGAGCGGCCCCGGTCACGCCGCCGCGGCCACCGCCTCGGGCTCCAGCGCCAGCTCCAGGACCTCGCGCACGTCCCCGACCAGGTGCACGGTCAGCGCGTCCCGCACGTCCCGCGGGACCTCCTCCAGGTCCGGCCCGTTGCGCGCGGGCAGCAGCACGGTCGTGATCCCGGCCCGGTGCGCGGCGAGCAGCTTCTGCTTCACCCCTCCGATGGGCAGCACCCGTCCGGTGAGGGACACCTCGCCGGTCATCGCCACGTCCGAGCGCACCGGACGGCCCGACAGCAGCGACGCGAGCGCCGACACCATCGTGACGCCCGCCGAGGGCCCGTCCTTGGGCACCGCGCCCGCCGGGACGTGGACGTGCACGCCGCGCCCGTCCAGGGTCGCGGCCCGCTCGTCGTGCGCCCGCAGGTAGGACAGGGCGATCTGCGCGGACTCCTTCATCACCTCGCCGAGCTGCCCGGTGAGCACCACGCCGCCGGCCCCGGTGCCGGGTTCGGCGAGCGCGGCCTCCACGAACAGCACGTCGCCGCCCGCACCGGTCACCGCGAGGCCCGTGGCCACGCCCGGAACGGCGGTGCGCTCGGCGGACTCGGGGGTGAACTTCGGCGACTTCAGGTAGCCCTCCAGGTCGCCGCCGTCCACGGTGACGGGCAGCTCGGCCCGGTCCAGCGCGACCCCGGCGGTCACCTTGCGCAGCACCCGCGCGAGCGAGCGCTCCAGCTGCCGCACCCCGGCCTCGCGGGTGTACTCCCCGGCGAGCCTGCGCAGCGCGGCCCCGGTGACCTCCACGTCGCCCGGCTCCAGCCCGGCCCGCTCGACCTGCCTGGGCAGCAGGTGGTCGCGGGCGATGGTGACCTTCTCGTCCTCGGTGTACCCGTCGAGCCGCACCAGCTCCATGCGGTCGAGCAGCGGGCCGGGGATGGACTCCAGCACGTTCGCCGTGGCCAGGAACACCACGTCGGACAGGTCCAGCTCGACCTCCAGGTAGTGGTCCCGGAACGTGTGGTTCTGCGCCGGGTCCAGCACCTCCAGCAGCGCGGCGGTCGGGTCGCCCCGGTGGTCGGCGCCGACCTTGTCGATCTCGTCGAGCAGCACGACCGGGTTCATCGAGCCCGCCTCGGAGATGGCCCGCGCGATGCGGCCCGGCAGCGCGCCGACGTAGGTGCGCCGGTGGCCCCGGATCTCCGCCTCGTCGCGCACGCCGCCGAGGGCGACGCGGACGAACTTGCGGCCCATCGCGCGGGCGACGGACTCGCCGAGCGAGGTCTTGCCCACGCCGGGCGGCCCGACGAGCGCGAGCACCGCGCCGCCGCCGCGCCCGCCGACCAGGCCCATGCCCCGGTCCGCGCGCCTGCGCCGCACCGCCAGGTACTCGGTGATGCGCTCCTTCACGTCGTCCAGGCCCGCGTGGTCGGCGTCGAGCACGGCCCGCGCGCCCGCGATGTCGTAGGAGTCCTCGGTGCGCTCGCCCCACGGCAGGTCGAGCACGGTGTCGAGCCAGGTGCGGATCCAGCCGACCTCGGGGGACTGCTCGGAGGTGCGCTCCAGCTTGTCGACCTCGCGCAGCGCCGCCTCCCGCACCTTCTCCGGCAGCTCGGCGGCCTCCACGCGGGCCCGGTAGTCCTGCTCCTCGGTGGCGGGCTTGCCGTCCAGCTCGGCCAGCTCCTTGCGGATGGCGGCGAGCTGCTGGCGCAGCAGGAACTCCCGCTGCTGCTTCTCCACGCCCTCCTTGACGTCCTTGGCGATGGACTCGGCGACGTCCAGCTCGGCCAGGTGCGCCCGGCCCCACTCCAGCAGCCGCTCCAGGCGGTCGCCGACGTCGCCGGTCTCCAGCAGCCACACCTTCTGGTCGTTCTCCAGGTACGGCGCGTACCCGGCCAGGTCCGCGAGCGCGGAGGGGCCGTCGACCTGGCGGACCGAGTCCACGACCTGCCAGGCGCCGCGCTGCTGGAGGATCGTGGTCACCACCGCGCGGTAGTCGCGGGCCAGGGAGCGCGCGCGCTCGTCCGGCGGCGGCTCCTCGACGACGGTGGCCTCCACCCACAGCGCCGCGCCGGGCCCGGTGGTGCCGGTGCCGATGCGCACCCGCTCGGTCGCGCGCAGCACGGCGGCGCGCTCGCCTCCCGCGAGCCTGCCGACCTGCTCGACCGTGGCCAGCGCGCCGACCTTGGCGTAGCGGCCGTCCAGCCGGGGAACCAGGAGCACCCGCGCGCCGTTCACCCCTCCGGCGGCCGAGGTGGCCGCCTCGACCGCGGCCCGCGCCTCGGCGCCCGCGTCCGAACCGGTCAGGCGCACCGGGACGACCATGCCCGGCAGCACGACGGTGTCGTCGAGGGGCAGGACCGGGAGCGCCAACGTGTCACCCATGCGAAGCCTCCAGAGTTGAGTCTGACAGGCTCAACCGAGTTGAGTCCCCGGTTGTTTCCGAGTTCTGTTCGCTCAGAGCGAGACCGAGGAGTTCCGCGCGCGGGGGTTGTGCGCGGCGACCGGGGTTCGACACGATCGGCGGTTCCACCCGGTCAAGAGGAGAAGGCTTTTATGGAGCAGGCGAGCTGGGTCCCCGCGTCGGTGGACCTGGACCGACCGAGCACGGCCCGGATGTACGACTACTACCTGGGCGGGTCGCACAACTTCGCCGTGGACCGGGAGGCGGCCAAGGCGGTGGAGCACGTCTTCCCCGGCATGTCCGGGGCGGCGCGCTCGCTGCGGACGTTCCTGCGGCGCTCGGTGCGCTACCTGCTGGACCAGGGCATCGACCAGTTCCTGGACCTGGGCTCGGGCATCCCGACCGTGGGCAACGTGCACGAGATCGCCCAGGCCGCCAACCCCGCGGCGCGCGTGGTCTACGTGGACATCGAGCCCGTCGCGGTCGCGCACAGCACCGCGATCCTGTCGGCGAACCCGCTGGCCACCGCCATCCAGGCGGACCTGCGCGACCCGGCGTCCGTGCTGGAGAACGAGGACGTGCGGCGGCTGCTGGACTTCGACCGGCCGATCGGTGTGCTGATGGTCGCGGTGCTGCACTTCGTGCCGGACTCCGACGACCCGCACGGCGCGATCGCCCGGTACCGGGACGCGCTGGTCCCCGGCAGCTTCCTGGCGATCTCGCACGCGACGGTGGAGGGCGTGCAGGTCGACGCCGAGCAGGACACCGCGCGGGTGCAGGACGTGTACAAGCGCACCGAGAGCCCGCTGATCTTCCGCGACCGGGCCGAGGTGGCCAAGCTGTTCGACGGGTTCGAGGTGGTCGAGCCGGGTGTGGTGCCGCTGTCGGAGTGGCGGCGCGACTCGGACGACGCCTACACCAGCGCGTACGTGGGCGTGGGCCGCAAGGTCTGACCCGGCGCGATCGCGGTGGGGCGCCCGGAGCTCCGGGCGCCCCACCCGGTCACGTCACCCGGTCCTGAGCAGGCCCGCTCACTCGGCCGGGTTGAGCCGCAGGTCCGGGTTCACCGGCGGCGCACCGTCGAACGGGCCGGGCACCAGGCCGCCGAGCTGGTCCAGGGTCAGCCGCACGTCGGCCGAGAACGGGTCGGTCCCGGCGGGCGGGTCCGCGAACCAGGACTTCAGCTCCTCCGGCACCGGGTAGCCGTCCGCCAGCTCCCGGTACTGCTCGCCGCGCTCGCGCGCCTGCCTGGCCAGCTCCTGGTACTCGCGCATGGCGATCCGCATCCGGATCCACCGGTACCGCGCGGTCCGCTCGCCGCCCTCCTGGGTGAACCTGGTGCGCAGCAGCTCGCCCGCGACCCGGCCGCGCTCGGCCAGCGCCCGGATCGTCTCCGGCCGCATGAACAGGTTCGTGCCGCCCTCCCCGCCGCGCAGCCGCACGTGCGCGATCCGCCCCCGGAAGCCCGGCAGCGCCGACTGCATCGCGTCCCGCCAGCCGAGCGCGGTGTCCAGGACCGCCTGCGCGAACCCGACCGCGCCGGTGACCGACCGCCACGGCCTGCCCTCCTGCGAGGCGTCCTGCTCGGGCAGCCACACGTCCTGCACGCCCGGCGCCGGGTAGCCCTGCAGGGTGAGCCCGAACGTGGGCCAGCGGGGCAGCAGGGTGTCGAAGAAGTGGATGGGGAAGTTGCTGGTGATGCCGCCGTCCGAGAACCAGTGCACCCTCGGCTCGGGTTCGGCGCGCACCAGCGGCACCGCCGAGATCAGGCCGGGCATCGGAATGCTCATCCGCACCGCGAGCGCCACCGGGAGGTCGGCGGGCAGCACGCGCAGCGCGGTCGCCGGGTGCAGCGGGCAGCGCTTGTCGTCCGCGCCCTCGTCGCCGAGCAGGTCGACCACCCGCGCGGGCAGCACCCCCGCGAGGCAGTCGGCGCAGAACAGCCACCGGTCGTCCGAGGTGAACGGCAGCCTGCACGGGCGGCCCTCGGACACGTCGGTGCTCATCAGCACCAGGTTCGTGGTGAGGTCGGAGAAGCGCAGCCCGCGCACGCCCGAGAGGTGGTCGAGGGAGTCGGCGAGCCAGTCGCTCAGCGGCGGGACGTCGGTGGACTTCGGCATCCCGCAGCGGCGGTCCCACCAGCTCGCCCGGTAGCCGCCGGTGCCGGGCACGAGCCCGAAGCCGATGGACACGGCCCGCTCGCGCACGAACCTGCGCACCCCGCCCGCGTAGATCAGGACGACCGCGCTGGCCAGCCCGAAGCCGAGCACCAGCCACACCACCCCGGCGGTGGCCGCCGACGCCAGCACCGCCCAGTCCACGCGCAGCCGGGGGACGATCGGGTAGAGCGGGACGGCAGCCAGCAGCAGCAGGCCGATCCGGGCGGGCAGCGGTCCGCGCCCGGTGGGCAGCGCCTTCACCGCCACCCACGGCACCGTGACCGCCGCCACCACGACGACGGCCGCCAGCCCCCAGGTCGGGAAGCCGGGCCAGGCGACCGCGCCGAACCACAGCGCAGGCCCGGCCAGCCAGACCAGCAGCGCCGCGGCGAGCGCGGCCTTGGCCCGCGGGCCGATCGCGCCCAGCAGCGCGAACACCAGGGACACCGCCGCGCTGCGCCCGGTGGTCTCCCGGCTCTGCATGGTCGCGGTGACCAGCCGGTAGAGCTTGCGGGTGGCCCTGGTCGGCTGGAACAGCTGGGCGAGCCGCTGCCGCCCGGACGCGAACCAGGTGACCGTGTCGGCGAGCCGGTCGAACCCGCCGCTGTCCCGCCCGCGCTCGGCCGCCGCCGCGAACGAGGCCCCGATCGCCCCGGCCGAGGCCCCGCCGAGCGAGCGGAACCGGTAGTGCTTGGACAGCTCGACCACGGCCAGCGGGTAGACGATCCCGCTCGTGGCCCCGCCGCGCATGGTCAGGTCGCAGCACCTGTCGAAGTCCTCGTAGTCCCCGTAGTCCCCGTCGCCTGCCGCCATCACCGGATGGTCCCGCGCGGCGCCGGGGTGGCCGCTAGGGCCGTTTCGGGGAGGGCGCACGGGTGGAGCAGTCGTGCGCGCCCCGACCGGTGCTGGCCACTCGGTGCCGGCTGGCCAGCGCTCCCCGCTCAGCGCCGCCCGGTCAGTGCCGCCCGGTCAGTGCCGCTTGGTGGGCGGGGCCAGGAAGTCGTCCAGCAGCACCGGGGTCATCCCGTCCGCCTTCGCGCGCTCGCAGAACGCGGTGAAGTCGGCCACGAAGCTGTCCCGGAAGTGCATGAGCACGATGTCGCCGCCGCGCAGCTTGTCCCCGACCTGGAACTGCACCACGCCGTCGTTGACCGCCGCGGTCCACAGCACCACCGCCCGCATCCCGCACGAGGCGGCGGCGCGGCGGGTGTTCAGGTCGTAGTTGCCGAACGGCGGGCGGAACAGGGTCGGCCTGGTCCCGAGCGCCGACCCGAGGTAGTCGGCGTTGCCGCAGATCTGCGCGCGCTGCGCCTCGTACCCCATGCCGCGCAGGTTCGGGTGGTCCGCGGTGTGGGCGTGCACGTGCGCGCCCGCGCCCTGGAGCGCCTTGAAGTACGCCGGGTCCGGCTGCACGTGCGTGGTGTTGAGGAACAGCGACGGCTCGATGCCGGAGTCGCGGACGAGCTGGAGCGCCTTCGGGTGCCGGACCGCGCCGTCGTCGACGGTCAGGAACACGTAGGGCTTGTCGGTCTCGATGCTGCTGACCACCGGCGCGAGGTCGCCCTCCTGCGGCGGGGCCTCCTTCTGGGCCGTGCCGTACCGGTAGGGCTGCTGGAACAGCTTCGGCGGCGGCGGGGGCGGGGTGGTGGTCATGGACGTGGTCGTCGTGCTCGGCGGCACGGGCACCGCCCTGAGGGCTTCGGGAGCGGGCGAGCAGGCCGCCAGCAGTCCCAGGGCAGCCGTCATCGCTACTGCCAACGCGCGCATGGAGTGGATCCCCCCGGAGGATTGCTGTTCCTCCGGATGGGACGCGGGTGCCGCCATCCGGGTTGCACGGCGATCGCGAACCGCCGGGGATAGGGTCGGGCTCCGACAGCCAAGATCACCAGCGGAGGACCCGATGAGCCTCGACCGACCCGTCGCGCCGGACCCGTACTCGCTGCTCCCGACCGTGCCCGCGTTCCAGGTCACCTCGACCGACGTGGCCGACGGGCGGCCCCTGCCGCAGGCGCAGGTGTTCGAGGGCGGCAACACCTCGCCGCAGCTGTCCTGGAGCGGGTTCCCCGAGGGGACGAAGAGCTTCGTGGTGACCTGCTTCGACCCGGACGCCCCCACCCCGTCCGGCTTCTGGCACTGGGTCGCGGTGAACCTGCCGGTCTCGACCACCTCGCTGGACACCGGCGCGGGCGCGGACGACGCCTCGCTGCCCGGCGGCGCGTTCCACGTGCGCAGCGACTACGGCACCCGCGCGTTCGGCGGCGCGGCCCCGCCCCAGGGCGACCACCCGCACCGCTACTTCTTCGTGGTGCACGCGGTCGACGTCGAGGCGCTGGACGTGGACGGCGACGCCTCTCCCGCCGTGGTGAGCTTCAACCTGGCGTTCCACACCCTGGCGCGGGCGATCATCACCCCCACCTACCAGCACTGACCGCCGGGAACATCCGCCCGGACGAAGGGGTTGAGCACGGCGTGAGGCACTTCGACCTGGTTGTCATCGGCACCGGCTCCGGCAACTCCATCGTGGACGAGGCGTTCGCCGCCTGGGACGTCGCGATCGTGGAGAAGGGCGTGTTCGGCGGGACCTGCCTGAACGTGGGCTGCATCCCGACGAAGATGTTCGTCCACACCGCGGACCTCGCGGCGGGTCCGGCGAGCGCGGCCCGCTTCGGCGTGGACGCCTCGCTCGACGGCGTGCGCTGGACCGACGTGCGGGACCGGATCTTCGGGCGCGTCGACCCGATCGCCGAGGGCGGCAGGCGGTGGCGCGAGAGCGGCAGCGCGAACACCACCGTGTTCAGCGGGACGGCCCGGTTCACCGGACCGAAGACGCTCGACACCGGCGCCGGCGAGACCATCACCGCCGACCGGTTCGTGATCGCGGCGGGCTCGCGGCCGGTCGTGCCGGACGTGCCGGGCCTGGCCGAGACCGGCTTCCACACCAGCGACACGGTGATGCGGCTGGACCGGCTGCCCCGGCGGATGGTGATCCTGGGCAGCGGGTTCGTGGCCACCGAGTTCGCGCACGTGTTCTCGTCGTTCGGCGTGGAGGTCACCCTGGTGGCCCGCTCCGGCGCGCTGCTGCGGGCCGAGGACGACGCGGTGTCGGCCCGGTTCACCGAGCTCGCCTCGGCCAAGTGGGACGTGCGGCTGGACCGGCGCGCGGTGCGGGCCGAGCGGGTCGACGGGGTGGCGCGGCTGCACCTGGAGGGCCCGGACGGCCCCGAGGTCGTGGAGGCCGAGGAGCTGCTGGTCGCGGTCGGCCGTCAGCCCAACACCGACCTGCTGGACGTCGCGGCGACCGGTGTGGCCCTCAACGACAAGGGCAGGGTCGCGGTCGACGAGTTCCAGCGCACCTCGGTGGAGGGGATCTACGCGCTGGGCGACATCAGCTCGGACTACCAGCTCAAGCACGTGGCGAACCACGAGGCGAAGGTGGTGCGGCACAACCTGCTGAACCCGGACGCGCCGGTCGCCTCGGACCACCGGTTCGTGCCGTCGGCGGTGTTCTCGTCGCCGCAGATCGCCTCGGTCGGGCTGACCGAGCGGGACGCGGTGGCGAAGGGCGTGTCGTACGTCAGCGTCGAGCAGCCGTACGCGTCGATCGCCTACGGCTGGGCGATGGAGGACACCACCGGTTTCGTGAAGCTGCTGGCCGACCCGGTGACCGGGCAACTGCTGGGCGCGCACGTGATCGGGCCGCAGGCGCCGACCGTGGTGCAGCCGCTGATCCAGGCGATGAGCTTCGGCCTGGACGCGCGGTCGATGGCCAAGGGGCAGTACTGGATCCACCCCGGGATGCCGGAGGTCGTGGAGAACGCGCTGCTCGCGCTCCCGTTGAAGGACCAGCGCTGAGGGACCAGCGTTGAAGCACTGGCGCTGAAAGACCGGCACGGCACGGCGGGAGGCCCGGACCACTGAGGTCCGGGCCTCCCGCCGTGCCGAGGGGTGTCAGAGGGTGCGCGGCCGTCCGGCGATCACGCCCAGGGCGATGAGCGCGACGAGGACGCCCGCGAGCACGTACATCGACACCGTCCACGCGCCGGTCACGTCGCGCAGCACGCCGAACGCGAACGGGCCTGCGGCCGAGATGAGGTAGCCGATGCTCTGCGCCATGGCGGACAGGTTCGCGGTGTCGGCGGCGGTGGCGGTGCGCAGCGAGATGATCACCAGGGCCAGCGGGAACACGCACATGCCGGTGCCAATCAGCACGACCCACAGGCCGGGCGCGGCGACCGGCGCGATGGCCAGGCCCAGGATGCCCGCGATGGACAGCGAGCCGAGCAGGACGACCAGCCAGGACTGCGAGCCCCAGCGGGTGGCCAGCGGCGGCACGACGAGGCTGACCGGGACGCCGAGCACCATGGTGATCGCGAGCAGCATCCCGGCGGTGGTCCGGTCGACGCCGGAGTCGGCCATGATCTGTGGCAGCCAGCCCATGACGGTGTAGGCGAGCAGCGACTGGAGCCCGAAGAAGACGGTGATCACCCAGGCCAGCGGGCTGCGCAGCACCGAGGTGCGGCGCGCCGGGGCGGCGGGACGGGCGCCGTGGGCGGGGGCGACGGCGGGGGCGGCGCCGTGGCGGGCGCTCGCGGACCACACCAGCAGGGCGGCGGTCGACAGCAGCGCCCAGGTGGCGGCGGCGAGCTGCCAGGAGCCGAGCACGGTCTCCAGGGTCGGGGTGAGGGCGGCGCCCACCGCGGCTCCGGCGGCGAGCGCCGCGGTGTAGACGCCGGTGAGGAACCCGACCTTGTCCGGGAACGACTCCTTCACCACGACCGGGATCAGCACGTTGCACACCGCGATGCCCGCGCAGGCGGTGAACGTGCCGCCGAGCAGCACGGCCGGGCCGTCCAGGACCCGCAGGACCAGGCCGAGGGTGAGCACGACCAGCGACGCGCCGACCGCGCGGGCCATGCCGAAGCGGCGGCCCAGCCACGGGGCGGCGAACGCGGCGACGCCGAAGCAGACGGTGGGCACGGCGGTCAGCAGGCTGGTCCACGCGGTGGTGGCGCCGAGCGAGGCGCGGACGTCGCCGAGCACGGAGGCCAGGCTCGTGACGGCGGGGCGCAGGTTCGCGGCGGCGAGCGCGACGCCGACCGCGAGGAGGGTGCTGCCGACCAGCGCGGCGCCCCGGCCCTGGCGCGGTCCGGGGGCGGGTTCGGCCGGGGGCGCGGTGGCGGGTGCGGCAGTCGTCGGATCAGCGGTGGTCTGATCAGCGGCTCCGGTGACCGGATGTGTTCCCACCGTCGCGTCGTCACCCGGATCGGTGGCAATGTGGACGGACACGGGAATTCGGTCTGGCGGGATTTGCTGGATCGACACTCGGTTACTATCGCAGACATAGGATGTTTGGATGAAAGGATGCCGCTGTGCCGTTGGCCACTACTCGACGGGCGGGCCTCGTCGACCAGGTGATCGACCAGATGAGGGGGGCGATCGCCAGCGGTGAATGGCCGGTCGGCCGGCGCATCCCCCCCGAGCCGGAGCTGGTGACGGCGCTGGGCGTGGGGCGCAACACCGTGCGCGAGGCGGTGCGGGCGCTGGCCCACGCCGGCCTGCTGGAGGTCCGCCAGGGCGACGGGACGTTCGTGCGCGCCACGAGCGAGCTGTCCGGGGCGGTGCGCAGGCTGTGCGGCAGCGAGCTGCGGGACGTGCTCCAGGTGCGGCGGACGCTGGAGGTCGAGGGCGCGCGGCTGGCCGCGACCCAGCGCACCGAGGAGGAGCTGGCCCGGCTGGAGGTCGCGCTCGCCGAGCGGGACTCGGCGCTGGCCGCGAAGGACTGGGAGCGGCTGGTCGAGCGGGACGCGCAGTTCCACGAGCTGCTGCTCCAGTGCTCGCACAACACCCTGCTGGCCGAGCTGTACCAGGGCCTGACCGAGGCGGTGCGGGCCAGCATCGACGCGACCGTGCGCACCGCGCCGGACGACGACGACCTGTCCCACGAGGGCCTGCTCCAGGCGATCCGCGACGCCGACCCGGCGCGGGCGGCGCTGGAGGCGGGCGGGTTCCTGGAGGAGCTGCTGGAGCGGCACGGGGAGTAGCGGGCGGCGGTCGCCCACGAGGGGTTCGCGCGCACGGGCCGGGAGCGCCGCGCGCGGATCGCCCGCGCGCGCTCTCACCGCCGCGCCGTCACCCCAGCGCCGTCACCCCAGCGCTCCCGCACCGGCGCCCGCACCGCCGCATCCCCGCCGCGCTCTCACCGCCGCGCCATCCCCCACGCCGTCACCCCCGCGTCGGGACCCACGCCTCCCAGACCTCCCGCAGCACCTGCGCCACGGCCCCGATCGCGGGTCGCCTGGCCGCCTGCGCGCGCCACACCACGAACACCCGCCGGGTCGGCCGGGGCTCGAACGGCACCGCGCGCACGCCCTCCGGCAGCGCGCCCCGCCCCAGCCTGGGCAGCAACGCCACCCCCACCCCGCGCTCCAGCAGCGCCAGCTGGGTCTCGTACTCGCCGACCCGGTGCGCCAGCAGCGGCTCGGCGCCCTCCGCCCGGAACGCGTTGACCAGCCAGTCGTGGCAGATCGTCCCCTCCGGCTGGCAGATCCACCGCTCCCCCGCCAGGTCCGCCACCCCGACCGCCGCCCGCCCGGCCAGCCGGTGCCCCGGCGGCAGGAGCACGTCCGCGTAGTCCTCCCCCAGCCGCACCCGCGCCAGCGACTCGTGCACGGGCAGCGGCGCGTTCACCCAGTCGTGGGCCACGGCCAGGTCCAGCTCGCCGCGCGCCACCGCGCCGATCGCCTCCGGCGGGTCCTGCTCGACCAGCCGCGCGTCCAGCTCCGGGTGCCGCACCGCCAGCTCCGCGAGCGCGGGCGGCAGCAGCCCGCGCGCGGCGGTGGAGAACGCGCCGATCCGCAGCTCCCCCACGACCTGCCCGCGCTGCCGCTCCAGCGCCACCTCGGCCCCCTCGACCAGGGCCAGCACCCGCTCGGCGGTGTCGGCGAGCAGCAGCGCCGCGTCGGTGAGCACCACCCCGCGCCCGCGCCGCTCCAGCAGCACCGCGCGGGTCTCCCGCTCCAGCTTGGTGATCTGCTGGGACACCGCCGACGGCGTGTACCCCAGCGCCGAGGCCGCGGCCCCGACCGAACCGTGCCGCGCCACCGCGTGCAGCGCCCGCAGGCGTCCCAGGTCGAGCATTCAGCAATGCTAAACCCCATGTTTCAGAACTTAGCTCTGGTGCTAAACGATTGGCCGGGCTGAGACTGGCGGACGTGAAACCAGCCCACTCCGCCGTCGCGGTGCTCGTCGCCGCCATCTGGGGCGTCAACTTCGTGGTCGTCAAGGTCGGCCTCGCGGAGTTCCCCCCGCTGCTGTTCTCCGCCCTGCGGTTCCTGCTCGCCGCCGTGCCCGCCGTGTTCTTCCTGGGAGGGCCGCGCGTGGCGTGGCGGTGGGTGTTCGGCGTGGGGCTGGCGCTGGGCGTGGTGAAGTTCGGCCTGCTGTTCACCGGGATGCACGCCGGGATGCCCGCGGGCCTGTCGTCGCTGGTGCTCCAGAGCCAGGTGGTGTTCACCGTGGCGCTGTCGGCGGTGGTGCTGGGCGAGCGCCCGCGACCGGCGCAGGTGCTGGGCCTGGCGGTGGCCACGACCGGGTTCGTGGTGATCGCCCTGGACTACCGGGTGTCGAGCCCGGTGTCGGCGCTGCTGCTGGTCGTGGGCGGCGCGCTCGCGTGGGGCGTGGCGAACGTGCTGACCCGCAAGGCCCAGCCGCCGGACTCGCTGCGGTTCATCGTGTGGGTGAGCGCGGTGGCGGTGCTGCCGCTGCTGGCGCTGTCGCTGCTGGTCGAGGGCCCGGAGGCGGACCTGGCCGCGCTGCGCGGCATGGACTGGGCGGGCGCCGGGTCGCTGCTGTTCGTGGCCTGGGTGTCGACGCTGCTCGGCTTCGCCCTGTGGGGCTTCCTGCTGCGCACCTACCCCGCGCCGCGCGTGGTGCCGTTCGCGCTGCTGGTGCCGGTGGCCGGGATGCTGTCCGGCTGGCTGCTGCTGGACGAGGAGGTCACGGCGGTCCGGTTGGGCGCGGCGGGGCTGGTGGTGGCGGGCATGGGGGCGGCGACGCTCACCCGCCCCCGCTCCCGCCGCCGCGCCGAACCGGTCGTGGAGGCCGTGCCGGTGTAGCCCCCGCTCAGGCGACCGGCGGCGCCCCGGCGGGCGGCACGACCCGCAGCCCGCCCGGCGCCCCGCGCTCCAGCAGCGCCCGCACCGCGCCCGTGTCCAGGTGGTCCACGACCAGGTCGCCGAGCAGGTCCAGCTGGGCCTCGCGGCGGGCCGCGAAGTCGGTGTCCGGGGCGACCTCGAACCCGTCCCGCCCGGCGAGCCCGGCCACGTGCCGCAGGAACGCCCGCCGGAACCCGTTGTTCTCCAGCAGCCCATGCCAGTGCGTGCCCACGACGCGTCCGCGCACCGCGCCCTCGACCTCGCCGCCCGGCAGCTCCACCAGCCCCGGCAGGTCGTCGGCGCGGCGCGCCACCCGGCCGTGGTGGATCTCGTACCCGGTCACCGGCTCGCCCAGCGCCACCCCGGTCGGCCGGTGCAGCGCCTTCTCCGGCTCGAACACCACGTCCACGTCCAGCAGCCCCAGCCCCGGCACCGGACCCGCGCCCGACTCCACCGGGTCGTCGATCGAGCGCGCGAGCATCTGGTACCCGCCGCACACCCCCAGCACCGGCCCGTCGTGCGCGGCGATCGCGTCGGCCAGCCCGGTGCGGCGCAGCCACGCCAGGTCCGACACGGTCGCCTTGGAACCGGGCAGCACCACCAGGTCCGCGTCGGCCAGCCGGGACGGCTCGGTGACGAAGCGCACGGACACGCCAGGCTCGCAGGCCAGCGCCTCCACGTCGGTGGCGTTGGAGATCCGGGGCAGCCGCACCACGGCCACCCGCAGCCACTGCCGCCCCACCGGGGCCTGCGGCCGTCCGATCACCCCGTCGGCCGCGTAGGACAGCGAGTCCTCGGCGTCCAGCCACAGCTCCTCGCGCCACGGCAGCACCCCGTGCACCGGCCGCCCGGTCAGCTCGCGCAGCTGCCGCAGCCCCGGTTCGAGCAGGGCGGGGTCGCCCCGGAACTTGTTGACCACGAACCCGGCCACGAGCGCCTGGTCGGCCGGGTCGAGCAGCGCGAGCGTGCCGAACAGGTGCGCCAGCACCCCGCCCCGGTCGATGTCGCCGACCACCAGCACGGGCAGCCCGGCGGCGCGCGCCAGTCCCATGTTCGCGATGTCGGTGGCCCGAAGGTTGATCTCCGCCGGGGACCCGGCGCCCTCGCACACCACGGCCTCGTGGTCGGCGCGCAGCCCGGCCAGGGTGTCGAGCACCACGGTCATCAGCTCGGCCTTGCGCTCCCGGTAGGACATGGCGGACACCTCGCCCGCGACCTTGCCCAGCACCACCACCTGGGAGCTGCGGTCGCCACCGGGCTTGAGCAGCACCGGGTTGAACCGCACGCTCGGCTCCAGTCCGCACGCGGCGGCCTGGACGGCCTGCGCGCGGCCGATCTCGCCGCCGTCGGGGGTGACCGCGGAGTTGTTGGACATGTTCTGCGCCTTGAAAGGCGCGACCCGCACGCCCTCCCGCGCCAACCACCGGCACAGGCCCGCCACCAGGACGCTCTTGCCCGCGTCCGACGTGGTCCCGGCCACCAGCACCGCACCACTCACAGCCGCACCCCTCCACCGGCGCCCGCGGGCTGCCATCATCCTCGTCATGGTCGACACGCCCGCCACCGCGGTCCTGCTGCACAGCCCGTTCCTGGGACCCGCCAGCCTCGCCCCGCTCGCCGACGCGCTCGCCGCGCTCGGCAGGCCGGTGCTGCCGCTGGACGTGCGGGTGACGGTCAACGCCGCACCCGTGCACCAGCGGATCATCGGCGGCCTCACCGACGCGGTCGAGGACTCGGGGGTGAGCGGCGACCTGGTCCTGATCGGGCACAGCGGCGCCGGTCCCCTGCTCCCCGCGTTCGCCGAGGCCCTCGAGGAAGCCCCCGTCACCGGTCTGGTCTACCTCGACTCCGACCTGCCCACACCCGGCCGCAGCTGGCGCGACACCGCGCCCGCCGAGCTGTTCTCCGCGCTGAAGGCCGCCTCGCGGGGCGGGCTGCTCCAGCGCTGGGACCGCTGGTTCGGCCCGGACGGGATCGCGGACCTGGTGTCCGACGCGGACCTGCTGGCCGAGATCACCGCCGAGGCCCCCGAGGTTCCGCTGGCGTTCCTGAAGGAGCCGCACCCGACGATCGAGTGGACCGGCCCGCAGGCGCTGCTGCGGCTGAGCCCCGCCTACGACGAGGCGTGCGCCCAGGCCGCCGCGCTGGGCTGGCCGGTCCGCGAGCTGGACCTGCACCACCTGGCCGCCGCCACCGACCCGGAGCCGGTGGCGCTGGCGCTGGCGGACCTGCTGGACCGGTTGGGCCGCTGACGGCCCGACCGGGGTTCGGGCTCAGCAGGTGGTGAGGATCTCCGCACCCTCGTCGGTGACGACGAGGGTGTGCTCGAACTGCGCGGTCCAGCTCTTGTCCTTGGTGGTGACGGTCCAGCCGTCGTCCCACATCTCGCCGTCGGCGCCGCCGAGCGTGATCATCGGCTCGATCGTGAACGTCATGCCGGTCTCGATGACGGTGGGCACGTGCGGCGCGTCGTAGTGCAGCACGATCAGGCCGTTGTGGAACGTGCGGCCGATGCCGTGGCCGGTGAAGTCGCGCACCACGCCGTAGCCGAAGCGGTTGGCGTAGGCCTCGATGACGCGGCCGACGACGTTGAGCTGCCTGCCGGGCTTCACGGCCTTGATCGCGCGCATGGTGGCCTCGTGGGTGCGCTCGACCAGCAGCCGCACCTCCTCGGACGCCTCGCCCGCGATGAAGGTGGCGTTGGTGTCGCCGTGCACTCCCCCGATGAACGCGGTGACGTCGATGTTGACGATGTCGCCGTCCTCGACCACGGTCGAGTCGGGGATGCCGTGGCAGATGACCTCGTTGAGCGAGGTGCAGCAGGACTTCGGGAAGCCCCGGTAGCCGAGCGTCGACGGGTACGCGCCGTGGTCGCACAGGAACTCGTGGGCGATCGCGTCGAGCCGGTCGGTGGTGACGCCGGGCACGACGGCCTTGCCCGCCTCCTGCAGCGCCTGGGCGGCGAGCCTGCCCGCGACGCGCATGGCCTCGATCACCTCGGGCGTCTGCGCCCACGGGTCGGTGTTGCGCTGCGGGGCGGGGCGGTCGACGTACTCCGGCCGCTCGATGTGCTCGGGGACGGGGCGCCTGGGGGACTGCGTCCCAGGCTTCAGGACGGCGCGCACGGACATGCCCCAACACTACGACGCCCGCCGGAGCGCCAGCAGGGGAGTCCGGGAAGCGGGAACCGTCAGCCGGTGGCCCGCAGGAACCTCCCCGTGGCGTCCACGGCGGGCGTGGAGGCGTTGGCCCCCAGCAGGAGCGTGGCGAACGCGACGTCGCCCCGGTAGCCGACGAACCAGCCGTGCGAGTTGACCCCGTCGCCGTACTGGGCGGTGCCGGTCTTGCCGCGCACGTCGCCGAGGTCGCGCAGCTGGGTCGCGGTGCCCGACTCGACCACCTCGCGCATCATCGCCCGCAGCGGCTCCAGGACGGCGGTGGACGGCGCGGGCGGCTGCCGGTCGGCCTTGGTGGCCTGCTCGCGCATGAGCGTCGGCGTGGGCATGGCGCCGCCCGCGGCGGTCGCGGCGACCAGGGCCATGCCGAACGGGCTGGCGACCACCTTGCCCTGCCCGAACCCGTCCTCGGCCCGCTCGACCACGTCGGACGCCTCGGGCACCGAGCCGGTGATGGTGGTGATCGCCGGGATCTCGAAGTCCACGCCGAGGCCGAACGACGCGGCCTGCTCGGTGAGCGCGGCGGCGGGCAGCTCGGCGGCGAGCTGGGCGAAGGTGGTGTTGCAGGAGAACGCGAACGCCGTCCGCAGCGGGACGGCGCCCTTGTCGAACTCCTTGTCGTTGGGCACGATCCGGCGGCCGTCGACGGTGGTCCTGGCGGGGCAGGGCAGCGGGCTGTCCGCGTTCGCCTTGCCCGAGGCCATGGCCGCCGCCGCCGTGACGATCTTGAACGTGGAGCCGGGCGGGAACTGGCCGGTGAGCGCGATCGCGCCCTGCTCGTCGGCGGGGCCGTTCTGCGCCACGGCCAGCACCTCGCCGGTGCCGACCTTCAGCGCCACCAGCATCGCGGGCTGCGCGATCGGCTCCAGCGCGTCCTCGGCGGCGTCCTGCATCCGGCGGCTGAGCGTGGTGGGCACGGCGTGCGCGGGCTCGGGCTGCTGGTCGAACAGCGTCTCGACCTCCTGCCCGGAGGAGTTGGCGGTGTAGACGCGGAACCCGGCCTCGCCCGCGACGGTGTCCTCGACGGACTTGCGGATCGCGGGCAGCACCTGCGAGCCGTAGTCGCGGGAGGGGGCCAGCAGGCTCACCTGGCTGGTGAAGCGGACGCCGGGCAGCTCGTAGATGGCGGGCTTGACCGACTGGTAGTCGGCGTCGCGCAGCGCGGCCACCAGGTACGACTGGCCCTCCGGGACGGCAGCCGCGCCGTCGGCGACGGTCTTCGCGGTGATCTTCCCGTCGAACCGGGACAGCGCGCCCGCCAGCGCGGTCGCGACCGCGTTCAGGTCCCCGGCCTCCTTCGGGCTCAGCAGCACCGAGACCACCGTTTCGGGTGACATCAGCGCGGTGCCGTCCCGGTCCAGCACGGGGGCGAGCGCGGGCCGCGCCTCGGCGAACCCGAGCGACTGCTGCGCGCCGAGCTTGGGGTGCACGACCGAGGGCGCCCAGTGCACCTTCCAGTCGTCGGCCTCGCGGCGCAGCTCCACGGTGGTCCGGTACTTCCACCGGTGCTCGTTGGGCAGCTGCCACTCCAGGGTGGCTTCGGCGGGCGCGGTGGCCCCGCTCTGGTCGCCGACCGCGTCGACCGAGGTGGTCAGCCCGGTGGCCCCCAGCGCGCCGCGCACCTTGTCCAGCAGGTCCTTGGCGGACGCGGGGTCGTCGGTGAGCTCGGCGGCGCCCAGGGTGTCCCCGGAGGCCACCTTGGACAGGAAGTCGCCGAGCGCGTCGCCCGGCCCCGGCTCGGACGTGAAGAGCCCGCACCCGGAGAGCAGCAGCAGGACGCACACCGGACCGGCCAGCTTGGGCAGCAGCACCACCGCAGTATGCCCCCGGATCAGAAGAGCACGGTCGCGTACTGGCCCACCTGCGTGAACCCGATCTTGCGGTACGCGGCGCGGGCGGGGCTGTTGTAGCCGTTGACGTACAGGCTCGCGGTGCGCCCGAGGCCCCGGACGAGCCGGTCGGCCACGGCCGCCGTGCCCGCCGCGCCGACGCCGTGCCCGCGCCGGTCCGGCCGCACCCACACGCCCTGGATCTGGCCGACCTGCCGGGACATGGCCCCGATCTCGGCCTTGAACACGACCTCGCCGTTCTCGAACCGGGCGAACGCCCGCCCGGACGCGATCAGCTCGGCCACCCGCGCCCGGTAGCCCGCGCCGCCGTCCTCGACGCACGGGTCGACGCCGACCTCCTCCACGAACATGGCGATCGCGGCGGGCAGGTAGCGCTCCAGCTCGGCGGGCCGCACCGGCCGCACCAGCGGGTCGGGGCGCACCGACGGCGCGCCGCCCATGGCGAGCAGCGGCTGGTCGGCGCGCACCTCGCGGGCCGGGCCCCAGTCGCGCTCCAGCTCCTCCCACAGGCCGATGACCTGCTCGGCGGGACCGACCAGCGAGGAGCACGTGCGGCCCCGCCGCCGGGCCCGGTCGGCGAAGCCGCGCAGCGCGGCCTGGCCGCCGGACAGCGGGATCAGGTTCGGACCGGCGAAGCACAGCGCGTCCACGCGCCCGCCGCGCAGCGACCGGTGGTCGAACGACCAGACCTCGCCGCCCAGCCGCCACGGGTCCAGTCCCACGGACTCCACCCGCGCGGCGACCATGCAGGACGCCACCGGGTCAGCGGCGAGCGCCGCCAGCACCCCGGTGAGCTCCCGGTCGTCGAGCACCCTCGCTCCGGCAAGCCTCAGCACACGGCCAAGCCTGCCAGAGAACGCGCCGGAGCGGGGTGCCCGCCACCCGCTCAGCCGACCGTGACGACGGGCTCGCCGGAGGCCTCGGTCTCGCCGACCTCCTCGGCGATGCGCATCGCCTCTTCGATCAGGGTCTCCACGATCAGGTGCTCGGGCACGGTCTTGATGACCTTGCCCTTGACGAAGATCTGGCCCTTGCCGTTGCCGGAGGCCACGCCCAGGTCGGCCTCGCGGGCCTCGCCGGGGCCGTTGACGACGCAGCCCATGACGGCGACGCGCAGCGGCACCTCCATGCCCTCCAGACCGGCGGTGACCTGCTCGGCGAGGGTGTAGACGTCCACCTGGGCCCGACCGCAGGACGGGCAGGACACGATCTCCAGCTTGCGGGGACGCAGGTTCAGCGACTGCAGGATCTGGTTGCCGACCTTGACCTCCTCCACCGGCGGGGCCGACAGGGAGACCCGGATCGTGTCGCCGATGCCCTGGCGCAGCAGCGCGCCGAAGGCCACGGCGGACTTGATCGTGCCCTGGAACGCGGGGCCCGCCTCGGTGACGCCCAGGTGCAGCGGGTAGTCGCACTGCTCGGCGAGGATCTCGTAGGCGCGCACCATGACCACGGGGTCGTTGTGCTTGACGGAGATCTTCAGGTCGTGGAAGTCGTGCTCGGCGAAGAGCGAGGCCTCCCACAGCGCCGACTCGGCGAGGGCCTCGGGGGTGGCCTTGCCGTGCTTGGCCATCAGGCGCGGGTCGAGCGAGCCCGCGTTGACGCCGATGCGGATGGGGGTGTTGTGGTCGCGGGCCGCCGCGGCGATCTCCTTGACCTTGTCGTCGAACTTCTTGATGTTGCCGGGGTTGACCCGGACCGCCGCGCAGCCCGCCTCGATGGCGGCGAACACGTACTTCGGCTGGAAGTGGATGTCCGCGATCACCGGGATCTGGGACTTCTTCGCGATGGCGGCGAGCGCGTCGGCGTCGTCCTGCGTGGGGCAGGCGACCCGGACGATGTCGCAGCCGGACGCGGTGAGCTCCGCGATCTGCTGGAGGGTGGCGTTGACGTCCGCGGTGACCGTCGTGGTCATGGACTGCACCGACACCGGGGACTCGCTGCCGACGCCGACCGACCCGACCTTGAGCTGGCGGGTCCTGCGCCGCTCGGACAGGACGGGAGGCGGCAGCGCAGGCATACCGAGCATGACGCCGTCAGTCATGGGACAAGCACCTTTCGGGGAGGCACATCAGGGGAGCCGGATGGGGTTGACGATGTCCGCGGTGATCGTCAGCAGCGTGATCGCGCCGCCGACGAAGATGGCGAAGTAGGTCAGCGGCAGCAGCCGCAGGTAGTTCACCGGGGGCCCCGCGGGCTTGCCGCGCAGCTTGCGGACCCAGTCGCGCACCCGCTCGTACAGGTTGACGGCGATGTGGCCGCCGTCCAGCGGGAGCAGCGGCAGGAGGTTGAACACGCCGATGAAGAAGTTCAGGCCCGCCAGCATGAGCCAGAAGAAGTGCCACAGGCCCGCGCTCACGGCGTCGCCTCCGAGGATGGAGGCGCCGACCACGCTGACCGGGGCCTCCGGGTCGCGCTCGCCGCCGCCGATGGCCTTGATGACCATGGGGATCTTCTCGGGGAACTTCATCAGGCCGCGCCAGGTGTTGGCGAACATGTCGCCGGTGTACTTGGTCGCGCCGCCGACCGCGGTGAGCGCGTTGTACTCGTACAGCCGGGACTTGGCGACGCCGACGACGCCGACGGTGTCGACGTAGGTGGAGCCGTCGGCGCGCCGCAGCTCGCGCTCGACCTGCGGGATGTCGACGGTCAGCTTGACCTCGTCGTCACCGCGCAGGACGACCACCTCGGTGGGGCCGCTGCTCTGCTGGATCTTCTTCTGGACCTCGGTCCAGGTCGGCAGGCGCTGGCCGTCGACCGCGACGATCCGGTCACCCTGCTGCACGCCCGCGCTGACGCCGGGCGTCGGGTCGGTCGGCGCGCAGGTCGGGTTCTCCTTCTTGGCCTCGGCGGCGGTGGCGGGCACGCACTGCGAGACCTTCGACACCACGGCCTCGTCCCGGATGTCCGGCAGGCCGATGGTGGCGGCCATCGCGTACAGCACGACGAAGCCGACGATGAAGTGCGTGATGGACCCGGCGGAGAGCACGACGACGCGCTTCCAGGTCTTCTGCCGGTAGAAGGCGCGCTTCTCGTCCTCGGGCGACAGCTCGTCGAGCGCGGTCATGCCGACGATCTCGCAGAAGCCGCCCGCCGGGATGGCCTTGAGGCCGTACTCGGTCTCACCCCTGCGCATCGACCAGACGCGCGGGCCGAAGCCGATGTAGTACCGGGTCACCTTCATGCCGAAGGCCTTGGCCGTTGCCAGGTGTCCCAGCTCGTGCAGCGCGATCGAAATGCCGATGAGCAGCGCGAACAGCACCACACCCAACACGAACGCCACGGTCAGTCCCTCCCAGACCCCACCGAAGTGGCCACCAGTTCCCGAGCCCTCGTCCGAGCCCAGCGCTCGGCTTCGAGGACCTCGGCGACGTCGGCGGGGTCGTGTGCCCAGCCGTCCGCCTCGTCCAGCACCCGCTCCACGGTGTCGACCACGGAGAGGAACGACGTCGCGCCCACGAAGAAGGCGGCGAGCGCCTCCTCGTTGGCCGCGTTGTAGACGGCGGGCAGGCAACCGCCCGCCGTGCCCGCGCGCCTGGCGAGCCGGACCGCCGGGAACGTGTCGTCGTCCAGCGGCTCGAACGTCCACGCGGTCGGCTCTTTGAAAGTACACGCGGAGGCCGCGCCGGGAACGCGGTCGGGCCAGGACAGGCCGAGCGCGATGGGCAGGCGCATGTCCGGCGGGCTGGCCTGGGCGAGGGTGGAGCCGTCGGTGAAGGTGACCATGGAGTGGATCACCGACTGGGGGTGCACGACGACGTCGATCCGGTCGTAGGGCACGCCGAACAGCAGGTGCGCCTCGATCAGCTCCAGGCCCTTGTTGACCAGGGTGGCCGAGTTGATGGTGATCACGTTGCCCATCGACCAGGTCGGGTGGGCCATGGCCTGCTGGACGGTGACGTCGGCCAGCTCCGCGCGCTTGCGCCCCCGGAACGGGCCGCCGGAGGCGGTGAGCACGAGCCGGTCGACCTCGTCGGCGCGACCGCCGCGCAGGCACTGGGCGAGCGCGGAGTGCTCGGAGTCGACCGGGACGAGCTGGCCCGGCTTCGCGGCGGAGAGCACCAGCGGGCCGCCCGCGATGAGGGACTCCTTGTTCGCGAGCGCGAGGGTGGCCCCGGACGCGAGCGCGCGGAGGGTGGGGGCGAGGCCGATGGAGCCGGTGATGCCGTTGAGCACCACGTCGGCGGGGGCCGCGTCGACCAGGTCGCTCGCGGCGTCCGGTCCGGTCAGCAGCCGGGGCCTGCGGTGGTCGGCGGGCGCGAGGCCGCGGCGGGCGACCTCGGCGTCGTAGGCGAGGGCGAAGTCCTCGGCCGAGTCGGGGCGGGCCACGGCGACGGCCGGGGCGCCGAAGTCCAGGGCCTGCGCGGCCAGCGCCGCGAGGTCCGCGCCGCCCGCGGACAGCCCCGCGACGGCGAACTGGTCGCGCCTGGTGGAGATCACGTCGAGTGCCTGGGTGCCGATCGACCCCGTGGACCCGAGAACCAGGACCTTGCGTGGTGTGCTCATCGAAACCCATTGTTCCGGAGCAGGGCCCGGAGACCGAACAGCGGTACCTTGATAACAGAGTGATAACGCACGAATGATGTCACCCGTCTGAGGGCACTCTCGCATCGAGCACCCGGCGGGACGGAAGCGCCGGGTCACGCAGGCAGAGGAGAGCAATCGTGGGCATCTTGGGTTGGATCGTCCTTGGCCTGATCGCTGGGGCCATCGCCAAGGCGGTCATGCCGGGTCGCGACCCTGGTGGCATCATCGTCACGATCCTGATCGGCATCGTTGGCGCGATCCTCGGCGGCTTCATCGGCAGTGCCGTGTTCGGAACCGGGCTCGGGAACTTCTTCGACCTCAGCACCTGGCTGCTGGCCATCCTCGGCTCCGTGGTCCTGCTGGGGATCTACCGCCTGGTGACCGGCCGTCGCGCGAGGGCCTAGGGCCCGGCTCCGCGCGCGCCGATCCCGCGCCCCCGACGACCTCGCGTCGTCGGGGGCGCGTGGCGTTCCGGGCCGTTTTTCAGGGGTTCGCCGACTTCGGCACCCCGCGCGCCGGGTGGCGGAACTCACCCGTTCCGCCGAACCGGGTGGAATCATTCGCCGGGCGTGGCCCTGGTCACCCTTCGCACCTGCCGGGATCACCCGGTGGCGCGAGAGCCACCGTTCGGGTCAATGGCGGCCAGCGCCGCGACGGCGTGCTCGGCGGCGGTCGGGCAGGTGTCGACCACGAACCGGTCGACCGCCTCGCGCGGCACCTCCTGCCCCTCCTTCGCCCGCAGCCGCCCGTACTCCGCCTCCGCGCCCGGCCGCTCCAGCGCGAACTGCAGCGCCTCGGGCGCGGCGACGTCCACGGTGAGCAGGCAGAACGGGCCCGCGAGGCTGAACCCGACGCTCTCGACCGCGTGGTAGCGGCCCCCGAGCACGAACCGCCGGTGGTAGCCCTGGGCGCCGCCCTCGCCGCCCCAGTAGGCGGTGAAGGCGTCGGCCTGCCCGTCCTCGGGGGCCAGCGGCTCCACCCGGAAGGACTCGGGCCGGTCGGCGGGGTCCTGCGCGTCCCCCGGCTCGGAGGCGTAGAGCGCGCAGCCGGTGGTCTCGTCCGAGAGCGGCTCGCCGATCGGCTCGGCCACCGCCATGCCCAGCCGGTCGACGATCCCGGTGAGCTGCGAGCAGTCCCCGCTGAACGGCATGGCCCGGCTGCCCCGGACGAGCTGGTCGTAGCCGACGACGGCGTCGGGGATGCCGGGCGCCGGGTTGCCCGGCGCGTCCCCCGGCGGGGTGGTGTCGCCGGTGCACGCGGTGGCCAGCAGGAGCGCCAGCGCGGCTGAGGTCGAGCGCGCGATCCTTGTCACCCGCAGGAGTGTCCCCCACGTGTCGCGGGTCACCACCGGCCGGGCGCGCTCACCCCTCGGCCGACAGCCCCGCGTCCCTGGCCAGCAGCGCGGCCTGCACCCGGTTGGTCAGCCCGAGCTTGGCCAGCAGCCTGCTCACGTACGTCTTCACCGTCGCCTCGCTCATGTGCAGCCGCTGCCCCACGTCCGCGTTGGACATGCCGAGCCCGAGCAGCTCCAGCACCTCCACCTCGCGGTCGGTCAGCCGCTGCACCTGCCGCATGGCCTCCTGCCTGCGCGGCTGCCCCACCTGGGCGACCATGCCGACCACCCGGCTGGTCACCATCGGCGACAGGTACGCCTCCCCCGCGTGCACCGCCCGGACCGCGCGCAGCAGCTCCTCCGGCGCCGAGTCCTTCAGCAGGAACCCCGCCGCCCCCTCGGACAGCGCCCGCACGATGTTGTCGTCCTCGCCGAACGTGGTCAGCACCACCACCCGCGTGGACGGCGCGACGGCCTTCAGCTCCCGCGCCGCCGCCAGGCCGTCCAACCGGGGCATCCGGATGTCCAGCACGGCCACGTCGACGCGGCGCTCGGTGGCCACCCGGACCGCCTCGCGCCCGTCGCCCACCTCGTCCACCAGCTCGATGTCCTCGGCGGTGCCGAGGATGGCCTTGATGCCCGCGCGCATCAGCGGTTCGTCGTCGGCGATCAGTACCCGGATCAACGCTCACTCTTCCCGGAGGTGGGTGTTCTTCTCCACGACCTCGCCGCCCGCGAAGCAGAACCGGAACACCCTGGTCCCGTGCGACGAGTATGTCTGGACGTCGGCGGCGAAGTAGAGGCACCTCGCCCCGGCGGGCTCGGGGGGCGCGCCGAGCTTCAGGTCGCCGATGGGCGGGTCGAGCCCCAGCGGCAGCACCGCCATGGCCTCGGACTCGGACTGGCCCACCTCGACCGACGCGTACAGCTCGTCGCTGGCGACCCTGGTGACGGGCCTGGTGCCGAGCCAGGCGATGCCCGCGACGAGCGCGACGACCACCAGCCCGGCCAGCACGATCGACCCGACCCCGGCCCACTGGCGCGGTCGCCCGAACTTGCCCGCCCGCGCGGCGGCGTCCTCCTGCGGCTCCCCGGCGAGGTCGTCGAGCGGCTCGTCGCCGGGCGCCCCGGTGTCCTCGTAGGGCAGCACGGCGGCGATCCGGAACCCACCGGTGACCAGCTCGCCCACGTGCAGCAGCCCGCCCGCGAGCCGCACCCGCTCGCCGAGCCCGATCAGCCCGAACCCCGACGAGCCCGCCGTGGCCCTGGGCTGCGCCGGGTTGTTGCGCACCTCCACGACCAACGCGTCCGGGTCGTAGCGCACCGCGACCTGCACGGCCGCGCCCGGCGCGTGCTTGGACGCGTTCGTCAGCCCCTCCTGCGCTATCCGGTAGGCGGCGTGGCTGACCCGCGCGGGCAGCGGCCTCGGCTGCCCGCCGCGCACCAGGGCTACCCGCATCCCGGCCTGCCGCGCGCCGTCCACCAGCTCGTCCACCGCGTCCACGGTGCGCCGCGCCTGGTCCTCGTCGGGCTCGGCGTCGCGGCGCAGCACGCCGATGACCCCGCGCAGCTCCTCCATCGCGGTCAGCGCCGCGCCGCGCAGCACCCCCACCGCCTCGCGCTGCCGCTCCCCCAGTCCGGGGTCCATGGCCAGCGCGCCCGCGTGCACCGAGATGAGGCTGAGCCGGTGGCCGAGGCTGTCGTGCATGTCCTGGGCGATCCGGTTGCGCTCGCGCAGCCGCACCTGCCGGGTGATCAGCGCCCGCTCCTCGCGGCGCCCGGCCTCGCGCTCCAGCAGGGCGTCGACCAGCGCGCCGCGCTGCGCCACGTACCGGCCGACCAGGAACGGCAGCGCCACCGCCAGCCCGTACACGCTCACCCCGAGGAACACCCCGACCGAGCCGATCAGCGCCAGGTTCGACCCGGCCCAGGCCGCCACGTACGCCACCAGCGCCACCACCGCGGCGGCGAGCGCCCGGTACCAGGGGTCGATGCGCCTGCCCGCCGCGTAGGCGACGACGGCCACGACCGCCGACCCGCCGTGGTCGCCCTGGAAGTCGAACGCCACCAGCGCGGTGCCCAGCAGCGCCAGCGCCGGGAACACCAGGCGCAGCTCGTACAGCAGCGCGTAGACCGCCGCGAGCGCCAGGGTGCGCAGGCCGCCCTCGGGCTCGCCGCCCGCCAGCACGGCGGGCCACACGTCCAGCGCGAGCACGACGACCAGGCCCAGCGCCTCGCGGCCGACCCGCAGCGGGGTCAGCGCGCGCAGGCGCCGGGTCAGGTCCGCGCGGAAGCGCCCCCACGCGGCGGGGAGGTCCGGCAGGTGGGGGCGCATCCGGTCGACGAGCGTGCTCACACCCGTCAAGGTAGGGGCGGGACGGGGTCCGCGTCGGCGCTCAATGGTCGCCCGCGGCAGCGACGAAAGTTGACGACGGCACGGCCGCGCGCCGGGCCCGCCACGCGGTGAACAGCACGCCCGCCACGAGCAGCGCCGCGCTCACCCCCACCATCAGCGTCGACAGCGCCACGATCTCCGGCGACACCCCGCGCTTGCCCGCCTGCGCGTAGACGTACACGGGCAGCGTGGTGGAGCCGACGCCGGTGAGGTAGCTGGAGGTCACCACGTCGTCGAACGAGAGCAGGAACGCGAACGCCGCGCCCGCCCCCACCGCCGGGGCCACCAGCGGCCAGGTGACCGTGCGGAACGCGACCAGCGGCGAGGCGCCCAGGTCGGCCGCCGCCTCCTCCAGCCGCGAGTCCAGCCCGGACACCCGCGCCCGCACCACCACGACCACGTAGCTGAGCGTGAACGCCACGTGCGCGATGAGCAGCGCGCCGAACCCGAGCGGGATGCCCGCGAGCTTCACGCAGAACCCGAGCACCGCCACGCCCAGCACCACCTCGGGCACCACCAGCGGCAGGCTCAGCAGCACCGTCCACGCGCCGCGTCCGGGGAACGCCCTGCGCAGCCCGAACGCGGCCAGCGCCCCGATCACCGTGGCGATCGCGGCGCTGGCCAGCGCCAGCCGCAGGGTCAGCGCCAGCGCGGACATGACCCGGTCGTCGGCGAACAGCTCGCCGTACCACTTCGTGGACAGGCCGGTGATGCGGCTGAGCGAGCGGGACTCGTTGAACGAGACCGCCGCCAGCCACAGGATCGGCGCGTACAGGAACGCGAGCACGCCGAACGCCGAGGCGCCCAGCACCCAGGGCCGCCGCCTCACAGCACGTCCTCCCCGCGCTTGCCGCGCAGCACCAGCACGACGACCACCAGCACCAGCAGCAGCACCGCCATGGCGGACCCGAGCGGCCAGTTGTTGCCGCCCCGGAACTGGTCGTCGATGACGCTGCCGAACGTGGTCTGGTCCACGCCGCCGAGCAGCTTGGGCGTCACGAAGTCGCCCGCCGCGGGCACCAGCACCAGCAGCGAGCCCGCGAGCACGCCGGGGGCCACGCCCGGCAGCACGATCCGCGCGAACGTGGACACCCGGCCGTGGCCGAGGTCGTAGGACGCCTCGACCTGCCGGTGGTCGAACCGCTCGCACGCCACGTACAGCGGCAGCACCATGAACGGCAGGAACCCGTAGGTCAGGCCGAGCACGACCGCGCCGTGGGTGAGCAGGAACCCGCCGTCGCGGCCGAGCCCGACCTGCTCCAGGACCCGGTTGACCAGGCCGTCGCCGTCCAGCAGCGCCTTCCAGGCGTAGATGCGCGCCAGGTAGCTGGACCAGAACGGCACGAGCACCGCCGCCAGCACGGCGGTGCGGAACCGGCCCGCGTGCCGCGCGGTGAACCACGCCAGCGGGAAGCCGAGCACCAGGCACAGCAGCGTGGTGGCGGCGGCGTACGCCAGGGTGCGCCCGAAGATCGGCAGGAACGCCGGGTCGAGCGCGGTCCGGTAGGCGTCGACCGTCCAGGGCAGGACGGCGCGGGCGATCCCGGTGTCGCGGGTGGCGAAGCTGAACTGCACCACCAGCGCCAGTGGCGCGACGAGGAACAGGCCGAGCCACAGCCCGGTCGGGGTGAGCAGGCCGGTGGCGACCAGCCAGCGGGGTGGGCGCCGCGCCATCAGCCCGTCTTGACCTTGGTCCAGGCGTCGGCGTAGCGGGCCTCGGCCTCGGCCCCGAGGTCCTTGGTGAACGGCAGCTTCGCCAGCTGCTCCTCGGACGGGTAGACCAGCGGGTCGTCCAGCAGCTCGGGCTCGATGAACTCCTTGGCCGCCGCGTTCGGGCTGCCGTAGCGCACCGCGTTGGCGAGCGCCGCGCCGACCTTCGGCTCGAGGATGTAGTTGATGAACGCGTGCGCGTTGGCCGCGTGCGGGGCCTGCTTGGGGATGCACAGCAGGTCCACGTAGGACAGCCCGCCCTCGGTGGGGATGGCGTAGGCGATGTCCTCGTTGGCCTCGCGGGCCTGGAACGCGTCGCCGGAGTAGGACTGGGCGAGCGGGACCTGGCCGGAGGTGAGCGGCTCGATCACGTCGGAGTTGATCTGGCCGATCTTGCGCTTGAGCTCCAGCAGCGCGGTCGCGGCCTGGTCGATCTGGCCCGCGTCGGTGGTGTTGGGGTCGAACCCGAGCTTGAGCAGACCGAGGGCGAGGGCGTCGCGCGCCTCGTCCAGGATCGTGCTGCGGCCCTGCGCGGCGGCCAGGTCGTAGGCGGAGAAGCCGGTGACGGCGTCGCCCAGCTGGGACTTGGAGTAGGCCAGGCCGGTGGTGCCCCAGGCCCACGGCACGGAGTACCGGTTGCCCGCGTCGTAGTCGGCCTCGGTGAACCTGGTCTCCAGGTTCTTCAGGTTCGGGATGAGGTCGTGGTCCAGCGGCAGGACCAGGTCCGAGCGCAGGAAGCGGCGCAGGAAGTTGTCGCTGGGCACCACGAGGTCGTAGCCGGCCGCACCGGAGGCGATCTTGGCCTCCAGCTCGTCGTTGGTGCTGAAGTTGTCGTACGTGACCTGGACGCCGGACGCCTCGGTGAACCCGGACAGCGTGTCGTCGGCGATGTAGTCGGTCCAGTTGTAGAAGTTCAGCTTCGGCTCGTCCACCGCGTTGGTGGCCTTGGCGGCCGAGGGCGCGCTGGACGTGGAGCCGCCGGGCGCCTGGCCGACGCCGCACGCGCCGGTGGCGGCGAGCGCGAAGAACGCGCTGGCGCGGAACATCGAACGCCGCGTCACGCGGGCGTTTCCAGGGTCCCAGATGCGGGCGATCCGGAGGTTCTGGTCAGTCATCGGTGCTCTTCTCCAACAGGACGGTGTACTCGGGGTCCCAGGCCATCCGCACGGGTTGCCCCGGCGAGCCCGCGTCGTCGACGCGACGGGTGTTCTGCGCGAACGCGACCAGCTCCCCGCCGCCGGGGAGGTCGACCACGTACTGGGTGGACACGCCCGTGTAGACCACGTCGCGCACCACCCCGGTCAGCTCGCACCAGCCGCTGGGGGCCTGCTCGTTCTCGTCGTACAGGTGCACCTTCTCCGGGCGCACCGTGGCCTCCACGCGCTGGCCGCGCCTGACGTCGCGCTGGAGCGCGGCGCGCAGCCGGGTGACGCCGGGCGAGTCCAGCTCGACCCAGGACCCGTCCGCGCCGGACACGGTGGCGGCCAGGATGTTCGAGGTGCCGATGAAGCCCGCGACGAACCGGGTGGCGGGCCGCTCGTAGACGTCCTCGGGGTAGCCGACCTGCTCCAGCTTGCCCGCGTTCATCACCGCGATCCGGTGGGAGAGCACGAGGGCCTCCTCCTGGTCGTGGGTGACGTAGAGGAAGGTGGTGCCGACCTCGCGCTGGATGCGCATCAGCTCGATCTGGAGCTCCTTGCGCAGCACCGCGTCCAGCGCGCCGAGCGGCTCGTCGAGCAGCAGCAGGCGCGGACCGGCGGCGAGCGCGCGGGCGATGGCCACGCGCTGCTGCTGCCCGCCGGACAGCTGGGTGGGGCGGCGCTTGGCGAACTGCGCGAGCCGCACCAGCTCCAGGTGCTCGCCGACGGCCTTCTTCAGCTCGGCCCCGCGCACGCCCTTGCGCTTGACGCCGTAGGCGACGTTGTCCCACACGCTCATGTGCGGGAACAGCGCGTAGGACTGGAAGACGGTGTTCACGTCGCGGCGGTACGGCGGCACGCCGACCATGTCGACGCCGTCCAGCTCGATGCGGCCCTCGTCCGGGTCGGCGAAGCCCGCGATCATCCGCAGCAGCGTGGTCTTGCCGCAGCCGGACGGGCCGAGCACGGAGAAGAACTCGCCCTCGTGGACGTTCAGGTCGACGCCGTCCACGGCGACCTGGTCGGAGAACCGCTTCGTCACGCCGTGCAGGCCGACCTCGACCGGGGCGTGCGTGTCGGGCATCCGCGCCTCCGCGGGCTGGAAGCCGGGCTCGGTCAACTGCTCACCTTCCTGCGGGCAGCGCGGAACCTCGTCGGGGTCGTCCGGGAGGTGCCGCCGGGGGTCTGGATCAGCGCGAGCGCGCGGAGAGCAGGGTAGACGGCGTTCGCGGGGGCGCGCACCCCACGTCGCACCTCACGTCCCGCGCGCGCCCGCCGTGTGCGACGATTGGCGGGTTCATCGAGTGTTCGGCAGGAAGGTCGTGCGGCTGTGTCTTCGTCGTCTGAACTGGACAGGCGTCCCGCGGTCGACCCCGTTGAGGAGCCGTCGGCCGAGTGGGGCTGGCACGGCACGTTCCCCAAGGGCATCCTGATCGCCGGCTGGCTGTCGACGCTGGCCGTCTTCTCGCTGCTGATCGGCAACCACCACGGTCGCGTCGAGAACATCTGGGTGATCGGCACCGGCGTCTCGCTGGCCGCCGCCCTGGTGTGGTTCCAGATCCGGGAGAAGAAGAACTCCCGGCGCTGAGCGGAGCGGGTGGGGCGCGCTGCGCAGCAGCGCGGACCCCCTCGCCGCACCTCGGCCCCTCGCCGCGGCTCAGCAGGTTCGGCTTCCGTTTGGTCAGCGCGCTCGTCCGCGCGTCCCCCGCGTCACCGCTGGAGCCGCGTCACCGCTGGAGCGCTCACTGCTCGCGGTCGACGAGGACCCAGCCGAGCGAGAACTCCAGCTGCTGGCCGTCGCAGTGCTTCTCGTTCGAGTCGAAGTGCCGGTCCCCCGCCTTGCAGCGGAACAGCTCCTGCGAGGGCTTGTCGGCGGGCGGCTGGCTCTCGTAGACGTAACCGACCACCCCGTAGACGCGCTGCGTCTCGCACGTCGCCGACAGCGACGTCATGCGTCCGGGCGAGTCCTTGACCTGGCACGAGTAGAGCGGCCGGGTGCCGCCCTCCTGCTGGGTGAGCACCATGCCGAGCGCCTTGTCCGGCGCGTAGCCCATCGGCACGTCCAGCAGCGACGACCCGGTGTAGCTCCAGTTGTCCTGGCCCTTGAAGCGGGCCAGCGGCACGATCCTGGGCGGCGCGGGGGGCGTGGACCTGGTGGTGGTCGTGGTGCTGCTGCTCGGCGGCGCGGAGCTGGACGGGGCGGGGCTGCTGCTCGCGGGCGCGGACGTGGAGGACACGGGCGAGGGCGTGCTCGCCACCGCGCGCTCACCCGGATCGTCGTCGGGCAGGAGCACGAACGCGGCGGTCAGCGCGAGCACCGCGGCGACCCCGCCGCCGACCAGTGCGATCTTGCGCACATCCCGCCCGTCGTCCGCCTTCGGGAAGACGACGGTCTCCGCGTCGGCGCTCGCGGCGCGCTGGAGGCCGGCCCGCGCCTGCTGCGCGGTGAACCGGGTCGCGGGGGCCTGCACGAGCAGGCCGAGCACGACCTCGGACAGCGGTCCGGCCAGGTGGGTGGGCACGGGGCGCTCGTTGAGCACGGCGTGCACGGTGGCGGCGGTGGTGGCGCGCTCGAACGGCGAGCGGCCCTCGACGGCCTCGAACAGGGTCGCGCCGAGCGCCCACATGTCCGACGGCGGCGCGGGCGGCTGGCCCGCGAACAGCTCGGGGGCCATGTAGCCGGGCGAGCCCATGACGCCGCCGTTCGCGGTGAGCCTGGGGTCGTCCATGGCGCGGGCGATGCCGAAGTCGGCGAGCTTGACCTGGCCGTTGGGCAGCACCATGACGTTGCCGGGCTTGACGTCCCGGTGGACGATGCCCGCCGCGTGCGCGGTGTCCAGCGCGTCCAGCACGGCGAGCCCGATGGCGGCGACGCGGTCGGCGGGCAGCGGCATGAGGTCGGCCAGCGTCGGGGCGCTGACCAGCTCCATCACGATGTAGGCGGTGCCCTCCTCGACCACCACGTCGTGCACGGTGACGACCGAGGGCGAGTTGAGCCTGCCCGCCGTGCGCGCCTCGCGCAGCACCCGCTCCCGCTCAGCCGGGGAGGAGGTGCGCAGCTCCTTGAGCGCGACCTGACGACCGATGACGCGGTCCTCGGCGAGCCACACCACCCCCATGCCCCCGCGGCCCAGCTCACGGATGACCTGGTACCTGTCCGCGACCACCTTCACACCCCGGATGGTAACCGGGCACTCCCCGTCACCCGCTCAGGGCAGAATCGTGGTGGGGGTCCGGGGTAGAGGGAGAGGGATGAAGGTCGTCTGGTTGCAGAGGGCGCTGTGGGGCGTCTTGGCGCTGCTCGTCGCGGTGGGGACGGGGTTGCTCGCCACCGGTCCGGGCGGGGTGGCGTTCACCGCGACCTGGGTGTCCGCGCTGGTCGTCGTGGTGGCGCTCGCGCTGCTCGCGTGGCGGCAGGTGCACGTGCTCAAGGCCGCGCCGATGCCGGAGGGGGCGGTGGCGCGGTCGTGGTGCGCGGGGGTGCTCGGGGTGGTGCCGGTCAGCAGGTTGACCGGCGGTCTCCAGGTGGTGGCCGGGGCCGAGTCGATCCGGGTGCGCTTCCCGGCGGCCGGGAACTCGTACTCGATCCCGGTGGCGGACGTGCGGGGCGTGACGATCGAGCAGCGGCACATCCAGGTCGTGCACAGCGCGCGACGGGTGCCCAGGACGGTCCGGCTGGACATGCGGGCGGGCGACCCGACCCGCGACGCGATCATCGACCTGGCGCACGGCGGGCGCTGACCCGCTCACGACGGGCGCTGAACGGGCCTGTGCGGTTCCGGAAGGCCGTGGCCCGCCCCTGAGCCGCCGGGCCGGGTCCGGGCGCGCTGGGCGGCGCTGACGGCGGTTCCGGGCCGCTCGACGGGGCTCGGACGCGCGAACGCCCGGCGCTCGTGGTGCGAGCGCCGGGCGTTCGGCCGTTCGGGAGCGGGCGTTCGGGAGCGGGCTCAGCCCTCGGCGGCGAGCTGCCCGCAGGCCGCCGCGATCTCCTGGCCCCTGGTGTCGCGCACCGTGCACTCGACGCCCTGCTCCTTGACCCGCCGCACGAACTCGCGCTCCACGGGCTTGGGCGAGGCGTCCCACTTCGAGCCGGGCGTGGGGTTGAGCGGGATCAGGTTGACGTGCACCAGCGGGCCGAGGTGCCTGCGCAGCAGCTTGCCGAGCATGTCGGCGCGCCAGCCCTGGTCGTTGATGTCCCTGATCAGCGCGTACTCGATGGACACCCGGCGGCCGGTGCGGTCGGCGTAGCCGCGCGCGGCCTCCATGACCTCGGCGACCTTCCAGCGGGTGTTCACCGGCACGAGCGTGTCGCGCAGCTCGTCGTCCGGGGTGTGCAGCGACACCGCGAGCCTGACCTGCAGGTTCTCCTCGGTGAGCTTGCGGATCGCCGGGACGAGGCCGACCGTGGAGACGGTGACCGAGCGCTGCGAGATGCCCAGGCCTGCCGGGGCCGGGTCGCAGATGCGGTGCACGGCCTCGATGACCCGCTTGTAGTTGGCCAGCGGCTCGCCCATGCCCATGAACACGATGTTCGAGAGCCTGCCGGGGCCGCCGGGGAGCAGGCCGTCGCGCATGGCGGCGGCGCCGCGCCGGACCTGGTCGACGATCTCGGCGGTGGACAGGTTGCGCTGGAGCCCGCCCTGGCCGGTGGCGCAGAACGGGCACGCCATGCCGCAGCCCGCCTGGCTGGAGATGCACAGGGTCGCGCGGTCGGGGTAGCGCATGAGCACGCTCTCCACCAGCGTCCCGTCGTGGGCGCGCAGCAGCGTCTTGCGGGTGGTCCCCGCGTCGGCCTCCACGCTGCGGACCTCGGTCCACAGCGGCGGCATGAGGTCGCCGACCAGCTTCTCCCTGGCCGCGGCCGGGATGTCGGTCATGGCGTCGGGGTCGACGGTGAGCCTGCCGAAGTAGTGGTTCGACAGCTGGTTGGCCCGGAAGGGCTGCTCGCCCAGGGAGGCCACGGCCTCGCGCCGCTGCTCGGCGGTGAGGTCGGCGAGGTGGCGCGGCGGCAGCCCGCGCTTGGGCGCGTCGAAGACGAGGGGGAGGGCAGTCATAGCCCATCCAGTGTCGCACGACCCGTCGCACTATCGGGCGTTGCATCGCGATAGCTTCCGATATATCGTCGATAGCGTCTTACCGATACACACCCGATGAGGAGATCGACATGAGTGCGGACAACGAGCGCTTCGACGGCGGCCACGAGCACGGCGGTCGCGGGCCGGGCGGCCACGGTGGTCGCGGCGGCCGGGGGCCGGGTCACGGCCGGGGTCGCGGGGAGCACGGCCGCGGCGGCCACGAGCACGGCGGCCACGAGCACGGCGGTCACGAGCACGGCGGCTTCGGTCGCGGTGGTCACGGTCGCGGCGGCTTCGGCCCCGGTCGCGGCGGCGGCCCCGGCGGGTTCGGCTTCGGGTTCGGCGACTTCGACGCCCACCCCGGAAGGCCGGACCACGTCGGCCCCGGCTTCGACCACGGCTTCGACCACGGCTTCGACCACGACGAGGACCACGACCGGGGTCGCCCCGGTTTCGGCTTCGGCCCCCGCATGGGCCGGGGCGGGCACTTCGGCAGGGGCGGCTTCCCGGGGATGCCCGGAATGCCCCCCATGCCGCCGCTGCCGCCCGGCCCGCCGGACTTCTTCGGCGGTCACCGGCGCGGCGGCAGGCAGCGGCGCGGCAACGTGCGTGCCGCCGTCATCGCCCTGCTGGCCGAGCGGCCCATGCACGGCTACGAGATGATCCAGGAGATCGGCCAGCGCACCGACGGCCTGTGGAAGCCCAGCCCCGGCTCGGTCTACCCGACGCTCCAGCTGCTGGCCGACGAGGGCCTGGTCGTGGCCGCCGAGGAGCAGGGCGGCAAGAAGCTGTTCCAGCTCACCGAGAGCGGCCGGACCGAGGCCGAGTCCGCCGAGGGCGTCCCGCCGTGGGAGCAGGTCACCGACGGCGTCGACCAGGGCGAGGCGCGGCTGCGCGAGGCGGCCAAGCAGATCGGCGCGGCCATGATGCAGATGGTGCACGCGGGCACCGAGGACCAGCAGCGGCGGGCCGCCGAGCTGCTGGACGAGACCCGCCGCAAGCTCTACGCCATCCTCGGCGAGAGCCCGGAGGAGGACTGATCGGACGGCGGCGCCGATCCGACGGCGGCGGGGCCGGGCTCACCACGAGCCCGGCCCCGCCGTCGTTCGCGTCACCAGCGGTCGTGGACCACCGGGCGCACCAGCTCGTCGTACACCGCGCGGACCTCGTCGTGCGAGGACAGCGGCGCGATCTCGGCCGCGGCGGCGTTCGCGCGGGCCTGCTCGGGGTTGCGCGCGCCGGGGATCACCGTGGTGACCTGCGGCTGGTCCAGGATCCAGCGCAGCGCGAACTGCGCCATGGTCGCGTCCTGCGGCACCAGGGGCCGCAGCCGCTCCACGGCGGCGAGCCCGGTGTCGTAGGGCACGCCGGAGAAGGTCTCGCCGACGTCGAACGCCTCGCCGGCCCGGTTGTAGTTCCGGTGGTCGTCGGCGCCGAACGAGGTCTCGGCGGTGTACCGCCCGGACAGCAGGCCCGACGCCAGCGGCACGCGGGCGATGATCGCGACCCCGGCCTCGGCGGCGGCGGGCAGCACGCGTTCGAGGGGCTTGTGCCGCAGCGCGTTCAGGATGATCTGCACGCTGGCCACGCCGGGCCGCGCGATCGCGGTCAGCGCCTCCTCCACGGTCTCGACGCTGACGCCGTACGCGCCGATCCGCCCGGACCCCACCATCGAGTCGAGCGCGTCGAACACCTCGTCGGTCGAGTAGACCGGCGTGGGCGGGCAGTGCAGCTGCACCAGGTCGATCGTGTCGACGCCGAGGTTGCGGCGCGACCGGTCGTTCCAGGCGAGGAAGTTCTCCCCGGTGTAGTTCTCCGGGACCTGGTCGACCCGGCGGCCCATCTTGGTGGCGACGGTGATGCCCTCGCCACCGCGCTCCGCCAGGAACCGGCCGACCAGGCTCTCGCTGCGGCCGTCGCCGTAGACGTCGGCGGTGTCGAAGAAGGTCACCCCGGCGTCGGCGGCGGCGTGCAGCACGGCCAGCGCGTCCGCCTCGTCGACCTGGCCCCAGTCGGCGCCGAGCTGCCAGCAGCCCAGCCCGACGACCCCGAACGAGCGTCCCACCCTGCGTGCTTCTCGGTTCTCCACCGGGCCGATTTTAGGGAAGGAGCAGCCCGGACGGCTTGGCGCGGGTGTGCAGCCGGTAGCCGACGGGCAGTTCGAGGCCCGGTGTGGCGGCGATGGCCCGCTCGGCGACGGCGGCGGAGAACTCGATGCGCAGCACCGCCTCCAGGTCCGCGCGCCGCTCGAACCGCCACAGCGCGGTGACCCGGCGCAGCGCGAACCCCTGCTCCTCGAAGAAGGCCCGCACCCGCTCCGGCCGGTAGCCGGGCTCGTCGGAGCACAACCACGGCCCGTACGGCTCGGCCTCGCCGTCCAGGTCGACCACGGCCAGCACCCCGCCGGGCCGCAGCACCCGGTCGGCCTCGGCGAGACCGGGTTCGCAGCCGGGGCCGAAGAAGTAGGCGGTGCGGGCGTGCACGAGGTCCGCGGACGCGTCGGGCAGCGGCAACCGCTGCGCCGGACCCCGCGCCACGGACACCCCGCCGATCCCGGCGACCCGCTCGCGGGCCCGCTCGACCAGCGGCGGGTGCGGCTCGACCCCGACCACCGACGCCGCGTCGACCGCGAACCGGGGAAGGTGGAACCCGTCGCCGCATCCGACGTCCACGACGTCCCTGCCACCCCAGTCGAACGCCTCGCGCAGCGCGGTCCACAGCGCCCCGTCGGCGTCCTGCGCGCGGTTCTCGACCTCGTACACGGCGGGCCAGTGCCAGATGTTCGGGCTCGGCACGACCTCCCCCGCAGGCCGGACCGCCGCCAGAGCCGCGCGCACGAATCCCTTCACGTGAAGAATGTAGAGCCGTAGCGTTGCCCGGACCTAGGGGAGGTTCGCCGTGGCCATCGTGCCGAATTCACCCGCGCTAGCGGAACTGCTGCCCGGTGCGCCCGTGTGGGTGCAACTGCCGGTGTCGGACCCGGAAGCGACGCGGGACTTCTACACCGGCCTGTTCGGCTGGGACTACGTCGAGGACGGCGCGGGAGGAGTCGCGCTGATCGGGGAGCTGCCGGTCGCCGGGTTCTGGCCCGCCGACGAGCACGGGGCCTGGACGGTCTACCTGAGCACGCCGCACGCCCGCGCCACCGCCGAGAAGGCGCAGGCGCTGGGCGGCCTGGTGGTCAGGGAGGCGACCGAGACCAGCACGCTGATCGCCGACCCGACCGGCGCCGTGGTCGGGTTCCGCAAGGTCCCCGAGGACTGGCTGTTCGGCACCAGCGGGCACGGCATGTACGCGTGGGCCGAGCTGAACACCCGCGACGGCGAGGTGGCGGACGGGTTCTTCAGCGAGCTGTGCGGGTACGAGGTGACCCAGATCGGCGACGGGCTGACCCTGGACTACTCGCTGTGGTCCACCGAGGGGAAGACCCTGCTGGGCAGGCAGCGGATGGGGAGCGCGTTCCCGCTGAGCACGCCCGCGCACTGGTCGGTGCACTTCACCGCGTCGCCCGAGGTGGGCGCGGACTCGGTGGCCGCGCGGGTGCTGGAGCTGGGCGGGCGCGTGCCGGTGGAGCCGTACGACTCGCCGCAGGGCCGCGTGACGGTGGTGGCCGACCACGCGGGCTCGGTGTTCACCGTGATCGACCCGTCCCGCGCGACCCCGCTCGCCGACGGCGACTACGGGGCCGAGGTCGACGACCCGTACGACGACTGAAGGTCCCTTGAAAACGACCGAGGCCGGGTGCTGATCGCCCCCGGCCTTGAGTCGTGCGCTCGATCGCCCGTCAGGGCACGAACAGGTGCAGCATCATCCAGCCCGCCACCGCCGAGGGCAGCAGCGAGTCCATGCGGTCCATCAGCCCGCCGTGGCCGGGCAGCAGGTCGCCCATGTCCTTGATCCCGAGGTCGCGCTTGATCAGCGACTCGATCAGGTCGCCGGTGGTGGCCGTGACCACGATGGCCGCGCCGAACAGCACGCCGTGCCACCACTGGCCGCCGAGCAGGGCGCCCACGGTCAGGACACCGCCGGCCATGCCCGCCACGAGCGACCCGGCGAAGCCCTCCCAGGACTTCTTCGGGCTGATCCTCGGCGCCATCGGGTGCTTGCCGAGGAACACGCCCGCCACGTAGCCGCCGGTGTCCGACAGGACCACGCCGAGCAGGAAGGCCAGCACCCGGAGGGCGCCGTCCTCCGGGAGCACCAGCATGACCGCGAACGAGGCGAACACCGCCACGTACACCACGGTGAACACCGAGGCGGTGACGTCGCGCAGGTAGCCGTCGGCGCCGTCCTTGAGCCGCCACAGCATGGTGACCAGCGCGGTGACGGCGAAGGCGGTGAGCACGCCGTCTCGGCCGTGCGGCCACGCCAGCCACAGCACCGCCTGCCCGCCCGCGAGCACCGGGACGAGGGCGACGGTGATGCCCGCCCCGCGCTTCAGCGCTCCCGCGAGCTCGACGGTCGAGACGGCGACGGCGATGGCCACCACGCCGATGAACAGGTGGCGGTCGGTGAACAGCGAGACGCCGATGACCGCCAGCAGGACGAGCGCCACGCCGATGGCGGAGCGCAGGTCACGACCCGCGCGCGACGCCTTGGGCGCCGGACCCTGCTCACCGCTGCCTGACACCCGTACCCCTGCCGTCACGACCCGTCACCGGCCCAGCGAACCACGATGCCGGCGACCCGGCCGGACGTGCTGATGCGCATCTAGCACCTACACCTCGAGGAGTTCGGCTTCCTTGTTCTTCATCGCCTCGTCGACCTGGGCGATGTAGCGGTGCGTGACGTTCTCCAGCTCCTTCTCGCCGCGCGCGCCGTCGTCCTCGCCGACCTCGCCGTCCTTGACCAGGCGGTCGAGCTCCTCCTTGGCCTTGCGGCGGATGTTGCGGATGGACACCTTGGCGTCCTCGCCCTTGCCCTTGGCGACCTTGACCATCTCGCGGCGGCGCTCCTCGGAGAGCTGCGGGAAGACCACGCGGATGACGGTGCCGTCGTTCGAGGGGTTCACGCCCAGGTCGGAGTCCCGGATCGCCTTCTCGATGGCGGTCATCGAGCCCTTGTCGAAGGGCTTGACCACGGCCATGCGCGGCTCGGGGACGGCGATGGAGGCCAGCTGGTTGATGGGCGTCATCGAGCCGTAGTACTCGGCGACGATGCGGGAGAACATCGCCGGGGTGGCGCGGCCGGTGCGGACGGTGGCGAGGTCCTCCTTGGAGACCGTCACCGCCTTCTCCATCTTCTCCTCGGCCTCGAGGAGGGTCTCGTCGATCACGTTGACTCCCTTGGTGTGCGCGGTTCGGCTCGAATCCCAGCAGGTCTAGGCGGACTGGCGGGCACCGGGGGTGCTCACCAACGTCCCGATCTTCTCACCGCGCACGGCGCGGGCGATGTTGCCCTCCGTGAGGAGGTTGAACACCATGATCGGGAGGTTGTTGTCCATGCACAGGCTGAAGGCGGTCGCGTCGGCGACGTTCAGGCCGCGCTCCAGGACCTCGCGGTGGGTGATGCTGTCGAACATGCGCGCGTCCGGGGTGGTCCTCGGGTCGGCGGTGTAGATGCCGTCCACGGCCTTGGCCATCAGGACGACCTCGCACCCGATCTCCAGCGCGCGCTGGGCGGCGGTGGTGTCGGTGGAGAAGTAGGGCATTCCGGCGCCGCCGCCGAAGATGACCACGCGACCCTTGTCGAGGTGGCGCATGGCGCGGCGCGGGATGTACGACTCGGCGACCTGGCCCATGGTGATGGCGGTCTGCACGCGGGTGTCGATGCCGTGCTCGCGCTCCAGGAAGTCCTGGAGGGCGAGGCAGTTCATGACCGTGCCGAGCATGCCCATGTAGTCGGCGCGGCTGCGGTCCATGCCGCGCTGCTGGAGCTCGGCGCCCCGGAAGAAGTTGCCGCCGCCGATGACGACCGCGACCTGGACCCCGGTCCGGACCACGGCGGCGATCTGGCGGGCGACGGTCTGCACGACGTCCGGGTCGACGCCGACCCCGCCGCCGCCGAACATCTCGCCGCCGAGCTTGAGCATCACCCGGTGGTAGCCACCCGTCGGGGCTGCCTGGTCGAGCACTGCTGCCTGGTCGAGTGCCTGGTCGAGTTCTGCGCTCACGGGTCCTCCTCTGGACACGGCAAGGGCTCTGGACACGGCAAGGGCGGGGTTGCCGCGCGTCGCAACCCCGCCCTCACGCGAATCAGGCCTGGCCGACCTCGAACCGGGCGAAGCGGGTCACGGTGACCCCGGCCTCGTCCAGCACGGCCTTGACGGTCTTCTTGGACTCCGTCACGGAAGCCTGCTCCAGGAGCACGACGTCCTTGAAGAAGCCGTTGACGCGACCCTCGACGATCTTGGGCAGCGCCGCCTCGGGCTTGCCCTCCTCGCGGGAGGTCTTCTCGGCGATGTCGCGCTCGTTCGCCACGATGTCGGCCGGGACCTCGTCGCGGGTCAGGTAGCGGGGGCTCATCGCCGCGATCTGCATGCAGACGCCGCGGGCGGCGTCCTCGTTGTCGCCCGTGTACTCGACCACGACGCCCACGGCGGGCGGCAGGTCGGCGGAGCGGCGGTGCAGGTAGGTGGTCACGGCGCCGTCGAAGACGGCGACCTTGGCCAGCTCCAGCTTCTCGCCGATCTTGGCGGAGAACTCCTGGACCACGGCGTCGACGGTCTTGCCGTCGAGCTCGGTGGCCTTCAGCACCTCGACGTCGGCCGGGCGGGTCGCCTTGGCGACCGCGATGACCTTGGCGGCGAGGTCCTGGAAGTCGGAGTTCTTCGCGACGAAGTCGGTCTCGCAGCGCAGCTCGACCATCACGCCGCCCTCGGCCGCGACCAGGCCGTTGGCCGTGGTGCGCTCGGCGCGCTTGGCCACGTCCTTGGCGCCCTTGATGCGCAGGATCTCGATGGCCTTGTCGAAGTCGCCGTCGGCCTCTTCGAGAGCCTTCTTGCAGTCCATCATGCCTGCGGCGGTCAGCTCGCGGAGGCGCTTCACGTCAGCGGCGGTGTAGTTCGCCATCGTGCGATTTCCGTTCCTTCTGCGGGGGCTTTGCGCACGCGCCGCGCCCACCGGGTGAGGTGGGCGCGGCGTCGCGACGGGTCAGGACTGGACGGTCTCGGTGCCCTCGGCGGGCGCCTCGGCGGCGGCGGGGGCCTCAGCGGCCTCGGCAGCGGGGGCCTCGGCAGCGGCGGGGGCCTCAGCGGCGGGGGTCTCGGCGGCGGCCGGGGCCTCCGCGTTGACCAGCAGCTCCTGCTCCCACTCGGCCAGCGGCTCGTCGGTGCCCGGCTCGGGCTTCTCCGCGCCACCGGCGTTGCCGGTGCGGACGCCGGAGCGCGACATGAGACCGGCGGCGGCGGCCTCGGCCACCACCTTGGTCAGCAGCGCGGCCGAGCGGATCGCGTCGTCGTTGCCCGGAATCGGGTAGTCGACCTCGTCCGGGTCGCAGTTGGTGTCGAGGATCGCGACGATCGGGATGTTCAGCTTGCGAGCCTCACCGACCGCGATGTGCTCCTTCTTGGTGTCCACGATCCAGACGGCGCTGGGCACCTTGGACATGTCGCGGATACCGCCGAGCGTGCGCTCCAGCTTGTCCTTCTCGCGGTTCATCATCAGGATTTCCTTCTTGGTGAAACCCTGGAAACCGCCGGTCTGCTCCATCGACTCCAGCTCCTTGAGCCGCTGGAGGCGCTTGTGCACCGTGGAGAAGTTGGTGAGCATGCCGCCCAGCCAGCGCTGGTTCACGAAGGGCATGCCGACGCGGAGGGCCTCGTTGGCGATGGCCTCCTGCGCCTGCTTCTTGGTGCCGATGAACAGGATCGACCCGCCGTGCGCGACCGTCTCGCGGACGAACTCGAACGCCCGGTCGATGTAGGTCAGCGTCTGCATCAGGTCGATGATGTAGATGCCGTTGCGCTCGGTGAAGATGTAGCGCTTCATCTTCGGGTTCCAGCGCCGGGTCTGGTGCCCGAAGTGAACGCCGCTGTCGAGCAGCTGCTTCATGGTGACGACGGCCATGACCGATTCGCACCTTTTCCTCTGGGCGCGCCCCTGGGGACGCGCGGTCCGGTTGTCGCGGCACACCGTGGATGGCGCGCCGCCCTGGTGCTCCCGCCGGCGTCCGGACCCGAGCTGTGAGGCAGAACGGGACCGCCGGACACCGCGACTCGACTTGGGGATCGGATCAGCGGTAGCACGCGAAGTCGCCCCGTGCTCAGACGGGCCGCGGCAGAAGTGTACGCCCGAGCACTCCGGAACAACGAACCGACCCCGCCAGTTCTCCACAGCCCTCGGAGTTCTCCACAGCCGCCGGATCATCCCTGGTCACCAGCCCACCCCCGGCGCGACGCTTGCCCCATGCCCCTCACCACCATCACCGCCCTGCTCCTGCTCCTCCCCGGCCTGGCGCTCCCGCACCCACCACCGCCCGCACTGTCGCTGCCCGCACTCTCACTGCCCGCACTCTCACTGCCCGCACTCTCACTGCCCGCACTCTCACTGCCCGCGCTCTCACTGCCCGCATCGCCGCCAGCACTCTCACTGCCCGCACTGTCGCCGCCCGCGCTCTCACCGCCGCCAGGGCCGCCCCCATCGGAGCCGTCGCCGCCGTCGCCGCCGCCGTCGCCGTCGCCGTCGCCGGGGACAGTGCCGTCCGCGTCATCCCCCAAGCGCGAACGCCACATCTGGCCCCTCTCCCCCATCCCCCAGGTGGTCCGCCCGTTCCACCCGCCCCCGACCCCGTACGCCAGCGGCCACCGGGGCGTCGACCTGTCCGCACCGCCCGGCGCGAAGGTCATGGCGTCCGCCAAGGGCACCGTCGTCCACGCCGCCCAGGTGGCCACCCGCCCGCTGATCTCCCTCCACCACGAGGACGGCACCAGGACCACCTACGAACCGGTCGTCCCTGCGGTCCGCAAGGGCGACCGCGTCACCGCAGGAACCCAACTGGGCACCCTGCTCCCCGCCCACCCCGGCTGCCCGACCCCGGCCTGCCTCCACTGGGCGGCGTTCCGCCCGACCAACTCCCCTTCCCGCGCCTACGCGAACCCCCTGTCCCTACTCCGCCCACCACGCCCCCGCCTGCTCCCGTCCCACCACTCCCCTCACTCCCCGTCACCCACCCCACCAAGATCGAATGTCGTTTTCCCGCGACCCGCCCCTTTTGCCACCCGCACACCCACCCACCGCATTTCGCACACGCGCCCGTTGCAACCAGCCCACACCCCCAACCGAACTGACTACGGACTCCCGCAACAACAGACCGGCGTATTCCAAGACACCCCACATTCCAGCCCTGGTTTCCACCCCCACCGGAACGCCCCACAACCAATTCCGCACCCAGGGCATGACTGAAGACGCCGACAAAGGCGAGGAGGTGACGCGCCACAAGCGCTAATGCAACCGTGATGGCACAACCGCGAATACCGGCGCGAACACGCCAGAGGTGCGGACGCAGAACCGGGTTCGGCAGGTCGATCCCTGCCCCGGCTCCGAACTTGCCCCTGCCCTGAAACCCGACTCTCAGGCCCGACTCTCAGGCAGGACTTCCGGGCTGGACTCCTGGGGCCGGACTTCCGGGTCGGACTTCTCCGTCGGACTTCTCCGTCGGACTTCTCGGTCGGACTCCTGAACCGGACTCCTGGGCTCGGTTCTCACACCCGCTGCCAGCATCGACACCACCACCACCGACGCCGGTCCCCACCGCGACGCGGGGCAGGGCTGGAGCTCGTGGCGCGGGATCCGGCTTGGAGCTCGTGGCGCGGGATCTCAGGCTTGGGGCTCATGGCGCGTGGTCAGGTTTCGAGCTGCTCGTTGATCTTGGTGCGGAGCCGGAGGACGGCTCTGGTGTGCAGTTGGCAGACACGGGACTCGGTGACCCCGAGGACCTTGCCGATCTCGGCCAGCGTCAGGTTCTCGAAGTAGTACAGCGTGACCACGACCCGGTCCCGCTCGGCCAGCTGCGCGATGGCGTCGGCGAGCTGCCGACGGCTGTCCTGGTCGACCAGCGAGGCGACCGGGTCCTCGGCGCCTTCGTCGGGCAACGACTCCGCCAGCGAGGACCCCGCGCTCCCGGCGGCCCGGCCTGCGGCGATCAGCTCGTCCAGCGCGACGACGCTGGTGAGCTGGAACTGCGCGTACAGCTCCCGCAGCTCCCCGAGCCCGATCTTCAGCTCAGCGGCCAGCTCCCGGTCGGTGGGCGTCCGCTGCAACCGCCCACCGAGCCGCTCGAGCGCCCGCTCGACGTCCCGAGCCCTGCTGCGAACGGAACGGGGAACCCAGTCCTGCGATCTGAGGTCGTCCAGGATCGCGCCACGGATGCGCTGCATGGCGTAGGTCTCGAACTTCAGGCCGCGCTCGGGCTCGAACTTCTCTATGGCGTCGACCAGCCCGAAGATCCCGGACTGGATCAGGTCGGCGACGTCGACGTGCGCGGGCAACCCGGTCCCGACCCGCCCGGCGACGTACTTGACCAGCGGCGCGTAGTGCAGCACCAACCGATCCCGCAGCCCCTGCTCGCGCGACTGCCCGTAGGTGTGCCACAGCGCGATGATCCCGGCTTCGACGTCATCAGCGGTCCGGGACTCGGCAGCGGCATGAGCAGGCCGCCCCACCCGCTTCTCACCACTCCCACCAGCGGCACCGCCACCCGACACCCCAGCAGCGGAATCCCCCGCGCCCGAAGCCCCACTTCCCTGCGACTCACCGGCCTGCGACTCAACGGCCCGAGGCTCGACAACCTGCAACTCAACGGCCTGCGCGCCGACAACCCGCAGCTCAGCCTCCCGAGACCCAACGGCCTGCGACTCAGCCTCCCGAGACTCGGCGGCCTGCGGCTCAACGGCCTGCTGTTCCGCGCCTTTCGACGGAATCCGCTGCGAGTCAGCCCCCCGCTGCTCCTGCCCGTCCCGCTGCTGCCCCGGCGCGTCCTGACACTGCCCCGGCGCGTCCTGACACTGGCCCGGCCCGTCCTGCTGCTGGCCCGGCGCGTCCTGACGCCTGTTCGACGCGTCCTGACGCTGCCTCGGCTCGTCCCTCTGCTGTCCCGGAAGCCCAGGGCGGTCCTGCGCGCCCAGGCTCCCCGGCGCGTCCCCGTTCCCCTGGGCATCCCGACCGTCCTGCGCATCCCGGCTTTCCTGCTGCTGCCTGGGGGTTGGCGGCGCAGGTTGGGGCGTCGCCGAGTGGTGCGTCGGCGGCTGCGCGGTGGCTGGCTGCGCGCTGGACGACTGGGCGCTGGACTGCTGGGCGGTGGACTGCTGGGGAGCGGGCTGCTTGGGGGTGGGCTGCTGGTCCTGGGGGCGGTGGTTCTGGGTGGCCGTCCTGGCCTGGGGGCGCTGCGAGGGCTGGGGCTGGGCCTGGTGCGGGGCCGGGTGGTTGTGGCCGTTCTTCTGGGGGTGCTGGGCTGGGGGTGTGGCCACGGTGGCGGTCCGCGATCGGCCCCCTGCGGCGTCAGGAGCGGGGGTGGGTTCGATCATGGATTGCCTTCAGCCGTTCGACGGTGACGTGTGTGTAGAGCTGAGTCGTTGCGAGCGTAGCGTGACCAAGGAGCTCTTGGACGGTGCGCAGATCGGCTCCCCCTTCCAGCAGGTGCGTGGCCGCGGAGTGGCGCAGGCCGTGCGGGCCGACGTCAGCCGAGCCGGGGACCGCACCCATGACATCGTGGACGACCCTCCTGGCGGTACGCGGGTCGAGCCTCCCGCCTCGGGCGCCGAGGAACAGGGCTCGATGCGAACGCTCCGTGACCAGGGCGGATCTTCCCAGGTCCGCCCATTGACGAACTGCCCGTTCGGCCGGGACGCCGAAGGGAACAGTGCGTTCGCGACTGCCTTTGCCCAGAACTCGAATCACCCTTTGGGAGTAGTCCACGTCGTCGAGGTCGAGCCCGCACAACTCCGCTACCCGGACCCCCGACGCGTACAGCAACTCCACCACGGCCCGGTCACGGAGCGCAACCGGATCGTGCTGGTCCGCGCCCGCCGCGGCGGCCTCCAGCGCCGCCCCTGCCTGGTCCGGGCGGACCACCACCGGCAGGGTCCGGTGGGGGCGCGGGGCGTTCAGCCGGGGACCGGGGTCCTCCGCCAGCAGGCCCGTGCGGGCGGCCCACGCGGTGAGCGCCCTGGCCGACGCGGCGCGCCTCGCCATGGTCGTCCGGCTCGCCCCCTCGGCGTGCTGCGCGGCGAGCCACGAGCGCAGGCCGAGCAGGTCCACCGACTCGACCGTCGCGTCCCCCGGCGTCCCGGCGGCGAGGTGGACGAGCAGCGCGACCGCGTCGCCGAGGTAGGCGCGGACGGTGTGCGGGGACAGGCCGCGCTCCAGCGACAGGTGGCGCTCGTAGGCGTCGAGCGCGGTGGCGACGTCGGACGGCAGTTCGCGGCGGAGCCGGACGAGGTCGACGCGGCGCGGACGGCGGTGCGGAGGCGGGGACACGCCCTCTGACGCTGGGGCACCACGAGCCCCCGGTCAAGCATCGCCACACCCGCTTCCCGGCTGGGAGCGCTTCCAGCCCCGGTGGCCCCGACTCGCGAGCCCCACCAGCTCCATCTGCGGCAGCAGCGCCCGCACGTGCGCCGGTTCGACCCCCGACTCGACGGCGACCGCGTCGGCCGTCAGCTCGACGGTGGGGCTGAGCGCCTCGTGCACCCGCAGCGCCTCGCCCCTCGGCTCGCCGTCGTCGGACCGGCGGCCGGCCTCGACCAGGTCGGCCCCGAGCCGCCCCGTGGACTCGACCACCTCCGCCGCGCTGGCGACCGGCACGGCCTCGCCCGACCGCAGCAGCTCGTGGCACCCGAGCGAGCTGAGCGAGGTGACCGGCCCCGGCACGGCCATCAGCACCCGGCCGAGCGCGGCGGTCGTGGCCGCGGTGTTCTTCGCCCCGCTGCGCCTCCCGGCCTCGACCACGACCGTGCCGTCGCCGAGGGCGGCGATGATCCGGTTCCGGGTCAGGAACCGGTGCTTGGCGGGCGCGCGCTCGGGCGGGTACTCGCTGACCACGAGCCCCTGGGCGCAGATCCTCCCCAGCAGGGCCGCGTGCCCGGCGGGGTACGCCCGGTCGACGCCGCAGGCGAGCACCGCGATCGTCGCCCCGCCTGCGCCGAGCGCCCCGCGGTGCGCGGCCCCGTCGATCCCGTAGGCGGCCCCGGACACCACGGTCACCCCGGCCCGCGCGAGCCCGGCCCCGAACTCCGCCGCGACGTGCAACCCGTACCCGCTGGCCGCCCGACTCCCCACCACCGCGACCGCCCGCTCGACCAGCGCGCCGAGCGGGGCGTCCCCGCGCACCCAGAGCGCGAGCGGTTCGAGCCCGCAGCGCAACCCGTGCCGCGCGGCGTTGGCCAGCGCCGTGAACGGCCAGGAGGGCCACTCGTCGTCCTCGGGCACCACCAGACGACCGCCGACGCCGGCGACCAGGCGCAGGTCCTCCTCGGCCCGGCACTCGCGCCGCCGAGCCTCGGTCTCACCGGCGACGGCCACCGGAACCTCCCCGATCTGGACCAGCCGCGCCGCCTCGACCGGCCCGACCTCGGCGACGAACGCGGAGAGCGCGAACGAGGGCGGCTCGGCGACACGGGACAGGTACGCGCGGGCGAGCCGAATCGCGTTCAGGTTGGCGACCCGAATCGCTTTCAGGTTGGGGTGAGTGGGGCGGGCAGGGTGAGCGGAGTGGGTGGGGTGAGCGGAGTGAGCGGGATGGGCGGAGTGAGCGGGGGCAGGTGCGCGGGCGGAAGCCGAGGGAGAGGCGGGCGCTCGGGCAGAGAGCGAGGTAGGGCCGGGAGCGGCGGCGGGTGCGGGGCCGGCGGCGGAGCAGGGCGCGGCAGTGGGAACAGGGCCAGCGATGGGACCAGCAATGGGGGTAGGGGCGGCGACTAGGACGGGCGCGGGGGCGGAAGTGAAGGCAGGGGTGGGAGCGGGAGAGGTGGCGGACAGGGAAATGGCGGCAGGAATGGCGGACGGGGTGGAAATGGCGGGTGGGGCGGGGGCGACGGGCGGGGTGGCGGCGGGCGGGGTGGCGGCGGGCGGGGTGGCGGTGGCAGGCGAGGTTGGGGTGGGGGGCGGATCGGAGGCGGCGGGCGGAATGAGTTCGGGGAGTGGGCGGGGCGGGGTGGGAGGGGTGCTGGGAGGAGTGGCGGGAGAGCGCTTGCCTTCGGTGGAGTTGGGGTGGGGGTTGGGGGTTGCCAGGAGGCGGGAAAGGGCTTGCTTTGCGGCTTCGAGGTGAGGGTTTTGGGGCATGGTCGGCCTTCTTCGGGGTAGCGGGTCACCAGGGTTGGGTGCGTTCTCGGAATTCCAGGGCTGTTGCCACGTGGGCTCTTGTTGGTTCGGGGGCGCCGTCCAGGTCGGCGAGGGTCCAGGCCACCCGTAGGCAGCGGTCTGCGCCTCTGCCCGTCAGGGCGCCTCTCGACAGAGCTAGTTGGAGGGCGTGGGTCGTCGTTTCGGGTAGGGGGTGGTCGCGTCTGAGGATTGGGCCGGGGACTTGGGCGTTCGACTGCCAGCCGTGTTCCGACCAGCGGTGGATGGCCCTTGCCCTTGCCTCCGTCACCCTCGAGCGGACCACCGCCGTCGACTCCGGTGGGGTGGGGTGGGCGGCGATCGTGGCCTCGGTCAGGGGACGCATGGGGACGCGCAGGTCCACCCGGTCCAGGAGTGGGCCTGAGAGCTTGGACTGGTACCTGCGGCGCACCGCGGACGGGCAGGTGCAGTCGAGGTCCCTCGCGGGCGCGCAGGGGCAGGGGTTCGTCGCCAGGACGAGCTGGAAGCCGGCCGGGTAGCGGACCACGCCGTCGCTCCTCGCCACGCGGACCTCGCCCTCCTCCAGGGCGGTGCGCAGGGAGTCGAGCTTGGCGGCGCCGAACTCGCACGCCTCGTCCAGGAACAGCACGCCCCGGTGGGCCCGGCTGACCGCACCCGGTTTTGCCAGGCCGGAGCCCCCGCCCACCAGGGCCGAGATGGACGTGGAGTGGTGCGGGGCCACGAAGGGCGGGGTGGTCACCAGCGGGGTCTCCTCGGTGAGCAGGCCCGCCACGGAGTGGACCGCCGTGACGCTCAGCGCCTCCTCCACCGACAGCGGCGGCAGCAGGGTCACCAGACGTCTGGCCAGCATGGTCTTCCCGGTGCCCGGCGGGCCGGTCAGGAGCAGGTGGTGGCCGCCTGCCGCAGCCACCTCCAGGGCCCACCTCGCCTCCGGTTGGCCCACCACGTCGGCCAGGTCCGGGCCCTGCGCGGCGTCGGACCAGGTGGGCGGGCCTGGGGGGACCAGCGCCGCGTCGTCGCCGGACAGCCAGGTGACCACGTCGCGCAGGGAGGCCGCGCCCAGGCAGTCCAGGTCGGTCACCAGGGAGGCCTCGGGGAGCGCGGACAGGGGGACCACGGCTCGCCTCAGACCCGCCGAGCGCGCCGCCACCAGGGCGGGCAGCACGCCCCGCACCGGGCGGACCCTGCCGTCCAGGGCCAGCTCGCCCAGCAGGGCCACTCCCTCCAACCGCTCAGGCGGGACCACCTGCGCCGCCGCCAGCACGGCGCACGCCAGCGCCACGTCGTAACCGGTGCCGCCCTTCGGCATCGAGGCCGGGGACAGGCCCAGGGTGACGCGGTGCGCGGGCCACTGCTGGCCGCTGTTGCGCACGGCCGCGCGCACCCGGTCCTTGGACTCGTGCAGCGCCGCGTCGGGCAGGCCGAGCAGCTGGGTGCCGACCGACCCCGCGCCCACGTCGGCCTCGATCTCGACGGGCACGCCCTCCACACCGCGCAGCGCCACCGACCACGCCCTCGCCAGCGCCATCACACGCCCCTGACGTGCCGCAGCCGCACCGGGCCTCCTGGGGGCCACTCCAGGCCCACCAGGTCGACGCGCACCCCCACCCCGGACAGCCGGTGCTCGCGACGCCACCGGTACGCGGTCCTGCGCACCCGGTCGAGCTGCTCGGGCGTCGCCGCCTCCAGGGGATCGCCCCGGCCGGAACCCGAGCGGCACTTCACCTCGCACACCACGAGCCGCACGCCGTCCGTGGCGACCACGTCCAACTCACCCGAGGCGCAGCGCCAGTTCCGGGCCAGCACCACCAGGCCCTGGCGCTCCAGGTAGCGGCACGCGACGCTCTCGCCGAGCCTGCCGAGCACGTGGGACGCGGTCACGACGACCTCCGAAGGAGAGGGGGAAACTGCTTCGGGATCGACTGTGCGCCTGCGGAAGGGCTGGTGGCGACGGGGAAAAAGCGGGCTGTGGAGAAGTCCTCGGGCTGTGGAGAGAGCGGGGAGGAACTCGGTGGAGCCTGCTAAAGGGGGCCGAGATCCGAAGGAGCCGAAGAGCGCGGAGGACCCCGGAGACACCGGAAGGGGCCCTCCCGCAGGAGAGCCCCTTCCCGAGACCAAGACCGAGACCGCGACCGCGACCGGCCAGCCGAACGGCCGGTCCACGCGCGCTGGATCAGGTGTTGAACGGCCCGCTGTCCGGCAGCCTCAGCTCCGGCTTGTCCAACTCCTCCACGTTCACGTCCTTGAACGTGATCACCCGAACGTTCTTGACGAACCGGGCGGGCCGGTACATGTCCCAGACCCAGGCGTCGGACATCCGCACCTCGAAGTAGACCTCGCCGTCCGCGTTGCGGACCTGCACGTCCACCGTGTTGGCCAGGTAGAACCGCCGCTCGGTCTCCACGACGAACGAGAACTGGTTGACGATGTCGCGGTACTCCTTGTACAGCGACAGCTCCATCTCGGTCTCGTACTTCTCGAGATCCTCTGCACTCATCACGCCTCCGCGCGGGTGTTCATCGATCCGCGCCCCTCCTCGTCGCGGGCCTGCCACCGCCGGTCTGCGGGGGTCCTCCATTCTGGACCACGCCTGCGGTGGGGACGCCGCGCGCCACCCGGTGCGGTGGTGGTTCCAGGCCGAGCCTGGCCGCCGCAGCCGCCACGTTCGCATACGACCAGCGGTGCTGCCCACTCGGCCCGTGTTCCAGCAGCGCCGCGGTGTGCGCCGCGGTGCCGTACCCCTTGTGCACGTCGAAGCCGTAGACCGGCAGCTCCTCGTGCAGCTCGGCCATGATCCGGTCCCTGGTGACCTTCGCCAGCACGGACGCCGCGGCCACGCAGGCGGCCACCCGGTCGCCCTTGACCAGCGGCGCGTTCGGCGCGGTCAGCCCCGGCACCGGGAACCCGTCGGTCAGCACGTAGCCGGGGTGCGTGCCCAGCCGGGCCACCGCCCGGCGCATCCCCTCGACGTTCGCCACGTGCACGCCGATCGCGTCGACCTCGTCGGCGGGCACCACGACCACCGCGTGGTCCAGCGCCCGCTCCAGCACCAGGTCGTGCATCCGGTCGCGCGCGGCGGCGGTCAGCAGCTTCGAGTCGGTCAGCCCGGCGAACCTGGCCGCGTCCCCGGTCCGCAGCACGGCAGCCGCCACCACGAGCGGCCCCGCGCACGCGCCCCGACCGGCCTCGTCGACCCCGGCGACGGGGCCGAGCCCGCGCCGGTCGAGCGCGGCCTGGAACGCCCAGGTGCCCGAGGTCGACCGGACCTGGGCGCGCACTGGCTTGCGGATCACCAGCCGACCCTATCCCAGCCCACCCCGCCGGAACCTCCCGCGCACGCGCCTGCCCAGCAGCAGCACCGGCCACGCGGCGGCGGCCCCGACGCCGAGCGGCGCGGCGTCCTGCCAGGCGGGCGCGCCGATCGCGGCGGCCTGCGGGTCGTGGTCGTCGACGGCCTTCCACCGCGACGGCGGCAGCACCACCAGCCGCGCCTTGCCGACCACCTCGGTCACCGGCACCAGCCCGCCCTCGCGCCCGTCGCCCTGGCACCGCGAGTCGCACGAGTCGTTCCGGTTGTCGCCGAGCACGAACAGGTAGCCGGGTGGCACGTCGAGCTTCGGGAACGACTCCTGGACGGTGCTGCGCCCCGGCTCCCAGTAGATGTACGGCTCGTCGAGCGGCCTGCCGTCCACCTTGACCCGGTTCTGCTCGTCGCAGCACTCCACGCTCTGCCCGCCGACGGCGACGACCCGCTTGACGAAGTCCTCCTCGTTCGGCGAGGGCAGCCCGATCAGCTGGCCGAGCGAGGCCATCACCCCGGCGAGGCCGCTGGTGTCCTGCGGCGGGTGGAACTCCTGGTTGACCCAGGAGTCCGGACCGTGGAAGACGATCACGTCACCGGGCGAGACGTCGGTGAACCGGTACGTCAGCTTGTCCACGAGCACGCGGTCGCCGTAGCAGCCCGCGCACCCGTGGAGGGTCTGCTCCATCGACTCGGACGGGATCATGTAGACCCTGGCGAGGAACGACTGGATCAGGAACGCCAGCCCGACCGCCACGAGGACGAGGACGGGCAGCTCCTTCCAGAAGGCGCCCTTGCGCCCCTTGCGGGCGCGCGCACGCCACCGCTGGACGGCCTCCTCGTCGACCGGTTCCTCGGGATCCTCTCCGGAGGGCCGCCGGTGACGTCCGACGTAGAACACCGAGTCAGGTTACCGACTTCCCCTGTGTGACCTTGGTCAGCCTGGCGCGCAGCCGCCTGCCGAGGAGCAGGACCGGGAACGCCGCCGCGACGCCTGCCCCCGCCGGGAGGCCGCTCTGCCAGGCGGGCGCGCCGATGGCCTGCGCCTGCGGGTTGTGGTCGCCGATGCCCTGCCAGCGCGAGGGGGGCAGCACGATGACGCGCGCCTTGCCGATGACCTCGGACTCGGGGACCGCGCCGTTGACGCCGCCGCCGCCCTGCTTGCGGGAGTCGGTGGAGTTGGTGCGGTTGTCGCCCATCACCCACAGGCTGCCCTCGGGCACGGTGACCGGCGCGAACGGCTCGTGGTCCTCGGGGGACGTGCCGGGCTGCCAGTAGATGTAGGGCTCGTCCAGCGGCTTGCCGTCCACCAGCAGCCGGTGCTGGTCGTCGCAGCACTCGACGGTCTGGCCGCCGGTGGCGATGACGCGCTTGACGAAGTCGCGCTCGTCGGGCGGCGCGAGGCCGATCAGGGAGGCGACCGACTGGAGGCTGCTCACGACGGGGTTGTCGGAGCGGCTGGAGGAGAAGTCGTTCTGGCCCCACGACGGGGGACCGCGGAAGACGACGACCTCGCCGGGCTCGATGTCGCTGAACTTGTACGTCAGCTTGTCCACGAGCACGCGGTCGTTCTGGCAGCCGGTGCACCCGTGCAGGGTCTGCTCCATCGACTGCGAGGGGATGACGTACACCCGCGCGAGGAAGGTCTGGATGAGGACGGTGAGCACCAGCGCGGTGCCCGCCAGGATCAGCAGCTCGCGCCAGAGCGGCTGCTTCTTCTTCTCCTCGGCACCGCCACCGTCCGTGACCGGGTCCTGCTCGGACCCGGCCACGGGGGGACGATCCTGGTCACCTTCGCCCGATGAGGGCCGCACGGCGTCTGTCACACGGTGAGACATTACCCACCGTGCGTGAGCACCGCGTCAGGAGGCCGGGAAGGGCTCAGGCGCCCGGCTTCGCGTCGCGCTTCTCCTTGATCTTGGCGGCCTTGCCGCGCAGGTCGCGGAGGTAGTAGAGCTTCGCGCGGCGCACGTCGCCGCGGATGGCGACCTCGATCTCCGAGATGTTCGGGGAGTGCACGGGGAACGTGCGCTCGACGCCGACGCCGAAGGAGACCTTGCGGACGGTGAAGGTCTCGCGCACGCCACCGCCGTGGCGGCGGATGACGACGCCCTGGAACACCTGGACCCGCTCGCGGGAGCCCTCGATGACGCGGACGTGGACCTTCAGCGTGTCGCCCGGCCGGAAGCTCGGGATGTCGGAGCGCAGCGACTGGGCGTCAAGAGCGTCCAGGGTGTTCATCGGTGGTCCGTCCTCGTCCTCACGTGTAATGCAGTAACTCCCCCGGTTCGCGTCCCATTGCAGAGGTTTCACACGCGCGGGGGCGGGCTTGCGGCGCACGCCGAAAGAGATGATCCGGGTGCAGCAACCTGTCCAGTGTGCCAGACGCGGCGCGGCAGGGTGAAATCGGCCCTACCGGGAGCCGTCCAGGAACGCCCGATCGTGCTTGTCGAGCGCGCCGTCGGGCAGGGCGTCCAGCAGGTCGGGACGCCGGTCGCGGGTGCGCTGGAGCGACTGGTCCCTGCGCCAGCGGTCGATGGCCCGGTGGTTGCCCGAGCGCAGCACGTCCGGCACCGCCAGGTCGCGCCACACCTCGGGCCGGGTGTAGCTGGGGCCCTCCAGCAGGCCGTCCGAGAACGAGTCCTGCTGCGCGGAGAGCGCGTTGCCGAGCACGCCGGGCAGCAGCCGCACGACGGCCTCCACCATGACGAGCACGGCGACCTCGCCGCCGACGAGCACGTAGTCGCCGATGGACACCTCGTCCACCCGCATCCGGCGCGAGGCGTCGTCCACCACGCGCTGGTCGATGCCCTCGTAGCGACCGCAGGCGAACACCAGGCGGGGCTCGGCGGCCAGCTCGTGCGCGAGCTCCTGGGTGAACGGCCTGCCCGCCGGGGTGGGCACGACCAGGCGCGGCGGCTGCTCGCCCGCGCACACCTCGTCCAGGGCGTCGCCCCAGACCTGGGGCTTCATGACCATGCCGGGGCCGCCGCCGTACGGGCTGTCGTCGACGGCCTTGTGCACGTCGTGCGTCCAGTTCCGCAGGTCGTGGACGCCGACGCTGATCAGGCCCTTGTCGACGGCCTTGCCGAGCAGGGCCTGGCGCAGCGGGTCGAGGTACTCGGGGAAGATCGTGACGACGTCAATCCGCATCGAGCAGGCCCTCTGGCGGGTCGACGACGACGCGGCCACCGGCCACGTCCACGGTGGGCACGATCTGCCTGACGAACGGCACCAGCGCCTCGGAGCCGTCCTCGCGGACGAGGACGAGCAGCTCACCGCCGGGGCCGTGCACGATCTCCTTGACGGTCCCGATCCGGGTCCCGTCCGCCAGCTCGGCCGCGAGGCCCTCCAGCTGGTGGTCGTAGAACTCGTCCGGGTCGTCGGTGGGGGGCAGGGCGTCCGTGCTGCCCAGCAGCAGGGTGCCCCGCAGGAGTTCCGCGACGTCCCTCGTGAGGACTTCCTCGAACCGCACCAGCAGCCGCCCGGAGTGGTACCGGGCGGCTGCGACGGTGAGGTCGCGGGACGTGCCGTCGCGCAGCTTCGCGGCCAGGACGGAGCCCAGTGCGAAGCGCGCTTCCGGCGAGTCGGTGCGCACGTCCACGGCGAGCTCGCCGCGGATGCCGTGCGCCTTGGCCACGCGGCCGACGACGACGTCCATGCGCGTCTAGCGGTCGGTGTCGACCACGTCGACGCGCACGCCACGACCGCCGATGCCCGCCATCACGGTCCGCAGCGCGGTCGCGGTGCGGCCGGAGCGGCCGATCACCTTGCCGAGGTCGTCCGGGTGGACGTGGACCTCGAGCGTGCGACCCCGCCGGGTCGTGACCAGGTTCACCCGGACCTCGTCCGGGTGGTCGACGATGCCCCGAACGAGGTGTTCGAGGGCGTCAGCCAACAAGCTCACGCCTCGTCCTTGGCGGGAGCCTCGGCGGCCTCGGCGTCAGCCTTCTTGGCGGCCTTCTTCTTCGGCGTGGTGGCCTCGGTCGTCGGCTCGGAGCCCGCGGCGGCCAGCGCGGCGGCGAACAGGTCCGCCTTGCTGGTCTTGGCCTCCTTGACCTTCAGCGTGCCCTCGGCGCCCGGCAGGCCCTTGAACTTCTGCCAGTCGCCGGTGATCTCCAGCAGGCGCTGGACCGACTCGGTCGGCTGGGCGCCGACGCCCAGCCAGTACTGCGCCCGCTCGGTGTCGATCTGGATGAACGAGGGCTCTTCCTTGGGGTGGTACTTGCCGATGGTCTCGATGGCCTTGCCGTTGCGGCGGGTGCGAGCGTCGGCGACGACCACGCGGTAGTACGGCTGGCGGATCTTGCCAAGGCGCTGCAACTTGATCTTGACGGCCACGGGTTCCGGTGCTCCTCGGGTTCTCTCGTGCATGTGCGGGCGTCCTCCACCCGAGTGGGGCACGGGCGGGGAGAACCCAAACTGTCTGGGCGCGCCACGGCACGGTGAGAGGGACCGGCCTCGGCGAACAGCCTTCAATTCTGCCAGACCCCGCTACCGGGGGACGAATCGGCCCGGTTCCACACCCGCTCGGGTGAGCGCGGACCGCACCGCGCGGGCGTGCTCGACGGCCCCCGGCGTGTCCCCGTGCAGGCACAACGAGTCCACCTCGGCGGCCAGGACGGTCCCGTCGACGGCCACGATCTCACCCGCCGTCGCCAGCCTGACGGCCCGCTCGACGACCGCGTCCGTGCCGGTCAGGAGCGCGTCCGGGCGGGAGCGCGGCACCAGCGCGCCCTCGGGGGTGTACCCCCGGTCGGCGAACGCCTCGCGGACCGGCCGCAGCCCGGCGGCCTCGGCGTGGTGCAGCAGCCTGGAGCCGGGCAGGCCCAGCACGGGCAGGTCGCCGAACGCCCGGACGCCCGCCACCACGGCCCGCGCCTGCTCGTCGTGGTGCACCGTGGCGTTGTAGAGCGCGCCGTGCGGCTTGACGTAGACCACGTCCGTGCCCGCCGCCCGAGCGCACGCCTGGAGCGCCCCGATCTGGTAGAGCACGCCGTCGGCCAGCTCGACCGGGTCGACGTCGATGAACCGCCGCCCGAAGCCCGCGAGGTCCCGGTAGGACACCTGGGCGCCCACCGCCACCCCGCGCCCGGCGGCCAGCTCGCACGCCCGGCGCATGATCGTCGGATCACCCGCGTGGAAGCCGCAGGCGACGTTGGCGCTGGTCACGACGTCGAGCAGGGCCTCGTCGTCGCCCAGCCTCCAGATGCCGAAGCCCTCGCCGAGGTCGCTGTTCAGGTCGAGGCTCACGCGGGCATCACCCCCAGTGCGATCAGCAGCATGGTCAGTCCGGGCAGGAAGTTGTTGACCACGTGGGCCACCACGCTGGCGGTGAGCCTGCGGGTGATCAGCCGCGCGATGCCGATGGGCAGCGAGATGACGATCAGCAGCACGGTGCGGATCGGTTCCAGGTGGCTGGCGGCGAAGATCGCGGTGCTGAGCGTGAACGCCGCCCAGCGGCTCCAGCCCTGCCGCTCGATCGCGCCCCACAGCAGGCCCCGGTAGATCAGCTCCTCGCAGACCGGGCCGATGAAGCACACGTAGCAGAACATGGCGATGGCGGCGGACAGCGGCAGCGCCGCGCCGTCGACCAGCTCGCCGATGGCCGAGGTGGCGTTCTGGTCGCCGACCAGGCGGGACCAGGTGAGCGCGGCCACGTAGGTCAGCACCAGGCCGAGCAGGCCGAGCTTGAAGCCGACCTTCACGTCCGCCCAGTTCCACTCCAGCCTCAGGTCGACGAACGGGCCGTTGCCGCGCAGCTTGGTGATCAGGACGGCGGTGGCGGCGGCGAGCAGGGTCGGCGTCATCGCCCCGACGAGGACGAAGGTGACGGGGTCCACCCCGAACTCGCGGCCCGCCGCGGTGATGAACACCGCGCTGAGCACGAAGACCGCTTGCACGACGAGGAACGCGCCGAAGCCCCAGCGCTGTCCGGTCGGCGCGGGTTCCGGGGCGAACCCCACGGCCCGGACGCTCGCGATGAGACCTGTCGGCCGCTCATCCGGTGGTGGGTTCACAGGCAATCACCCTAGTCACGACGTGCTCGCGCGCCTCGGGCGCGCGGGGCGCTGGTTGGTGTCGGTGCGCGCCGCGCGGCGGCGCGGGACCCCCGACCGCCGCACCGCGGCCCCTCGCCGCGGTCCGGTCGGAGCGGCCCTCCCGCCCGGCAGGCGCCGGGGGCGCGGGCCGGGTCCGGGGCTCGGGGCGGGCGCGGGCCGGGTGCGGCGCGGGGGTCCGGGGCGCGCGGCGGGCGAACGCCCGGCCCGGTTCGCTGGAACGGGTGGTCCGCCCGGCTGGTGGGCCCGCTGCGGCCCGCGCGGGGCCGGGGGCGGGTGCTCGGGCGGGGAGGGGCGCTCGGCGCGGTGGGCGGGAGCGTGCGGGGCGCGGGCACGGCGAGCAGGCCGCCTGGCCGGTGCCGCAGGCCGGGAAGCCCCCGTGCCTCGCCGTGGCGCTCGGGTCCCGCACCCGTCCGAACGTACCGGCGGCGACACCGACCTGACCCGACCGGACTGGTCAAGATCACCCTGTCGGCCGCAGCGGGCGGGGTCGCAGGGCGCACTTGTGCGGAGGGACCGGGTTCCGACGGGTCAAGCGCCGAGGGCGCTCGACGGGTGGGCGCCGCCCGCGCCGGGAGCGGTTGCGCGGCACGGAGCCCGCGGAAGGCCGGGACGCGGGTACGCCGGGACGCCGGGAGGCAGGAACGCCGAAGCCCCGTCACCCGGTGGACGGGTGACGGGGCTTCACCTCTTCGAGCGGCCTCGGTCAGAGGACGCGGCCCCGGAGCATGACCACGCTCGGGTGCCGCAGGACGGACAGGTCCTGCCTGGGGTCGCTCGGGTACACGACGACGTCGGCCGCCGCGCCCTCCACGAGGGACGGGAAGCCGAGCCACTCGCGGGCGGCCCACGAGGCGGACCCGATGGCCTGCTCGGCGGTCATGCCCGCGTTCCGCAGCGCGGCGATCTCGTCGGCGATGCGGCCGTGCGCGATGCCGCCGCCCGCGTCGGTGCCCGCGTAGACCGGGACGCCCGCCTCGATCGCCCTGCCGACGGTGTCGCGGTTGCGCGCGTGCAGGGCGAGCATGTGCCGCTGGTACGCCGGGTACCGGTCCGCGCCCGCCGCGATGGCCGGGAACGTCTCGATGTTGATCAGCGTGGGCACCAGGGCCGTGCCGCGCCCGGCCATCAGCGCGATGGTCTCGTCGGTCAGGCCGGTGCCGTGCTCGACGCAGTCGATCCCCGCCGCGAGCAGGCCGGGCAGGGCGTCCTCGCCGAACACGTGGGCGGTGACGCGCGCCTTGGCCTCGTGGGCGACGGCGATCGCCTCGGCGAGCACCTCGTCCGGCCACAGCGGGGCGAGGTCGCCGGTCTCCCGGTCGATCCAGTCGCCGACGAGCTTGACCCAGCCGTCGCCGTCCGCCGCCTGCTCGGCGACGATCGCGGGCAGCTCCGCCGGGTCCTGGACCTCGACGCCGATGTGCCGCAGGTACCGCTTGGGCCGGGCGACGTGCCTGCCCGCGCGGATGATCCTGGGCAGGTCGAGCCGCTCCTGCAGCGGCCGGGTGTCCACCGGGGACCCGGCGTCGCGCAGCAGCAGCGCGCCCGAGGCCCGGTCGGCCACGGCCTGCTCGACCGCCTCGTCCAGCTCGACCGCGCCCCTCGGGCCGAGGCCGACGTGGCAGTGCGCGTCGACCAGGCCCGGCACGAGGTAGCCGCCGTCCACGACGGTCCGCGCGCCGGGCACCGGGGCGGTCCGCACGCGCCCGTTGACCACCCAGAGGTCGCGCGGCTCGCTCTCCGGGAGGACGACGCCGCGCAGGTGCAGACCGCTCACTTGCCGAACTTCAGCTTGGTCGGGTCGACGCCGGGGGGCAGCTCGTTCATGCCGCCGCCGAGGCCGGGCGGGAGCTGACCGGGGGGCATCCCCGGCATCCCGCCGGGCATCCCGCCGGGGAACATGCCGGGCATCCCGGGGAAGCCGCCGCGCGCCTTCGGCGGCGTCGGGCCGCGCCCGCCCTTGCCCTTCTTGCCCTTCTTGCCCTTGGCGTTCTTGCGGTTGTTCTTGCCGCCCGCGCCGGGCAGGCCGAACCGGCCCGCCATCTGCGACATCATCTTGCGGGCGTCGAAGAACCGGGTCACGAGGTCGTTGACGTCGCTGACCCGCACGCCGGAGCCGTTGGCGATGCGCAGCCGCCGCGAGGCGTTGATGATCTTCGGGTCGTCCCGCTCGGCGGGGGTCATGCCCCGGATGATCGCCTGCACGCGGTCGAGGTGCTTCTCGTCCAGCATCGCGAGCTGGTCCTTCATCTGACCCGCGCCGGGCAGCATCCCCAGCAGGTTCGCGATGGGGCCCATCTTGCGGATCGCGAGCATCTGCTCCAGGAAGTCCTCCAGCGTGAGCTGGCCGGACCCCATCTTCACCGCGGCGGCTTCGGCGCGCTCGGCGTCGAAGGCCTGCTCGGCGTGCTCGATGAGGGTCAGCACGTCGCCCATGCCGAGGATGCGGCTGGCCATCCGGTCGGGGTGGAAGACGTCGAAGTCCTCCAGCTTCTCCCCGTTGGAGGCGAACAGGATCGGCTGGCCGGTGACCTCGCGGACGCTGAGCGCCGCGCCGCCCCTGGCGTCGCCGTCGAGCTTGGTGAGCACGACGCCGGTGAAGCCGACGCCCTCGCTGAAGGCGGTCGCGGTGTTGACCGCGTCCTGGCCGATCATGGCGTCGACGACGAACAGGACCTCGTCGGGGTTCACGGCGGCGCGGATGTCCGCGGCCTGCCGCATCATCTCCTCGTCGACGCCGAGGCGACCGGCGGTGTCGACGACGACGATGTCGTGCTGCGCCCGCTTGGCCTCCTCGACGCCGCGCTTGGCGACGTCGACGGGGTCGCCCACGCCGTTGCCCGGCTCGGGGGCGAACACCGAGACGCCCGCGCGCTCGCCGACGACCTGGAGCTGGGTGACCGCGTTGGGGCGCTGGAGGTCGCAGGCGACCAGCAGCGGGGTGTGGCCCTGGCCGCGCAGCCACTTGGCGAGCTTGCCCGCCAGGGTGGTCTTGCCCGCGCCCTGGAGGCCCGCGAGCATGATCACCGAGGGCGGGTTCTTCGCCAGGTTGATCCGGCGGGTCTCGCCGCCGAGGATCGCGACGAGCTCCTCGTTGACGATCTTGATGACCTGCTGGGCCGGGTTCAGCGCCTGGGAGACCTCCGCGCCCTTGGCGCGCTCCTTCACCTTCGCGATGAAGGCGCGCACGACGGGCAGCGCGACGTCGGCCTCCAGCAGCGCCACCCGGATCTCCCGCGCGGTGGCGTCGATGTCGGCGTCGGAGAGCCGCCCCTTGCCCCGCAGGTTCTGCAGGACCGAGGTGAGCCGGTCGGAAAGGGTGTTGAACACGGTGCCGCCAGACCTCGCACGTCGTCGGATGATCACGGGCCGCGTCGACCCCCGTCGGGCGCGGGACCGGGCGGCGATTGCCTTCCCGCCAGAGTAGCCGCACCGGGACGCGGGCATGTCACGGACGGTCGCGGGTCCTCGCGCGGCGGCGGGGGAAAAGCGGTGGTCGGGCGGCCGGACGGCGCAGCGGGGGTGGTTCGGGGGCGGTAGGCGGGTGGTCGGCGGGTGGTCGGCGGCGGCGGGCCCCGGCGCGCGCGGAACGGCGGGCGGGTGCGGCGCGGGTCGGGGCGGGCGGGCCGGGTCGGGGCGGGCCCGCTCAGCCGGTCACCGCGAGGCGCAGGCGGTCGGCCCTGGTCAGCCTGGTGAGGGCGCGCCAGCCGCGCGGCGGGCGGTCCTCGGTGAAGCGGGCACGGAAGGCCTCGGCCCTGCGGACGTGCTTGGCGAACGAGTGGTGCCTGATCACCCGACCGCGCCTGACCTGCCCGCTGAACGCCTCGTCCGGGCTCGCGTCCAGCCACAGGAAGTGCCTCGGCCGCCCGGACAGCGCGCCGACGACGACCAGCGCGGCCCGCGTGGTGGCGCGCGTGGCGGGCTCGTGCACCAGCAGCAGGCCGGGCGAGGTGAGCGCGTGCCAGAGCACCCTGGTCCGGTGCGCCAGGTGGACCAGCGGCCGGTACCAGCGGTACGGCAGCCCGGTGGGGAGCGCGGCCCGCAGCGCCGCCCGGACCTGGTCCGAGTCGAGCACGACGGCGGGCTCGCCCCCCGTGTCGACGGTGGCCAGGAGGGTCGTCTTGCCCGCGCCAGGCAGCCCGGCCAGCACGATGAGCGAGCGCGGCGCCACGGCGACGGTGGTCATCGTTTCCATGCTAAACAGACGTTTCGGACACCGGATAGTTCCCCCGTCGAATGGTGTCGCCACCCACAGCGCACGACGGGCAACCCAGGGCGACCACGCTGCGCGCAACGCCCGACCTGGGCCGACCCCGTCGTGGCAGCGGGCCGCGACCGGCGTGGTTCACCCACCAGCCCGGTGGCAGAACTACGCACTCCGATCAGGCCGCTCAGCCGCCCACCCGTGCAAGGGGGTAACCCGTCCGAGCGATGACCACTCCCCGTGCGAGGACCTCCGGGCGGTCGGTCCGGGAGCGCCAACCGCGCCGGAGGCCTGGTGGCCCGAGCCGGCCCAACCCCTCGGTGGACCGAACCGGGCCCCCGGTTCGCGGCGCCCGGTGTCCCCCCTGGCGCCACACCGCAGAGCCTGCCGTTCGGGGGACCCGAGGGGCAGCGTGACCTCCCCCGATCGGGTGTACGTAGTGCTACGCAGTCACCCTGAGGAAGCCAGCACAGCGCGCTCCACCGCGACCCGGTCCACGTCCCCGGACTCGGAGGTGATGGCGAACGAGTCCACGACCGTCCCGCCGAGCGTCGCCACCCGCGCCCACCGCACGTCCAGCCCGCACCGCTCCAGCGCGTCCGCGACCCGGTGCAGCAGCCCGATCCGGTCCGCCGCCCGCAGCTCCAGCACCACCGACCCGGTCGACTCGTCGTCGAACCACAGCACCCGCGCGGGCGGCGGGTCCAGCGGCGGGCCGCCGTAGTCGCGCTCCTTGGCGGCCAGCTTCTCGGCCAGCGGCAGCGACCCGTCGACCGCGCGCGCGAACTGCTCGCGCAGCAGCGCCACGTCCGGCAGCGACCCGAACCTCGGCGACACGGTGAACACCTGCACCCCGGCGCCCTCGTGCGAGGCCACCACGGCGGCGTGCACCTCCAGCGAGTTGAGCGCCAGCACGCCCGCCGCCCTGGACAGCAGCCCCGGCCGGTCCGGCGCGGCCACCGACACCGTCGCGACCTGACCGGACGCCTCCAGCAGCACGTCCGGCCGCCCCGAGGCGGTGGCGGAGGCGGCCAGCTCGCGCTGCCGCTCGTCCAGCGGCTCCGGCGAGGGCAGCGGGTCGCCCGCCATGGCCGCGCGGCAGCGCGCCACCAGGTCCCGCACCAGCGACGCCTTCCAGTCCGACCACACGCCGGGCCCGGTCGCCACCGAGTCGCACTCGGCGAGCGCGTGCAGCAGCTCCAGCAGCACCGGGTCGCCGCCGAGGGTGTCGACGACGCGCCGCACGGTCGCCTCGTCCTCCACGTTCCGCCGGGTCGCGGTGTGCGGCAGCAGCAGGTGGTGCCGGACCATCGCGGTCAGCGTCTCCACGTCGTTCGGCCACAGCCCGAGCCGCTCGCCGATCTGGGTGGCCAGCGCCGCGCCGACCTCGGAGTGGTCGGCCTGCCTGCCCTTGCCGATGTCGTGCACCAGCGTCCCCAGCAGCAGCAGGTCCGGCCGGGACACCCTGGTCACGAGCTTGGCCGCGTGCGCCGTTGCCTGCACGAGGTGCCGGTCGACGGTCCAGGTGTGCGCGGCGTCGCGGGGCGGCAGGTCGCGGACCGCGCCCCACTCCGGGAACAGCCTGCCCCACAGCCCGGTGCGGTCCAGCGCCTCCACCACGTCGACCAGGCCGGGGCCGGCGCCGAGCAGGGCGAGCAGCTCGTCGCGGGCCTCGCGCGGCCACGGCTGGCGCAGCTCGGGCGCGGAGTCGGCGAGCCGGGTCAGGGTGCCCGCGGCGATGGGGTGCTTGGAGCGCGCGGCGGCGGTGGCCACGCGCAGCAGCAGCGCCGGGTCCCTGGTGGGCGAGGCGTCGCGGGCCAGCGCCACCTCGGAGCCGTGCAGCACGACGCCCTCGTCCAGCGGCTTGCGGGCGGGCGCGCGGCGCAGCGGCGAGCGGGCGAACACGCCGAGGCCCCGGCGGGGCGCGGCGGCGCGGGCGGCGCGCGTGGCGACGTCGACCGCGTAGACGATGGTGCGCGCGGCCGAGGACAGCGCGCGGGCGAGCGCGAACCGGTCCAGGAGGCCGAGCGCGGCGGCGACCTCGTCGCCGTCCTGGGCGCGCAGCACGTCGCGCGGGCGCCCGGCGACGCGGCGCAGCTCGGTGCGCACGTCCAGCAGGAGCCTGCGGGCCTCGGCGACCTCGACGCCGGGCCGGTCGACCAGCTGGGCGGCGGCCAGCGCGTCCAGCACGGTCAGGTCGCGCAGCCCTCCCCTGCCGTGCTTGAGGTCGGGTTCGACGCGGTGCGCGATGTCGCCGCTGCGCGCCCAGCGGCGCTGCGCGGACTCGGCGATCTCGTCCAGCCTGCCGCGCACGCCCGCGCGCCACGCCTGCCGCGCGCCCTCGGCGAGCCGGGCGCTGACCTCGGCGTCGCCCGCGAGGTGCCGCGCGTCCAGCAGACCCATGGCGGTGCGCAGGTCCGTCGAGGCCACGCGCAGCGCCTCGCCGACCGTGCGGACCGAGTGGTCGAGCCCGATGCCCGAGTTCCACAGCGGGTACCAGAGCTTCTCGGCGATCTCCTCGACGGTGTCCTGCCCCCTGGCGTTCTGCCCGTTGTGGACGAGCAGCAGGTCCAGGTCGGAGTAGGGGACCAGCTCGCGGCGGCCCAGGCCGCCCACGGCGACCAGCGCCAGCCCGCTGCCCGCCCCGCCGACGCCCGACGCCGAGGCGTGCGCGGTGAGCCAGAACTCGTGCAGGTCCACCAGCGCCTCGCGCACGGCCTCGCCCGTCAGACGGCGACGACCCGGTGCGAGCAGGCGATCGCGCGCCCGCACCAGGTCGTCGGCCGTGACGACGGCCGTCTCGGTGTGCTCCATCCGGCCGTCTCCAGTCATCGCTACAGGGCGTCCGTGCCGCGCTCCCCGGTCCGGACCCGGATCACGGTGTCGACGGGGGTCACCCAGACCTTCCCGTCGCCGATCTTGCCGGTGCGGGCGGCCTCGACGACCGCGTCCAGGACCTTGTCCACGGCCGCGTCGTCCACCAGCACCTCGATCCGCAGCTTCGGCACGAAGTCCACGGCGTACTCGGCGCCCCGGTAGACCTCGGTGTGGCCCTTCTGCCTGCCGTAGCCCTGGACCTCGCTGACGGTCATGCCCAGGACGCCCAGCTGCTCCAGTGACGTCTTGACGTCGTCGAGCGTGAACGGCTTGACGATCGCGGTGATCAGCTTCACGACTTGTTGCTCCCCTCAAGGACCGCGGACGCGCCCGCGGCGACGCTGGGCTTGGCGGAGCCGCGCGAGCCGGACAGGCCGCCGAAGTCGTAGGCGGTCTCGGCGTGCTCGGCCTCGTCGATGCCACCGACCTCGTCATCCTGCTCCGAGCGGAAGCCGACGGTCAGCTTGACCAGGTAGCCGAGGGCGAGGCTGAGGACGAAGGAGTAGGCGAAGACCGCGATCGCGCCGACGGCCTGCCGCCAGAGCTGGTCGACGCCGCCGCCGTAGAACAGGCCGTTGACGCCCGCCGGGGCGGCGTCGCTGGCGAAGAAGCCGACGAGGATCGTGCCGGAGAGGCCGCCGACCAGGTGCACGCCGACCACGTCGAGCGAGTCGTCGATGCCGAGGCGGTACTTGAGGCTGACCGCCAGCGCGCACAGGGCGCCGGTGATGGCGCCGACCGCGATCGCGCCGAGCGGGGTGACCGACGAGCAGGCCGGGGTGATGGCGACCAGACCGGCGACGACGCCGGACGCGGCGCCCAGGGTGGTGGCGTGGCCGTCGCGGATGCGCTCCACGAGCAGCCAGGCGAGCATGGCGGCGGCGGTGGCGACGGTGGTGTTGATGAAGGTGACGCCCGCGGTGGCGTTGGCGCCCAGCGCGGAGCCCGCGTTGAAGCCGTACCAGCCGAACCAGAGCAGACCGGCGCCGAGCACGACCAGGGGCAGGCTGTGCGGCTTCATGCGGTCCTTGGGCCAGCCGACGCGCTTGCCGAGGACGATCGCCAGCGCCAGCGCCGCGGCGCCCGCGTTGATGTGGACGGCGGTGCCGCCCGCGAAGTCGATGGCGGCGAGCTTGTTGGCGATCCAGCCGCCGGGGTCGACGACGTTGCCGTCGGCGTCCTTGCCGTCGAAGTCGAACACCCAGTGCGCGACCGGGAAGTAGACAACCAGGGCCCACAGGCCGGCGAACAGCAGCCACGGGCCGAAGCGGGCCCGGTCGGCGATCGCGCCGGAGATCAGCGCCACGGTGATGATCGCGAACATCGCCTGGAAGGAGACGAAGACCGTGGTCGGGATGGTGCCGAACAGCGAGTCCGGGGTGAGCAGCCCGTTCAGGCCGAAGAACTCGAACGGCTTGCCCAGCAGGCCACCGCCGAGGTCGGCGCCGAACGCGGTCGAGTAGCCGACCAGCACCCAGAGCACACCGACCACGCCCATGGCGCCCAGGCTCATCATCATCATGTTGAGCACGCTCTTCGAGCGGACCATGCCCCCGTAGAAGAAGGCAAGTCCGGGGGTCATCAGCAGCACCAGTGCGGCACTGGCGAGCACCCAGGCGGTGTCCCCTGTATCCACGTCGACCTCCACAGCAACAGCACGTCGGTTGCAGGGGAGCATTGACAGCGGCTGTTTCGCCCGCCGACGCGGAACGTTTCACCCCGGTGAACTGTCGGATCGGCCTTGTTACGGGCGGGTTTCACGGGGTTGAAGGCAGGAATTCTTCACCCTGCGGTACCGGAATCCGGGGGTTCTTGCGGTGACGGACGGTGCTGGGCATCACCCCGACCGGATGGCCGGATCGCGCGGTCGTGGGACGGGGCGACGGTCGGTCACCGGGCGGTGATCAGGGGCGGGACGGTTTTCGTCGGGTCGGGGGCGTGGTCATCTCGGCGTGGGGGTGGTGATCACGGTGCGCGAGGACGTGGTCGGGTCGACGGCGGCGCGCCGGGCGACGGCGCGGTGGCCGCCACGGGGGCGCGCCGGGGTCCTCCCCGACGCGCCCCCTCGGCGCACCTCCGTCCTGCCTCCGTCCTGCCCGCGTCACGCCCCCGAGCCGCAGTCAGCCCGCCAGCGGCAGCGCGCCCCAGCCACCGCGACCGGGCAGCTGCGGCTTGCCCGGCTGCGCGGTCCGCGCCTCCGGCTCCTGCGCGGGCGGCTCGACGCCCGCGCAGCGCGTGCCCTCGGCCGGGACCACCAGGTCCACCAGGTACGCGTCCGTCGCTCCGGTCACGCACTCGCTGCGGCCGTAGGCGCCGTGGCCCCAGCCCTCGTAGGTCAGCAGCACGGCCGCGCCGCCCGCCTGCCGGTGCGCGCCCACCGCCCACTCGTACGGCGTCGACGGGTCGTGCAGCGCGTTCAGCATCAGCACCCGCGGCGTGCCCTCGGCGACCCGCCACGGCAGCCTGGGGTTGCTGTTGGCGTCCTCGGTGCCGACGCACGCCGCCACCGCGCCCTGCCCCAGCGTCGACCCGCGCATGTTCGGGGACAGCGCCAGGCTGCGCTCGGTGATCTCCTGGAACTCCGCGTGGTCCCGCACCGGCAGCGCCCAGTCCTGGCAGAACACCGAGCCCATCGCGTTGCGCCCCAGCTCCGGCTCCGCCACGCCGAAGAGGGCCGGGTCCGGCGAGTCGAGCCGGGTCAGGGTGGTCGCCAGCTGCGCCCAGCTCGGGCTGTAGAACGCGCTCAGCGCCATGCCGCGCAGGTCCGCCGAGGTGATCCGCTGCTCCGGGTCGCCGGGCGCGGTCAGCTCGCCCCGGTCGGCCCGCTCCAGCAGGGAGTTCCAGACCTCCGGCACGTCCTGGTCGTGCAGCGCGCACGCCTCGGTCCGCTCGCACCACGCGACGAACTCCTCGAACGAGTCCTCCGCGCCGACCGCCTCGCTCGCCAGGAACTCGGCGGCGCCCTGGTCGTGGTCCATGTTGCTGTCGATGACCATCGCCCGGACCCGGTCGCCGTGCTTCTCGGCGTACTGCCGGCCGATCAGCGTGCCGTACGAGACGCCGTAGTAGCTGACCCGCGCCTCGCCGAGCGAGCGGCGCACCGCGTCCAGGTCCTCGACCACGTCGAGCGTGCTGACGTGGTCGTAGATCGGGCCGCTGTGCGAGCGGCAGTCGTCGGCCAGCTCCCGGTTGTACCGCGCCAGGGCGTCGAACTCGGCCTGGTTCGCGGGCAGCGGTCCGGGGTTGGCGTTCACCTTCTCCAGCGAGCACCGGACGGGGCTGCTGCGCCCGACGCCGCGCGGGTCGACGCCGACGATGTCGAAGCTCTTCAGGACCTCGGGGCTGAAGTAGCTGTCGGCCACGAGCGTGAAGTCGACGCCCGGACCACCGGGGCCGCCGGGGTTGATGAACAGCACGCCCTCGCGCTTCGCCGGGTCGTCGGCCGCGCGGCGCGCCAGGGCGAGGTCGAACTTCTCCCCGTCCGGCTCGGCCCAGTCGACCGGCATGGGGACCGTGCCGCACTCGACGGTCGCCAGCTCCTCGCACGGCGCCCAGGCGATGTCCGCCCGGTAGCCCGGATCTCCTCCCGGTCGGGCTCCCGCGATGCCGGTGGCGCTTCCGGCGACGAGCGCTCCGGTGGCCGCGACGACACCGAGCGCCCGGATGATCGGTCGCACAGGTTTCCTCCCTTTGGTTTCACCCGGTCAGGCAATCGCAGGCTGTCAGCGCCACCAGCGCGACCACATCAGACCGAGGTTCCACCGCCCCGTCACCCCACGGGACTACGGGAGATCCCCAAAAATGGGGGTTTAGCTCGACAGGTCGCGGAAACGCCGTGCGAGCGCGGTCAGCCCGGCGTCGGTGAGGGCGCCGAGGAGGCGCAGCCGGGCCATGCCGCCGTCCGGGAAGATGTCGAGCCGCGCGCGCGTCACCGCTTCGGGGACCCGGACGCGGAACCGGTGGCGGGTGTCGGGCTGCAGGCGGGTGCGGGGCAGCAGGTCCACCCAGCCGCCGTCGCCGTCGCGCCCGCGCACCGACGCCCAGCCGGGCGCGTTCCCCTTGAAGTGGCTGGTGTCCAGCTCGGCGAGCGCCACGACGCCCTGCCCGGCGAGCTCCACCTCGACCCAGTCGTTGCCGTCGTCGCGGCGGCGCGCGGTCTCCCAGCCCTCCCCCATCACGGCGGCCTGGCCGGGCGCGAGGAGGTTGGTGGGCGAGCCGTAGAACATGTCGCTGCACCCCACGACGCGCGCGCCGTTCTCCAGCGCGGCCAGGTCGACCGCGCCGGGCACCAGCAGCTCCGGGTCGGGCACCGGGTCGCCGTGCACGCGCAGCCGGGCGATGCCGCCGTCCGGGTGGGCGGTGAGGCGCACGTGCGTGAAGCGGCGCTCGGCGGTGACGGCGAAGTGGTGCTTGCGGTCGCCGCCGAGCGGGGCGCGCGGGACGATCACCCGCCAGCCGTCCAGTTCGGACGGGTCGGGGTGGCCGGGCGCGGACGTGGCCTCGACGGTCGCGGCGACCGGGTGGTTGCCGGTGAAGAACGCGGTGTCCACGACCACGCCCCGCACCACGCCCGGCAGGCCCAGGCGCACGATCGCCGCGTCGTCGCCGGGCTCGCGGCGGCGGCGGGTCTCCCAGCCGTCGTACACCTGGCCCTTGTGCCCGAACGTGTAGCTCTGGAACGCGGGTTCGGCGCGGTTGACCAGGTTCTCCCGCTCGGCGAAGAACTCGTCGTTGGCCCACACCACGCCGCCGCCGACGCCGCGCGACGCCAGGTCCGGCAGCCTCGTCCACTCCGGTGCGCTCATGCCGCTCCTCCGCCTCGGGTCAGGAACCGCCCGGACGGCGCGTCCCCGGTGATCCGGCGTCCGCGCAACCAGGTCCGCCGCACCTCGCCCGCCAGCGGCAGGCCGTGGTAGGCGGTGACCGGGTTGCGGTGGCGCAGGTGGGCGCGGTCCACGACGAAGGCGGCGTCGGGGGCGAACGCGCACAGGTCGGCGTCCGCGCCGGGCGCGATGCGGCCCTTGTGCCGCAGACCGGTGAGGTCGGCGGGGGCCGTGGACATCCAGCGGACCACGTCGGTGAGCGCGAAGCCCCGGCGGCGGGCCTGCGTCCACACGGCCGGGAGGCCCAGCTGGAGGCTCGCGACGCCGCCCCAGGCGGTGGCGAAGTCGCCGCGCTTGAGGTCGGGGGTGCACGGCGAGTGGTCGCTGACGACGAGGTCGAGCGCGCCGTCGCGCAGGGCCGCCCAGAGCAGCTCGCGGTTGGCGGCCTCGCGGATCGGGGGGCAGCACTTGAACGCGGTGGCGCCCTCGGGGATCTCCTCGGCGGTGAAGGTGAGGTAGTGCGGGCAGGTCTCGGCGGTGACGGGGACGCCGTCGCGCTTGGCCGCCGCGAGGTCGGCGGCGGCGCGGGCGCTGGAGACGTGCAGGACGTGCAGGCGGTGGCCGGTGTCGCGGGCGGCGGCGATGACGTCGGCGACGGCGCGCTGCTCGGCGGCGTGCGGGCGGGAGGCGAGGAAACCCGGGTAGTCGCCGCTCGCGGGCTCGGCGAGGTGGGCGGGGTCCTCGGCGTGGACGATCACCGGCAGGTCGGGTGGGAGGCGGGTGAGGGCGGCGCGCAGCCGGGGGACGTCGACGTGCGGGAACTCGTCGACGCCGGAGTGCGCGAGGAAGCACTTGAACCCGAAGACGCCCCGGTCGACGAGCGCGGCGAGCTGGTCGCCGTTGCCGGGCAGGAGACCGCCCCAGAAGCCGACGTCGACGTGCACGCGCCCGCGCGCGGCGTCGAGCTTGGCGTCGAGCGCGGCGGGGGTGGTGGTCGGGGGGAGGCTGTTGAGGGGCATGTCGACGATCGAGGTGACCCCGCCCGCGGCGGCGGCGAGCGTGGCGGTGGGGAAGCCCTCCCAGTCGGCGCGACCGGGGTCGTTGACGTGGACGTGGGTGTCGACCAGGCCGGGGATGAGGACCTCGTCGTCGGGCAGCTCGACCAGCTCGGCGCCTGCGCGGAGGGCTTCGCGGATGAGGTCGGCGGCCGGGGTGGCGGCCGGGTCGGCGGGGAACGGGCCGGTGGCGGCGAGCCCCGGAAGCGGTCCGGTGGGGGCTGCGCCGGCGTCGAACGGTCCGGCGCCGAACGGTCCGGCGCCGAACTGGCTGGTGCGGAACGGTCCGGTGGGCAGCGGGTCGGTGCCTGCGCGGCCGGGGCCGGTCGGGTCCGGGTGCGGGACGACGACGGTGATGCGGCCGTCCGCCACGCCGACGTCGGCGCCGATCTCGCCGTCCGGCGTGATCACGCGCTTCGCGCGGAAGACCAGGTCCATGCGGGTCAGGGTGCCGGCCGCGCGAAGCGCGGGCGAGGGCTGCGGGGCGGCGGTCTCCCGGTTGGCGGCAGGCGGGGTTCGGGCTTCCGGAACGGCGTCGGGCGAACGCGGCCGGTACGACCTTCCGGGGGTGTCGGGCGAGCCGGTGGTGTGGTTCGCGCGCGGGCCGAGGGCGGCGCGGCCGAAGTGGCGCACGGGCCTGAGGACACGAGCGGAGCCTGAGGCGGCGCATGGGGCCTAAAGCGATGTGCAGGGGCTAAGCGGCGCGCAGGGGTTAGGGCTGCGAACTTGTCCGTTGTCACGGCGACTTGCCAGCGTTGCGGCAAGCCACCGCAAGCCACCGCAAACCCCGTGCCTCCCGCGCCGTGGGAGCGCTCTCCCCGCCACCCCACACGGGGTTCCCCCGTCCGAAGGGCCCGGTGGTCTCCGGTTGACAGGGCTTCCGGGGCGCTCCTACCGTCGCGCAGGGTCGGGCCCGCGCAGTCGTCCCCCGGAGGGTGGGTGCCCATGACCGGTGCGGACAGCGGCGGGATCGGGTGGTTCGACGCGGGTGAGCCCTCCCTGCTCCGGCCCTTGGTGCTCGACTGCCTCGCGGTGCCCCGGTGGGTGGACGGCGTGCTCGCCGCGCGGCCGTTCGGGGTGGTGGAGCGGCTGGTCGCCGCGGCCGACGTGGTGCTGTCCGACGACGAGGTCCTCGGCGCCATCGCGCACCACCCCCGCATCGGTGAGCGCGGGCGCGGAACCTCCGCCGCCTGGTCGGATCGGGAGCAGTCCGGGGTGGACGGCTCGCTCTCCGCGCAGCTCACCGAGGCCAACGCGCGCTACGAGGCCCGGTTCGGGCACGTCTTCCTCGTCTGCGCCACCGGGTTGAGCGGGGCGGACGTGCTCCGGGCCGTGGAAGCGCGCATGGGGAACGACCCCGCTCACGAGCTCCGGGTCGTCAACCGCGAGCTGTGCCGGATCGCCGCCATCCGGCTGCGGAAGCTGGTGCACCGCGACTGAGGCAACCACCGCACCGACGCTGAGGAGTCATCCGATGGGGATCGTCCTGGGGCCGAACCAGTACGGCAAGGCCGAGGTCCGGCTCGTGTCCGTCACCCGTGACGGTGACACCCACTCGATAAAGGACCTCACCGTCAGCACCTCGCTGCGCGGCGACCTCGTCGACACCCACCTGACCGGCGACAACACCAAGGTCCTCGCCACCGACACCCAGAAGAACACCGCCTACGCCTTCGCCAAGCTCTACGGCGTCCACCAGGTCGAGGACTTCGCCCTCCGGCTCGCGCGGCACTTCGTGGCCGGCCAGGCGGCGATCACCGGGGCCCGCGTGCTCGTCGACGAGCACCTCTGGCAGCGCATCGAGACCAACGGGCACTCGTTCACCCGGTCGGGCGGGGAGATCAGGACCGCCGCCGTGACCGTCGACCACGACCGGGCCTGGGTGGTGTCCGGGCTCAAGGACCTCGTGGTGCTCAAGACCACCGGCTCGGAGTTCCACGGGTTCCCGCGCGACGAGTTCACCACCCTCGCCGAGACCGACGACCGGGTGCTCGCCACCTCGGTCACCGCGCGCTGGCGCCACTCCTCGGACGAGGTCGTCGACTGGGCCGCGAGCTACGCGGAGGTCCGCCGCGTGCTGCTGTCGACGTTCGCCGACAAGCACAGCCTCTCGCTCCAGCAGACCCTCTACGCCATGGCGGAGGCCGTCCTGCTGGCCCGCCCCGAGGTCGCCGAGGTGCGGCTGTCGATGCCGAACAAGCACCACGTCCCGGTGGACCTGTCCCCGTTCGGTCTGGACAACCGCAACGAGGTGTTCCACGCGCCCCAGAGCCCGTACGGGCTGATCGAGGGCTCGGCGCTGCGCGAGGAGGCCGAGGACGCGGGGCTGGCGTGGTACTCGATCGGGGAGTTCTAGCCCTCGATCGGGACGGAACAGGCCCCGGCGCTAGTCCGGGATCGCGGACCTCCGCGTCCGCCACGACGGGAACAGGTCGGCCTCGGTGTACCACCGCACCGCGTCCGGCCTGCGCGCCGTGGCCAGGAACTCCAGCACCAGCGCCCGCAGCACCTCCAGCGGCACGCCGACGCCGGGCGGGAAGTCCGTGTACGCCTCGTTGACGTGCGGCGCCCGCTCGTCCCCGACCGGCCACCCGGAGAAGTCCGGGTCGACGTAGTGCAGGTACCCCCACGCGCCGCGCACGGCGAGCACGACGCTGTGGTCGCACTCCCCCTCGTCGTCGGTGTCGCGGCCGAAGTGCTCCAGGGTCGCGTCGTTGCACCCCGGAGCGCCCAGCGCCTCGATCAGCAGGTCGACGTCCGCCGGGCACGCCACCACCCGGTAGCGGTGCTCGGCGCTGTCGAAGTCCGGCAACCCGCTCCACAGCCCGGCTCGTACGCTCATGCGCCCCACACTGTCCCGTTGGCGGTCACCGTGGTCACGGCATGGCGGACTATCACCCAATCCAGCGAGAGCCATCACCGTGAGGGACGGTCACCGCCCACGCCGGGCCAGGTTCCGCAGCTCCGGTACGCCCAGACCAGTGACGGCGTTGACCTCTTCGGGGGTCAACGCGCCGCAGTCGAGCGCACGCACGAATGTCTCCGACAGCGCCTGCGCGGTCGCGGGCTCGTCCAGCACCGCCCCGGCCACCCGTTCGGCGTAGGCCCGCAGCCGCGCGGCCGAGGTCGCCAGCCCCTCCCGGTGGTAGGCGTGCACCGCCGCGTACCGGGTGACCAGCTGCGCCGGGTGCAGGTCCCAGCCCTGGTGGAAGCCGTGCGCGAGCGAGCGCCGCACCAGCCGGTAGTGCGTGCGCCAGCCCTCGCGCACCGCGTCGCCGACCGGGAGGACGTTGGTGGACCCGTCGGACAGCTCGACCCCGCGCCCGGCCGCCGCGAGCTGCATGACGTGCCGGGCGAAGTCGCAGGCCGAGTGCGCGAGGTGCTGGTGGGCGGCTCCGAGCCCGCACCCGGCGGTGTAGTCGTAGGTGCCGAAGTGCAGCCCGCTGACCCGCCCGCGCCCGGCCTCCAGGTAGCCGGGCAGGGCGAGCAGCCCGGACGCGTCGACCACGGACCGGGTGGTCTCGACCTGGACCTCGAACCGCAGCGGGACGCCGAACAGGTCGAGCACGTCCCCGAACACCTCGACCTGCCGCCGCGAGGTGACCTTCGGGAAGGTGATCACGAAGCCGGGCGGCGGCCCGCCGAGGGCGGTGAGGAACACGTCGAGCGTGCGCACCCCGCGCCGCACCAGCTCGGGGGTGTCGAAGGACTTGATCCGCACCCCGAACCGGCCGGGCGCGACCCCGGCGTCCAGCCACGCCCGCACCAGCAGCGCGGTCCGCTCGGCGTCGGCGTCCTCCTCGGCGTCGGGGCGCGAGCCGTAGCCGTCCTCGAAGTCGATCCGCAGGTCCTCGACGGGTTCGGCGGCCAGCTTGGCCCGCACCCCGGCGTGCACGTCGGCGGCGAGCGCGGGCTCCAGGTCGAGCAGCTCGGTCAGCCCTTCGGGGGAAGGCACGTGACCCTCCAGCGCAGCAAGCGCTTGCGCACCCCACTCGGTCACCACGTCCGGGTGAACCCGGTCGGCCGGGACGTAGCAGGTGTGCACCGGCTGACGCCCCTCCGGCCAGCGCGGCGTGAAGTACTCCAGCCGCGCGGTGGCGGCGGCCAGGGCGTCCGCGGGCAGCGACGTGCGCGGCACGTCAGGCGATGTGCCGGTAGGCGGGCAGGGTCAGGAAGTCGACGAAGTCGTCGGCGAGCGCGACCCGGTCGAACAGCTCCACCGCCACGTCCAGGTGCTCGGACGCCCCGGCCCCGGCCAGCTCCGCGCGCACCTCGGCCAGCACCCCGCGCACCAGCTCGGCCGTCACCGGCGTCCCGTCCTCCAGCACCACCCCGTTGTGCACCCACTGCCACAGCTGCGACCGCGAGATCTCGGCCGTGGCCGCGTCCTCCATCAGGTCGTGGATCGCCGCCGCCCCGTTGCCGCCGAGCCACGACAGCAGGTACCGCACCCCGACGTCCACGGCGGACCGCAGCCCGGCGGCGGTCGCCGACCCGCCCGCGGACGCGAAGTCCAGCAGCTGCGAGGCGGTCACCGACACCTCGTTCCGCGTCACGTCCAGCTGGTTCGGCCTCGTCCCGAGCCGCGCGTCGAACACCTCGCGGCACACCGGCACCAGGTCCGGGTGCGCCACCCACGACCCGTCGAACCCGTCACCGGCCTCGCGGGTCTTGTCCTCGCGCACCTTCGCCAGCGCCCGCCCGGTCACCTCGGGGTCGCGCCGGTTCGGGATGAACGCCGCCATGCCGCCGATCGCGAACGCCCCGCGCTTGTGGCAGGTCCGCACCAGCAGCTCGGTGTAGGCGCGCATGAACGGCGCGGTCATGGTGATGGCGTTGCGGTCGGGCAGCACGGCCTCGCGCCCGGCGTCGCGGAAGTACTTGATGACGCTGAACAGGTAGTCCCACCGGCCCGCGTTGAGCCCGGAGGCGTGCTCGCGCAGCTCGTGCAGGATCTCCTCCATCTGGAACGCGGCCGGGATCGTCTCGATGAGGACGGTCGCCCGGATCGTGCCCTGCGCGATGCCCAGCTCGGCCTGGGCGAACGTGAAGACGTCGTTCCACAGCCGGGCTTCCAGGTAGCTCTCCAGCTTCGGCAGGTAGTAGTACGGCCTGCCGAGGGCGCCGTTGTGGAAGAAGTGCAGCCCGAAGTCGACCAGCGCGCCGATGGCGGGCCTGCCCTCGACCTCGATGCCGCGCTCGGGCAGGTGCCAGCCGCGCGGGCGCACCACGATCGCCGGGCGCGGGCCCTCGGCCAGCTCGTACCGCTTGCCCTCGGGCGAGGTGTGCGAGATGTCCCCGCGCGCCGCGTCGTACAGGTTGACCTGCCCGGACACCACGTTGCGCCAGTGCGGCGTGTTGGCGTCCTCCAGGTCGGCGAGCCACACCTTCGCGCCGGAGTTGAGGGCGTTGATCGCCATCTTGCGCTCGGTGGGCCCGGTGATCTCGACCCGGCGGTCGCGCAGCGGTTCGGGGGCGGGGGCGACCTGCCACTCGCCCTCGCGCACGTCGGCGGTCTCGGCGAGGAACCCGAGCGGTCCCCGGTCGGCGCGGCGGGCGATCAGCTCGTCGCGGGTGGCGGCGAAGGAGCGGTGCAGCTTGGCCACGAACTCCAGCGCGTCCGGGGTCAGGACCTGCTCGCCGCGCTCGACCGCGCCACCGAGAACTCGGATTCCGGTCATGCTGGATGCCTCCCTGGATGCCGCGTCGGATGCCGTGCTGCGCCGATTTTCTGCTTTGCGGACTATAGTTACCGCATAGCGGAACGGCAATGGAGGGAGCGTGTCCGAAGGTGTCGCGCGAGAGCGGTGGCGTGCAGTCCCTCCAGCGAGCCTTCGACCTGCTGGAGCGGCTCGCCGACGCGGGCGGTGAGGCGAGCCTGTCGGAGCTGGCGGCCGTCTCCGGGCTGCCGCTGCCGACCATCCACCGGCTCATCCGCACCCTGGTCGACCTGGGCTACGTGCGCCAGCACGACAACCGCCGGTACGCGCTCGGCCCGAGGCTGATCCGGCTCGGCGAGGGCGCGGGCAGGCAGTTCGGCACGTGGGCGCGCCCGCTGCTGGCCGAGCTGGTGGACGAGACCGGCGAGACGGCGAACCTGGCGGTGCTCGACGGCGACGAGATCGTGTACGTGGCGCAGGCCCCGTCGCGGCACTCGATGCGGATGTTCACCGAGGTCGGCAGGCGGGTGCTGCCGCACGCGACCGGCGTCGGCAAGGCGGTGCTGGCCGCGCTGCCCCGCGACCGGGCGCGGGAGCTGCTGGAGCGCACCGGGCTGCCCGCGCGCACCCCGAACACGATCACCGACCTGGGCGCGATGCTGGCCGAGCTGGACCTGGTCGCCGCGCGCGGGCACGCGCTGGACGAGGGCGAGCAGGAGCTGGGCGTGCGGTGCGTGGCGGTGGCCGTGCCGGGCGGTCCGACGCCCGCGGCGGTGTCGGTGTCCGGTCCGGAGGGACGGCTGACGCGGGAGGCGGCGGAGGGGATCACCGGGCTGCTGCACGGGATCGCCGACCGGCTGGCCTCGCGTCCCACGATGGGCTGATGCGCCGGACGGCCCGCCCGGCCGGTCGGGAAGGATCTCCGCCGTGGCGACATCTCACTACGGCCGGACGCTGACCCTGTTCTGGAACGACTCGAACGTGGTGGGGCGGTGGAGCGACGGCGCCCAACTGCCCCCCGTGCCCGCTCCCGAGCCCGGCGGGGACGTCGACTGGGTGGTCGGCCTGATCGAGGGCTACCGGCGGGAGTTCCCCGGCGCCCGCGTGCGGGCGACCAACCGGGAGAGCTGGCTGGAGCCCAGGAGCGGTCGGGTGACGGCGGCGCGGTTCCGCGCGCTGGCGGACTACCCGGTGGCGCTGCCCGAGGGCCCGGCGCTGCACCCGCTGCACTTCCACCTGGACGCCGGTGACGCCAGGGAGTGCTGGCACTGGTGCTCCGAGGTCGTGCACGCGCGGGCCGCGTTCGACGTGGCCGGCTAGGCGGGCGGGACCGGAGAACGGCGGAGGGGCGGGGAACCCGATCGGTTCCCCGCCCCTCTCGCGTCAGATCGGCCCCCGGCGGGACCGGCCCGGTGGACCGGTCCCGACAGGATCAGCCCTGGCCGAGCAGCGCGTCCACGAACGCGGCGGGCTCGAACGGCGCCAGGTCGTCCGCGCCCTCGCCGAGCCCGACCAGCTTCACCGGCACGCCCAGCTCGCGCTGCACCTGGAACACGATGCCGCCCTTGGCGGTGCCGTCCAGCTTGGTCAGCACGATGCCGGTCACGTCCACGACCTCGGAGAACACGCGGGCCTGGGTGAGCCCGTTCTGCCCGGTGGTCGCGTCGAGCACGAGCAGCACCTCGTCGACCTTGGTCTGCTTCTCCACCACCCGCTTGACCTTGCCGAGCTCGTCCATCAGCCCGGTCTTGGTGTGCAGGCGGCCCGCCGTGTCGACCAGGACGGTGTCGACGCCCTCGCCGACGCCCTGCTTGACCGCGTCGAACGCGACCGACGCCGGGTCGCCGCCCTCGGGGCCGCGCACGGTGCGCGCGCCGACCCTGGAGCCCCAGGTGGCGAGCTGGTCGGCGGCGGCGGCGCGGAACGTGTCGGCCGCGCCGAGCAGCACGGTGCGGCCGTCGGCGATGAGCACGCGGGCGAGCTTGCCGGTGGTGGTGGTCTTGCCGACGCCGTTGACGCCGACCACGAGCAGCACGGCGGGCTTGCCGTCGTGCGGGAGGGCGTGCAGCGAGCGGTCCATCGACGGGTGCAGCGCGTCCACGAGGACCTCGCGCAGCAGCGTCCTGGCCTGCTCGGGGGTGCGCACGCCGCGCGCCGCGATCTGCTGCCGCAGCGCCTCCACGACCTGCATGGTCACCGCCGCGCCGAGGTCCGCCATGAGCAGCGTGTCCTCGACGTCGGTCCACGAGTCCTCGTCCAGGTCGCCCGCGCCGAGCAGGCCGAGCAGGCCGGAGCCGAGCGTGGAGCGGGACCGGCTGAGCCTGCCGCGCAACCGCTCCAGGCGGCCCGCCGTCGGCTCGATCTCGTCGATCTCCGAGGACTCCTCGGGGAGCTGGACGTCGACCAGTCCGGGTCGGACCGAGTCGCGCGGCACCGACGCGTCGTCGCCGACGCCGGGCTGTCCGTCCACCTCGGTCCGGTCGGCCACCGGGTGCCGGACCGGCTCGGGGGCCTCGACCGGGACGACCGGCTCGACGGGCGCCGCGGTGTCGACGGGCACGGAGATGTCGACCGGGGCCGGGGTCTCGACCGGAGCGTCCTCGCCGACGGGCTCGTCCACCACCGGCGCGGCGGCCTCGGCCCGCTTCGCGGGGGGCTCCTCGGCGGGCTTGGCCGCCGCGGGCTTCGCCGCCGGTTCCGGTTCGGCGGGCTTGGTCGCGGGACCTCCGGGCTGGGCGAACGTGATCCCACCGCCCGCCCGGTACCCCTTGGTGACGGGGCGGTCGGGTTCCTTCTCGGTGAGGGAGATCCGCCTGCGCCGGGAGAGCGCGACACCGGCCACGAGGGCGACCGCGAGCAGCGCCGCGACGAGGACGACGATCCAGATCAGGGTCGTGGTGGACACCGGCCAATCCTCCCACGCCTGCGCATGTGGTCGATCAACGAGAAGAGCTTGCACCTGGCAACTTCTCCACAACCCCCCTTGTGCCGACGCCCCGCGTCGAATAGACCACTTGACGTGAGGGTGATCGGGCTCCACTCCGGCACGTCGGCGGACGCCGTCGACGTGGCGGTCGCCGACCTGTCCCTGGACGGCCCGGTGGTCGTGCTCTCCCCCGTCGAGCACGCGGAACACCCGTTCCCGGAGCGGCTGCGGGCCGTCCCGACCGGAGCCGGGGACGTGTGCGCCCTCGACACCGGGCTGGGGCAGCTCTTCGGCCGGATCGCCGCCGGATATCGAGGCGACCTGGTCTCGTCACTCGGACAGACCGCGCACCACCGGGTGGAGAACGGGACCTGCCTCGGCACGCTCCAGCTCGGCGAGCCCGCCTGGATCGCCGAGGCGACCGGCCTGCCGGTGGTGTCCGGCTTCCGCCAGCGCGACGTCGCGGCGGGCGGTCACGGCGCGCCGCTGGCCAGCGCGCTCGACGTGCTGTGGCTGGCCGAGTTATCCCGCACCGCCCCGGCCGCCGCCCTGAACCTGGGCGGCATCGCGAACGTCACCCTGGTGCGGCGCGGCCACCCGCCGTCCGCCTGCGACACCGGCCCCGGCAACGCGCTCCTGGACGCGGCGGCGCAGCGGATCACCGGGACGCCCTGCGACGTCGACGGCGCGCTCGCCCTGCGCGGCGCCGTCCACCCCGGACTGCTCGACCGGCTGCTCGCCGACCCGCACTACGCGCGCCCCGCGCCGAAGTCCACCGGCAAGGAGCACTTCAACGCCGGCCACCTGGACCGCGCCACCGAGGGCCTCGCGCTCACCCCCGAGGACCTGCTCGCCACCCTGGTCGAGCTGACCGCCCGCACCGCCGCCCGCGCCTGCGCCGACGCGCGCCTGGTCGTGGTCTCCGGCGGCGGCACCCGCAACCCCGCGCTGATGGCGGCCCTGCGCCGCCACCTGCCGGGGTCCGACGTGCGCCCCAGCGACGACCTCGGCCTTCCCGCCGGGGCCAAGGAGGCGCACCTGACCGCGCTGCTGGGCTTCCTGGCCTGGCACGGCCTTCCGGGCAACGTCCCGGCCGCGACCGGCGCGCGCGGGCCGCGCCCGTTGGGCTCCATCACCCCCGGACGGGCGCCGCTGCGCCTTCCGGAGCCCGCCACCACCCCGGTCACCGGTCTGAGAATCGGAGGAAGCCGTGCGCGCACTTGACCTCGCGATCGTGGTGCTTTTCCTGGTGGGGATGCCGCTGCTGGGCGTGTGGATCGGCGGCAGGCAGCGATCCGCGACCGACTACTTCGTCAGCGAGCGCTCCATCTCGTGGTGGGTGGTGTGCGTGTCGGTGGTCTCCGCGGAGACCTCGACGCTGACCGTGCTGAGCGTGCCGACCGTGGCCTACGGCGGCGGCATGACGTTCCTGTCGCTGGCGTTCGGCTACCTGCTGGGCCGGATCGTGGTGTCGTTCGTGCTGCTGCCGAAGTACGTGGCGGGCGAGCTGGTCACCGCGTACGGGTACCTGGGGCAGCGGTTCGGCTCCGGGCTGCAGGGCACCGCGTCGGTGGCGTTCCTGGTGACCCGCCTGCTCGCGGACGGGCTGCGGCTGTTCGCGACCGCGATCCCGGTGAAGGTCGTGCTGTCCGCGTACGGGGTGAACGCCTCGTACTGGCTGATCGTGGCCGTGCTCGGCGCGGCGATGGTGGTCTACAGCTTCCTCGGCGGGGTGCGCGCGGTCGTGTGGGTCGACGCCATCCAGATGCTCTGGTACGTCCTCGGCGCGGTCGCGGTGATCGTCGTGCTGTCCGGGCGGTTGCCCGGCGACTGGGTCGGGCGGGCCGCCGACGCGGACAAGTTCCAGTTCCTGGACCTGGTCGCCAGCCCGCTGACCAGCCCGTACGCCGCGCTGACCGCGTTCGTGGGCGGCGCGGTGCTGTCCATGGCCTCGCACGGCGCCGACCAGCTCGTGGTGCAGCGGCTGATGGCGACCAAGGACGTGCGGGCGAGCCAGAAGGCGCTCATCGGCAGCGGCGTGGTGGTGCTGCTCCAGTTCGGGCTGTTCCTGGTGATCGGCGTGATGCTGTGGGCCTACTACGAGGGCGCGCACCCGGTGAAGGACCTCGGGCTGAACAACGCGGACGAGCTGTTCGCGAGCTTCATCGTCAACGACATGCCGTCCGGGCTGTCCGGGTTCGTCATCGCGGGCATCCTGGCCGCCGCGCTCAGCTCCTCGCTGGGCGCGCTGGCCTCGTCCACGGTCACCGACGTCTACCAGAAGCTCGTGCGCAGGCCGCTGTCCGAGGACGAGGTGCTGCGGCAGGGTCGCCTGTGGACGGTGGTGTGGGCGGTGCTGCTGGTGGTGTTCGCCGGGCTGTTCTCGTCGTTCACCACGCGCGGCAACCCGATCGTCGAGCAGGGGCTGTCGATCGCGGGCTTCACCTACGGGGCGCTGCTCGGCGCGTTCCTGCTGGGGCTGGTGTTCCGCCAGGCGCGGCAGCCGGACGCGATCGCGGCGTTCGCGGTGACCGTGGTGGTGATGGCGTTCGTGATCCTGGGCGTGAAGTTCAGGGGCCCCGACCTGGAGCTGACCGTGGACTTCTCGCCCGCGTCGGCGGCGGGGCAGCTGTGGGCGCCCGCGTACCCCTGGTACACCCCGCTCGGGGTGCTGGTGACGCTCGTGGTCGGCGGGCTGCTGTCGCTGCGGCACGGGAGGGCGGGCCGCCGGATCGGCTGAGCGGCGGCGGCGGCGGTCGACGGCGAGACGGCACGCGACGAGGCCGTGCACGGCGAGGCGGCCTGCGGCGGGGCGGTCCACGGCGAGGCGGCACGCGGCGAGACGGCACGCGCCGCACGGTGCGGGACGGCCCGCCCGCGCGCCTTCGGGCAGGCGCGGGCGGGCCGGTCCTCGGGGGCGTCGCAGCCGGTCGGCACACCCCGACCAGCGCTGGAGCCCGGTGCTCTGAGGGGATCGGGCGAGGGGATCGGGCGAGGGGATCGGGCGGAGAAGATCGGTCAGCCCGCGGCGGCGTTCCCGCTCGCCGGGGCGGACGGCCCGGACGGCCCGATCGACGCGGTCAGGCCGCGCGGCCCGCGCGGCGGGCGTCGAGGGGGGACTGCTGTCGGAACCCCAGCCGGGTGAACATCCGCTCGGACGCCGCACCGCCCTCGGTGGTGGCGGTGGCGGCGGAGGCCTCGGGGCGCGCCCCGTGCTCCACGGCGAGTTTCCACACGAGCTCGGCGACGAGGGCGCCGCCGATCCCGCGTCCTCGGGCGGAGGGCTCGACGGCCACGTGCTCCACCCGGTACCGCTCCTGCTCCGCCCGACCGGCCGCGTAGCCGAGCACCCGCTCCCCGTCGCGCGCCACGACCACCGCGCGCCCGCCGGTCCCCGCCGAGGCGACCAGCCCGGCCCCGGACTCCCCCACCTCGGGGAAGCAGCGCTCGTGCAGCGCCGCGACGGCCGTGCGCACGCCCAGCGCGCCGTCGTCCCCGCGCGCGGGCAGCGCCCCGGTGCCCCAGCCCGCCTCGGCGCTCGGGCAGGTGGCCTCGCTCAGCAGCAGGCCGCGCACGGCGGCGGCGTCGGCGGTCAGCTCCTCGCCCGCGCCGCCCACGGCGAACCCGTGCCTGGCGGCGAACGCGGCGAGCCGCAGGTGCGCGGGACCGCCCCGCACCTCCCGCTCCGCGACGCCCGCCAGCAGCGGCTCGACGGCGGCCAGCAGGGCGTCGGCGGTGCTGTCCCAGATCCGGCCGCCCGCCGGGTGGTTGACCGGGACGTCGACGAACGGGCCGTGCAGCACGACCCGGTCGGAGACGGGGTCGACGGCGGCGGTGAGCAGGCCCCGGACGCGACCTCGGCGGTCGGTCGCGACGGCGGAACCGGCGGGCCAGCCGGGCGCGGGGTCCACCAGCAGGTCCAGGTGGTGCGCGCTGTCGGCGGGGAGGCCCGCCAGCAGGTCGAGGGTGTCGTTCAGGTCAGCGGCGACTGCGATTCGGATGTCGTACATGTCTGGCATGGTCACGCGGACACCGACTCGAACGCGAGGGAGTTTCCGGCATGGCTGGTGGAGCGGGTGGCAGGACGGCCGACGACGGGGCTGGTGGGCCGGACGGCGCGCTGACCGGAGCCGACGTGCGGAGCGCGGCCGGGGAGTGCGCGGCGTTCCTGGCCGGGTTCGCGGACCGGGACTGGGCGGTCCCCGTCCCCGGCCTGGACTGGACGGTCGCGCGGACCCTCGCGCACCTGGTGGACTGCCTGCGCTGGTACGCGCTGGACCTCGCGGGCGGGGTGGAGGAGCTGGACTGCTGGCTGGAGCCGACCGACGCCACCGCCGACCCCGCGATGCTGGTCAGGGTGCTGCGCGCCCAGTCCGAGGTGCTGGCCGCCACGATCGACGCGGCCCCGCCCGGCCACCGGGGCTGGCACCCGAGCGGCCTTCCCGAGCCCGCCGGGTTCGCCGCGATGGCCTGCGACGAGCTGCTCGTGCACACCTGGGACGCGGGTCGCGGGCTCGGCGCGGAGTTCACCCCGACCGGTCGCCAGGCCGCCGCGACGCTGGCCCGGCTGTTCCCCGCGCACGAGCCCGGAGCGGACGCGTGGCGCGCCCTGCTGTGGGCCAACGGGCGCGTCGAGCTGCCCGGCAGGCCCCTGCGGACCGGGTGGAAGTGGCACGGCGATCCCTTGACGTGACCCCGGTGGGCTTGCCGCGCGGATGCCGGTGGTAGACCCTCGTGGGGTGAGTGAGGAAACGATCCATCTGGAGTTGAACGACAACGGGGTGGCGGTGGACCTCCCGGTGCCCTCCAACGGTCGGGATCAAGTCCAGGAAGTTCCCTATCGGCCGGTCGAGTTCCGCGACAACGACCTCCCGAGCGCCTTGGAGCGGGCGGCGACGTGGCTGCGGCAGACCCAGGAGTGGCTGGGTGAGGCGGTCGACGTGATCTCGGTCCACCTGGACTACGACGACACCAAGGGCTCGCCCTACTTCAACCTCAAGCTGCTGTGCAACGAGGAAGACCTGGCGGGCGTGCCGAAGGTGCGCAGGGAGCACGGGGAGCGCTGATCCGCGTGCGAGCGTGAACCGGCCTCGCGGTGTGCCCGACACGGGCGCACCGCGGGTGCTGCCAGGGGTTGATCGCGTACGGTTCATCACATGGCAGACCTCGTGTACCCGCCGGTCGTCGCGCTCGCGAAGACGTTGTTCCGGGCACTTGACCTGCGCATCGACATCCGGGGCGCGGAGCACGTGCCCACGACGGGCGGTGCGGTCCTGGCGACGAACCACATCAGCTACCTCGACTTCATCCTCGCCGGCTACGGCGCGCAGCCGGCCAAGCGCCTGGTGCGCTTCATGGCCAAGGACGCGATCTTCCGCAACAAGATCGCGGGCCCGCTGATGCGGGGCATGAAGCACATCTCCGTCGACCGCTCGGCGGGCAAGGAGTCGTACGAGAAGGCGCTCGCGGCGCTGCGCTCGGGCGAGGTCGTCGGGATCTTCCCCGAGGGGACGACCGGCCGGTCGTACGTGGTCAACACGGTCAAGAGCGGCGCGTACCGGCTGGCCAACGCGGCGGGCGTCCCGCTGATCCCGATGGCGCTGTGGGGCACGCAGCGGCTGCTGGGCAAGGGCACCCCGAGGAACCTGACGCAGCGGCACGTCCCGATCACGGTGGAGATCGGCGCGCCGTTCGCGCCCGCCAACGAGACCGAGCTGCGGACCCGGCTGCAGGAGCTGCTGGACAAGGCGCAGCGGGACTACCCGGACGACGGCGTCGGCCAGTGGTGGCACCCCGCGCACCTGGGCGGCACCGCGCCGACCCCCGAGGAGGTCGCGGTGCTGGACGCGAAGGCCAGGGAAGCGCGGGAAGCCAGGGGCAAGCGCGCCTAGTCGACCCGCCAGGGGCGCCCGGCCGACGGGCGCCCCGGCTCAGGACGCCTCGCGCCCGCGCAGCCGCTGCGAGATCACCTGGCTGATGCCGTCGCCGCGCATGGACACGCCGTACAGGGCGTCGGCGATCTCCATGGTCGGCTTCTGGTGGGTGATGATCAGCAGCTGCGAGCGCTCCCTCAGCTGCTCGAACAGGCTGATCAGCCGGTGCAGGTTGGTGTCGTCCAGCGCCGCCTCGACCTCGTCCATGACGTAGAACGGCGACGGCCTGGCCCGGAAGATCGCCACCAGCATCGCCACGGCGGCCAGCGACTTCTCGCCGCCGGACAGCAGCGACAGCCGCTTGACCTTCTTGCCGGGCGGGCGTGCCTCCAGCTCGATGCCGGTGGTGAGCATGTCGTCGGGCTCGGTGAGCACCAACCGGCCCTCACCGCCGGGGAAGAGCACCTCGAACACGACCTGGAACTCCCTGGCCACGTCCTCGTAGGCCAGCGTGAAGACCTCCAGGATCTTGTCGTCGACCTCCTTGACGACGGTCAGCAGGTCGCGCCGGGTGGCCTTGATGTCCTCCAGCTGGTTGGACAGGAACTTGTACCGCTCCTCCAGCGCCGCGAACTCCTCCAGCGCCAGCGGGTTGACCTTGCCCAGCAGCGACAGGTCCCGCTCGGCGCGCTTGGCCCGCCGCGCCTGGGTGTCCCGGTCGTAGGGGATCGGCATGGGGGCGGTGACCGCCTCGCCGCGCTCCTTGGCGGCCTCGTACTCGGCCAGCTCACCGGCGGACGGCGGCACGTGCACGTCCGGCCCGTACTCGGCGACCAGGTCGTCCAGCCCGATCCCGAAGTCCTCGGAGATCTTGACCTCGAGCTGCTCGATCCGCAGCCGCTGCTCGGCCCGCAGCACCTCGTCCCGGTGCACCGCGTCGGTGAGCTTCTCCAGCTCGCCGGACATCTCCCGCACCAGCCCGCGCACCTGCCCGAGCAGCGCCTCGTGCCGCGCCCTGCGCTCCTGTGCGGCGTCCCGCTCGCGGGCGGCCCGGTCCAGCGAGACCGCGATCCGCTCCAGCGCGACCTCGCCGCCGCGCACCACGGCGGAGGCGACGACCGCGCCGCGCGCCCGCGCCGCCAGCGCCCGCTGCGCGCGCTCCCGCGTCTCCCGCTCGGCGCGCGCGGCCCGCCGCAGGCCCTCGGCCTTGCCCTGCAGCGCGCGGGCCCGCTCCTCGGCGGTGCGCAGCGTCAGCCGGGCGTCCATCTCGCCCTGCCTGGCGGAGGCCAGCTCGGCGGCGGCCTCGTCGCGCTGGGCGGTGTCGGGCTCGTCGTCCAGCGGCTGCTCCTCGGCGACCAGGAGGCGCTCCTCCAGCTCGGCGAGCTTGAGCAGGTTCTCCTCGCGGGCGGCCTCGACCTTCTCCCGCTGCCCGCGCGCCCGGTCCACCTCGGCCTCGGCGGACCGCACGGCCGCCGCGAGCCGGTTGAGCCGCTCCGACGAGCGGGCCCTGCGGACCTTGGCCTCGTTGAGCTGCTCCTTGAGGGCCGACGCCTCGCCGCGCCGGGCCTGCTGCTCGGCGCGCGCCCCGTCCAGCGCGGGCCCGGAGTGCTCCAGCGCCCGCTCGGCGAGCGCGAGCTTCTCGGACGCCTCGTCCACGGCGGCCTGCACCTCGATGACGCTCTGGCTGCGCCCGGACCCGCCGGTCGCCCAGTCCGACCCGAGCAGGTCGCCCTCGCCGGTGACCGCCCGCAGCCCTGGGTGCGCCCGGACGAGCGCGTCGGCGGCGGCCAGGTCGGCGACCACGGCGAGCCCGTGCAGCGCGCGGGCCACGGCGGGCCGCAGCGACTCGGGGGCGCGGACCAGGTCGACGGCCCAGCGCGCGCCGCCCGGCAGCGCGGGCAGCGCCCCCGTCGGCGGCTCGCCGCCGCCGATGACGACCCCGGCGCGCCCGGCGTCCTCGGTCTTGAGCAGCTCCAGCGCGGCGAGCGCGTCGTCGCCGGAGGCCACCGCGATCGCGTCCGCGACCGGCCCGAGCGCGGCGGCCAGCGCCACCTCGTTGCCGGGCTCCACGGTCAGCAGCGCCGCGACCGACCCGAGCAGGCCGGGCAGCTGGGACGCGAGCAGCGCGCCCGCCCCGTCCTTGCGGGTGAGCCCGAGCGAGAGGGCGTCCACGCGCGCCTTCCACGAGGCGATGTCCCGCTCGGCCGCGCGCTCGGCCTTGACCAGCTCCTCGACCCGCCGCCGCGCCGAGTCCTCGGCCTCGACCGCGTGCCGGTGCCGCTCCTGGACGCCCGCGTCGTCCTCGTCCTCGCTGTCGGTGCTCTCGCGCGCCTCGGCCAGCTCCTCCTGGGCGACCTCGGACCGCTCGACGGCCTCGGTCAGCGCCGTCGACAGCCGCTCGATCTCCTCGGCGGTGGCGTTGGTCTTGGACCGCAGCGCCTCCACCTGACCGGACAGCCGGGCCAGTCCCTCGCGCCGGTCGGCGATCGCCCGCACGGCCGCCAGGTGCGCCTTCTCGGCGGCGGACACCACGCGCTCCAGCTCGGCGCGGGTCTCCACGGCCTCGGCCAGCCCGACCCGCGCCTCGGTGACGCCCTCCTGCAGCTCCAGCTCCAGCGCGGCGGTCTGCTCGGCCTCGGCCTCCAGCTCCTCCGGGTCGCGCCCGCCCCTGGGCGCGTCGACCGACGCCTTCAGGTGCCGCTCGCGCTCGACGGCCAGCCGGACCGTGCCGCGCAGCCGCTCCTCCAGCGCGGAGAGCCGGTACCAGGTGTCCTGGGCCTGCTGGAGCTTGGGCGCGTCGGCGGACACGACCTCCTCCAGCTCGTTCTGCTGCACCTGCGCCTGCTGGAGCGAGCGCTCGACCTCGGCGCGGCGGGCGCGCGCGGCGGCCTCGTCCTGCTCGTCGCGGGCCAGCGACTCGCGCTGGGTGACCAGGTCGTCGGCGAGCAGGCGCATCCGGGAGTCGCGCAGCTCGGCCTGCACGGTCTGGGCGCGCCGGGCGATCTCGGCCTGCTTGCCCAGCGGCTTGAGCTGGCGGCGCAACTCGGCGGTGAGGTCGGTGAGGCGGGTCAGGTTGGCCTGCATCGCCTCCAGCTTCCGCAGCGCCTTCTCCTTGCGCTTGCGGTGCTTGAGGACGCCCGCGGCCTCCTCGATGAAGGCGCGGCGCTCCTCCGGCTTGGACTCCAGGATCGCGGAGAGCTGGCCCTGGCCGACGATGACGTGCATCTCGCGGCCGATGCCGGAGTCCGACAGCAGCTCCTGGATGTCCATGAGCCTGCACGAGCTGCCGTTGATCTCGTACTCGGTGGCGCCCTCGCGGAACATCCGGCGGGTGATCGACACCTCGGTGTACTCGATGGGCAGCGCGCCGTCGGCGTTGTCGATGGTGAGGGTGACCTCGGCGCGGCCCAGCGGCGCGCGGCCGGAGGTGCCCGCGAAGATGACGTCCTCCATCTTGCCGCCGCGCAGGTCCTTCGCGCCCTGGGTGCCCATCACCCAGCGCAGCGCGTCGAGCACGTTCGACTTGCCGGACCCGTTGGGGCCGACCACGCACGTGATGCCGGGCTCGAAGCGCAGGGTGGTAGCCGAGGCGAAGGACTTGAAGCCCTTCAGCGTCAGGCTCTTGAGGTGCACGCCGCGCACCCTACCCGTGCCCGCCCCCTGGCCGGCGCGAACGGCCTGATCAGGGGCGCACGGAGACGAGCACCCGCATGTCGACCACGACGTCGACCCGCTCGACGTCGGCCAGCGCGAACGAGGTGGCGCCCGGCACGCGCTCGTGCCGCGCGGGGCCGCTGCCCCACCAGCCGGCGACCTCGGTGCGCCCGGACGTCCCGTGCACCACGAGGCGGCAGCGCGCCCCGTCCGGCGCGCCGTCGAGGGTGAGCAGCAGCTCGGTGCCCCAGTCCCGGCCGACCAGCTCGGCGCGGGCCGCGACGCCGGTGCCCGCGTCGGTCCCGGCCCAGGTCACCGCCGTGCTCGACGCGACGGGGACCGGTCCGGGGTCCTCGTGGGCGAGCCAGCCGGGGGTGACCAGCAGCGCGCCCGCCAGCAGCACCCCGAACAGCACCGCGGCGGCGGCCGGAAGCGGCCACCGCGCCGCGCGGCGCACGGGACCCCGCCCCGCGTCCCGCGCCCGGTTCCCCCGCTTGACGCGCGAGCCGACGAGCCAGCCGTCCGGCGCCGGGGGCAGCGGGGTGGCCAGCGGCAGGGTGGTCCTGGCCGAGATCCGGGCGCTCCTGGGCACCGGGGGCGGCGGTTGCGGCGGCAGCTCGGGCAGCGGGGCCAGCTCGGGCGAGGGCTCGGGGTCGGTGAACGGCTGCTCCAGGTCGAGCAGCGTGACCTGGCCGAGCAGCCCGGGGAGCGGGGCGAGGCGCAGCAGCTCCCGCCTGCACGGCGGGCAGGCGCGCAGGTGCCGCTCGAACGCGCCGCGCTCGACCGGGTCGAGCGAGCCGAGCAGGTAGACGCCCAGGTCCGTGCTGCGGAAGCAGGTCATCACGGCTCGGTCACCCCGCGCTCGGCCAGCGCGTCGCGCAGCGCCCGCAGCCCGTAGAAGCAGCGGGACTTGACCGCGCCCTGCGGGATGCCGAGCGCGGCGGCGGCCTCGGCGACGGTGCGCCTGCGGTAGTGCAGCTCGACGACGGCGTCGCGGTGGTCGCGGCTCAGCCCGCGCAGCGCCTCGGCGACCTGCCAGCCCTGGAGCGCGTGGTCGACGGCGTCGACCTCGGACGGCGGCTCCTCGGGCCGCTCACCCCCCGCGCACCGGAACCCGGACGCCACCAGCGCGCGGGCCACCGCGTACAGCCACGGCCCGGCCTCCTCGGGGGTGCGGACGTCCGCGCTGCCCCGCGCCCTGCGCAGGGTCTCCTGGACGACGTCCTCGGCGTACCGGTGGTCCCCCCCGACCAGGCGCAGGACGTAGCCGCGCAGCGGGCCGCGCCAGCGGCCGTAGAGCTGCCTGACGACATCTTCCCCGCGGTCCACAGCGGTAACTACGGCCGTCGGGGGTGTCCCAGTTCAACGCTCCGCGAAACCCGTCAGCCCGCCGCGCGGCGACGACCAGCGCTCCACGACGACGTCGACCCGGCCCGGCGTGCCCCCTGAGCGCAGCGCGGCGAGCAGCGCGCGGCACGCCTCCTCGGGCCCCTCGGCGTTGACCTCGACGCGGCCGTCGCGCAGGTTGGACGCGCTCCCCACCAGACCGAGCTCCAGCGCGCGGGCCCTGGTCCACCACCGGAACCCGACGCCCTGCACGTGACCCCTGACCCATGCGGTCATCCGCACCGCGGACTCCGCCCCAGACATGCCTTCCACCCCGATATTTCACCCGATGGTGATACGGTGCGCGACCGTGAGCGCGCGGAGCGGGAAGAGGTCCGCCATCGGCGGGCTCCTCGGCCTGCTGCTCGGCGCGGCGGGCGTCGGCTCCATCGCCCTCCTCGTCGGCCCGACCGCCTCGACGTCGTCCCAGCAGGACCCGCCGCCGGGCGCGCCCCGGTCCGGTCCCGGTCCGGGCCCCGGTCCCTCAGGGGCTCCCGGCGGGCCCTGGCCGACCACCGCCACGACCAGCGGGCTTGCCCCGGACTCCCCCGCACCGGCAAGCTCGTCGCCGACGTTCCCTCAGGACCCGCCGCCGCTGGACGTGGTGCAGGCCGACCGGGTCGTGCGGCTGGTCAACCAGGCGCGCGGCGCGGCGGGGTGCGCGGCGCTGGGCGTGGACGACCGGGTGGTCACCGCCGCCAGGGCGCACAGCGCGGACATGGCGAGCCGGGGCTACTTCGCGCACACCAGTCCGGAGGGTGTGGACTTCGCCACCCGGATGCGCGAAGCGGGCCATCCGCGACCCGCCGGTGAGAACATCGCCATGGGCCAGCGGAGCGCGGAGGACGTCGTGGGCGCGTGGTTGGACTCCGAGGGTCACCGTCGGAACATCCTCGACTGCTCGTTCACCACCACCGGTGTCGGTCTGGACACCCGTGGCTGGTACTGGACCCAGAACTTCGGCCGTTGACCTAGGGAGACCGAGTGACCGACGACGGGCTTTACGAGTCGCCCGAGCCCGAGCAGAGCTCTCGCGCGCGGCGCCTGTCGCCCCACCTGCTGCTGGCGGCGTCCGGCGTCGTCGTGGCGACCATCTTCGGGGCGGTGGCCGCGATCGCGGGCCCGTCGTCGAGCGACGAGGCCACCACGCCGATCGGCGTGCAGCTGGACACGCCCCCGACCGGCCGGACGTCGACGTCCACGTCGGCGCCCGAGTCCGAGTCCGCCGAATCTTCTTCGGAGGCCCCCAGCTCCACGCCGGAGTCGGCGACGAGCAGCGCCGCGCCGACCACGACGACGCAGCGCGTCCGGGTGACGACGGTGACCAGGGCGGACGGGACGACCACGACGACGACGGTGAACGAGGAACCGCAGCCGCCCAAGCCGAACAACCCGAACCCCAATCCGAATCCCAACCCGAACCCCAACCCCGGCGGCACGACGACCACGACGAAGCCGCCCGTGGAGCCGCCGGTCACCACGACCTCGGCGGAGCAGCCCCCCACCTCCGGCTCGGGGACCCCGCCCACCTCGGGCAACTGACCCGACGCAGGACGCGCAGTAACCGCGCCATCACCCACAGGTGGCGGTAAACGGCACGAAGGCGTGGACCACGGCCCGCACCGATCCGGTGCGGGCCGTCGCGCGCCGATAACCCGGACGCCCGACCTTCGGTTCAAGGTCTCTCCAGGGAGTTCGCGTGTTCGAGCAAGAGTCCGACGTGGCCGCGAGGCGCAGGTTCTCGCCGCTGGTCCTGCTGTCCGCGGCGGGCGCCGTGGTGGCGGCGGCGGTGGCGGGTGTCGGCGCCGCGCTGGTGCCGGACGGCGAGCCGGAGACGCCGCAGCCCCTGGAGGCGCAGGCCGAGGCGACCACCGGGAGCGCGCCCGCGAGGCCGACGTCCGAGTCGACGGCCGCGGCGTCCACCCAGCTCCGGGTGGCGGCCACGACGACCACGACCCGCCGCCCGGACGCGCACCGCGAGGACCGCCCCGCGCGCGGCGACGAGCCGACGGCGGCCAGGTCGGAGTCCCCGGAGGAGCCTGCCGAGCCGGTGGCGCTCCCGACCACCACGACCCGCCAGTCCCCGACGACCACCACGACGGCGCCGCCGGTGGTGACGACGACGCCGGAGGACGAGGACCCGGACCCGACCACCACCGCCCCGACCACCACCAGGCCAGCCCGCCCGTGATCGCGGGGTCAGGCGGTTGTGCGGGCCGTGCGGGCCGGCCGGGCCGGGGGCCCACGCCACCGAGCCCGCCCGACGGAACCGGTCCACGCCAACGCCCTCGACCGCACTGGTCACGCCGGCCGCACCGATCTCCGCGCCCCGCCACCGCCCTGGTCGGCCACCGGCCGCCCCAGCCGCCGTTCCTGCTCGCCCACCGACGCCCGCTCCCTCCGCCCCCTCACCCCCCGACACCCGCTCCGCCCTGCCGACCCGAGGTCCCACTCCCGCCATGCCCGCGCCGAACTCCACCCCGCGCCCCCGCAGCCCTTCGGAGAGCCCGTTCCGGCCTCCCCGGCTGCCTGGACGCGCGGGAACCCGTCAGCGGGCCGACGAGGCGGCCGGAACGGCGGCCGGTGCGGGAGTGAGGCGGTTCCCGGGTTCTGCCGTCCTGTGCCCGAGGTCACTGTCACCTCTCGCGCCCCCGTCTCGCTCCTCCCGTGGCTGACGTCCCGTGGCTGACGTCGAGAGGAGACGGTGATGTCCGAGCGAGTTGTGGTGCTGGGGGCCGGTTACGCGGGTCTGGCCGCGGCCAAGCTGGCGGCCCGCTGGACCGGCGCCCAGGTGACGCTGGTCAACGAGCGCGACCGCTTCGTGCAGCGGGTCCGGCTGCACCAGCTGGCGGCGGGCCAGTCCGAGCGGCGGCTCCCGCTGCGGGACCTGCTGGCCGGGACCGGCGTCGAGCTGGTCGTGGGCCGGGCGGAGGCGATCGACCTGGGGGCGCGCGAGGTGCGCGTGGGCGACCGCGCGCTGCCCTACGACCGCCTGGTCTACGCCCTGGGCAGCGGCGTCGACCCTGGCTCGACGCCGGGTGTGGCCGAGCACGCCCACTCGGTGGTCGACGCCGAGTCCGCCGAGCGCCTGCACCGCGCGCTGTCGGGCGGGGGCTCCGGCGCGCCGACCGGCCGGAGGTCCGTCGTGGTCGTCGGCGGTGGCCTGACCGGCGTGGAGACCGCCGCCGAGCTGGCCGAGGCCGGGCACTCCGTGGCGCTGCTGTCGGCGGGCGCGCTGGGCGCGGGCCTGTCCCCGAAGGCGGTGCGGCACCTGCACCGGGCGTTCGCGCGGCTGGGCGTGCGGGTGCGGGAGGGCTGCCGGGTCGAGTCGGTGGACGAGCGGGGCGTGCGGGTCGACGGGGTGCGCGAGGCGGCGGACGCGGTCGTCTGGACGGCGGGCTTCCGGGTGCCGCCGCTGGCCCGCGAGTCGGGCCTGGCGGTGGACGCCTCGGGCAGGCTCCTGGTCGACGGCGCGATGCGCTCGACCTCGCACCCGGAGGTGATCGGCGTCGGCGACGCGGCGGCGATGCGCAGGGCGGACGGTCAGGAGATGCGCATGGCCTGCGCGACGGCGGGCCCGAACGCCCAGCGCGCGATCCGGGCGCTGGCCGAGGAGCTGGCGGGCGCCGAGCCCACCCCGACCCGCTTCCGCTACGCGGGCCAGTGCGTCAGCCTGGGCAGGCGCGACGCGGTGCTCCAGTTCGTGCACCCGGACGACACCCCGCGCGACCTGGTCCTGACCGGCCGCGCGGCGGCGCTGGCCAAGGAGGCGATCATCGCCTACACCGTCGCCTTCCAGCGCCGCCCGACCCTCCCCAGCGGCGCCTGACCGGCCCGCCACGACCACCCGCGGGCGCCAGCGGACGCCGCAGGCCGGCACCCGACCGCGCCACCCGCCCAACAACCGGGTTGTTCACCGATCCCCCTGGTGAACACCCCGGTCAGGGCTCGAACCGGTACCCCATCCCCGGTTCGGTCACCAGGTGCCGGGGCCTGGACGGCTCGGGTTCGAGCTTGCGCCGCAGCTGCGCCAGGTAGACCCGCAGGTAGTGGGTCTCCTTGGCGTACGCGGGCCCCCACACCTCCTGCAGCAGCTGCCGCTGCGCGACGAGCTTGCCCGGATTGCGCACCAGCACCTCCAGCAGCCCCCACTCGGTCGGCGTCAGGTGCACTTCGGCGTCCTCCCGGTGCACCTTCTTCGCGACCAGGTCCACCGTGAACGCCCCCGTCCGCACCACCGCCTCACCGGCGTCGGCGGGCGCCGCGGAGCGGCGGACGGCCGCGCGCAGCCTGGCCAGCAGCTCGTCCATGCCGAACGGCTTGGTCACGTAGTCGTCGGCCCCCGCGTCGAGCGCCTCGACCTTGTCGGTCGAGTCGGCGCGCGCGGAGAGCACGATGATCGGCACGGTCGTCCAGCCGCGCAGCCCGGCGATCACCTCGGTCCCGTCGACGTCGGGCAGCCCGAGGTCGAGCACCACCACGTCCGGCTTGCCCTCGGCGGCGGCCCTGAGCGCGGCGGCGCCGTCGTGGGCGGTGAGCACCTGGTAGCCGCGGGCGGACAGGTTTATCCGGAGCGCCCGGACGATCTGCGGCTCGTCGTCGACCACCAGCACCTTCGTCATGCGACCCTCCTCGCGCGGCGGGGTGGGCGCGCGGTCCGCCTGCCCACGTCCATTGTGCGCGTTCGGGTGAAGGCGCCACGCCGATGCGATCTTCCTCGGACAACCTCACCCGAAAGTGTGGCATTGACGGAACCTTGACGCACTCAGACGATGCATTTACGCAAGATTGACGGGTGTCTCGCCGCACTGGTGCGGATAAGGGCGAGTACATACGGGTGTGAATAGTTGGTAGCTATGGACATCGGTCCTTCTTCAGTGCGAATGTCCTGACCGAATTAGGACAAGTGCTCACCGTGGGTGAGCCGCGGGGAGGCATTCCATGACCGCCAGTGTGACCAATCAGGACGCCTTACAACTCGTGGTCGCGGTGCACCGCCTGGTGCGGAGCCTGCGGCAGTCGGCATCGGTGCGCAGGCTCCAGCCGACCCAGCTGCTGGTGCTGGCCGAGCTGTCGAACCACGGGCCGATGCGCATCGGCGAGATCGCGGTGCGCGCGCTCTGCTCGCAACCGACAGCGACAACGGTGGTGACCGGCCTGGAGTCGAACGGGCTCGTCCGCCGCGAGGCCGACCCGGCCGACGGCAGGGCGACGATCGTGGTGCTGACCGGCGCGGGCCGGGAAACGGTGCTGTCGATGGCGCACGGCGAGGCCGAGCTGCTGTCGGAGCGGCTCTCGGCGCTGTCGCCGGAGGAGCAGCACCGGGTCCGCGCGGTGACGCCGCTGCTGCGCAGGCTCGCCGACCGGTGACGTCGACGGGACCGACCAGGCCGCCGAGGCGCACGCGTCCACCGGGCCCGGCCGGGCCCGCGCGACCGGCGCGCCCACCGGGCCGGGCGGACCAGCCGGGCTGATCGGACAGGTGCGGCGCCCCCGCCGGGGACGGGGGCGCGCGGGACGGTGGGGCCGCCTGCGGGGAGGCGGCGTCCCTCATCCGGGTTAACTCAACCGTGCGTCACACAAAAGAGTGAAATATGTGAAAGCGCACGGAAGTACCGCACGACCACAAGGAAAAGGCTTTCCCGAATCGAATCAGGCGAACACCAACGGGGCGATCGGGTCACCCGTGAACCGCGAACTCCCCTAACGGGCGACGGTCTTGGCGTCCCTAGGCCGGGGCTGGCACCGGGGGCACGAGTACGAGGACCGGTTCATGAACGGCTCCCGCACGATCGCCGTCCCGCACCGCGCGCACGGCCGGTCCTCCTGCCCGTACACCGCGAGCGACCGGTCGAAGTACCCCGACTGCCCGTTCACGTTGACGTACAGCGCGTCGAACGACGTCCCGCCCTGCCCGAGCGCCTCCAGCATCACCTGCGTGGCGTGCCCGAGCAGCTCGGCGGTCTTGGCGGTGGTCAGCTTGGCCGTGGGCCGCAACCCGTGCAGCCGGGCGCGCCACAACGACTCGTCGGCGTAGATGTTCCCGACCCCGGACACGAGCGTCTGGTCGAGCAGCGCCCGCTTCACGTCCGTCTTCCGCGACCGCAGCGCCCGCACGGCCGCGTCGGCGTCGAACTCCGGGTCCATCGGATCGCGGGCGATGTGCGAGACCTGCCGGGGCAACCAGGTCCCGTCGACCTCCACCAGCTCGTCCAGCGCGAGCCCGCCGAACGTCCGCTGGTCCACGAACCGCAGCTCCGGGCCATCGTCCTCGAACACGACCCGGACCCGCAGGTGCTTCTCGTCGGGCGCCCCGACCGGCTGGACGAGCATCTGCCCGCTCATCCCGAGGTGCGCGAGCACCGCCTCGCCGCCGGACAGGTCGACCCACAGGTACTTGCCGCGCCTGCGCGCCGCGTCCATGCGCTGACCGGTCAGCCGAACGGCGAAATCCGCCGCCCCAGGGAGGTGACGGCGGATCGCTCGGGCGTGCAGCACCTCGACGGAGGCGACGGTGCGGCCGGTGACGTGCTCGTGCAGCCCTCGGCGGACTACTTCGACCTCGGGCAGCTCGGGCACGTGCGGTGATCAGTCCTCGGTGGTGCCCGCGGCGGCGTGCTCCGCGGTCTCGGCGCGCGCGGCGACCTCGCGCTCCAGCTCCTCCAGCAGTTCGAAGGCCGCGGCCTGCGGCTTCGTCGGCTTGAGCATCCAGCCGCCCGCCTGCGCGGTGTCGCGCACGAGGACGAGGCCCTGGATGCCGCCGCTGCGGGAGGCGCTGAGCGGACGGGAGGTGTGGCCGCGGTGGTGGGCGCGCCTGCTCCGGACGTTCGTGGCGTACATGTCGGCGTCAGTCTTCCTGGTTGGGTGAAGTCCGCTGGTTCGCCGAGCCCTGGCCGTTCTGCTCCGCGCCGTCGGCCGCGTCCTCGCCGTCGTCTGCCTTCTCGGACAGCACGCGGTAAGCGGCCTCGGCCGCCTTCTGCTCGGCTTCCTTCTTGGTGCGGCCATCGCCTGAACCGTGGGGCTTGCCACCGACGTACACCGTCGCGGTGAACTCCTTGCGGTGGTCCGGCCCCTGGTCGTCCACCCGGTACTCGGGGACGCCCAGCCCTGACGAGGCGGTCAGCTCCTGCAAGCTGGTCTTCCAGTCCAGACCCGCGCCCCGGAGCGGCGCCTCGGCCAGCAGCGGGTCGAACAGGTGGTGGACCAGCTGACGTGCGGTGTCTATCCCGAACTGCAGGTACACCGCTCCGATGACGGCTTCGAGGCCGTCGGCGAGAATGCTCGCCTTGTCCCTGCCCCCGGTGAGCTCCTCGCCGCGGCCGAGCAGCAGGTGACCGCCGAGCCCGTCCGCGCCGAGCCCGCGGGCGACGCCCGCGAGCGCGTGCATGTTGACCACGCTGGCCCGCAGCTTCGCCAACTGCCCCTCGGGGCGGTCGGGGTGCGCGCGGTACAGGTGGTCCGTCACGACGAGCCCGAGCACCGCGTCGCCCAGGAACTCCAACCGCTCGTTCGGCGGCAGGCCGCCGTTCTCGTACGCGTACGAGCGGTGGGTCAGGGCGAGCGTGAGCAGCTCGGCGTCCAGAGGGACGCCGAGCGCTTCAAGCAGCGGGGTGCGGTCGACGGACCGACCGCGCGGCGACCTACCCCCCATGGTGCTGTACTACCTTCGCCAGGGAGATCAGGCCGGCTGGACGACCTGGCGGCCGTCGTACTGACCGCAGGTCGGGCAGGCCACGTGCTGGGGCTTCGGCTGGCGGCAGGCCTTGTTGGAGCAGGCCACCAGGTGCACGGCGGCGGTCTTCCACTGAGCGCGGCGCGAGCGCGTGTTCGAGCGCGACATCTTCCGCTTCGGGACGGCCACGACTAGTTCTCCTCTGGATTGTCACGATTCCCGTCGAACCGCACCTGCAGTGCGGCCCACCGGGGGTCAATCGTCTCATGCCCGTGGTCGGGGCCGAGATCTGCCAGCCTGCCGCCGCAGTCGACGCACAGCCCGAGGCAGTCCGGCGAGCACAGCGGCACCTGCGGCAGCGCGAGCACGAGTGCGTCGCGCACCACGGGTTCGAGGTCGATCAGGTCGTCGTGGACCCGGCTGACCTCGTCCTCCTCGGTGGTCTCGTCGGTGGCGCTGTCGGGGTACGCGTACAGCTCCGTCAGCCCCACCTGGACGTCTGACGACAGCGGGTCGAGGCAGCGCGAGCACTCCCCCTCCACCGTCGTGGAAGCGGTGCCCGTGACGAGGACGCCCTCGACCACCGATTCGAGCAGGAGGTCGAGCTCGACCTCGCCGCCCGCGGGCACCGCGATCACACCGAGCAGACCGAGACCTTCAGCCGGGACCGTCCTGCGGTAGGCGCGGCTGGAGCCCGCGCGACGCCCGAGGTCCCTGGTGTCGATGACCCAGGGCCCGGTTGCTGTGGAACGCGCGTGCGCGCGGCTGTGTTCAGGCATGGTGATTCGGTGTGTCTAGCTCGGTGGTGCTGGTGGCTGCCGGGCGATCTGCCACGGCCAACCGCTCAAGAGTACGGGACGACCGGGGCCGGGGCGAAATCCGCAGGTCGGGGGCGGCGCTAGTCCTGGTAGTCGTAGGGCGCGGTCGCGCTCGCGACGGCCGGGCCGCGCAAATGCGAGCGCCCCTTGCCGACGCTGCGCAGGGTGTGCGCGAGCAGGTCCTCGAAGTCGGCGAGCTTGCCGTCGACGTACGCGTCGCACTCGCCGCGCAGCCGGACCGCCTCAGCGCGGGCGGCCTCCACGAGGCGCGCGGACTCGGCGTGGGCGGCCTGCACGACCTCGGTCTGGTCGACCAGCCGGACCTGCTCGGCCCGGCCCTCCTCGATCGCGCGCTCGTAGTTGGCGCGCCCGGCCTGGACCATCCGGTCCGCCTCGGAGTGCGCCCGGCCCACCAGGTCCTCGTACTCCTGGCGCCCGGCGGCGACGGCCCGCTCGGCCTGCTCCTCCGCCTCGGCGACCATGCGCTCGGCGCGCGCGCTGGCCTCGGACAGCATCCGCTCGGCCTCGTGCTGCGCCTCGGCGAGCATCCGGTCCGCCTCGGAGCGGGCCTTGCTGGTCGCCTGGTCGGCCTCGTGCTGCGCCTTGCCGACGAGCTCGTCGCGGTGGTCGAGCACGTCCTGCGCGTCGTCCAGCTCCGCCGGGATGGCGTCGCGGACGTCGTCGAGCAGTTCGAGCACGTCGCCCCTGGGGACCACGCACCCCGAGGTCATGGGCACGCCCCGCGCCTCTTCGACGATCGTGACCAGCTCGTCGAGGGCCTCGAACACCCGGTACACGTCACACTCCTCGCGCCACTGCCGATGTGCTCAACCTAGTGTGCCCTGCCCGTCACCGGGCGAGGGGGAGCGCGGTCGGGCGTGTCCGCACCCGAGCGGGTTCGGCGGAGGCGGTTTGGGGGCCCGCCAGGCGGGTCAGCGGCGCTCGGCGAGGCGCTGGGTGAGCCTGGTCAGGATGCTCGGCGGGAGCAGGGTGGAGACGTCGCCGCCGTAGTTCGCGACGTCCTTCACCAGCGAGCTGGCCAGGAAGCTGTAGATGGGGTTCGTCGGCATGAACAGGGTCTCGACGCCGGTGAGCTGGTGGTTCATCTGCGCCATCTGCAGCTCGTAGTCGTAGTCGCTGACCGCGCGCAGGCCCTTCACGATGGCCTGGATGTCGTTCTCCCGGCAGTAGTCGACCAGCAGGCCGTGCCAGGAGTCGACGCGCACGTTCGGCCACTGCGCGGTGACCTCGCGGAGCATCTCGGTGCGCTCCTCGACCGAGAACAGCGTCTTCTTGCTCTTGTTGATGAGCACCGAGACGACGACCTCGTCGAAGAGCCCGGCGGCTCTGCCGATGATGTCCAGGTGTCCGTTGGTGGCCGGGTCGTAGGAGCCGGGGCACACGGCACGCGTCATGGGCGGGACGGTAGCACCAGTGCCGATGTGCCCAGGGGCGTCGTGGGATGCGTCACCCGCGCGCCTGCGGGTGTTCGGACCAGTGCAGTGCGGTGTCCCCGTATCGCTTGCCGCGCAACGGTTCCAACGGGCTCGGCCAGACGGGTTCGGGGCTGCGGGACGCGCGCTCGACCACCAGGAGGGTTCCGGGCGCGGTCCAGCCGTTCGCGACCAGGTCGGCGAGGACGCGGTTGAGCTGCTCGTCCGTGACGGCGTAGGGGGGGTCGGCGAGGACGAGGTCGCACGGGCGCTCCGGAGGTGCGGCGACGACCACTTCGGCCGGGCGGTGCAGGACGGTCGCGCCGGGCAGGCGGAGGGACGCGGCGTTGGCGCGCAGGACGTCGGCGGCGCGGCGGTCGGACTCGACGAGGGTCGCGGTCGCGGCGCCCCTGGACAGGGCCTCGAAGCCAAGCGCGCCGGACCCGGCGTAGAGGTCGAGGACGTGCGCGCCGTCCAGGTCGAGGAAGGTCTCCAGCGAGCTGAAGAGGGCTTCCCGGACGCGGTCGGAGGTGGGGCGGGTGCCCTTGGGCGGCACCTGCAGGCGGCGTCCGCCCGCCGCGCCCGCGACGATCCTGGTCACGGGGGGAGTTTTCCAAACGGCCCCGCCGCGCCGTCCCCCGGGCCGGCGCGGCGGGGCTTCAGCGGTCCTCCGGGGTCAGAGCGCCTGCCACCAGCCGTCGACGGCGGGCGGGTTGGCGACGTCGATCCGCTCGCCCGGCTTCGGGACGGCCATCCGCACGTCGTGCGCCTTGGCCTCCCGCCACACCCGGTCCACCGGCTCGGACCAGTCGTGCAGGGCGAGGTTGAAGGTGGCCCAGTGCACCGGGATCAGCAGGCCGCCCCGGACGTCGCGGTGCGCGGCGACGCCCTCCTCGGGGGTCATGTGGATGTCGGGCCAGCCGGAGCCGTAGGCGCCGATCTGGACGAGCGCGGCGTCGAACGGGCCGTGCTCCTCGCCGATCTCGGCGTAGCCGTCGAAGTAGCCGGTGTCGCCGGTGTAGTAGACGCGGTGCTCGGGACCCGCGATGACCCAGGACGCCCAGAGCGTGGTGTCGCGGGCGAGGCCGCGGCCGGAGAAGTGCTGCGCGGGCGTGGCGGTGAGGGTGATGCCCGCCACGCGGTGCGACTCGTTCCAGTCGAGCTCCACGATGCGGTGCTCGGGGACGTCCCAGCTGCGCAGGTGCGCGCCGATGCCGAGCGGGACGACGAACACGGCGGCGTGGTCGCGGGTGAGCGCGCGGACCGTGGGGAGGTCGAGGTGGTCGTAGTGGTCGTGGGAGATGACGACGGCGTCGACGCGGCCGAGCTCGTCCAGCTCGTGCGGGACGGCGTGGAGGCGGCGCGGGCCGACGACCTGGGACGGGGAGCAGCGATCGCTCCAGATCGGGTCGATCAGGACGCGCGCGCCGTCGATCTCGACGAGCGAGGACGCGTGGCCGTACCAGGTGATGTGGAGGCCGTCGGCGGGCGCGTCGCGCCTCGGAGCCACCAGCGGCACGGGGCCCGCGGGCTTGCGCTTGGTCTTGTCGCCGAACGCGAAGTCGCGGAGCGTCTCGGTGGCGCCGTCGGGCGGCATGGTGCTGGTGGTGGCGCGGTTGTGGAACTTGCCGTCGCGCCACTGGGGAGACCGGCGGACGCGCTCGTCCGGCCTGCCCCCCATGGCGGCGGGAACGTCGCGCGCGGCCCAGGCCAGCGCCCCGGCGGCTGCCGCGAACAGGAGTCCGGTCACCTTCTTCATGGCCGGTCCAACGGCGGGTCCGGGCGGAGAGTTCCCCGTTTTCGCGGGGGTGGGCGGGAGGTCACACGGGGACGTGCCCGACGCCGGGGACCCAGGCCTGCCAGTGGACGCGGGTGGGGCGGAGGCCGGTGGACATGAACTCCAGGACGGCGGACTCGACGTCGGTGACGGGGATCTCGGAGTGGGGAGGGAAGGGGGTATCGGCGGCGAAGAAGTAGTAGACGACCTCGTCGGGGTTGCTGCCCTGGGGGTTGCGGGAGTGGAAGCCGTAGGAGGTGTCGTCGTCGCCGGAGTGGTGCAGCACGCCCTTGTCGCCATCCAGGCCCGCGTTCAGCTCGGGCCCCCAGTCGTCACCGGCCAGGTAGAAGGTGGCCAGGTCCACGCTGCCTGCGGGGGACGCCTCCCGCCACCGGGCGAACCAGGCCCGGACCTCGTCGGGGGTGTGCAGGAACAGCGGTTCCTTGCCGTGGTCGGGGCTGGTGTAGATCTTCAGGGCGTGGGACAAGGCAGCTGCTCTCCTCCGTGGTAGGTCATGCGGAAACCGCCCGCTCCGAAGACGGTCAGCGTGCTGCCCGCGGGCAGGAGGACCGGCACCATCCGATCGCAGCTGAACATACCGTCGTCGCAGGGGACGTGATTGATGACGAGCGTCGCGCTCGTGATCCCGTTGGCCCTCATTTCCGAGGCGACCTTCATCTCGACGTCGGCCGCGCGCAGCGGGAACCCTCGGGTCATCCCGAGCTCGCGAATCGTGCGGAGCGCCAGTGCGAACCCCTCGTCCTTGCCGCTGATCGCCGAACGGGTCCGCCCATCCGGCACTCCGCAGCCCGCTCGCACACCGACTCCAACTCGTCGGCGACCGCCTCCAGCGACACCATCGCACCTCCCCCACCAGGCACGATCCCAGCCCCACCGCCCCACACCAACAACCTTCACCCGAAGCTGCGAACAGTCCGGAATCACCGACCGCCAGGCAGACAAAAAGGGACGGACGCCCCGAAAGACGCCCGCCCCTCAAAACCCGAACCCCGCCTGGGAACTACTCCAACACCACCAGCAGATCCCCGCCTTCGACCTGCTGCACGTTCCCCACCGCCAACCGCGCCACCCGACCCGCCTTCGGCGCGGTGATCGCGGCCTCCATCTTCATCGCCTCGATCGTCGCCAGGGTCTGCCCCGCGTCGACCTCGTCGCCCTCCGCGACCGACGGCTGGACCACGCCCGAGAACGGGGCCGCCACGTGGTTCGGGTTGGCGCGGTCCGCCTTCTCCGCCGCCGGGACCTCCGCCGCGACCGAGCGGTCGCGCACCTGGATCGGGCGGAGTTGGCCGTTCAGGACCGCCATCACGGTGCGGACCCCGCGCTCGTCCGCCTCGCCGATCGCCTCCAGGCGGATCAGCAGGCGCACGCCCGGCTCCAGGTCCACCGGGTACTCCTCGCCCGGCCGCAGGCCGTAGAAGAAGTCCTTGCTGCTCAGCACGCTCGTGTCGCCGTACGCGTCCCGGTGCGCCAGGTACTCCTTGGTGGGCGCCGGGAACAGCAACCGGTTCAGGGTCGCGCGGGGCTTCTCGGCCAGGCCCTTGCGGTCGTCCTCGGTCAGCTCCGCGACCGCCTTCGGGGCCGCCCTGCCCTTCAGTGCCTTGCTGCGGAACGGCTCCGGCCAGCCGCCGGGCGGGTCGCCCAGCTCGCCGTGCAGGAAGCCGATGACGGAACCCGGCACGTCGAACCTGCCCGGCTCGGCCTCGAACTCGGCCGGGCTCACCCCGGCGCCGACCAGGTGCAGGGCCAGGTCGCCGACCACCTTGGACGACGGCGTCACCTTCACCAGCCTGCCGAGCATCCGGTCGGCGGCGGCGTACATCGCCTCGATCTCCTCGAACTTCTGCCCCAGCCCGAGCGCCACCGCCTGGGTGCGCAGGTTCGACAGCTGGCCGCCGGGGATCTCGTGGCTGTACACCCGCCCCGTCGGGCCGGGGATGCCGGACTCGAACGGCGCGTACACCTTCCGCACCGACTCCCAGTACGGCTCCAGGTCGCACACCGCCGCCAGGTCCAGGCCGGTCGCGTGCGGGGTGTGGTCGGTCGCCGCCACGATCGCCGACAGCGGCGGCTGCGAGGTGGTGCCGCCCATCGACGCCGCCGCGCCGTCCACCGCGTCCACCCCGGACTGGATCGCCGCCAGGTACGTGGCCAGCTGGCCACCGGCGGTGTCGTGGGTGTGCAGGTGCACCGGCAGGTCGAACTCGCTGCGCAGCGCGGTGATGAGCTTCGCGGCGGCGGGCGGGCGGAGCAGCCCGGCCATGTCCTTCACCGCGAGCACGTGCGCGCCCGCCGACACGATCTGCTCGGCCAGCCGCAGGTAGTAGTCGAGCGTGTAGAGCCGCTCGTCCGGGTTGGACAGGTCGGCGGTGTAGCAGAGCGCGACCTCGGCGACGGCCGTGCCGGTGGCGCGCACCGCCTCGATCGCGGGCCGCATCTGCTCGACGTCGTTCAGCGCGTCGAAGATGCGGAAGATGTCGATGCCGGTCGCGGTGGCCTCCTCGACGAAGGCGCTGGTCACCGCCTCGGGGTACGGCGTGTACCCGACCGTGTTGCGCCCGCGCAGCAGCATCTGCAGCGCGATGTTCGGCACCGCCTCGCGCAGCGCGGCCAGCCGCTCCCACGGGTCCTCGGCGAGGAACCGCAGCGCCACGTCGTAGGTCGCCCCGCCCCACGCCTCCAGCGACAGCAGCTCGGGCGTGAGCCGCGCGACGTGCGGCGCGACGGCGAGCAGGTCCTTGGTGCGCACGCGCGTGGCCAGCAGCGACTGGTGCGCGTCGCGGAACGTGGTGTCGGTGACGCCGACGCGCTCGCTGGAGCGCAGCCACCGCGCGAACCCCTCGGGCCCGAGCTGGTCCAGGCGCTGCTTGCTGCCGGGCGCCGGGTCGGAGGACACGTCGACGGGCGGCAGCTTCAGCCTCGGGTCCACGACGGACGGCCGGGCGCCGTTCGGCCGGTTCACCGTCACGTCGGCCAGGTACGTCAGCAGGCGCGTCCCCCGGTCCGCGGAGGAGCGCGCGGTCAGCAGGTGCGGGCGCTTCTCGATGAACGAGGTGGTGACGCGGCCCTCGTAGAAGTCCGGGTCGTCCAGCACCGCCTGCAGGAACGGGATGTTCGTGGACACGCCCCGGATGCGGAACTCGGCGACCGCGCGCCGGGCGCGGGCGACGGCGGCGGAGAACGTGCGGCCCCGGCAGGTCAGCTTGACCAGCATCGAGTCGAAGTGGGCGCTGATGGCCGTGCCGACGCCGGTGGTGCCGCCGTCCAGGCGCACGCCGGAGCCGCCGGGCGAGCGGTAGGCGCTGATCATGCCGGTGTCCGGGCGGAACCCGTTGGCGGGGTCCTCGGTGGTGATGCGGCACTGGAGCGCGGCGCCGCGCAGCTGCACGGTGTCCTGGCTCAGGCCGAGGTCCGCGAGGGTCTCGCCGGAGGCGATGCGCATCTGGGACTGCACGAGGTCGACGTCGGTGACCTCCTCGGTGACCGTGTGCTCGACCTGGATGCGCGGGTTCATCTCGATGAACACGTAGTTCCCGCGCGGGTCGAGCAGGAACTCGACGGTGCCCGCGTTGCGGTACCCGATGTGCTCGGCGAACCTGACCGCGTCGCCGCAGATCCGCTCGCGCAGCTCCGGCGAGAGGTTCGGGGCGGGCGCGATCTCGATGACCTTCTGGTGCCTGCGCTGCACCGAGCAGTCGCGCTCGAACAGGTGGATCACGCCGCCCTGCCCGTCCGCGAGGATCTGCACCTCGATGTGCCGGGGCTCGACGACGGCCTGCTCCAGGAACACCGTCGGGTCCCCGAAGGCGGACTCGGCCTCGCGGGACGCGGCCTCGATCGACTCGCGCAGGGCGGCCGGGTCCTCGACGCGCCGCATCCCGCGCCCGCCGCCGCCCGCTACGGCTTTGACGAACACCGGGAAGCCGATGTCGTCGGCCGCCGCGAGCAGCGCGTCGACGTCGCTGGACGGGTCGCTGGACTTGAGCACGGGCAGCCCGGCGGCGCGGGCGGCGGCGATGGCGCTGGCCTTGTTGCCGGTCAGCTCCAGCACCTCGGTGGGGGGACCCACGAACGTGATCCCCGCGTCGGCGCAGGCCTTGGCCAGTCCGGGGTTCTCGGAGAGGAAGCCGTAACCGGGGTACACGGCGTCGGCGCCCGCCTTGCGCGCGGCCTTGATGACCTCGTCGACGGACAGGTACGCCCGCACCGGGTGGCCGGGCTCGCCGATCTCGTAGGACTCGTCCGCCTTCAGCCTGTGCAGGGAGTTGCGGTCCTCGTGGGGGAAGACGGCGACCGTGCCCGCGCCCAGCTCGTAAGCGGCGCGGAACGCCCGGATGGCGATCTCGCCGCGGTTGGCGACAAGTACCTTGCGGAACATTCTGCGTTCCTCCCGGTCACTCGATGGCAATCAGGGCACGCTACCGTGCGCGTCCCGCCAATCGGGAGATCCATCTCACGTGACGGACATCATTCCCACATCGCTCGACACGGGCCCGACCTGCGGTGATCCTCCCCCCTGCGAGGGACCCCCGCACCCGCTGTCCGGACGCGCGGTGAGCGCCTTATAACGCCCGATCACGAAAAGATCACGTGCCGTTAGCTACATCGGGTGACAACCAGGGGGTCCGTCTCGGTAGTGTGGGAATTATGGCCGGGGCTGAAGGGACTGGGCAGCCTGCTGCCCGCACGCATTTCGACGTCGTCCTGCGCGGGTACAACCAGCGTCAGGTGAACGAGCGCGTCACGCGCTTGGAGTTCGACCTCAAGAACGCGGCGCGCGCGCACGACGCCGCGAACGCCCAGGTGGCGGAGCTGACGAAGCTCCTCACAGGCACCCGCGCCGAGCTGGACAAGGTCAAGGGCCAGTTGGCCAGCCTCGCCAACAGCCCGCTGAACGCCTCGAACGTCACCGAGCGCGTGCGGGTCATGATGACCTTGGCCGAGGAGGAGATCGCCGACATACGGCAGGCCGCGCTGAACGAGGCGAACGCGACCAGGGAGGACGCCTCCAGGGCCGCCGCCGAGGGGCAGGCCGCGCACCAGCGCGCGATGGGCGAGCTGGAGGCGCGCGGCAGGCAGTTGGAGGCCGCGCACGTCCAGCGGACCACCGAGCTGGAGCGCCAGCACGAGGAGCGCAAGGCGGAGCTGGAGCGCGCGCACGAGGAGATGCGGCTCAAGCTGACCGCCGAGCACACCGGGCTGATGGCGGAGGCGCGCACGGAGCGCGAGCGGTCGGCCGCCGAGTTCGAGGCGAAGAACGCCGACCTGGAGCAGCGGCGGACCGAGCTGGAGCAGAAGTACAAGGTCTACCACGACGACCTCGACAAGGAGTACGACGAGCTGAAGACCGCGCTCCGCAAGGAGCACGAGCGGCACGTCGTCGAGGCGAAGGCGGAGGCCGCGAAGCTGCTGGCGACGGCGAACGACGAGGCCACGCGGCTGGTCGGCGGGGCCACCGAGGAGGCCGCGCGGCTCAAGGCCGAGTCGGACGCGCAGATCGCCGAGCTGGAGTCCGAGGCGCTGGGCAAGGCCGAGAAGACGGTCGCGGACGCCAACGCGCTGGCGGAGCGGACCGTGACCGAGGCCAACGCGCTGGCCGGGAAGACCGTGGCGGACGCGAACGCGCTGGCCGAGAAGACCGTGACCGAGGCGACCGCGCTCGCGGAGAAGACCGTCACGGACGCCAACGAGCTGGCCGAGCGGACCGTGGCCGAGGCCAACGCGCTCGCGGCGAGCACCACGTCCGAGGCGACGGCGGTGGCCGAGAAGACGGTGGCCGAGGCGAACGCCGCCGCCGAGAAGGCGGTCGCGGAGGCCGAGGCCAAGGCCAAGCAGGTGACGGACGACGCCGACTCGCACGCCACGCGGCGGATCGGCGAGGCGGACCGCAAGCTCGGCGAGCTCCGGGTGATGCACAAGTCGCTCAGCGAGCAGTTCACGGCGGCGCAGAAGGCGGTGCAGCAGGCGGTGTCGAGCCTGCCCCGGCTGGCGGAGGACCCGGAGGAGCCGCCCACCCGGCAGATCCCGAAGTCGCAGCTGCCCGTCACCTGACCCGGTGAGCGGTGGGAGCCCCGCACGGCCGCCGGCCTGCGGGGCTCTCGCGCGTCCGGGGGCCCAGGGGCGTGGGTGGGCGCGGGGCGGCAGGCCCCCGCGGGTGGTGGGCTCGTCCGCCCCCTGAGCCGGGCTACCGCGGGAGCTGGTCGGCGGGGACGACCTGGTCCGCCGGCGGGGGCGAGACGTCGACGTCCGCGCCCCAGTCGGTGAACTTCGTGGTGGAGCTGCGCACGTCCTCGCCACCGAGCTCGAAGCGGAACCCGGCCTCGCGGGGCGCGCCGCTCTCGTCGAGCACGACCTCGGCGCGGATCACCACGCCGTACTCGGCGAGCTGGGTGTGCTGGAGCTGGATGTCCGGGTCGGCGACCGCCTTGGCCATCTTCATCGGGTCCACGACCAGGTCGTAGCGGGTTCCCTCGGCCGTCTGCCGCTTGCCGACGATCATCGCGGCCCTGGGTTCGAGGTAGTCCAGCTCCGCGCCCACGACGGCGCTCGGGCCGAAGCCCCGGAGGAGCGCGTCGACCTCGGCGGAGTTCTGCTTGGTGTAGAAGCCCCAGGTCTTGCCCGCGGGCATGGGGGCGCCGTCGACGCTCACGTAGACGCCGTCGACCCCGCTGACGAGGCGGGTGACGGTCGGGGTGGCGCCGTTGGTCTGGACGTTCATGGTCATGGCCGAGGTGACCACGCCGTTCAGCCAGCGGGCCGACCCGGTGACCTGGCTGCGGACCTCGGCGCCCGCGCCGTCGCCGGCGAAGCCCTCGGTGGTGAACCTCGCCCTGCCCAGGGCTGCCACGCGGGCGTCGACCTTCTCCGCGAGCTGCGCCAGGTCGCCCTTGGGCAGGTCGGCGGAGGCCGAGGTGGGCGGGGCGGCGGCGGTGGACGGCGCGCCTGCGGAGCACCCGGTGACGACCAGGGCCAGAGCGGCGGCGGCAGCGGGGATCAGGCGGGAGTGGCGCACAGTCGCACGACACTACCCGCGGGCGCGTCAGCCCTGCGTCAGGACGGGAACGGGGGCTAGACGAGTAATGCGTAAGTCGAGGCGGTGACCGGATACGGAGGAAGGGTGTTCAAGATCAGTTTGTGACGACCGACCTGAACACCCTTCTCACCGCACTCTACGTCAAGATCGACGACCATCTGGTGGACAGGACCCGCCTCGGCAGACCACCGAAACTGACCGACGCCGAACTGGTCACCCTCGCGGTGGCCCAAGCCCTGCTCGGATTCACCTCCGAGGCCCGCTGGCTGCGGTTCCTGCCCGCCCGGACGCCCGACGCGTTCCCGTACCTGCCCGGCCAGTCCGGCTACAACCGCCGCCTACGCGCGGCGTTGCCCCTGGTCAAGCAGGCCATGCGCTGGTTGGCGGCCGACACCGACCTGTGGACCGACACGACCTGGATCGTGGACTCCACCCCGGTCGAGTGCGGCCGCTCCCGCCCCACGGTCAAGCGTTAGGAACTGGCCGGCTGGGCGAAGTACGGCTACTGCCGATCGCACTCACGCTGGTTCTGGGGCCTGCGCCTGCATCTGGTCTGCACCCCGACCGGACTACCCGTCGCCTGGGCGTTGACCGATCCAAAGATCGACGAGCGGGAGGTGCTCATGGCGATCTGCGACCACGAGCCCAACCTGCTCGCCGACCGACCCGGACTGCTGATCATCGCCGACAAGGGCTACGTCTCCCGGGAACTGGACCGCTTCCTGCACGAGCGCGGGGTCCGGTTGATCCGGCCCTCCTACCGGAACCGGGCCCCGCATCCCGGCGAGCCGCTGCTCAAGTCCATCCGTCAGCTCATCGAGTCGGTCAACGACACGCTCAAGGGCCAGGTGGACCTGGAACAGCATGGCGGGCGCACTATCGAGGGCGTCGGAGTCCGCGTCGCCCAACGACTTCTAGCCCTGACCGCCGCCATCTGGCACAACCGCGCCACCGGCCAACCCGTCACCCGATCCCTCACGGCCTACGACCACTGACCGACTTAGGAATTACTCGTCTAGGTCTTCTCCAGGTAGTCCGCGCGCTCCTCGTCCAGCACGCCGGCGAGGAGGGTGGCCAGTCCGGGGTGGGCGCCGAGGTCGGGATCGCGCTCGACGATCTCCTGCGCCACCACGCGCGCGGCCTCGATGGTGTCCTCGTCGCGCAGCAGGGAGAGCATCTTCAGGCCGCTGCGGGTCCCGGACTGGGCCGCGCCGAGGATGTCGCCCTCTCGGCGGAGTTCGAGGTCCAGCTGGGCCAGCTCGAAGCCGTCCAGGGTGGACTCGACGGCCCGGAGGCGCTGCATCGTGGCGGAGGCGCCGGGCATCTCGCTGACCAGGAGGCACAGACCAGGGGCGCTGCCCCGGCCGACGCGGCCCCGCAGCTGGTGGAGCTGGCTCACGCCGAAGCGGTCCGCGTCCATGATGACCATGACGGTGGCGTTCGGGACGTTCACGCCCACCTCCACGACGGTGGTCGCCACGAGGACCTGGACCTCGTTGGCGGCGAAGGCGCGCATGACCGCGTCCTTGTCGTCGGGCGCGAGGCGGCCGTGCAGGATGTCGATGCGCAGGCCCTTCAGGGGCCCTGCGGCCAGCCGGTTGGCCACGTCCACGACCGCCAGGGGCGGGCGCTTGTCGGGGTCGCCCTTCTCCTTGGGCGGCTTGCCGTCCTCGTCCTCGCCGTCGCCGATCCGGGGGCAGACCACGTAGACCTGGTGGCCCTTGCCCACCTCCTCGTGGATGCGCTGCCAGGCGCGGTCCAGCCACTGGGGCTTCTCCGCGGTGGGCACCACCGAGGTCTTGATGGGCGAGCGCCCACCGGGGAGCTCGCGCAGCGCGGAGACCTCCAGGTCGCCGTAGACGGTCATGGCCACGGTGCGCGGGATCGGGGTCGCGGTCATGACCAGGACGTGCGGGACCGCGCTGCCGGGGCGCGCGCTGAGGGCGGCGCGCTGCTCCACGCCGAAGCGGTGCTGCTCGTCCACGACCACCAGGCCGAGGTCCGCGAACGCGACCTTGTCCTGGATCAGGGCGTGGGTGCCCACGACGATCCCGGCCTCGCCGGTCATGATCTCCAGCAGGGCCTTCTTGCGCTGAGCCGCGGGCATGGAGCCGGTGAGGAGGGTGACGCGGGTGGCGTGCTCCGCGCCGCCCAGCTCGCCCGCCTGGCCGAGGTCGCCCAGGAGTTCGCGCAGGGAGCGGGCGTGCTGGGCCGCGAGGACCTCGGTGGGGGCGAGCATGGCGGACTGCCGTCCGGAGTCGACCACCTGCAGCATGGCGCGCAGGGCGACCATGGTCTTGCCCGAGCCGACCTCGCCCTGCAGGAGGCGGTTCATGGGCTGGGTGGCGGAGAGGTCCTCGGCGATGCGGTCGCCCACGGCCTGCTGCCCTGCGGTGAGCTCGAAGGGCAGCCTGGCGTCGAAGGCGTCCGCCACCCGGCCCGCCACGCGCGGGCAGGCCGAGGCGGGGCGGGCGGTCGCGGAGTGGCGGCGCTGGGCCAGCGCGAGCTGCACGGCCAGTGCCTCGTCCCACTTGAGGCGCTGCTGGGCCACGGTCACGGCGGGCCAGCCGTCCGGGCGGTGGATGTCGCGGAGCGCCTTCTCCAGGGTGATCAGGCCCTCGGACTCGCGCAGCTCCTCCGGGAGCGGGTCCTCCTCGACACCGTCCCAGACCGCCAGGACCTGCTCGACGCACTTGGCCACGTTCCAGGACTGGATGCCCTGGGCCGCCGGGTAGACGGGGATGAAGGCGTCCGCGAACTTCGACGCCGTCACCGCGCCGCCCCCGTCGTCGGCGCCGGTGAGGCCGTCGACGATCTCGTAGTCGGGGTGGGCCAGCTGGAGCTTGCCGTTGAAGATGCCGACCTTGCCCGCGAACATGGCCTTGGTGTTGGGGAGCAGCTCGCGCTCGACCTTGCGGGAGCCCCGGCCGAAGAACACCAGGTGCAGCTCGCTGGTGCCGTCGGTGATGACCGCGTCGAGCATCTCGCCGCGCCGCGCGCGCATGTTCTTGAGGCGGGCGGACTTGACGCGGGCCTGCACGGTGACGTGCTCGCCGAGCTCCAGCCCGGAGATCTCGGTGAGTTTGCCGCGCTCGTCGTAGCGGCGCGGGTAGTGGCGCAGCAGGTCGCCGACGGTGGTCAGGCCGAGGCCGGTCTCCAGCGCGTCGGCGGTCTTCTGCCCCAGCAGCGGCACGAGGCTGTCGTCGAAGGTCGTCATCGCCTGCCCATTGAACTACTGGGGACCGACAGTCGCGTCGTGGGCACGGCGCGGCTACTCGACGCCGACCACGAGCACCGCGCCGGGCAGGCCGCCGGGGTAGACGACCAGCTCGACCTCGGGGTGCGCGACGCGCAGGTGCGCCTCCAGCGCCTCGGCCAGGCCGTCCGGGGCGTCCTCGCCGAGCAGGGCGGTGACCAGCTCGCCGCCGGGCACGAGCATCAGGTCGACCAGGTCGCGGGCCAGGCCGGTGCGGTCGCCGGGGGCGGGCTCGACGTGCACGACCTCGCCGTCCAGCAGGGCCAGCAGGTCGCCGGGCAGGCAGCGGCCGACCCAGGTGATGGCCTCCTGGACGGCGTGGCCGATCTCGCCCCTGCGGGTCGCGGCGGCGGCCTCGGCCATCGCCACCACGTCGTCGTTCGCCCTGCGGGACGCGTCGTGCACGGCGAGCGCGGCGAGCGCCTGCACCGGTGAGGTCATGGGCACGACCACCGCGTCCTGGCCGGCCGCGACGGCCTGGGAGACCGCGTCGTCCACCTCGGACCGGAGGTCGGGGACGCCGGGCAGCACCACGACGTGCCGGGCGCGGGTGCCGGTGAGCACGGCGAGCAGGTCGGCCGGGTCCAGGGCGCCCGCGACGCGCAGCACGACCGCGCCCTCGCCCTCGAACAGCTCGGCCACGCCGTCGCCGCGCACCAGGGCGACCACCGCGCGGTCGCGGGTGAAGCGGCCCGCCTGGGCGGCGACCTGGTCGGCGAAGCGGGACACGGTGATGCGGTGCGGGCGGCCCGCCTCGACGCCCGCCTCGACGGCCGCGCCGATGTCGGTGCAGTGCACGTGGACGGTCCACAGGCCGTCGCCGTCGCCGACCACGGAGACGCAGTCGCCGAGCGCGCGCAGCGCGGTCCGGAGCGCGGCGGCGGCCTCCTCCTCGGCCGACCGGTCGGACCGGTCGGCGCCCGCGCCCGCCAGGCCGTCGATCAGGTACATGACCTCGTACTCGTAGTCCGCCGAACCGGACTCGCGGGCGGTGGTGAGGGCGGCGGCCGGGCGCGGGACCCGGCTGGGCACGACGGGTTCGGGGACGTGCCCGGTCACCACGCCCGCCAGCGCGTCGAGCAGGACGACCAGGCCGCGACCGCCCGCGTCGACCACGCCCGCGCGGGCCAGGACCGCGAGCTGCCTCGGGGTCTCGGCGAGCGCGGCGGCGCTCGCGCGGGAGGCGGCGGAGGCGACCTCGCCCAGCTCGTCGCTCGGGCAGTCGCGGGCGGCCTCGGCGGCGGCGCGCAGGACGGACAGGACGGTGCCCGGCGACGGGGCCGACACCGCCTCGACGGCCAGCTCGTCGGCCCGCAGCAGCGCCTTGCGCAACGAGGCCCCGGTCGCCGTGGAGGCGGTGCCGACCGCCTCGGCCAGACCCCGCAGCACCTGGGACAGGATCACTCCGGAGTTGCCGCGCGCGCCCGCGAGCGCGCCCTTGGCGAGCGCGCTGAGCGCCGTGCCCGCGCCGCTGGGGTTGGAGCGGAGCAGCGAGTCGAGCGCGCTGCTCATGGTCTGCAGGAGGTTCGTGCCGGTGTCGCCGTCGGCGACCGGGAACACGTTGATGCGGTCGATGTCCTCGCGGTGGGCGGCCAGCGACCGCACGCAGGCATCCGCCCAGCGGCGGATCGCGGAAGCGTCGAGAGCCTGCACGCCGCGAGCCTACTTAAGCCCCGGTTTGGTGGGCCCACCCGCCACCGGCTACCCTGTCCAGGTTGCCATGCCCGGCTGAGGCTTGTGCACGCTTGCGCGCCCGCCGGGGCGTGAGTACCGCTGAGGAAACCTGAAGGAGTGGCTGACGTGGCTGCCGTGTGCGACGTCTGTGGCAAGGGGCCGGGCTTCGGCAAGTCGGTCTCGCACTCCCATCGGCGCACCAACCGCCGGTGGAACCCGAACATCCAGACCGTGCGCGCGAAGGTTTCTTCTTCGCAGCGCCAGCGGCTGAACGTGTGCACCTCGTGCCTGAAGGCGGGCAAGGTGGTGCGCGGCTGAGTGCTGCGCCCTGGATACGCGTAGAGCCCCGGACTCCTCGGAGTCCGGGGCTCAGTGCTTTTTCTGCGGGTGTTCGCGGGTGCTCGCGGTCAGGCGAGGAACTCCTCGGCCTCCGGGGAGACCACCGTGCGGCCCGCCACGGCAGGCAGGGGTGTGACCGGCTTCCACTCGCGCCAGGCGAGCGGCCTAGCGGGGAGGTCGGCGACCGGGCGCGCGTCGCTCACGCCGACGCCCACGCGGTGAAGTAGGTGTCCACGTCGGCCAGGACGCCGGTGCGGCGCGGCGTCCAGCCGAGGAGCCTGCGGGCCTTGGCGCTGGTCATCACCTCGTCCTGGTCGGCGGCCTGGTCGAGCCAACCGGCCTCGGTGATCGGCGCGAACTCGACCGGTCCGGTGTGGCCCGCGGCGCGCACGCACGCGGTGAAGACCTCCAGCGCGGTCGGGGCGTCCTCCTCGCCGACGCAGAACACCTCGCCGTCCACCTCGGCCAGGAGGTCGACGGCGGCGGTGCAGGCGTCGACCAGGTCGTCCACGTGCACCCAGGTCCACGACCTGGCGCGGTCGCCGAAGAACACCGCGCGGCCGTCGCGGCCCGCCGCGAACCAGTTGCCGCTCTGGGAGGTCCGGGCGTCGCCGCCGTAGACGAAGCCGGGACGCAGGACGGTGTGCGGCAGGCCGGTCGCGGCCAGCTCGCGCTCCAGGGCGAAGCGGAAGGCCAGCGGGCTGTCCGGGTTGCCGGGGGTGGTCTCGTCGAGCACGGGGGCGTCGACGCGGCCGTAGCTGGAGCAGCCGGTGGTGTAGACCAGGTGCGGGGAGCCGGCGTCGAGCAGCTCGGCGAACAGGGCGCGGTCCGAACCGGCCGGGTCGCCGAGGTCCATCGCCAGGTGCACGACGGCGTCGACGCCCGCCAGGTGCGCCCGGTAGCTCGCCGGGTCGCCGAGCTCGCCCGCGACGGGGATCACCTCGGCTGCGGCGAGCGCGCGGGCCCTTGGCGAGGCGGGGTCCCTGGTCAGGCCGAGGACGGTGTGGCCCGCGCGGCGCAGGGCGGGGGCGAGGCGGCTGCCGACGTAGCCGGTGGCGCCGATGACGAGGATCTTCACGGGGTTCCTTCCGGGCGATGTACTTGCGTGCGCAGGTAACTATATGCTCGCTTGCGCACGCAACCTCGGGGAGGGCAGGGTGGGCGCCGTGGGAGAGCTTCGGGAGCTGTCGGCGGACGAGGACGCGCTGTGGCGCGCGCTGGGCCGGGTCTCGCACCTGATGCCGCGCGTGCTGGACGAGGAGATGACGCGGGCGACCGGCCTGTCGATGACCGAGTACGCGGTGCTGCTGATGCTCGCGGAGGCGCCGGAGCGGCGGCTGCGGATGAGCGAGCTGGCCTCGGCGGTGGCGCTGTCCGGGAGCCGGGTGACCCGCGTCGTGGACGCGATGGTCCGGCTCGGGCTCCTGGAGAAGGAGAAGGCGCCCGACGACGGGCGGGGCGCGGTGGCGGTGCTCACCGACGCGGGGCTCGCGCGGCAGCGCGGGGGCGGCCGGGCCGCACCTGGCGATCGCGCGGCGGCGGGTGGACGGGATCGACCCGACGGACCTCGTGGCGGCGGTGCGGGTGCTGAGCGCGCTCGCCGAGCGGTCCGCGCGCTGAGGACGGTCGGGCGCCTCGCGGTCGGGCGCTGAGCGGTCAGGCGCTGAGCAGTCGGGCGCTGAGCGGTCGGGCGCAGGGAACGGTCGAGCGGCAGGCGCGGTGGGCGGTCCACCGCGCCTGCCGACCGGTTACGGCAGCTTCCAGTCCACCGGCTCGGCGCCCTGCTGCTCCAGCAGCGCGTTCACCTGGCTGAACGGCTTCGAGCCGAAGAACCCGCCCGCGGCGGACATCGGGCTCGGGTGCACGCCCTCCACGCACGGGTAAGGCTCCAGCAGCGGCCGGAGGTTGCGGGCGTTGCGGCCCCACAGCAGGCCCACCAGCGGCACACCGCGCGCGGCCAGCGCGCGCACCGCCTGCTCGGTCACCTTCTCCCAGCCCTTGTTCTGGTGGGAGTTGGAGTTGCGCGGCCGGACCGTGAGCACCCTGTTGAGCAGCAGCACGCCCTGCTCGGTCCACGGCGTCAGGTCGCCGTTGGACGGCATCGGGTGCCCGAGGTCGGCGCCCAGCTCCGCGAAGATGTTCTGCAGGCTCTTGGGGATGGGCCGGGTCTCCGGCGAGACCGAGAAGCTCAGGCCCACCGCGTGCCCCGGTGTCGGGTACGGGTCCTGACCCACGATCAGCACGCGCACGCCGTCGAACGGCTGCTTGAACGCCCGCAGCACGTTCTCCCCCGCGGGCAGGTAGGTGCGCCCCGCGGCGACCTCATCCCGGAGGAAATCCCCCATCTTGCTGATCTGGTCGGCCACCGGCGCGAGTGCCCGCGCCCAGCCCTCTTCGACGACTTCTTCCAAAGGACGTCCCACGGCGGAACCGTATCTCAGTCCAGGCGCCGGAGTTCCCGGTACGCGGCGATGTTCTGAACGTATTCGTCCACGATGAACGCGACGGCGTTGTCGGGCACCTCGTGGCCTTCGCGCACGCGCGCGGGCACGCCCAGCGCCATGGCCCGCGCGGGCACGCGGCCGTTGAACGAGACCACCGCGCCCGCGCCGACGACCGCGCCGGTCTCGACCACGCTCCCGTTGAGCACCACCGATCCCGAGGCGATCAGGCAGCGGTCGGCGATCGTCGCGCCCTCGACGTGGGCGTTGTGCCCGATGACGCACTCGGCGCCGATCGTGGTGGGGTGCTCCTCGGTGCAGTGCAGCACCGACCCGTCCTGGACGCTGGTGCGCGCGCCGACCTCGATCCGCCCGTAGTCGCCGCGCAGCACGGCCCTCGGCCACACCGAGGCGAAGGGGCCGAGGACGACGTCGCCGATGACGGTGGCGTCGGGGTGCACGTAGGCGTCGGGGTGGATGGCGGGTTCGCGGTCGCCGAGGGCGTAGATGGCCACGGGGCCACGCTACCCAGCCGGGTCAGGTCCCGTCGGCCCCCGCGACGGCCCGCGGCTCGGCGCCGCGGACCGGGGCGGGGCGCAGCTCCTTGGCGAAGCACAGGCTGTTGGGCTCGCACCGGTACACGCCGAAGTTGGGGATGCGCCGGTACCCGGCGCGGGTGTAGAGCGCGATCGCCTCGGGCTGGAGCGTGCCGGTCTCCAGGACGAGCCTGCGCCTGCCCGCCGCCGAGGCGGCCTCCTCCAGCGCGGCGAGCACCAGCCGGGCGAGTCCGCGCCCGCGCGCGGACTCCACGACGTACATGCGCTTGAGCTCCGCGTCGCCGGGGACGACCGAGTCGAACGCGGTGTCGTGCGCGCGCCACCCGCCGCAGGCGACGGGGGCGCCGTCGAGGTAGCCGACCAGGAAGTGCCCGTGCGGCGCCGCGAACTCCTCGGGGTCGACCGGGGTGATGTCCTGGTCGCCGTAGCGGTCCACGTAGACCTGCTGCAGGTCGGCGATGAGCTTCGCCGCGTCTGGATGGTCATACGCGATCATGCATAGTTCCACATGGACCAGGGTACTAGCGCCAGTGCTCCCAGCCGGGGGGTTTCTCGTACCCGCGACCGTCCACGGTGACCCCGCCACCCGGTCGGACGCTGCCGATGACCTGCCAGCCGTCCGGGATCGAGCCCTGGTCGGGGAACGTCGCGGCCAGCGCGTGGTCCTCGCCGCCGGTGAGCACCCAGTGCCGGGCGTCGGCCCCGAGCGCGGAGGCGACGTCGAGCAGCCGGGGGTGCACCTGGAGCAGCTCGGTGCGGATGTCGACGCCCACACCGGACTCGTCGGCCACGTGCCCGAGGTCGGCCAGCAGCCCGTCCGAGACGTCGATCATCGAGGTGGCCCCGGCCGCCGCCGCCTGCGGTCCCGCCGGGTAGGGGGGTTCGGGGTTCCGCTGCGCGCCGACCACCGCGACCGGCGAGCGGAAGCCCCTGCCGAGCACGGCGAGGCCCGCCGCCGCCCAGCCGAGCCTGCCGCAGACCGCGACGAGGTCGCCGACCCGCGCGCCCGAGCGGGTCACGGGTTCTAGCCCACCCATGTCCCCCAGCGCAGTAACGGAGATCACCAGCGTCGCGGAGCTGGTCATGTCGCCGCCGACGACGCCCGCGCCCGCGACCGCCGCCTCCTGCCACAGGCCGCTCGTGATGCCCTCCACGAGGGCGGTCGGGGTGTCCGCCGGACAGGCGATCCCGATCAGCAGCGCGGTGGGCTTCGCGCCCATCGCGCACACGTCGGAGAGGTTCACCGCGGCGGCCTTCCTGCCCACCTGCTCGGGGGAGGACCAGTCGAGTCTGAAGTGGACGCCGTCGACCAGCACGTCGGTCGACACCACCACGCGGCCGTCGGAGACGGCGACGACGGCCGCGTCGTCACCGGGCCCGAGGAGCGTGGTGGGTGGCTGGGTCCGGCCCGCCGTCACTCGGCGGATGAGACCGAACTCACCCACTTCAGCGACCGTATCCGCGTGGGGCGGCGGCTCCGGACGCACGATTGCCTCCCGTTCTGAGCATTCGGAACCCCGACTGGGGTACGTTGCTGACCACGTTCCTACCCCGACCTAACCTTGCACGACGAAGGGGCACGCCGTGGTGCACGCATACATCCTCATCCAGACCGAGGTCGGGAAGGCCGCCGCGGTGGCGGCTGAGATCTCCGGAATGCCCGGCGTGGTCACCGCCGAGGACGTCACCGGTCCGTACGACGTGGTCGTCCGCGCCGAGGGCGAGACCATGGACGAGCTCGGCGAGCTGGTGATCACGAAGGTCCAGGCCGTCGACGGCATCACCCGAACCCTGACCTGCCCGGTGGTGCGCGTCTAGCCGCGTGCTGTCATAGCCGCGTGGCTCAGGAACCGGAACCGACACCCGCGCTGCCCCGTCCGCTGCTCGTGGTGGCCGTCGGGCTGCCCGCGCTGCTCGCCGCAGGCGTCGCGGCGGCGGGGCTGTTCTTCGGCGCGGGGGTGAAGGACGACCCGGTGGCGGACACCACCGCGCCGGACCGGAGCGGGCCGCTGGCGCTCGTGCCGGTGCCCGCAGCGGCCGCCGGGTCCGACGAGTGCGCGGCGCTGCTGAGCGGGCTGCCGATGAAGCTGGTGTCCAACGGGGTCACGCTGCCCCGGCGCGAGCTCGCCAACCCCGCGCCCGCCGGCGCGGTGGCGTGGGGCGACGCGGAGCACGACCCGGTGGTGCTGCGGTGCGGGCTGGACCGGCCCGCCGAGCTGAAGCCGGACTCGCAGCTGCGGTCGATCTCGGACGTGCAGTGGATCGAGGTGTCCGAGGGCGGGTCGACGACGTGGTTCGTCGTGGACCGGCCGGTGTACGTGGCGCTGACCGTGCCGTCCGACTCGGGGACGGGGCCGCTGCAGGACGTGTCGACGACGGTGCGGGACTCGTTGGCCGCGCGGCAGGTGGACGCGGTCGGGCCGAGCTGATCTGGTTCCCCGGCCTGATCGGGTCCCCGGCGCGGGCCGGGGTGGTCCCCGGCCCGGCCGGGCAGGCGGGTCAGCGCAGGCCGGTGCCGCGCGCGATCGCGGTCTCCACGAGGGTGGTCAGCAGGTCGCGGTAGCTGGTGCCGGTGACCTCCCACATGCGCGGGTACATCGAGATGGGCGTGAAGCCCGGCATCGTGTTGATCTCGTTGACGACCAGGCCGCCGTCCTCGGTGACGAAGAAGTCGACGCGGGCCAGGCCCTGGCAGTCCAGCGCGCGGAACGCCTCGACGGCCAGCGCGCGCAGCCGCTCGGTGGTGTCGTCCGCCAGCTTCGCGGGGATGTCGAACTCGCAGACGTCGTCCAGGTACTTGGCGTCGAAGTCGTACCAGTCGACGCCGCCGCCGACCACGCGCAGCTCGGCGGGCAGCGAGGCCTCGACGCGGCCGTCGGGCAGTTCCAGCACGCCGCACTCGACCTCGCGGCCGGTGACGGCGGCCTCGATGATGACCTTGGGGTCGGTCTGGCGGGCGAACGCGATGGCGGCGTCCAGGTCGGCCCAGTCGGTGACCTTGGTGATGCCGACCGAGGAGCCCGCGCGGGCGGGCTTGACGAACAGCGGCAGGCCGAGGCGGTCGCGGTCGGCCTCGCTCAGCGTGGCCTGGTCGCGGCGCAGCACGGCGAAGCTGCCGACCTCGAGGCCCGCGGCGCGCAGGATGGTCTTGGTGAACTCCTTGTCCATCGCCGCCGCGCTGGCGAGGACGCCGGGGCCGACGTAGGGCAGGTCGGCGAGCTCCAGGAGGCCCTGGACGGTGCCGTCCTCGCCCCAGGCGCCGTGCAGCAGCGGGAAGACGACGTCGACGCCGTCGAGCGCGGAGTCGGGGCTGACGGTGGTCAGCTCTCCGCCGGAGACGGGCACGAGCGCGTCGACCGTGGGCATCTGCCGGTCGCGGATCTCCAGCGCGGCGAGGTCGCCGGAACCGACGACCCAGGCCCCCTGCCGGGTGATGCCCACGGGGACGACCTCGAACCGCTCGCGGTCCAGGTGGGCGAGGACACTGCCTGCGGAAACGCAGGAGACGGTGTGCTCGCTGCTGCGCCCGCCGAACACCACGGCGACCTTGGTCTTGCGCTGAGTCATGCGCGGACCTTACCCGGATGGCGTACGGGGTCAGCCTGCCAGCGGACGGAGAGTCGTTCCCGTCACGTTCGGGCAACCTGAAGCCTATTCGTGTTTTTTCGGCCCGGTGATCGGGAGGTCCGCGCAGGCCGGGACGGGGTGGGCGAGCGGGGCGGTCCGGGTGGGTGGCGCGGGTCGGGGACGGGAGTCGGAACCCGGTCGGGCGCGCGGTGGGGTGGGTGAGCGCGGAACGGGGTGTGACACGTCATTCGGATGGTGGTCATCCGTTCGAGCCGGGTCCGGCGGACCGCTCCCCCGGCGCGCCCGCGCCCGTCCGCGGGGCCGATCTTCACCCCTCCGGGAGCTCAAGTTCCGCCGCGTCCCAGCCGCCCCCCGCACCTCGGTCCACGGGCTGGGACGGGCTTGCCGCTCGGGGCCGCGCGCTGCCACCCTCGTCGACATGTCCTTCCGCGCCATGATCGACGGGCGGGGTCACATCGACCTCGGCCTGGTCGCCAGCGCGCTCTGTTCTCCTCGGTGATCGTCCCGCCCGTCCTCGGCCGCTGACCGCTTCGCCCGGTCGCGCCGCTCGTGCACCGAACTCCCGAGAAGGAACCATGTTCGCCGTTCCGGAGAACACGATCGCCCTGCCCGAGACCCGCGTCGTGCCGCACCCCGTGCGCGTCGCGCTCGCCTTCGCCGCCCGCCGCGAGCGGTGGGCCCACCTGCTCCGCTACGACCCCGACCACCGGTTCGCCACCCTCGTCGAGGGCTCCGGCGACCAGGAGGTGTGGCTGATGAGCTGGCTGCCCGGCCAGCGCACCGACCTGCACGACCACGGGCTGACCTCCGGCGCGTTCACCGTGGTGAGCGGCTCGCTCACCGAGGTGGTCGGCTCCGGCGCGAGCCAGGCGCTGCACCACCTGCGCGCGGGCCAGTCCCGCGTGTTCGGCCCGGACTACGCGCACCAGGTGCGCAACGACGGGACCGACCCGGCGGTCACGCTGCACGTGTACCGCGACGGCGGCCGGACCATGCGCCCGGTCCGCTACACCCCGATCCCGGAAACCCCCGCGACCTCCTGACGACCTCCTGACGACCGACGCGGACCGCCCCCGACCGGATCACCGGTCGGGGGCGGTCCGCGCTCGGCGCCGGGTCAGGCGCGCTTGGCCACGTGCTCGGGCACCTCGAACCCCTCGGGCAGCTGCGGGCACGGCTCCGGCTCGCCCCAGGACGTCGTCAGCGGCAGCACGCCCGCCCACACCAGGCCCGCCTCGACGTCCTCCGGCTCGTCCCCCGGCGGGCCGGTGCGGATCTTCACCGACGCCTCCGCCAGGTCGACCGCGAGCACCCGCGTCGCCGACAGCTCCTTGCGGTTGGGCTCGCGCACCACGTCCCACGAGCCGGGGGCCAGGTGCTCGGTCAGCACGCGCAGCCCGTGCAGCTTGCGCTCCGGGTCGTCCACCTGCACCGCCGTGCCGTGGACGACCGCGCTGCGGTAGTTCATCGAGAAGTCGAACGCCGAGCGCGAGTAGACGACGCCGTCCAGGAGCGTCACCGCCACGCACACCGGCACCCCCTCGGCCGCCTCGCGCAGCGAGCGGGCCCCGGTGGAGCCGTGCAGGTACAGGGTGTCGCCGTCGCGGCCGTAGCCGGTGGGGAGCACGAGCGGGGCGCCGTCCACCACGACGGCGAGGTGGCAGACCAGTCCCGCGTCCAGCACGGCGTGCAACGCGTCCCGCTCGGGCACGGACCGCTTCGCGCCCCGCTTGATGGTGCTGCGGGGAGTGGTTTCCAGCGTCATGCCGCTTATGATCGGCAGGAAGTGGCACCCTCTCAAGTGCCAATCGGACGATATCGAGGGATGCCACTTTGGCCGTGTCGGACCTGCCGCTGTCCCTGGACCGCTCCTCGCCCGAGCCGCTGGCCGCGCAGCTCGCGGACGCCCTGCGCGCGGCGGCGGCGGACGGCAGCCTGCGCAGCGGCGACCGGTTGCCGTCGACGCGGGCGCTGGCGAAGGAGCTGGCGGTGAGCCGCACGGTGACGAGCGCGGCCTACGAGCAGCTGCACGCGGAGGGCTGGATCGCCGGGCGGCACGGGTCGGGCACGTACGTGACGACGACGCCGCCGGGGGCGCCGGGGACCGCGACGCGGTTCACCGAGCAGCCGCCGCGCGAGCTGGTGGACCTGGCGCCGGGGTCGCCGTGGGGCGGCGGGTTGGAGCGGGCGGCGTGGCGGCGGGCGTGGCGGGCGGCGGCGGACGCCCCGCCGCTGCTGCGCCCGCACCGGGCCGGGCTGCCGGAGTACCGGGCGGCGGTGGCCGAGCACCTGCTGCGGCACCGGGGGCTGGCGGTCCGGGGCGGTCCGCGCGCGGACCTGGTGCTGGCCACCGGCGGGACCACGGCGGCGCTGTTCGAGATCGGCCTGGCGGTGCTGTCGCCGGGGGACGCGGTGGCCGTGGAGGAACCGGGCTACCAGCGGGCCGTGGGGGCGCTGCGCGCGCTGGGCCTGCGCGTGGTGCCCGCGCCGGTGGACGGCGAGGGGATGCTCGTGGACGCCGTGCCGGACGGGGTGCGCGCGGTGTACTGCTCCCCCGCGCACCAGTACCCGCTCGGCGGCCGGATGTCGGCGGGGCGGCGGGTGGCGCTGGTGGAGCGGGCGCGGCGGGACGGCTGGCTGGTGCTGGAGGACGACTACGACGGCGAGCTGCGCTACGACGTGTCCCCGCTCCCGCTGCTGGCCGCGCTGGCGCCGGACGTGGTCGTGCACCTCGGGACGACCAGCAAGATCCTCACGCCGACCCTGGGCGCCGGCTGGTCGGTGGCGCCGCGCGCGGTCGCGGAGGCGGTGCTGGAGCACCGGGCCAGGACCGGCACGAGCCCGGCGGCGGCGGGGCAGCGGGTGCTGGTGGAACTGGCGCGCACCGGGGATCTCGGGCGGCACTTGCGGCGGCTGCGGCGGGAGTTCGCGGAGCGGCGGGGGTTGGTCGTGGGCGCGCTGGGGTCGGCGGGGCTGGCGGTGCTGGGGGACGACGCGGGGGCGCACGTGGTGGTGCCGGTGGCGTCGGCGGAGGAGGAGCGGCGGGTGCTGGCGGAGGCGGAGCGGCGGGGGCTGCGGCTGGACGGGCTGGAGCGGCACCACGCGGGGGTGCCGGTGGTGCACGGGGTGGCGATCGGGTACGGGGCTTGCACTCGGGAGCAGTTGGAGGCGGCGCTGCCGGTGGTGGTGGGGTTGCTGGGCTGAGTGCCTGCCCGGAGTTGCCGGGGGTGGGGTGGCGTCCAGAACGGGCTGCCTCGACCGGGCGACGCGGTGGCGCGGCTTGAGGCGGTGCGCGCCAGGCCGCTCGGCGAGGTGGGGGTGCTGGGCTCGACGATTCCGGTCGACTACCCGGCGGGCCACATCGAACGCCTTCGCGAATCCCTGCCACCTCCCGTGCCGAGGGGGAAGCGGGACGCGCACCCGCGTCCGGTGCACCGGAGGAGCAGGGCCTTGGTGGCGCTGAAAGCCTGGCACGACGACGAATCGGACGAGCCGGCGATCGTCGGGACGCCCGAGGAGCTGGACCGCGTGCTGGACGTGGCGGTCGGGTGGGGGTGGCGCGCCATCGTGGAGCTGTTCGTGGTGGGCAGCCCGAAACGCGCGATCTTCGGCGTCGGCGTCCACGGGAGAGCCGGGGTCGGGATGCTCTGCTACTCGGACGCCCGCGGCAAGTGGCGCACACTCGGTGGCGAGGCGGTGACCGGACAGATCTTGTACTGCTACATGAACGCGGACACCGAGTTCACGGCGGACTGCGAGATCCCGCTGGACCTGGTGCGACAGGCAGCGCACGAGTACATGAGCAGCGGTGGCGCACGGCCGACCGTGGTCGACTGGCAGCCCTTGAGGTGAACGCCTCTCCCGGCGACGCAGCCGCCGGGAGAGGCGTCGTCAGGGATCAGCCCTGCTGGATGGTGGACAGGAACTTGCGCCAGGCGGCGCCGTCGAACGACAGCGCGCCCGCCTGCGGGGCCTTGCTGTCGCGCACCTCGCGCGCCGCCTCGGACGTGCAGCGCAGTTCGACGCACTGCGCGCCGCTGCCGCTGCGAGCGGACTTCCGCCAAGAACCGGTGTACCGGACTTCAGAGTTCATTGACCCGACTTTCTAGTAGTGCGCGGCTGTCGCTTTCGGACAGCGCCCGCCGTTGCGCGTCGTCGTAGGCGACGACGTACGGGTGGGTGGTCTTCATGTAGTCCGCGCCGGTGATGTTCTCCGCGTAGGCCAGGTGCACGTTCGCGGGTTCGATCCACAGGAGCGTGAACGGGCAGCTCAGCGCCGTGGAGCTGCCCGCGCTGAACGGGAAGACGCGCAGGGAGAAGTGCGGCAGGTCGGCGAACATGAGCAGCCGCCGCAGCTGGGCGCGCATGACCGCCCGGCCGCCCACCATGCGGTGCAGGGCCTCCTCCCCGATGACGAGCGACACCCGGCGCGGCTTGCCGGTGGCCTTCACCACCTCCTCCGCGAGCAGGTCGCCCCGCCTCTCCCGCACCTCCGCCCAGCTCGTGAGGTCGCTCGGCCGCACGATCGGCGAGTTCATGAACTGCGCCCGCGCGTACGCGGCGGTCTGCAACGCGCCGGGCACCTCCGGGTAGGCCATGCGCAGCTCGGTCGCGGCCCGTTCTATGGCGACGTACTGCCGCCCGTGGTCGGTCACCCGCTCGGGCGCCGCCCGCCTCCTCGCCTCCTTGCCCAGTCGCCGGAACTCCTCCGCCTCGGGGCCGAGGAGCCCGTAGAGGACGATCTTCCGCTCGGTCGCCGTCTCCGAGTCGGCGACCAGCCCCGCCTCGCACTTCGACAGGGCGACGCGCTTGATGTCGAGCTTCTCGCAGGTGGCGACCGGCTCCAGGTTGGCGGTTTCGCGGTACTCCCGCGCTCGCACTCCGTAGATCAGCCGCTGCACCACCGGACCGGGGTCGCGCTCCTCCATGGCCGTGATTGTGCACCACCGGATGTACTGGTTCCGTCACCGACTCGCTACTCAGAGTGATTCCTAGTTTTTCTGAATCACTCGTGCGCCTGACCCTGATCTGGATTTTCCAGATTAGAGTGTGCTCAGCCATCTGGCTGCGCGCGCACAACAACTGTTGTGTGGGCACATCATAGCGCGGGGGCGCCACCGGGGCGGAGATCGGGCCTGGTGGCGGGCGCGACGGGGGAGGGTCGGATGCACGGTGCGGGTCCGTTCGACGCGCTGGTCGCGGAGGCGGTAGCGGCGGGGTTCGCGTCCGCCTTCTGGCCGAGCCGCGCCGCCCCGAGGTCCGTGGCCTACCTGCGCCGACGGGACCGGGCCTACGACGTTGCGGTGATCCGCGACCCGGTCACGGCGGTCGCCTACCGGGCGCCGTCGCCGCCCATGGGCAACCCGTTCGCCGCGCAGCCGGTCACGTGGTCCGCCGTCGGGCCTGCCGCTGACGTGCTGCGCGCGGTGCTGCGTTTGCCCGGCCCCGGCGACGGGCCGCCGACGCCGGACGCAGTAGCGGAGATGCCGGCCCAGGCGGTGGTCCTCGCCCTGCCCTACTACGCGCTGTGGGCGGCGCGCGATGCGGAAAAACCCACTCTGACGGGTGAGGCGATTCCGCTGATTACCACCCGAAAGAGCGACGACCCAAGCACGGCAGCCAGCACTGGGAAGGTGTGACCCCCTTGTCCGAGCAGCAGCACCCCGACGGTCCCGAGAGCACCGGCAACGGGAACACCGGCCCCGAGGACCCCGGCACCGAGAGCACAGCCTCCGCCTTCCGGCGGTGGATGGCGCGGGAGGCGCGGGAGCAGGCGCCCCGGCCGTTCGCCGTCGTCTACGAGATCGGCGACCGGGAGGACTGCGAGGTCGCCGCCTACGGCCTGGCGTTCCCCGACCGCGCCGAGACCACCGCCGTGGACGACGGCCACCACACCCGCTCCGGGAGCGTCGAGCACGCGCTCGCGCTCTACGCCCGGTTCGCCGCCGCCGAGAACCTGCGCGCGCACCTGGTGTGGCTGGACGGGGACACCGGTGGCGGAACCGTCGCGCACGACCTCGCGACCAGTCCCCGGAACGCCTAGGGGCGCGCACGAACACCATGCGCGCCCCCGGCGGGAAGACCCGCCCTACCCCAGCGCGTTCAGCACGTCGGCGACCAGGTCCTCGGTGCTCTCGCACCCGGCGGACAGCCGGATCAGCCCCTCCGGCACCGGGTCGCCCCACTGCGCGCGCCGGTCGGCGGTGGTGTGCAGCCCGCCGAAGCTCGTGCTGGCCGCGACCAGCTCGGACCGCTCCAGGAACCGCGCCACCGCCGCCTCGTCGGCGAGCACGAGCACCAGCACCCCGCCGAACCGCCGCATCTGCCGCGCGGCGACCTCGTGCGCGGGGTCGCCGACCGCGCCCGGCCAGCGCAGCCCGGTCACCGCCGGGTGCCCCGACAGCGCCGCGTGCAGCGCCGCCGCGTTCGCCGCCTGCCGCTCCAGCCGCAGGTCCAGCGTCCCGAGCCCGCGGTGCGCGAGCCACGTCTCGAACGGGCCGGGGATGGCCCCGCCGGTCGTGCGCGCGGCCCTGATCCGCTCGGCGAGCGCGGGGTCCGCCGTGGACACGTGCCCGAGCAGCACGTCGCTGTGCCCGGCCACCGCCTTGGTGTCGCTGGCCACCACGACGTCCGCGCCCAGCTCCAGTGGCCGCTGCCCGAGCGGGGTCGCCGTGGTGTTGTCCACGGCGACGAGCGCGCCGCACGCGTGCGCCGCCTCGGCCAGCGCGGCGATGTCGCACACGTCCAGACCGGGGTTGGACGGCGATTCCAGCAGCACCAGCCGCACGCCCTCGAACGACGGGTACGGCCCGGCCGTGGGGACCTCGCGCACCTCGACCCGCAGCTCGGCGGCGAGCGTCCTGGTCAGGTAGTAGCCGTCGGACGGCACCACGAGCACGTCGCCGGGCGCGAGGACGGTGCGCAGCAGCGCCGAGATCGCGGCCATGCCGGACGGGAACAGCACGCACTCGCCGCCGTCCAACCCGCCCAGCGCGGCCTCCAGCGCGCGCCAGGTCGGGTTGTGCGCGCGCCCGTACGTGTCGTCGCCGCCCAGCCGGTAGGGCGCGGCGAGGACCGGTCCGGCCAGGAACGGCTCGCCCGGCGCGACGGCGGCGCTGTGCACCACCCGCGTCCCGTCGCCCCACCCCGCCGCACCAGACTCCCCGGCCCCGAACTCCCCAGCGCCGGACTCCCCAGCGCCACCCGGTGTGCCCATCAGCGCTCCGCCTTCGTCTCGCGGCCGAGCAGCGCGGCGGTCAGGACCCTCGGGTCCAGCCCGTCGTGGCACACCCGGCGCACCCCGTCGGTGATGGGCATGTCGACGCCGACCCGCGCCGCCAGCGCGTGGATCGACGTGCACGACTTCACGCCCTCGGCGACCTGCCCGTGCGCGGCCTCCTGGGCCTGCGCGAGCGTGTCGCCGCGCCCCAGCCTCTCCCCGAACGTGCGGTTGCGCGACAGCGGGGACGCGCAGGTGGCCACCAGGTCGCCGAGCCCGGCCAGTCCCGCGAGGGTGAGCGGGTCGGCGCCCAGCGCGGCGCCGAGGCGGGCGGTCTCCGCGAGGCCCCTGGTGATGATGGACGCCATCGTGTTGTCGCCGAACCCGAGCCCGGCGGCCATGCCGCAGGCCAGCGCGATGACGTTCTTGCACGCCCCGCCCAGCTCGCAGCCGACGACGTCGGTGTTGGTGTACGGCCGGAAGTACGGGTTCGTGCAGGCGCGCTGGAGCTCGACGGCCCGGTCGTGGTCGGTGCAGGCGATGACCGTCGCGGTGGGCTGCTCGGCGCCGATCTCGCGCGCCAGGTTCGGCCCGGACACCACGGCGACCCGGTCCTCGGGCACGTCCGCGACCTCGCGCACCACCTCGCTCATCCGCTTGAGCGTGCCCAGCTCGACGCCCTTGGCCAGGCTGACCAGCGTGGAGTCCGGCGGCAGCGCGGGTCGCCACGCGGCCAGGTTCTCCCGCAGGGTCTGGCTGGGCACGGCCAGCACCACGGCCCGCGCGCCGTCCAGGGCCTGCTCGGCGGACGCGGTGGCGGTGAGGTTGTCGGGCAGCCGCACGCCCGGCAGGTACCCGGAGTTGACCCGGCTGGTGCTGATCTCGTCCGCGACCGTGTCCCGGCGCGCCCACAGCGCGGTGGGGGTGCCGGAGTCGGCGAGCACCTTCGCGAACGCGGTGCCCCACGACCCGGCGCCCAGCACGGCGACGCGGTCCACGTCAGGCCTTCCTGGAGTGGTAGAAGCCCTCGGGCGCCTGCTCGTCGCGGACCTGGCCGAGCAGGTCCTTGACCTGGTGCATGATCAGGTCGGTGACCTGGCGCAGCTGCGGCAGGTCGTGCGGCCTGGCGCGGAACGCGGCGAGGTCGACCGGGTCGCCGAACCGGGTCACCACGGACTTGCGCGGGAACGGGCGGAAGCGCTTGCGGTAGTGGTCGTAGATGTCCCTGGTGCCCCAGCGCGCGGCCGGGATGACCGGCACGTCGTGCTCCAGCGCGAGGCGGGCGATGCCCGTGCGGGAGTGCATCGGCCAGCCCGCGGGGTCGCGGGTGATGGTGCCCTCCGGGTAGATGACGACCACGTGCCCCGCCTCCAGGGCCTCGTGGGCGGCGCGCAGCGACTGCTGGGCGTCGGTGCTGCCCCGGTAGACCGGGATCTGGCCGGTGCCGCGCAGGATCGATCCCACGACGGGGATGTTCCACAGGCTGTGCTTGGCCAGGAAGTGCGGGTGCCTGCCCTGCTTGTGCACCAGGACCGCGTCGTACACCGGGTCCAGGTGGGACACGTGGTTCATCACGAGCAGCACGCCGCCCTCGCTCGGCAGGCCGGGTCCCTCGATGCGCCTGCCTCCCAGCAGCGCGCCTGCGGGGTAGAGCACGGTCGCGCCGACCCCCACCCAGAAGCCGCCCTTCTCCTTGGCCACTTGCTCCCCTCTCGGTCGTCGGACCCCGGTGCTCCCCGGAGGGCGCCGCCGGGTCCAGCGGGCATCGGGGAGTATGGCGGTGTGCGAGCGGACGTCGACCTGGTGGTGCCGGTGAAGAGCCTCGACCGGGCCAAGACGCGGTTGGATGCGGGGACCGGCCGGAGGGCGCTGGCGCTGGCGTTCGCCCTGGACCTGGTGGGTGTGGCGCGGCGGGTGGCGCGGTCGGTGCTGGTGGTGACGGCGGACCCGGTGGTCGCGGGCGAGCTGGCGGCGGCCGGGGTGGAGACGGCGGTGGGCCCGGACGGGCTGAACCCGGCGCTGCGCTTCGGCGCGGCGGTGCTGCGGGGGCGCGACCCCCGGTCGGTGGTGGGCGCGCTGCAGGCCGACCTGCCGGCGCTGCGCGAGGTGGAGCTGCGGGCGGCCGTGGTGGAGGCGGGGGGCGAGCGGGCGTTCTGCGCGGACCGGCAGGGCACGGGGACGACGCTGCTGCTGTCGGCGGCGGGGCGCGACCTGGAGCCGGCGTTCGGCGGCCCGTCGGCGGCGGCGCACCGGGGCGGCGGGGCGCGGGAGCTGCTGGGCGACTGGCCGACGCTGCGGTGCGATGTGGACACGCTGGAGGACCTGGCGCTGGCGGCCGGGTACGGGCTGGGGGCGCGGAGCGCGCAGGCGTGGGCGCGGGTGCGGGTCGCGGGGTGAGAGCGCGGGGTGCGGCGGGGGTGGTGGGCTACCTTCGGCCCGTGCCAGAGCAGACCGGGCCCGGCGCGCCGTCGCCCGAACGCCCCGAACCCCGCCCCGAGCAGGCCACCGTCAGCCGCAGCCTCCCCGACGGCTCCGCCGAGGTCCTGCGCGACGACGGCGTCCTCGTGCCCGTCCCCTCCCCCGCCGTCGGCGCGGGCGGCTGGCGGGCGCTGCGCCCCGGTCAGCGGGTGACGGTGCGGAGGGACGCGTCGGGTCGCGTCGTCGCCCTGCTCCGCCCGGTGTGACCCGGAGTTCACCTCCCGGACGACTCGGATCAGCGCGGGCGGCCCCCATCTGGGGAACAATGCAGAGCGTGAGCACGGAGAACAGCGACCAGCAGCCGACTCCGAAGCGGCGGACACGATCCCCGCGGACGAGTCCCACCACCGGCGCCGCCGCGAGCCGCTCGGCGGCCTCGGGCGCCGCCCCGCGCAGGCGACCGCGCCCGGCGACCCGGCGCAGCTCGGTGCAGCAGGTCGCCCCGCCGCCGGACGCTCCGCGCATCATCCCCGGATCGCCGCCCGCCGCGACCAACGACCTCACCACGGTCGACCTGCCCGACGACCGCTACTTCAACCGCGAGCTGTCCTGGTTGGACTTCAACGCCCGCGTGCTCGCGCTCGCCGAGGACTCGTCCCAGCCGCTGCTGGAGCGCGCCAAGTTCCTGGCCATCTTCGCCTCGAACCTGGACGAGTTCTACATGGTCAGGGTCGCCGGGCTGAAGCGCCGCCAGGAGACCGGGCTGTCCGTGCGCAGCGCCGACGGCCTGAGCCCCAGCGAGCAGCTGAACAGCATCTACAAGCGCGCCCAGGAGCTGGTGGAGCAGCACGCGCGCGCGTTCCTGGACCACGTGGGCCCGGAGCTGGAGAAGCACGCGATCAGCATCGTGTCGTGGGCGCAGGTCACCGACTTCGAGCGGCTGCGGCTGTCGAACTACTTCACCGAGCAGGTGTTCCCGGTGCTCACGCCGCTGGCGGTGGACGCGGCGCACCCGTTCCCGTACATCTCCGGGCTGTCGCTGAACCTGGCCGTCATGGTGCGGGACCCCGAGGGCGGCATGGACCGGTTCGCCCGCATCAAGGTGCCGGACAACGTGCCGCGCCTGGTCCGCGTCGAGTCCGACCGGGCCAGCTCCAGCGCCACGTTCCTGCCCGTCGAGGAGCTCATCGCCGCGCACCTGGGCGACCTGTTCGCGGGCATGACGGTGCGGGAGTGCCACGCCTTCCGGGTGACGCGCAACGCGGACCTGGAGGTCGAGGAGGACCGGCACGAGGACCTGCTGCTGGCGCTGGAGAAGGAGCTGGCCCGCCGCCGGTTCGGCCCGCCGGTGCGCCTGGAGGTCGCGGGCGACATGACCGAGCACATGCTGGAGCGCCTGCTGCGCGAGATGGAGGTCGACGAGCAGGACGTCGTGCAGGTGCCCGGCCTGCTGGACCTGTCGTGCCTGTGGCAGCTGTACGGCCTCGACCGCAAGCAGCTCAAGGACCGGCCGTTCGTGCCGTCCACGCACCCGGCGTTCGTGGAGCGGGAGACGCCCAAGAGCATCTTCGCGACGCTGCGCGAGGGCGACGTGCTGGTGCACCACCCGTACGACTCGTTCTCCACGAGCGTGCAGCGCTTCATCGAGCAGGCCGCCGCCGACCCGCACGTGCTGGCCATCAAGCAGACCCTCTACCGCACCTCCGGCGACTCCCCGATCGTGGACGCGCTGATCGACGCGGCCGAGGCGGGCAAGCAGGTCGTGGCGCTGGTGGAGATCAAGGCGCGCTTCGACGAGCAGGCGAACATCAAGTGGGCGCGGGCGCTGGAGAAGGCGGGCGTGCACGTCGTCTACGGCCTGGTGGGGCTCAAGACGCACTGCAAGACCTCGCTGGTGGTGCGCCAGGAGGGCTCGACGATCCGCCGCTACTGCCACATCGGCACCGGCAACTACAACCCGAAGACGGCCCGGCTGTACGAGGACGTCGGCATCCTCACCGCCGAGCCCACGATCGGCTCGGACCTGACGGACCTGTTCAACGTGCTGACCGGCTACGCCAGGCAGGACCACTACCGCACGCTCATGGTGGCCCCGTACGGCGTGCGGCGCGGCATCGTGGAGCGGATCGACCGGGAGATCGAGCACGCGCGGGCGGGCCGCCCGTCCGGTGTGATGATCAAGGTGAACTCCCTCGTGGACGAGGAGGTCGTCGACTCGCTCTACCGGGCGTCGATGGCCGGTGTGCCGGTGGACGTGCTCGTGCGCGGGGTGTGCGCGCTCAAGCCGGGCGTGCCGGGGCTGAGCGAGAACATCCGGGTGCGCTCGATCCTGGGCCGGTTCCTGGAGCACTCGCGGTTGTTCCACTTCACCGGCTGCGGCGAGCACTGGATCGGCAGCGCGGACATGATGCACCGCAACCTGGACCGCAGGGTCGAGGTGCTGGTGCGGGTGACCGATCCGAGGCTGACCGGGCAGCTGGAGGCGGTGGTGGAGTCCGCGCTGGAGCCCACCACGCGCTGCTGGGTGCTCCAGCCGGACGGCGAGTGGGAGGCGTCCCCCGCCGACGGCGGCCGGGTGCGCGACCACCAGACCGAGCTGCTCCGCAAGCACGACGCGCTGGGGTGAGCCGTGGCTGACGAGGTGCGCCCGGTGATCCGGGCGGCGGGCGCGGTGCTGCGCGACGGGGACCTGGTGGCGGTGGTGCACCGGCCCCGCTACGACGACTGGTCGCTGCCCAAGGGGAAGCTGGACCGGGGTGAGGCGGCGCCCGCGGCGGCGGTGCGGGAGGTCTTCGAGGAGACCGGGTTCCGCGCGGTGCTGGGCCCGTACCTGAAGGCCGTCCGGTACGCGGTGGACGGCGTGCCGAAGGTCGTGGACTACTACGCGGCCGACGTGGTCGCGGGCTCGTTCGCCCCCAACGAGGAGGTGGACGAGCTGCGCTGGCTCTCGCCCGCCGAGGCGGCGGGGCTGGTGTCGCGGGACGAGGACCGGTCGGTGCTGGCCGCGTTCACCGCGCTGCCGGGCGGGCTGCGGACGCTGCTGCTGGTGCGGCACGCCAAGGCGGGCAAGCGGGAGCACTGGTCCGGTGACGACGACCTCCGGCCGCTGAGCGCGGCGGGGTGGCGGCAGGCGGAGGCGCTGCGCGGGGTGCTGCCGCTGTGGGGGGCCGCGCGGGTGCACGCGGCGCCGAGGTTGCGCTGCGAGCAGACCGTGCGGGCGGTGGCGGACGACCTCGGCGTGGCGGTGCGGTCGGAACCGGCGCTGTCCGAGGAGGGCTACTGGCCGGACCGGGACGCGGCGGTGGCGCGGGTGGCGCGGCTGCTGGAGGAGGACGGCGGGGTTCCGGTGGTGTCCTCGCAGGGCGGGGTGATCCCGGACCTGGTGGAGGCGCTGGCCGCGCTGGGCGGGGTGGCGCTGGAGGAGGGGCGGACGCCGAGCAAGAAGGGCAGCGCGTGGGTGCTGTCGTTCCGGCCGGGCGCGCCGGGCTGGTCCACTTCGGACCCGGTGTCCCGGTGGCCGCGACTGGCCGCCGCGCACTACCTGCCGACGGCGTTGGGCAAACCGCTCTCCTGAGCCGAATGGGTCGCACCGGTGTGGCGCCCGCAACAGTGCGGGGTGGAATCGCCGAGCGCACGCCGGGTTTTCCACGGATGGCGGAATGAGGGGTCGGGTGGCGCTTTCCACCCGACCCCGGCGGGAAATCGGTTGGGCGGGACCGGCAATCGGGTCGGGGTTTCAGCCGGGGGAAAAGCGGGCACCGGCGGTCCGGTTGAGCCGGGCGCCGCTCGGTCGTTAGTCGCGGACCACTCGGCCGTTAGTGGCGCGAGAGCGCTGCGGGAGTGGGCGGCGCCACTTCGACAAACCGATGCGCTTAGCCGGGCGGCGCGGAGGAACGCGCGCGGGCAACGGCTCGGGAACACGTCGGCGACGCCTTTGCGGAACAGCGCGGCGACTTCGGGACGGGCGCGGGACAAAGGGCGTTGACGGGGGCGTTCGCGCAGGTCAGTGGCATGATCAACATTTAACGGGGCGCTGCGGGAATTGCGGGGAACCGCCGCCGACCGCGCACGGGTCGCCGGGGCCGGGGGCTGCGGGCGCCCTCGGAGGGCCGCCGACCAGCCCGAAGGCCGGTGGGCGCGGGGCGGAACACGGGCCCGGAGCCGGGGAGCGGCCGAGGCGGGGCGGCGGGGCGGGCGCGGTGGCCGGGCGCGACGCGCGGGACCGGCTGGGACGGGGCTGACGCGGGTGGCCCCGGAGGCGGGGAGCGCCGGAGCGCGGGAAGTCCCAGCCCGGAGCGCAGGAGGCGCTCAGCGGCCTCACAGCGCCCAGCGCGCCCACACCCCTACTCAGCACACCACCCCGGAGCTCCCGAGGCGTCCTGGGGCCGCTGGGCGGCCGATCGCGCGGCGGACGATCTCCGCGCGCCACGTTCGGCGGACAGCGGCAACCCCGCCAAGCGCCGGTCGACCCGCACCCGAGCTCCCGACCCGCCCCACGAGATCCCCGAACAGCCCCGCGCACCGGACGGCGGGCGGCTGGCACCGGGCGGCTGGCACCGGGCTGGCGGGCGGCTAACGGCTGGCGGCTGGCACCGGGCTGGCGGGCGGCTGGCGGCTGGCAGCGGGCGGCTGGCAGCGGGCTGGCGGGCGGCTGGCGGCTAACGGCTGGCAGCGGGCGGCTAACGGCTGGCGGCCAGGACAGACCTCCGCGCGCGTGGCCAGCGGCAGGGGCCTGGAACAGCCCCGGAGCACGCCTCCGCCGTCCCGCGCGGCCGACGGCCCGCCGTCCCAGCGGCCTCTCCCCCAGCCCTGAACAGCCGCCTTCCCACCGCGCCCGGCCACCACCGCGCCTCCGCCTCCCCCGCTCACCGCCCCCCCGCTCACCGCCCCCCGCTCACCGCCCCCCGCTCACCGCCCCCCGGACAGCGACGAGCCCCGGCAGGCCGTTGGCCTCCGGGGCTCCGCTGCACCGCGAATCCAGTTGTGGAAAGCACCTCCGGTCCCCTCCGCGGCCCGCCTTCGGCCCCTCGGGTTCCGGAACACCCGCGCGTCTCAACGGGTTTCCCCGCCGTCCGCTCGGGCCACCGCTCGCACGTCCCCACCTCCCGCGACGTCCTCGTCGGTCTCCCGACTCGGCCGTCGCGCCAGGCCCGGTCGCGCTCCCGGCAGCGGCAAGCCCCGGCAGCCTCGCGTTGGCTCCCAGGGCTTCCCAACGGCGCGTCCCCGCGCGGTCCCGGTCCGGTCGTCTGACGCGACAGCCCACCGGTCCGGACACCGCCTCGGCGGGGTGCTCGCGGTCCTCCCGCTCCACGCGGGAGGAACCGGCCCGCTCCGCCGCACCAGGGCCGCGGAACGGGCGCGGCTCACTTCTTGGCGGCCGTGGTGGTCTTCCGCGTGGTGGTGCGCTTCGCGGCGGACGTCTTGGCGGCCGGGGTGGCCTTCGCAGCCGGCTTCTCGGTGGTCGCGGCGGCGGCCGGAGCAGCCGTCTTGGCAGCCGCGGCCGTCTTGGTGGAAGCCGCCTTGGTCGCGGTGGCCTTGGCCGGAGCGGCCTTGGTCGCGGCAGGCTTGGTCGCGGTGGCGGAGGTGGACGCGGCCTTGGTGGCGGCCGTCTTCGCCGTGGTCGTCCGCTTGGCGGTGGTCGCCGTCTTCGGCGCCGCCTTGGTGGCGGTGGCCTTGGTGGCGGGCGCCTTCGCGGCGGTGGTCTTGGCGGCCGGGGCGGCCTTCGCCGTGGTGGCGGAGGTCTTCGCGGCAGCGGTGGCGGTGCGACGGGCGGGCGCCTTCGTCGCGGCGGCGGCGCGCGTGGTGGTGCTGCGCGCGGTCCGCGTGGTGGTCGCCTTGGCCGCGGGCGCCTTGGTGGCGGTCGTGGCGGGCTTCGCGGCGGTCGTCGTCGCCTTCGCGGCGGTGGCGGTCGCGGCGGGCTTGGCGGCCGTGACGCGGGGCAGCTTCTTGGCCCCGCTGATGACGTCCTTGAACGTCGAACCCGCGCGGAACGCGGGAACGTTGGTCTTCTTGACCTTCACGGTCTCACCGGTGCGCGGGTTCCGCGCCGTGCGTGCCGCGCGAGCGCGCTTCTCGAAGACGCCGAAGCCCGTGATGTTGACCTTCTCGCCCTTGTGGACGCTCCGGACGATGACATCGACGATGCCGTCAACTGCGGCGGCTGCGTTCTTCTTGTCGCCAAGGCGCTCGGCGAGCGCCTCGATGAGCTGGGCCTTGTTCACCTTCAGTCCCTCCCAGGACGCTCACGGCCCTAGTCGGGCCGACTGAAGGCCACGGTAAGCCCATATGCAAGGAAATACCAATCGCCACGCCAATATTTTCGTTGCGGGGCGGGCAATTGCGCCCTGTTGAGGGACAGGGGAGGCGTCCGGAGGGGTGCGTCCGAGGGAGCGATTCCCCCTGGGGGAGGGGGAATCGCGCCCCGTTCGCTAGCTCGCGGGCCGCACCTCGGTGTCCGGCAGCCAAGCGGCTCGGGTGGACTCGAACTCCGCGATCGAGTCGGAGTGCCGCAGCGTCAACGCGATGTCGTCCAATCCCTCCAGCAACCGCCAGCGGGTGTAGTCGTCGATGTCGAAGCGGGCCGTGAAGTCCTTCGCCGACACCGTCTTCTGCGCCAGGTCCACGGTGACCGAGGCGCCCGGCTCGTTCTCCAGGATCTTCCACAGCTGCTCGACATCGGACTGCTCGCACTGCGCCGCGACGAGGCCCTGCTTGCCCGAGTTCCCCCGGAAGATGTCGGCGAAGCGGGACGAGACCACCACCCGGAAGCCGTAGTCCATGAGCGCCCACACCGCGTGCTCGCGGGAGGAGCCGGTGCCGAAGTCCGGTCCGGCGACCAGGACGCTGCCCGCGCGGAACGGCTCCTGGTTGAGCACGAACTGCTCGTCGCCGCGCCACGCGGCGAACAGCCCGTCCTCGAAGCCCGAGCGGGTGACCCGCTTCAGGTAGACCGCCGGGATGATCTGGTCGGTGTCCACGTTGGACCGGCGCAGCGGGACCCCGACGCCGGTGTGCGTGCTGAACGCTTCCATTCGCTTGCCTCTTCTCAGACCAGGTCGGCGGGGGTCAGGTCGGCCGGGGACGACAGGGTGCCGCGCACGGCCGTGGCGGCGGCGACGAGCGGCGACACCAGGTGCGTGCGACCGCCCTTGCCCTGCCTGCCCTCGAAGTTGCGGTTGGAGGTGGACGCGCTGCGCTCGCCCGGCTTGAGCTGGTCCGGGTTCATGCCCAGGCACATCGAGCACCCGGCCTGGCGCCACTCCGCGCCCGCGGCCTGGAACACCTCGTGCAGCCCCTCGGTCTCGGCCTGCGCGCGCACGCGCATCGAGCCGGGCACGACCAGCATCCGGACGCCGTCCGCGACATGGTGACCGCGCAGCACGTCCGCCGCCGCGCGCAGGTCCTCGATTCGTCCGTTCGTGCAAGAGCCGAGGAACACCGTGTCCACGCGGATGTCGCGCAGCGGCGTGCCCGCCTCCAGCCCCATGTACGACAGCGCCTTCTCGGCGGCCACGCGCTCGTTCTCGTCCGCGATCGCCTCGGGGTCCGGCACGGACGCGCCGAGCGGCAGGCCCTGGCCGGGGTTGGTGCCCCACGTGACGAACGGCGTCAGCTCGTCCGCGTCGAGGGTCACCTCGGCGTCGAACTCCGCGCCCTCGTCGGTGGCGAGCGTCGACCAGTACTCGACGGCGGCGTCCCAGTCGGCGCCGGACGGCGCGTGCGGGCGGCCCTTGATGTAGTCGAACGTGGTCTGGTCCGGCGCGATCATCCCGGCGCGCGCGCCCGCCTCGATCGACATGTTGCAGACCGTCATGCGGGCTTCCATGGACAGCGCGGAGATCGCCGATCCCCGGTACTCCAGCACGTACCCCTGGCCGCCGCCGGTGCCGATCTTCGCGATGACGGCGAGGATGACGTCCTTGGCCGTGACGCCGGGCCGCAGCGAGCCCTCGACGTTGATCGCCATGGTCTTGAAGGGGCGCAGGGGAAGCGTCTGCGTCGCCATCACGTGCTCGACCTCGGACGTGCCGATGCCGAACGCGAGCGCGCCGAACGCGCCGTGCGTGGACGTGTGGCTGTCGCCGCACACGACCGTCATGCCCGGCTGGGTCAGCCCGAGCTGCGGTCCCACCACGTGCACGATCCCCTGCTCCGCGTCGCCCATGGGGTGCAGCCGCACCCCGAACTCCGCGCAGTTGCGCCGCAACGTCTCCACCTGCGTGCGCGACACCGGGTCGGCGATCGGCAGCTCGATGTCCACCGTGGGCACGTTGTGGTCCTCGGTGGCGATCGTGAGGTCGGGCCTGCGCAGCCGCCGACCGGCCAGCCGAAGCCCGTCGAACGCCTGCGGACTGGTCACCTCGTGCAGCAGGTGGAGGTCGATGTAGAGCAGGTCGGGCTCAGCGCCGCTGCCGTGGCGCACGACGTGCGCCTCCCACACCTTCTCCGCGAGCGTGCGGCTCATCTCAACTCCAAACTCCAAGGGCGAGCAACAAGAAGACAGCTCTGGACTTCCCAGTCAATGGGAAGTTAGTATCGGCTTGTGGGACAGCATAGCGGGATCGGCGTCCTGGACAAGGCAGTGGCCGTGTTGAACGCCGTGGCAAAAGATCCATGCGGGCTCGCGGAGTTGTGCAACCGCACGGGTCTGCCGAGAGCGACAGCGCACCGCTTGGCGGTGGGCTTGGAGGTGCACCGCCTGCTGCGCAGGGGTTCGGACGGCCGCTGGCGCCCAGGGGCGGCTCTGGCGGAACTGGCGGGCGGCGCGACCGACCCGCTCCTCGACGCGGCGACCTCGGTCCTGCCGCGCCTGCGCGACATCACCGGCGAGAGCGTCCAGCTCTACCGCCGCGACGGGATGCAGCGCGTCTGCGTGAGCGCCGCGGAACCCCCGAGCGGCCTCAGGGACACCGTCCCGGTGGGCGCGCGACTGCCCATGACCGCGGGCTCCGGCGCGAAGGTCCTGGCCGCCTGGTCCGATCCCGGAACCCAGCGCGCCATCCTCGCCGACGCCGTCTACGGCGAGCGCACCCTCCTGGAGGTCCGCCGCCGCGGCTGGGCCCAGAGCGTCGCCGAACGCGAACCGGGCGTGGCCAGCGTCAGCGCCCCCGTCCGCGACAGCAGCGGCACCGTGGTGGCCGCCATCTCGGTCTCAGGCCCCATCGACCGCATGGGCCGCCGCCCGGGCGCCAGATGGGCAGCGGACCTCCTGGCGGCAGCGGAAGCCCTGCAAAGCCGCCTGTAACCCAACACACGACAAGGCCCCCCGACCACACCAGGCCGGGGGGCCTCCCTACACCCAAGCCAAAAAGTGACCCCACTCACCAACGAGTGAAAAGCCCAACCCCAAGAACACCCAAGACCACAAGTGACCCGCCACACAAACAATGCAAGCAATGGGCGAGGCCCAAGCCGTGACAACGCTCATGCCCAAGCCGAACACCGACAAGGGACCCCGGAGGGCGAAGCCCCGCCGGTCACACGCCCAACGCAACCGCCAGCAAGGGGTCCGGGGAGCGCACGCCCAACGCAACCACCGGCAAGGGGGTCCGGGGGGCGAAGCCCCGCCGGGCGGGGCCTGGGGGCTGCGCCCCCGGTGAAAATGCGAAAGAGCCGTGGTTGGCGTCCTCCGCCAACACGGCTCTCCCAGCTCTGTAGCCCCGATGGGATTCGAACCCACGCTACCGCCTTGAGAGGGCGGCGTCCTAGGCCGCTAGACGACGGGGCCCTAGAACAAGCTCATGAAGTTGTATTACCAGCGATTGTTCCCAGCGAACTCGGACAACCGCTCGTAGCCCCGATGGGATTCGAACCCACGCTACCGCCTTGAGAGGGCGGCGTCCTAGGCCGCTAGACGACGGGGCCTGGACTTTCACCTGCATCCTGTGGACTTGCGTCCATGCTCGCGGCTTTCGCCACTCGCAGCTGGGGTACCAGGACTCGAACCTAGACTAACTGAACCAGAATCAGTCGTGCTGCCAATTACACCATACCCCATTGGCTTTCCCTTTCAGCTTCCCCCCGGTCTTGCTCGGGAGGGGCTGTCCGTTCCGCCGAGATGAATACTAGACCACACACCCGGCGGAACGGAAATCGGGGTTCACACACGGGTCCCCGCCAGCTCGCAGACGAGCAGTTCTGGCAGCTCAGCGAGAGTGTGGATGGCGGACACGCCGTGGGGCAGACTCCCGTCGCCCTGGCCGTTGCGGTCGAGCCAGACGCCGCGCATACCCGCGTCCCGCGCCCCGATGGCGTCGGCGTACAGCCGGTCGCCGACGTGGACGGTGTCGGCCAGCGCGGTGTTCAGGCCCGCGCAGGCCGTGTCGAAGATCACTCTGTCCGGTTTCGCCGCGCCGACCTCGCCCGCGATGAGGACGGTGTCGAAGTACTGGGCGAGGCCCAGCGTGGCGATCTTGTCCCGCTGGTGCCGCCCTGAGGCGTTGCTGACGGCCGCGAGGGGGAGTCCCGCGGCCCGGAGCCAGTCGAGGCAGGGGACGACGTCGGGGTAGAGGCGCCAGCTTCCCGCCAGCGCCTCCTGCCGCCCCAGTTCCCGCCGGGTGGCCTCGTGCTCGTCGAGCTCCTCGCCGAGGGCGGCGAAGAACGCCCGTGTCCTGATGTTGCGCATGGTCGAGTACTCGAACTCGCCGGTGAGCATCCGGGCGCAGTGGTCGTCGGTGATGCGCTGCCACAGCGGGAAGGTGTCGTCGCTGCCGACCATCGAGGCCAGCGCCGCCCTGGACGAGGTGCTGTAGTCGACGAGGGTGTCGTCGACGTCCAGGCACACCGCGCGGACCGCGCCGGTTCTCCTAGGGGTGTGAGTCGGGGCTGTGGTTGTCACCCTGAGAGGCTAGGTGGGTATGCCCCCTGGGCGATTCGACCAGTGAGGTGATATCTGCGCCGTCTTGCGCGATCAAGCCCTGTCGAATCGCCCAGTCGCCCCGATCAGCTTGCGCCGAGCGCCTTTCGCAATCGCCCGATCGAGCGATCACGACCGAGCAGCTCCATGGACTCGTAGAGCGGCGGGGACACGGTGCGGCCGGTGACGCCGACGCGCACGGGGGCGTAAGCCTTGCGGGGCTTAAGTCCCAGACCGTCCACAAGGGACGCCTTGAGCGCTTCCTCGATGCTCGCGGCGTTCCACTCCGCCGTCGCCTCCAGCGCGGCGATGGCGGCCTCCAGCACCGGCTGGGCGTCGGCGCCGAGCGCCTTGGCCGCCGCGTCCTCCTCGGGCGTGAACACGTCGTCCTCGGTGAAGAGGAAGCGCACCATGCCGGAGACCTCGGACAGCACGACGAGGCGCTCCTGCACGAGCGGCGCGACCCCGCGCAGCACGGCCAGGTCGGCCTCGGCGGGCTCGGCCGGGAGGACGCCGTCCGCCGCCAGGTACGGCAGCGAGCGGCTGACGAACTCCTCGACGGGGAGCGCGCGCAGGTGCGTGGCGTTGATCGCCTCGGCCTTCTTGAGGTCGAAGCGGGCCGGGTTGGCGCTGACCTTCGCGATGTCGAAGGCGGCGACGAGCTCCTGCGTGGTGAAGATGTCGCGGTCGTCCGCGATGGACCAGCCGAGCAGCGCGAGGTAGTTCAGCAGGCCCTCGGGCAGGAACCCGCGGTCGCGGTACAGGAACAGGTTGGACTGCGGGTCGCGCTTGGACAGCTTCTTGTTGCCCTCGCCCATGACGTAGGGCATGTGGCCGAAGAGCGGGGTGAACGTGGTGACGCCGATGCGCTGGAGGGCGCGGTAGAGCCCGATCTGGCGCGGGGTGGACGGGAGGAGGTCCTCGCCGCGCAGGACGTGCGTGATGCCCATGAGGGCGTCGTCGACGGGGTTGGTGAAGGGGTACAGCGGGTCGCCGTTGGCGCGCACCAGGACGGGGTCGGGCGTGGTGCCCGCCTTGAAGGTGATCTCACCCCGGACGAGGTCGGTCCAGGACAGGTCCTCGTCGGGCATCCGCAGGCGCAGCACGGGCTCGCGGCCCTGCTCGCGGTAGGCGGCCTTCTGCTCGTCGGTCAGGTCGCGGTCGAAGCCGTCGTAGCCGAGCTTCGGGTCCTGCCCCGCGGCACGGCGGCGGGCCTCGACCTCGTCGGGGGTGGTGAAGGACTCGTAGAGCTCGCCCGCCTCGAGGAGCCTGCGGGCGATGTCGGCGTAGATCTCGCGGCGCCGGCTCTGCCGGTACGGCTCGTGCGGGCCGCCGACCTCGGGACCCTCGTCCCAGTCGAGGCCGAGCCACCGCATCGCGTCGAGCAGCGCGAGGTAGGACTCCTCGGAGTCGCGCGCGGCGTCGGTGTCCTCGATGCGGAAGACGACTTTGCCACCGGTGTGCCGGGCGTAGGCCCAGTTGAACAGAGCGGTGCGGATGAGCCCAACGTGGGGCGTGCCGGTCGGCGACGGCGAGAAGCGGACGCGGACCTCTTGGGGTGCGGATGCGGTGCTCATGACCGGGTGAGCGTATCCCCCTTGACCGGGTTCCGGCCGGGGAGCATCCTGGGCTTATTCAACTGGTGTTGAAAAGGGGTGTGGCGTCATGACCAGGACCTCGATCGCCATCGCGGGCGGCGGCCCCGCCGGGATGGTGCTGGGCCTGCTGCTCGCCAGGGCGGGCGTGCGGGTGACCGTGCTGGAGAAGCACGGGGACTTCCTGCGGGACTTCCGCGGCGACACCGTGCACGCGTCCACGCTCGGGCTGCTCGACGACCTGGGGCTCGGGCCCGCGTTCGACGCGATCCCGCCCCGGTACGTGGAGCGGATGCGGGTGGTGCTGCCCGGCGGGGCGGCGACGATCGCCGACATGCGGCGGCTTCCGGGCAGGCACAAGCGGATCGCGTTCGTGCCGCAGTGGGACCTGCTGGAGCTGCTGGCGCGGGCCGGGCGGCGGGAGCCGACGTTCGAGCTGGTGATGAACGCCGAGGTGACGGGGCTGCTGCGCGAGGGCCCGAAGGTCACCGGGGTGCGCTACCGGACGCCGGAGGGCGAGACCTCGCTCGGCGCGGACGTGGTCGTGGCGGCGGACGGGCGGACCTCGCGCGTGCGGGCGGAGGCCGGGTTGGCGATGCGGTCGTTCGGCGCGCCCATGGACGTGTGGTGGTTCCGGGTGCCCGTGCGCGAGGGGGACGACCTCGGCGAGGTGCAGGGGCGCTTCGGGCGCGGCGAGGCGCTGGTGGCGATCCCGCGCGTGGGCTACTTCCAGTGCGCGTTCCTGATCCGCAAGGGGGCGGACGCGCGGCTGCGGACCGAGGGGGTCGGGCGGTTCCGGGAGCGGGTGGCGGCGCTGGCGCCCGCGCTGGCCGACCGGGTCGGGGAGATCGCGTCGCTGGACGACGTGAAGCTGCTGGCCGTGGAGCAGAACCGGCTGCGGACCTGGCACCGGGACGGGCTGCTGTGCGTCGGGGACGCCGCGCACGCCATGTCGCCGGTGGGCGGGGTGGGGATCAACCTGGCGATCCAGGACGCGGTGGCGGCGGCGCGGTTGCTGGCCGGGCCCGCGCTGCGCGGGGCGGTGACGCCGGACGTGCTGGCGCGGTTGCGCAGGCGGCGGCTCTTCGCGACGGCGGCGGTGCAGGCGGCGCAGCGGGTGATGCAGCGGGCGGTGATGCGGGAGCCGGGGGCGTCGGCGCGGCCCGCGCGGGTGCCGCTCCCGCTGCGGGTGGCGCAGCGGTTCCCGGTGCTGCAAGGGGTTCCGGCCTACCTGGTGTCGATCGGGCTGCGGCCGGAGCCGACGCCGGGGTTCGCGAGGCGCTCGCCCGCACCCGCGCGGTGAGGCGCGCCTGCGGTTTCCGCGCGGTCGGGTGAAGCCCGGTGCGGCCGGGCGGGTGCCGCGCGCCGGGGGCGGTTCGCACGTGGCGGCGGGAGTCGTTGCGCCACAAGGGTTGTCCCGTCGCACGGGCGGATGGCCGGAACCGCACCGGTGCGGCTTCGGGAACGGGAACGCCCCCGGTCCGGAGTGGACCGGGGGCGTTCCCCTTTTCCGCTTGGTGAAAGGGGGTCAGCGCGCGGCGGCGGTGTTGGTGAGGGTGCCGAGGCCGTCGATGGTCACCGAGACGCTCTGGCCGGGCCTCATCGGGCCGACGCCCGCCGGGGTGCCGGTGAGGATGACGTCCAGCGGGCGCAGGGTCATCACCGTGGAGATGAACGAGATCAGCGCCGGGATGTCGTGCACCAGCTGGGAGGTGCGGCCGTCCTGCTTCACCTCGCCGTCCAGCTCGGTGCGGATCGCCACGTCGGTGGGGTCGAACTCGGTCTCCACCCACGGGCCCAGCGGGCAGAACGTGTCGTAGCTCTTGGCGCGGGTGAACTGCACCTCGGAGCGCTGGATGTCGCGGGCGGTGACGTCGTTGGCGATGGTGTAGCCGAGGACCGAGCCCATGGCGCGCTCGACCGGGATGTCCCGGCCGCCGACGCCGATGACCACGGCCAGCTCGCCCTCGAACTCGACGCGCTCGGAGGCGGCCGGGAGGCGGATCTCGGCGTTCGGGCCGACGACGGCGGTGTTGGGCTTGAGGAAGATCAGCGGCTCGGCCGGGACCTCGTTGCCCAGCTCGGCGGCGTGGTCGGCGTAGTTGCGGCCGACGCAGACGATCTTGGGCGGGAGGAACGGGGCCAGCAGGCGGACGTCGGCCAGCGGCCAGCGGCGACCGGTGAAGGTCGGCTTGCCGAACGGCTCGTCGGCGATCTCAGCCGCGACCAGGTCGTCGCCCTCCCCCTCGATGGCGGCGAAGGCGAGACCGTCTGGCTGGGCGATACGGGCGATGCGCACGGAGTTCACCCTAACCGGCGGTGGGCGCGGGTGCCCGCCCCGCCTAGCGTCGGCTCATGGAACCCCTGCGCGGACCACGCCTCCGCTCCCCCGCCCGATTAGCCCTGCTGACGGTCGTCGCGCTCCTGCTGACGGCGAGCCCGGCCGCTGCGGCGACCACGCTGCAGATCGGCACGGTCGTCCGGCTGGCCTCGAACGAGCAGTGCGTCAACGGCTTCACCGTCGAGGACCACCTGCTGCTGCCGCCGGACTGCGTGCCGAGGGCTGCCGGCGTCAGCCCGCTCGGCGTGGCGGTTCTGGGCGCGGGCGGCGAGACGATCGCCCGGATCACCGGGGTGAGCCGCGCCTTCGTCCTGGCCACGCAGGTTCCGGGCGCGACCGTCACCAGGGTGCCCGTGGTGCGGCACACCGGGACCCGGATCACCGGCGCGACGGCGGCGGGGATCGGCAAGCGGGTGTGCGTGCTCAGCCAGGTCAACGGGACGGTGTGCGGGCCGGTGGTGGCGCTGAACCGGACCGTGAACTGGGCCGAGGGGACCGTGACCGGGCTGTCCGAGCTGCGGGTGTGCGCGAGCGGGCCGTGGAACTGGGCCCCGGTGGTCGACGGGTCGCTCGCCGTGGGGCACGTGCTCGGCGGCGCGGGGTGCTCGCTGTACTTCCTGCCGATCGCGCCGCTGCTCGCCGGGAGCGGGCTGCGGCTGGTGGTGTAGCGGCGGGAGGGGGGCGGCTTGGTCGACGCCGCCCCCGTTCCACGGCTCAGACCAGCGCGGACGCGTGCACGGCCTTGTGCGCCAGCGCGTCGCACAGCGCCAGCCAGCTCGCCTCGACGATGTTGCCGTGCACCCCGACCGTGGTCCACTCGCGCTCGCCGTCGGTCGAGTTCACCAGCACCCGCGTCACCGCCTCGGTGCCGCCTGCGCCGTCCGCGTCCCGCCCGTCACCGGACAGGATGCGGACCTTGTAGTCGTTGAGCTTCACCGCGTCCAACCAGGACAGGTGCGGCAGCAGCGCCTTGCGCAGGGCCCCGTCCAGCGCGTGCACCGGGCCGTTGCCCTCCGCCGTGGCGATCACCCGCTCGCCGCCCACGTGCACCTTCACCGTCGCCTCGGACCCGATCTCCCCGTCCGAGCGGTGGTCGAGCACGACGCGGTAGGACTCCAGGGTGAACGGCGGGGCGTCCAGTTCGGACAGCTCGTCGCGCAGCAGCAGCTCCAGCGACGCGTCGGCCGCCTCGAACGACCAGCCGCCCGCCTCCAGCTCCTTGACCTTGCGGACGGCGCTGGTCAGGGCCTCGGGGTTGGCCGCGAGGTCCACGCCCAGCTCCCGCCCCTTCAGCTCCAGGCTCGCCCGCCCGGCCATCTCGGTGACCAGGATCTTCATGCCGTTGCCGACCACCTCCGGGTCGATGTGGTTGTACAGCAGGGGGTCGACCTTGATCGCGCTCGCGTGCAGGCCCGCCTTGTGGGCGAAGGCCGACGACCCGACGTAGGCCTGGTGGGTGTCGGGTGCGATGTTGGCGATCTCGGCGAGGGCGTGCGAGACGCGGGTGAGCTCCCCCACGGCCCCCTCCGGCAGGACCGGCATCCCCAGCTTGGTGACCAGGTTGCCGACCACGGCGAACAGGTCGGCGTTGCCCGCCCGCTCGCCGTACCCGTTCGCGGTGCACTGGACGTGCGTCGCGCCCGCCTGCACGGCCGCGAGGGTGTTCGCCACGGCGCAGGACGTGTCGTCCTGGCAGTGGATGCCGACCCGGAAGCCGGTGCGGGCGATGACGTCCGCGACCACCTCGGCCAGGCCGAGCGGCAGCTGGCCGCCGTTGGTGTCGCACAGCACCACCACGTCGGCCCCGCCGGTGACGCCCGCCTCCAGCACGCGCAGCGCGGTGTCCGGGTCGTGCGCGAAGCCGTCGAAGAAGTGCTCGGCGTCCAGGAACACCCGGCGGCCGTTGTCCACCAGGTGCTTGACGGTGTCGTGGACCATGGCGAGGTTCTCGGTGGCGTCGGTGCGCAGGGCGCGCTCCACGTGCCGCAGGTCCGACTTGGCCACCAGGGTGACGACGGGGGCCTGCGAGTCGAGCAGGGCGCGCACCTGCGGGTCGTCCTGGACCTTCACGCCCGCCTTGCGGGTGGCGCCGAACGCGACCAGCTTCGCGCTGGACAGCTCCAGCTCTCCGGAGGCCGCGCGGGCGAAGAACTCGGTGTCCTTGGGCATCGCGCCCGGCCAGCCGCCCTCGATGAAGCCGACGCCCAGCCCGTCCAGCAGGCGCGCCACCTGGAGCTTGTCGGTGACGGAGTAGGTGATGCCCTCGCGCTGTGCGCCGTCCCGGAGGGTGGTGTCGTAGACGTGGAAGCTATCGCCGAGCGTGGTCACGGTGTGTTCTCCTGCGGGCGGGCTTGGTCGGGTTTGTCGAGAAAACAAAAAGACCCCCCGCTGGGATGCGAGAGGTCTGCGCGCCGGTGGCGGGTGCTCGGGGCACTCAACCGGCGCGCTGCTCGATAATCACGGCGACGTGGACAGCCATGCCCGCATGGTGCCACAGGCCGCGGGGGTGTACCAAGCTCCGGGCGGAGTTTCCCACCAGGTGGGTTACGCGATCGCCCGTTCGCAGGTCGGGGGCGGGTGACAGGTGCGGGGTCGGTCACCCGGACGGGCGGTGGGGTGGACGGGCAGGAGGGCCGCGGCAGCGCGGGCGGCGGGGCTGCGACAACACGGCACGGCGGTTTTCCCGGCGGCCCCGAGCGCACGGCCCGGCGGTTTTCCCAGCGCTCCGGACGCACGGCCCGGCGGCGGGCAGGCGGTTTTCCCGGCGCCCCGGCAGCGCGCCCCGACGGCCGCCAGGCGGTTTTCCCGACGCACCGGACGCCTGCCTCGGCGCGTCATTTCCCGGCCCGGAACGCCCCCGCGTCCCCGGAACGCGGGAAGGGCCACCGAAAGCTCTCGGTGGCCCTTCCCGCACTTGCGCCTTGGCCGCGAAGCGCGGCCCCGGTGTCAGCCGGTGCGCACGTTGGACGACACCAGCGCGGCGAGCCGGTCGCCGATCGCGTAGGTCGCGCCCGGCGACGCGTGGTCGCGGGTGGCCAGGTCGAACGCCACCGACGCCTCGATGCGGCGGGCCGACTCGTGCTCGCCGAGGTGGTCGAGCATGAGCGCCACGGACAGCACCGCGGCGGTCGGGTCGGCCACGCCCTGGCCCGCGATGTCCGGCGCGCTGCCGTGCACCGGCTCGAACATGCTCGGGTTGCGCCTGGTCACGTCCAGGTTGCCGGACGCGGCCAGCCCGATGCCGCCGGTCACCGCCGCCGCCAGGTCGGTGAGGATGTCGCCGAACAGGTTGTCGGTGACGATCACGTCGTAGCGGCCGGGGTCGGTGACCAGGTGGATCGTCGCGGCGTCCACGTGCTGGTAGGCGACGGTGACGTCGGGGTGCTGGAGCGAGACCTCCTCGACCACCCTGGACCACAGGGAGCCCGCGTGGGTGAGGACGTTCGTCTTGTGCACCAGGGTCAGGTGCTTGCGGGGCCGGTTCGCGGCGCGCGCGAAGGCGTCCCGGACGACCCGCTCGACGCCGAACGAGGTGTTGATGGACACCTCGGTGGCGATCTCGTGCGGGGTGTCCTTGCGCAGCAGGCCGCCGTTGCCCGCGTACAGGCCCTCGGTGCCCTCGCGGACGACCACCATGTCGATCTCCGGCGGGTCCGCGATGGGGCTGCGGACGCCGGGGTACAACCGCGCCGGGCGCAGGTTGACGTGGTGGTCGAGCTCGAACCGGAGGCGCAGCAGCAGGCCGCGCTCCAGGATGCCGCTGGGCACCGACGGGTCGCCGACGGCGCCGAGCAGGATCGCGTCGTGCTGGCGCAGCTCCCCCAGCACGGACTCCGGCAACAACTCACCTGTGGCGTGCCAGCGCGCCGCACCGAGGTCGTAACGGGTGATCTCGGCCGCCGGAACGACCTCACCCAGCACCTTCAGTGCCTCGGCGACGACCTCGGGCCCGATCCCGTCCCCCGGGATCACTGCGAGCCGCATTAACACACCTCCCAGGTATCAGTCCCAATTCACGGGACTAGTTTTCATTGCGAAAGGCTACCGGCCCGATGCGTCCGCACCGCACCTGGAACACGCCGTTGGGGGTAACTCTCCCGGACTGCGGGACACCCGAACGGTTCAACACCCCCGTTCAGATGTCACCTGAAAGACGTAAAACGGCTCTGGCCGGTCGGGGGAGAGTCTCCCCGACCGGCCAGAGCACCCCTATCTGAATCGTTTCGACCAGCGCTTATCGCGCCAGTTGACGCTCCTTGCGAACGGGTCAGACCGCCGGGCGGTCGCTGCCGCCCTTGACCTTCACGACGTCGACCCGGTCCCCGGACGCGTTGTGGTGGTTGACCACCATCAGGCTGTCCGACGCCGTGCCGGGCTCGCGGTTGACCACGAGCGCCGTACCGGGCTTGGCCTGGTACGACAGCGCCGCGTCCCCGCCGCCCTGCACCCACAGGCCGGGCTTGAGGGCGTCGAACGACAGCGCGCCGTCGATCGAGTCGATGCGGTCGTCGGACGCGCCGGGCGCGAGGTAGAACCCGGTGCTGTTGACCGTGTAGGTGATCTTCGCGGTGTCCCCGGACGGGTCGATGCCCAGCGCGGAGAGCAGCACCGGCAGCACCACCACGTTGGTGTCGAACACGTTCGTGTCAACATCACCGAACTGGGCGTTGACCGGCTGGATGTCGACGGTCTCGCCGGTGGCCAGGTCCACGGTGACCGCGACCAGCAGGTCGGTGTCGGTGAGCTTGGTCGTGTAGGTCTCGAAGTCCGGGTTGCCGTCGCCGTTCACGTCGACGTCGATGTAGAAGATGGTGTTCGACCCGAGGTTGTACCAGTTGTCCCAGGTCGAGACGCCGAACGCGAGCAACGCCTCCTCGGGGTTGCCCTGGAGCTTGGCCAGCGGGGCGGTCGACGTGACGCCGACGTGCCGCAGGTCCGCGCCCTTGGCGGTCTGGTTGAGCGTGCAGCCCGAGGTGACGTTGCGGCGGCACTCCGGGAGCCTGGGCGAGGTCGCCTGGAGCTCCAGGACGCTCACCAGCGACCGGAAGCCCTTCTGGTCAACGCCCCGGCCCGTCAGGTTCAGCACGGTCTGCGTGGCGTTCTTGCCGAGCTTCACGCTGCCGGGCACCGAGATGTCCGAGGCGGGCTTGGGCGCGGAGTACACCGGCACCCGCAGCGGCACGGTCGCGCCGCTCTTGGGCGAGAGCACCACGCGGCCCGACGCGTCGGCCAGGAACTGGCGCGGCACGTCCAGGTGCAGCGGCTCGACCGTCGGGTCGACGGTCTTGGCCAGCGCCTTCGGGTCGTCGACCTTCAGGGTGACCTTGACCCTGGCGATGCCGCGCGGGCTGAGCCTCACGGTCTGCTCGGACAGCTCGTAGCGCACGCCGGGGATGCTGGTGACGGCCTCGTAGCCCACCGAGTACTCGACGGCCTTCGAGGACTTGTTGACCACCTTGATGGTCTTGGTCAGCGCGGTCTTGCCGGTGACCTCGACCGGCCCGAACGACGCGGACACCGCGCCGGGGTCGTCCTGCACGTAGGCCAGGACCTGGTTGTCCAGCGCGGCCTTGGCGTCGATGCGGCCCGCGCCGACCCGGTTGGGGGCGAAGGTCCTGCCGTTCTCCTTCACGTCCGAGCCCGCGGAGTTCATGACCGCGGCCTTGACCTCCTCGGTGGTCCAGTCCGGGTGGGCCTGGCGGACGAGGGCGGCGATGCCGGTGGTGTGCGGGGCGGCCATGGAGGTGCCGCTGATCACCAGGGTGCCGTTGCCGGAGCCGACCAGCGCCGAGGCGATGGTGTCGCCGGGGGCGGCCACGTCCGGCTTCACGACCGGTCCGCGCACGCCGCGCGAGGTGAACGCGGACGGGGTGTCGGCGATCTTCTGGTCGTAGGTGGGCAGCGAGGTGCGCAGCTCACCGGCCTGGCGCACGGACAGGGCGCCCGCCGCGAGGGCCGGGCGCAGCGCCGAGGTGGCGGTGCCGGTGAACTGGAACACCGGGATGGCGGCGTTGCCCGCGATGCCCGCGTTGAAGTTCTCCAGCGCCGAGGTGAACAGCGCGCCCACCGCGCCCGCGGCGGTGGCGTTGTTGGCGCGCGCGCCGGAGCCGCAGCGGCGGGTGGCGTCGACGTCGTCCCACTCCAGCCAGACGAACTTGCCCGCCACGGCGGCGGCGTCGGCGGCGCTGAACGGCTGGCAGCCGTCCAGGTTGGCCGGGTCGGTCAGCGCGACCACGGGCTTGGTCTGGTCGTAGCCCGCGTAGTCGAAGTTCTGGCTGTACTGGCCGGGCTGCTTGGCGCCGTTGGCCTCGGCGGCGTCGCGCAGCACGAACGCGTCGCGGGTGCTGGCCACGGTCAGCGCCTCGGGGGTGCTGCCGGGCGAGCCGCCGATGTCGTACAGGTCGCCGCCGTTGCCCGCCGAGAACACGGTGAGCACGCCCGCGGCGTTGAGCTTGCGCACGAACAGGCTGTCGGGGTCGTCCGGGGCGCCGTAGTCCGAGCCGAGGGACAGGTTGACCACGTCGAGGTGGTCGGTGAAGTCGCCGTCGCCGTCGGGGTCGAGCGACCAGTCGAGGGCCTGCGCGGTGACGTTGGTGGAGCCGTCGCAGCCGAAGACCTTCAGCGCGTACAGCAGCGCCTTCGGGGCGGTGCCGGGGCCGATGCGCATGGCGTCGAGCTGCTCGCCGGAGAGCGTGGTGTAGTCGCCGGTGAACGTGCTGCCGTCGGCGTTGACGCCGAAGCCCGCCGCCGTGCCCGCCACGTGCGTGCCGTGGTCGTTGCAGTCGAGGGGGTTCGGGTCGGGCTTCGGGGTGCTCAGCGCGGGGTCGTCGCTGCCGCCGTCGTAGGCGTCGCCGACGAAGTCGTAGCCGCCGACCACCTTGGCGGTCGGGTAGTACGAGGGGTCCACGACGGTCGGGTCGATCGCCTGGTACGCCTCGGGCGTGCCGGGACCGGCGAACGCGGCGTGCGTGTAGTCGATGCCGGTGTCGATGATGCCGACGCGGGTGCCGTCGCCGAGCTTGCCGTACTGCTGCCACGCCTTGGCCGTGTTGGTCAGCTGCACGGCGCTGGAGTTGGTGCGGGTCTTGGGCACCACGGTGCGGATGGACTTCACGTCCGACCGGGACGCCAGCTCGCGCACCTTGGCGGCGTCGGCGGTGACGACCACGCCGGGCACGCCGTTCGCGGTGCGGAACAGCTCCTTGGTGCCGGAGTCCTTGGCCCGCAGGTCGCCGACGACCTGGTCGGTGACCTTGGTGGTCTCGCCCTTGGTGGCCTTGGCGGCCTCCTTGGCCTGCTGCTTGCTCGCGCCCTGGCCGGTCTTCTCGGTGAAGGTGTCGACGGCGGGCTTGGCCTCCAGCTCGACGAACGCGGTGACCTCGCCCTTCGCCGAGGCCAGGCGACCGGCGACCTTGGTCTGGAGCTTGGCGGCGTCCAGGCCCTTGGCGGGTTTCACGGACGGCGTGGTGGCCTGCGGACCCTCCGCCGCCAGCGCCGCGCCGGACAGGGAGCCGGTGAGCAGGACCGCGGCGAAGACCGGGATCACTGCCTTCCTGGCTCGGTTGGTGGAACGACTCACGACTTGCCCCTACCGAGGCCGGTACGACCTTGGCGGGCAGCGCGGAGCACTGAGGGGGACACCACCGGCGGGCCGGGGTGGGCCGACTGCGCACCGAGTAGGGACTGCCCGCGTGGTGCCGCGCCCTCTACGGCACCGGGTCAACCTCGTTGAGGGAACCTAATCGGTATACGTAGCCAGACAATTACTCCATGCGAGTGGTGGCACTCACGGTTTTCCCCGGCAACGGTCAAATGAGACGGATCAAGCCGGTGAACGGGCGGTTCGGCCACCCGTTCGGTTTTCCCCCGGACGTGCGGAAGGCCGGACCGCCGTAGCGGTCCGGCCTTCGGGTCCCACGGGGTGGGCGCCACGCGGACGGGTCGGCCTCCGCCGATCGGCCGCGCTCGGGCGCCCCGCGCCGGATCAGTCGAAGTTGACCGAGCGCATGGTGCGCGCGCCGACCGACGCGCCGATCGGGTCGAGCACGTTGCTGTCGACCGGGCGGTCGACGCGCAGCAGCATGAGGGCCTCGGAGCCGCCCTTCTGCTGGCTGATCTGCGCCGCCTCCACGTTCACCCCGGCCTCGCCGAGGAGCGTGCCGACGGTGCCCATGACGCCGGGCCGGTCCGAGTACTCCAGCAGCAGCACGTTGCCCTCGGCGCGCAGGTCGAAGCTGCGGCCGTTGACGCCCACGATCTTCTCGACCTGGTCGAGGCCGGTCAGCGTGCCGGACACGGTCAGCACCGAGCCGTCGGCCTGCACCGCCCGCACGGTCACCAGGCTGCGGTGGTTGGCGCTGGAGGGCTCCTTGACCACGTCGACCGACACGCCGAGCGAGGCGGCGAGCGCGGGCGCGTTCACGAACGTCACCTGCTCCTCGACCACGCTGGAGAACACCCCGCGCAGCGCGGCCAGCGGCAGCACGCTCACGTCCTCGTTGGACAGCTCGCCCCGCACCTCCAGGGTGACCGAGGTGGGCGCCTTGGCGCTGAGCGCCGCGACGACCGTGCCGAGCTTCTGCACGAGCGGCAGGTACGGCCGGACCTCCTCGCCGACCACGCCGCCGCCCTGCACGTTGACCGCGTCCGGCACGAAGTCGCCCGCGAGGGCGAGCAGCACCGACTTGGCCACGTCCGTGCCCGCGCGGTCCTGCGCCTCGCTGGTGGAGGCGCCCAGGTGCGGGGTGACGACGACGTTCGGGAGCCCGAAGAGCGGGCTGGCGGTGGTGGGCTCGGTGGCGAACACGTCGATGCCCGCGCCGCCGACCTGGCCGCTCTGCACGGCCTCGGCGAGCGCGTCCTCGTCGATCAGGCCGCCGCGCGCGGCGTTGACGACGATGACGCCGCGCTTGGTCTTGGCCAGCTGCTCGGCGCCGATCAGGCCCTTGGTCTCGGGGGTCTTGGGCAGGTGGATGGAGATGGCGTCGGCCCGCTCCAGCAGCTCCTCCAGCGACACCAGCTCGATGCCGAGCTGGGCGGCGCGGGCGGCGGCCACGTAGGGGTCGTACGCGATGATGGAGGTGCCGAAGGCCGCGAGCCGGGCCGCGAACAGCTGCCCGATCTTGCCCAGGCCCACCACGCCGACGGTCTTGCCGTTGAGCTCGACGCCGTTGAAGGAGCTGCGCTTCCACGCGCCGCCCGCGAGGGTGGCGTGGGCGGCCGGGATCTGCCTGGCCACCGACAGCAGCAGCGCGACGGCGTGCTCGGCGGCGGAGACGATGTTGCTGGTGGGCGCGTTGACCACCATGACACCGCGCTCGGTCGCGGCGGGCACCTCGACGTTGTCCAGGCCGACGCCCGCGCGGGCGACCACCTTCAGCTTCGAGGTCGCCGCGAACACCTCGGCGTCGACCTTCGTGGCGGACCGCACGAGGAGCGCGTCCGCGTCCGCGACGGCGGAGAGCAGCGCGGGTCGGTCGGTGCCGTCGACGTGGCGCACCTCGATGTCCTCGCCGAAGACGTCGAGCACGGAGGGTGCCAGCTTCTCGGCGATCAGGACGACGGGTCGGCTCGTGTTGCTCACGGGCGGTGCTCCCAGCGGTGTCTGGTGGATTCGGGAGCGCGGGCGGGTCGAAAGCAGGCCGCGAACCCGCGCCGACCGGCCACGGCGATGTGTCCGGGTTGTTAACGAGGATAGTCCCGTGCGACCGGACCACCTGAGGCGGGTTCTCCCCGCCACCAGCGGGTTTGCCTGGTTTGGCCCGCTCTGGGCGGCTGCGCGGGCGTCGCGGCGGGAAAACGCGGTGTGAACTGCCCACGGGTTGGGAATCACAAGCCGCGCAAGCGGAACACCGGATGATCACCGGGGCCGGGCGGGCCGACCGGCGGGACGCGGGGAGGCGCTGGAGGGCGCGCGGGGCGGGGCGGCGGGGCGCTTCGGGGACGGTGCGTCACCGGGGCGCGGGCGGGGTCGGTCGCGCGGCGTCACCGGCGCGGCGTCACCGGCGCGGCGCCGGCGGCGCGGCGCCGGCGGCGGACCACCGCCCTCCCGTCACCGGGCCCCGTCACCGAGCCCCGTCACCACGGGCCGTCACCACGGCTCGTCGAACTCGCCGTCCTTGACTCCGAGGATGAACGCCTCCCACTCGGCGGGCGTGAAGACCAGCACCGTGCCGTCGGGTTCGGCGGAGTTGCGCATCGCCGTGTAGGTCACGCCGTCGGTGTGCTCGACGAACGCGATCTCGACGTGCTCGGCCTCCTGCTCGGCGCCCTCGTCGCTGCGCAGCCACTGCGCGGCCGACAGGTCCAGGTTGCCCCGGACGTGGGCCTTGTCGTCGTAGATCGGGGCGCTCTCGCTCATGCGCCAAGGTATACCGGAGGGCGCGGCCCACCGACCAGCCGCGCCCCCGCCGTCCTCGCGGACCCCCGACCGGCCGCGCGCCGTGCGGCTGATCAGGGGTTTCGCCAGAACGTCAGACCGTGTCGGTCAGCGGCCGGTCCACCCACGACATCAGGCCGCGCAGCTTCTTGCCGACCTCCTCGATCGGGTGAACTTCGCCGTCCTGCTGCAACTTCTTGTAGTTGCCTCGGCCCTTGTCGTCCTCCTCGACCCACTCCTTCGCGAAGGTGCCGTCCTGGATCTCGGTCAGGACCTTGCGCATCTCCTCCTTGACCGCGGGCGTGATGACGCGCGGGCCGCGGGTGAGGTCGCCGTACTCGGCGGTGTCGGAGATCGAGTAGCGCATCCGCGCGATGCCGCCCTCGTACATGAGGTCGACGATCAGCTTCAGCTCGTGCAGGCACTCGAAGTACGCGACCTCGGGGGCGTACCCGGCCTCGGTCAGCACCTCGAAGCCCGCCTGCACCAGCGCCGAGGCGCCGCCGCACAGGACCGCCTGCTCGCCGAACAGGTCGGTCTCGGTCTCCTCCTTGAACGTCGTCTTGATGACGCCCGCGCGGGTGCCGCCGATGCCCTTGGCGTAGGACAGGGCGAGCGCCTGCGCGGTGCCCGACGCGTCCTGCTCGACCGCGATGAGCGCCGGGACGCCCTTGCCGTCGACGAACTGGCGGCGCACGAGGTGGCCGGGGCCCTTGGGGGCGACCATCGCGACGTCCACGTTGGACGGCGCCTGGATCAGGCCGTAGCGGATGTTGAAGCCGTGGCCGAAGAACAGCGCGTCGCCGTCCTTCAGGTTCGGCGCGATGTCGTTGGCGTAGATGTGCCGCTGAGCGGTGTCCGGCGCCAGGATCATGATCAGGTCCGCCTCGGCGGCGACCTCGGCGGGCGTGCCGACCTTGAGGCCCTGCTCCTCGGCCTTGGCGCGGGACTTGGAGCCCTCGGGGAGGCCGATCCGGACGTCGACGCCGGAGTCGCGCAGGCTCAGCGCGTGGGCGTGGCCCTGGCTGCCGTAGCCGATGACCGCGACCTTGCGCCCCTGGATGACGCTCAGGTCGGCATCGTCGTCGTAGAAGATCTCGACGCTCACTGGTGGGTACTTCCTTCCGTGGTTCTGCGGAAAACTCAGCGGTCCTGCGGGAAAAGGGCTCAGCGCACCGCGGTCGCGGTGATGGAACGGGCGCCACGGCCGATGGCGACCATGCCGGACTGCACGATCTCGCGCAGCCCGTAGGGCTCCAGCATCCTGAGCAGCGCGTCGAGCTTCTCCGACGTGCCGGTCGCCTCGACCGTGACCGCCTCCGGGGAGACGTCGACGACCTTGGCGCGGAACAGCTGGACCGTCTCGAGGACCTGGCTGCGCACGGTGGCGTCAGCGCGGACCTTGACGAGCAGGAGCTGGCGCTGCACCGAGGCGGCCGTCTCCAGCTCGACGATCTTGATGACGTTGACGAGCTTGTTGAGCTGCTTGGTGACCTGCTCCAGCGGCAGCTCCTCCACGGCGACCACGATCGTCATCCGGGAGATGTCCGGGTGCTCGGTGCGGCCCACCGCGAGCGACTCGATGTTGAAGCCGCGCCGGGAGAACAGCCCCGCGACCCTGGCCAGGACGCCGGGCTTGTCCTCGACGAGGACGCTGAGGGTGTGCTTGGTCATCGGTTGCCGTCCTCGTGGTTGCGCCCCGTCGCGGCGCGGTGCGCGCGGTCAGACATCGTCTTCCTCGAACAGCGGGCGGATGCCTCGGGCGGCCATGATCTCGCTGTTGCCGGTGCCCGCGGCGACCATCGGCCACACCTGGGCGTCCTTGCCGACGGTGAAGTCGATGACGACCGGCCGGTCGTTGATCTCCAGGGCCTGCTTGATGACCGCGTCGACCTCCTCGCGCGACTCGGCGCGCAGGCCCGCGCAGCCCATGGCCTCGGCGAGCAGCTTGAAGTCGGGGATGCGGTGCTTGTGGGTGCCCAGGTCGGTGTTGGAGTAGCGCTCGCCGTAGAACAGCGTCTGCCACTGCCGGACCATGCCCAGGTTGCCGTTGTTGATGACCGCGACCTTGATCGGGATGCCCTCGATCGCGCAGGTCGCCAGCTCCTGGTTGGTCATCTGGAAGCAGCCGTCGCCGTCGATCGCCCAGACCGTGCGGTCGGGCACGCCCGCCTTGGCGCCCATGGCCGCCGGGACCGCGTAGCCCATCGTGCCGAGGCCGCCGGAGTTGATCCAGGTGCGCGGGCTCTCGTACTTGACGAACTGCGCCGCCCACATCTGGTGCTGGCCGACGCCCGCCGTGTAGACCGCGTCCGGGGACAGCGCGCCGATCCGCTCGATCACGTACTGCGGGGACAGCGTGCCGTCGTCCGGCCAGTCGTAGCCCAGCGGGAACGTGCCGCGCCAGGAGTCGATCAGCTCCCACCACGGGGTCAGGTCGGCGGCGTGCCCGTGCGCCTTCTCGTTGGCGACGGCGTCGATCAGCTCGGTGATGATCTCCTTGCAGTCGCCGACGATCGGCACGTCCGCGCGGCGGTTCTTCGAGATCTCGGCCGGGTCGATGTCGGCGTGCACGACCTGCGCCTCGGGCGCGAAGGACTCCAGCTGGCCGGTGACCCGGTCGTCGAAGCGCGCGCCGAGCGCGATCAGCAGGTCGGCCTTCTGCATCGCGGCGACGGCGGAGACCGTGCCGTGCATCCCCGGCATCCCCAGGTGCTGGCGGTGCGAGTCGGGGAACGCGCCGCGCGCCATCAGGGTGGTGACGACCGGGATGTCGTTCTCCTCGGCCAGGCGCAGCAGCTCGGCGGAGGCCTCGGCCTTGATGACGCCGCCGCCGACGTACAGCACCGGGCGGCGGGCGGCGGCGACGAGCTTCGCGGCCTCGCGGACCTGCTTGCCGTGCGGGCGGGTGGTCGGCCGGTAGCCGGGCAGCCGCAGCTCCGGCGGCCAGGAGAAGGAGGTGGTCTCCTGCAGGACGTCCTTGGGGATGTCCACCAGGACCGGGCCGGGGCGGCCGGTGGCGGCGATGTGGAACGCCTCGGCGATCGCCCTCGGGATGTCCGCCGGGTCGGTGACCAGGAAGTTGTGCTTGGTGATCGGCATCGTGATGCCGCAGATGTCGGCTTCCTGGAACGCGTCGGTGCCGATGAGCGGGCGGGACTGCTGGCCGGTGATGGCGACGACCGGGACCGAGTCCATGTTGGCGTCGGCCAGCGGCGTCACCAGGTTCGTCGCGCCGGGACCGGAGGTGGCCATGCAGACGCCGACGCGGCCGGTGGCCTGGGCGTAGCCGGTGGCGGCGTGGCCCGCGCCCTGCTCGTGGCGCACCAGGACGTGGCGGACCTTGGTGGAGTCCAGGAGCGGGTCGTACGCGGGGAGGATGGTGCCGCCGGGGATGCCGAACACGATCTCGCAGCCGACCGCCTCAAGGGAGCGGACGAGGGACTGGGCGCCCGTCACGCGGACGGGCGCGCCGCTCGGGGGCGCCGGCTTGGGCCGGGGTCCAGGGCGGGGCGACAGCGGCTCACCGGGGGCCGGTCGCGAGGTTGCGCTGGTCATCTGTCTGCCTCTGGGTCAAGGTGAGGAGCACGGTCCGGGCACGAAAAAACCCCCGCCAACCCGGATCTGTCGGGTCGTACGAGGGTCGCGCGTCGACGCAAGCTGTTCCGCTCAGGCGTCGACGCGCCTGCGAAGTACGAGAACGAGGTTGCGCTGCATGGCCCTGACGTTAACCGTGGAACTCGGGCAGCGTCAACTGTGCGGGACAGCACTCCCGGATCGTGGACGCATCGGGTGACCGCCCCTGGGGTGGCGTCACCGCCCGTGAGGTGGGGTGCGACCATCGCGGACGTGCCCAAGCTCGTGTTCCGCGTCCCCGCCACCGCCCTGCTCGCCTCCGGGCTGACCGCGATCTGCGTGACCCCGATGGCGCTGGCCGAGCCGGTCCTGTCGGTCCTGTACCTGCTGCCCCTGGGCTTCGCGTGGTGGGTGGCGCGCACCCGGACCACGGCGACCCCCGAGCGGCTGGTGACCAGGACCGCGTTCGGCGGGCGGGTCGTCGCGTGGGACGAGGTCAGGTCGCTGAAGGTCGGCGAGAAGGGCGGGCTCTCGGCCGTCGTCGCGGACGACGAGCTGGTGGAGCTGCCCGCCGTGAAGCTCGCGCACCTGCCCGCGCTGGCCGCCGTGAGCGGCGGCCGGGTGGACGACCCGGTGGCGCGCGCGAAGGCCCTGGCCGAGGCCGAGGAGGCTCGGGCCGAGGCCGAGGCCGAGGCTGAAGCTGAGGCGGTCGAGGCCGCGGAGAGCACCGAGCCCACCGAGACGACCGAGCCCACCGATCAGGTGTCGCCCGAGCAGGTGAAGAAGGACACGGCCGACGCTGGGCAGTCCACTGAGCAGTCCACTGAGCAGTCCACCGGGCAGTCCACCGGGCAGTCCCCCGCGAAGCCGGTCGCGAAGCCCGCCGACGAGGTCTGACCCGGCGCGCCAGGGTCCGGGGTCCCCCACCGCGCGGGACCCCGGTCGCACCTCCCGAGGGCCCGAGTCCCCGATTCCGCAGCCGCCCGCCCCGTCCTCCCGACCGGGGCCGCCCGCTTACGTAGAGTCGGCCCGGTGACCCAGAAGTCCCGTCTGGCCTTCCTGATCCTGTCGCTGCTCGGGCTGGCGACCTCGGTCTACCTGACCATCACCCACTTCCAGCAGGAGCTGCTGGTCTGCTCCGAGAACTCCCTGGTCGACTGCGGCACGGTCACCAGCAGCGAGCAGTCGGAGCTGCTCGGCGTCCCGGTCGCCGTCCTCGGCGCGCTGTTCTTCGCCTTCCTGACCGCGATCAGCCTGCCCTGGGCGTGGCGCGTGCCGCTGCTGCGCTGGGCGCGGCTGGGCGCGGTCGGCGTGGGCGTGCTGTTCGTGGTCTACCTCGTCGCCGCCGAGTTCCTGCTCATCGGCAAGATCTGCCTGTGGTGCACGGTGGTGCACGTCGTCACACTGCTGCTGGCGGGCGTGCTGGTCCGGGGCGAGCTGAAGCAGGGGTAGCCTGGGGTCACCGCTCCCCGCACGGCCCCGGCGCCCACGACCGCACCGGACTGCCGCGCCGACGCACCTCGCGCCCGACGCGAAACCAGACCACGCCAGGAACCCAGGAGGAGCTGTGCCCCCGCTCCGTTCCCGAACCACCACCCACGGCCGCAACGCCGCAGGCGCCCGCGCGCTGTGGCGCGCCACCGGCATGACCGACTCGGACTTCGGCAAGCCGATCGTGGCGATCGCCAACTCGTACACGCAGTTCGTGCCCGGTCACGTGCACCTGCGCGACCTCGGCGACATCGTCGCCGAGGCGATCCGCGAGGCGGGCGGGGTGCCGCGCGAGTTCCACACCATCGCGGTGGACGACGGGATCGCGATGGGCCACAGCGGGATGCTCTACTCGCTGCCCTCGCGCGAGATCATCGCCGACTCGGTCGAGTACATGGTGAACGCGCACCAGGCCGACGCGATCGTCTGCATCTCCAACTGCGACAAGATCACGCCGGGGATGCTCAACGCCGCGATGCGGCTGAACATCCCGGTCGTGTTCGTCTCCGGCGGGCCGATGGAGGCGGGCAAGGCGGTCGTGGTGGACGGCGTCGCCGTCGCGCCGACCGACCTGATCACCGCGATCTCCGCGTCCGCGTCGCCGGAGGTGGACGACGAGGGCCTGTCGGTCGTGGAGCGCTCGGCGTGCCCGACCTGCGGGTCGTGCTCGGGCATGTTCACCGCGAACTCGATGAACTGCCTCACCGAGGCGCTGGGCCTGGCGCTGCCGGGCAACGGCTCGACGCTGGCCACGCACTCCGCGCGCCGCGAGCTGTTCTCCGAGGCCGGTCGGGTCGTGGTGGAGCTGTGCAAGCGCTACTACGGCGAGGACGACGAGTCGGTGCTGCCGCGCTCGATCGCGAACCGCGCCGCGTTCGAGAACGCGATGGCGCTGGACATGGCCATGGGCGGCTCGACCAACACCGTGCTGCACATCCTGGCCGCCGCGCAGGAGGGCGAGGTCGAGTTCGACCTGTCCGACATCAACGCGCTCAGCCGCCGGGTGCCGTGCCTGGCGAAGGTCTCGCCGAACTCCGACTACCACATGGAGGACGTGCACCGGGCCGGTGGCATCCCCGCGCTGCTGGGCGAGCTGTACCGGGCCGGGCTGCTCAACGAGGACGTCACCACCGTCCACTCGCGCACGATGGCGCAGTGGCTCGGCGAGTGGGACGTCAGGGCCGAGTCGCCGTCCGAGCGCGCGGTGGAGCTGTTCCACGCCGCGCCCGGCGGGGTGCGCACCACGCAGGCGTTCTCCACCTCCAACCGCTGGTCGAAGCTGGACACCGACGCGGCGGGCGGGTGCATCCGGGACGTCGAGCACGCGTACACCAAGGACGGCGGGCTGGCCGTCCTGCACGGCAACCTGGCCGAGTCCGGCGCGGTCATCAAGTCGGCGGGCATCGACGAGGACCTGTGGCGGTTCGAGGGCCCGGCGCGCGTGGTCGAGTCCCAGGAGCAGGCGGTCTCGGTGATCCTGAACAAGGAGATCCAGGCCGGTGACGTGCTCGTGGTCCGCTACGAGGGCCCGTCCGGCGGTCCGGGGATGCAGGAGATGCTGCACCCGACCGCGTTCCTCAAGGGCGCGGGCCTCGGCAAGAAGTGCGCGCTGATCACGGACGGCCGGTTCTCCGGCGGCACCTCGGGCCTGTCCATCGGCCACGTCTCGCCGGAGGCGGCGGGCGGCGGGCTGATCGGCCTGGTGCAGGACGGCGACCGGATCGTCATCGACGTGCACGAGCGCAAGCTGGAGCTGCTGGTCGACGAGGCGGTGCTGGCCGACCGGCGGGCGAAGATGGAGACCTCGGAGCGGCCGTGGCAGCCGGTGGACCGGGTGCGCCCGGTGACGGCGGCGCTGCGCGCGTACGCGCGGATGGCGACGGACGCGTCGAGGGGCGCGGTGCGCGACGTCAACCGGTGACGCGCTGACCTGCGGGAACACCACCCGTTGAAGGGGCGCGGACCAGACGGGAGCCGAACCGGTCGAGGTTCGGCGAGGTGCTGAGGCGCAGCGGTGAGCGGTTTCGCACTGCTGCGCGAAGAGGGGCCCGACCGGATCTCCGGTCGGGCCCCTCTTCGCTCTGGCGCGCGTCAGCGCAGCACGAGGTGGGTGAGCGCGGTCAGGCCCGTCGCGAGCAGCAGGCACAGCGAGGCCGCCAGCAGCGGGCGGTGGAACCACGGGCGCCGGTGGTCCAGGGAGACCCGGCCCGGTCCGGCGAACAGCACGCCGAGCGCAGCCGCCGCCAGCGCGGCCTCGAACTCGACGCCGTCGGGCAGGAAGAAGCCGTTGGTGTAGTTGAGCAGCAGCACGTTCGCCATGACGCCGAGCACGCCCGCGGCGGCCAGCGGCGTGGCGAAGCCCAGGATCAGCAGCACGCCGCCGACCAGCTCGGTCAGGCCGGTCACCCAGGCCAGGAGCCCGGACTGCTGGTAGCCGATGCTGGCCAGGACCTTGCCGAACGCGTCGAGCCCCGGCCCGTCGAACAGGCCGAACACTTTCTGCAGGCCGTGCCCGGTGAACACCAGGCCCAGGCCCAGGCGCAGCGCGAGCAGGCCGACGTCGTGGCTCGCGGTCCAGGCGGGCGGCAGCCTGCGGTCGACGGCGTCGTCGAAGCGGGACACCGGTTCGTCCAGGTCGGGCACCGGTGTGAACCCGGTCCCGGTGCCCGGCCGGTGCGGCTGGACGTCGTCCTCCGGCTCGTACCGGTCCTCGGGCTCGTGGCGGTTCTCCCGCCCGTACCGGTTCCGGGGCAGGTCGTCGCCGTCGAAGTAGCCGGTGCCGGTGCCACCGGTGACCAGTGGTTTGGTGCCCCTGCCCTGCGCGGGCTCCGGGTCCGGTTCGTCGGCGTAGTGGTGAGCCCCCCTGGCCGTGGCGCCCGATGCGCGGAGTCCGTCGTCGGTGTAGCCGCCGGAACTTCCCCGGCGGTCGCCTTGATTAGCCACGGAACCGCACGGTAGGAGGTTCACCGGAAGACCGCGAGCGTCCGTACGGCCCAACCATTTGAGCCGAACGGACCAATTGGCAGTTGTGAGGTGGAGAAATGCCGGCGGCCCGGCCCAAAAATCGGACCGGGTCGCCGGCGGCGCCGTTTGCGACGCTTATCACGAAAAGATCACCGAGAGGTTCGGGGATCAGGGGCGAAGGCCGCCCAGCAGACCGCCGACCAGCGGCAGGCCACCGAGCAGGCCGGTCACGGCGCCCAGGCCGGGCAGACCGCCGCCGCCACCGGCGCCACCGAGCAGGCCACCCACCAGCGGCAGGCCGCCGGTCAGGCCGCCGAGACCGCCGGTCAGGCCGCCGACCACCGGCAGGCCGCCCAGCAGGCCGCCCGCGCCGCCACCGGAGCCGCCGGTGAGACCACCCAGGGCGCCGGTGAGGCCGCCGAGGCCCGCACCGCCGGTCAGCGGCAGGATGTTGCCCAGCAGGTCCTGGAGGCTGCCGAGCAGCTGGGACACGACGCCGGTGAGGGAGCCGAGACCGCCCAGGCCCGGCACGGCGCCGGTGACGCCCCCGAGACCGGGGAGGCTGGGCAGGCCGGGAAGGATGCGCTGCAACTCGGCGCTGGCGGCTTCCGCCGCGTCGGCGTGGGCCGCCATCGAGGGGTCGTTGAGCTGCGCGAGCGAGCTGCGCAACTGGTCGTTGGTCGACTGAAGGGCTGCCAGGTCGCTGGCCTGGGCGGCGCGGACGAGCGCCGCGGCCTGGCCGTCGATCTGCTGCACCGTGGACTGGGTCTGGCCGGAGACCTCGGCAGGCGCGGTCTCCGCCTGGGCCAGACCTGCCGAGGACAGCGCGAGGACACTGCCCGCAGCGGCGGCGACAGCGAATCGGGCGATCTTGTTCATCTCTGGCTTCTCCTTGGATCGGATATGTCCGAGCCGGACCCCGAAACCATGGCCCGAATCGGCGCGGAGCAAATCTCGACCAATTGCGGAGAGCTACTAGATCGATTCGAACGGTAATTGCCCGCCGATAATCCCTCCCCCGTGCGGGTGAGCCGTTTCGTCGGGAGACGATCGTCGCCCCGACTGCGCGGTGACGACCGTCCCCCACCTCAGTCCGCCCGGACGGACTCCGGTCGCACGTTCGGTGCGGTTGTCCGGCTCAGTACTCGCCGTTCACCACATTGGCTGGCCGCTCGCCCCTGGCGAACCGCTCGACCTCGGCCCTGACCACCGCGTAGGCCCGCGCGGTGTGCCCGGTGCAGCTGCCCGCCACGTGCGGGGTGAGGAACAGGCCGGGCGCGGTCCACAGCGGGTGGCCCTGCGGCAGCGGCTCGGGCTCGGTCACGTCGAGCGCGGCGCGCAGCCGCCCGGAGAGCAGCTCGGCGACGAGCGCGTCGGTGTCCACGACCCGGCCGCGCGCGGCGTTGACCAGCACGGCCCCGTCCGGCATCCGGGCCAGGAACTCCGCGTCGACCATGCCGTCGGTCTCCGAGGTCAGCGGCACGACCAGCAGCACGGCGTCGTGGTGCGGCAGCAGGTCGGGCAGCTCGGACATGGCGCGCACGCCGTCGCGGGCGGTGCGGCCGACCAGGGTGGTGGTGGCGTCGAACGGCTCGACCCTGCGCTGGAACTGCCTGCCGAGGTCGCCCGCGCCGACCACGAGCACCTTCTTGTCCTGGAGGGTCTCGGTGACGTGGTGCTCCCAGCGGCCCGCGTCGGCCAGGCGCTGGAACACCGGGAAGTCGCGGTAGACCGACAGCAGCGCGCCGACGGCCCACTCGGCGGTGCTGCCGCCGTGCGCGCCCCGGCAGGTGGACAGCAGCACGCCGTCCGGCACGAGCCCGAGGAACCGCTCGACGCCCGCGCTCAGCAGCTGCACGAGCCTGAGGTTCGGCAGCTGGGCGAGCACCTCGCGCGGGTCGCTGCCCTGGAGGAAGCGGGGGACGAGCACCTCGGCGGCCTCCGCGCCCTCGGGGAGGGGCTTCCCCGGTTCGTAGCGGAGCGCGCGGACACCGTCCACACCGGACAGGGCGGTCACTCCGAGGTCGTCTGGTACCAGCACGGTGAGCGTCACGCCCGCACGCTACCGGCAGGTCCGCGCGGTCCGGGGCACACTGTCCGGCGTGCGGGAGGTCGTGGCCGAGGACGGCGCCCGGCTGCGGACCTGGCGGGTGGACCGGGGCGGGCCGGACGTGCTGCTGTGCGCGGGCCTGGGCATCCCGGAGGCGGCGTGGCCGCCGTTCCCCGCGCACCTGCTCGGCTGGCACTACCGGGGCACGCTCGGCTCGTCCCGGCCGGACGACCCGGCGCGGGTGCGGCTGGCGGACCACGTGTCCGACGCGCTGCGGGTGCTGGACGCGGCGGGCGTGGAGCGGTGCCCGGCGCTGGGGTGGTCGTTCGGGGTGACGGTCGCGGTGGAGCTGGCGCTGCGGCACCCGGACCGGGTGTCGGGGCTGCTGCTGGTGGCCGGTCCGCCCGGTGACGTGCTCGGCGCGGTGCTGGGCGCGCACCTGCTCCCGCTGGACCGGCTGGGGCTGGACCGGGTGCTGCCGGAGCGGGCGCGGCGGGAGCTGGCGCGCGGCGGGGTGCGGGCGCTGCGCCGGGTGGGGCCGCTGCTGGGCGCGGTGCTGGGCCGGGTGCCGGTGCCGGAGGTGGACCTGTGGGCGGCCCGCGTGCTGGGCCCGCTGCTGCGCACCGACTGGGCCTGGTTCGCCGAGCTGGCGCTCGCGCTGGCCGAGACCCCGCCCCAGGACCTGTCGACTGTGACGTGTCCCACAACCGCCGTCGTGGGCAGGTACGACGGGCTGGCCGCCCCGAACAGCCTGCTGGGCCCGGTCGCCCGACTGCCCCAGGCGAGGTGCCGGGTGCTGCCCACCACGCACTTCCTGCTCCCGCTGGCGCACCGGGACGAGCTGGTCGCCGAGCTGGCGCTGCTGCTGCGCAGGGTCGACGCGGTGGAGCGGGCGATGGTGTGGGCGGGCAGGCCGCTCACCCCGCGTTCACGGCCCCCCGCCTAACCTGGGTCACCGTGGCGTCACGTCTGAGAGCGGTGCTGGCAGGCTCCGCCGTCGGCCTGCTGGCCGTCGGCTGCGCCAGCTTCCCCGAGCAACCCACCCCGGCGGGCTGGAGCTCGCAGGTCCAGCTGACCCCCCAGGCGGGGCCGACGCCGGAGCTGCCGGGCGAGCTGCCGCAGAGCCCCGGACAGGGCGGGCAGGCGCCGTCGTCGGTGCCGCCGCCCCAGGGCTGCCAGGACTTCAACCCGGCGGTCATCGGCACGTGCCTGGACCGGGTGTCCGGGGTCGCGCCGATCGCGGTCGACCAGTCGACCGGCTCGGTGACGGCGCTGGCCTCCGAGCGCACCACCGGGCGGCTGGTGCGGGTGGCCAAGGACGCCGAGGCCGTGCAGGTGGCCAGGTTCGAGGTGGACGCGTCGGCGGACGGCGGGCTGACCGCCGTGCTGCCCTCCCCCACCTACGCCGAGGACCAGCTGGTCTACGCGTACGTGACGACCGCGACGGACAACCGGGTGCTGCGCATCGCGCCGGGCGACGTGCCCAAGCCGGTGCTGACCGGCATCCCGAAGGGCGCTTCCGGCAACCGGGGCGCGCTGGCGCACGACGCGAGCGGCGCGCTGCTGGTGGCCACCGGTGACGCCGGGAACCGGGCGCTGGCGGCCGACCCGAACTCGCTGGCGGGCAAGGTGCTGCGGATCGACAGCTCGGGCGGGCCGGCGCGGGGCAACCCGACGGCGTCGTCGCGGGTGTTCGCGAGCGGGCTGTCCGCGCCGACCGGGCTGTGCGTGTCGCCGGACGGCGCGCGGACGTGGCTGACCGACGTCGGCGCGGGCGCGGACGCGCTGCACCGGCTGGAGGCGGGCAAGGCGCTCGGCACGCCCGCGTGGACCTGGCCGGACCGGCCGGGCCTGGCGGGCTGCGCGGCGGCGGCCGACTCGGTGTGGGTGGGCCTGTCGAACAAGAACGGCCTGCTGGTGCTGCCGACCAACCAGGACGGCTCGTTCTCCGGCGAGCCCGCGCCGATGCTGGACGGCGACGGCGGGTTCGGCCGGATCGGCGCGGTGGTCGGGCTGAGCGACCAGGCCGCGCTGGTCGGGACGGTGAACAAGACCCCCGGGGGGACCCCGGTCTCCAGCGACGACCGGGTGGCGGTCGTGGTCAAGCCCGAGGGCGTCGGCGGCGGCAAGGACTGAGACGCTCCTGGAAGCGGAGCGGGCTCGGGGGCTAGCCGGCCCCCAGGCACACGAAGGGTCTTCGCAGCGGGTCCTCGGCGACCGCGCGCGCCAGCGCCAGCGCCGGGCTCTCCCCCGCGAGCAGCTCCCGGTGGAACACCTCCATCGCCAGCGCGGACGGCTCGTCGCCGACCTTGCTGGACGCCGCGATCACCGTCCGCACCCCGCCCGCGAGCAGCGCACCGGCGAACCCGAGCGGCTCGTCGCCGGGCCGCACCCGGTTGAGCGCCAGCTCGCACGCGGACAGCACGACCTTGGTGGGCAGCTGCCGCACCCGGCCGATCTCGTAGGCGAACACCGCGCCGTCGGTCAGCTCCAGCCGGGAGAACAGCGCGTTCTCCGGCTCGTGCTCGCCGTGCGCGGCGATGTGCGCCAGCCCCTGCCCGGCCAGCGCGGTCAGCACCGCGCCGACCTTGGCCTGCGGCACGTCCAGCACGGTGGGCCGGTCGTGGTAGCCGGCCAGCCGGTCCAGCTCGGTCTGCGCCGCCTGCAGGCCGGGCCCGCGCACCAGCAGCACCCCGTCCGGGTCGTCCTGGCCGCTGCCCAGCGCGGACACCCAGGCCGTCGCCGACGGCACCACCGAGGTCGGCCTGCCCGCGCAGGTGGGCAGCACGCCCCACGGCACCGCGTGCAGCGCCCCGGTGGGCACCACGACCAGCTCCCGCCCGCCGAGCATGGCGGCGAGCGGGCGGAGCAGCGCCTGGTCCAGCACCTCGGCCTGCCGCCTGGCCGACGCGGAGATCACCTCGACCAGCGGCGCGGGCAGGTGGTCGGGGGCCAGCGCGTTCAGGTCGGCGTGCAGCCTGCGCGCGCTCTCGGCGACGACCCCGGCTGGTCCGAGCCGGACCAGCCGCACCAGGCCGTCGACCAGCACGACGGCGACGAGCTCGTCGTCGGACACCGCGTAGCTGACCAGCGTCCGGTCGCCGAGCGCGGCGGCGACCTCGGCGGCGGTGACCACCGGCCGGGGCGTGCCCCACGGGGCCGCTCCCCAGCCGAGCCGGGTGGCCGCGTGCTTGGCCAGCCGCAGCCGCTCCTCCAGGGCCCCGGTGGACTGCCCGTCGAGGCGGGCGCGCAGCAGCGCGCCGGTGAGCCTGCGGACCTCGGTGACCCGCTCGGTGAGCCCGTCGTCCTCGGGCGTCTCGACCGGGTCGTAGCGGTACAGCTGGGCCTTGGTGCGCTCCAACCAGGTGAACAACCGCTGCGCGCCCTCGGCCGAGCCCGCGCCCTCCAGCGCCAGCCGCACGGCCAGCTCGCCCAGTTCGAGGCCGTGCACGGCGGTGCCGGACATCATCTCCAGCCCGCCGAGCCGGTCGCGCATCCGGCCCAGCTCATCCAGCCCGGCCTTGGCCTGGGCGAGCGCGACGCGCCGGTTGCCGCGCGCCAGCGCCAGCTCCGCCCGGCACAGCCGCAGCAGCATCCGCAGGTCGATGGCGACGAACTTGTGCGACCGGACGACCCCGCGCAGCAGCCCGTCGGCCCGGTCGGGCGCGCCCCTGCGGATCTCCAGCCTGGCCGACAGCACGAGCGCGAGCGCGGCCTGCTCGACCAGCCGCAGCGCGGTCAGCTCGGCGGACAGCGCGATGGCCCTGCGCACCAGCTGCTCGGGCGGGCGGCGGGGGGCCTGGAGCGCCCGCTGGACGTCCACCCGCAGCGCCAGCAGGCCCGCGACACCCGCCCACGCCGGGCTGCCGCGCCGCAGCAGCTTGCGCTGCGCGGCCTTGGCCATCCGCTTGGCGAGCACGAGGTCGCCGTCCTGGAGGGCGGCGGCGGCGCGGAACAGCTCGGCCTCGGCGACGTCCTGCCCGATGCGCTGGCGGCGCAGCTCGGGCAGCACCTCGTCGAGCAGCCTGCCCGCCTCGTCGGCCAGGCCGACGCCGATGAGCGCCTCGGCCTGGTCGATGCGCAGCCGCAGCAGCAGGCCGGGCTCCAGCCTCTGGAACGCGAGCGCCGCGTCGTGGTAGTGGCGCAGCGCGGCCGGGGTGTCGCCCGCGCGCTGGAGCGAGTTGCCGAGGGCGTGCTTGGCGATGGCCGAGCGCGTCGGCAGGTCGTGCGCGTCGGCCAGCTCCACGGCGCGGTCCAGGTCCCTGGCCGCCCGGTGGTAGTCCTGGGCCTCGCCGTGCGCGTTGCCCCGGTTGGTCAGCGCGACGACGAGCTGCTCGACCGCGTCGGGCTTCTCGACGAGGACGCGCTCGCTGCGCTCGACGGCCACGTCGAGCCGGGCGACGCCCTCCTCGATCCGGCCGACCCGGCACAGCAGCGCGGCCTGGTTGACGGCGACGACGATGGCGAGGCCGTCGCGCAGGCCCTCGTCGGTCAGGCCGCCCAGCTCGGCCTCGACCGCGGCGAGCTGGGTGAGGCCCCGCTCGACGTTGCCGGTCTCGGCGAGGCAGAAGGCCAGGGTGCTCATGAGCCTGGCGCGGACCTCCAGGCGGTCCTGGGGGGCGATGCCCCCGGTCTCCAGCAGGGCGAGCCCCTCGCGCATCTGCCGGATGGCGAGCGGGTGCCGGTCGGCGGTCGCCGCCTCCAGCGCGCTGCGGTGGAGTTCCCTGGCGAGTTCGATCGCGTTGTCCGGTCCGGTGGGCCCGCGCGTTCCGCGAGGTCTGAGACCGGGTGTGTGCACGGCCACTGCCATATCAGATCACACGCGGCAAGCAGGGGGCCGGGCGGTTCTCGCCCGGCCCCCGGACTCGTCGCGCGCTCGTTCCGGAGTTCCCGCCGCCCGGTCAGTTGGCCACGGCGGTCGCGGGCTCGTCCAGCGGCTTGTAGGGGCCGCCGTTCACCTCGTTCACGGGCTCGTCCAGCGGCTTGTAAGGACCGCCGTTGACGACCGCGTCGGACTTGCCCGACAACCGGTCGACATCGCCGCCGACCAGGTCCAGCCGTTCGGCGGGCGGCTGGTCGGAGCCGAGCAGGGCGACGGGCTCGTCGAGCGGCTTGTAGGGGCCGCCGTTGACGACGACCTCGGGCTCGCCCAGGGGCTTGTACGGGCCGCCCATGGGCGTGACGGGCCTGCGACCGCCGGGCGGCGGGCCTGCGGGCGCGGCGCCCGACTCGTCGTCAGTGCGGACGGGTTCGATGGCAGACATGAGTGTTGTCCTCCCCTTGCAACGGCACCCGCGGCGACGGGTGCTCTCGTGCCTGTGCGTGTGCGGTGATCACTCGAACAGCCCCCCGGCTCGCCCGAGCGGACAAAGCCTTACACAGATGGCGGCTGCTTTGAGGGGTTTTTTTACTCAGAGCCACCAGAGTGCTTTTTGCCCACCCGCCGTGACCAGCCCCGACAATGCTGAGCACACAACAATGTCACCCTGTAGGAGTAACGGGTTCACGGTACGAATCCGTGCGCAGGGCGAACAGCGGCGCGAGACGTCACTCGACCCGGCGAGGAATAGTCATCCCGGTAGCGCAATCCGCGCCCGATCTCGCCCTTCAGAGTGTCACCCGAAAGGGTTAGATGAATGATCCTCACGGAGCAGTGGGCCGGCACGCCTGGAAAGCGCGGGACCCCGGAGCCGAAGCCGGTTCCGGGGTCCCGCGTGCGCGCGTGAGCGCGAGGTGCCGCCTGGGGTCAGCCGCCGCAGCGGGCGATGACCAGCTCCCGCACCCGCTTCGCGTCGGCCTGGCCCTTGGTGGCCTTCATGACCGCGCCGACGATGGCGCCCGCCGCCGCGACCTTGCCGTCGCGGATCTTCGCCGCGATGTCCGGCTGCGCCGCGAGGGCCTCGTCCACGGCCTTCTCCAGCGCCGAGTCGTCCGACACGACCTTCAGGCCGCGCGCCTCGATCACCGCCTCCGGCTCGCCCTCGCCCGCCAGCACGCCGGTGACGACCTCGCGGGCCAGCTTGTTGGTCAGCTCGCCCGCGTTGACCAGCGCCACGACCCGCGCGATCTGGACCGGCGTGATCGCCAGCTCGCCCAGCTCGACGCCCCGGCCGTTGGCCTCCTTGGTCAGGTAGGCCACCCACCACGAGCGCGCCTCGGCGGGCGTGGTCCCCGCCTCGACGGTCGCGGCGACCAGGTCGACCGCGCCCGAGTTGACCAGGTCCCGCAGCTCGGCGTCGGTCAGCGACCACTCGGTCTGGATGCGCTTGCGGCGCTCCCAGGGCAGCTCGGGCAGCGTGCCGCGCAGCTGCTCGACCCACTCGCGGGACGGGGCCACGGGCACCAGGTCGGGCTCCGGGAAGTACCGGTAGTCCTCGGCGGTCTCCTTGGCGCGGCCCGAGGAGGTGCCGCCGGTGGACTCGTCGAAGTGCCGGGTCTCCTGGCGGATCGAGCCGCCGCCCGCGAGCACCGCGCCGTGCCGGGTCATCTCGAACCGGACCGCCCGCTCGACGCTGCGCAGCGAGTTCACGTTCTTCGTCTCGGTGCGGGTGCCGAGGACGTCGGAGCCCTTCGGCATCAGCGACACGTTCGCGTCGCAGCGCAGCGAGCCCTGGTCCATGCGCACGTCGGAGACGTCGAGGGCCTTGAGCAGGTCGCGCAGCGCGGTCACGTAGGCGCGGGCCACCTCCGGCGCGCGGGCGCCGGTGCCGCTGATCGTCTTGGTGACGATCTCGATCAGCGGGACGCCCGCCCGGTTGTAGTCCAGCAGCGAGTGCTCCGCGCCGTGGATGCGCCCGGTGGCGCCGCCGACGTGCAGCGACTTGCCGGTGTCCTCCTCCATGTGCGCGCGCTCGATCTCCACGCGCACGACCTCGCCGTCGTCCAGGGTGACGTCGAGCCAGCCGTTGAAGGCGATCGGCTCGTCGTACTGCGAGGTCTGGAAGTTCTTCGGCATGTCCGGGTAGAAGTAGTTCTTCCGGGCGAACCGGCACCACTCGGCGATCTCGCAGTTGAGCGCGAGGCCGATCCGCATCGCCGACTCGACCGCGGTGCCGTTGACCACCGGCAGCGCGCCGGGCAGGCCGAGGCACACCGGGCACACGTTGGTGTTCGGCTCGCCGCCGAAGACGTTCGCGCAGCCGCAGAACATCTTGGTGGCGGTGTGCAGCTCGACGTGCACTTCCAGGCCCAGGACGGGGTCGAACCGCTCGATGACCTCGTCGTAGTCCATCAGCTCGTAGGCCGTGGTCATGCCAACCCGTCCTTCCGGTACGCCCTGACGGCCATGGCCGCGCCCGTGACGGCGACCAGGACGCTGCCCGCCGCGTTGACCAGGGCGAGCTTGTCGCCGTCACCGCGCGCCGAGCGCAGGGTGGAGAACGCGCTGGCCGCCGCGGCGACCGCGCTGAGCAGGCCGAACAGGCCGCGTGCCGCCCTCATCGGGCCGCTCCTTCCAGCTGGGGGGCCTGGCTGATGACGGTGTGGCCGAGCGCGGCGTCGCGAGCGACCTCGTAGGCCGCGGCGACCCGGTACATGCGGTGGTCCTGCAGGGCCGGGGCCATGATCTGCAGGCCGACCGGCAGGCCGTCCTCCTCGGACAGTCCGCTGGGGACGCTCAGCGCGGCGTTGCCCGCCAGGTTGGCGGGGATCGTGCACAGGTCCGCCTTGTACATGGCCATCGGGTCGCCGGTGCGCTCGCCGATCTTGAACGCCGTGGTGGGCGTGGTCGGCGACACCAGCACGTCGACGGTCGCGTAGGCGGCCTCGAAGTCGCGGGTGATGAGCGTGCGGACCTTCTGCGCCGAGCCGTAGTAGGCGTCGTAGTAGCCGGAGGACAGCGCGTAGGTGCCGATCATGATGCGCCGCTTGACCTCGGCGCCGAAGCCCGCCTCGCGGGTCATCGACATGACCTCCTCGGCGCTGCGCGTGCCGTCGTCGCCGACGCGCAGGCCGTAGCGCATGGCGTCGAAGCGGGCCAGGTTCGAGGACGCCTCGCTGGGCGCGATCAGGTAGTACGCGGGCAGCGCGTAGTCGAAGCTCGGGCAGGAGACCTCGACGATCTCGGCCCCGAGCTGCTTGAGCTGCGCCACGGCCGCCTCGAACGAGCGCAGCACGCCGGGCTGGTAGCCGTCGCCGGAGAACTGGGTGACCACGCCGACGCGCACGCCGGTCAGGTCGCCGGACAGGCCCTCGCGGGCCGCCGCCACCACCGGGGGGACGGGGGCGTTGATCGAGGTCGAGTCGAGCGGGTCGTGACCCGCGATGACCTCGTGCAGCAGCGCGGCGTCCAGCACCGTGCGGGCGCACGGGCCGCCCTGGTCGAGCGAGGACGAGAACGCCACCAGGCCGTAGCGGGACACCGAGCCGTAGGTGGGCTTGACGCCCACGGTGCCGGTGACCGAGCCGGGCTGGCGGATCGAGCCGCCGGTGTCCGTGCCGATCGCGAGGGGGGCCTCGAACGCGGCGAGCGCGGCCGAGGAGCCGCCGCCGGAGCCGCCGGGGATGCGGTCCAGGTCCCACGGGTTGCGGGTCGGGCCGTAGGCGGAGTTCTCGGTGGAGGAGCCCATCGCGAACTCGTCCATGTTCGTCTTGCCCAGCACCACGACGCCGGCTTCCTTCAGCCTGCGCGTGACGGTGGCGTCGTACGGCGGGCGCCAGCCCTCCAGCATCTTCGAGCCGACGGTCGTGGGCACGCCCTCGGTGGTGAAGACGTCCTTGAGCGCCAGCGGCACGCCCGCGAGCGGGCTCGCCGGGGCCTCGCCCGCCGCGACGGCCTCGTCGACGCGGCGGGCGGCGGCGAGCGCGCCCTCCCGGTCCACGTGCAGGAAGGCGTGCACGGCGCCGTCGACCGCGTCGATCCGGTCGAGGTGCGCCTGCGCGACCTCGACGGCGGAGACCTCGCGGGAGGCGATCTTCGCCGCCAGGTCGGCGGCGGTGCTGCGGGTCAGGTCGTTCATGCTTCCTCACCGAGAATGCGCGGGACGCGGAAGCGGCCTTCCTCGGCGGCGGGGGCGCCCGCGAGCGCCTGCTGCTGACCGAGGCTGGGACGCACCACGTCCTCGCGGAACACGTTGGTCAGCGGTACGGCGTGCGAAGTGGGTGGGATGTCAGCGGTGGCGATGTCGCCCACCGTGGCCACCGACTGCAGGATCACGTCAAGCTGGCCTGCGAAGAGGTCAAGCTCGTCGTCGGTGACGGCGAGCCTGGCCAGGCGGGCCAGGTGCGCGACCTCGTCGCGGGAGATGCTCGGCACCTCGTCAACCCCCGTGGGTCGGTTGTGGGATCTGGGACCCGGCGAGTCTATTGGCTGGTCAGGGTGAGGGCCGACCGGGTTGTCGTGCACGGTGGGGGGAGTGGCGGATTTTACGCCCGCGCAACGCACGGCGCGGGTCGGGAAGCGAGGCTCCGTCTGAGACAATCACCGGCTGGCGGGTGCCGAAGTCCGGCAGTCCGGCAGTTCAGGGGTTCCGCAGCCCAGCAGTTCCGCATTTCCGCAGCAAGCCTGGAGGCGTGCACCGTGTCCTTCCTGATCCGCGTCCAGCTCCCGGACCGTCCCGGCACGCTCGGCGCCGTGGCGTCGGCCCTCGGCGAGATCGGGGCCGACATCCTGAGCGTGGACGTGGTGGAGCGGTCGCCGGGGGTCGCCATCGACGACCTGGTGGTGGAGCTGCCGTCCGGGCGGCTGCCCGACGGGCTGATCACCGCGGCGGAGTCGGTGGAGGGCGTCGAGGTCGACGCGGTCCGGCCGTACGCCGGGGTGCTGAACACGCACCGGGAGCTGGAGCTGGTGGAGGAGGTCGCCGACGAGCCCGCCAAGGGGCTCGCGGTGTTCACCGAGGGCGTGCCGAAGATCATCCGCGCCGGGTGGGCCGTGGTGATCGAGATCGACGGGAGCGGCTACCGGGTGACCGCGTCGGCGGCGGCGCCGGAGAGCGTGGAGCTGCCGCCGTGGATGCCGCTGGCCAGGGCCACGGTGCTGGACGGCGAGGACGGCTGGGTCCCGGAGACCTGGCGGGAGCTGGGCACGGAGCTGGCGGCCACGCCGCTGGGCCGGGCCGACCGGGTGCTGCTGGTGGGGCGGCCGGGCGGGCCGATGTTCCGGGCGGCCGAGGTCGCGCGGCTGGCGCACCTGGCGGGGATCGTCGCCGTGGTGCTGCCGGACTGACCGCTGCCGGCCTGACCGCTGGTGACCTGACCGCCTGCCTGCCCGTCGTGCGGGTGGCGGTGGGCTTCCCGAACGAGGGGCACGAGCGCGGCGGGCCGCACGGTGTTGGATACCGCACATGGCGACGCTCACCCCTGCCCTGTTGCGGCACCGCGCGGGCCACAAGTCCTACTGGCGCGGACTGGCCTACCGGGACGCCGTGGTCTCCGTGGTGCACCACCCCAGGCACGTGACCGGGGTGGTGCGCGGCAGCTCTGAGTACTCGATCACGCTGGCCTGGGACGCCGAGGGGAACCTGCGGGGGACCTGCGCCTGCCCGTACGGGGAGCAGGGGTTCTTCTGCAAGCACTGCGTCGCCGTGGGCCTGGTGCTGCTCGACCGGGGCGAGACCGTGCCCGCGCCGGACGCCGAGGACGACGAGCTCCGCACCGCGCTCACCCGCCTGCCGCGCGCGGCGCTCGTGGAGCACCTCTACGAGCAGGCCACGCGCGACACCGCGCTCCGCGAGCGGATCCTGGCCGAGGCCGAGGAGGCGACGCGCGCGACGGGAATCCCCAACCAGCCCAACGGCGCCGTCCAGGGCAAGGTCATCCCGTACCGCCGCTGACCGCTGAGCCGCTCACGCCACGGCGCCGCTGAGCCGCTGAGCCACTGAGCCGCTGAGCCGCTGAGCCGCTGAGCCGCTGAGCCGCTGACGCCACGGTGGCACCGACAACCGGGCGGCCTGTAACCGGGCGGCCGGCAACCGGGCCTCGGCAACCAGGCCCCCGGCCCCGCTCCCAGGCTCCGCCCTCAGCCCCGGTCTCGGACTCGCCCCGGCCCCGCTCTCGGGCCCGGTCTCGAACTCGGCCCCAGTCCCAGTCCCAGTCCCAGCCCCGGTCTCGCCCCGCTCCCCGGCCCTCGGCGCTCTCGGCGACAGCGCGTCCGGCGGTGGTTCACCCCGCCGCAGGCCCCTCCCCCGGCTCGACCGCGCCGCTCGTGGGAACGCTCTCCGCGCCCGCGCCACCAGCCGTGGGAGCGCTCTCCCCGCTCACCCCGCCGCCCGTGGAAGCGCTCTCCCCCGCATCCCCGCCGATCGCCTCGCCCGAGCCGGCCCCGGCCCCGGAACCAGTCCCGTCACTCGAACCAGCCCCGTCACCCGAGCCTGCCCCGGCCCCCGCTCCAGCCCCGTCCTCCGAACTCCCCGCCACCGCGACCACCGCGACCACCGCGACCGCCGCGGCGGCCTCCGGCCCCCGCTCCAGCAGCACCCGGAACCCGGCCTCGTCCAGCACCGGCACCTTCAGCTGCGCGGCCTTGTCCGCCTTGCTGCCGGGGTTGTCCCCCACGATCACGAACGCCGTCTTCTTCGACACCGACCCGACCGCCTTGCCGCCCCGCACCAGGATCGAGTCCTTGGCCTCGTCGCGGGAGAAGTCCGCCAGCGTCCCGGTGACCACGATCGACAACCCCTCCAGGTCGCGCCGGATCGTGGTGTCGCGCTCGTCCACCATGCGCACCCCCGCCGCGGCCCAGCGGCGCACGACCTCCTGCCGCCACGGGGTCAGCGCCCACTCCCGCACCGCCGCCGCGATCGTCGGCCCGACCCCGCCCGCCGCCGCCAGGTCGGCCTCCTCGGCGTCCAGGATGGCCTGCACGCCGCCGAACTCCACCGCCAGCGCGCGCGCCGCCGTCGGCCCCACGTGGCGAATCGACAGGGCCACCAAGACCCGCCACAGCGGCTGCGACTTGGCGGCCTCCAGGTTCTCCAGCAGCTTCGCGCCGTTCGTCACCAGCGCGCCGTCCTGGTTGCGGAACAGGTCCACGCGCAGCAGGTCCTCGGCGGTGAGGTCGAACAGGTCCGCCTCGTTCCCGTACACCTCGGACGACGCCAGCGCCGCCGCGCCCTCGTACCCGAGCACCTCGACGTCCAGCGCGGACCGCGAGGCCAGGTAGGCCAACCGCTCCCGCAGCTGCGCGGGGCACCCCTCGGCGTTGGGGCAGCGGATGTCCACGTCCCCCTCCTTCATGGGGCGCAGCGCGTGCCCGCACTCCGGGCAGGACGCGGGCATCACGAACTCCCTGGCGTCCGCCGGGCGCACGTCCACGACCGGGCCGAGCACCTCGGGGATCACGTCGCCCGCCTTGCGGATGACGATCCGGTCGCCGATGAGCACGCCCTTGCGCTTGACCTCGGACGCGTTGTGCAGCGTCGCGCGGGCCACCGTGGAGCCCGCGACCTTCACCGGTTCCATGATCGCGAACGGGGTGACCCGCCCGGTGCGGCCGACCTGGACGCCGATGTCGAGCAGCGTCGTGGTGGCCTCCTCCGGCGGGTACTTGAACGCGATGGCCCAGCGGGGCGCGCGCGAGGTGCTGCCGAGCCTGCGCTGCAGCGGGACCTCGTCCACCTTCACCACGAGCCCGTCGATCTCGTGCGCGGCGTCGTGCCGGTGCTCGCCCCAGTGCGCGACGCGCGCCCACACCTCGTCGAACGTCGCCACGACGGCGGTGTGCTCGGACGTGGGCAGCCCCCAGGCGCGCAGCGCCGCGTACGCGTCGGACTGGCGCTCCAGCTCGAACCCGGCGCGCTTGCCGATGCCGTGGCACACCATGCGCAGCCTGCGGGACGCGGTGACCTTCGGGTCCTTCTGCCGCAGCGAGCCCGCGGCGGTGTTGCGCGGGTTCGCGAACGGCGGCAGGCCCGCCTCCACCAGCTTCGCGTTCAGCTCCAGGAAGTCCTCGACGGCGAAGTACACCTCGCCGCGCACCTCGACCAGCTCGGGGACCGGCCACTCGTCGGTCCCGGTGAGCACCTCGGGGACGTCGCGCAGGGTGCGCAGGTTGAGCGTCACGTCCTCACCGGTGCGGCCGTCGCCCCTGGTCAGGGCCCGGACGAGCCTGCCGCGCTCGTACCGCAGGTTGATGGCGAGCCCGTCGACCTTGAGCTCGCACAGGTACCGCGCCGCGTCGCCGACCTCCTTGCCGACCCGCTCGAACCACGCCCGCAGCCCGTCCTCGTCGAACGCGTTGTCCAGGCTGAGCATCCGCTCCAGGTGGTCGACGGCGGTGAACTCGGTGGAGAACGTGCCGCCGACCTGCTGGGTGGGCGAGTCCGGGGTGGCCAGGCCGGGGTGGGCGTCCTCCAGGGACTGGAGCTCGCGCAGCAGGGCGTCGAACTCGCCGTCGGAGATCGTGGGCGCGTCGAGCACGTAGTAGCGGAACTGGTGGCCGCGCACCTCCTCGGCGAGCGCGCGGTGCCGGTCGCGGGCGTCGGCGGGCACGTCCTCCAGGCCCTGGGCGCGCACGCCCTCGGGCGCGTCGGCCGCGGGCGCGCCGGGGGTGGTGGCGAGGTCGTCGCCCCGGTCCGCGGCGGGGTCGGGGGAGGAGTGGTCGTCGCTGGTCACGGCAGCAGCCTAGCCAGGGGGACCGACAGTCCCCGGTGGACGGCCGGGGCGCGCGGACGGCCCGCCCGCGCGCCACCCGGTCAGCCCTCGGGCGGCTCGAACGCCCGGCGGAACTGCGGCAGCGTGATGGAGCGCGGCCCGTCGGTGAGCGACAGCTCCACCCGGCCCACCACGCCCGCCGCGACCCGCTCCCCCAGCGCCGCGTCCAGCGCCAGGAACGCCACCCGCATCCGGTCGTCCTCGCCGAGGTCGGCGAACACCGGGTGGTGCACGACCACGTCGACCACGCCGTCGTCGGTCGGCTCGGTGAGCAGCCGGATGTCGGCCAGCGGCAGCCGGTGCTCGCCGATGTTGACGGTGACCTCGTCGGTGTCCGGCACGGGCGGCACCGAGTCGTGGTACTCCCAGATCATGTCCTCGTGCGGCGCGGCGGCCCTCCAGGCGTCGGTGTAGGGCCGCACCACCGGGTCCTCGCGGCTGCTGAGCACGAGCGCGTACACGGCGCGCCTCCCGCGCTGGATGGCGAACTCCAGCCTGGGGTGCACCGAGGCGACCAGCTCGCACAGCTCGTGCTCGACGCGCTGCGGCTGCCCGTCGCCGAGCGCGCCGCTGATCCGGGGCAGCAGGGCGTGCCAGCGCTCCCAGAAGGCCACCGCCGCCTCGGCCGGGTTCGGCAGGTGGACGGGGGCGGGCGGGGGCTCGGGGCGTTTGCGGCGGAACCAGCGCATGACCCCATTGAACTACGCGCCCGCGTCGCGCAGGGCGAGTGCGAGGAGTTCGGCGGCCGGACCCACCAGCCTGCGGCCGGACGGCCACACCGCGCGCAGGGCGCGGCGCAGGTCGAGGTCGACCGGGACGGCGGCGAGCCTGCCCGCCGCGAGGTCGGCGGCGACCGCGAGGGCGCTGAGCACGGCGGGTCCCGCGCCCGCGACGACCGCGCCCAGCACGGCCGCCGACGAGCCCAGCTCCAGCGCGGGCGGGCAGGCGCGGGGCAGGAGGCGGTCCAGGGTGTCCCTGGTGCCCGAACCGCGCTCGCGCACCACCAGGGGCGTGGCGGCCAGCTCGGCGGGCGGCAGCGGGGTCGTGCGGCGGGTCCACGGGTGACCGGGCGGCACCACGAGCACCAGCCGGTCCACGGCGACCCTGCGGCTGCTCAGCCCTGGCAGCGGGCCGGGGGCCTCCACGAAGCCGAGCGCGACCTCACCGGCCCTGACCAGCGCGCACACCGACTCGGAGTTGGTCACCCGCAGGCCGACGCGCAGGTCGGGGCGCGCGCGGCGCAGTCCGCCGACCCAGCCGGGCGCGAGGTGCTCGGCGACGGTCATGCTCGCGGCCACGGCCAGCTCGGCGTCCCGCTCGGCCCGCAGCGCCCGCGCGGCCTCCACCAGGCCCTCCACCTCGGTCAGCGCGCGGCGGGCGCGCTCGGCCAGCACCGTGCCCGCCGGGGTGAGCGCGGAGCCCCGGCTGCCGCGCTCGACCAGCACCACGCCGAGCGCGCGCTCGGCGGCGGCCAGGCGCTTGCTCGCGGACGGCTGGGCCACGCCCAGCGCGGCGGCGGCGCGGCTGAGGCTGCCCAGCTCGCCGACCAGGACGAGCAGCCGCAGGGTGGTCAGGTCGGGGTCGGCCATAGCCGGAGGGTATGGCTGAAGAGCGGATTCCCGCCTACCGGGAGCACTTGACGCGGCGGACGATTCTGTGCGTGCTGATCGCTGCCCTGCTGCTGGGCGTCCTCGTCGGAGGGCGCCTGCCCGACCTGTCCGCCGCCACGAAGAAGCTGCTGCGCCTTGGCGTGGTGCTGCTGGGGTTGCAGCTGTCGCTGCCGGTGGTGCTGGAGCTGGGGCCGGGCGTGCTGGTCGCGGTGGTGGCGACGGTGGCGGTCACCTTCCTGGGCACCCGGTGGATCGGCGGGCTGCTCGGGCTGCCGCGCGGGCTGTCGACGCTGGTCGCGACGGGGTTCTCGATCTGCGGGGCGTCGGCGGTGGCGGCCGTGGAGGGCGTGGTCGAGCGGCGGGACGAGGACGTGGCGACGAGCGTGGCGCTGGTGACGCTGTTCGGCACGCTGGCGATGCTGGCGCTGCCGCTGCTGGGCGCGTCGCCGCTGTGGATCGGGCTGAGCGTGCACGAGGTGGGGCAGGTGGCGGCTGCCGCGCCCGCGTCGGGACTGGCGGCGGCGATGGCGGTGAAGCTGAGCCGGGTGGCGCTGCTGGCGCCGGTCGTGGCGCTGGTGGGCGGTGGGCGCGGGTCGGGGGCTCCGGTGGTGCCGCTGTTCCTGGTGGGGTTCGTGGGGCTGGCGGCGCTGCGGTCGACGGGGGTGCTGCCGCAGGTGGTGCTGGACGGCGGGAAGGTCGCGGCGACGGTGCTGCTGGCGGCGGCGATGTTCGGGCTGGGCACGGCGGTGCGGCCGAAGGCGTTGCTGCGCACCGGCCCCAGGGCGCTGGCGCTGGGGGCGCTGTCGACGCTGCTGGTGTGCGGGACCGGGTGGGCGACGCTGGCGCTGCTGACCTGACGCTCCACTGTGGACTGCCCTTTTAGGACAGTCCACGCTGGAGTGCGATCACCAGGTGTCGGGCGGTTCCAGGAACGCCTTGCCGAGGTCGCGGGACAGCGCGAGGGCGCGCCGGACCCAGCCGAGGCTCGCGCCCGCCATGCCGCACGAGGGCGTGGGGACGGCGTGCGTGGCGAGCACCGAGCGCGGGAAGCCGAGCCGGTCGGCCAGGTCCAGCGCGGGCTTCGCGGCGGTCCTCAGGTCGATCGGGGCGGCCGGATCGGCGCCGGGCAGCAGGCCCAGCAGCAGCACCAGCCCCTCCTGCCACGCCTCCCCCAGCTCGTCCAGCATCGCCCGCTCCACCAGGGACACGTCCAGCGCGACGGCCTTCGCGCCTGCCCTGCGCATCAGGTTCACCGGCGGCCTGGGCGCGCAGCAGTGCACGATCACGTCGTCGAACGGCTCGACGACGCTCTGCAGCAGCGCCAGCGCCTCCGGCTCCGGAACGGCCGCGACGGTGCCGAGCTTGGACGGGGTGGGCAGCAGGCCGCGCAGCACGGACGGCAGCGCGGGCTCGTCCAGCTGCACCACGACCTTCGCGCCGGTGCGGCGGGCGACCTCGGCGGTGTGCCGGGACAGGCCCTCCACCAGCGACTCGGTGAACTCGCGCAGCGCGCCCTGGTCGGTGAGCACCCGGTGGCCGCGCACCAGCTCGACGGTCGCGGCGAGCGTCCACGGTCCGGCGGCCTGGACCTTCACCACGGCGGGCTTGGCGGCGGCCGCGGCTTCTTCGAGGGCGTCGAGGTCCCAGCTGAGCAGGTCCTGGGCGCGGCGGTGGTCGCGACCGGGGTGGGCGGCGACCCGGTAGCCGGACGGGACGACCTCCACGGGCAGGTCCACCAGCAGCGCGGCGGTCCGCCCGGTCAGGTCGGCCCCGACGCCGCGCGCGGGCAGCTCGGGCAGGTGCGGCAGGTCGGGCAGCTCGCCGAACACCAGGCGGGCGGCCTCGTGCGGGTCGGTGCCGGGGAGCGAGCCGATACCGGTTGCCGCTCCGGCGGGCCAGGGGGTGACGTCCACGGCGACAAGTGTCCCACCGGGCGGGGGCGCGGGGCCGCCGGGAGCGACCACCGCACCGCCGCCCGGTCGGCCCCGGCGGTGTCAGGTCGCGGTGCCGGGTCTCGGTGTCAGGTCGCGGTGTCAGGTCTCGCGGTCAGCCCGACCACCTGCACGGCGGTGGTCGGGCTGACGGCGAACAGCAGCGGGGTGCTCGGGCCCGGCGGCGCCACCTGGGCGGCGGACAGCGCGGCGGCGGTGGCGAGCAGCGCCTTCGGTTGCCCGCCGCGCACGTGCGGGACGAGCGCGAGCACCAGCGGTGGCAACACGATCGGGGGAAAGATCCAGGCCACGGCGGGCAGCGCGAGCAGCAGGCCGACCGGGCTGCGGCGCAACGGGGGTTCGCGCGGGTCGCGGGCGAGCAGGTGCAGCCAGGGCCACCAGGACAGGCCGACCGGCACCAGGGTCGTGGGGACCCCCGGTGATCCTCCCGTCGGGGAACCGGTTCAGTCCAAAGGACCCACCACGGGACTTGTGCTGGCTGGGAGCATGTCGCGTATGCCGGTCGATGCGACGCTGCGGAGGGCTGCCGAGGAGGTGGCGCGCGGCGATCTGGCGAGCGTGCTGCGGGCGCGCCAGCGGCTGGTGGGGCTGGTGTGCAGCTACCCGGCGCGACTCGACCTGAGGGACCGGTTGGCCTCGGTGTACCGGTTGCTGGGCGACCCCGTGCAGGCGGGCCGGTGGAGCTACCTGCTGGAGGTGCGGGACGAGGCGGAGTTAGCCGCGTTCGAACGGGCCTACCGCACGCCGGAGTCCCGGCTGGCGGCGATGAACTGGCTGGAGCCCGAGGGCGGACCGGACGGGGCCGCCGGGAGCGAGACGGCACGCGACCGGCTGACCGACCTGCGACGGGCGGTGGCCGAGCAGCTGGCGGGCGAGCTGGCGGTGACCGAGGACCGCGACAGCCCGTGGCACGTGCACCTGGGGGTGCTGGTGGGGGTCGTGGTGGTGCTGCTGTGCTTCGTGGTCGGACTGGTGACGGTCGTGATGTGGCTGCTCGGCTGGGCGACGGCCTGAGCCGAGGCCAGACCCGCCGCCCGCCCCCGCCCCTAGACCCCGGTCCGCTCGATCGTCGCGCTCGCCAGCACCAGATCGCCGCCCTCCGGGTCCTCCCGGTAGACCGCCACCGCCTGCCCAGGCGCCACGCCCGACAGCGGTTCGCGCAGGCGCACCACCAGCTCCTCGCCGACCAGCTCCGCGATCGCCGGCGCGGTCCCGCCGTGCGCGCGCACCTGGGCCACGCACTCCACCGGCCCGGACCAGTCCACCCGCGACACCGGCCGCACCGCCACGATCTCGCGCACGGCCAGCTTCTCCGCCGCCCCCACCCGGACCGTGCCCGACACCGGCTCCAGCGACAGCACGTACCGGGGCCGCCCGTCCGGCGCGGGCGCGTCGATGCCCAGGCCCTTGCGCTGCCCCACGGTGAACCCGTGCACGCCCACGTGCTGCCCCAGCACCGCGCCGGTCTCGTCGTCCACGAGCACGCCCGCGCGCTGCCCGAGGCGCTTGGTCAGGAACCCCTGCGTGTCGCCGTCCGGGATGAAGCAGATGTCGTGGCTGTCCGGCTTCGCCGCCACCGACAGCCCGCGCCGCGCCGCCTCCGCCCGCACCTCGACCTTGGTCGACCCGCCGAGCGGGAACATCGCGTGCGCCAGCTGCTCGCGCGTGAGCGAGGCCAGCACGTACGACTGGTCCTTGCCCTCGTCCGCGCTGCGCCGCAGCTCCACCGAGCCGTCCACGACGTCGAGCCGCGCGTAGTGCCCGGTGCACACCGCGTCGAACCCGAGCGCGATGGCCTTGTCCAGCAGCGCCTCGAACTTGATCCGCTCGTTGCACCGCAGGCACGGGTTGGGCGTGCGCCCCGCCGCGTACTCCGCGACGAAGTCCTCCACCACGTCCTCGGTGAACCGCTCCGCGAAGTCCCACACGTAGAACGGGATGCCGAGCACGTCGGCGGCCCGCCGGGCGTCGTGCGAGTCCTCGATCGTGCAGCACCCGCGCGACCCGGTGCGCAGCGTCCCCGGCTTCGCCGACAGCGCCAGGTGCACCCCGGTCACGTCGTGCCCGGCCTCGACGGCGCGCGCCGCCGCCACGGCCGAGTCGACCCCGCCGCTCATCGCCGCGAGCACCCGCATCCCCGTCACACCTCCGCCTTGTGCCTGCGCATCCCCGCGATGCCCGCCGAGCGGGCCCGCTCCACGACCGGTCCGATGACGCCCGCCAGCTCGCGCACCTCGGCCTCGGTCGACGTCCAGCCGAGCGTGAACCGCAGCGACCCGCGCGCCAGCACCGGGTCGACGCCCATGGCCAGCAGCACGTGGCTGGGCTGGGCGACCCCGGCCGTGCAGGCCGAGCCGGTCGAGCACTCCACGCCCTTGGCGTCCAGCAGCATCAGCAGGCTGTCGCCCTCGCAGCCGGGGAACGTCAGGTGCGCGTGCCCCGGAAGCCCGTCCTCGGGGTCGCCGTTGACGACCACGTCCGGCACCACCGCGCGCACCGCGCCGACCAGCTGGTCCCGCAGCGCCCGCAGCCTCGCCGCCGACGCCTCCCGCCGCTCCACCGCGTGCCGCACCGCCACCGCGAACGCCGCGATCGCGGGCACGTCCAGCGTCCCGGACCGCACGTCCCGCTCCTGCCCGCCGCCGTGCAGCAGCGGGGTGACGCCGACCTGCCTCCCGAGCAGCAGCGCGCCGATCCCGTACGGGGCGCCGATCTTGTGCCCGCTGACCGTGAGCGCCCCCGCGCCGCTGTCCGCGAACGAGACCGGTACCGCGCCGACCGCCTGCACGGCGTCGGTGTGCAGCGGAACCCCGAACCCGGCGGCGGCGGCGGACAGCTCGGCGACCGGGTTGACCGTGCCGACCTCGTTGTTCGCCCACATCGTGGTGACCAGCGCGACGTCCTCGCCCAGCACCGCCCGCAGCGCGTCGGGCGTGATCCGCCCGGCCGCGTCGGGCTCGACCAGGGTGACCTCGGCGCCCTCGTGCTCGGCCAGCCAGTCGACCGCGTCCAGCACCGCGTGGTGCTCCACGGCCCCGGCCACGACCCGGTTGCGGCCCTCGCGCCGCCGCGCCCAGTAGGCGCCCTTGACGGCCAGGTTGTCGCTCTCCGTGCCACCGGCGGTGAACAGCACCTCGGACGGCTTCGCGCCGAGCGCGTCGGCGATGTCCTCGCGCGCCTCCTCGACCAGCCTGCGCGCCCTGCGCCCCGAGGTGTGCAGCGACGAGGCGTTGCCCGTGCGGGACAACGCCTCGGTCAGCGCCGCGATCGCCTCGGGGAGGACGGGTGTCGTGGCGGCGTGGTCGAAGTAGGCCATCAGTCGTCCAGGGTAGCCCGGCAGCGCGGTCCGGTGAGCACGGCACCGAGCACCGCGAGACCGGCCATGAGCAGGTCCAGGGGGATGACGGCGGTGGTCAGGTCCGGTGCGGCGGCGAGCACGACGCCGCCGAGGCCGACCAGCAGGGCCGAACCGAGCATGTCGCTCACCTGCAGGGCCGAGGAGTTGAAGCCCCGGTCGGAGTCGGTGGACGCGGCGAGGGTGAGCACGCTCAGGCTGGACATGGCCATGCCGACCCCGAGCCCGGCGACGCCCCACAGCACGGAGGTCAGCCACGCGGGCCCCCAGCTCGGTGCGATGAGGGTCACGGAGGCGATGCCTGTGGCGCTGACGGTGAAGCCCCAGCGCACCAGGGTCTCGCGCGGGATGTCCGGGCGGCGGGACTGCCACATGGACGCGGCGGACCAGCCGATGGCGCTGAGCGTGAGCGGGATGCCCGCGGCGGTGGCCGAGTAGCCGTGCACGGTGGTCAGGGTGAGCGGGATGAACGCCTCGACGGCGAAGAACGTGCCCGCGAGCAGGCCCCTGGCCAGGATCGTGACGGGCAGGCCGCGCCGGGCGGTGAGCGTGCCCTTGGGCAGCAGGACGCGCAGCGACGGCGCCAGCACGGCCAGCGAGGCGGCGCCGAGCGCGAGGCTGGCCCAGCCGGGGTGCTGCGCGGCCCAGCTGAGCCCGGCGACGCCGCCGCCCGCGCCGAACGCGGCCAGCGGCAGCCCTCGGCGGGCGGGCTCCTCGCCCCGGTGCGGCGGCAGCGCGCGCAGCACCGGCAGGACCAGCGCGAACCCGATCGCGACCAGCGGGACCAGGCCGAGGAACACCCACCGCCAGCTCAGGTTCTCGGTGAGCCAGCCCGCGACGGCGGGCCCGACGAGCGAGGGCACCACCCAGGCGGCGGACAGCGCGCCGAACACGGCGGGCCGCAGCCGCTCCGGGTAGACCAGGCCGATCAGGACGTAGACGGCCACGATCTGGGCGCCCGCGCCGAGGCCCTGGAGCACCCGACCGGCCATCAGCAGGGTCATGTCCTGGGCGATCCCGGCGACGGCGAGCCCGACGACGAACAGGGCGGGGCCGACGAGCAGCGGCAGGCGCGGGCCGATCCGGTCGCAGACCCGGCCGGACAGCACGACCGCGACGACGCTGGCGGCCTGGAACCCGAGGAACGGCCACGAGTAGAACGCCTGGCCGTCGAGGTCGGCGACCATGCGGGGCATCGCGGTGCTGACGCCCATGGCCTCGAACGCGAGCAGGGTGATCAGCAGGACCATGCCGGTGACGGGGCCCCGGTTCTCGGGGGCCCACAGACCGGGTTCGGTGGTGGTGGCGGCGGACTTGGCCCCGGTGGCGGCCCCGGTGGCGTCCTCGGTGGCGTCCTCGGAGGCCCCGGTGGTGGTCGCGGAGGCGGCACCCGGTCCTGCGGACCCGCGCGCGGCGGCGCTCGCGTCGGCGGCGGCCCCGAGGGCGGTGGCGGGGAGGTCGTGGGGGTCGCCGTCGGGTCGGGTGTCACGTGGGGTCACCCGTCCCATGTTCCTACCTCGACCGCACTGGAGGTCAACCAGGTTTCCCGTTCGGCGCAGCCGCGCGGACGCGGGTTTCCCGGCAGCGCCCGGAGGCGGCGGAGGACTTCCCGCCGCCGCCACTCGGCCCGCACCCCGGTCAGCCCTTCCGGCTCAGCCGCCGCCGACCGCTCCTGCCCCGACGCGGGACGACCACCTCGGCGCTCGCCGCGCCCGGCGGCAGGACCGCCGGCGACAGGACCACCCGGGCCGGAACACCCGGCGCGACCATCCCCGGAGCCCGCGCCGCCACGACGGCCCGGTGCCCCGCCCCCACCGCCGCCCCTGGCGGCAGCACCCGCTCGGTGGCCGACTGCGCCAGCGCCGCCAGCTCCCGCCGGTCGGCCGCGCGGCCGGGCGCGATCTCGTCCAGCACGTGCACCTCCACGACCAGCCCGCCGGTCCGCACCACCCGCCAGATCGCGTCCACCAGCCCGTCCGCCCCCACGTACGCGGGCCGCGTGGTCGCCACCCCGCCGCGCAGGTACCGCAGCGCCACCGGCCGCACCGGCACGCCCGCGTCGAGCGCGGCCTGGAACAGCGCGGGCCGGAACGGCCCCGACTCGCTGCCGCACCAGGTCGTCCCCTCCGCGTGCACCCCCACCGCCGCCCCGGACCGCAGCGCCGCCGCCAGCTCCGCGACGGTCCCCGGCAGCAGCCGCAGCCGCTCCCGGTCCAGGTAGACGGTGCGCGCGGCGGTGATGATCCAGCCGAGCACCGGCCACGACCGGATGTCGCGCTTGGCGACGATCCGGATGGGCTGCACCGAGTCGACGACCAGCTCGTCCAACCAGGACACGTGGTTGGCGACCACGAGCACCCCGCGCCCCGGCGTGCCCTGGAACCGCCGCTCCCCCACCACGCGCATCCCGACCCCGGAGGCCCGCACCATCAGCCGGAACCACCCGCGCAGCACCGCTTCCCGCGCCCGCCCGCGCAGCACCAGCACGACCGGCGCCACGAGCGCCCCGGCGGCCAGCACGCCCGCCAGCCCGGCGAACCGCAGCACCGCCCGCGCCCTGCCGACCGTCGCGCCCTCGGCCACGCACCCGTCGCCGCACGGCGAGAGGGGCATCCAGGCGTGCGCGGCCATCAGCCGACCTCGCCCAGGAAGAACTTCAGGTACCGCTGGTCGACCCGGTCCATGGACAGCAGCACGAACAGGTCCGCCACGCCGAACGCCGGGTCGTGCGCGGGCCGCCCGCACACCCACGCGCCGAGCCTCAGGTACCCCTTGAGCAGCGGCGGCGCGGCGACCCGGCCGCCGCGCACGACCGCGTCCACGTCCCACGGCGAGCGCGGCACGACCCGGTGCTCCTCGGGGGCGAGGTTCTTGGCCGACACCTGGTCCCACACGCCCGCCGCGTGCGCGCCGCCGTCGCTCAGCGGCACCGAGGCGCAGCCGACCAGCCAGGAGTGCCCGGACAGCAGCATGTACCGGGCGATCCCGGCCCACACCAGGGAGACGACCGCGCCGGAGCGGTGGTCGGGGTGCACGCAGGACCGGCCGGTCTCGACGATCTGCGGGCGCAGGCCGTCGAGCGCGGTCAGGTCGAACTCGGTGTCGGAGTAGAGGCCGCCCGCCTCGCGCGCCCGCTCCGGCGGCAGCATCCGGTAGGTGCCCACGATCTCGCCGGTGGCGTCGTCGCGGACCACGAGGTGGTCGCAGAACTCGTCGAAGGGGTCGATGTCGAGGCCGGGGACGGGGGTGCTCAGGGCCGCGCCCATCTCCTCGGCGAAGACCCGGTGCCGCAGGCGTTGCGCGGCGACGACCTCGTCGCCGTCCCTGGCGACCAGGAGGGAGTAGCCGGCGCTGCGCTCGGCGGTGCTCCCGGTGCTGACAAGCAGTTGCGGCTGCGTCATGGCACGTGTGTACCGAGCGCTCGGCGACCTTTGTCAGGTTTTTCCGGTGACGCCTCGGTGGCAGCGGGGTGAATTGCGCGCCGAGGTGATCGGCATTTCCGGCGGGTACGCCTCTCGGCAATCCGCCGGTGGTCCGCTCGTCGAAATCCGGGGAATCCCGGGGGAAAGCCGGAGGGCCGTCCCGCGTCGCGGGACGGCCCTCGGACCTGGCCGGAGCGGGTGCTCAGCCCTTGCGCTTCTCGACCTCGCCGGTCAGCTGCGGGACGACGGTGAACAGGTCGCCCACCACGCCGTAGTCCGCGATCTCGAAGATCGGGGCCTCCGGGTCCTTGTTGACCGCGATGATGGTCTTCGAGGTCTGCATCCCGGCCCGGTGCTGGATCGCGCCGGAGATGCCGAGCGCGATGTACAGCTGCGGCGACACCGTCTTGCCGGTCTGGCCGACCTGGAACTGGTGCGGGTAGTAACCGGAGTCGACCGCCGCGCGGGAGGCGCCGACGGCCGCGCCGAGCACGTCCGCGAGCTTCTCCACGACGTCGAACTTCTCCGCGCTGCCGACGCCCCGGCCGCCCGCGACGACGACGGTCGCCTCGGTCAGCTCGGGCCGGTCGCCGCCGACCAGGACCTCGCGGCCGGTCACCCTGGTGACCTTGGCGGCGTCGGCGGCGGGCAGCTCCACGGCGACCTCGGTCGCCTCGGCCGGGGCCTCCTCGGCCTCGACGGCGCCGGGGCGCACGGCGATGACCGGCACGCCCCTGGTGGACTTGGCCTTGACCACGAACGCGCCGCCGAAGACGGACTGCGTCACGGAGCCGTCGGCGTCCACGTCGACCGCGTCGTACAGCAGGCCGGAGCCCAGCCGCACGGCCAGCCGACCCGCGACCTCCTTGCCCTCCAGCGTCGCCGAGATCAGCACGGCGGCCGGGGAGGCGGTGGCGGCGACGGCCTGCAGGGCGTCGACCTTCGGGGTGACCAGGAGGGCGTCCGCGTCGGCGGACTCGGCCGCGTAGACCTTGACCGCGCCGTAGCGGGCCAGGGAGTCCTTCACCTTGCCCGTGACGCCGGGCGATCCGACCACCACCGCGGCCGGGTCGCCGATACGGCGCGCGGCGGATAGCAGCTCATGGGTGACCTTCTTGACCTCGCCGTCGACGTGGTCGACGAGGACCAGGACCTCAGGCATTCCTTGTTCCCCCTTCCCCTTCAGATGAGCTTCTGGCCGACGAGGTACTCGGCGATCTTGGAACCGCCGTCGCCCTCGTCCTCGACGCGCTGACCGGCGGTGCGCGGCGGCTTGGGAGCCGCCTCGACGACCTGCGTCCACGCGGCGCCGAGACCGACCTCGTCCGCGCCCAGACCGAGGTCCGAGGCGGTGAGGGTGGTCACCGGCTTCTTCTTCGCGGCCATGATGCCCTTGAAGGACGGGTACCGGGGCTCGTTGATCTTCTCGTTGACGCTCAGCACGGCCGGGAGGCTCGCCTCCAGGTGCGCGACGCCCTCGTCGGTCTCCCGGACGGCCTTGACCACGCCGCCCTCGACGGTGACCTTGCGGACGTGCGTGAGCTGGGGCAGGCCCAGCAGCTCGGCCAGGATGGCGGGCACGGCGCCCGCGCGGCCGTCGGTCGCCTCGTTGCCCGCGACGACGAGGTCGAACTCGACCGTCGCCAGCGCCTTCGCGAGGACCTTGGCGGTGGTGAGCGCGTCGGAGCCGTGCAGCGCGGGGTCGGACACGTGGATCGCCTTGTCCGCGCCCATGGAGAGGGCCTTGCGGATGGCGTCGGTCGCACGGTCGGGACCCATCGAGAGGACCGTCACCTCGCCGCCGTGCTCGGCCTGGAGGACCAGCGCCTCCTCGACGGCGCGCTCGTTGATCTCGTCGAGCACGGCGTCCGCGGCGTCGCGGTCGAGGGTGTGGTCGGCGTCGCTGAGCTTGCGCTCGGACCAGGTGTCGGGCACCTGCTTGACCAGGACGACAATGTTCATGGGTCCTCTTCGACCTCCTGCGGACGGGCGGCGGACGTGACTGGGCGACCGTGCTTCAGCCGTGGGTCGCCGGATTGCCGGTGTGACCCTGCCATGTCGGCACCGCGTTGGCACGGTGGTGTCGGCCACCACGATGTTACCCACGAGTAGCAGCCGGTTCCGCACCTTCGGGACGTGACCCTGCTCACCGGGAAACCCCCGGGGGGCCGTTGGGGGCGACCCCCGGCAACCCCCTATCAGGCTAGCGTCGGGCCCATGTACCGGAGAGTTGCCATCGTCACCGACTCGGCCGCGTGCCTGCCCGAGCGCGTCACCGACCAGATGGGCATCGGCGTCGTGCAGATCCAGGTGAGGCTCGGCGACCGGACGGACGACGAGGCGCGCGTCCCGGTGGCCGAGCTGGTGGCCGCGATGCGCTCGGGAACACCCGTGAGCACGGCCCCGCCGGACCCCGGCGCGTTCTTCTGGACCTACTCGGACCTCGCGGCGGCGGGCGCGCAGGCGGTGGTGTCGGTGCACGTGTCGGGTGCGCTGTCCCGCACCTTCGAGGCGGCGCGCGAGGCGGCGACGCAGGCGCGGGTGCCGGTGACCGTGGTGGACAGCGGGACGGCCGGGACGAGCCTGGGGTACGCGGTGCTCGCGGCGGCAGCGGCGGCGCGCGCCGGCGGGGACGCGGCTCGGGTCGCGGACGCGGCTCGGCGGACGGCGGGGCGCTGCACCGAGGTGATCTACGTGGACACGCTGGAGTTCCTGCGGCGCGGTGGGCGGGTCGGGACGGCGGCGGCGCTGCTCGGGTCGGCGTTCGCGGTGAAGCCGCTGCTGACCGTGGAGGGCGGGCGGATCGTGCCGCTGGAGCGGGTCGTCGGCGGGGAGCGGGCGCTGCGGCGGGCCGTGGACGTGGCGGTGCGGCGGGCGGGCGAGTTCGAGGTGGACGTCGCGGTGGAGCACTTCGACGCGGCCGAGCGGGCCCAGTCGGTGCTGGACGAGCTGCGCGGGCGGGTGCCGAGGGTGCGGCAGGCGATGCTCGCGCCGGTCAGCTCGGCGGTCGGGGCCCACGTCGGGCCGGGGGCCATCGGTGTGACCGTTTCGCCGGTTTAGCCCGGTTCGGAACTCGGGTGGGGGTTTGACCGTTGGGCGGGGTGGGAAGTTGGACGGTGCGGGGAAGGAGAAGGACATGGCATCGCTGTTCAGCAGGATCACCGCGTTCACGCGCAGCCCGCAGGGGCGCAGGATCACCGACCAGGTCAAGAACGCCGCGCGCGACCCGCGCACGCGGGCCAAGGCCCAGGACATGCTGAGGCGCTTCAAGAAGCGCTGACCGGCGCCCGGCTCCGGCCGGGTCGCGGGGACGCGGCCCACCGGGACCGGCGGCCCCTCCACGACGCGGCGCCCGCGTGGGCGCCGCCCTCCTGAGCACGACCGGCTTCGCGGCAAGACCCCGAGGGGCCGCCCTGGTGGGCGGCCCTTTCGGCGTGCGCGGGGGCGGTGTCCTCAGCCGCGCCTGCGGACCTGCTCCTCGGGCTCGTCGGAGACCGTGCCGCCCTGCGGCGGCACCTCGGCCGAGCTGACCGGGGAGGGCGCGGGCCCGTCCGCAGGCTGCCCCTGCCCCTGGTCCTGCTCCTGGTCCGCCCGAGCGCCCGCGACCTCGACGCCCAGCTCGGGCTCGACGTCCGCCAGGTCGCCGGACCGGCGCTGCTCGACCAGGGCGTCGACCGGGTCGGGCTCGGCGGGACGCGGGCCCTGACCGGCGGCGGCGCGCCCGGCCGAGGGCTCCGGCTCGTCGGCGTCGACGGGGTCGTCGGTCAGGTCGAGCACGTCGACCAGGTCGGGCTCGGGCTCGGCGACCAGCCCCTCCGCCGACCGGACGGGAGGGGCGCCCCGGTCCTGGGCGCCGGGCGACTCCACCTCGGGCCCGGCGACCAGCTCCCCGGACGCCCCCTCGTCCCTGGGCGCGGGCACCTCGGCCCACTCGGGCCGCCCGGCCCGCCGGGGACCGGGCACGCGCGGCACCCCGTCGGAGACGCCTGCCGCTGCCGCGGAGTCGGTCCCGGTCCCGGCCTCCTCGGACCCAACGGCCTCAGCCTCAGGGGTCTGCGCTGCCTCTTCACCCGGCGCACCGGCCTCGGACGAGGGATTCGCGGCGGCCGACCGGGCATCCGACGCATCGCTTGCCGAAGGCTGATCGGCGGGCGCAGGCTGCTCGGCCACGGGGTCCTCAACCGCATGACGCTCGGCCGCCGGACGGTCGGGTGTCAGTCGCCCGGCCACCAACTGGTCGGCCACGGGGTGGTCGGCCACGGGGTGGTCGGCGGCCGACTGCTCGGTCGTCGCGCGGTCGGTCGTCGCGCGGTCGGTCGTCGCGCGGTCGGTTGTCGTGCGCTGGGTCGTCGGGCGGTCGCCGGGCGTGGGGGCGGTCGCGGTGAGCTCGACCGGTTCCCTCGGGGTGCGGCCCCGCCCCTCCTCCACGACCCGCGCCACCTCCTCCGCCCAGCCCAGCTCGGACAGCCGGGACACCAGGTACGAGGCCTCCAGGGACAGCTCGTCCACGTCGGCGAACCCCGCCTCGGCCGCGACCTCGGGCTCCACCCCGGAGCCCACGACCCGGTCGGCGTCACCCGCGCCCCGCTTCTCGGCGCCCGCATCCCGTCCGGCAGCGCCCGCATCCCGTCCGGCAGCGCCCCGGTCAGCGTCACCCGCGCCCCGTTCGGCGTCGCGCGCGTCGCGTTCCGCGGTGTAAGCGCCGGGATCGGTCAGCAGGTGCAGGGGCACCACGCGCAGGCCACCCGCGCGCGCCTGCGGCCTCACGGGGGCCGGCTCCTCGGACGCGAAGGCGTCCTCCTTGTCGGCGGGCTGGTCGTCCACCGGGGCCGCGCCGCCCGCGCCGACCTCCGCCGGTTCCGGTTGGGCGACCAGCTCCGGGCGCTCCCGCGCCAGCAGGTCCGCGATGTCCACCAGGCGCATCAGCGGCTTCGGCGTCGTCGGCGGGCGCTCGCGCGGCTCGGCGTCGGCCGGGTCGCCCCCGCCCGCCCCGTCAACGCCGTCGTCCGGCCACGGGTCGCCGCCTGCCGCGTCCGGCTTCCCGCCGTCACCCGGTCCGGCCGCGTCGACGCCGCCGTCCGACCACGGGTCCTCCCCGCCGCTCCCCCACCGCCCCACGACGCCGACCACCGGGTTCCGGTGGATCGGCCGGGTCGCGAAGTCGTCCGGCGGGAAGCTCGGGGGGTGCGCCCGCGCCCGCCCACCGGCCTCCGGCGCCGCGCCCTCCCGCTCGACCGGCCCGTCGCCGTCCGCCTCGGCGGGTTCCTCCTCCACGTCCTCGGCGCGCCTGAGCATCCACGCCGTGAGCACGCAGCCCGCGGCGAACGACAACATGCACAGGCCGAACACGAAAGCGACCGCCCCGGTCATCATCCGGACTCCCTACCCGACTACCCGACGAGCACGTCGACTTGCGGTCCACCGCCGGGGACCTCGCGCGCCCGGTCCGCGACGACGCGCGTCCTGATCGACTCCACCGGCACGCCCCGCTCGACCAGCGCGGCCCGCACGACCTCCGCGCGGCGCAGCGCCAGCACCGACGACTGCCCCTCCGGGGCCTCCCCCGGCCAGGTGTGGGCGACCAGCGTCACCGCGAGCCCACCCGCCCCGCCGAGCACGTCGCCGAGCAGCCCGAGCACCGCGCCACCACGTCCCGCGTGCTCGACGCCGCCCGGTTCGAACTCGACGCCGGTGACCGAGTGCTCCGCGAGCACCCGCTCGACCTCGCGCCGGGCCTGCGCCACGGGGCCCGCGCGGTCGACCGGGACCGCACCGGGCGTCCCGGCACCGGTGGTCCCGGCGCCCGTCGTTCCAGCGCCGGTCGACCCGGACCCGTCAGGCCCGACGCCAGTGGTCCCGACCCCGCCAGGCCCCACCCCGGTGCTCCCACCGGCCCCGAACGGCGCGCCCTGCGGCGACGGGCCGGAGCGCGGCGGCTGCGGCCCCGCGAGGGGGTGGACCGAGGTCCGCGGGGTGGGCTCGCGCGGCGGGGCGAACGGCAGCGACCCGGTGATCTCCTCGTCGGCGAAGGCGAACCCGAGGCCGGTGAGCGAGGCGGGGACGACGACCAGACCCACGAGCAGCGGCGTCAGCGGCAGCCCGCGAGCGCGCATCAGGCCCTCGCCCGGAGGCTCGGGCGGTGGTGGCGCGGGTCGGCCCGCAGCTGTCGAAGAACCATCGCCCGCCCCGCTCGACTCCAAGAAGATTCGCCGAGGATAGCCACGCGCCGACGGCCCAACCAGCACGTGAAAAGGGCTCGCGACGGGCGGGTTCCGACGCGGCCGACCCGCGTTTGCAGCGCAAACGCAGAGCAACAAGATCAAGTGTTCAGCCCCGCAGGTCACCCGATGGTGTCAAACGTGTAGCCGCCGAAAAAAGCGCCTCGACCAAGCGACTGTGAATACGTCCGACTTCCTTCGCTCGGATTAGTGACACCCGTTCGGCAGAGCGCTGCTCTACCGGTGAGTAACGCCCCTCACGCGTCCAACTACCCTGGACGGGTGACCGTCGAGCCCCTTCCCCTCACCGGCGAGCGGACCGCGCCCGGCATCGAGGCAGAGAACTACTGGTTCCGACGGCATGAGGCGGCGTACCTAGCCCTGCTGCGGCACTGCGCGGGAGCGGTCGTGCTGGAGGCCGGGTGCGGCGAGGGCTACGGCGCCGCGCTCATCGCCGACCGCGCGGACCGGGTGGTGGCGCTCGACTACGACGCGCAGACCGCCGCCCACGCCGCCCGCGCCTACCCCGGTCTGACCGTGGTGCGCGGCAACCTCGCCGACCTGCCGCTGCGCGCGGCGAGCGTGGACGTGGTGGCGAACCTCCAGGTGATCGAACACCTGTGGGACCAGGAGGGCTTCCTGGCCGAGTGCGCGCGGGTGCTGCGCCCCGGCGGGAGGCTGCTGGTCACCACCCCCAACCGGATCACCTTCTCCCCCGGCCGCGACACCCCCCTGAACCCGTTCCACACCAGGGAGCTGGCCCCCGCCGAGCTGGCCGACCTGCTCACCGGCGCCGGGTTCGAGGTCGAGGAGCTGACCGGCCTGCGGCACGGCCCCCGGTTGCGCGCGCTGGACAAGCGGTTCGGCGGCTCGATCATCGACGCCCAGGTCGCGGTCGTGGTCGACGACAACCCGTGGCCCGCCGACCTGCTGGCCGCCGTCGCGGGCGTGACCGCCGACGACTTCGAGATCACCCCCGAGGAGATGGACGCCAGCCTGGACCTGGTGGCCGTGGCGGTCCGCCCGTGACCGGCGCCGAGGGCACGTTCTGCCTGGTGCTGCACAGCCACCTGCCGTGGCTCGCGCACCACGGGGCGTGGCCGGTCGGCGAGGAGTGGCTCTACCAGGCGTGGGCGCACTCGTACCTGCCGGTGGTGGACCTGCTGGAGCGGTTCGCCGCCGAGGGCAGGCGGGACGTGCTCACCCTCGGCGTCACGCCGGTGCTGGCCGCGCAGCTGGACGACCCGTACTCGCTGCGCGGCGTCCACGACTGGCTGGGCAACTGGCAGCTGCGCGCCCACGGGGCCGCGCCGAGGCTGCCGGAGCTGGCAGCCCGCGAGCACCGCGAGTCCGCGGTGGCGCTGGAGCGGTTCGAGGGCCGGTGGCGGCACGGGTTCTCCCCGCTGCTGCGCCCCCTGGTCGACTCGGGCGTGGTGGAGCTGCTCGGCGGACCGGCCGCGCACCCGTTCCAGCCGCTGCTCGACGAGCGGCTGAGGGCGTTCGCGCTGGAGACCGGGCTGCGGGACACCGCGCTGCGGCTCGGCTCGCGACCAGCGGGGATCTGGGCCCCGGAGTGCGGGTACGCGCCGGGCATGGAGCGCGGGTACGCGGCGGCGGGCGTGCGGCGGTTCCTGGTGGACGGGCCGTCGCTCGGGAACCAGACGTGGGCGGCCAGGCGGGTCGGCGACTCGGACGTGGTGTGCTTCGGGCGGGACCTGGAGGTGTCGTACCGGGTGTGGTCGCCGAGGGTCGGCTACCCCGGCCACCCCGACTACCGGGACTTCCACACCTACGACCACGCCAGCGGGCTCAAGCCGTCGCGGGTGACCGGGGTCGAGGTGGCCCCGCAGGACAAGCGGCCGTACGACCCGGAGGCCGCGCGGGCCGCGGTGCGGGGGCACACCGAGGACTTCGTGGGCGCGGTCGTGGCGCGGCTGCGGGAGCTGAGGGCGGCGCACGGGCGCGAGGCGCTGGTGGTCGCCGCGTACGACACCGAGCTGTACGGGCACTGGTGGCACGAGGGGCCGCTGTGGCTGGAGTCGGTGCTGCGCGCGCTGCCCGAGGCGGGGGTGCGGGTGACGACGCTGCGCGGCGCGGTCGAGGCCGGGCACGTGGTGGGGTCGGTGGAGGTCCCGGCGTCGTCGTGGGGCGCGGGCAAGGACTGGAACACCTGGGGCGGGCCGCAGGTGGCGGACTTCGTGCACGCGAACGCCGAGCTGCAGCGGGAGCTGCTGGGGCTGGAGCTGGGCGGGGCGGTGCGGGACCCGGTCGCGGACCAGGCGGTGCGGGAGGCGCTGCTGTCGCTGTCGAGCGACTGGGCGTTCATGGTGACCAAGGACAGCGCGGCGGACTACGCGCGGTACCGGGCGAAGGCGCACGCGGAGCGGTTCCGGGAGCTGGCGGTCGAGATTCGGGCGGCGCGCGGGGGTTCGGACCTCGGGCGGGTCGACCGGGCGCGGGGGCGGGCGGCGGAGCTGCGGGCGCTGTCCGGGCCGTTCGGGCACCTGGACGCGAGGGCGCTGTGACCGCGCGGCGCCCGAGCGGTGCGGGGGCGCGGGGCTCGGCGGTTCAGGGCTCGGCGGTTCGGGGCTCGGCGGTTCAGGGCTCGGCGGTCGCGGGTGGGCGCGTTCCGCCGGTGGGTTCGTGGTGGGATTCCTTGGGGCGGCGGGCTTTCCGGTCCGCGCGCGGGGGTTCGTGGTGCGGCAGGGGCGTTGTGGGCCGCGAGGGTGTTGTGATGCGGGTCGCCGCAGGATGCGAGGGTGCCGGATGCGCGTGCTGATGCTGTCGTGGGAGTACCCGCCGGTGGTCGTCGGGGGGCTGGGCAGGCACGTGCACGCGCTGGCCGACCGGCTGGTCAGGGCCGGGCACGAGGTCGTGGTGCTGTGCAGGCAGCCCGAGGGCACCGACGCGGTCACCCACCCGACCGAGGACGTGGTGCTCGGCGGGGTGCGGGTGGTGCGGGTCGCGGAGGACCCGGCGCACCTGGTGTTCGAGCGGGACCTGGTGGCGTGGGTGCTCGCGATGGGCCACGCGATGACCCGCGCGGGGCTGGCGCTGCTGCTCGAGGGCTGGCGGCCGGACGTGGTGCACGCGCACGACTGGCTGGTGACGCACCCGGCGGTCGCGCTGGCCGAGGCGTCGCAGGCGCCGCTGGTGGCGACCGTGCACGCGACCGAGGCCGGGCGGCACAGCGGGTGGCTGTCGCAGACGCTGAACCAGCAGGTGCACTCGGTGGAGTGGTGGCTGGCGAACCGCGCGGACGAGCTGATCACCTGCTCGGCGGCGATGCGGGCCGAGGTGGCGCACCTGTTCGAGGTCGAGCCGGGCGGGATCACCGTGCTGCACAACGGGATCGAGCCGAAGCGGTGGCGGGTGCGCGCGGCGGACGTCGAGGCGGCGCGCGGCAGGCACTCGCCGGACGGGGCGCCGGTGCTGCTGTTCTTCGGCAGGCTGGAGTGGGAGAAGGGCGTGCAGGACCTGATCGCCGCCCTGCCTCGGGTGCGGCGCAGGCACCCCGGCACGCGGCTGGTCGTGGCGGGCACGGGCACGCACCGCGAGTGGCTGGTCGAGCAGGCGCGCAAGCAGAAGGTGAAGCGGGCGGTGGAGTTCGCCGGGCACCTGTCCGACCGGGAGCTGGCGGCGGCGATCGCGTCGGCGGCGGCGGTCGTGCTGCCCAGCCGCTACGAGCCGTTCGGGATCGTGGCGCTGGAGGCGGCGGCTGCGGGAGCGCCGCTGGTGGCGTCGACGGCGGGCGGGCTGGGCGAGGTCGTGCTGGACGGGGAGACCGGGCTGTCGTTCCCGCCGGGGGACGTGGACGCGCTGGCGCGGGCGGTGTGCGCGGTGCTGGACGACCGGGCCGCCGCGGGGCGGCGGGCGAAGGCGGCGAAGGCGCGGCTGGCGACGGACTTCGACTGGGGGACCATCGCGGAGGGGACGGTCGAGGTGTACCGGGCGGCGGTGGTGCGCGAGCGCGGCGCGCTCGGCAGGCCGAAGATCGGGACGGGGAACGTGTTCCTGTAGGGGACTTCGGGTTTCCGGCGGCGCCGGGGTGGTTCAGCCCCGGCGCCCGAGCCGCCAGGCCGCGACGGCGAACAGCGCCGCGACGCCGACGCCGAGCGCGCAGACCACCGCGTCGTCCCCGGAACCGAGCAGGTGCAGCGCGGCCCCGAGGTGCCCGACCGCCCCGAGCACGAGCCCGCACACGGAGACCCGCCAGAGCACCCGCGAGGCCAGCACCAGCCGAGCCCGCTCCCGCGACACCCGCCGCCGCACGGCCGCGAGGTCGGCGGCCAGGTCGTCGACGGTCCTGCCGTCGAGCGCGCGCTCGAACGTCACGGCGGTCCCTCCGGGTCTCGCGGCGCCGCTCCTCCGGGGTGGGCGCGGCGACGGGCGCTTTTTGCCAGCAGGATCATATTGTCGTGGTCAACCGGACGCGGGGCTCCCGCTCCGAGCACGGCAATTCCACGCCGCACCGCCAAAAAGCGCGGTCGTGCTGGCACGACGCAGCAGTTCTACCGCCCCCTGGAAAACCGCGAAACGCAATCGTGCGGCGTGGAAGCGCTTCCGCCCCGAATGCGGTTCACCGGTCGGGACTCACCGGGAACCGCAGCACCCACCGCTTCTGCCACGGCGTCTCCACCGCGTGCTTGCGGTAGTGCGCCCGAGTCCACGCCACCGCCTCCCCGCGCGGCACGCCGGACAGCACGGCCAGGCACGCGAGCACCGTCCCCGTGCGACCGTTCCCGCCACCGCACGCGACCTCCACCGCCTCGCCCGCCAGCGCCCGCCGGTGCAGGTCGTGGATCAGCCGCGCCGCCGCGCCGCCGTCGCGCGGCAGCAGGAAGTCCGGCCAGTCGACCCACTCGTGCGGCCACGTCAGCGCCGCGTCGTGCGCCGCCCGCAGCCGCGCGCCGCCCAGGTACAGCCCGTACCCCGGTTCGACCTCGGGCGGCCCGCCGCGCAGGCCGCGACCGGTGACCACCGCGCCATCGGGCAACTCGACCACCACGATCACCCCCTCCCCGTCCGGTGACGACCGGGTCTACTCGTCCGCCCGCGACTTCTCCAGCGCCTCGCGCGCCTTGCGCGCCATGTCCGCCACCGCGGCCCGCGTCTCCGCGCCCGCCTCGTAGTCCGCGCGCCGGTCCCGCACCACCCGCGCCGGGATGCCCACGGCGATCTTGTAGTCCGGGACGTCCCCGCGCACCACCGCGTGCGCCCCGAGCACGCACCCGCGCCCGATCCGCGTCCCCCGCGTGACGGTGACCTTGGCGCCCAACCAGCAGTCCGGCCCGATCCGCACCGGGGACTTCACGATCCCCTGGTCCTTGATCGGCAGGGTGACGTCGCTCGTCACGTGGTCGAAGTCGCAGACGTAGACCCAGTCCGCGACCAGGGTGGCGGCCCCGATCTCCACGTCCAGGTAGCAGTTGACCGTGTTGTCCTTGCCGAACACCGCCTTGTCGCCGATCCGCAGCGACCCCTCGTGGCACCGGATGGCGTTGCCGTCGCCGATGTGCACCCAGCGCCCGATCTCCAGCCGCCCGAACCCCGGCCTGCAGTGGATCTCCACCTTCTTGCCGAGGAACACCATGCCGCGCAGCACCACGTGCGGGTTGGCGACGCGGAACCTCAGCAGCCGCCAGTACCGCACCAGGTACCACGGGGTGTAGGCGCGGTGCCGCAGCACCCAGCGCAGCGAGGCGAGGGTGAGGAAGCGGGCCTGCGCGGGGTCGCGGCGCGCGCCCCGCCACCGCGACCACGTGGACGAGCCCCACATGCTGGTCATCCGGGAACCCTAACCGCGCGCGGACCCCGCCCTCGCGCGCCACCGCCGCGCCCCGCCAGGATGGCCGCCGTGACGACTCCGCTCATCATCGACACGGACCCCGGCGTGGACGACGCCTTCGCGCTCGCGCTGGCCGCCGCGAGCCCCGAGGTGGACCTGGTCGGCGTGACCACGACCTTCGGCAACGTCGGCCTGGAGCGCACCACCCGCAACGCGCTCGGCCTGCTCGCCCTGCTCGGCCGCGCGGACGTCCCGGTGGCCGCGGGCGCGGACCGCCCGCTGGTGCACGCCCAGCCGTCGCTGTCGAGCGCGCACGGCTCGGACGGCCTGTCCGGCTTCGCGGGCACGCTGCCCCCGGCGGGCGCGCCGGACCCCAGGGACGCGGTCGCGCTGCTGGCCGATCTGCTCGGCGCGTCCGACCGCCCGGTGGTGATCGCCGCCGTGGGCCCGCTGACGAACGTCGCCCTGCTGCTGGCCGCGCACCCGTCGCTGAAGCCGAAGATCGAGCGGTTGGTGGTGATGGGCGGCGCGATCGGGGCGGGGAACATCTCGCCGAGGGCGGAGTTCAACGCCTGGTGCGACCCGGAGGCGGCGCGGCGGGTGCTGGTGGTGGAGGACGTGCCGACGACGCTGGTGCCGATGGACCTGACGATGCGCTGCTCGGTCGACGGCCCGTGGCTGGACGCGGTGGGCGCGGCCTCGGAGGTCGGCCGGGTGCTGGTGGGCCTGACGGCGGACTACCGGGAGGCGTACCGGGGGCTGCTGGGGTGGGACGGGATGGCGCTGCACGACGCGGTGGCCGTCGCCGAGGCGGTCCGGCCGGGCCTGCTGGGCACGCGGCGGCTGCCGGTGGAGGTGGACTGCGGGTACGGGCCGGGGCGCGGGTCGCTGCTGGTGGACGAGCGGCTGGAGGCGCGCGACGCGGGACGGGTGGACGTGGCGGTGGACGTCGACGTGGCCGGGCTGCGGGGGTGGCTGTCGGAGCGGCTGAGCGGATTGTGAGCCGGGGGTGGTCCGGAAGCCGACCGGCTCCGGACCGCCCGCCTCAGGTCCGCTCGGCCCGCGCCAGCACGTACACCGGGCTCCGCCCGACCCTGGTCAGCACCACCGCCATCGACTCGCTCCCGCTCAGCTTCAGCTTGCGCCGCAACGGGTTGGGGTCCACGTCCAACCCCCGCACCAGGATCTCCAGCACCCCCACGTCGTGCGCCTTCAGCACCGACCGCAGCGCCTTCTCGCTGTAGCGCCCGTGCTCCACCACCCGGAACGCCCGCACCCCCGGCGGCGGCACGGGACCCGTCAGGTAGGCGATGTGCTCGTCCAGCTGCGCCAACCCGTGGCGCGCCGCGTAGTGCCGCACCAGCCCGGCCCGCACGACCGCGCCGTCCGGGTCCACCAGCCACTCGCCCGGTTCCGCCACCGGGCAGTCGTCCGGGTCCGCGTCGGTCAGGGTCCACGGCTCGGCGCCGGTGCGCAGCACGGTCGCCCGCCGCCGCACGCCCGGCGTGGCCAGCCCGCGCGTCCACAGGCACGCCTCGCGCACCTGCCCGTCCAGCGACACCACCTCGACCTCGTCGGCCCACGGGGCGACCGCGAAGTCCACGCCCGGCGCGCACTTCACCGCCAGGTCGCGGCCCTCGCACGCCTGCGCGAGCCCGTCCAGCGGCGGCAGGAAGTCCGACGGGCGCCAGGTGCGCCGCCCCGCCGAGTCGCGCCGCGCCGGGTCGGCCAGCAGCGGCACGCCGCGCGAGGCCGGGCGCAGCGCGTCCGCCAGCGCCAAGCCGACGTCCGGGCCGAGGTTGTGCCTGGCCATCGCCAGCCGCACCGGGTCAAGGTCCGAGCCGATCGACCCCTCGGGCAGCCACGCCAGCTCCGCGCCGATCGAGCAGGTCAGGTCGTGCACCGGCCCGGTGAAGCGGGACGCCCGGTGCCGCGCCACCGGGGCCGCGGTGGCCTGCTGGAGCGCGTCGTCGGTGTACAGCCCGTCCACGAAGTCCACTTTGGACGGTGCTCTCCGCCGCAGCAGCAGCGTTTCCAGCACCGCCGCGAAGAACCCCCCGGCCTCCCGCCGGGCCGCCGCCACGTCCGCGAAGCGCGACGCGTCGGTCAGCGGCAGCCCGGACAGCGCCGACAGCGCGGCGCACCCGGCGTCGGAGCGCAGGTACGCCACGTCGTCGAGGCTGAAGCCGTACCCCACGACTAGACCTTGCGACCCGTCACGGACACGTTGTAGAACACCTCGCGCGGCAGGACCTTGGCCAGCACGTTCTCATCCACCCAGGACAGCCGCTGCCACGTCCGGTAGGCGAACATCGCCCACCCGAACCCGAGCTTCTCCCTGGGCACGGCCGCCTCGAAGGTGCGCACCGGCCACCCGAACAGCGCGGCCGACAGCTCCTCCGTCACCGCCTTGACCTGCTCGGCCCCGGCCTCCCGCGCGACCCCCTCCAGCTCGCCGGGGTCGAACGTGTGCAGGTCCACCACGGCCTCCAGCGCCGCCGCGCGCGAGGACTCGTCGAGCTCCTCCTGCGGGCGCCGCCAGTCGCTGAGCACCGGAACGGCCTTGGTCAGGTTCGTGGTGGCCCACCAGGTGAGCTGCCCGAGCTTGCGCGCGTAGAAGTTGCCGATGTTCGTGGGGTCGCCCGCGAACACGAACCGCCCGCCGGGCTTGAGCACCCGCAGCACCTCGCGCATCGCGGCGGGGATGTCCGGGATGTGGTGCAGCACCGCGTGCCCGACCACGAGGTCGAACGTGTTGTCGTCGTACGGGATGCGCTCGGCGTCGGCGACCCGCCCGTCCACGTCCAGCCCGAGGTTCCGCGCGTTGCGCAGCGCCACCTCGACCATGCCGGGCGACAGGTCCGTCACCGAGCCCTTCTCGATCACCCCGCCCTGCATGAGGTTCAGCAGGAAGAACCCGGTGCCGCAGCCCAGCTCCAGCGCGTGCCCGTACGGGCCCTCGCCGCCGGAGACGGCGCGGAACCGGTCGACGGCGTAGGTGATGCAGCGCTCGTCGTAGGAGATGGACCACTTCTCGTCGTAGGTCCCCGCCTCCCAGTCGTGGTACAGCACGTTGGCGAGCTTGGGGTCGCCGTAGGCGGCCTTCACCTCGTCCTCGGTGGCGTGCGGGTGCGGCTTCGGGTCGGTCTGGGGGGCCTCGACGCCGGGGGTGCCGGTCGTGGGGTCACTTGCCACTGAACTTCGCCTTTCCGGGCCCGTTCTCGATGAACGACCTCATGCCGGTCTTCTGGTCCTCGGTGGCGAACATCGCCGCGAACAGCTGGGTCTCCAGCCGGAGCCCGCTGCCGAGGTCGGTGTCCAGCCCGCCGTCGATCGCGGCCTTGGCGGCGGCGTAGGCCCGCGCGGGCCCGGCCGTGAACTGCCCGGCCCACCGCAGCGCGGCGGCGTGCACGTCGTCCGGGGCCACCACCTCGTCGACCATGCCGATGCGCAGCGCCTCCTCGGCGCCGACGAACCGGCCGGTGTAGATCAGGTCCTTGGCGCGGGACGGCCCGATCAGCCGGGGCAGCCGCTGCGTGCCGCCCATGCCGGGGATGACGCCGAGCAGGATCTCGGGCTGCCCGACCTTGGCGTTGTCGCCCGCGATCCGCCGGTCCGCGCACAGCGCCAGCTCGAACCCGCCGCCGAGCGCGTAGCCGGTGATGGCCGCGACGGTCGGCTTCGGGATCTCCTCGACGGCCCGCAGCGCCGAGCTGAACCCGGCGGCGCGCTCGGCCATCTCGGCGTAGGACAGGTCGGCCATCTCCTTGATGTCCGCGCCCGCCGCGAACACCTTCGGACCGCCGTAGACGACCACCGCGCGCACGTCGGCCCGCGCGGACGCCTCGGTGGCGGCGGCCCTGATCTCCTCCTGGACCTGCCGGTTGAGGGCGTTCATCGGCGGCCGGTCGAGCCGGATGGTTCCGATCCCGTCGGAGACTTCGAGCCGTGCGAACTCAGCCACAGGTCCTCCTCGACCTCGCTCGGGCGCCGCGCCGCCGGGTGGGACCGGGGCGCGCGGGCGCGCGGGGGCCGCCCGAGGCACGCGCGTGCCTGCCGGGCCCGAACCGCGAGCACGACGCTACTACTCGGTAGCCCCCGCTTCGGCGGCACCGGCCTTGCGCCGGGCGAAGTAGCGGTCGCCCGCGCGCTGGAGCTCCAGCGGCTGGTCGAAGGTCTTCGCCAGGTTGTCCTCGGTGAGCACGTCGTCCAGCAGGCCCTGCGCGACGATCGCGCCCTCGCGCAGCAGCAGCGCGTGCGTGAAGCCCGGCGGGATCTCCTCGACGTGGTGCGTGACCAGCACGCTCGCCGGCGCGTCCGGGTCGAGCGCCAGCTCGGACAGCCGGGCGACCAGGTCCTCGCGGGCGCCGAGGTCGAGCCCGGACGCGGGCTCGTCCAGCAGCAGCAGCTCCGGGTCGGTCATGAGCGCCCTGGCGATGAGCACGCGCTTGCGCTCGCCGTCGGACAGGGTGCCGAACTCGCGCTCGGCCAGGTGCTCGACGCCCAGGGTGCCCAGCAGCTCGCGGGCCCGCCCGGTGTCCAGCCGGTCGTAGTGCTCGCGCCAGCGGCCCATGATCGCGTACCCGGCGCTGACCACCACGTCGACGGCCTTCTCGTCGCGCGGGACGCGCCCCATGAGCGCGTTCGTGCACAGGCCGATGCGGGTGCGCAGCTCGAACACGTCGGTGCGCCCGATCCGCTCGCCCAGCACCGTCAGCTCGCCCTCGCTGGGGTGCACCTCGGCGCTGGCCAGCCGGAGCAGGGTGGTCTTGCCCGCCCCGTTCGGGCCGAGCACCACCCAGCGCTCGTCCAGCTCGACGCCCCACTCGACGCCGCCGACCAGAGTGGCCTGCCCGCGCCGGACCGACACGCCCCGCATGTCGATGACCAGATCCTCGTTCTCCACGCCGCCCCGCCTCGCCAGACACCAACGCCACCCCCATTCTCGGGGAAAGCGGGCCGCGCGCCGAACAGCGGGGTGAGCCCATCCGGGTGGCGGTGACCGGGATCACCGGCGAAGTGGCTGATCGTGCCCGCGCGAGCGCGGTCCGCCGCAGTCCCGGCCCAGCCGAAACGATCAAATCCTGCGACCATCGACGCATGGCTGCCGAACCCATCGTGCTCGCGGGCCGCCCGTTCCCCCTGGGGGCCCACCCGGAGGCGGGCGGGGTCCGCTTCGCCGTGTCCGCGCCCCCGGCGCACGCCGTCGAGGTGTGCCTGGTCGACGAGGACGGGTCGGAGCGCAGGGTGGAGCTGACCGAGCGGACGTTCGGCGTCTGGCACGGCCTGATCCCCGGCGTCACCCCCGGTCAGCGCTACGGGTACCGGGTGCACGGCCCGTACGACCCGTCGCGGGGCCTGCGCTGCAACCCGGCGAAGCTGCTCGTGGACCCGTACGCGCGGCGGATCACCGGCAAGGTGACCGACCTGGACGCGGTGCTCGGCTACACGGGCGACCCGATGCTCGGGCCGCCGTCCGCGGTGGACTCGCTGGGGTCCGCGCCGCTGTCCGTGGTGGCCTCGCCCGGCGGGCCGGACACGGGCGTGAAGCCTGAGGTGCCGTTCGAGGAGGCGGTGCTGTACGAGCTGCACGTGCGCGGGTTCACGAAGCTGCACCCGGACGTCCCGCCGAAGCTGCGCGGCACCTACCTGGGGCTCGCCCACCCGGCGGCCGTGGAGCACCTGGTGCGGTTGGGCGTGACGTCGGTGGAGCTGCTGCCGGTGCACGCGTTCATCGATGAGCAGGGCCTCACCCGCGCGGGCAGGCGCAACTACTGGGGGTACACGCCGCTGTCGTACTTCGCGCCGCACCCGGACTACGCGTCGGTACCCGGCGAGGAGGTCGAGGAGTTCCGCACGATGGTCGCGGCGCTGCACGCGGTCGGCATCGAAGTGATCATGGACGTGGTGTTCAACCACACCTGCGAGGGCGGCCCGGACGGCCCGACGCTGTCCTACCGGGGGTACGACGCGCCCGGCTACTACCTGCACACCGACGGCGGCAGCACGCTCGACATCACCGGCTGCGGCAACACCCTGGAGGCCGGGTCGCCGCAGGTGGTGCGGATGGTCACCGACTCGCTGCGGTACTGGACCACCGAGATGGGCGTGGACGGGTTCCGGTTCGACCTGGCGTCCACGCTCGGCAGGCCCGGCGGCGGCTGGTTCGACCGGTCGTCGGCGATGCTGACCGCGATCACCTCGGACCCGGTGCTGTCCACCTGCAAGCTGATCGCCGAGCCGTGGGACGCCACCGGCGACGGCTACCGGGTCGGCGACTTCGGGGTGCAGTGGGCGGAGTGGAACGGGCGGTACCGGGACACCGTGCGGGACTTCTGGCGCGGGTCGACCGGGGTGCGCGACCTGGCCTACCGGCTGTCCGGGTCCTCCGACCTGTACGCCGACGACCTGCGGCGGCCCTGGCAGTCGATCAACTTCGTGACCGCGCACGACGGGTTCACCCTGCGCGACCTGGTCTCGTACAACCACAAGCACAACGAGGCCAACGGCGAGGACAACCGCGACGGCACCGACGACAACCGGTCGTGGAACTGCGGCGTCGAGGGCGAGACCGACAACCCTGCGGTGCTGGCGCTGCGGGCGCGGCAGGCCAGGAACCTGCTGGCGGTGCTGCTGCTGTCCACCGGGACGCCGATGCTGACGGCGGGCGACGAGCTGTGGCGCACGCAGGGCGGGAACAACAACGCCTACTGCCTGGACGACGAGACGTCCTGGGTGGACTGGGCGCCCACGCCCGAGGTCGACGCGATGACGGCGTTCACCCGGCGGGTGATCTCGCTGCGGGCGGACAGCCCGGCGCTGCGGCAGCCGGAGTTCTTCGAGGGGCGGCGGCACGGCGAGCCGGACCTGGTGTGGTTCCGGGCCGACGGCGAGGAGATGGCGGAGACCGACTGGTTCGACGAGGGCAGGCGGTTCCTGGGGATGTGGATCGACGGGTCGACGAGCCTGTCACGCACCAGGGACGGCGAGCTGGTGTCGGACGACTCGTGGCTGCTGCTGGTGAACGCGGCGGCGGACGCGGTGGACGTGCGGCTGCCGTCGGCGGAGTACGGGACGCGGTACGAGCCGGCGCTGGACTCCAGCACGCCGGACGGGGCGCCCGCGGCGGCCGGTGAGGCGCTGAAGGCGGGGGCGTCGATGTCCCTGATGGGGCGGTCGCTGGTGCTGCTGCGGGTGCCGGAGTAGAGGGCCGGTCCGGGGGCGCCGGGGTGGCGCGGGGCCGGTCCGGTACCGCCGGGCGCCGTCTCGTGGGGCGGGGCGGCGGGCCCAGCGGGTGCGGCCGGACGCCGGGCCACGGACGGCGGTACCTCGGCGGCGGAGGTTTTCCTGACTGGTGGGAGCAGCCGCGTGGAACGCCGCGACGTGCGACGATGCGTCCGTGGCCCTGTTCTGGAGCGACCGCACGGTCGACCTGCTGCTGGTCGCCTCCTGCGGCTGTAGCGGGACGCGACGCGCTCCCGGCCGCTGAGCGATCGGCTCGCCGCCACCCGCCCGCGCGCTGCGCCGCCGCGGGTCCCAGCGTCGCGTCTCCCCCACGTCAGCACTCCCGAACGTGGCACCCAGGAGCCGTCATGCCCACGACCCAGATCCGTCCTGCCCGCCCCGCCCGTCCTGCCAGTCCTGTCGGCGAGGCCGCCGCCGACCTGCACCCCCGGTTCGACGCGGACCCCCTGCGGGCCCTGCTGCACCCCGGCCGCGACCTGTGGACCCCGTCGCAGCTGCGCGAGCTGACCACCTCGGTGGCGTCGGGCTTCCGCGCCGAGCTGACCGACCTGGTCCGGTACACCCGCCCGCAGCGCTGGTGGGCGCGCCTGGGCCTGACCGAGGGCGTCGAGCTGTGGCTGCTGTCCTGGGCGCCCGGCCAGGGCACGGAGCCGCACGACCACGGCGGCGCGGCGGGCTCGTTCACCGTGCTGGAGGGCGAGCTGCACGAGGACTTCCGGCACCCCGGCGGCCAGGTCGGCACCGCGACCAGGCGGGCGGGCGCCGCGCTGGGCTTCGGCGCGGGCCGGGCGCACCAGGTGCGCAACACCTCGGAGGCGAACGCGTCGAGCGTGCACGCCTACTCGCCCCCGCTGGTCCCGACCCGCGACTACCGCAGCCTGTGGGACATCCCGACCACCATCCCGCCCCTGCCCGCGCACCGGCTCCCCCTGGACCGGCTGCGCGAGCTGGCCGACCTGGAGGGCCCGTGAGCGAGAGCGAGCTGCACACCGCACGTCCGGAGGACGCAGGGGTAGGGAGCGCAGAAGCGAGGAGCGCAGAGGCGAGGAGGGCAGAGGCGGGTGTGGCGGACCCGGCGGGCGCGGGTTCGGCGGGCGCGGGCGCGCTGGACGCGCGGTTGGCGCGGGCGCGGGAGGGTCTCGACCGGTTGTCCCCGCAGCGCCTGCACGAGCTGCTGGGCGGCGGGCGCGGTGGCGAACCCGGTGACGGGCCCGGTGGCACGCCCGACGACGTGTCCGGTGACGCGCCCGACGGCGGCCCCGGGCGCGCCGCCGACGTGCTGGTGGTCGACATCCGCCCCGAGCACAACCGGGCGGCCGAGGGCGAGATCCCCGGTTCGGTGCCGGTGGAGCGGATCGTGCTGGAGTGGCGGCTCGACCCGTTCGGCGGGTTCCGGCTGCCGGGCTTCACCGCCGCGACCCGCGTGGTGGTCGTCTGCAACGAGGGCTACGCCTCCTCGCTGGCCGCCCGCGACCTGCGGGAGCTGGGCCTGCCCCTGGCCACCGACCTGGCGGGCGGCTTCCGGGGCTACGCGGCGGCGGGCCTGCCCGTGCGCCCCGGCCCCACCGACGCGGTCCGCTGACCCCGCGCCCACCACCCGCCACCCGCCACCCGCACCTCCATCCGCACACCGCGCGCACCACCACCCGCGCACGGCCTCCGCGCCCGACGGGTCGCGCCCCCACCCCCGCGCCCCTCCGGCAGTGCGCCGCCACCCACCTCCCCACCCGCCCCCGCCACTCACCCCTTCGGCCCACCGCCCCGCCCGATCGGCCCCCCGAACCCCCCGTTCCCCGCCCATTCCCCGCCCGCTCCCCCACCGCTCACACGTTCGGGTTACCGATGTCGCCGGGAGCGGGTAGCGTCCGCACACCGTGTGGAAGCTGCTGACCGCCCTGGTCCCCCTGACGCTCCTGCTCTGGGGCCTGTCCGGTTACCCCCTGGCCCTGCTGGGGGCGGTGCTCGGCGCGTTCGCCTGCCTGGCGCTGCTCGTGCTCGGGCAGGTGCTCGGCGCGCTGGCGCTGTCCGTCCGGGTCTCCCAGCTGACCATCGGCGTCGGCTCCGAGCTCAAGACCTGGAACGGCGAGGGCCGCCGGGTCGTGCTGCGGAGCATCCCGCTGCTGTTCACGGTCATCCTCACCTCGGTGAAGTCGCCCGTCCGCCCCCGCCTGTGGGGCACGGCCCTCACCGCCGTCCTGCTCACCGCCGCCGCCGTCACCGCCGCCTGGTTCGCCGCCTCGAACCCGCTCGCGCGCGGGTTCGCCGTCGCGGGCACGGCCGTGCTGGTCAACGCGCTGGTCCCCCGCCGGGGCGCGGGCCTGACCTCGATGGGCTGGTTCCTGTTCGCCCTGCCCCGGCTGTCCGGCAGGCCGCTGGCCGAGCTGGAGGCCACCCCCGCCGTCAACCGGGCGGTGACCGCGCTGGAGTCCGGCGACCTGGACGAGGCCGAGCGCATCGCCGACGAGCTGGTGGCCGCGCACCCCGACCTGCTGGTCGCGGTCGGCTCCAAGACCGGCGTGCTCACCCTGCGCGGCAAGCACGCGGAGGCGTTGAAGCTGGTCAGCGGGCTGGTCGGCCGCCCCGACCTGAACCAGCGCGACATGGCGTTCCTGATGGCCGAGATGGCCAGCACCACCGCGAACGCCGTGGAGGCCGGGATGCTGCCCGCCGAGGTCGGGCTGGGCGCGGCGCAGCGGGCGCTCGACGGCGCGATCCAGCTCGGCTTCCCGTCCTACCGGTGCAGCGGCGTCGTCGCCCAGCTGTCCCTGATCACCGGCGACGTCGAGACCGCGCTGCAGATGGCCCGCCAGGCGGCCGAGGTGAGCGAGAGCTCGCTCTCCCGCGCCGACGCGCTCGCCTCGGTGGCCAGGGCGCACATGGCGGCGGGCGACAACGCCGCCGCCCGCGAGGCGCTCGCCGAGGCCGAGCAGCTGGCGGGCTGGTCGCCCAGGGTCGCGGAGACCTCGGCCCGGCTGAACATCGCCTGACCCCCGAGCGGCAGAAGGGCGGGCGCCGGAGGTCCGGCACCCGCCCTTCACCGCGTCCCAGCGGTCACCGCGTCCCAGCGGTCACCGCGTCCCAGCGGTCACCGCGTCGCGGCGGAACCCGGCGGTCACCCCGCCAGCACCACACGCCCCAGCTCGGCCCGCGAGGCCAGCAGCTCGTGCTTGGGCAGCACCCGGACCGTGTACCCGACGCCACCCGCGTGCGGCAGGGTCAGGTCGACCTCGTAGTCCTCGCCGCCCACGTGCCGCATCGGGGTGGTCACCGCGTCGACCAGCTCGTCGCCGTCGCCGACCCGCCCCAGCACGGCCTGCACGTCCACCTCGCCCGGCTCCAGCCCGGCCAGGTCGACCCGCGCCCGCACCGACACCGGCGCGCCCAGCACCGGGGTGCCCTCGCCCAGCCGGATCTCCGAGTCGAGCACCCGCACCCGCGCCCACGAGGACCGCAGCCGCTGCCGGTACGCCGACAGCTCCTTCGCGCCCCGGTACCCGTCGCCGACCACGGCCTCGGCCGACCCGGCGGCGGGCGCGTACAGCTCCTCCACGTACTCCCGCACCATCCGGGACGCCTGCACCGACGGCCCGAGCGAGGCCAGGGTGTGCCTGACCATCGCCAGCCACCCGCGCGGCGCCCCGTCGGTCCGGTCGTAGAACAGCGGGGCCACCTGGTTGCCCAGCAGCTCGTAGAGCGCCGTCGCCTCCAGGTCGTCGCGCCGGGTCGGGTCGCCGACGCCGTCGGCGGTGGGGATGGCCCACCCGTTGGACCCGTCGTACAGCTCGTCCCACCAGCCGTCGCGGATCGACAGGTTCAGGCCGCCGTTGAGCGCCGACTTCATGCCGGACGTGCCGCACGCCTCCAGCGGGCGCATCGGGTTGTTCAGCCAGACGTCGCAACCCCAGTAGAGGAACCGGGCCATCGACATGTCGTAGTCCGGCAGGAACACGATGCGGTGGCGCACGCCCGCGTCGTCGGCGAACCGCACGATCTGCTGGATGAGCGCCTTGCCGCCGTCGTCGGCCGGGTGCGACTTGCCCGCCACGACCAGCTGCACCGGCCGCTCCGGGTGCAGCAGCATCGAGCGCAGGCGTTCGGGGTCGCGCAGCATGAGGGTGAGCCGCTTGTACGTGGGCACCCGCCGGGCGAAGCCGACGGTGAGCACGTCCGGGTCGAACACGTCGTCGGTCCAGCCCAGCTCCAGCGCGGACGCCCCGCGCTGCAACCACGACGCCCTGGTGCGCCGCCGCACCTCGTCGACGAGCTTGCCGCGCAGGTGCCCGCGCAGCTCCCACAGCTCCTCGTCGGAGATCTCCGCGCCCTCGACCACGGCGCTCATCCGGGCGTCCGCCCAGGTGGGGCCGTGCACGCCGTTGGTGACGGAGCCGATGGGCACCTCGGCGGTGTCGAAGCCCGGCCACAGGCCGCGGAACATGTCCCGGCTGACCGTGCCGTGCAGCTTGGAGACGCCGTTGGCGCGCTGCGCCAGCCGCAGGCCCATGTGGGCCATGTTGAACAGGCCGGGGTTCTCCTCGGCGCCCAGCGCGAGGACCCGCTGGGTGCTCACGCCCGGCAGCAGCTCCTCGTCGCCGAAGTAGTGCTGCACGAGGTCGACGGGGAACCGGTCGATGCCCGCGGGCACCGGGGTGTGCGTGGTGAAGACGGTGCCCGCGCGGACGGCGGCGAGGGCCTGGTCGAAGTCCAGCCCGTCGCCGGTGACCAGCTCGCGGATGCGCTCCAGGCCCAGGAACCCGGCGTGGCCCTCGTTGGTGTGGAACACCTCGGGACCGGCGTGGCCGGTGGCCTCGCAGAACGCCCGCACGGCGCGCACGCCGCCGATGCCCGCGAGGATCTCCTGGCGGATGCGGTGGTCCTGGTCGCCGCCGTAGAGGCGGTCGGTGACGCCGCGCAGGTCCTCGTCGTTGTCCTCGACGTCGGAGTCGAGCAGCAGCAGCGGCACCCGGCCGACCTGCGCCTTCCACACCTTGGCGCGCAGCACCCGGCCGCCGGGCATGGTCACGTGGACCAGCACGGGCGCGCCGGAGCGCTCGGTGACCAGCTCCAGCGGCAGCGCGCGCGGGTCGAGCACCGGGTAGTGCTCGACCTGCCAGCCGTCCAGGGACAGCGACTGCCGGAAGTAGCCGGAGTGGTAGAGCAGGCCGACGGCGATGAGCGGGACGCCCAGGTCGGAGGCGGCCTTGAGGTGGTCGCCCGCCAGCACGCCGAGGCCGCCGGAGTAGTTGGGCAGCGCCTCGGTGACGCCGAACTCCATGGAGAAGTAGCCGATGGCGGACGGCAGCGGGGCGCCGTCACCCTGCTCGGCGCGCCTGCGCTGGAACCAGCGGTCGTCGGTGAGGTAGCGGTCGAGGTCGCCCGCGGCGGCGCGCAGGCGACCGAGGAACTCCTCGTCCCGGCTGAGCGATTCCAGCCGATCGGGCGAAGCCGTGGACAGGACGCGCAGCGGGTCGCCGCTCTCGGCCCAGAGCACGGGATCGACCGAGGCGAGGAGGTCCTGCGTGGGCTGGTGCCAGGTCCAGCGCAGGTTGGTGGCGAGGGTGCCGAGCGCCGACAGCGGCTCGGGGAGGCTGGCTCGGACGGTGAACCGGCGTAGTGCTCGCATGGCGTCGGACCTTATCCCCCATCCAGCGGTGTCGGGCAATGGTCACCCGAACCGATGCAGTGAACGATCCAGCGCTACCAGCGGTGACGCCTCCCCGGCGGGCTTTCCGCAAACGGGCGGTCACCGCCGCCCCCGGAAGGGCTTTCGCCCGAACGGACCAGACCCCCCGGGTGGGTCGCGCTCCGCCGAGCACCGGCCGGGTCGGCCCCCCGCACGGGGTCGGTCGTCCGGGTGGCGCGGGCTCCGGCGGCGACCCGGCGCGCCGGTCCGTCCCAAGAGGACGGTCACCCGGCCGCGCCCCGACGACGGGAGGATCCACAGTGGACCGGACACCCCCGGTGCTCGACCGTCCGACCGAACGGCGCTCCCCCGTCGGGGCGGACCGCGCCCGGACGCGACCCGCCCCGCGGGGCGCCCCCGGACGGATCGGCCGCCGAAGCACCCCGGAGCGCCGCGCCGAAACGCCAGGTGCGCGCGCCGGAACGCTTGACACCGCAACGACCTCGCCCGCCGAGGGCCCGCCCCGGCGATCACCGCACCGGTGCGGTGATCGCCCCGCCTCCACTGTGGACGGGGCGGGAACCCGGTCGCGGCCCCGGCGACGCGCGGATGAAGGACGCCGTTCACCCCGCCGTGATCCGGCGGCCACCCGGAACAGCGAGACTGAGGCGAGGATCACGAGATGCACCCGATCGCCGAGTGTGTGATCGATCCGCACCGGGTAGTAATGCACAGGAGTCCCGGTGATGAGCGCCCTGTTCGAGGAGTGCAGACTTGGCGGGGCACGGCCCAGACGGAAGAGCCACACCAGCTGAGCCGCAGCACGGGGCCACGGTGCGGCGGTTCGTGGTCCCGCACTGCCGCGCAGTGCGGGGGCGCGTCACATCAAGGCGAGAGGGGCGCTGCCGATGAGCGGACGACTCGGTGTCGACGACGTCTCCCCAGCGGTGAGCTGCGGGCGCTACCCGGCGAAGGCCGTGGTCGGCGAGCACGTCCCGGTCCGGGCCACGGTGTGGCGCGAGGGCCACGACGCCGTGGCGGCCACCGTCGTGTGGCGCGGTCCCGAGGACCGCGTCGCCAGGCAGACCAGGATGTCCCCCGAGGGGATCGGCCTGGACCGCTGGGCGGCCGTGATCGCGCCCGACACCACCGGGGCCTGGACCTTCCGCGTCGACGCCTGGAGCGACCCGTGGTCGACCTGGCTGCACGCGGTGGAGGTCAAGGTCGCCGCGGGGCAGGGCGCCGACGAGCTGGCGAACGACCTGGAGACCGGCGCGCGGCTGCTCGACCGGGTCTCCCGCAGGCCGGACCGGCGCCGCGAGAAGCCGCTGCTGTCCAACGCCGCCGCCGCGCTGCGCGACGAGGGCAGGCCGCTGACCGAGCGGGTCGCCCCGGCGCTGGCCGCCGACGTGCGGCGGGTCATGCACGAGCACCCGGTGCGGGAGCTGGTCACCAAGGGCAAGCAGCACCGCGTCTGGGTGGACCGGGAGCGGGCCGCGTTCGGCTCCTGGTACGAGTTCTTCCCCCGCTCCACCGGCGGCGTCGACGAGTCCGGCGTCCCCGTGCACGGCACGTTCGTGACCGCCGCGCGCGAGCTGGACCGGGTGGCCGCGATGGGCTTCGACGTGGTGTACCTGCCGCCGATCCACCCGATCGGCCGGGTCAACCGCAAGGGCCCCAACAACACGCTGACCGCGACCGAGGACGACTGCGGCTCGCCGTGGGCGATCGGCTCGGACGAGGGCGGGCACGACGCGATCCACCCGGAGCTGGGCACGGAGGCCGACTTCGCGGCGTTCGTGAAGCGCGCCGCCGAGCTGGACATGGAGGTCGCGCTCGACCTCGCGCTCCAGGCCGCGCCGGACCACCCGTGGGTGCTCAAGCACCCGGAGTGGTTCACCACCCGCCCGGACGGCACGATCGCGTACGCGGAGAACCCGCCGAAGAAGTACCAGGACATCTACCCGGTCAACTTCGACAACGACCCGCAGGGCATCTACAACGAGGTGCTCCGGGTCGTGCTGCACTGGGTCGACCTGGGGGTGAAGGTCTTCCGGGTCGACAACCCGCACACCAAGCCTCCGGACTTCTGGGCGTGGCTGATCTGGACCGTGAAGGACCGGCACCCGGACGTGCTGTTCCTGGCCGAGGCGTTCACCCGCCCGGCGCGGCTGTACGGGCTGGCCAAGCTCGGGTTCACCCAGTCGTACACCTACTTCACCTGGCGCACCTCGAAGGAGGAGCTGACCGAGTTCGCGCTGGACCACCTCGCGCACTGGGACGAGGCCAGGCCGAACCTGTTCGTCAACACCCCGGACATCCTCCACGAGTCGCTCCAGCACGGCGGCCCCGGCACGTTCGCGCTGCGCGCGGCGCTGGCCGCCACGCTGTCGCCGACCTGGGGGGTGTACTCCGGCTACGAGCTGTTCGAGCACCAGGCGCTCAAGCCGGGCAGCGAGGAGTACCTGAACACGGAGAAGTTCCAGCTCCGGCCGCGCGACTACGCGGCGGCGGTGGCCGAGGGCCGCTCGCTGGAACCATGGCTGCGCAAGCTGAACGGCATCAGGCGGGCGCACCCGGCGCTGCGCCAGATGCGGACGCTGCGCTTCCACGAAGTCGACAACCCGGCCCTGATCGCCTACTCCAAGCAGGACCCGGCCACCGGTGACACGATCGTCGTGGTGGTCAGCCTCGACCCGAACGGGTCGCAGGAGGGGACCATCCGGCTCGACCTGCCCGCTCTCGGCATCGACTGGCACGAGCGCCTCATCGCGCACGACGAGGTCACCGGCGAGACGTGGGACTGGGGTCAGGCCAACTACGTGAAGCTCGAACCCTGGCGGGCGACGGCGCACATCGTCGCCGTGCAGCGCAGGTTCGCGGGCTAGCGATCACCGGTTAGCGCAGTACCCCCCGCGTCGCGCGGAACGCGGGGGGCGGTCGAGCGTACCCCCGATGAGGTGGGACGAGGTGGAGCATCATGCACGACGAGGAACCCCGACCCGACGCGGCACTCGGTCTGGACGGCATCCCGCACACCGGTGAGGCCATCGGTGCCGACGGGCTGCTGGTCGAACCCCAGGCCGAGGACTTCAAATCGGCCAGGGAGGTGCCGCGCGACCAGGCCTGGTACAAGGGCGCGGTGTTCTACGAGGTGCTGGTGCGCGCCTTCTCCGACTCGAACGGGGACGGCACCGGCGACCTGAGGGGTCTGGCCTCGCGGCTGGACTACCTGGAGTGGCTCGGCGTCGACTGCCTCTGGCTGCCGCCGTTCTACGCCTCGCCGCTGCGCGACGGCGGCTACGACATCAGCGACTTCCGGGCGGTGCTGCCGGAGTTCGGCACCGTCGACGACTTCGTGTACCTGCTGGACGAGGCGCACCGCCGGGGCATCCGGGTGATCACCGACCTGGTGCTCAACCACACCTCGGACGCGCACCCGTGGTTCCAGCAGTCGCGCGCCGAGCCGGACGGCCCGTACGGCGAGTACTACGTGTGGAGCGACGACGACTCGCGCTACGCGGACGCGCGCGTCATCTTCGTGGACACCGAGTCCTCGAACTGGACGTACGACCCGGTGCGCGGCCAGTTCTTCTGGCACCGGTTCTTCTCGCACCAGCCGGACCTCAACTTCGAGAACCCGGACGTGCAGGAGGCGATGCTCGACATCCTGCGGTTCTGGCTGGACCTGGGCATCGACGGGTTCCGCCTGGACGCCGTGCCCTACCTGTTCGAGCAGGAGGGCACGAACTGCGAGAACCTGCCGCGCACGCACGACTTCCTCAAGCGCTGCCGCAAGGTCGTCGACGACGAGTACCCCGGCCGGGTGCTGCTGGCCGAGGCGAACCAGTGGCCCGCGGACGTGGTGGAGTACTTCGGCGACCCCGAGGTGGGCGGCGACGAGTGCCACATGGCGTTCCACTTCCCGCTGATGCCGCGCATCTTCATGGCGGTGCGCCGCGAGTCCCGCTTCCCGATCTCGGAGATCCTGGCCCAGACGCCGAGCATCCCGGACGGCTCCCAGTGGGGCATCTTCCTGCGCAACCACGACGAGCTGACCTTGGAGATGGTCACCGACGAGGAGCGCGACTACATGTACGCGGAGTATGCCAAGGACCCGCGGATGAAGGCGAACATCGGCATCCGCCGCAGGCTGGCCCCGCTGCTGGAGAACGACCGGAACCAGCAGGAGCTGTTCACGGCGATGCTGCTGTCGCTGCCCGGCTCGCCGGTGCTGTACTACGGCGACGAGATCGGCATGGGCGACAACATCTGGCTGGGCGACCGCGACGGCGTGCGCACCCCGATGCAGTGGACGCCCGACCGGAACGCGGGCTTCTCCGGCTGCGATCCGGGTCGGCTGTACCTGCCGGTGATCATGGACCCGGTGTACGGCTACCAGGCGCTCAACGTCGAGGCGCAGCTGAACAACCAGTCCTCGCTGCTGAACTGGACCCGGCGGATGATCGAGATCCGCAAGCAGCACCACGCGTTCGCGGAGGGCGACTTCGACGACCTGGGCGGCTCGAACCCGAGCGTGCTGGCCTACCGGCGGCGCTGGGCGCGGCCGGACGGCCAGGAGGACATCGTGCTGTGCGTGAACAACCTGTCCCGGTTCCCGCAGCCCGTCGAGCTGGACCTGGGCGAGCACCGGGGGCTGCGCCCGGTGGAGCTGACCGGCGGGGTGCGCTTCCCGCAGATCGGCGAGCTGTCCTACCTGCTCACCCTGCCGGGGCACGGCTTCTACTGGTTCCAGCTCGTGGCGGCGGGCGACGACGGCGAAAGCAGCAGGTGAGAGCGTGACGCAACCGCAGGAGCTCGTGGACAAGGTGGTCGCGGAGCTGACCGGTTGGCTGCCCGCGCAGCGCTGGTTCGGCGGCAAGGACCGCCCCGTCGACGCGGTGCGCCCGCTGCGCAGCACCGTGCTCTCGCACGACCCGCTGCTGGTGCACCTGGTCGTGGAGGTCGAGCAGGCCGACCGGCTCGACCCGTACCAGCTGGTGGTGAGCGACCGGCTGGAGGGCTTCGAGGCCACCGGCGACGCCGAGCTGACCGGTCTGCTGCTGGACCGGATCGCGCGCGGCGACACCGTCGAGGGCCTGGAGTTCCGGACCGAGCCGGGCGTCGAGGTGCCGGAGGGCCTGCGCGGCAGGCCGATCACCTCGGAGCAGTCGAACACCTCGGTGGTGTTCGGCAGCCAGTGCATCCTGAAGTTCTTCCGCAAGCTCACCCTGGGCGAGAACCCGGACCTGGTGCTCCAGCGGGCGCTGCACGAGGTGGGCTGCGAGCACATCGCCCGGCCGCTGGGCTCGATCAGCGGCGAGCTCAAGGGCGAGCGCACCACGTTCGGGATGCTCCAGCAGTTCCTCCCGGACGCGGTGGACGGCTGGGCGATGGCGACCACGAGCGTGCGCGACCTGATGGCCGAGGGGGACCTGCACCCGAACGAGGTGGGCGGGGACTTCGCGGGCGAGGCGAGCAGGCTGGGCGCGGCGGTGGCGCGGGTGCACGCGGACCTGGAGCGCGCGCTGGGCGCCCAGGTCGCCGACGCCGACGACATCGAGCGCTCGGTGCGGGCCATGCACGCCAGGCTGGACCTGGTGCTGGGCTCGGTGCCGGAGCTGGAGCAGTACGCGCCCGCGCTGCGCGAGGCGTTCGACCAGGCGCGGGACACCCCCGGCGCGATCGCCATCCAGCACATCCACGGCGACCTGCACCTCGGTCAGGTGCTGCGGACCGTGCACGGCTGGCTGGTCATCGACTTCGAGGGCGAGCCCGGCGCGCCGCTGGCGGAGCGGACCGCGCTGCGCTCGCCGCTGCGGGACGTGGCGGGGATGCTGCGGTCGTTCGACTACGCGGCGCACCAGCTGCTGGTCGGGCAGCCCGAGGACGAGCAGCTGGCCAGGCGCGCCCTGGAGTGGTCGCGGCGCAACCGGGCCGCGTTCACCGAGGGCTACGCGGAGTCCTCGGCGGCGGCCGTGGGCGACCCGCGCGAGCGCGGTCCGCTGCTGCGGGCGTTCGAGCTCGACAAGGCGGTCTACGAGGTCGCCTACGAACATGCCAACCGACCGGAGTGGTTGACGGTTCCGCTGTCGTCGATCGCCCGGATCACCGGAGAAGGAGCGTGAGCGGGACGTGAGTGCGATCCAGCCCGAGGACGTCGACCGGCTGCTGGCGGGGTCGCACCACGACCCCCACTCGGTGCTGGGGGTGCACGGCGTCGGAGGCGGCGCGGTCGCCCGAGCGCTGCGGCCGGGTGCGAGCGCGGTGTCGGTGCTGGTCGGGGACAAGAGGTTCGAGCTGGACCGGGTCGCCGACGGGCTGTTCGCGGGCGAGCTGCCCGAGCACCCCGGCGGCGACTACCACCTGGAGGTGGACTACCGGGGGCACGTCGTCGAGGTGGACGACCCGTACCGGTGGCTGCCGACCGTGGGCGAGCTTGACCTGCACCTGATCGCCGAGGGCCGCCACGAGCGGCTGTGGGACGTGCTGGGCGCGCACCCGCGCAGCTACGACACCCCCGCGGGCGTGGTGCGGGGCGTGTCGTTCGCGGTGTGGGCGCCGACCGCGCGCGGCGTGCGGGTGTGCGGCGACTTCGACGGCTGGGACGGCCGCGCGAACCCGCTGCGCTCGCTGGGCAACACCGGCGTCTGGGAGGTGTTCGTCCCGAACCTGCCGGTGGGCTCGCGGTACAAGTTCCGCATCCTGGGCGCGGACGGGGCGTGGCACGAGAAGGCCGACCCGATGGCGTTCGCCACGGAGGTCCCGCCGCAGACCGCCTCGGTGGTGACCGAGTCGCTGTACGCCTGGGACGACGCCGAGTGGGAGGCCAGGCGCGACGCCACCCAGTGGGTGAACGCGCCGATGAGCGTCTACGAGGTGCACCTCGGGTCGTGGCGGCCGGAGAAGGACGGGCGCAAGCTCGGCTACCGGGAGCTGGCGCAGGAGCTGGCGGACTACGTGACCGAGGCGGGCTTCACGCACGTGGAGCTGCTGCCGATCGCCGAGCACCCGTTCGGCGGGTCGTGGGGCTACCAGGTCACCTCCTACTACGCGCCCACCTCGCGGTTCGGCTCGCCGGACGACTTCAAGCACTTCGTGGACGTGCTGCACCAGCGCGGCATCGGCGTGATCGTGGACTGGGTGCCCGCGCACTTCCCGAAGGACGCGTGGGCGCTGGCGAAGTTCGACGGCACCCCGCTGTACGAGCACGCCGACCCCCGGCGCGGCGAGCAGCCCGACTGGGGCACGCTCGTGTTCGACTTCGGGCGCAACGAGGTGCGCAACTTCCTGGTCGCGAACGCGCTGTACTGGATCGAGGAGTTCCACCTCGACGGGCTGCGGGTCGACGCGGTGGCCTCGATGCTGTACCTGGACTACTCGCGGCAGGACGGGCAGTGGCTGCCCAACGAGTTCGGCGGCCGGGAGAACCTGGACGCGGTGCGGTTCCTGCAGGAGCTGAACGCGACGGTGTACCGGCGGCACCCCGGCGTGGTGATGATCGCCGAGGAGTCCACGGCGTGGCCGGGCGTGTCGCGGCCGACGCACCTGGGCGGGCTGGGCTTCGGGTTCAAGTGGAACATGGGGTGGATGCACGACTCGCTCCACTACCTGTCGCGCGAGCCGATCCACCGCTCGTTCCACCACAACGAGATCACCTTCTCGATGGTGTACGCGTGGAGCGAGAACTTCGTGCTGCCGCTCTCGCACGACGAGGTGGTGCACGGCAAGGGCTCGCTGTGGCAGCGGATGCCCGGCGACGACTGGAACAAGGCGGCGGGGCTGCGCACCCTGCTGGCGTTCATGTGGGCGCACCCCGGCAAGCAGCTGCTGTTCATGGGCGGCGAGTTCGGGCAGCCCGCGGAGTGGTCCGAGTCGAAGTCGCTGGACTGGCACCTGCTGGAGCAGCCGCTGCACGCGGGCGTGCGCAGGCTGGTGGCGGACGCGAACCGGGTGTACCGGGCCTCGCCCGCGCTGTACAGCGCCGACTCCAGGCCCGAGGGCTTCTCGTGGATCGACGCGAACGACTCGGGCGGGAACGTGCTGAGCTTCCTGCGGATCGGCGAGGACGGGTCGCTGCTGGCGTGCGTGGCGAACTTCTCCGGGCAGCCGCACCACGACTACCGGGTCGGGCTGCCGGTGGGCGGCCGGTGGCGCGAGGTGCTGAACACGGACTCGGGGCACTACGGCGGTTCCGGGGTGGGCAACCTGGGCGGTGTGGAGGCCGACGGGGCGCCGTGGCACGGGCGGCCGACGTCGGCGGTGCTCCAGCTGCCGCCGAACGGGGTGCTGTGGCTGGCGCCGGAGGACGGGCCGGAGGAGCTCGCGGTCGAGGCGGCGGAGGCGGTGCTGGCGGACGGCGCCGAGGGCGCGGTGGTGCTGGAGGCGGTGCTGGACGAGCTGCCCGAGGTGGAGGTGGTCCCGCCCGCCGAGATCGTGCCCGCCGAGGTGGCGCCCGCTCCCGCAGGGCCGGTGCCCGCTGAGCCGGTGCCCGCGGGGCCGGTGGAGCCGGGCCCGGTGGAGCCCGCGCCCGCCGTGGCCCCGCCGGTGAAGGCCGGTGCGGAGCCCGCGGGCGACGCGCCCGCCGGGACCGCGAAGGCCTGAGGCCGGGCTGGTCGACCGGACGGCCGGGAGGTGACCGCCTCCCGGCCGTTCCGCGTCTCCGGGTCTTCCCGGTCCGCTCCCCCGGAGCGTCCGAACGGGGCACAATGGGCCCATGCTGCGCTCATCCGGTCGGCTGGCGGACGTGACCGTGCTGATCACCCTCGTGGCCGTGGTGAGCGGCTGCACCCAGCCCGTGCCGGGGCGGCCCGTCGCGGGCGAGGGGGTCACCAGGGGAACGGTCGACACCTCGTTCATCCGGGGCGCCGACGGCAGCCCGATCGACCAGCTCGCCGCCGCCGCGATCACCGACGTCGAGCAGTTCTGGAAGACCGCCTTCCCGGAGACCTTCGGCCAGGACTGGAAGGAGCTGTCCGGCGGGTACTACTCGGTGGACACCAGCAGCCAGTCCGCCAAGCCGCCGCCGTGCACCGAGAAGGCGCTGGACGTGGAGGGCAACGCGTTCTACTGCCCGAGCGCCGACGCGATCGCCTGGGACCGGGCCGCGCTGCTGCCGGTGCTCCAGGACAGCTTCGGCGACTCGGCCGTGGTGATCGTGCTCGCCCACGAGATGGGCCACGCCGTGCAGCGGCGGATGGGCATCACGCAGGAGCTGGAGCGCAGGCAGCCGGAGAAGTACCCGACGATCCTGACCGAGGCGATGGCCGACTGCTACGCGGGCAACTTCCTCAAGTGGGTCAACGACGGCGAGGCCGAGCACCTGTCGATCGGCGCCGAGTCGCTGGACTCGGCGCTCGGCGCGCTGATCACCTTCCGCGACCCGGTGGGCACCTCCGCAGGCGACCGCTCGGCGCACGGCAACGCGTTCGACCGGGTGTCCGCGTTCCAGGACGGCTACCAGCAGGGCACGAAGTTCTGCGCGGCCATGACCGTGGACAACCGGCCGTTCACCCAGCAGTCGTTCACCACCGCGGCCGACCAGAGCCGGGGCGGGAACCTGCCGTTCGCGGACATGCTCGACAGCGTCCTGCCCGACCTGAACGCCTACTACGAGGCCGCGGTGCGGCAGGCCGGTGGGCGGTGGGTCGCGCCGAAGATCACCACGGTGGAGCAGGAGCCGGACTGCGCCGGTGACCAGGGGCCGATCGCGTTCTGCCCGGCCGACGCGGCGGTCGAGATCGACGTGAACGAGGAGCTGCCGAAGCTGCACGCCCGGATCGGCGACTACGCCACCGGCACGCTGCTGGCCAGCCGGTACGGGCTGGCCGCGCTGGCCGCCACCGGCAAGCCGGTCCAGGGCGACGGGGCGGCGGCGAACGCGCTGTGCCTGGCCGGGGCGTACACCCGCGAGGTGTTCACCAGGCAGCAGGGCTTCGGCCTCTCCCCCGGCGACCTGGACGAGGCCGTGCAGGTGCTGCTGGCCCACGACTACGCGGGCCGCGACGCCGAGGGCGGGTCGGCGGTGGGACCGGGGTTCAAGCGGGTCGAGGTGTTCCGCACCGGGGTGCTCGAAGGGCTTTCGAAGTGCGGGATCGCCTGACGGGCTCAGACCAGGAGGTCGCGCAGGGCGGTCTTGAGGCGTTCTGCGGCGGTGTCGGCGCGCAGGGCGCGGGTGGACGCCAGCACGAAGCCCCTCGGCTCGTGCCGCCAGAGGTCGCCCGCTACCGGGAGCTCCTCGACGTGCAGCTCGAACAGCGGGCTCGCGAACCCCTCGGCCTCCAGCTCGGCGACGGCGCGCTGGACCGGCAGCACCTCGCGCGGGTGCGGCGCCCCAGCCCGCTCCAACGCCCGCTTCCGCTCGACGGTCCACCGGGCGGACGCGGCACGCAGCTCGTCGCCGCGGGTGTCGAGCCCGGCGGGCAGGCCGTCCCGCAGGCCGGGGCGGAACTCCGGGCGGCGGTGGCCCCGCGAGAGCAGCCCGGCCCACCAGTCCTCCCAGTCCGCGGCGATCCGACCGAGGTCGAGCTCCGCGACGGGCAGGACGCTCCCGACGGGCAGCGGTCGGTCCAGCGGCGGCACGTCGGGCGCGAGCGCGTGCTCCAGCCCGAGGGCGGCGCAGACGTGCAGGGCCAGCACGAACTCCGAGCCGCCGCCGTGGGAGACCAGCCAGCCGGGACGCCCCGCGTACCTCATGCCCGGACGCTATCCAGGACCTCACACCCCTGGGTGAATGATCACCCTGTTGGGCGTGAAGCTATCGGCGGCCCCGGCGGGGTCCGGCACGCGCTGTGTCGCAGGACACCGCGCTCCCGACTCCCGCCCGGACCGGACTGGGGGCGAAGTAGGGTGCGCGGAGCGGGGCCTGTGGCCCGGTTGTCAGGTTGGCGCGGATCTGGACGGGGCTTGGGCATCATGGCTCGACGGACGGGCAAGGGCGCGGCGCTCGTCGCGGCGCTGGCGGTGGCCGCTCTGCTCAGCGGCTGCACCGAGGTGGTGTCGGGGCAGGGGCGGATGATGCCGCCCGACGCGTCGAAGGTGTCCGGTCTGGACATCACCACCGGGGAGAGCGGCCCCAAGCCGGGGGTGCCGGACGCGGACCTGCGGGTGGAGAACGGCGACGGCGGCGAGATGGACCGGCTGGCGATCAACGCGCTGGCCGACGTCGAGCAGTACTGGGCCGAGCAGCTGCCGAAGAACTTCGGCGGGCGCGAGTTCGAGTCCGTCAAGCGCCTGGTCTCCTACGACTCGACCGGGCGGGGCGTCGAGATCTGCCGGATCAACACGGCGGGCGTGCCCAACGCGTTCTACTGCTCGCTGGACGACAGCATCGCCTGGGACCGGGGCGACCTGCTGCCGATGCTGCACGAGGCGTTCGGGCCGATGGCCGTGGTGACCGTGCTGGCCCACGAGATGGGCCACGCGATCCAGTACAAGCTCGGCCCGGACGGCGGCGTCACGCAGGCCACCAGCAGCATCGTCAAGGAGCAGCAGGCCGACTGCTACGCGGGCAACTTCTTCCGCTGGGTCGCCGAGGGCAAGTCCGAGCACTTCCGGATCTCCACCGGGCCGGGCCTGAACCAGGTGCTCCAGACGATGTTCTTCATCAAGGACGCGGCGGGCACCAGCGCCGAGAAGCGCGGGGCGCACGGCAGCGCGTTCGACCGGGTCACCGCGTTCCAGTTCGGCTTCGCGGGCGACCCGAAGCGGTGCTCGCAGATCGACGACGCGGAGATCCAGGAGCGGATCACGCAGCAGCGGTTCAGCGCGAAGGACACCGACTCCGGCACGGGCATGGGCAACCTGCCGGTCGGCGAGCGGAAGGTCCTGGACAAGCTGGAGGCCAGCCTGCGCGACGCCTACAAGCAGAGCGGCGCCACCCCGCCCGCGCTCAAGGAGACCATGGTCGACTGCGCGGACGCGGAGGAGACGCTGCCCGCGTCGTACTGCCCGTCGACGAACGTGATCGCGGTGGACCTGGTGGAGCTGGTGAGGATCGGCACCCCGACCAAGCGCGGGCAGGCGGGCGGCATCGGGGACTTCGCGGCGTTCGCCGAGATCGCGTCGCGGTACGCGCTGTCGATCCAGAAGGCCACCGGGTACTCGCTGGCCGGTCCCGCCGCCGGGCTGCGCACGGCTTGCCTGACCGGGTACTGGGCCGGGACGACGAACAAGGAGGGCGTGGAGCTGCGGCTGTCCTCGGGCGACCTGGACGAGGCGGTGGCCGAGCTGCTCGCCGAGGGGAGCCTGATCGCGGCGGACGTGAACGGCTCCTCGGTGCCGTCCGGGTTCGCGCGGGTGGAGGCGTTCCGCGACGGGTTCTTCGAGGGCTCCGGGCTGTGCACGCGGAAGTACGGGAGCTGAGGGACGGGTTCTGACGCGCCGAGGGCCGCCGGGGATCTTCCCCGGCGGCCCTCGGCCTTCAGTGGTCCGGTCGTGCTGGTCCGGTCGTGCCGGTCTGGTCGTGCCGGGCGGTCAGTAGAGCGCGCTGGCGAGGTTGCGGCGGGCCTTGGCCACGGCCGGGTCGTCCGCCGGGAACAGCTCGAACAGGGCGATCAGGTGGTTGCGCACCTTGTCGCGGTCGTCGCCGAAGACCCGGCGGACGGTGTCCACGAGCCGCTGGAACGCCTGCTCGACCTCCTGGTTGACGATCTGCACGTCGGCGGCGGCGAGCTGCGCCTCCAGGTCGTCCGGGTTCGCGTCGGCGGTGGCCACCACGGCGGGGTCCAGGCTCTCGACCCGCGCGGTGAACCGGACCTGGGCGAGCGCCGCCTTGGCCTCGGCGTTGCCGGGCTCGGCGGACAGGATCGCCTCGTAGGCCGCCTCGGCGGCGGCGAAGTCGCCCTCCTCGAAGGCGGTCTCGGCGGCGGTGAGGCGCGGGTCCTCCGGCTCCGGCGCGGGCGCGCCCCGGTTCGCCTCGGCCGCCGCGATGCCGGGGAGGCGGTCGCGGAGCGCGTCGAGCAGGCGGTCGATCCACTGGGCGATCTCGTCCTCGGGCAGCGGACCGGCGAACGCGTCGATCGGCTGGCCGCCCGCGACCGCGACGACCGTGGGCACCGACTGCACGCCGAACAGCTGGCCGATGCGCGGGCTGGCGTCCAGGTCGACCCTGGCGAGCAGCCACGCGCCGCCGCCCGCCTCGGCCAGGCGCTCCAGCACCGGGGAGAGCTGCCCGGCCTCGGGGCTCCACGACGCGGTCAGCTCGACCACGACGGGGATCTCCAGGGAGCGCTCCACCACCGGCTGGAAGGTGGCCTCGGTGACGTCGACGACCCACTGGCTCGGTGCGCCGGAACCGGCTCCGGGAGCGGCTCCGGGAGCGGTGGGCGCGCTGGGGGGCGGCGCCGCGGCGCGCTGCCGGGCCGCGTCGGCCCGCGCCTTGATCGCGCCGAGGTCGACCGCCCCGGACAGCGCGGCGGACAGTGCTGCGGTCTTGCGAGGGTCTGGCCTTGTCACGCTCCCATCCTGGCACGACTCCTAGTCGGGGAGGTCGCGGACCGGGTCGATCGCCATCGGGTTGTCGCGCATCACCTCGTTGCGGGCCCCGATGGTCAGGGCGAGCGGGGTGAGCAAGTCGCTCAACCGGGTGGTCCGAGCACCGCCGAGCACCCGCCACGGCCGCTCCGCGACGGCGTCGGTGACCCGCTCGACCTGCTCCCGCAGCGCGATCCCGGCGGTGGTGAGCACGACGCGGCGCTCGGGTGTGGGGGTGGTGGGGCGGTCGGCGGGTTCGGCGGGCGGGTTCGGGGTGTTCCCGCTGAGCGCCTGGTGCTCCTGCTCGCCCGCTCCCCACTCACCCGCCCCCTGCTCCTGCTCGGCCGCTCCCCACTCACCTGCCCCTTGCTCCCGCTCGGCCGGTTCCACGGCGGGGCGGGCGTAGCCGGTGACCGGTTCGGGTTCGGCGGGTTCGTGCTCCAGCAGGCCGCGCTCGGCCAGCCGGTCCTCGGCGTCGGCCCACTCCTGCGGCGACCAGCCGCGCGCCAGGCGCAGCAGCGCCGGGTCGAGCGCGCGGTCGGCGGCGAACAGGACCAGCGCCTCGCACGGGTCCAGGTCGGCCGCGACCAGCGCCGCCACGTGCCCGTCCCCCCTGGACTCGCGCAGCACCGCCGTCGCCTGCCACAGCGCGAGGTGCGCCTCGGCGGGCCTGCCGAGGGCCCGGTTCGCGGCGGCGAGCGGGCGTCCGGCGACCGGCGCGGCCTCGGCGGCGGCCCAGGCGAGGTCGGCGGCCTCGGCCAGGTGCGCGCTGGTGGCGAGGTCGCCGAGGTCGAGCGCCGCGCGCCCGCCGTCCAGGTCGGTGGGCGCGGGGTCGAGCAGCCTGCGCAGCGCCCCGTCGACCCCGCGCAGCCGGGCGGCGAGGAAGTCGGCGGGCGCGGCGTCGTCCCACGCGGTCGGCACGGCCCTGGCGACCATGTCCGGGTGGAAGCTGTAGAAGGACGCCGCGACCACCTCCGGCCCGACCGCGCCGAGCGGCGCGGCCCGCATCCCGAAGTACCCGGTCCAGTGCCGCGCGCAGCCCAGCTCCCTGGCGGCGGCCTTGCTCTCCGGCGTGAAGTACGTGACGGCGTGGTACGGCTCGTACCGCAGCCATAACCGCCGGGCCGCTCCGCTGTCGCTCATCCCCGCTCCCCCTCGGGGTCCGCGCCGCCCGCGCCCGCGGCGAGGTGCTGCTCGACCCGGTCGACCTTGGCGGTGATCTGCCCGGTGTGCCCCGGCCGGATGTCGGCCTTCAGCACCAGGCTCACCCTGGGCGCCCGCGCCCGCACCGCTTCGGTGGCGCGCTTGACGACGTCCATCACCTCGTCCCACTCGCCCTCGACGAGCGTGAACATCGCGTTGGTCTCGTTGGGCAACCCCGATTCGCGCACCACCCTGACCGCCTCGGCGACCGCTTCCGCGACGCTGTCCGACTCCCCGCCGAGCGGGCTGACGCTGAACGCGACGAGCACAACTGCCTCCTGAACGATTCCCGGTACCCACTGGTAGCTTCGGGTCATGACGCACCGGCCACTCCCCTTCGACCCCATCGCGCGCGCCGCCGAGCTGTGGGAGAAGCGGATCGGGCCGTCCCCGTCGATGGCGGCGGTGACGAGCGTCATGCGGGTACAGCAAATCATCCAGTCCGCCGTGGACGCGTCCCTCAAACCGCACAACCTGACGTTCGCCCGCTACGAGGCGCTGGTGCTCCTGACGTTCTCCAAGTCGGGCAGCGTGCCGATGCGCGTGATGGGCGAGCGCCTGCAGCTGCACCCGACGAGCGTGACGAACATCGTGGACCGCCTGGAGGCCGACGGCCTGGTCCGCCGCACCCCGCACCCGACCGACCGGCGCACCACGCTGATCCAGCTCACCGAGGCCGGGCACGAGCGGCGCGAGGCGGCGACGAAGGCCGTGATCGAGGTCAACTTCGGCATCCACGGGCTGACCGAGCGGCAGACCGAGCAGCTGACGGAGCTGCTGGCGAAGGTCAGGCGGACGGCCGGGGACTTCGAGGACTGAGCGCCCGGACAGCGGGCGGGGCGTCCAACGGACGTCCACTGGACGGCCGCTCACCCCTCGGTCGCGCCGCAGCGCGACCGAGCAGGCTCCGGCCACACCGAGAGACCCGCCCACCGCGCCCCACGCAGTCCTTCGTCCAGCGGTCCAGCGGTCCACTCACCCCTCGGTCGCACCGCAGCGCGACCGAGCAGGCTCCGGCCACACCCAGGGACCCGCCCACCGCGCCCCCGCAGTCCTTCGTCCTCGCGGTCCAGCGGTCCGCTCACCCCTCGGTCGCGCCGCAGCGCGACCGAGCAGGCTCCGGCCACGCCCAGGGACCCGCCCACCGCGCCCCCGCAGTCCTTCGTCCTCGCGGTCCAGCGGTCCGCTCACCCCTCGGTCGCGCCGCAGCGCGACCGAGCAGGCTCCGGCCACGCCCAGGGACCCGCCCACCGCGCCCCCGCAGTCCTTCGTCCTCGCGGTCCAGCGGTCCGCTCACCCGTCCACCGTCGCCCACCGCCCGTTCCCCCGATCGCCGTTCCCCCACCCGCGTTAATCTCTTCTCCTCCGCCCCGTCCGCTCCTACCTTGACCGTCATGCGCGAGGTGGTGGTGCTGGTCGAGCACGCGGGGCTGCACCTGGGTTCCCTGTCCTTCGAGGTCCCCTCCAGTCCGTGGTGGAACGACGTGGAGCCGGTCACCGCGCACCTGGACGCGGTGCTGGGCGTGACCTCGGCGGTGCTGCGGCTGGTGTCCGTCGCGGGTGGTGGTCGGACCAGGGACGGGCGGGTCACCTACCTGGTGGAGGTCGACCGGGTGCCCACGCGCGGTCTGCTGCTGCGCTCCCCCGACCCGGAGCTGCCCGAGGACCCGCTGCGCCTGCCGTGGGCGTGTCCCGGTGGTCCGCGCGCGCTGCTGGACTGGGCGGACGGCCTGGTGACCAGGACCGGTCCTGCCGTGCAGGTGAAGACCTGGAACCTGTCGTGCGTGTACCGGTTGCCGACCGCGTCCGGTCCGGTGTGGCTGAAGGCGACGCCGCCGTTCCTGGCGGACGAGGCCGCGGTGGTCGCGCTGGTGGCCGGGGTCGCGCCGGACCTGGCGCCGCGCGTGCTGGCGTCGGAGCCGGGCCGGACGCTGAGCGCGGACGCGGGTGGTCACGACTGCTGGGAGACCACGTCGGCGGACCTGCGGGCCGTGCTGCCGCGCTTCACCGCCGCGCAGGTCGCGCTGGCCGGGAGCCCGGACCTGGCCGCGCTGCGCCGCCGCGACGTGGGGATCGGCTCGCACGGGCTGCCGGAGACCCTGCTGCACGGGGACTTCCACTGCGGGAACTGGCGCTCGTCCGGCGTGGTCCTGGACTGGTCGGACGCGCACCGGGGCAATCCGGCGCTCGACGCGGCGCGGATGCTCGGCTCGCTGCCGGTGGGCCTGCGCGGGATCGCGGAGCGGGTGTGGGTCGAGGGGTGGCGGGAGGCGTTCCCCGGCAGCGACCCGGTGGCGGCGCTGGGCGAGGCGCGGTCGGCCGTGCACCTGCTGGCGGCCGAGGTGTACGCGGGGTTCCTCGCCGGGATCGAGCGGTCCGAGCGGGTGTACCACGAGGGGGACGTGGAGCGGGCCCTCTCGGACGCGCGGGCAGCGGCCGGGGCGGTGGCCCGAGCCGCTGCGGGGGGCGCCGGTCAGGCCGCGGGGGCTCCGGAGTCCTGAGCGGTCGCGCCGTCGGCGGGCTGCTCGGCCAGCTTGCCGTTCTTGAGCGCCCAGCGCTCGAAGAGGACGGTGCCGAAGGGCGGGATGGAGGCCAGCATCGCGACCGCGAGGGTGCCCTTGGACCAGCGGTCGGACATCATCAGGGTCACCAGCAGGTAGCCGACGAAGATCGCGCCGTGGACCGGTCCGAAGATCTTCACGCCGAGCTCGTTCTCGACCACCACGTACTTGAAGAACATGCCGAGCAGGAGCCCGGCCCAGGAGACGGCCTCGGCGAACGCGAGGAGGCGGAACCGACCGACGGGGCTGGAGAGCATGTCCCCATTGTCAGTTATGACGTGTTTCACCCCGCCTGGGGGTCGGCGGCCACCGGGTACTCGCGGCCGGTCAGGCCGAGGAAGACGTCCTCCAGCGCGGGGGTGCGGACCTGGAAGCCGTCGGTGGGGCAGTGCGCGGACAGCGCCGACAGGACCTGGCCGGGGCGGCGGGTGGCGATGACGAGCGAGGAGCCGATCTCGCGGGCGCGGTCGACGCCGGTGATGGCCTGCGCGTCGCGCGCGCTGATCTCGCCCGCGGGCAGGATGACCAGCGTGGGCGCGCCGAGGCGGCGCACGAGGGCGGCGGGGGTGTCGGCGGCGAGGACCCGGCCGTGGTCGAGGACCGCGACCCGGTCGCAGAGGATCTCGGCCTCGTCGGGGTGGCCGGTGGCGCACACGACGGTCTTGCCGCTGGCCTGGACGGTGCGCAGGACGTCCCACACGTGGCGGCGGGCGGTCGGGTCGAGGCCCGCGGTGGGCTCGTCGAGCAGGAGCACGTCGGGGTCGTGCGCGAGGCAGCAGGCGAGCGAGAGCAGCTGGCGCTGGGTGGCCGTCATCCGGTACTCGGGCACGTCGAGCTTGCCCGCGAGCCCGACGAGGTCGAGCGCCCGCACCGCCTCGGTGACCCCGACGCCGCGCAGCGCGCCGAACGTCATGACCTGGTCGAGCGCGGCCATGCCGTCGAAGAAGGAGGGGACCTGGGGCCGCATCCCGACCCGGTGCGCGAGCCGCTCGTCACGCGGCCACGGCTCGACCCCGAGCAGCTCCACCCGGCCGGAGTCGGGGCGGCGCAGGCCGTCGAGGACTTCGAGCAGCGCGGTCTTGCCGGACCCGGCGGGCCCGAGCAGGCCGAAGAACTCACCCTCGGCGACGGTGAAGGAGACGCCGTCGAGCGCACTGCGCCCGCCGACCCGGTCCTGGCGGACGTCGGACACGACGACAGCCGGGTTGCCTGTGCCTGTCATGGCCCCTGACCGTAAGGGCTTCGGGGTCCCGCCGAGGGAGATTCCCCGCTTAGCCGACCGGAGTTGGTGTGAGTCGGGACTTTCGGCCCCATTAGGGACAACCGTCCACCCCGGAGAGCCAGCTTACCCGGTTCGGGGGGCGAAGCGGGGGGATGGGGCTCGGGGGTCCGGTGGGTGGGCGGGGGCCTGAGGGGGGCACGGGCGGTGGCACGGGCCGGTGAGCGGGTTGTCCGGAAACGGACTGACGGGAACATCGGTCCCGGTATCGTGACCTGCCGGAATCATCGGAATCCGCTGACGAGCCCGAGGTGCGCCGAGGACGATGGACATCAAATCGATGCAAGCGCTGACGCAGAACATGGCCGGCTTTCGCCAGGCGGCCGAATCGGGCGGATTCGCGATCAGCAGCGACGGCGCGCAGGCCTACCTCGACGCGATCGACGAAGCGCTGCGAAGCCTGAACGACACCAAGGGGAACTTGTACAAGATCAACCAGAAGGTCCGGCTCGGCACGAGCCCCGACGCCCAGGCAATGAGCCTTTTTCATCCTGTGGTGGCCTCGTAGTTCTGTAGGACGTGGATGGCTTTGGCCAGTCGGCCGGCGCGGCGGGGGCAGCAGCGGAGTTTGCGGAGGATGCGCCAGGTCTTGAGCTGGGCGTTGGCGCGTTCGCCGGGGCCGCGCAGGCGGGCATGGGCGCGGTTGGCGTCCTTCTGTGATTCAGGTTTGTTGCGGCCCTTGTAAGGGGTGATCACGTGGCGGTCGGTCGGGTCGTAGGCGTGGTAGCCCTTGTCGCCCAGGGCGATCAGCCCGGCGTGGCGCAGGGCGGCGAGGATGTTCCAGATCCGGGCGGCGGCGGTGTCGTGGGTGCTGCCGGGCAAGTCGCCGGACACCCACAGGATCGTGCCGTCCGGGGACGCGATCACCTGCAGGTTCACTCCATGGATCTTGTGCTTGCCGGAGTAGAAGGGGCGGTCGGCGGCGATCCGGTCGATCGGGATGAGCGTGCCGTCGATCACCACGTGGGCCATGCCCTGGCGTTTCGCCTTGCGCAGCGCTTCTCGGAGCTTCGGGGACCGCTGGGCGAGCAGTTCGACGGTCTCGTTGACATAGCGCCAGCAGGTGGAGGTCGAGACCGCGAACCCGGCGGCGAGATCGGCGAAGGTCTCGCCTTTGCGCAGGTACACCAGCACCAGCAGGGCTTGTTGTCCTGGGTTGAGCTTGCGCCACACCGATCCGAGCTGCTTGCGGTGGGCGCGGACCAGCCCGGACACGAAGGTCAGGGTCTGATGTGACAACGGCAGCGCGGCACGGTAGAACAGCACGTGAAGCCCCTGGCGGTGCAGAACTTTCTTGGTCGATAGCTCTGCTACCAGGGGCTTCGCCATGTCCGGGCGGAGCCACGCCGATGCTCATCAACCTGTGATCAGCAAGAAGCACTACACGGCAACGCATCCAGCCCAGGATGAAAAGGGCTCAATGGCCCAGTACAACCTCGAGAACGCCACGGGCGGCAGCGGGACGATCGGGCTCATCCCGGCCCTGGAGCAGTTGACCACCGCGCTGTCGGAGGCCCGAGTGGCCGTGCGGAAAGCGGTGGACAACTACGAGTCGAACGACTGGCAGACCAAGAACATCCTCGACAAGCAGTAAGGTCACCGATCTTGAAAATGCACCGGGCGGCGCTCAGCGCGCTGCTTCTCTCCGTCGTCGTCCTCAGCGGCTGCTCAACCGTCGAGCCCGGCAGCCCCTCTGCCGCAGGCACGAGCAGGCCCGTGTCTTCGGGCGCGAGCAGCACGAGTTCCTCCCCGGAGGCCCTCCCGGACGCCTGCGCGCTTCTGGAAAAGGTGGCCAGCGAGTTCAGCGTGACGAATGTAGAGAAGTCATCGGACGGGGAGGACTGCAAGGGCGACCTGCCCGAGGTCCGGTCGGTCATGATTCAGATCTACCCCGACCTGGGCCTGGCCGAGCACAACCCCGGCTCCCAAGGCGTGGTCTCCGACATCGACGTCAACGGGCGCCCTGGGAAGCTCGTCGAGAAGGCGCTGACGAAGTTCGACTGCGCCGTCGTCCTCGAACTGACGAAGACCTCCCGCGTGGACATCTTCACCTCGGCCAGCGTGACCAACGACTCCTGCGCGGTGGCCCAGCAGATCGCGAAAGCGATCGAGCCGGATCTCCCCCGCTCCTGACCGATAAAGCCTCCTCCCCGCCTTCGGCCCCCCGCCTCCTCCCCCCACCCCGCCGTTGACATCCATCACCCGCGCGGGGTGTGATGCCGTCACTATGACAACGTTGTCCCCGAACGGCGCGCAGTCCGGTGCCCGCAAGATGCGGCGCGCCACCATGAACGACGTCGCGCGCCTCGCCGGGGTCAGCATCAAGACCGTCTCCCGCGTCGTCAACGACGAGGCCGGGGTGCACCCGGCCACCGCCGAGCGGGTCCTCGCGGCCATCGACCAGCTCGGGTTCCGGCGCAACCTCAGCGCCCGCAACCTGCGCCGGGGCTCCTCCACGGGCACCATCGGCATGGTCCTGGAGGACGTCGCGAACCCGTTCTACTCCGGCGTCACCCGCGCCGTGCAGGAGATCGCCCGGTTGCGCGGCAGGCAGGTCATCACCGGCTCCTCCGACGAGGACCCCGCCCGCGAGCGCGAGCTGGCCCTGGAGTTCTGCTCCCGCCGCGTCGACGGCCTGCTGATCGTCCCCGCGGGCCTCCAGCACGGCTACCTCGTCCCCGAGATGCGCGCGGGCACCCCGATCGTCTTCCTGGACCGGCCGGCGGGCGACGTCGTCGCCGACACCGTCCTGGTCGACAACATCGGCGGCACGGCGGAGGCGGTCGCGCACCTGGCCGCGCACGGGCACCGGCGGATCGCGTTCCTCGGCGACTCGCCCGACATCTTCACCGCCAACGAGCGCCTGCGCGGCTACCGCGAGGGCTGCGCGCGCGCCGGTCTGGGCCACCACGACGCCCTGGTGTCCATGGGCCCGCACGACGAGCACTCCGTGCGCCGCGCCCTGCACCGGCTGCGCACCGGCCCCACTCCCGCGACCGCGCTGGTCACCGGCAACAACCGGATCACCGTGCACGTGCTGCGCGCGCTCGCGGGCTCCACCGACCGGCCCGCCCTGGTGGGCTTCGACGACTTCGAGCTGGCCGACCTGCTCTCGCCACCGGTGACGGTGATCGCGCACGACGCGAAGGCGCTGGGCAAGGCCGCCGCCGATCTGCTGCACGCCCGGCTGGACGGGGACGCCTCGCCGCCGCGCCGCGTGGTTCTGCCCGTGCGCCTGGTGCCACGGGGTTCAGGGGAGGTCCGCAGGTGAGCAACACGGGTTCTCGGGCGATCGAACTGCCCGCCAACCAGCCGAAGCAGTTCTACCGGGGTGGCGCGTCCATCGCGGAGCTGCGCGGCGCCCCGGAGGCCGACTTCGGCCCGGAGGACTGGGTCGCGTCGACCACGACGCTGTTCGGCAAGCCCGACGCGGGCCTGTCGCGGCTGCCGGACGGCAGGCTGCTGCGCGACGCGGTCGCCGCCGACCCGACCACCTGGCTCGGCGCGGAGCACGTCGCGGAGTTCGGCGCCGACACCGCCCTGCTGGTGAAGCTGCTCGACGCGGGCCAGCGCCTTCCGGTGCACTGCCACCCGTCGAACGCGTTCGCCGCGACCCACCTCGACTGCCGCCACGGCAAGACCGAGGCGTGGATCGTCATCGGCACCAAGGGCGCGAACCCGTTGGTGTACATCGGTTTCCGCGACGACGTGCCCGAGGGCGTGGTGACCCGCTGGGTCGCCGAGCAGGACACCTCGGCGATGCTGGGCGCCCTGAACGAGGTCCGCGTCTCCCCCGGTGACGTGGTGTTCGTGCCCGCGGGCGTGCCGCACGCGATCGGCGCGGGCGTGTTCATCGTGGAGCTCCAGCAGCCCACGGACTTCTCGGTCACCCTGGAGTGGTCCGGTTTCCTGGCGACCCCGGACGCCGGTCACCTCGGCCTCGGCTACGACAAGGCCCTCGGCTGCGTCGACCGGGACGGCTGGGGCGGCAGGCTGGACGAGCTGATCCGCCGCACCGGCGACCAGTCCAAGGGCGCCGTGGACCTGTTCGCGCGCAACGCCGACCCGTTCTTCCGCGCCGACCGCCTGCACGTGTCCGGCTCGGTCGAGCTGGACCCGTCGTTCGCCGTGCTGGTCGTGCTGGAGGGCAGCGGGAGCCTCGGCCCGCTGGAGCTGCGCCGGGGGAGCACCGCCGTCGTGCCGCACGCGGCGGGCCAGGAGGTCCTGTCCGGCGACCTGGTCGCCGTGCGGTGCAGGCCGCCACTGCCGTCCAGCCTCGGGAGCTGATGTGGGTTTACCCCTGTTGGAAGCGAAGGACCTGGTCAAGAACTACGGCGGCGTCGAGGCCCTGCGGGGCGCGAGCTTCACGGCCGAGGCCGGTGAGGTCGTCGCGCTGATCGGCGACAACGGCGCGGGCAAGTCGACGCTGGTCAAGTGCCTGTCGGGGGTGGAGCGGCCGGACGCCGGGACGATCTCGTTCGACGGGAACCCGGTGTCCCTGCCCTCCCCCACGGCGGCCCGCGCGCTGGGCGTCGAAACGGTCTACCAGGACCTCGCGGTCGCGCCGGACCTCGACCCGGCCGCGAACCTGTACCTGGGCCGGGAGCTGCGCAAGCCGGGCCTGCTGGGCAGGCTCGGCGTGCTGGACAAGAAGGAGATGCGGCGGCGCGCCCAGTCCTCGTTCGCGGAGCTGGGCGTGTCGCTGCAGAGCGTGGACGTGCCGATCGGCTCGCTGTCCGGCGGGCAGCGGCAGAGCGTGGCGGTGGCCCGCTCGGTGGTGTGGGCCGGCAGGCTCGTGTTCATGGACGAGCCCACGGCGGCGCTGGGCGTGGTGCAGCGCGAGAAGGTGCTCGACGTGGTGCGGCGGGTCCGCGACCAGGGCATCGCGGTGGTGCTGATCAGCCACAACATGCCCGAGGTGCTGGCCGTGGCCGACCGGGTCGAGGTGCTGCGGCTGGGCCGCAGGGTGGCCCGCTTCCGGACGGCCGACGCGACCGTGGAGGACCTGGTCGGGGCGATGACCGGGGCGCTGCACCAGGAGGAGTCGTGACCGCCGGGGAGAAGGCCCCGCTGGAGCCGGACGTCCGGCCGAGGGGCGAGCTCAAGCGCAGGCTCGCCACCTCCAACACGCTGTGGATCGGCCTGGTGCTGCTGGTCCTGGTCGCGGTGTTCGGCGCACTGCGCCCGGACGCGGTGCTGACCACGTTCACCCTGCAGACGACGCTGGTGGAGACCTCGGTCCTGCTGGTGCTGTCGGTCGGCATGACGTTCGTGATCATCACCGCCGGGATCGACCTGTCGGTCGGCTCGGTGCTGGTGTTCTCCGGCGTCACGGCGGCGATGGCGATGAACGCGGTCAGCGGCGGCGACGCCACCGGCGCGGGCTGGGGAACCGTCCTCCTGGGACTGGTCGTGGCGCTGGCGAGCGGCGCGGCGTGGGGCCTGCTGAACGGCCTGCTGATCGCGCGGGCGGGCATCCCGCCGCTGATCGTGACGCTGGGCTCGTTCGGCGCGGCGCTCGGCGCGGGCCAGCTGCTGTCCGACGGGTCGAACGTCAGCGGCGTCCCGGACGTGCTGACGGACGGGCTCGGCACCGGGACGTGGTTCGGCGTGCCCAACCTGGTGCTGCTCGCGGCGGCGGTGACGGCGGTGGGCGCGCTGCTGCTGTCCACGACCCGCTTCGGCAGGCACACCCACGCGATCGGCTCGAACGCGGAGGCCGTGCGGCGGGCGGGCGTGTCGGTGTCCGGGCACCTGGTGAAGGTGTACCTGCTGGCGGGCGTGCTGGCCGGGCTCGCCGGGTTCATGGCGCTGGCGTACTTCCGGGTCGCCTCCATCACCGGCCACGACACCGACAACCTCAACGCGATCGCGGGCGTGGTCCTGGGCGGCACCAGCCTGTTCGGCGGGGTCGGCTCGGTCGTCGGCACGGTGCTGGGCGTGTTCATCCCGGCGGTGCTGCGCAAGGGCTTCGTGATCGTGGGCGTGAACGTGTACTGGCAGCCGATCGCCGTGGCCGTGGTGCTGGTGGCCGCCGTGTGGTTCGACCAGTCGCGGCGAAGGGCCAGGAACCGGCGCTAGCTGATTCAGGGAGGGGAACATGTCGATGAGGACAGCGGTTCTCGGTGCGGTGGCGGTGCTGCTGCTGGCGGGGTGCGGCGGTGGCGGGCAGATCGGCGACTCCGGCGGTGACGTGGACGCCAAGAAGATGGTGCTGATCCCCGGCGTGACCGCCGAGCCGTTCTACATCTCCATGGAGTGCGGCTTCCGCGAGGCGGCGCAGGCGGCGGGCTACCAGGTCGACGTGCAGGCGCCGTCGAAGTTCGACTCGAACCAGCAGATCCCGATCGTCAGCGGCGTGCTGGCGAACAAGCCGGGCGCGGTGCTGATCTCCCCGACGGACGACACCGCGCTGGCCGGTCCGATGAAGTCGCTCAAGGACGCGGGCGTGAAGGTCGTGGAGGTGGACACCGCGCTGGTGGACACCTCGGTCGCGGTGTCGTCGGTGTCGTCGGACAACGAGCAGGGCGGCGCGCTGGCCGCGCGGACCCTGGCCGAGCTGGTGGGTGACAAGACCGGTTCGGTGCTGGTGCTCAACACCAAGGCCGGGACGAGCACCACGGACGCCCGCGCGAAGGGCTTCGAGACCGAGCTGGCCAAGCACCCGAACCTGAAGTACGCGGGCCAGCAGTACACCGACAACGAACCGGACCAGGCCGCGTCGAAGGTGACCGCGACCCTGGCGGCGTACCCGGACCTGATCGGCGTGTTCGCGACCAACCTGAATACCGGTGAGGGCGCGGCGACCGGGCTGCGCAACGCGGGGAAGACCGGCGCGGTGAACCTGATCGGGTTCGACGCCAGCCCCAAGCAGGTCGAGGACCTGCGCGGCGGGGTGGTGCAGGCGCTGATCGCCCAGGACCCGGCCACGATCGGGAAGACCGGGGTCGAGCACGCGATCGCCGCGATCGAGGGCAAGGAGGTCCAGCGGACCACCGAGACCGACCTCGTCGCGCTGACCAAGGCCGACATGGACTCGAAGTCGGAGTACTTCTACAAGCAGGAGTGCTGACGCGCGGTCCACGACGGGGGCGGGGAGGCGCGCGCTTCCCCGCCCCTGCCCCTGCCCCTGCCCCCGCCCGTCACAGGTACTTGTTGGCCAGCTCGGAGTACTCGCGCTCCAGGTCGTCGGCCAGGTACGCCACGTACGCCCACGGCACGTCGTGCACGTGGTCGCGCATCCCGATCAGGTGCCGCTTCGCGCGGGGCGCGTCCTCGGCCAGCGCGAACGCCGCCGCGAACAGGTTGTGCGCCTGGAGCGCCCTGGGGTGCGGCTGGAGCTGCGGCAGGGTCTGCGCGTCGGCTGAGGTCCACCGGTCGGCAGCCGCAGCCAGCTCCTCGCGCACCCGCCCGAAGTAGCGCAGCTTCAGCGACGCGATCCGCAGCGCGCTGCGGTCCCCGACGGCCTCCTCGAACTTCTCCAGGAACACCTCGAAGTGCGCGAGCGGCAGCATCGCCACCACCGGGTTGCCGGTGGGCGCGGCGTCCACGCTGCCCTGCGCGAACGCCATCATCTCCTCGGCCGAGCCACCCCACTTGGCGGCCAGTGTCTGCAACCGGGTCCAGTGCGCCGGGTAGAGCGTGGGGCAGCGGGCGACGACCTCCCGCCACACCTCGTCCTTCTGCTCCCGGTCGACCTGCAGGCCGAGCCCGGCCACCTGGAGCTGCGCCCACGGCACCGCGTCCCCCGGCAGCAGCTTGGCCGCCTCGTGCAGCGGGGCGACCGACTTGCGCAACGTCGCGAAGAAGACCTTGAACCGGTCCTTGCCCACCGAGTCGGCCCGCCCGGTCCCCCGCACCGCCCAGGCCTCGCGGATGAAGGCGGTGCCCGCCAGCAGCCACAGGTCGGGGTCCTCGTTGGACTTGGCCAGTTCGAGCAGCTCGTCGGCGTGCCCTATGGCGTGCTCGCCCAGCACCTCGACGCGCAGCGCCCTGACCTCGGGGTCCTCCCGGCACTCGGCGAGAACGGTGGTGGCGGCTCTGAGGTGCCCCGCGTCCATCTCCTCGGCGGCGATGTCCAGGATCGCGTCGTCGTAGGTGTGGTCGCGCACCACCTCGCGGGCGACCGCCGCCGGTCGCCTCCTCCGGAAAACTCCCACATCGGCGAGATTACTGACCTGCGGCGGGGTCGTGTCAGCACCACTGCTCACGGCGTGACGCCTTGTGACGTGCGGCACCGTGCGCTGAGGTGGGGCGCGGAGGCACGACGGAAGGGGGAGGACATGCGCAGAGCGCTCATCGCCGCGCTTTCGGTGCTGCTCGCGGGCTCGCTGTTACCCGCGCGGGCGGTCGCCGAGCAGGTCGGGCAGGTCGGGCAGGTCGGGCAGGTCGGGCAGGTCGGGCAGGTCGGGTCGCCTGAGCAGGTCGGGCAGGCTGAGCAGGCCGGGCCACCGGTGGGTGGCAAGCAGGTCGCGGAGCGGTTCCTGACCCAGCGGATCGAGTGGATCCCGTGCGCCGAGCCGGACCTGCCGGGGTTGGAGTGCGGCGACTACCGCGCGCCGTACGACTGGAACGCCCTCGGCGACCAGCGGGTGGTGACGATCGCGGTCAGCAGGCTGCGGACGGCGGAGGGGGTCACCAGGAGCCTGCTGACCAACCCCGGCGGCCCCGGTGGCCCCGGCCGGTGGCTGCCGCTGCGGTTCGCCTCCCGCCAGCGGCTGCTCGCGAGCACCGAGATCATCGGGGTCGACGTGCGCGGCACGGGCGCCAGCACGAACCTGACCTGCGGGAACCTCGACTGGACGACGATCGCCGACCCGCGCGACCGCAGCCGGGCGAACACCGACCTGCTGTACGACGCGGCGCGGCTCCAGGCCCGCGCGTGCCAGTCCAGGTCGGGCGACCTCGGCCGGGTGGTGACCACCGAGCAGACCGTGCGCGACCTGGACCTGCTGCGGCACCTGCTGGGCCGTGCCCAGGCGGACTGGGTGGGCTACTCGGGCGGGACGTGGATCGGCGCCTACTACGCGACGTTCTTCCCGAAGCGGGTCGGGCGGTTCGTGCTCGACTCGAACGTGGACTTCACCGCCCCCTGGAAGAAGATCCTCAACGACTCCTTCGGCCCCGGCTTCCAACGCCGGTTCGAGGTCGACTACCTGCCGTGGGTCGCGAAGCACGACGCCCACTACCGCCTGGGCCCGACCCCGCAGGAGGTGCTGCGGGTCTACGAGGCGGTGCGCGCGAAGGTCAAGGCCGAGCCGTTCGCGCTGGAGGACGGCACGGTCGTCGACGAGATCCTGTTCGACCTGCTGTTCGCCCAGACCCAGTACCTGAAGGAGCTGTTCCCCCAGCTCACCCCGCTGCTGTCCTACCTGGCGCACGCGCTGGGCGTGGTGGGCGGCGCCGAGGCCACCGGGTCCGCGACCGCGTCGAACGCGCTGGCGGCGCTGGCGGCGCTGGCGGCGCGCCACCCGGACGCGGCGAACGCGACCCTGCACGCGATCGCCTGCAACGACACCCCGTTCCAGGGCGACCGCAGGACCTTGGCCAGGGACGCGGAGCGCATCGGCGCCCGCTACCCGTTCTTCGGCTACTACCAACCCGTCGCCCCGTGCGCCTTCTGGAACCGCCCGCAGATCGCACTGCCGACCCCGAACGGGAAGGGCGTGCCGCCGGTGCTGATGGTCCAGTCCGAACGCGACCCGGCGACCCCGGTCGAGGGCGCGGTGCGGGCGCACCGGGCGTTCGCGGGCTCGCGGCTGCTGACCGTGGTGAACGAGGGCGACCACGGCCTGTACGCGGGCGGCAACGCGTGCGTGGACGACGTGGTGGAGGCGTTCCTGGTCGACGGCGTCGTCCCGAAGCGGGACCTGACCTGTCAGGGCACGCCGCTCCCCGAGCCCCTGGTGGCGGAGGCCGCACCCCCGATCAGGCCGGGTTTCACGTTCCCCCTGTGACGCTCACCCTCCGGTACCACCACTGAGGCTGTTCCGGCTCAGCACCTGTGCCCACGGGTGACTCCCTTGTGCCGTTCGGACACCGTGCGTTGAAGTTGGCGGCGGACGAACCTCGAAGGGGGAGCACATGCGCACAACGCTCATCGTGGTGCTGACCACGCTGCTCACCACCCCGCTGTTACCCGTGCCCGCCTCCGCAGCCCCGACGGGCGCGGAGGTGGGCCCGGTGGAGATGGGCACGGTGGAGATGGGCCCGGTGGAGGTGGGCAGCGAGGTGGGCGCGGAGGTGGGTGGCGGGCCCGTGGCCGAGCACCTGCTGCGGCAGCGGATCGACTGGACGCCGTGCGCGGAACCCGACCTGGCGGGTCTGGAGTGCGGGGCCTACCGCACCCCGCGCGACTGGGGCGACCCGGAGGACTCGCGGACCATCACCATCGCGGTGAGCAGGCTCCGCAACGACGACGCGCGCCGCAGCGTGCTCACCAACCCCGGCGGCCCCGGCGGTCAGGGCAGGTTCACCCCCTTGATGCTCCAGGGCAGGCAACGCCTGGTCGAGTCCGCCGAACTGATCGGCTTCGACGTGCGGGGCGCAGGCGCGAGCACCAACCTGACCTGCGGAAACCTGAACTGGCGTCTGGTCGCCGACCCCCGCGACCGCAGCCGCGCGAACGTGGAGCGCCTCTACGACGCCGCAGAACTCCAGGCCCGAACCTGCCAGACCCTCTCCGGCGACCTGCACCGCGTGGTCAACACCGAGCAGACCGCCCGCGACCTGGACCTCCTGCGCCACCTGCTGGGCCGGGACCGCGTGGACTGGGTCGGCTACTCCAGCGGGACGTGGCTGGGCGCGCACTACGCGACCCTCTTCCCGAAGCGCGTGGGCCGTTTCGTGCTCGACTCGAACGCCGACCTCACGGCCAGGTTCCAGACCATGTTCCACGACTACTTCGCCCAGGCCTTCCAACGCCGATTCGACGTGGACTACCTGCCGTGGGTGGCGAAGCACCACGACGCGTACGGCCTGGGCCGAACCGCGGGGGAGGTGAAGCGGGTCTACGAGGCCGTGCGCGCGAAGCTGGCCGAGGCCCCTTTCATCCTCCCGGACGGGACGGTGCTGGACGCGATCGCCTTCGACCAGACCGCGTTCCAGACCCAGTACCGCAAACTCCTGTTCCCGATGGTCACCCCGGACCTGGCCGACCTGGCCCGCCGCTTGGGCGTGGTGGCCCCCGAGCCGCAGTCGGCCTCAGGACCGCGGCTCGCCGCCTCGGATTTCCCCACCCTGACCACCCTGACCGCGCTGGCCAGCCGCTACCCGGACGCGGAGAACGCGACCCTGTTCGCCGTGGCCTGCAACGACACCCCGTTCCACGGTGGACGCGCGGACCTGGCCCGCGATGCCGAACGCACCGGTTCCCGGTACCCGTTCTTCGGCTACCACCAACTGCTCGCACCCTGCGCCTTCTGGAAACGCCCACCCCTCACCCTGCCGAAGCCGACCGGCGAGGGCGCACCCCCGCTCCTGCTGGTCCAATCCGAACGCGACCCGGCAACCCCGGTCGAAGGCGCCCGCAGATCCCACAAGATCCTGAAGGGCTCCCGGATGCTGACCGTCCTGAACGAGGGCGACCACGGCATGTACGCCGTGGGGAACAACCCGTGCGTTGACCGCGAGGTGGAGGACTTCCTGGTGGACGGCAAGATCCCAGAACGCGACCTGACCTGTTCAGGAACGGCCCTACCGATACCGAACGAACTGGGCACGGTGACGACCGCACTGCCGGCGTTGATCGGGTTTCCGCTGTAAGCGGGCTGTGGGGCGTGTGGGGCGCGAGTAGAGCGAGTAGAGCGAGTTGATAAGAACAAATGCCGCCTCGCCGGCGGGGCAGACCTCCAAAAAAGAGGGGGACGGGCTCTGCCGGCCGGTGGCCGTTGGTCCTGTGGTCCGGTTTAAGGAAAACCACTGCGGTGGTCCGGGTCCCTCTTCTCCGTTTGGCCTCCTTTCAGGCAAGCACGCTCGTCAAGACGCCGTTTGACTCGGGTGGTCTGCCGCAGAGTGCGGCGGCATCTTGACAAGCGTGCTCGGGCTTCGCCAGGCCAAACGGAGAAGAGGGACGCGGGAGTGGGGGGCTGTGGCTCGCTTCGCTCGCACACAGCCCCCGGAGGTCTCGGCTATGCCCGGTGGGCGCCGGTGGTCCTGTGGTCCTGTGCAAAACCCAGCCCGGTTGGGCAGGTTCCCGGTTGGGCAGGCTGCCCTCTAACGGGCGGGGCTTCAGTAGTGCTGGTAGCCACCTGCCTGGCGGCGCTTGGCCGCGTAGACGCCGGCCTCGGTTCGGCGGTCGAATCCCAGCTTGTGCAGCAGCGACGACACGTAGTTCTTGACCGTCTTCTCCGCGAGGAACAGCCTTCCCGCGATCTGCCGGTTGGTCAGGCCTTCCGCGATCAGGTCCAGGATTCGTCGCTCCTGCGGGCTCAGCGACGCGTACCGGGGGTCTTCCACCGGCCCGCCCCGCAGGCGTTGCAGCACCGTCGCGGTCACCCCGGCGTGCAGCAGCGAGCCGCCTGACGCGAGCGTCCGGATCGCCGACACCAGGTCGTTGCCCGACACCTGCTTGAGCATGTACCCGGCCGCGCCGGCCATGATCGCCCCGAACAGCGCCTCGTCGTCGTCGTACGACGTCAGCATCAGGCAGGCGGGCGGCGGCTGGTTTCCGGACCTGATGTCCCGGCACACCCCCACCCCCGAACCGTCGGGCAGTCGCACGTCGATCACGGCCACGTCCGGCTTCAGCTCCGCCGCCGCGGCGACCGCGTCCGCCGCCGTCCCGGCCTCGCCGACGACCGAGATGTCCGGCTCCACCTGCAACAGCTGCAATAACCCGCGCCGGACGATCTCGTGATCGTCCACCAGCAGCACCGAGATGGTCATCCCGCGAGCACTCCCCACGTCGTCCGTACCCCGAGGGCTAGGCGGCCACCAGCGGAACCGACCACCGGATCACCACCCCCTTCCCCTCCTCGCTCTCCACCTCGCACACCCCGTCCCACCGCTCGGCGCGGGCCCGCATGTTCACCAGGCCGCCGATGCGCCGCCCCTGGACGCCGGGCAGCCCGGCGCCGTCGTCGGACACCACGAGCCGGACCGCGGTCGCCGCGCCGTCCACGGAGAGCCGGACCCCTACCCGCCTGGCTCCGGAGTGCCTGGCCGCGTTGGCCAGGGCCTCTCGCAGCGTCGCCAGCAGGTCAGGGCGGATCTCGTCGGGGACCAGCGAGTCGATCGCGCCCTCCACCACCAGCTCCGGCTCGAACCCGAGCATCCGCACCGACTCCTGCACCGCCGCCAGCACCTGCGAGCGCAGGCTGGACACCCCGGACGGCTCCTGGAGCGAGAAGATCGTGCGCCGGATCTCCCTGATGGTCTGGTCGACCTCGCTGACGAACTCCCCCAGCCGCTCCGCGACCACCGGCTGCTCGATCAGCCCGTTCAACCCCTGCAAGCCCAGCCCCAGCCCGAACAGCCGCTGCACCACCAGGTCGTGCAGGTCGCGGGCGATGCGGTCGCGGTCCTCCAGCACCGCGATGCGCCGTCCCGCGCCCTGGGCCTTGGTGAACTCCAGGATCAGCGCGGCCTGCCGGGCGAACGACTCCACGAGCGCCACGTCGCCCCGGTCGAACGTGCTGCGCTCCGGTCCCCTGACCACGAGCAGCACGCCGAGCACCCGATCACCCGCCGCGAGAGGCACGATGACGACGGGGCCCGCGCGCCCGGCGTGACCGGGCAGCTCGTCCAGCACCTTGGGCCTGCCGGTGGTGAACACCTCGCGGCTCGCGCTGCCCTCGCGGGACACGGTGAACCCGCGCAGCGCCCCGTCCTCGACCCGCACGTGCAGCTCGCCGTCCGCGTCGGGCATGGCCATGGCGGCGCTGACGGCGTCGGCGGCGAGCCGGGCGCGCACCGCGACCAGGCGCAGCGCGTCGCGGTCCGGGGTGCCGGTGAGCAGCGCGTTGGTGACCTCGTTGGACGCGCGCAGCCACACCTCGCGCTGCCGGGACTCCTCGTAGAGCCGGGCGTTCTGGATCGTGATGCCCGCCGCTGCGGCCACGGCCTCGACGACCTCGCGGTCGGGCTCGGTGAACCCGCCACCGCCGATCTTGTCGGTCAGGTAGAGGTTGCCGAACACCTCGCCGCGCACCCGCACGGGCACGCCGAGGAACGCCGGGTCGCCGGGGTCGAACGAGGTGGGCGCGCCTCCGGGGCGCGCTGCGCCGTCCTCGCCGACGGTGAACTCCAGCAGCTTCCGGTCCGGTCCGACGACGGCGAGCGCGCCGTAGCGCGCGCCCGCGAGGTCGCACGAGGACTCGACCAGCCTGCGCAGCACGTCGGGCAGCGACAGGTCGCTGGCCAGCGACACGACCGCGCCGAGCAGCCTGCGCATCCGCTCCTGGGAGTCGACCACCTCGGCGGAGCGCTCGGTCAGCAGACCGACCAGCGCTTCTAATCGCGTCGCGTTCGGGTCCCCCACCGGGTCGAGGTTATCGGTCACGGCGCTGGAATGCGACGACCCGTCATGAGCTCGACGACCATGCTCAGGTAGTGGTCACCGCCCTCGATGCCCCTGGTGGGCAGCTCCAGCGCGCGGGCCCGCTCCAGCGCGTCGTCGCCCACCACCTCGGTGACGTGCCCGATGACCAGCACGGACCAGCCGGACGACAGGTCGTCGGCGATCTGGTCGACCTCGAACGCCACGATGCTGTCGCGGGTCCCCGCCGCGGCGCTGCTCCTCGGGACGCGCATCAGCAGCGCTCCCCGGTCGACGACGTAGACCACCGGGTGGACGACGGGCAGGGCGTTCGCGGTGTACACCAGCCTGCCGACGCCCTGGGTGGCGAGCAGCCGCATGCACTCCTCGTGCGGGAGCACCTCCAACCCAGCCGAGTCCAGCATCGCACCCTCTTATCCATCCCCCGGATCGACCACGCCCCCGTGCCGGGTGTCTAAGTTCGGGCACGGAGGGCGGAGCTGCCTAGGGGCATAAGACCCCCTGTCGTCGTCTCAGTCCGACGTTTCACCTGATTGGGGGATAGCTAATGGCGCTGATCGACGTCGTGGGGCTGCTGCGGCGACTGCGCGTGGTGGCCGAGCCGCCGAGCGCGGACGCGCTGCGCCGGATGCACCGGGCGTTCGTGGCGCGGGTGCCGTACGAGAACGTGGAGATCCAACTGGGCCGCCCGACCTCGGTGGACCCGGCGGAGTCGGTGGCCAGGATCGTGGACCGGGGGCGCGGCGGGTACTGCTTCCACCTGAACGGGGCGCTGGCCGCGCTGCTGCGGGGGCTGGGCTACCGGGTGACCGCGCACGCCGGGCACGTCCAGGGGCGCGCCGGGGAGCCGCCGGAGCTGAACCGCTCGCACCTGGCGCTGGTCGTCTCCGGGCTGCCGGCCGCCGACTGCCCGGACGGCCGCTGGCTGGTGGACGCGGGCCTCGGCGACGGCCTGCTCGACCCGCTGCCGCTGCGCGCGGGCGAGCACCGGCAGGAGGTGCTCGCGTTCGGCCTGGCCGGGTCGCCGCTGGTCGAGGGCTGGCGGTTCACGCACGACCCGAGGGGCAGCTTCCACGCCGTGGACGTCGAGTCCGAGCCGACGACCACCGGGACGTTCGCGGCGCGGCACCACCACCTGTCGACGTCCCCGGACTCGCCGTTCGTCCGGGCGTTCACCGCTCAGCGGGTGGACGCGACCGGGATCGACCTGCTGCGGGCGCTGACCCTGACCAGGCGCGCGGTCGAGGGGGACCGGACCCTGGTGCTGGAGGCGCGCCGGGACTGGGCGGCGGCGCTGGCCGACGTGTTCGGGCTGGTCCTCGACGCGGACGAGGTGGCCGTGCTGTGGCCGAAGGCGCTGGCCCAGCACGAGGCGCACCTGGCCGCGCGAGCGGTGGGCTAGCGGAGAGCGGAGAGCGGAGGGCTAGCGGCGGGCGGCGGCTAGCGGAGAGCGGCGGGCGGTGGTCGGCGGGCTAGTGGTGGGCGGCTAGTGGTGGGCGGCGGGTGGTGGGCGGCGGGTGGCGGGTGGCGGGCGGGTGGCTCAGGTGAGCCCGATGGTGATCTGCTCGTCGACCACGCCCCGGTAGCGCGGGCCCGCGGCCTGGCGCAGTGCGCCGTCCAGCACCGGCAGCGGCGCGAAGGTGTCCGCGACGGGCAGCCGGTAGCGGCCGTCCTCGCGGCGGAGCAGGTGGGCCATCTCCGGGTGCCGCGCGGCGAAGCCGGGGTCGCCGGGGAACAGGTCCAGCCGCAGGAACGTCCTGGGCGCGCTCCTGCGGGCCATCCCGGCGTCCAGCGACCGCGACACCGCCACCGCGCCCAGCTCGCCCCAGGCGACCGCCCACGGCTTGCCCTGCGGGTCGTCCCAGCGCACGCCCTGCGCCTCCACGACGAGCCTGCGCGGGCGGCTGAGCTTCTTCCAGGCGAGCAGCGGCAGCAGGCCGAGCACGACGAGCGCGGCCCCGATGAGCAGCAGGGCGAGCCCGCCGGACGAGGCGAAGCCGACCAGCCCGAGCACGCCGAGCGCGAGCGCGACGGCCGCGCCGATCAGCGCCTTGCGGGTGGACGGGCCCGCGACGTCGATGACCACCGGGTGCACGGTGCTTCCTCCTGGACTGGCCGGACTGGCGGGTGGGGCTTCTCGGAGCGGGGGCTCGGGTCTCAGGTCAGGCCGACCGAGAACCCCTCGTCGACCACACCCCGGTAGCGCGGTCCCGCCGCCTGGCGCAGCGCGCCGTCCATGACCGGGATCAGCCCGGCCGAGTCGCCCAGCGGCAGCCGGTACCGCCCGTCCTGCAGGGCGAGCCGCGCCAGCTGCGGGTGCCTGGCCGCGAACCCGGCCGGGTCGGCGGGGAACAGGTCGAGCCGCACCATGGTCCGGCGCACGAGGTTGGACGGGGACACGATCGGCTCCTTGGTGCGGGAGACCGACACCGCGCCCAGCTCGGTCCAGCCGACCGCCCAGGACGCGCCCCGCGGGTCGTCCCAGCGCACGCCCGGCGCCTCGAAGACGAGCTTGCGCGGGCGGCTGAGCTTCTTCCAGGTGATGATCGGCAGCAGTCCGATGCCGGTGAAGACCACGCCGATGACCAGCGCGATCGTGCCACCGCCGAACTCGCCGCCCCCGTACGCCGACACCGCGCCGACCAGCGCCAGCACGCCGAGCACGAGCGCGACGACGCCGCCGACGAGCGCCTTGCGGGTGTCCCTGGTGCCGACGTCGATGACCACGGGGTGCACGGGGTTCCTCCTGGGGGTCTGCTGCCCGCCAGCCTCCCAGAAACCGCACCGGTCCCGCCGGGAGTCCGAAGCATTCCCCGCAGCCGCGCGCACGGGCCGTGACCACCGCCACGCGGGGGACGTCCGGGTGGACGCCCCCGCCGCGGCGCCGCTCAGCCCTTCTTCGGCACCCGCACGATCAGCGCGTCGCCCTGCCCGCCGCCGCCGCACAGCGCCGCCGCGCCCACGCCGCCGCCGCGCCTGCGCAGCTCCAGCGCCAGGTGCAGCGCGATCCGCGCCCCGGACATGCCGATGGGGTGGCCGAGCGCGATCGCCCCGCCGTTGACGTTGACCTTGTCCGGGCTGATCCCCAGCTCGCGCGTGGACACCAGGCCGACCGCCGCGAACGCCTCGTTGATCTCCACGAGGTCCAGGTCGGCGGGGTCGACGCCCTCCTTCGCGCAGGCCGCCTTGATCGCGTTGGACGGCTGCTCGTGCAGGCTCGCGTCGGGCCCGGCGACCACGCCGTGCGCGCCGATCTCGGCCAGCCACTCCAGCCCGAGCTCCTCGGCCTTGTCCTTGCTCATGACCACCACGGCCGCCGCGCCGTCCGAGATCTGGGAGGCCGACCCGGCCGTGATGGTGCCGTCCGCCGCGAACGCGGGCCGCAGCCGGGCGAGCGTCTCGGCGGTGGTGCCCGCGCGCACGCCCTCGTCGGTGCTGACCAGCACCGGGTCGCCCTTGCGCTGCGGGACGGCGACGGGCGCGATCTCCTCGGCGAACAGCCCGGCCTCGGCGGCGCGGGCGGCGAGCTGGTGCGAGCGGGCGGAGAACTCGTCCTGCTCGGCGCGGGTCACGCCGTGGCGGCCGTTGTGCTTCTCGGTGGACACGCCCATCGCGACCTGGTCGAACGCGCAGAACAGCCCGTCGTGGGCCATGTGGTCGACGAGGGCGGTGTCGCCGTACTTGAACCCGCCGCGCGAGTCCTTGAGCAGGTGCGGGGCCTGGGTCATGGACTCCTGGCCGCCCGCGACGACCACGTCGAACTCGCCCGCGCGGATCAGCTGGTCGGCGAGCGCGATGGCGTCCACGCCGGACAGGCACACCTTGTTGATCGTCAGCGCGGGCACGGTCATCGGGATGCCCGCGTTCACCGCGGCCTGCCTGGCCGGGATCTGGCCCGCGCCCGCGGTGAGCACCTGGCCCATGATCACGTACTGGACCTGCTCGGGCGCGACGCCCGCGCGCTCCAGCGCGGCCTTGATCGCGACGCCGCCGAGCTGGGCGGCGGAGAAGTCCTTGAGCGAACCCAGCAGCCGCCCCATCGGGGTGCGGGCGCCGGCGACGATGACGGAACCACGGGACACGACGGCCTCCACGCGAGTGAACACTGGTTAACTCAGCGCCACCACGGTACCGGCCCCCGCCTGCGACTACGGGTGTGAGCCAGCGCACAAGCCCCTCGGGGGGCGCGCCACTACGCTCCGCGGGCATGGAGCTGCTGAGCGGGTTGATCACGGCGGTGGACCACGTCGGCATCGCGGTGCCCGACCTGGACGAGGCGATCGCCTTCCACCGGGAGACCTTCGGCCTCGTCGTCGCGCACGAGGAGGTCAACGAGGAGCAGGGCGTGCGCGAGGCCATGCTGCGCGCCCCCGGCGACGGCGGCGGCGGCACGGCGGTGCAGCTCCTGGCCCCGCTCAGCCCGAAGTCGACCATCGCGAAGTTCCTCGACCGCTCGGGCCCCGGCCTCCAGCAGCTGGCCTACCGGGTGTCCGATGTGGACGCGGCGGCCGAGCGGCTGCGCGAGGCGGGCCTGCGGGTGCTGTACGCGAGCGCCAAGCGCGGCACGGGCGGCAGCCGGGTGAACTTCGTGCACCCCAAGGACGCGGGCGGCGTGCTGGTCGAGCTGGTCGAGCCCGCCGCGCACTGATCTCCGCGCGGCGCGGGGCGTCCGCGCCGCAGGGCGTCCCCGACCCGTTCGGAGCGCCCCCGAACGGACGCCCGCGCCGCGCGCCCACCGGTCCATGATCCTGTCCTGGCAAGGGAGATCGTCCCGCTGTGCGGCCTTCGAGTGCCGGTGGGACTTCCGGAGCGGGTAGCGTTGGCGGCATGGGCCTCGCCGACGACCGTGACCTCGTTCCCCTCGGCTCCGGCTTCGACGTCGTCAAACGCGGGTACGACCGCGGGCAGGTCGAGGAGCACCTGGAGCGCCTCGACTCCGACCTGCGCCTGCTCGCCGCCGACCGCGACGCGGCCATGTCGCAGACCAGCGACCTGGCCCGCCAGCTGGAGGCCGCGCGCTCCGAGATGGCGGACCTGCGCAACCAGATCGACCGCCTGTCGATGCCCCCCACCACGCTGGAGGGGCTGAGCGAGCGGTTGCAGCGGATGCTGCGCCTGGCGCAGGACGAGGCCAACGAGATCAAGGCGCGCGCCGAGGCCGAGGGCGGGCACATCCGGGCCAAGGCCGAGTCGGACGCGGGCGCGCTGCGCAGCAGGTACGACGCCCTGATCGGCGAGCTGGACCAGCGCCGCGCCGACATGGAGAACGAGCACCGGGGCGTGCTGGAGGGCGCGCGCGCCGAGGCCGAGAAGATCGTCGCGGACGCGCGCGAGCAGGCGGGCCGGATCGACCAGGAGGCGCAGCAGCGCCGCACCACGGTCGAGGAGGACTTCGAGATCGCGATGGCGGCCCGTCGCGTGGAGTCGATGAAGACGCTCGCCGAGCAGGAGGCGGGCAGCAAGAACGAGGCCGAGCGCAGGCTCCGCGAGGCGACCGACGAGGCGGCCCGGATCAGGGCGCAGGTCGCGCAGGAGCAGGCGGCGGCGAACGCGGAGGCCCAGCGCCTGGTGCGCGAGGCCACCGAGGAGGCGAACCGCAGGCGGCACGACTCGCTGTCCGAGGCGACCGCGCGCGTGCAGGAGGCCACGGACGAGGCGAACCGCCGGGTCCGGGAGGCCACCGAGGAGTCCAACCGCAGGGTGACGTCGGCGACGCAGAAGGTCGAGGCGCTCAAGCAGCTGCGCAACCGGCTGTCGCAGCAGCTGCACTCGGTGCGCTCGGCCCTGCTGGACGTGACCCCGCTGCTGGACCCGCTGGACGACGAGCAGCAGGCCCGCGCCGCCGAGGAGGCGGGCGCGTCCCCGCAGGTCGCGGCGACGCAGGTGGCCGCCTCGATCGCGACGTCCCAGGTGACGGCCGGGTCGGCGCCGAAGCCCGCGGGCGCGGAGGCGACCCAGCTGATGGCGCGCCCGAAGCCGGTGGACAAGAAGGCCGCCGAGGTCGACCCGGTGACCGTGCAGCTCGCGGGCAAGCAGGGCGAGCAGCAGGAGAACAAGCCCCCGCAGGCCCCGGACGGCCCGACCCAGAAGATGGTCCGCCCGATCCCGCCGAAGGCCCAGCCCGCCCAGCGCTGACCACCGCGCCGAGCGGCGCCACCCGAGGACCCTGGCAAGGCCCAGCGAAGAACCCCCGGCTCCGGTCGGGGGTTCTTCGCGTCGGGGGGTCGGCAGGAGCAGGTCGGCCGAAGCAGGTCGGCAGGACCAGGTCGGCAGGAGCAGGCAGGCAGGAGGCGTTCCCGACCAGGCCCGTCACACCCCCGTCGCGCGCCGCCAGTCCAGCACCGCGTCCGCGAACGCCCCCGGCGCCTCCCAGGGCGACAGGTGCCCCACCCCGGCCAGCTCGACGCACGTCGCCCCGATCTCCCCCGCCAGCGCCCGCGCCCGCTCCGGCGGCGTGACCGCGTCGTGCTCGCCGACCACGACCAGCTTCGGCACGTCCGCCTCCCGCAGCAGCGCCGTCGAGTCGGGCCGCGCCGCCATCGCCCGCTGCGCCCAGGCCACGTCCTCGGCCCGCTGCCCCAGCACCACCGCCCGCACCTCGTCCACCAGCGGCGATCCGGGCGCGAGCAGCCCGCTCACCGAGCCGACCACCGCGCCGACCCCGTGCTCGTCGACCTCGCGCGCCACCGCCAGCCGCTTGTCCCGCGCCTCCTCGACGTCGGCGACCGCCTTGGTGTCGACCAGCACCAGCCCGGCCACCCGCTCGGGCGCGATCCGCAGCAGCGCCATCGCGACGTACCCGCCCATCGAGCACCCGCCGAGCACCACCCGCCCGATCCCCCGCCCGTCCAGCTCGGCCAGCACCCGCCGGGCCGCGCCCGCCAGGTCGGGCTCGCCGCCCGCGCGCTGGTCGGGCGTGATCGGGTCGAGGCGTTCGCGGACCCCGTCCCACATGCGGGAGTCGACGGGGAAGGCGTGCAGCAGGACGAGCGGCGAGGTTTCCACGCCCCCCAATCTGTCAGACCCCGCCGCTACCGTCGCCGCATGACCGATCACCCGGCGCGCTACCCGGACCAGGTGCTGACCGAGCGCCTGCTGCTGCGCAGGACCACCGACGCCGACCTGCCCGCGGTGACCGAGGTCCTGGGCGACCCGGCGGCGCACGTCCACAACCCGGCGCGCCCGAGGACGCCGCGGGAGGTGGCCGAGCTGCTGGCGAGCTGGCGCGAGCACTGGCGCGCCGACGGCATCGGCTACTGGGCGGTGCTCTCGCGGGAGAGCGGGGAGCTGCTCGGCGTGGGCGGCCTGCGCGTGCACGTCGTGGGCGGCGAGCGGGTGCTGAACCTGTCGTACAGCTTCCGCACGCGGCACTGGGGCCGGGGCTACGCCACCGAGATGGCGCGCGCGTCCCTGGAGCGGGCGGCGGTCAGCCACCCGGACCTGCCGCCGGTGGTCGTCACCGCCCCGGAGAACACCCCGGCCCAGCGCGTGGCCGAGAAGCTGGGCCTGGCGCACGCCGGTGACGTGGAGCAGGACCCGGAGGAGGGCGAGCTGCGCGTCTACCGCAGGCCGTGAGCCGGGCGGGCGGACCGGGTGGCCGCCACCGGCGCCGGGACTACCAGCGCCGGGACGACGGCCCCCGTCGCGCGCGGGCGTTCCAGCAGGACTGGTGCCAGTGCCTGCGGTCCTCCACCGAGCCGTAGTCGGCGGCGGGCCAGGCCACCACGTGCGGGGTGCCGGGCCGGATCTCGTGGTCGCAGCCGGGGCAGCGGTAGGTCTTCGTGGTGCCCGCGCCGGAGATGGCGCGCACCAGCCACTCGCCGTCCGAACCGGACTCGGATCGCGCCCAGCCGTGGCCGCCGGGGGTCGAGGGCTCTCCGGTGTGCTTGGGGCGGTTGCGGCGCGGCACGCGACAACCGTATCCGCACCGGGCATCCCCCGAACGCACCAAGCCCTCCGACGGGCGATGCACGGCCGGAGACCTCCATCACGCGACCGGGGTCACCCGTTCGACAGCACCGGGGCGCTCTGGTGCCCACCGCGCGCTCCGGGCGACAATGACCGCGTGCCGACCTACGAGTTCCGCTGCCGCGCCTGCGGCTCGACCTTCGACGTCCAGCGCCCGATGAGCGAGGCGTCCGCCCCCGCGAGCTGCCCGGACGGGCACGCGGACACGGTGAAGCTGCTGTCGATGGCGGGCCTGAGCTCCGGCGCGACCGCGCCCCAGGGCGGTGGTGGCGGCGGAGGGTGCTGCGGCGGCGGCTGCTGCGGCTGACCGCCCGGAACCGACCACCCCCGGAGTCCGGCGGGGCCAGCCGGGCGCGCAGCCCGACCGCTCCCCCGCCGGAGGCTCACCTCGGCCCGGTCACGGCTCCTTGGCCAGCAGCTTCTCCGCCACGGCCTTGCCCTGCTCGCAGATCGCCCCGTACTTGGCCGACCCGTCGATCACGATGATCCCGACCCCGCCCCCGGCGTAGTCCATGACCATCACGCACGACGGCTGCACGCTGGAGTCCGTGGTCCGGTCGAAGTAGGTGACCTTCCGCCCGTCGACCGTGTACTCACCATTGGTCTTGTCCAGCGTGATCGGCCGGTCCTCGCGGAAGCGCAGCGTCACGCCGACGTCCAGCGTCCCGGTGCTGTGCTGCCACTTGCAGGACTGGTCGAACTCCCGGTCGTACCCGACGTCGGTGGGCGGCGCGCCCTTGTCCGCCACCTCGTAGGGCAGGTCCTTCCAGCTGATCAGGTCGCAGTAGTCCTGCGCCGCGCTGTCGTCCCCGCTCGGCTTGGTGCTGCTGCCGGGGCTGGTCGACGAGAACGGCTGCTCCACGTCGAGCACCCCTGGGACCGGGGTCCCGTTGACCGAGTGGGTGCACGCGCTCGTCGCGCCGAGCACCAGCACCATGAGTGAGATCACCGCGCGCCGCATGGCACAACCATGCCAAAAGGGTGAGCGACCTGTCTCGCCAGGTGCGCCGGCCGGTCCACGAGCACGCGCTGACCTGGGCTTCCGCTCACCCGGCGCACCCGCTCCGCGCCCGTCCGCAGGACCCCGACCGGACGACAGCGCCCCGGTCCCGGCTACGTCGGGTAGCGCGCCGGCGCTCACCCGTCGAACCCGCGCGCGGCCAGCTCGGTCACCCGCCGCACCGCCTCCTCGGCGTCGACCCCGACCGCGACGACCTCCACGCTGTCCCCGCCGGTCGCGCCGAGTCCCATCAGCTCCAGCACGCTGCGCGCGTCGACCTCCCGCCCGCCGTGCCGGACGACCACGCGCGCGTCCACCCCGGCCAGCGCCCGCGCGACCAGCCCGGCGGGCCGCGCGTGCAACCCGACGTCGTTGACCAGCGGCACCACCGCCCGCACCACGCCGTCACCGGCGGCACCGCCTGCGCCACCGGGACCGGCACCGGCACCGGCACCGGCACCGGCACCACCGTCAGCACCACCGTCAGCGCCGTCACCGGCGGCACCACCGCCCGCCCGCTCCCCGCTCCCCCAGGCCCAGAGCGCCGCCGCCACCACCGCCTCCAGCGCCGCACCGCCCTGGGCCGCCACCGCCGCCGCGACGGCCCCGGTCACCAGCGGCGCGTCCACGACCGCCGCCGCACCGCCGAACTCCTCCACCGCCAGGTCCGCGACCATGCGCGCGCTCCCGAGGTCGAACAGCACCACGACCCCGCCCCCGCCGTCAGCGTCGGCCAGCCCCTCGACCACCGCCGCGTAGTCCGTCCCCAGCCCACCGCCGCCGTCCCCGCCGACGGCGACGAGCCGCACCTCCGGCGCCATCTGCCCGGCCAGCTCCACCACCCCCTCGGCGAGCTTGCGGCTGTGCGAGACCACCACGATCCCCACGCTCACCCGGCGGCCACCCGAGCCAGCGCCCCCAGCAGCAGCGCGGTCGACCGCGCGCCGGGGTCCATGTGCCCGGCGGACCGCTCCCCCAGGTACGAGGCCCGCCCCTTGCGCGCCACCAGCGGCACGGTCGCCCGCGCCCCGCCCTCGGCGGCGGCAGCGGCGGCGGCGAGCACCTCGCCCACCCCGGCCCCGCCGAGCCCGGCGGCTGCCGCCGCGGCCGGGCTCAGCGCGTCCACCATCGTCTTGTCCCCGACCTGCGCCTTGCCCCGCGCCACGACCCCGTCCAGCGCCGCCCGCAGCGCGAGCGCGACGTCGTCCCCGGACAGCTCGGCGACCTCGCCGAGGGCGGTCGCGGCCCGCAGCAGCGCCGTCCCGTACAGCGGTCCGGCCGCCCCGCCCACGGTGGAGATCAGCGTCGTGGCGACCAGCTTCAGCACCGCCCCCGGCGTCGTGGGCTCGGCCAGCGCGACCTTCTCCGCCGCCGCCAGGAACCCCCGGCTCAGGTTCTCCCCGTGGTCGCCGTCGCCGATCTCCCGGTCCAGCCGCACCAGCTCGTTCCGGTGCGCCACCACCACGTCGGCCAGCGCCCGGACGGCCCCGGCGACCTCGCGCGCCCCGCACCCCATCACAGCCCCCAGCGCAGCGCGGCGGTGCGCACGGGCGCGTCCCACAGCTCGACCAGCTCGTCGTCCAGCTTGAGCAGCGTCAGGCTCAGCCCCTGCATCTCCAGGCTGGTGACGTACGACCCGACCAGCCGCCGCCGCACGGTGATCCCGCGCTCGGCCAGCCGCGCCTCGGCGATGCCGTGCGCCAGGTACAGCTCGACCAGCGGTGTCCCGCCCATCCCGTTGGTGAGCAGCAGCACCTCGTCCCCCTCGGCGAACGGCAGGTCCTCCAGGACGGGCCCGAGCAGCGCGTCGACCAGCTCGTCCGCGCTGCCCAGCGGCACCCGGCTGCGGCCGGGCTCGCCGTGGATGCCGATGCCGAGCTCCACCTCGCCGTCGCCGAGGTCGAAGCTGGGCTCGCCGGCGTGCGGCACGGTGCACGGCGCGAGCGCCAGCCCCATGGTCCGCACCCCGGCCACGACCTTCCGGGCCAGCGCCTCGCACCCGTCCAGGTCGACCCCGCGCTCGGCCGCCGCGCCGACGATCTTCTCCACCAGCACGGTCCCGGCCACCCCGCGCCGCCCGGCGGTGTGCAGCGAGTCCTTCACCGCCACGTCGTCGTCGATCAGCACGGTCCGCACCTCGAGCCCCTCGGCGGCGGCCAGCTCGGCGGCGGTCTCGAAGTTGAGCACGTCGCCGGTGTAGTTCTTGACCAGCAGCAGCGAGCCGACGCCGCCGTCGGTGGCGACCAGGGCCGCGAGCACCTGGTCGGGGGTGGGCGAGGTGAACACCGGGCCGGGGCAGGCCGCGTCGAGCATCCCGCGCCCGACGAACCCGCCGTGCAGCGGCTCGTGCCCGGACCCGCCGCCGGAGACGAGGGCGACCTTGCGGGACACCGGGGCGTCGGCGCGCAGCACGAGCGCCGGGTCGAACCGAACGTCGAGGAGGTCGGGGTGCGCGGCGGCCACACCGCGCAGCGCGTCCACCACCACGGTGCCCGGATCGTTGATGACCTTCTTCACTGGAGCCTCCGATCGCCGCTGACCGTCCCTCCCATTCCTACCCGCTGGGAGGGGCGGGCACCGGGGGCCGAGGTCGACCGGGAACGCGGCCCTTCGGTGCTTGCGCCGGGGCCTTCCGTTGATCAGGATGGAGCGTTCGCGCCGCCCTGGACCACCGCCGGGGCTCACCGCCCGCGCAGCACCCGCACCAGCCGCAGCACGCGCCGCACCGTCCGGTTCCCGCGCTCGTAGGTCATCGGGTCCAGCGCCCCGGCGAACCGCTGCCGGGACACCGCGTGCGCGTAGGTGAACTCGCGCAGCCCGTCCTCGCCGTGGATGCGCCCGAACCCGGAGTCGCCGACCCCGCCGAACGGCAGCGCGGGCACCGACGCGAACGCCAGCACCGAGTTGATCGACACCACCCCGCACCGCAGCCGCGCCGCCAGCTCCTCGCCGCGCGCCTTCGAGTACACCGCCGCGCCGAGCCCGTACCGCAGCGCGTTGGCCCGCCGCACCGCCTCGTCCGCGTCGGCCACCCGGTTGACCACCAGCGTGGGCCCGAACGTCTCCTCGGTGACCGCCGCGGCGTCCTCGGGCACGTCGAGCAGCACCACCGGCTCCACGTACGGCGGCCGGATCGACTCGCGCCCGCCGACCGCCGCCGTCGCGCCCCGGTCCAGGGCGTCGGCGACGTGCGCGGCGATGACGTCGACCTGCTTGGGCATGGTGATCGGCCCGAAGTCGGCGTCCGGCGAGCCGCCGGGGCGCAGCGTGGCGGCCTTGCGGGTGACCAGCTCGACGAACGCGTCGGCGACGGCCTCGGCCACGTACACCCGCTCGACCCCGGCGCAGGACTGCCCGGCGTTGAACAGCCCGCCCCACACGGCCCCGCGCGCGGCGGCCTCCAGGTCGGCGTCCTCGGCGACGATCAGCGCGTCCTTGCCGCCGCACTCGACCAGCACGGGCGTGAGGGTGCGGGCGCACTCGGCCATGACCCGCCGCCCGGTGGCGGTGGACCCGGTGAACGCGAGCTTGTCGACGCCCGCGCCGCACAGCGCGGCCCCGGTCGGCCCGTAGCCGGTGACGACCTGGAGCACGTGCTGCTCGGGCACGGCCTCGGCGAACGTGTCGGCCAGGAAGCGCCCGACGCCGGGGGTGTGCTCGCTGGGCTTGAACACGACGGCGTTGCCCGCGGCGAGCGCGTACGAGAGGGAGCCCATGGGCGTGAACGCCGGGTAGTTCCACGGCCCGATGACGCCGACGACGCCGAACGGCCGGTACTCCAGGGTCGCGGCGTGGTTGTGCATGACGGGCCCGGTGGCGACGCGGCGGCGGCCGAGGGTCTTGCGGGCGTGCTTGGCGGCCCAGTGCAGGTGGTCCAGGACCATCGCGACTTCCAGGCGCGCGTCGTCGGCCGACTTGCCGGTCTCGGCGCTGATCAGCGCGCACAGCTCGTCGGCGCGCCTGCTGAGCAGCTTGCGCCAGCGGTCGAGCCGGGCGCGGCGGCCGTCGAAGTCGAGGGCGGCCCAGTGCGTCGAGGCGTCGCGGGCCCGGCGGACGGCGGCGGCGACGTCGTCCGCGCTGTGGACCGGGTGGCGCCCGACGACCTCGCCGGTGCGCGGGTCGTGCGAGGTGAGCAGCTCCGGCCCGTCGCCGCCTCGCTCGGACTTCGCCTCCGCGGTCTGCGTCATCGGGGGACCTCCACGATCGGGTGTTACCGAACGGTAACGGGTTGTGCTCCCCCTGTCACGCCCCGGTTCAGCCCCGAGGCAGCTTCGCGACCAGCGCCTTGGCCACGGTGGCGACCGTCTCGCACCGGTCGAACTGGACGTCCTTGGCCCCCGAGGTCGTGAGCCTGGCGACCTCGGCGCCGCCTGCGCCGAGGTCGCGGTGCGTCCACTCGACCTTGCAGCTGGGGAACGCCGACCCGGTCTCGTCCAGCTTGCGCCCGGTGACGCCGCCACCGAGGTCGACGTCGACGGTCTTGTCGCCGGGCAGCTTCCTCGGCGAGACGGCGACCTGCTGGAAGGCCAGCATCAGGCTGCGCTCGCGGCTGCTCCAGCTGCACGTGGGCAGGCCGAGCGGGATCTCCAGCACGTTCGAGCCGGACGCGTTGATCGCGGCCTCGACCACGGCCGGGTCGGGCGCGCGGCACGGGTCGACGGAGGCCAGCGAGCCCTTGGGGTTGGTCCGGAGCGCCGAACCGGCCTTGACCCGCTTGATCGCCGCCGTCAGCAGCTCGCGGCCGATCTCGCAGTTGTTCTCGCTCTTGTAGCTGATCTGCGCGGTGAGGTCCATGGGCGGCTCGTCCTGGAACACGCCGGAGACGAAGCAGGCCTGCCCCTCCAGCACGTTCTCGCCGAGCTTGAGGCCCTCGATGCGCTTGTCGGACTTCGCGTAGAGCGCGGACGAGCTGCGGAACGCCAGGGTGACCGACAGGCTCTTGCCCGCCTTGTCCTTCATGTAGTTGCTGCACTCGCCGAAGTTGTTGCCGGTCAGCTCGGCGGGCGTGCCGTGCTTGCGGAGCACGGTCTCGTCCACCAGCTTGCACACGTCCGTGGCGCGCAGCTTCTCGCCGGAGAACTCGGCGGACACCGGCGTGCCGACCGATCCCGGCGGGGCGCCCTCGTCGGTGCTGCCGCCGTTCTCGTCCGCGCTGTTCGCGGCCCCGGCGTCGAGCGTCTCCCTCGGGTACGGGGAGTGCTTGGCGAGGTCGGTCCCGGAGCACCCGGCCACGACGAGGAGCAGGGCGCAGAGCACGGCGGCGGATCGGTGCACGAACTGCACGGTAGCGACCGTTCGGGTCCGGCGTGGCGGCATCGGGGTGTTCCGCCTCACGATGCGATCACAACACGCTCCGGAAACGATTCAGATGTCCCTTTCCCGCGCGTCCACCCCCTCCCCCTCGGTCACATCCTCCGGGTCCGGCACCACGAGGGGCCGCAGCGCCGTCCAGGCCCCGAACACCGCGGCCACCACGACCATGCCCGCCCCGGACCACAGGTTCACGTTCCACCCGTCCGCCTTCGCGAGGTCGGCGTCGTCGGTGAAGCCGAGCCCGACCACCACCAGCACCACCCCGTACACCGCGAACAGCGCCGCGATCACCAGCCGCAGGTCGAACAACCCGGCAGTTCCGCGTGCCACGACTCCCCCTCAGCTGAAAACGATGTTGAGCACGGCGGTCAGCAGCAGCACCCCACCGCCGAGCAGCGCGGGCGACCGGTACCAGCCGGCGTCCTCGCCCTCCGTGCCGTGCGCGAGGTCGCCCTTGGGCGTGAGCCCGTAGACCAGCCCCGACAGCCGCTCCCGCGGCACCGGCCTGGTGAACAGGGTGACGACCACGCTGACCACGATGTCCACCACGAACGCGGCGGCGGCGCCCAGGAAGCTCGCGCCCTGGCCGGGCAGGTCGAGCACCCCGGTCTCGGCGAGCGCGAACACCAGCACGGCCGCGAGCGTGCCCGCGACCAGGCCGGTCCAGCCCGCGGCGGCGGACATCCGCTTCCAGAACATGCCGAGGATGAACGTGGCGAACAGCGGGGCGTTGAAGAACGAGAACAGGGACTGGATGTAGTCCATGATGTTCCCGTAGCCCGCCGCCAGGAACGCGGTGCCGATGGCGATGACCGTGCCGCCGATCGTGGCCCAGCGCCCCACCTTCAGGTAGTAGCCGTCGGGCCGGTCCTTGCGGACGTAGTCCTGCCACAGGTCGTAGGTGAACACCGTGTTGAACGAGGACACGTTCGCCGCGACGCCCGCCATGAACGAGGCGAGCAGGCCGGTGATGGCGACGCCGAGCATCCCGTTGGGCAGCAGGTCGCGCATGAGCAGCGGCAGCGCGTTGTTGTAGGTGACGCCGTCCGCCGCCTCGCCCGCCTTGAGCGCGCTCATCTCGGGCACGACGACGGCGGCGATGATGCCGGGGATGACGATCACGGCCGGGATCAGCGCCTTCGGGTAGGCGCCGATGATCGGGGTGCGCTTGGCCGCCGACATGCTCTTGGCGGACAGGGCGCGCTGCACCTCGGCGAAGTTCGTCGTCCAGTAGCCGAAGGACAGCACGAACCCGAGGCCGAACACGATGCCGATGACGCTCAGCACCGGGTTCTCGAACCCGGTCAGCTCGGTCGCCGGGTACGCGGACAGCTGCTCCTCGCCGCCGGGGCCGGCGGTGACCTTGTCGACCAGGCCCTGCCACCCGCCGACCTTGTGCAGGCCCGCGATGGTGAGCGGCAGCAGCGCGGCGATGATCACGAAGAACTGGAGGACCTCGTTGTAGATCGCGGCCGAGAGCCCGCCGAGGGTGGTGTAGGCCAGCACGATCAGGGCCGCGATCACCACGGACAGCGGGATGGGCCAGCCGAGCAGCAGGTTCAGCAGCAGGGCCAGCGCGTACAGGTTCACGCCCGCGATGAGGACCTGGGCGACGGCGAAGCTGATCGCGTTGACCAGGTGCGCGCCCTTGCCGAACCGGCGGCGCAGGAACTCGGGGACGCTGCGGACCTTGGAGCCGTAGTAGAACGGCATCATCACCAGGCCGAGGAACACCATCGCCGGGATGGCGCCGACCCAGTAGTAGTGCATGGTCGCCATGCCGTACTGGGCGCCGTTGGCGGCCATGCCGAGCAGCTCGATCGCGCCGAGGTTGGCGGACACGAACGCCAGGCCGGTAACCCAGGCGGGCAGGGAGCGCCCGGACAGCAGGAAGTCCAGGCTCGTGGACACGGACCGGCGGGCGAGGAACCCGATCCCGAGGACCACGACGAAGTAGAGGGCGAGCAGGGCGTAGTCCAACGCCCCCGCGTCCAGGCGAAGATCAGCTTCCGCAGCGAGCACGGGCACCTCGCGTTCACCTCCGGTGACGCACAGCGTCGCAGGGCCTCCGGGTTCTCGCGACCCGGAGTGGTGTCGAGCACCGGTATGAACTACCCACGCTTAAACCACGTACTCCATTGGGTGGACCATCAAACCGAAAGCGCTGCTCAGGGGGTCGCGTACCGGTCGCGGGAGCTGCTGCCCAAGGAGCTGGACGCCTACACCGCCGCCGGTGGGTACGACCTGCGGTTCCTGATCCGCGACATCGGCTACCCCGAGGACCCGGTGTGCGTCAGCCACCACCCCGGCGCGCTGGCCGCCCACCAGGACGCGGGCAGGCTGGTGCTGCTGCGGCACCGCAGCGGTCCGGCGGACTTCGCGGGCGGCTACAACGCGGGCGTGGTGCACGCGCGGGCCGCGCTGATCGACGCCAGGACCCAGGGCTACCCGGAGCATTTGCCGCTGCTGTTCACCTGCGAGGCCAGGCCGAGGGGCGGCCCGGTGGACTACCTGCGCGGCGCGGCGGCCGTGCTCGGCGCGGAGCGGACGTGGCTGGCGGGCCAGCGCGACGTGGTGCACCTGGCCCAGGACGAGGGCGCGGCGGGCGGCTTCCTGCTGCTCGACGGCGGCGACCCGAGGGAGGGCATCGCCCTGTCCCGCAGACCGGACGGCCACATCTACCCAGGCCGGGTGCGGGCCGACCTGATCGACTGCCACGTGCCGCTGTCGGTGTTCGACCGGGGCACGGTCCTGGAGCAGCTCGCGGCCCGCCTGGACCTGTCCAGGGAGGGCGTCCACGAGGCCCTCCTGCACGCCCGCGCGGGCGCCCGCGCCTGCGCCTAGCCGCCGGGTGGGCGAGGACGACCTCACCCGTCCTCGCCCACCACCTCCGCCGGGCCGCCCACCCACACCAGGTGCGCCCGGTTCCCGCCGGTGATCTCGAACAGCTGCCGCGCGCCCTCGGCGTCCTCGGACGACATCCGCACCCCGCCCCCGACGGCGGCGCTCTCGGCCCGGTCGGCGTACTCCAGCCCGTACCCGACCACCCGCGCGTCGCTCCGGTCGCCGATCTCCTCCACGACCGCGAACAGCCGCGGCGCGCCGACCTCGGCGACCTCCCGCACGTACGCGCCGAACGCCGCGTCCACCGCCGCGTCCCAGTCACCGATGCCCGCTGTGCTCGCGCTCTGGTTCACGAATACGTCCCTCTTCCGGGTCAAGCCCTGCCGAGTTCCCCAGGTGACTACGGCGGGTTGACGGATCATCACCGCAGCGTCGTGCAAGGATGCCTGCACAAAGAAATAAGTGCAAGCCTTGCATACGCCAGGTTGCACTTGCGGTCGAGTTTGAGGTGATCCCGAAACACAGCCACACTTGCGTGGCTCCCGAGGGGAGTTGGGGAAGAATTGGAGATCGTGGCCGCGAAGAAGAGCACTCCGACGATCCGCCTGCGCAGGCTGGCTCGTCAGCTCAGGCTGCTGCGCGAGGACGCCGGGCTGAGCCGCGAGGAGGTCGAGGAGCAGACCGGCATCAACCAGGCCACCATCTACCGCATCGAGACCGCGAAGGTCCGTCCGCAGAACCGGACGCTGATGACGATGCTGACCACGTACGGCTGCCCCGCCGAGGAGCAGGCGGCGATGCGGGCGCTGTCGAAGGAAGCCACCAAGCCGGGGTGGATCCGGCCGTGGCACGCGGGGCTGCCCGAGGAGTACACGACCTACATCAGCTTCGAGGACGAGGCGCAGGGCGTTCGCAACTACTCGTCGCTGTTCGTCCCCGGCCTGCTCCAGACCGAGGACTACGCCCGATCGGTGATCAGCGGCGTACTGCCGTCCGCGACCGCCGAACAGGTCGAGGACCGCGTGAAGACCCGCGTGGAGCGGCAGGCGATCCTGAGCAAGGAGACGCCGCTCAACCTCTGGGTGGTGATCGACGAGGCGGCGCTCCGCCGCGCCGTCGGCAGCACCGAGATCATGCGGAAGCAGCGGCAGCACCTGGTCGAGGCGGCCGAGGCCCCGAACGTGACCATCCAGGTCCTCCGTTTCGGCGATGGCGCCCACCCGGGGATGCCTGGTGAGTTCATCGTGCTGGAGTTCGAGGACCCGATGGACGGCGACCTGATCCACGTCGACAGCCAGGCGGGCGAGGTCTTCCTGGAGTCGGACGCGGACATCAAGCGGTTCCGGGGCACCTTCGACAGCTTGGTCGCGATGGCCGCCAGCCCCAAGGACTCGGTCGCGTTCATCGCCGAGATCGACGCAAGTGATTGAGGAAGGCTGGAGATCATGCAGGAGACAGGTCTGCCGGGCGCGCCGTGGCGGAAGAGCAGCTACAGCGGCAACGGTCCGAGCTGCGTGGAGATCGCGCCCGTGAACAACGCGATCGCGACCCGCGACTCGAAGAACCCGACGGGCCCCGTGCTGCTGTTCCCCGAGGTGAGCTGGTCGACCTTCCTGCGCTCTCTCCGCTGATCACCTGGTGAGGACGAACGGGGCTCGGGCGTGCACGGGCCCGACCCCGGCGTCGATGAACACCTGGACCCCGACCCCGCGCAACGATCCGGGCACCTTCACCGCAACCCGCTCGAACCGCCCAGCGCCGTCCACCACCCCGTCCCCCACGGCAACCCCGTGAAAGGTGATGACCACCCGCTCCCCGGCGGGAAACCCGTCCCCGCTGACGAACACCTCGTCCCCACCCCCACCAGAAGCAGGCGAGGCGACAACCCTCCCGCTCCCCACAACGGGCGCGAAAGCAGGCGCGACGGACAAGCTGACCGGTGAGCTCAACGGCAAGGCGGACGGCAGCGGCATCCCCCCACCCCCGTCCCCAACGCACCCGCCGGCAGCACCCACCACCAGCCCAACCGCCACGAGCACCAGCCGTCTTCGCACCGAGGACCTCCTCAGCCACCGGGTCAGGGGCTCAGCAGCGTATCCCCGCGACAAGCCCCCACCACGCGCCCGAACAGGCCATCCTCGAACTCTGCCCACGAGGGCAGCCCGGAGAACGCCCTGTTCGGCGCAGCGGCGCTAGGCGGTGCTGGCGGGGTCGGCGAGGGTCGCGCGTCAGAACAACCGGAACTCGTCCGGTTCGATCCCCCGCAGCGCGTCGTAGTCCAGCACCACGCACCGGATCCCCCGGTCCTCCGCCAGCGTCCGGGCCTGCGGCTTGATCTGCTGCGCCGCGAACACCCCCCGCACCGGCGCCAGCAGCGGGTCCCGGTTGAGCAGTTCCAGGTACCTGGTCAGCTGCTCCACCCCGTCGATCTCGCCGCGCCGCTTGATCTCCACCGCGACCGACTTCCCGTCCGAGTCGCGGCACATCAAATCCACCGGCCCGATCGCGGTCGGGAACTCGCGGCGGACCAGGGTCCAGCCGTCGCCGAGGGTGGTCACGTGCTGGGCGAGCAGCTTCTGCAGGTCGGCCTCGACGCCGTCCTTCACCAGGCCGGGTTCCGGGCCGAGCTCGTGCTTGGAGTCGTGCAGCACCTCGTGCAGGGTGATGATCAGCTTCTCGCCGGCCTTGTTCTGCACGACCCACACGTCGGGGTCCTCGATGAGCCAGCACGGCGGGCTCATCCAGTTCAGCGGCTTGTACGCCCGGTCGTCCGAGTGGATCGACACCGAGCCGTCGGCCTTGATCAGCAGCAGCCGCTGGGCGGGCGGCAGGTGTGCCGTGAGGCGTCCGACGTAGTCGACCTGGCAGTGAGCGATGACGAGGCGCACGCGGGACAGGCTACGGGGTGCGACCGCCGCCGCACCGGCAGGTACCTTGCGGGTGTCGCGCGCGGGTGGGGTCCCCGGTGGCGCCGCACGGGCCTTCGGCCTTCGGTCCCCCTGCCGGGTGGTGGTGTACTTCGGGCTGCGGGCGGGGGCGCCCGCTGGTCGGCACAGGGAGAGTGAGAGTGGAGACGCTCGGGTCACGCCAGGTCTACGCGAACCCGTGGATGACGGTCCGCGAGGACCCGATCCGCAGGAACGACGGCAGCACCGGGATCTACGGCGTGGTGGACAAGCCGGACTACGCGCTGGTGATCCCGCTCGACGGGGAGCGCCTGCGCCTGGTCGAGCAGTACCGCTACCCGATCAAGCTCCGCCGCTGGGAGTTCCCGCAGGGCACGGCGCCGAACCTGGCCGCCGAGCCGCCGTCGGTGCTCGCGGCGCGGGAGCTGCGGGAGGAGACCGGGCTGCGGGCGGGTCGGATGGTGGAGCTGGGGATGCTCGACGTCGCGCCGGGCATGTCCAGCCAGCGCGGCCGGGTGTTCCTGGCGACGGACCTCGTGGAGGGGTTCCACGAGCGGGAGCACGAGGAGCAGGACATGCGCTCGGCGTGGTTCCCGAGGGCCGAGTTCGAGGCGATGATCACGCGCGGGGAGATCACCGACGCGCAGTCGATCGCCGCGTACACCCTGCTCCTGCTGCACGAGAACTCGCAGCCGTGAGGCTCGTGACCGGGGACGGGCTGGGCGGCGCGGCGCCCGCGGGCGGCGGCGGCCCGGTGGGCCTGCCGGTGCGGGACGGCGCGGTGGAGCTGGGTTCCCCGCAGGTGCTGGCCGAAGCGCCTGCGCTGGCGGGGGTGCTGGTGGACGCGGTCGCGGGAGGCGCGTCCCTGGGCTTCCTGGCCCCGCTGACGCACGAGGCCGCCACGGCGTGGTGGCGGGCGCGGGCCGCGGCGGTGGCGAACGGCAGGCAGGCGGTGTGGGCGGCCAGGCGCGGCGGCGAGGTCGTGGGCGCGGTGCTGCTGACCCTGGCGCAGGCGGAGAACGGCCGTCACCGCGCCGAGGTGGGCAAGCTGGCGGTCCGCCGCGACGCGCGGGGCGGCGGCGTGGGCAGGTCGCTGCTGCGGGCGGTGGAGGAGGGCGCGGCGGCGCGCGGCGTCACGCTGCTCGTGCTCGACACCGAGACCGGGTCGCCCGCCGAGGGGCTGTACCGGTCGGCGGGCTGGGCGGAGGTCGGCGCGATCCCCGGCTTCGCGGCCGACCCGACCGGTGAGCTGAGGTCCACGACGGTGTTCTACAAGGCGCTGTGACGCTCGGGCGGCCCGCCGGACCTCGTCGGTCCCGGCGGGCCGCCCGCGTCAGCGCACCCGCGTCAGCGCACCCGCGTCAGCGCACCCGCGTCAGTCCACCCAGCGGGCGTCCCGCTTCTCCAGGAACGCCGCCATCCCCTCGCGCGCGGCGGGGGTCTGCGACGAGGCCGCCATGACCTCGGCCGCGATCGCGTAGGCGTCCGCCTCCGGCCGGTCGAGCTGCGCGTAGATCGTCTGCTTCCCCATGGCCTTGCTCGCCCGGCTGCCCCGCGTGGCGCGGGCCATCAGCTCGTCCACCGCCGAGTCCAGCCACGCGAGCGGCACGACCCGGTTCACCAGGCCCCACTCCAGCGCGGTCTGCGCGTCGATCGGGTCACCGGTGAGCGCCAGCTCCATCAGCCGCTTGCGCCCCACCGAGCGCGCCAGGGGCACGGCGGGCGTGTGGCAGAACCACCCGCCCTTGCCGCCGGGCAGCGCGAACGAGGCGTCCTCGGCGGCGACCGCCAGGTCGCACGAGGCCACCAGCTGGCACCCGGCGGCCGTGGCCACCCCGTGCACCCGCGCGATCACCACCTGCGGCACCGACTGGATCGTGCGCATCAGCTCGACGCACACCCGCAGCAGCTCCTGCACCCCGCCGAGGTCCCGCTCGGCGACGTCGGCGAAGTCGTGCCCGGAGCAGAACGCGGGCCCGTCCCCGGCCAGCACGACCCCGACCGCGTCGGTGGCGGCGACCGCGCGGAACGCGGCCAGCAGCTCGGCGAGGTGCTCCCCGGACAGCGAGTTGCGCCGCCCGGCCCGGTCCATGGTGATGCGCACGACGTCACCGGTGCGCTCGACGCTGATGTGCTCGCCCATGCCCCCGACGCTAGTGCCGCGTGATCGTCCCCGCACCGCTCGGGCCAGACTCGTGCCCATGGAGACCGCACTGATCGTGATCGACGTGCAGCAGGGCTTCGCGGACCCGGTGTGGGGCGCGCGCAACAACCCGGACGCGGAGGCGAACATCGAGGCGCTGCAGAACGCCTGGCGGGGACCGCTGGTGCTGGTGCGGCACGACTCGGTGGAACCGGGCTCCCCGCTGCGCCCGGACCAGCCGGGGAACGCGCTGCAGCCGTTCCTGGACGTCGAGCGGGCGGACCTGGTGTTCGGCAAGTCGGTGAACTCGGCGTTCCACGGGGAGGTGGACCTGGACGGCTGGTTGCGCGAGCGGGGCGTGGAGGACCTGGTGCTGGTGGGGATCCAGACGAACATGTGCGTGGAGACGAGCACGCGGGTGGCGGGGAACCTGGGGTACCGGGCGACGCTGGCGCTGGACGCGACGTACACGTTCGACCTGGAGGACCTGACGGCGGACCAGCTGTACCACGCGACGGAGGTCAACCTGAGGGGCGGCGGCTTCGCCCGGATCGCGTCGACGGCGGAGGTCCTGGCCGGTCTGCGCTGAGCCGGGCCCCTGCTCTGAACGGTGCCCTCCACGTGCCCCGCCATTGCCGGTGGGCGCGCACGTGGAGGACCATTCAGGACCGTGACGACGCTCACCCCCGTGCTCCTGCTGGCGGTCGCCCTGGGCCTGCTGGCGCTGGTGCTGCGCTGGGCGTTCGGCGACGACAGACGAGCCGTGCCGGACCACACCGGCACCGACTTCGGCCTGCTCCGCGAGGTCGCCCTGGTCCCCACGGAGGAAGCCGCCCAGGTCCTGCTGTCCCGCCTGCACGCGGCGGGCCTGCGCGCGACCGCCGTCCGCAGGGACGGGGCGCACCTGCTGCTGGTGTTCCCGGCGGACGTGGCGGACGCGAAACTGCTGTTGCGCAAGGGGCCGTGAGGTCGGGTGATTCCGGGTCCACGGGGTGAACGCGCGTCCTAAGCTGGGGCCGGGGGAAATACCGGAATCACCAGCCCAGGGGGGGCAGCGACGTGGAAGCGTGGAGCGCGCAGGCGATGGGCGCGATGACAGCGAACGCGAACAGCTTGGCGCAGTTGGCGTCCTCGGGAGGCTTCGCCATCTCGCGCACGGGGGCGGAGCACTACATCAAGGCGATCGACGAAGCGCTGGTCGACCTGCGCAGCCTTCGGAGGGCGCTCGACGACGTCCAGCAGGAGACGAAGCTGGGCACGAGCCCTGACGCGATCGCCATGAGCAAGTACAACCTGGAGAACGCCACCGGCGGCAGTGGGACCATCGGCGTAGTTCCAGCGATCCAGCAGCTCACCGAAGCCCTGACCGAGGCACGAACCGCGATGGAGAAAGCGGTGGAGAACTACAAGGAAGTCGAAAGTGACGTTTCCACCGGACTCAGGAATTAGCAGATTGGCCTACGTCGTGAAGTTCTCCCGCACCCTGCCCGCTCTGCTCTGCCTCGCCGCCCTCTCCGCGTGCACCAGCAGCGAGCCGGGAACCGCGTCCCCGGCCGGTTCTCCGACGCAGGCGGTTCCCACCGGCTCGGCCGCCCCTTCCGGCCAGGACCTGAGCGCGCTCGACGCCTGCGAACTGCTGAAGGGAATCAGCAGCACCGTCCCGACGCAAACCCCCAAGGAACTGGGGCAGCACGAGTGCGAGGCGGTGGTCAACCGGGACCACACCATCGCCATCAACATCCGGCCGGAACTCGGCTTGGCGGACTACAACCTCGGCAGCCAGGCAGAGCCCTCGGACACCACGGTCGGCTCCCACGAGGGCAAACTGGTCAAGAAATCGCTGACCAACCTCGACTGCACCGTGGTCATCGGCGTCGGGGCGAAAGCCAGGGTGGACGTGGTCGGCATCTCGGACGCGTCACTGGACGAGGCCTGTTCCCTCGCCACCGAGGTCGCCACCGCGATCGAGCCCAAGCTTCCCTGAAAACCGAAAAGCCCGGCGCCCCCCAACCCCAGGGCGCCGGGCCGAAACCAAACCGCAAAACCTCAGACCGAAACCCGCTCCACAGTCGCCCCGAGCTTCCGCAGGTTCTCCACGAACCCCGGATACCCCCGCTCGATGTGGAAGATCTCGTAAACCTCGGTAGCCCCATCCGCGCACAACCCGGCCAGCACCAACCCGGCCCCAGCCCGAATATCACTGGCCCACACCGGAGCACTCGACAACCGCTCCACCCCGCGAACCACCGCGTGATGCCCATCGGTCCGAGCGTCGGCCCCCAGCCGAACCATCTCCTCGATGAACCGGAACCGCGCCTCGAACAGGTTCTCCGTGATCATCGAAGTCCCCTCCGACACCGCCGACAGCGCGATCGCGAACGGCTGCAGGTCGGTCGCGAAGCCGGGGTACGGGAGGGTCACGAAGTCCACGGACTCCGGTCGCCCCTCCTGCACCACCCGGAACTCGTTCTCCCCCGTCGTCACCGTCGCCCCGGCCGTCCGGAGCTTCTCCAGCACCAGGTTGATGTGCCTCGGGTCCACCCCGCGCACCGTGATGTCGCCCCTGGTCATCGCCGCCGCGAACGCCCAGGTCGCCCCCACGATCCGGTCGCCGATGACCCGGTGCTCGGTCGGGTGCAGCTCCGGCACACCGTGCACGGTCAGCGTCGACGTCCCGGCGCCCTCGATCCGCGCGCCCATCTGCTGGAGCATCACGCAGATGTCGACGATCTCCGGCTCGCGGGCCGCGTTGTCGATCACCGTCGTGCCGTCCGCCAGCACGGCCGCCATCAGGATGTTCTCGGTCGCCCCGACGCTCGGGAAGTCCAGCCACACCTGCGCCCCGTGCAGCCCCTGGGCCTCGGCGACCACGCACCCGTGCTCGATCTCGCTGTGCGCGCCGAGCTTGCGCAACCCGCTCTGGTGCATGTCCAGCGGCCTGCTGCCGATCGCGTCGCCGCCGGGCAGCGCGACCACGGCCCGCTTGCACCGGCCGACCAGCGGCCCGAGCACGCACACGCTGGCCCGCAGCTTCCCCATCGCCTCCGAGTCGGCCCGGTGGTTCAGCTCGGCCGGGGTGGTGATGGTCGCGACGTCGCCCTCGATCGTCACCTCGCACCCGAGGCTGCGCAGCACGTCCGCCATCAGCGGGACGTCCAGGATCTCGGGGCAGTTCGTGATGGTGGTGGTCCCCTCGGCCAGCAGCGCTGCGGCCATGAGCTTCAGGACGCTGTTCTTCGCCCCGACGACGTCGACCTCGCCGACCAGGCGCGCGCCGCCCTGGACCCGGAAGTGCTCACTCACCAACGAACTCCTCGACTCTGGGTGGCGCTCATCCTACGGAGCGGGCGAACCGAACGGGTTCCGGGCGGCCTATGGTGCCCGCATGGCCGTTCACCTCACGAAGATCTACACGCGGGTAGGCGACGACGGGACCACCGGTCTCGGCGACTTCTCCAGGGTCCCGAAGACCGCCCCGCGCATCGCGGCGTACGCGGACGCGGACGAGACCGGCGCGGTCCTCGGCGTGGCGATGGCCCTCGGCGCCCTCGCCGACGACGTCAAGGCGGTGGTCCTGCGCGTCCAGAACGACCTGTTCGACGTGGGCGCCGACCTGTGCGCCCCCATCGTCGAGAACCCCCAGTACCCGCCGCTGCGCGTCACCCAGGCCTACGTGGATCGCCTGGAGACCTGGTGCGACGAGTTCAACGCCCGCCTCGGCAAGCTCGACTCGTTCATCCTCAGCGGCGGCACCCCCGGCGCGGCCCTGCTGCACCAGGCCCGCACGGTGGCGCGCCGGGCGGAGCGCAGCACGTGGGCGCTGATCGAGGCCGAGCCGGACACCACGAACCCGCTGACCGCGAAGTACCTGAACCGCCTGTCCGACCTGCTGTTCATCCTCGCTCGGGTGGCGAACCCGGACGGCGACGTCCTGTGGAAGCCCGCCGACAACGCCTGAGCGCCCCCGGAAGCGCGAAGACCGCCCCGACCAGGTGTCGGCGGCGGTCTCATCGCGTTCCGGCCCGCTGCGGGCCGCTCAGGAGGCCCAGGGGATGGACCGGCCGGGCGGGGCCGACTCCAACCACGACAGGAACCCCGTCAGCGCGTCGGGCCCCATCGCGATCTCGACCTCGCCTGAGGCGGTCTTGCACCGCAGCACGCGCGCGCCCACGGGCATCGCGTACGCCTCGGGCTCGGTCGGCTCGCGCCGGGTGTCGATCTCGAAGTCGGACCGGTGGATCGTCCGGTCGGGGCCCGCCCGCAGGCTGAACACCCGGTACCAGGCGAACTCGTCCCCCCGGTACCGCCCGACCCCGAGCTGCCACCCGCGCCCGTTCTCCTCGACCCGCGAGCGCAGGGCCACGTGCACCCCGCCCGCGCGCAGCAGGCGCACCCGCCGCCAGGCCGTGTAGGTCAGCACCAGCGCCGCGAGGAACAGGACCACCCCGACCACTTCGGCGATCCCCACCACGGCGCTGCCCCGTCCCCTCGGTCCAGGCCCGTCAGGCCGTGTGCCCGGCCGCCTTGATGCGGGCCTGGGCCTTCAACCGGTCGGAGCCCTCGGCGTTCTCCAGCTCCCGCTTGGCCGCGTCGACGTCGATCTCGCGGGCGAGGTCGGCCTCCTCGGCCAGCACGCTCACGCTCTCGGCGGTCACGGACAGGAACCCGCCGTGCACGGCCGCCGCGACGACCTCGCCGTCGGTGGTGCGCACCTTGACGATGCCGCCCTCGACGAGCTGGGCGAGCATGGGCTCGTGACCGGGCAGGATGCCGATCTCACCCTCGGTCGTCTTCGCGACCACCGACTTCGCAGAGCCGGACCACAGGCGGCGTTCGACGGCGACGAGCTGGACGGTCATCTCGGCCACGTGCATCTCCCTCACTACAGGTCGAGTCGAACGCAGTCTAAACGGTCGGCGCGACCCCGTGCCGCACCAGCCACCCCAAGCGGGCCCGCAGGGGCGCGGAACGCGGCGGAACCGGTCAAGAACCGGGCAGGGCCCCACCGACTCCCCCACGCGGACCCACCCTGACCTGCGCAAACGTCAGCACCGCCGGACCAGGCCCGCACCATCACGATTCCACTGGAAAAACGAATAGCACCCATAAGGCCCCCACCACCCGGCCGGCGACGTCACGCAGTGGAGTGCGTCACACGAAAGAGGAGCCCCACGGCGGGAACGACCCGTGGAAAGCGAAGAGGACCGCCCCCGAAGGGACGGCCCTCTCAGCGAGAACCAGCGGGCGGAGCTCAGTTGCCCGCGAGCTTCTTGGCGTTGGCCTCGACGTCGTCCAACCCGCCGCAGGAGAAGAACGCCTGCTCGGGCAGGTGGTCGAACTCGCCCTTGCACACGCGGTCGAACGCCTCGATCGTGTCCTTGATGGGCACGAAGGAGCCGGGCTGACCGGTGAACTTCTCGGCCACGATGAAGTTCTGGCCGAGGAAGCGCTCCAGGCGACGGGCGCGACCGACGAGGACCTTGTCCTCCTCGGAGAGCTCGTCCATGCCGAGGATGGCGATGATGTCCTGCAGCTCCTTGTACTTCTGCAGGATGCGCTTCACCTCCTGGGCGACCCGGTAGTGCTCCTCGCCGACGATCGACGGCTCGAGGATTCGAGACGACGACGACAGCGGGTCGACGGCCGGGTAGATGCCCTTCTGGGAGATCGGACGGGAGAGCTCCGTCGTCGCGTCCAGGTGGGCGAAGGTGGTGGCGGGCGCCGGGTCGGTGTAGTCGTCCGCGGGCACGTAGATCGCCTGCAGCGAGGTGATCGACTTGCCTCGGGTCGACGTGATCCGCTCCTGCAGCTCACCCATCTCGTCGGCCAGCGTCGGCTGGTAGCCCACGGCGGACGGCATACGGCCCAGCAGGGTCGACACCTCGGAACCCGCCTGGGTGAACCGGAAGATGTTGTCGATGAACAGCAGCACGTCCTGGTTCTGGACGTCGCGGAAGTACTCCGCCATCGTCAGAGCCGACAGCGCGACGCGCATGCGGGTGCCCGGCGGCTCGTCCATCTGGCCGAAGACGAGCGCGGTGTCGCCGAGCACGCCCATCTCCTCCATCTCGAGGAGGAGGTCCGTGCCCTCGCGGGTGCGCTCGCCGACGCCGGCGAACACCGACGTGCCGGAGAACTCGCGGGCGATACGGGTGATCATCTCCTGGATGAGCACCGTCTTGCCCACGCCCGCGCCGCCGAACAGGCCGATCTTGCCGCCCTTGACGTACGGGGTCAGCAGGTCGATGACCTTGATGCCCGTTTCCAGGATCTCGGTCTTGCCCTCGAGCTGGTCGAACGACGGCGCCTTGCGGTGGATGCCCCACTGCTCGCCGTCGCGGCCGAGGCCGGGGCTGTCGAGGCAGTCGCCGAGCGCGTTGAACACGTGGCCCTTGACGACGTCGCCGACGGGGACCGAGATGGCCTTGCCGGAGTCGGTCACCGGGGCGCCGCGGACGAGGCCGTCGGTCGGCTGCATGGAGATCGTGCGGACCAGGTTGTCACCCAGGTGCTGGGCGACCTCCAGGGTCAGCGTCTTGGCCACGGCCTCGTAGGTGATCTCGGCGTGGCAGGCGTTGAACAGCTCGGGCACGGCGTCGCGCGGGAACTCCACGTCGACGACCGCGCCGATCACCCGGACCACACGGCCGGTGCGGGTGGTGGTGGCGGTAGCACTCATGTCACTCATCACTTCCTGCGCCACCGGTAAGCGCGGAGGCGCCACCGACGATCTCGCTGATCTCCTGGGTGATCTGGGCCTGGCGGGCCGCGTTCGCCTGGCGGCTCAGGTTGCGGACCAGCTCGGAGGCGTTGTCAGTCGCCGCCTTCATCGCGGTCCGCCGAGCAGCCGACTCGGACGCGGCGGCCTCCAGCAGCGCGGAGAACAGCCTGGTCTTGATGTACTTGGGGAGCAGCGCGTCCAGCAGGCTGTCCGCGTCCGGCTCGAACTCGTACGACGCGTGCAGCCCCTCGTGCGGCTCCGCGTCGTACTCGACGGTCAGCGGGGCGATCCGCTTGGCGACCGGCTGCTGGCTGAGCATGGACTTGAACTCGGTGTAGACGACGTGCAGCTCGTCGACGCCCAGCACGCCGTCCGGACCCGGCTCGTCGCCCTCGTCGTCGCTGCCCGCCATGAACGCCGAGACGAGCGCGTCGCCCGCCTCGGAGGCGTTCACGTAGTTCGGCGCCTGCGAGAACCCGCTCCACTCGCCCGCGACGGCGCGGCGGCGGAAGTTGTAGTACCCCGCCCCCTTGCGCCCGGCGACGAAAAGCACCGGCTCCTTGCCCTCCGAGCGCAGGAGGGCGAACAGCTCCTCCGCGGCCTTGAGCACGTTGGCGTTGTAACCGCCGCACATGCCCTTGTCGCTGGTCACGATGAGCACGCCCGCGCGCCGGGGGTTCTTGCGAGCCTCCAGCAGCGGGTGGTCCAGGCTGGAGGCGCCCTCGGCGAGAGCGCGCAGCACGTGGGTGATCTCGTCCGCGTACGGGCGCGACGCCGCGACCCGCGACTGGGCCTTGGCCAGTCGCGAGGTCGCGATGAGCTCGTACGCCTTGGTGATCTTCTTGGTCGAGTTGACCGAGCGGATCCGCTGGCGAAGCTCCCGAATCTGTGCCGCCATGCCTACGTCACTTCTCGGTCGGAGCGGATCGGCTGGTCTTCACCGACTCCTGTCCGACCTTGTCGGCGGCCATGGCGTCGGCGGCGGCCTCGTTCACGACCGGCGCGCCACCCGAGGCGGTGAACTGCTTCTTGAACGCGTTGACCGCGTCCACGATGCCCTTCTCCGCGTCGTCGGACAGCTTCTTGGTGTCGCGGATCGAGGACAGCACCACGTCGTGGTTGCGACGCAGGTGGTCCAGGAACTCGCCCTCGAAGCGGCGGACGTCGCCGATGGCGACCGAGTCGAAGTGCCCCTTGGTGCCGAGGTAGATGGAGACGACCTGCTCCTCCATCGGGACCGGCGAGTACTGGCCCTGCTTGAGCAGCTCGACCAGGCGGGCGCCGCGGTCCAGCTGGGCGCGCGAGGCCGCGTCCAGGTCCGAGGCGAAGGCGGAGAACGCCTCCAGCTCGCGGAACTGGGACAGGTCCAGGCGCAGCGAGCCGGAGACCGTCTTCATCGCCTTGGTCTGCGCGGCGCCACCGACGCGGGACACCGAGATGCCCACGTTGACGGCCGGGCGCACGCCGGCGTTGAACAGGTCCGACTCCAGGAAGCACTGGCCGTCGGTGATGGAGATGACGTTGGTCGGGATGTACGCCGACACGTCGTTCGCCTTGGTCTCGATGATCGGCAGACCGGTCATCGAGCCGCCGCCGAGGTCGTCGGACAGCTTCGCGCAGCGCTCCAGCAGGCGCGAGTGCAAGTAGAAGACGTCACCGGGGTAGGCCTCGCGGCCCGGCGGGCGGCGCAGCAGCAGCGAGATCGCGCGGTACGCCTCGGCCTGCTTGGTGAGGTCGTCGAAGATGATGAGGACGTGCTTGCCCTCGTACATCCAGTGCTGGCCGATGGCGGAGCCGGTGTACGGCGCCAGCCACTTGAAGCCGGCCGAGTCGGACGCGGGAGCCGCCACGATGGTGGTGTACTCCAGGGCCCCGGCCTCCTCCAGCGCGGACTTGACGCCCGCGATGGTGGAGCCCTTCTGGCCGATGGCGACGTAGACGCAGCGGACCTGCTGCTGCGGGTCGCCGCTCTCCCACGCCTTCTTCTGGTTGATGATCGTGTCGATGCAGACCGCGGTCTTGCCGGTCTTGCGGTCGCCGATGATCAGCTGGCGCTGGCCGCGGCCGATGGGGGTCATCGAGTCGATGGCCTTGATGCCGGTCTGCATCGGCTCGCCCACGGGCTGGCGCTGGAGCACCGTCGCGGCCTGGAGCTCCAGGGCGCGGTTGTCGTCGGCGACGATGTCGCCGAGACCGTCGATGGGCTGGCCGAGGGGGTTGACCACCCGGCCGAGGAAGCCGTCGCCGACCGGGACCGAGAGGACCTGGCCGGTGCGCTTGACCTCCTGGCCCTCCTCGATCTTGTCGAAGTCACCGAGGATGACCGCGCCGATCTCGCGGACCTCCAGGTTGAGCGCCACTCCGAGGACGCCGCCGGGGAACTCCAGCAGCTCGTTGGTCATCGTGCCGGGCAAACCCTCGACGATGGCGATGCCGTCGTAGGTCTCGGCGACGACACCGACCTCTTCCCGGTTGACCTCCGGGGAGTAGCTCGAGACGTACTTCTCGATCGCACTGCGGATCTCGTCCGACGAGATCGTCAGCTCCGCCATGTCGTTCCTGCTCTCACTTCGTTCATGGGAAAGGGGCTGGGCAAGCCGCGGTTCCGGGTTCGGGTCAGCCTGCGAGGTCGCGGCGGAGTGCCGCCAGGCGACCTGCGACGCTCCCGTCGATGACCTCGTCACCGATCTTGATGACCAGGCCGCCGACGAGCGAGGCATCGACCTCGACGTGCAGTGCGATCGGTCGTGAGTAGATGCGGGTCAGCGAGGCCGCGAGGCGGTCCTGCTGGTCCGCGGTCAGCTCGACCGCCGAGCGGACGTGGGCGACCGAGCGCTCGCGGCGCTTGGCCGCGAGGCCCGCCAGGAGGGTCAGGCCGTTGACCACGCCGAGGCCCCTGGGGTGCTGGACGAGCTGGGTGACCAGTGCCTCGGTCACCTTCTCGACCTTGCCCCGGATGAGGCCGTTCAGCAGGGCGAGCTTGCCGTCGGGCGAACCGGCCGGGTCGGTGAGGACCCGCTCCAGCTCGGGGTTCCCGGCGACGATGCGGCCGAGGCGGAACAGCTCGTCCTCGACGGCGTCGAGCCTGCCGTCGCGCTCCGCGTGCACCAGCAGCGCGGTGCGAGCCAGCGACTCGACCCCGTCCACCAGCTCGCGCGGGCTCGACCACTTGGCGGTGACCGCCGTGACGAGGACGTCCAGCGTGGCGTCCGCGACCTTGCCCGCCAGCAGGGAGCGCAGGAGGCGCTCCCTGCCCGCGGGGTCGGACGAGGCGTCGCCGAACGCGCGCCGCAGCTGCGGCTGCGCGCTCAGCAGACCCACCACGGAGAACAGCTCCTGCCCCAGCGCGGACGGGCCGGTGGCGCCCGCGGCGCCCTCGACCAGCTCCAGCAGCCGCAGTTCAGCGGCTGCCAGAGCTTCGCGACTAGCGGCGTGCAGCGTCATGGACTCCCCTACTTCGCCGCGGGCGCCGCTGCGGCGTCCAGCTCGTTGAGGAAGCGGTCCACGGTGCCGCGGCGCAGCGCCTGGTCCTCCAGCGACTCGCCGACGACCTTGCCCGCGAGGTCGACGGCCACGCGGCCGAGGTCGGCCCGCAGCTCGGAGACGATGCGGGCGCGGTGCGCGTCGAGCTCGTTGTGGCCGTGGGCGACGATGCGGTCGTACTCCGCCTGCGCCCGGTCCCGCATCTCCTCGACGATCTGCTGGCCCTCGGCCCGCGCGTCGTCACGGATGCGGGCCGCCTCGGCGCGAGCCTCGGCGAGCTGCTCCTTGTACTCCTCCAGCGTGCGAGAAGCCTCGGCCTGGGCGGCCTCGGCCCTGGCGATACCGCCCTCGATCTTCTCGGTGCGCTCGGCCAGCACCTTCTGGAAGAGCGGTAGCACCTTCTTCCAGAAGACGAAGCCGATGATCGCCAAGCAGACCGCGGACCACACGATGTCGTAGACGGCCGGGATGAGGGGGTTAACAGCCCCCTCGGCCGCCAGGATCAGCGGTTCGGTCATGGTGGTCACCGCCTTGTCTGGGTCCGGTCGATCAGCTGAAGAGGAAGCCGGCGACCAGGCCCAGCAGGGCCAGGGCCTCGGTGAACGCGATGCCCAGGATCATCGTGGTGCGCAGCTGGCCAGCCATCTCGGGCTGACGGGCCATGGCCTCGACGGTCTTGCCCGCGACGAAAGCGACACCGATGCCGGGGCCGATCGTGGCGATGCCGTAGCCGACGGCGTTGAGGTTGCCTGCGACCTCAGCAAGGATCATTTCTGTCGTTCCCTTTCCGGTTGGCCCGCGCCGGTTCTCGGTGGCGCGGGTCGTCCAAGACCCTGGGTGTCCCCGGATCTCGGTGGGTCTCAGTGCTCCGCGTGGAGCGCACCGTCGATGTAGACGGCGGTGAGCAGGGTGAAGATGTACGCCTGGAGGAACTGCACCATCAGCTCGAACAGGGTGAACATCAGGCCCATGACGAGCGACAGGAAGCCTGCCGGCGCCAGGACCAGGTCCCCGGCCTGGAACATCAGGTACCACGCGGCGCTGAAGAACAGGACCAGCGCCATGTGCCCGGCGAGCATGTTCGCCATGAGGCGGATCATCAGCGTTCCGGGACGGATGAGGAACACCGAGACGAGCTCGATGGGCGTCACCAGAACGTAGAGCGGCTTGGGAACCCCCGGCGGGAACAGGTTCGACTTGAGGTAGCCGCCGACACCCTGCGCCTTGATGCCCGCGTAGTTGAACGCCAGGTAGGCGACCACCGCGAGCGCGAGCGGCAACCCGATGCGGGCCGTGCTCGGCATGTTCAGGAACGGGATGATCCCGGAGAGGTTCGTCGCCCAGATCAGGAAGAAGAAGGTCGTCAGGAGCGGCAGGAACCGCCTGCCGTTCTCCTTGCCGAGGACGTCCTCGGCGATGTTGATGCGGACGAAGTCCAGCGCCATCTCGCCGAGGTTCTGGATGCCCCTCGGGACGAGCTTGGGCCTGCGCATGGCGATCAGGAAGAACGCCGCGAGGACCACCGTCATGAGGATGCGGATCAGCATGACCCGGTCGAGCTCGAACGGCGTGCCTTCAAACAGCAGGGCAGGCGGGAAGAACTCTTCGATCGCCGGCTTGTGGAACTCCCCACCCTCGGCAAGCACCAAGGTGTCCAACTGGTCTCCCTGCGTCGCGGCCGGCACTTCCTCAGCCCTGACCGTGGCGTACATAGACGATGTAGAACCCCGTGACAAAGCCCACCGTTAGCCCGATCGGAGTGAAGATCTGGCTCTCGGTGGTCTTGTCGATTAGGAAGCCGATACCGCCCCACACCGCGGGGCCGGACACCAGCGTGCCGATGATCGACCAGACAGCACCGTCACCCCTTGGGGGTGGTTTGTCTGACTTGTCACTCATCTACGCGCACCCTACCAACCGGTGGTCCCAGGTCTGCACACGGGGGTTAGCGCGCATCGCCCTGACCAGTGCTGGAGGGGTTGAAGTACAGCATCCGGGCCTTGACCACGACCCAGGTCTCCGAGGCCAGGACGACGACGACCGCGATCATCACGACGGCGCCGAACACCGGTTTGGAGTAGAACGTCGCGTCCTTCAACAGGGCGAGTGCGACGAGCAGCACGATCACCTTGAGTAGCCAACCGCCCATCATCGCCCCGCCGGTCACGGTCGGTGAGGCCTTGGCCGTCAGCAGGACCGTCAGCAGGGTGATGAGCAGGAAGCCACCGGCGATCCCGGCGCCGAGGAGCGCGCCCCACAGCCCTTCCCGGCCCGCGGTGAACCAGCCGACGAGAGCGGCGATCACCACCACCGGGGCGAGCACGAGGGCGGACTGCCGAAGCGCTTTGCGCGCTACGTCAGCGGCGTCGAGGAGTCGCGTCACCCCACCATTGTGGCTGCCCGCCCCTGCGAGCACTCACCGGGTGTGCTTTAGACCTCACCCGGACGGTGCGCCGGGTGCCCGGCGCTGATCTGGGCGAACAGCGGGCGAACTTCGGGTGGCGCTGGGGCGGCGGGCCCTCCTCGGACATTGTTCGCCGCGGTTCGGCGCGTGGTCGAGGCTACCCGAAGGTGTGTTTCCCGGAAATGGTCCCGGCGCGATCCGACAGGGTTTTCACAGGGTAATGCGCGCGGCCCCGCCGGGTAATGCGCCGGTAATGCGGAAAACCCCGCCACCGAGCGGACCGGGGCGGTACCGGCTGCTCAGGGGCGGGGTGGTGGCGGGCGGCGGGGCGGTCCCGACCCCGCGACCCGATGGTTGATCTTGTCGCGCGGGGTGTTCACGCGTCACCCATGTCCGAATTCTTCCCGAAAAGTGGAACGGTGGGACGCCCGTTCGGGCGTCCCACCGTCACGCTCGGTTCTTGCGCGACTCGCGGAGTCTCGGGACCGCCGAGATGAAGAACGCGAGCAGCAGTCCGATCAGGAAGCACCAGGCGACCACGCCGGTGTCGAACACGGTCAGCGAGACCGCGCCGAACGCCAGCAGCCCGGCCCACAGGTAGATCAGCAGGACGGCGCGGCGCTGCGAGTGGCCGATCTGGAGCAGCCGGTGGTGCAGGTGCATCTTGTCCGCCGAGAACGGGCTCTGCCCCTTGCGGGTGCGCCGGACGATCGCCATCAGCAGGTCCAGCAGCGGCACGAACAGCACCGCGGCGACGACCAGCAGGGGCGACATCAGGCCGAGCACGTCGCTGGCGTTGAGCGACTCGTAGTTGAGCTTGCCGGACGCCGAGGTGGTCGCGGCGGCGAGCATCAGGCCGATCAGCATCGACCCCGAGTCGCCCATGAAGATCCGGGCCGGGTTGAAGTTGTGCGGCAGGAAGCCCAGGCACGCGCCCGCCAGGCACGCCGCGATCAGCGCGGGCGGGTAGGCGCCGACGTCGCCCTCGTTGTTGGCGAGGACACCACCGATGGAGAACGCGCAGGTCGCCGCGGCGGCGATCAGCCCGATGCCCGCGGCGAGGCCGTCGAGGCCGTCCACGAAGTTCATCGCGTTGATCATCGTGACGGCGAGCAGCACGCTCAGCAGCGCGCCCTGGTTCTGGTCGAGCACCAGCAGCGAGCCGGTGCCGGAGCCGTCGTCGCCCCACGGCACCCAGAACACGAACCACTGGAGGCCGTAGAGGACGAGCACGCCTGCGGCCGTGACCTGGCCGGCGAGCTTGGTGAGCGAGTCGAGCTCGAACCGGTCGTCGACTATGCCGACCAGCACGATGATGCCGCCGCCGAGGACGACGGCGTAGGGGTCGTAGGAGAAGTCGAAGGCTGAGCGCAGCACCGGCAGCTGGTGGGCGAGCATCATCCCGCCGAGCACGCCGCCGTACATGGCCAGGCCGCCCATGCGGGGCATCGGCTTGACGTGGACGTCGCGTGTTCGGGGGTGGGCGACCGCGCCGATCCGGAACGCGAGCGCGCGGACCAGGCCGACGAGGAGGAAAGTCACCACTGCGGCGGTGAGCGCGACGAGCAGGTACTCCCGGACCGGGAGGACGTTGGACGCGGCAGGCAACTGGCCCACGGGAGGCTATCCCCTCGGGGATTCCGGTTCGGACACTGGACCCACCACGCTACTCGGCTGCTGGAGATCCACTAGCGCGCGACCTCGACTTCGACGCCCAGCACCGAGGCGATGTCGGCCACCGGCACCGCGCCCTCGCGCAGCACCAGCGGGTCCGTCCCGGTGAGGTCGACGATCGTGGAGGCCACGTTCTCGCCGGAGGGACCGCCGTCGAGGTAGACCTGCACGTCCTCGCCCAGCTGCTCGCGCGCCTGGGCGGCGCTGGAGGCGGGCGGGAAGCCGGACTTGTTCGCGCTGGAGACGGCCATCGGGCCCACGTCGCGCAGGAGTTCGAGCGCGACGGGGTGCAGCGGCATCCGCAGCATCACGGTCCCCCTGGTCTGCCCGAGGTCCCAGGCCAGCGAGGGCGCGTGGTGCAGGACCAGCGACAGCCCGCCTGGCCAGAACGCCTCGATCAGCGAGCGGGCCTGGCGCGGCACCGACAGCACGAGGCCGTCGATCGTGGTCCAGGAGCCGACGAGCACCGGGACGGGCATGTCGGGCCCGCGCCCCTTCGCGGCGAGCAGCGACCGCACGGCGGCAGCGTCGAAAGCGTCGCAGCCGATGCCGTAGACGGTGTCGGTGGGGAGGACGACGAGCCTGCCCGAGCGGACCGCTCCGGCGGCGGCGGCGAGACCCGCCACCCGGTCGTCCTGAACTCGGCAGTCGTAGACCGTACTCACCCGAGGAATCCTGGCACAGCGCGTGGAGTGACGGCCGCCAGCCTCCGCCCCCACCCGAAATGTCGTCCTACCACGCAGGTGGGTAGGGGTGGCGGGACGCGGGGAACGGCGGTGGTGACGGGGAGTGGGGGCGGGGGTGGGTGGTCGACCGGGTCGGGGGCACGGGGTGGGGCTCGCGGGGCGAGGCGCGAGGCGCGAGGCGCGAGGCGGGGGGCGCGAGGCGGGGGCTCATGCACCGGCCGGATCACCATCCGCCCGGTGCATGACCGGATGAGGGCTCGGCGGGCGGGTCCGGGGCCGCCCGGCTCCACGGTGGACCCCCGACCAGCGCACGGTCCGCGCACGGCAGGCGATTCCATGCACCGGGCGCATGACCCTCATCCAGCGGATGCCGGTAGCGGATGGAGAACATGCGACCCCCGCAGGGGGATTCATCCGCCCGACGGGTGACCACGACCGGGCCTGGCCGCCGAACTGCTCCACGCAAGCGCTTTCCCCTGCGCGGGGACGTGGATCAGCACCCGGTCCGGGCCCGATTCGACGCGGGGCCGGGGTTCTTCCCCATGCACGGCGCGCATGAACCACCGGAGGCGACGCGCGTTGCGGGGTGGACTCGCGGTCGTGGGGAGCTGGACGCGCGGTCGTGGGGCGGACTCGCGGCAGAGGTCCGGCGGGCAGGCGATTCAGCGGACGCGGGTCCAGTCGCTGGCGGCTGGCGGCTGGCGGCTGGCGGCTGGCGGCTGGCGGCTGGCGGCTGGCGGTCAAGCATTCCGGCGGGCCTCAAGTTCAGCGTGCGCCCCCAAGCCGGTTCAGCAGGTGCCCGTGTCCAGTCCGGTGGGCGCTCAGCAAGTCCGGTGGGCGCTCAGCCGGTCCTGCGGGCGGTCGCGAAGCGGGGGCGGCCTGCCAGGTCGCGGTGCGGGGTGGCGTCGGCGAGGACCTTGCGGGTGGCCAGGAGGGCGGGCACGGCCTCGCCGTGGGTGTCGTCGTGCTCGATGGCCACGTGGCCGCCGGGCTTGAGCAGGCGGGCCGCCAGGGTCACCACGTGGCGGATCACGTCGAGCCCGTCCGCGCCGCCGAACACCGCCGCGCGCGGGTCGTGGTCGGCGACCTCCGGCTGGACCTCGGTGGCGTCCGGCACGTACGGCGGGTTGCACACCACCAGGTCCACCGCGCCGTCCAGGTCGGACAGGACGCCCGGCGCGGTCACGTCGCCGTGGTGCAGCCGGATCGGGGTGTCGCCCGCCGCGCTGCGGGCGTCCGCGTTGCGGCGGGCCCAGGACAGGGCGGTCGGGTCCTTCTCCACCGCGTGCACGACCGCGTCCGGCCGGTGGTGCGCGATGCTCAGCGCCAGCGCGCCGGACCCCGTGCACAGGTCCACCACGACGGGCCGAGCGGCGCCGCGCACGGCGTTCAGCGCCCACTCCACCAGCAGCTCGGTCTCCGGGCGCGGGATGAACACGCCGGGCCCGACCGCGAGGTCGACGCCCCACAGGTGCGCCTCGCCGGTCAGGTGCTGGAGCGGGACGCGGGTGGCCCGCTTCGCCACCAGCGCGCCCAGCTCGTCCAGCACGCGCGGTTCGACCATGGGCGTGAGCACGAGCTTGCCCGGCGGCACGCCCAGCAGGTGCGCGGCGAGCAGGTGCGCGTCGGTGCGAGGGCTGTCGACACCCGCCGCGGCCAGCAGGCGCTCGGCCTCGATCAGCGCGGGCCGCAGCGGGTGTCGGTTCATGCTCGGAACTGTAGGCCCGTCAGAAGTTGATCATGTGCCCGGCCAGGCCGTGCACCGCTTCCTTCACGGCCTCGCTCAGCGTCGGGTGGGCGTGGACGTTGCGCGCCACCTCGTGCACGGTCAGGTCCCACTGCTGGGCCAGGGTCAGCTCGGGCAGCAGCTCGGTGACGTCCGGTCCGATCATGTGGGCGCCGAGCAGCTCGCCGTGCTCGCCATCGCTGATCAGCTTCACGAAGCCGCTGTAGTCGCCGATGCCGTGCGCCTTGCCGTTCGCGGTGAACGGGAACTTGGCGACCTGGACGTCGAAGCCCTTCTCGCGGGCCTGCGCCTCGGTCCAGCCGAAGCTGGCGATCTGCGGCTGGCAGAACGTCGCGCGCGGGATCATCGGGAAGTCCAGCTCCATGGTCTCCGCGCCCGCGATGGTCTCGGCCGCGATGATGCCCATGGACTCGGCGGCGTGCGCGAGCATGAGCTTCGCGGTGACGTCGCCGATGGCGTAGATGTGCGGCACGTTGGTGCGACCGCGCTCGTCGACGGCGATCGCGCCGCGCTCGGTCAGCGCCACGCCGGTCGACTCCAGGCCGTAGCCCTCGACGCGCGGCTGGAAGCCGATGGCCTGCAGGACCTTGTCGGCCTCCAGGACCTCCTCCTTGCCGTCCTTGGAGACGGTGACGCGGACCTTCGCGCCGGAGTCGTCGATGGACTCGACGCGGGTGCCGGTGCGCACGTCGACGCCCATGCGCTTGTAGCGCTTGGCCAGCTCGGTGGACACCTCGACGTCCTCCAGCGGCACCATCCGGTCGAGGAACTCGACGATGGTGACCTTGACGCCGTAGTTGTGCAGCACGTAGCCGAACTCGACGCCGATCGCACCCGCGCCGGCGATGACGATGCTCTCGGGGAGGTCCTCGGTGAGGATCTGCTCCTCGTAGGTCACGACGCGTTCGGACAGCTCGGTGCCCGGCAGCAGGCGGGTGCTGGCGCCCGCGGCGATGATCGCGTGCGAGAAGGTGATCGACTCGCCGTTGACCTCGATGGTGTTGGCGTCGGTGAACGTGCCCCGACCGTTGTACTCGGTGATGCCGTTCTTCTTCATGAGGAAGTGCACGCCCTTGACGCGCCCGTCCGCGACCTTGCGGCTGCGCTGGAAGGCGGCGCCGTAGTCGAACGTGACCGTGCCGTCGACCTGGATGCCGAAGGTCTTCTGCTCGTGCGTGAACAGGTGGGCGAGCTCGGCGTTGCGCAGGAGCGCCTTGGAGGGGATGCACCCGACGTTGAGGCACACCCCGCCCCAGTACTTCTCCTCGACGACCGCGGTCTTCAGCCCCAGCTGAGCCGCGCGGATGGCGGCGACGTACCCGCCGGGCCCAGCACCGAGGACCACGACGTCAAAGTGTGCGCTCATGCCGCACAGATTAGTGCGGTGACGGTGGGCGTTCGCCGGGTCAGGGGTGCGACGGGGGTGGCCCCGCACACACCTGGTGACGGGAGTGGCCGGTACGGGTGTCGCTGGGGTGGGGGCGGGGTGGGTGAGGTCGGGTGAGGCGGGGTGGTTTGGCGGGCCGATCGGTAGCTGCGCGTGATCGGTGGACAGGACACGCCCACTTTGGGCAACGGCTGGTGTGGAGGGCGGGCCGGACAGCTGGCTCCAGCCCGATGCCGATGCCTGTACCGGCATCGACATCGGGCGCTGGGGGCGGCAGTGCGCAGGCCGATCAGACCGCGTGGCGGGTAGACCGCGTGTCCGGTCACCCCTTGTCGCGGGTCAGGCCGTGCGGTCGGGGCTGCCCTGGGTCTTGAGTTGGCTCTTGGGGCGGGTCTTGAGGTGGGTCTTGAGGAAGGTGGTGGTGCGGTTCCAGGTGTCGGCCTTGGCTCGAGCCGTGGTGGCGCGGTCGCCGCCCATCTCGAAGCGGACTCCGGGGCCGTCCACGACGTTGTCCGGCTGGGGGCGGTTCGGGGGACCTGCGAGCAGGTGGCCCGCTCCGGGGTGGACGACGTGCTCGTGGGGGTGCGGGTGGTCGTTGGCCTCGAGCCTGCGGTGCGCCACCTCGCTCAGGTCAGCACTCGGCCAGCTGGCGTCCCGGTCACCGGAGACCAGGAGCACCGGTCCGGCGATGCGCTCCACCGGGATCTCGACGTCCTCCGGAAAACCGTCGCCCAGGTCGAACGCCTCGGCCAGCACGACCGGCTCACCGTCCACGATCGCCGCGCGCATCCCCGGACTCACGACGTGGGGCAGGTAGGGCACCGGCTGCCCCTTCCAGGTCCACGCCGCCGCGTCCACCTCGAGGATCTCCAGCAACCGCTTGCCAGCCCCGACGCACTGCGTCACGACCCCGCTCCCGACCACGCTGACCACGGCCCGCACCGAGGGGAGGACGGACGCCGCCAACAGCGCCAACTCCCCACCCCGCGACCCGCCCACCAGCCCCACGGGCCCACCAACCCGCTCGGCCAGGGCGTCCACCGCGCCGCCGACGTGCTCCAGCGGCACGTCCACCAGGTTCTCGGGCACACCGGGCGCGCCGAAGTACGGCAGCGCCAACACGGCGAACCCGTGCCCGGCGAGCAGCGCGGCGTCCAACTCGCGCAGACCGCCCTCGCTGCCACCGAGCACGATCACCCCGGCAGCAGCAGCACCCGAACCCCCACCCTCGGGCTCGAACAGCACCCCACCCGCGAACTCCACACGCCGCACCCCGTCAGGCACGGACAACCGCTCCAGCTCGACCTCGACAACCGCCGACGCCCCGGACACGTGCGCAGACCCGGCAGCAGGAGCACCGGCAGCAGGAGCACCGACAGCGCTGGCAGCGCCGGAAACACCAGGAGTGGAGGCATCGGCAGCGGGAACAGCGGCAGTGGAGCCGTTGGCCGCGAAGGCATCGGCAGAAGCATCGGTGGAAGCGTCCGCGGAGGCATCGGCGGAGGCATCGGTAGAAGCGCCGGCGCCGGTGGAGGCACTGGTGCCTGCAGAAGAGGAAGCAGCGTCGGAGGAAGGAGCATCACCCGCCTCTACCTGGTGCGAGGTGTTCGACAGAGCCTTCCTGGCCAGCGCGGACACGCCTGCGGACGCGGCAAGAGGCTTGGCGGACAGCGCAGAGGTGCCGGAGTCAGCCGCAGCGGTGTCCGAGTCGGCTCCAGCTGCGCCCAAGCCGCCCAGTGCCTGGTCGGCCGTGCCCGACTCGACCGACGTGGACACAGCCGCCGTGGAGGCAGCCGCGGAAGACCCGGCAGGACCGCTTCCCACCGGAGCGCCTCCCGCAGCGCTGCTGGCTGGAACGCTTCCGGCTGGAGCGCCTTCCGAAACGCTATCGGCTGGAGCGCTGCTGGCCGGGGTGGCGGTCGCGGTCAGCACTGCCTTGCCCGAGGTGCCCGGCTGCTCGCCCGTGGGGCGGGCCGACCAGAACAGGCCCATCGGGTCCACGCCCGCGTACGAGCCCGACACCGGAGCGTGCCTGGTCGCGTCGACCACGCCGCGCTCGTCGGCCAGGAAGACCGCCTCCGACTCGTGGCCGTCCGCGGACAGCCGCAGCGTCACCTCCGCCCCGGCGCGCGCGCCGCGAACGGTGATCGACACCTCGTGGTCCACCGGGGCCCTCAGCGGCTCCACGACGAGTTCGAGACGACCGGGCGAGTTCTCCGGCTGCCGCGCGCCCTGCTTCTGCTCCGCCTGCTTCTGCTCTGCCTGCTTCTGCTCCGCCTGCTTCTGCGTCTCCCGCTGCGCCTCTCCCAGCGCCTGTCCCTGCGTCTGCTCCTGTGCCTGCCCCTGCGCTTGCCCCTGCGCTTGCCTCTGGGCCTCCTGTGACTTCTGCGCCCTCTGTGACTTGTGGGACTTCTGAGACCTGTGGGACCTCTGGTGGGAATCCTTGGCCATCAGTGCCCTCCCCCTCGCCGGCATCACCCGTCCAGGTGGACGGAAGTCACACCAGGAACAGTCGCCAGGATCTCACCGCACCAAACCAAGCACCTCCGCAAAAGCGGGTCCCGACCGCTCCGGAGGCGGGAAGGACCAGCACGGTCGACGGGAGGTTCAGCCCAGCGCTGAACCACCTCCCACGTTATCGAACAGATGTTCGAACGGGAAGGCGGTTCACTCGATCAAGTGACTATCCACGCAGGTCAGAGCAGGTCAGCGCAGGTCAAGCCCGGCTCGCCGCAGCACAGCACAGCAGCCCAGCGGCCCAGCGGCCCAGCGGCCCAGCAAGGCGAGCAGGCTCAGCCCCCGGCCAGCCGCTCCGCCCGGTCCGCCGCCGACAGGGCGTCCAGCACCGCGTCCAGCTCCCCGTCCAGCACCGCGTCCAGGTTGTGCGCCTTGTACCCCACCCGGTGGTCCGAGATCCGCGACTCGGGGAAGTTGTACGTCCGCACCCGCTCCGACCGGTCCACCGTCCGCACCTGCGTCCGCCGGGCGTCCGAGGCCTCCTGCTGCGCCTTCTCCTCCGCCAGCGCCTGCAACCGCGCCTGGAGCACCTGCATCGCCCGTGCCTTGTTCTGCAGCTGCGACCGCTCGTTCTGGCACGACACCACGATCCCCGTCGGCAGGTGCGTGATCCGCACCGCCGAGTCCGTCGTGTTGACGCTCTGCCCGCCCTTGCCGGACGACCGGAACACGTCGACCCGCAGGTCCTTGTCGTCGATCTCGATCGACGCCACGTCCTCGGTCTCCGGGATCACCAGCACCCCGGCCGCCGACGTGTGGATGCGCCCCTGCGACTCGGTCACCGGCACCCGCTGCACCCGGTGCACGCCGCCCTCGTACTTGAGCCGCGACCACACCCCGTCCGGCCCGTCCCCGCGCGACTTGATCGCGACCGTCACGTCCTTGAACCCGCCGAGGTCCGAGTCCGTCCCGTCGAGCACCTCGGCCTTCCACCCCTGCCGCTCCGCGTACCTCAGGTACATCCGCAGCAGGTCGCCTGCGAACAGCGCCGACTCCTCGCCGCCCTCCCCGGACTTGATCTCCATCACCACGTCGGACGAGTCGTGCGGGTCGCGCGGCAGCAGCAGCTCGGTGAGCCGCTCCTCCAGCTGCGGGATCCGCGCGGACAGCTCGTCCGCCTCCTCGGCGAACGCCGGGTCCTCCCCGGCCAGCTCGCGCGCCGCCCCCAGGTCGTTGCGCGTCTGCTCCAGCTCGCGGGCGGCGCGCACGATCGGGGTCAGCTCGGCGTAGCGCTTGCCGAGCTTGCGCGCTCCCGCCTGGTCGGCGTGCACCGAGGGGTCGGCGAGCTTGGTCTCCAGCTCGCCGTGCTCGGCGATCAGTGCGTCCAGCGGGGCGGTCACGTGCGGCTCCTGGGCTCTCGGCGTGGGTGGAAACGACGACGGCGCCCACCCAGTGGAGACTGGGTGGGCGCCGTCGGAGCAGCTACTTGGCGCGCTTGCCGTAGCGGGCCTCGAAGCGCGCGACCCGGCCACCGGTGTCGAGGATCTTCTGCTTGCCCGTGTAGAACGGGTGGCAGTTGGAGCAGACCTCGACGTGGATGGCGCCGGAAGTCTTGGTGCTGTGGGTCGTGAAGGTGTTGCCGCAGCCACAGGTGACCTCGGTCTTCACGTACTCCGGGTGAATGCCAGTCTTCAACGTCTCGTCCTGTTCTTCTCGTGAGGCCGCCGGGTCCCCGCGCTGGTAGCCGGGGTGAACCGGAGCCGGACTCGACCTGACAGTCTGCCAGATCCACTGCTGCCCGGTGCAACGCGTCCACCTCCTCGGGTGTTCCCGTGGCGCTCGTCACGGCCGCCGCTCACCGACGGCCGCCGACCACTGGGCGCTGCGCCCCCGGAGGTGGTCCGCGCGGGGTACCGGCGCGCCGCCCGGACCAGCACACTGGGTCACGTGCTCAGTTCGTTCGGTCGCCCCCTGGCGCTGACCACGTGGCTGGCGGTCCCGTTCGTGTTCGCCGGGGCCGTGCTGGGCCTGAGCGCGCTCGCGGGGCTCGTGCTCGGCCTGCCCGGTGACGTCGCCCTGTCCAGCGCCCTGCTCGGCGCCGCCACGGCCGTCACGGCGGCGGCCAGCGGCACGGTGGTGTGGACGGCGCGGTGGCAGCGGGTGTGGCTGCGCTGGCCGTTCCTGGTGGCGGTGCTGGGCGCCGGGATCGCGCTGGACGGCGTCGAGGTGCCGGTGTGGGCCGCGCTGGGGCTGGGGCTGCCCGCGGTGGTGCTGCTCGTGATCGAGGTCTACCTGGAGCGCCGCCGCACGGCCGCGCTGCTCGCCGACCGCCGCGCGAACGCGCAGGACCGGTAAGAACCACGACGGCCCCCGCGCTGCGCAGCAGTGCGAGACCACGAACCGCCGCACCCCAACCCCGCGCCGCAGCTCACGCGGTGTGGCCCTTCCGCAGAACCACGACGGCCCCCGCGCTGCGCAGCAGTGCGAGACCACGAACCGCCGCACCCCAACCCCGCGCCGCAGCTCACGCGGTGTGGCCCTTCCGCAGAACCACGACGGCCCCGCCCCGGAGGAACCGGGGCGGGGCCGTCGAGCCTGGCGCGGGGTCAGTCGTTGTCCGCGCCCGGCGTGGTCTTCGCGACCTGCATCAGGAACTCGATGTTGGTGCGCGTCTTGCGCAGCCGGTCGAGCAGCAGGTCGATCGCCTGCTGGCCGTCGAGCGCGTGCAGCACCCGGCGCAGCTTGTGCATGACCGCCAGCTCGTCCGGGGACAGCAGCAGGTCCTCCTTGCGGGTGCCGGACGAGTCCACGTCCACCGCCGGGAAGGTCCGCTTGTCGGCGATCTTGCGGTCGAGCTTGAGCTCGGCGTTGCCGGTGCCCTTGAACTCCTCGAAGATCACGCTGTCACCGGCCGACCCGGTCTCCACCAGCGCGGTGGCGATCACGGTCAGCGAGCCGCCGCCCTCGATGTTGCGGGCGGCGCCGAGGAAGCGCTTCGGCGGGTACAGCGCCGTCGAGTCGACACCACCGGACAGGATTCGCCCGGACGCCGGGGCCGCCAGGTTGTAGGCGCGGCCGAGGCGGGTGATGGAGTCGAGCAGCACGACCACGTCGTGACCCATCTCGACCAGGCGCTTGGCCCGCTCGATGGCCAGCTCCGAGATCGTGGTGTGGTCCGACGGCGGGCGGTCGAAGGTGGAGGCGATGACCTCGCCCTTCACCGACCGCTGCATGTCGGTGACCTCTTCGGGGCGCTCGTCCACGAGGACCACCATCAGGTGGCACTCGGGGTTGTTCGTCGTGATCGCGTTGGCGATCGACTGGAGCACCGAGGTCTTGCCCGCCTTGGGCGGCGACACGACGAGGGCGCGCTGGCCCTTGCCGATCGGCATCACCAGGTCGATGACGCGCGTGGTGAGGATGTGCGGCTCGGTCTCGAGGCGCAGTCGCTCGTTCGGGTAGAGCGGGGTCAGCTTGGTGAAGTCGGGGCGGTTGCGCGACTCCTCCGGGTCCAACCCGTTGATCTTGTCGACGCGCACCAGCGGGTTGAACTTCTGCCGCTGCTGCTCGCCGTCGCGCGGCTGGCGGACGGCGCCGATGATGGCGTCACCGCGCCGCAGGCCGTGCTTGCGCACCAGCGAGAGCGACACGTAGACGTCGTTCGGGCCCGCGAGGTAGCCGGAGGTGCGCACGAAGGCGTAGTTCTCCAGCACGTCCAGGATGCCCGCGACGGGCAGCAGGACGTCGTCGTCGCGCACCTCGGTGTCGGTGCCCACGCCTGCGCCCTCGCCCCGGCCGCCACGGCGGCGGCGGTCCCGGAAGCGGCGACCGCGACGGCCGCCCTCGTCGTCGCCGTCGTCCTCGGGCACGTTGTTGCTCTGGCGGTCGCGGTCGCGGTTGCGGTCGCCCCGCTCGCCGCGGTCGCGGTCACGGTCGCGGTTCCGGTCGCCGCGCTCGCCCCGCTCGGAGCGGTCGCCGCGCTCACCACGGTCCGAACGCTCACCGCGGTCCGAACGCTCACCGCGGTCCGAACGCTCACCGCGGTCGGAACGCTCACCGCGGTCGGAACGCTCAGCGCGCTCGCCGCGGTCGGAGCGGTCACCCCGGTCGGAGCGCTCGCCCCGCTCCCGGCCCTGGCGCTCGGAGCGCTCGCCCCGGTCACCCCGGTCGGAGCGCTCGGCACGCTCGACGCGCTCGGGCCGCTGCTCCGCCTGCTGCGGGGCCTCGACCTGCGCGGGAGCGGCGGGGGCAGCAGCGGCGACGGGCGCCTCGGGGCTGCCCGCGGGGCGGTTGGCGGACCGGCGACGGCGGTTGCCGCGACGCCCGGTCTCCTCCTCCCCCGCGCGCTCGGGGACGTCGAGCTGCTGCTGGGTCGGCTTCTCGACCGCCTTCTCGGCGGCGGGGGCAGGCGCCTCGGCGGGCTTCGCGGTGGCCTTCTCGGCCTTCGGCTTCTCGGCCTTCGGCGGCGTCGCGGCACTGCCCCGACCGGAGGTGCCGCCCTGCCGCTCCTTGATGGCCGCGATGAGGTCGCCCTTGCGGAGCTTGGCCGTGCTGTCGATGCCGAGCTGACCTGCGAGTTCACGCAGTTCGGCCAGCACCATGCCGGAGAGTCCCGCGCGCTTGCGCGCCGGGGCGCCGCCGTTCGTAGGGGTGGACAGAGCGTTCTCCTCGGCTCCGGAACTGGCAGCGGCGTTGGGAGCAGCGGAATCGCTGCTCAGCACATCGGTGTTGCTCACACATGTCCTTCCTGACCGGACCGCGCCTCCTACGCGGTCCAGCGGACCTGCCGTCCGACGAGTCGCGGGCCGGCAGTCCCATCCCGGTGCAGGCGGATCTCAAGCGCGTGAAGCGACAAAGACCACCGACACGAGACGGCAATCTCGGTCACACGGCGAGCGGGGTGCCTTCCAGCGGCGATCCCGCACGTTCGGCGCGGGACCAAGTCACTGGAGGAATGCGATCCGGAGAGACTTCTCCGGGCACCACACCGGCGCCCGTGCGCGCGGTGACTGATGGCCCCGAGGGTAGACGCCGCCACTGCGCGGTGCAACAACCGGGGGTCCGGCGTGGCGCGCCCTCAGCCGAGTGGCGCAACCCGCACGCCGTCGACGTCGACCGGGACCGCCAGCGCCTGGAAACCGGTGATGTCGATCTCAGCGGGCAGGACCCCGCCCTCGGGCAGCGCGAACACCGTCGGACCGGCCCCGGAGACCGCCGCCGGGACACCGGCTTCCCGAAGCTCCGCCACGAGCCGCGAGGTCGCGGGCCAGGCCGGTTCCCGGTAGGGCTCGTGCAACCGGTCGCGCAGGGCGTCCAGCAGCACGGCCGGGTCGCGGGTGAGCCCGTGCACGGCCAGCGCCGACCGACCGGCCGCGTGGGCCGCGTCGGAGTGCGGGACCCGCGCGGGCAGCAGCCCCCTGGTGGTCTTCGTGGACGACTCCTGCGACGGGATCAGCACCACCGGGGACAGGTCCGGGTGCGGGTCGACCCGCACCGCGCGGTAGCCCCCGGCGTCCGACCAGGCGATCGCCACCCCGCCGAACAGGCACGCCGCGACGTTGTCGGCGTGCCCCTCGAACTCGGCGGCGAGCTGGAGCGCGGACGCGTCCGGCTCCCGCCCGGCCAGCGCGGACGCCGCCGCGACCCCGGCCGCGACGGCGGCGGCGGACGAGCCGAGCCCCCGGCTGTGCGGGATGCTGTTCCGGCAGGTCAGCGCCAGTCCCGGCACCGAGATCCGGTGCAGCTCGCACGCCTTGCGGAAGGCTTGCACGACCAGGTGGCCCTCGTCGGTGGGCACGTCGGTGAACGCGCCCTCCACGGTGATCGACAGCCCGCTGGCGGTGATCGTGAAGTCCACCTCGTCGCGCAGGCCCAGCGCGAGGCCGAGCGCGTCGAAGCCGGAGCCGAGGTTCGCGGTGGACGCGGGAACGGAGACCCGGACCCCCGTGCCGACCAGGTCGCTCACGCCAGCTCCAGCGCGCGCGCCACGGCGCCGGGGTCGACCTGCAGCGGCTCGACCTCCTCCACGTCCCGCAGGGCCGTGTCGGGGTCCTTGAGGCCGTGCCCGGTGACCGTGCAGACCACCAGCGACCCGCGCGGCAGCCTGCCGTCGGCCGCCGTGGCCAGCAGGCCGGCGATGCTGGTCGCCGAGGCGGGCTCGACGAAGATGCCGTCGTGCCTGGCCAGCTCGCGGTAGGCGGCCAGGATCTTCTCGTCGGTGACCGCCTCGAACAGGCCCCCCGACTCCTCCTTGGCCGCGACCGCGCCGTTCCACGAGGCGGGGCTGCCCACCCGGATGGCCGTCGCGATCGTCTCCGGGTTCGCCACCGGCGCGCCGTGCACCAGCGGCGCGGCCCCGGCGGCCTGGAAGCCGAACATGCGCGGGGTCGACGTGGTCACGCCGTCCTCGGCGTAGTCGCGGTACCCGCGCCAGTAGGCGGTGATGTTGCCCGCGTTGCCGACCGGAAGGCAGTGCACGTCCGGGGCGCGCCCGAGCACGTCGCACACCTCCCACGCCGCCGTCTTCTGGCCGACCAGCCGGACCGGGTTCACCGAGTTGACCAGGGTGACCGGGTACTCGGCGGAGGTCTTGCGGGCCAGTTCGAGGCAGTCGTCGAAGTTGCCGTCGACCTGCAGGATGCGCGCGCCGTGCGACACGGCCTGCGCGAGCTTGCCGAGCGCGATCTTGCCGCGGGGCACGAGCACGGCGGCGGTGAGCCCGGCCTTGGCGGCGTAGGCGGCGGCGCTGGCCGAGGTGTTGCCGGTGGACGCGCAGATCACCGCCTTGATGCCGCTGGCCAGCGCGTGCGTCATCGCCACGGTCATGCCCCGGTCCTTGAAGGACCCGGTCGGGTTCGCGCCCTCGACCTTGACGTGCACCTCGCACCCGGTGAGCTCGGACAGGTGCTCCGAGCGCACCAGCGGCGTGCCGCCCTCGTGCAGCGTGACCACGCGCGCGCCCTCGGGGAGCGGGATGCGCTCCGAGTAGGCGTGGATGATGCCGGGCCACCCCGGTCGCACGCCCGCTCCGGTCGTCATGACTCCCCACCTTCCACGCGCATGACGCTCACCACGTCGCGGACGATCGGCAGGCCGCCGACCTTGTCCACGGTGGACCGCAGCGCCGCGTCGGTCGCGGCGTGCGTGACGATGACCAGGCTCGCGTCGGCGACGCGGCCCTCCTGCCGCACGGCGGCGATGCTCACCCCGTGCTCGGCGAACACGGCCGCGACCTGCGCCAGCACGCCCGGCTTGTCCTCGACGTCGAGGCTGATGTGGTACCTGGTGGGCGTCTGCCCCATCGGGCGCGCGGGCAGCGCCGCGTACGCGGACTCGCGGGGGCCGTGGCCGCCCGCCACCCGGTTGCGGGCCACCGCGACCAGGTCGCCGAGGACGGCGCTCGCGGTCGGCGCGCCACCGGCGCCCTGGCCGTAGAACATCATCTCGCCCGCCGCGTCGGCCTCGACGAACACCGCGTTGAACGCGCCGCCCACGCTGGCCAGCGGGTGGCTGCGCGGGATCATCGCCGGGTGCACGCGGACGGAGACGGACTCCTCGTCGCCGTGGCTGACCCGCTCGCAGATCGCGAGGAGCTTCACGGTGCGGCCCAGGCCCTTGGCGGCGGCGATGTCGGCGGCGCTGACCGCCGAGATGCCCTCGCGGTGCACGTCGGCGGCGGTCACCCGGCTGTGGAACGCCAGCGAGGCCAGGATCGCGGCCTTGGACGCGGCGTCGAAGCCGTCGACGTCGGCGGTCGGGTCGGCCTCGGCGTACCCGAGCCGGGACGCCTCCTCCAGCGTCTCGTTGTAACCCGCACCGGTGGCGTCCATCCCCGAGAGGATGAAGTTCGTGGTGCCGTTGACGATGCCCATCACGCGGGTGATGCGGTCGCCCGCGAGGGACTCGCGCAGCGGGCGCAGCAGCGGGATGGCGCCCGCGACGGCGGCCTCGAAGTAGAGGTCGGCCCCGGAGGCGTCGGCGGCGGCGAACAGCTCGCCGGAGTGCTCGGCCAGCAGCGCCTTGTTCGCGGTGACCACGGACTTGCCCGCGTTCAGCGCGCCCAGCAGCAGGCTCCTGGCGGGCTCGATGCCGCCGATGACCTCCACGACCACGTCGACGTCGGAGGCGACGAGCGCCTCGGCGTCGGTCGTGAGCAGCTCCGAGGGCACCTCGCGGTGCTTGTTGGGCTTGCGGACGGCGATGCCGACGAGCTCCACCGGGGCGCCGACCCTGGCGGTGAGGTCGGCGGCCTGCTCGGTGAGCAGCCGCGCGACCTCGGTGCCGACGGTGCCGCAACCCAGAAGGGCGACCCTGATCGGCTTGCCGTCGGGGTTTTTCTGGCCAGGCACGTCTAAACCTCCAGGCGGAACAGGTCTTCCTCGGTCTCCCGGCGCAGCAGCAGCCGGGAGCGGCCACCGTCGACCGCGGCCAGCGCGGGCCGGGGCAGCCGGTTGTAGCCGCTGGCCATCGAATAGCAGTAGGCGCCGGTGGCCGCCACCGCCACCAGGTCGCCGGGGGCCAGGTCGGCGGGCAGCCAGCAGTCGCGGACGACGACGTCGCCCGCCTCGCAGTGCTTGCCCACCACGCGGCACAGGACGGCCTCGCTGCCCTCCTCGGCGGCGCGGGAGACCAGGCGGCAGTCGTACACCGCGTCGTAGAGGGCGGTGCGGATGTTGTCGCTCATGCCGCCGTCGACGCTGACGTAGCGGCGGGTCGCGCCGGCGTCGAGCTGGACGTCCTTGATGGTGCCGACCTCGTAGAGCGTCACCGTTCCGGGGCCCACGATCGCCCGTCCGGGTTCGACCGCGAGCTTCGGCACGGGCAGCCCGGCGCGCCCGCACTCCTGGGCGACGATGTCGCGCAGCTGGGCGGCCAGCACGGCGGGCGGCGGCGGGTCGTCGTCGGCGGTGTAGGCGATGCCGAGGCCGCCGCCCAGGTCGAGCGTGGTCAGCTCGTCCAGCAGGGCCGGGCCGTGCTCGACGCGCAGCTCGGCGAGCAGGGACACCACGCGGCGCGCGGCGACCTCGAAGCCGCTGGCGTCGAAGATCTGCGAGCCGATGTGGCTGTGCAGGCCGACCAGGCTCAGGCCCTCGGCCTTGACCACCCGGCGGGCGGCCTCGGCGGCGTCGCCGGAGGAGAGCGAGAACCCGAACTTCTGGTCCTCGTGCGCGGTGGCGATGAACTCGTGGGTGTGCGCCTCGACGCCGACCGTGACGCGGATCATGACCTGCTGGACCCGGCCGCGCTCGCGGGCGACCTGGTCGAGCCTGGCGATCTCCTGGAACGAGTCCAGCACGACCACGCCGACGCCCGCGTCCACCGCCGCCGCCAGCTCGGCGACCGACTTGTTGTTGCCGTGCAGCGCGATCCGCTCGGGCGGGAACTCGGCGCGCAGCGCGATGGCCAGCTCGCCGCCGCTGCACACGTCGATGCTCAGGCCCTCCTCGGCGACCCAGCGGGCCACCGCGACGGACAGGAACGCCTTGGAGGCGTAGTGCACCAGGGACGGGTCGCCGAAGGCGGCGGCGTGCTCGGCGCAGCGGGACCGGAAGTCGGCCTCGTCCATGACGAACAGCGGGGTGCCGTGCTCCTCGGCGAGCGCGCGCACGTCGACGCCGCCGAGGGTGACGACGCCGTCGGCGCGGCGCTCGGCGTTGCGGGGCCAGACCCGCTCGGGCAGGGCGTCCAGCTCGGAGCCGGAGGCCGGGGGCCGCCCGGCCGTGCTGGACTGGGCGATGACGTCGGCGTGCCGGGGTCCGGCGGGGTGGGCGCGCATCACATCCGCTCCGGTGCGGTCACGCCCAGCAGGGCGAGGCCGTTGGCGAAGACCCGCTGGGTGGCCTGGCACAGCCGCAGGCGGGCGCCGTGCAGCTCGGTGGGCTCCTCGTCGCCGCGCGGGAGGATGCGCAGCGCGGGCTTGTGGTCGTACCAGCGGTGCAGGTCGCCCGCGAGGGAGTGCAGGTAGGTGGCGACCCGGTGCGGCTCGCGCAGCTCGGCGGCGGCCTTGACCACGCGCGGGAACTCGCCGAGCGCGCGGATCAGGGTGCCCTCGGCCTCGCTGTCCAGCAGCTGGAGCGAGTCGTTGGCCTCGACCTTGAGCGCCTCGGCGTTGCGCAGCACGGAGCAGATGCGCGAGTGCGCGTACTGGACGTAGTAGACCGGGTTCTCGCTGGAGCGCTTGCGCAGCAGGTCGAGGTCGATGTCGACGGAGGAGTCGACGGAGGCGCGGATCATCGCGAACCGGGCCGCGTCGACGCCGACGGCGTCCACCAGGTCCTCCATGCTGATGATGTTGCCCGCGCGCTTGCTCATCCGGACCGGCTTGCCGTCGCTGACCAGGTTGACCATCTGGCCGATCAGGACCTCGACGCTGTCCGGGTCGTCGCCCAGCGCGGCGGCGGCGGCCTTGAGGCGGCCGATGTAGCCGTGGTGGTCGGCGCCGAGCATGTAGATGCACAGGTCGAAGCCGCGCGAGCGCTTGTCCACCAGGTAGGCGATGTCGCCCGCGATGTAGGCGGGGGCGCCGTCGCTCTTGATGACGACGCGGTCCTTGTCGTCGCCGAACTCGGTGGAGCGCAGCCACCAGGCGCCGTTCTCGAAGTAGAGCTTGTCCGAGCCCTTGAGCTTCTCGACGGCGGTGGTGACGGCCCCGGACTTGTGCAGCGAGTCCTCGTGGAAGAACACGTCGAAGTCGGTGCCGAAGTCGTGCAGGTCCCGCTTGATCTCGTCGAACATGAGGTTGACGCCGATGCGCCGGAACACCTCGGGGCCGTCCTCGGCCGTCAGCGCGTCGGGCTCCTGGCGCAGCACCTCGGCGGCGATGTCGGAGATGTAGCTGCCCGCGTAGCCGTCCTCGGGGGCGGGCTCGCCCTTCGCGGCGGCGATGAGGGAGCGCACGAAGCGGTCGATCTGGGCGCCCGCGTCGTTGAAGTAGTACTCGCGGGTCACGTCCGCGCCGCTCGCGGCCAGCACGCGGCCGAGCGCGTCGCCGGTGGCGGCCCAGCGGGTGCCGCCCAGGTGCAGCGGGCCGGTGGGGTTGGCGGAGACGAACTCCAGGTTGATCCTCCGACCGGCCAGCAGGTCGCTGCGCCCGAAATCTTCACCCTTAGTGATGATTTCGCGCACAATCGCGGCCTGCGCGTCGGGGGCGAGCCGCAGGTTCAGGAAGCCGGGGCCCGCGACGGTGACCTCGGAGAGGGCGTCGTTGCTGGTCAGGGCCTCGGCGAGCCAGGTGGCGAACTCGCGGGGGCTCGTGCCCGCCTTCTTGGCGGTCTGCAGGGCCACGTTGGTGGCGTAGTCGCCGTGCTCGGGGTTGCGCGGTCGCTCGATAGTGACCTCGGCCGGGAGGGCGGAGGGGTCGAGACCGCGCGTGGACAGCACGTCCACGGCCGTCGCACGGACCAGTTCAGCGAGCGCAGCGGGAGTCACCCGGTGAAGTTTAGGGAAGTGTTGCCCCTGGTCTCGACCGGGTTCTCCCGTCCCAGGGCGTGGAACGTCAACTGTGATCACCCGAAGGGCGTCACTCAGGGTTGACGGCCAGCAGACACCTGGTCCCTAAACTGACCTCCGGTATGGGTGTGACGATTCCCTGATGACCTGAGGCGGACATGACCAGCGGCAAGAAGACGAAGGCCGCGCGCTCCAGCGTGCAGGCGGCGCGTTCCTCGGTGGTGGCGAGCAAGCCCAAGCCGTGGGGCACCATCATCGCGGTGATCGCCGTGCTGGGACTCGCGGGCGGTGTTTTCGGCTACGCGTACACGCGCATCGACGAGAAGAACCAGCGCGACGCGGCACTGGCCAAGTGGAACCCCACCGAGGAGAACAAGGACCCGTCCGACCAGATCGAGGGCGTGGTCAAGCAGGAGTACGCGGCGGGCAAGCACGTCGACGCGACGCAGCGGGTGGCGTACAACTTCTCGCCCCCGTTCGGCGGGCCGCACGACTCGGTGTGGGCCAACTGCACGGGCGTGGTCTACTCCAGCGCGGTGCGCACCGAGAACATGGTGCACGGCCTGGAGCACGGCGCGGTGTGGATCGCGTACAACCCGGACCAGGTCTCGGGCCAGGCGCTGGACACCCTGAAGGCCAAGGTGGACAACCAGCCCTACACGATGATGTCGCCGTACCCCGGCCTCGACAAGCCGATCTCGCTCCAGTCCTGGGGCCACCAGCTGAAGCTGGAGTCGGCGGACGACGAGCGGATCGACCAGTTCGTCCAGTCGCTGCGCCGGAACCAGTACACGTACCCGGAGATCGGCGCGACCTGCGACTCCGCCACGTTCAACGTGGACAGCCCGCCGCCGTTCGTGGCCGAGGCGCCCGGCGCCGACGCGGTCCCGATGGAGGGCGGCACGCAGGCCACCGACGAGATGCCGCAGGACGGCCAGCCCGCCCCGCAGGTCTCGACCCCGGCCGGTTCCGAGGCCCCCGCGACCGGCGCCTCCGCGCCCGCGTCGTCCGCGCCCGCCGGCAGCTGACGTGGCCGACGTGGAACGGGTCCCCGATCCGGACGACCCGCTGACCGACCCCGCCGACCCGACCCCCTCGCACGAGGGGGCGGGCGGCGGGCGCCCCACCGCCGCGCGCGCCGTGGTGATCGGCGCGGCCGTGGTGGCCGTGCTGCTGCTGGGCGCGGCGATCGGCCTGCTGGTGAAGGTGCCCGGCGCGGACACCGGCACGACGCCGGGCCGGGACTCGGTGGACGTGGGCTTCTCGCAGGACATGGCGGTGCACCACGTGCAGGCCGTGACCATGTCGAACATCGCCCTGGACCGCACCGGGGACGACGCGGTGCGGCAGCTGGCGTTCGACATCGGCTCGACCCAGCTGGAGCAGGTCGGCCGCATGAAGGGCTGGCTGACGCTGTGGAGGATGCCCGAGCAGCCCGCGGGCGGCACGCACATGGCGTGGATGTCGGAGCCGGGCGCGACCGGGCACCACGACGGGACCGTCGCGACCGACGGCGCGTCCGCCGGGCGCAGCGGGCTCATGCCGGGCATGGCCACGTCCGAGGAGCTGGCGAAGCTGCGCTCGCTCGGCGGGACCGAGTTCGACGTGTACTTCCTCCAGCTGATGCTGCGCCACCACCAGGGCGGCGCGCCGATGGCGGCCTACGGGGCCGAGCACGCCGAGCAGGACGCGGTGCGGACGCTGGCGGACAACATGCTGCGGTCGCAGACCGGCGAGTCCGAGTACATGGAGCACCTGCTGGCCGACCGGGGCGCCGCCCCGCTCCAGTGAGGCGCACGGGGCAGGCGTTGACGGGCGCGGCACCTGCCCCGTGCCACGATCCGCAACGGGGTTGAGCTCCCCCGAACCCCCCGCTGCGGCTCCCCTGTCGTGCGTCACTCGGACGGCGCTCCTCCAGGAGGAGGTGCCGGTAACGCTATGACACTTCCGTGGCGATCACATCTACTTCTTTTGGGTGAAAAAATAGCTGAAAAAATTTCACCTAGGCGAGCCCGGTAATCACATTCCACACAATGGTCGCAAATGGTCCCCCGATCGCCGGAACCGACCACGTGTCGTGATCACCCGATCGCGCGGCGCCGATCAGCCCCGGTCGGAGCAGTGGCCGGACATTCTTCCGGACAGGATCCAGCAGCGATCTTGACATCGATGTCAGCCTCCCGCTTCTCTGCCCGCTATGGGGGCCCACGAGGTCCGGACCTGGCGGAAGGCGTGCGCAATGGGGCACATGCGGGGCAGGCGGAGATCATTCGCGGGTGCGCTGGCGATATCCGTGGCGCTGGCGGGCGTGCCAGTCTGGGGGCAGGCCACCGCCGCCCCCGAGGAGCCGCCCGTGCGCGAGACCGTCTTCGCCACCTCCTTCGAGGAGGGGCAACCGCTCCCCGACTGGGCGAGCACCGTGGAGACCGGACCGGACGGGAAGCCGAGGACGGGCGGCGTCAACGGCAACGACTCCACCGGCATCCCCGGCAACATCACCGACCGCGTCACCGCCGTCGCGGCCAACGCCGAGTACCCCGAGTCGGACGAGGTGAAGGAGAACCTGGTCGACGGGAGCCCCAGCAGCAAGTGGCTGGCGTTCACCGCGACCGGCTGGCTGGAGTTCACCTTCGACGCGCCCGCGACCGTCGAGGACTACGCCCTCACCTCGGCCAACGACGCCCCCGAGCGCGACCCCAAGGACTGGAAGCTCAGCGGGTCCGACGACGGCGAGACCTGGACCGAGCTCGACGCCCGCACCGGGCAGACCTTCGCCGGGCGGCACACCACGGTCACCTACGAGACCGGCAACACCACCGCCTACCGGCACTACCGGATCGACATCACCGCGAACCGGGGCGGCCAGGCCGTGCTCCAGCTCGCCGAGGTCACCTTCTCCGACGGCTCCACCTCCCCGCCCGCCGAGCACATGCGCACCACCACCGGCGAGGGCGCCACGGGGGCGTACAACTCCCGCTCCCGCACCGGGTTCACCGGCACGCGGGCGCTGCGCTACCAGGGCACGCACACCGCCCAGGGGCGCGGCCACTCGTACAACAAGGTGTTCGAGGTCGACTTCCCGGTCACCGCGACCACCGAGCTGTCCTACCTGCTGTTCCCGTCGTTCAGCGCGGGCGACCTGCGCTACCCGTCCACGTACGCGGCGCTGGACGTGGCGTTCTCCGACGGCACCTACCTGAGCGAGCTGGGCGCGCGCGACCAGCACGGGTTCGAGCTCTCGCCGAGGGGCCAGGGCGAGTCGAAGGCGCTGTCCACGAACCAGTGGAACCGGGTCGCGTCGGTGATCGGGCAGGTCGCGGCGGGCAAGACCGCCAAGCGCATCCTGGTCGGCTACGACAACCCGGCCGGTCCGGCCGCGTTCAACGGCTGGGTCGACGACGTGGCCGTGCACACCGCGCCCGAGGTGGTGGAGCACGCCCGCCCGTCCGACTGGGTGGTCACCACCAGGGGCACCAACTCCAGCGGCGGCTTCTCCAGGGGCAACAACTTCCCGGCCACCGCCGTGCCGCAGGGCTTCAACTTCTGGTCCCCGATGACGAACGCGGGGTCCACGAGCTGGATCTACGAGTACGCGAAGGCCAACAGCCGCACCACGAACCTGCCGTCGCTGCAGGCGTTCACCGCCAGCCACCAGCCGAGCCCGTGGATGGGCGACCGGCAGACGTTCCAGGTCATGCCGACCACCGGGACGCCCACCGCCGACCGGGCGCTGCGCTCGCTGCCGTTCAAGCACTCCAACGAGATCGCGCAGGCGCACTACTACGGCGTGGCGTTCGAGAACGGCATGAGGACCGAGATCGCGCCGACCGACCACGCGGCGGTGTTCCGGTTCACCTTCGTCGACGACGCCTCGAACCTGGTGTTCGACAACGTCAGCAACGAGGGCGGGCTGACGCTGGACGCCGAGAACGGCGTGGTGAGCGGGTTCTCCGACGTGCGCAGCGGGTTGTCCGCGGGGGCGACGCGGCTGTTCGTGTACGGGGAGGTGGACCGGCCGGTCACCGGCAGCGGGAAGCTCACCGGGGCCGGGCGCGACAACGTCGCCGGGTACCTGCGGTTCGACACCTCCGCCGAGAAGACCGTGACGCTGCGGATCGCGACCTCGCTGCTGGGCGTGGAGCAGGCCAGGAAGAACCTGGACCTGGAGGTGTCCACTTCGGACACGTTCGAGTCGGTGCGCGACCGGGCGCAGGGCGCGTGGGACGACATCCTCGGCAAGGTCAAGGTCGAAGGCGCGAGCCAGGACCAGCTGACCACGCTGTACTCCAACCTGTACCGGCTGTACCTGTACCCGAACTCCGGCTTCGAGAACACCGGGACGGCGGCCGAGCCGAGGCACCAGTACGCGAGCCCGGTGCGCGCGGGCGGGGCGAGCACGCCGACGCGGACCGGCGCGCAGGTCGTCGACGGGAAGGTGTACGTCAACAACGGGTTCTGGGACACCTACCGGACCACCTGGCCCGCGTACAGCCTGCTGACGCCGGAGAAGGCCGGTGAGATGGTCGACGGGTTCGTCGAGCAGTACCGGGACGGCGGCTGGATCTCCCGCTGGTCCTCCCCCGGCTACGCGAACCTGATGACCGGCACCAGCTCCGACGTGGCGTTCGCGGACGCGTACCTGAAGGGCGTCGGCGGGTTCGACGCGGAGGCGGCGTTCGCGGCGGCGGTGAAGAACGCGACGGTGACCCCGCCGAACGCGAGCGTGGGCCGCAAGGGGCTCGACACCTCGGTGTTCAAGGGCTACACGTCCACCGCCACCGGCGAGGGCATGTCGTGGGCGCTGGAGGGCTACGTCAACGACTACGGCATCGCCACCATGGCCAAGGCGCTGCACGAGTCGACCGGCAAGGCGGAGTACCTGGAGCAGCACGAGTACTTCCGCGAGCGCGCGCTGAACTACGTGAACATGTTCGACCCGTCGGTCGGGTTCTTCCAGGGCCGCAAGCCGGACGGCGCGTGGCGGCTGCCCGCCGGGCAGTACGACCCCGAGGTGTGGGGGCACGACTACACCGAGACCAACGGCTGGAACATGGCGTTCACCGTGCCGCACGACGGGCAGGGGCTCGCGAACCTGCACGGCGGCAAGGAGGGGTTGGCGAAGAAGCTGGACCAGTTCTTCGCGACGCCCGAGACGGCCACGAAGGTCGGGTCGTACGGCGGGGTCATCCACGAGATGCTCGAAGCGCGGGACGTGCGGATGGGGCAGTACGGGCACAGCAACCAGCCCTCGCACCACATCCCCTACATGTACGACTACGTCGGGCAGCCGTGGAAGACCCAGGAGAAGGTGCGGGAGGTCCTGTCGCGGCTGTACCTGGGCAGCGAGATCGGCCAGGGCTACCCCGGCGACGAGGACAACGGCGAGCAGTCGGCGTGGTGGCTGTTCAGCGCGCTGGGGTTCTACCCGCTGCAGATGGGCAGCGCGAGCTACGCGGTGGGGTCGCCGCTGTTCACCAAGGCCACCGTGGACCTGGGCGGCGGTCGCGAGTTCGTGGTGAACGCGCCGGGCAACAGCGCGTCGAACGTCTACGTGCAGTCGTTGAAGGTCAACGGGAAGGCGTGGGACAAGGCGCACCTGCCGCACTCGGTGCTCGCGGACGGGGCGGTGCTGGACTTCGAGATGGGCGCGGCGCCGTCGACGTGGGCCAGCGGCGCGGACGCCGCTCCGCCGTCGCTGACCACGGGCCCGGCGGTGCCGACACCGCTGCGGGACGTGGTGACGGCCGCGTCGACGACCGCGTCCGGTCCGGTGGGGCCGCTGGTGGACGACACGTCGGCGACCGAGTCGGCGGTGTCGTGGGTGCAGGTCGCGGCGCCGGACCGGCGGGAGAAGGCGGAGTTCTACACGCTGACGTCGGGAAGGGCGGCGGGCGCCGATCCCGGTTCGTGGGTGCTGAAGGGCTCGTACGACGGGAAGACGTGGGTCGCGGTGGACGAGCGGTCCGGTCAGGAGTTCGTGGACCGGAAGCAGACGCGGGCGTTCAAGATCGCGCGGCCGGGGCACTACCGGCACTACCGGCTGGAGCTGTCGGGGTCGGCCGCGCTGGCGGAGTTCGAGCTGCTGGCGAAGCCGTTCGCCACCTGCGACCGGGTGGTGTCCGGTGAGCACGCGGGCCCGCTGACGGTCGGTTCGGGGACGGTGTGCCTGACCGGCGCGGTGGTGTCGGGGCCGGTCACGGTCGGGTCGGGCGCGGCGCTGTACTCGTTCGACTCGGTGGTGCGCGGTCCGGTGTCGGCGGCGGGCGCGTCGGCGGTGGTGCTGGTGGAGACCGAGGTGGCCGGTCCGGTGTCGGTGACCGGGACGACCGGCGAGGTCTCGCTGGAGCTGGCGCGCGTGTCCGGGCCGGTGAGCGTGGTGGGCAACCGGGGCGGGACGCTGCTGGCGGGCAACGCCGTGGGCGGTCCCCTGTCGTGCACGGCGGGCGACCCGGCCCCGGTGGACCACGGCTGGCCGAACGAGGTGCGGGGCCCGAAGTCGGGGCAGTGCACGGGGTTGTAGTCGTTGGCTCTTCCCGTTGGCTACCAGGGGATTTCGCGGCAGCGGTCCGCGGAGTCCCCTGGTTCCACCTGGAGCGTGGCGTGCTCGATGTGGTACCGCTGCGCGAGCAGCTCCTGCGCGGCCTGGAGCACCACGGCCGGGTCCGCGCCGCCGCGGGTGGCGAGGTGCGCGGAGGCGACCTCCATGCCGGAGGTGAGGGTCCAGACGTGCAGGTCGTGCGCCTCGGCGACGCCGGGGAGCTGCGCGAGGTCGGCCTCCATGGCGGCGACGTCGACGCGCTCGGGGGCGTGCTGGAAGAGGATGCGCAGGGCGGTGGAGGCGAGCTTCCAGGTGCGCGGGAGCACGAAGAGGCCGATGGCGACGCCCATGACCGGGTCGGCGTACCGCCACCCGAAGACGAGCGTGACGAACCCGCTGATGAGCACGCCGACGGACCCGATGAGGTCGGCGAGCACCTCGAGGTAGGCCCCTCGGACGTTGATGCTCTCCTTGGCGCCCTCGCGCAGGGCGAGGAACGAGACGATGTTGGCCAGGAGCCCGGCGGTGGCGGCGGCGATCACCGGAAGTCCGGGAACGGCAGGCGGGTCGCCGAGCCGCTGCACCGCCTCGTAGATCACGTAGCCCGCGACCCCGAAGAGCAGGAGCGCGTTGGCGAGGGCGGCGAGCACCTCGGCCCGGTAGAGCCCGAACGTCCGGCTGTTGCGGGCCTGGGCCCGCCGGGCGATGAGGATGGCCGCGAGCGCCATGCCGACGCCGAGCACGTCGGTGAGCATGTGGGCGGCGTCCGAGAGCAGCGCGAGCGAGCCGGTGGCGAGCCCCACGACGAACTCGACGACCATGAAGGCGGCCCCGACCCCGAAGGCGATCCAGAGCCTGCCGACGTGCGCACTCCCCAACGAAGCCCCGCCGCCGTGCCCATGCCCGTGCCCGTGTCCCATGAGGGGGAACATATAGTGACATGCGCATGTATGCAACACATCCCACGGGTCGAGCCGTATCGTTCCGCACCCCTCCCCGCGACCACACCGCCCAACCGGGTGCCAGCGCCGCACGTTCCGGTGAAACTTCGGAAAACCTCCAGCTCAGCCGGGCTGGAGACCACAGTGGAGGGGGTGGCGAAACGGGGTGGCGAACATGCGCTAAGCTTCTCCCCGTAGCTGCGGCCCCCGTAGCTCAGGGGATAGAGCACCGCCCTCCGGAGGCGGGTGCGCAGGTTCGAATCCTGCCGGGGGCACCACCGAAAGAGGCCCAAGAACCAGTTCTCGGGCCTCTTTCGCTTTTCGCCTACTCGGTGTCGATGCGCGCGTCCTTGCCCATCGCCCGCCCGACGAGGTCGAGCAGGGCGCGTCGTCGGGCCTCCATCGCCGCGGTGAAGTCGTCACCGTGCAGGTGCGCCACCGCGATCAGGTGCGAACGCACGTTCCGGTCGACCTGCTCCGGGCTGGTCTCCGCCTTGTTGACCAGCACCCGCAGGTACGCCGACGGCGCCCGACCACCGATGAGGCGGTTGGTGCGCGCGGTCAGCGGGGTCTTGTTGAGGATGGAGTTGTACCTGGCCTGGGAGATCCCCTGCTTCTCGCACCAGGCCCTGGGAAACACGTGGTGGATGTCGACGGCGTTGTCGAAGTAGTTCTCGATGGACATGTCGGAACCGGTGCACCAGTCCACCGGCGCCTCCTTGAGCAGCAGCGCGTAGAGCCCCTTGTAAGCCGCGGAACCACGGGTTCGCAGGGAGTTGAGGCGACTGGAGAAGAACTGCGCCTCCTGGACCGTGCGCGGTTCGTCCCCCTGCCCCGTCACCCAGGCGACGACCTCGGGCACGTCGCGCGCGAAGCGGGTCTCGATCGTGCCGCCGTAGAGCTCGCCGAAGACACCGGACCAGTACCAGCGGGAGATCTTCCGCACCGCGCCGACCGTCTTCGCCTTCGGGCCGAGCAGGGTGAAGATCGCCGACAGCGGGATGAGCTGGCTGCCGTAGGGCAGGAACCGGGTGTCGAAGATGTGCTGCGAGTACAGGAACTGGGCCGCCGACTTGAGGCCGTCCGCGACCTCGGGAGCCCACTTGCGGTACTCCGGCAGGGTCAGGTTGAGCATGTCGACTCGGCGGCAGCCGATGCGCGGAGCAGCCAGCTCGTCCCGGCCCGCCTCGATGGCGGCCTGGTGGCGCTCGTACGTGGCGAGCAGGGTCACCGCCTGGAGGAAGTCCGTGTTGGCGACCTCGGAGAGGACCCGGTACTGGCTGCCCGCCCACTGCTCTTCACGCCCCGTCCAGTCGCGCCGCAGGTCGAAGTCGTCGGCCGCGAAGGTCGCGGTCAGCAGTTCGAAGACGGTCAGGGTGACCCCACCGGTGTTGACCTTCTCGAAGACCTGGCACACCGCCTGCCGGGGAGTGCTCTTGCCCAGTTCGAGCACCGGGAGCTGGTACTGCTCGAACCTCTTGATCACGGCCTCGTGGAACTCGCCCCACAGCTTCAGGTTCTCGGCCTGCCGCTCCGGCTCGTGCTGGACGAACCCCATCATCCAGGGCATCGAGTTGAACACCGAGGCGCAGGGGAACATGCGGTGCGCGTACTCGTGCTCAGGCGTGGACAGGTTCAGCAGGGCCTGACCGCGGAAGTCCAGGCGCACCTTGCTCTCCGGGATGAAGACCACGGCTTCCTCGCGATCGCCGTCGCCGAGGAGCGCTTTCTCCATGTCGAGGTAGAACCAGCCGCGAGCGGTCTTGTTGCGGACGTCGTGGGTCTCCACGGGCGCGTCGCGGAACAGGGACTGGTAGAGCGAGGTCAGCCGCTGCTGCCCGTCGAGGATCAGCCGGTCCGGCACGACGTTGCTGCGCGGCGCGCCCTCGACCGACCGGGTCTTGAAGCGGACGTCGCCACCTTGCTTCAGCATCATCGCGGTGCCTGCCGGGTAGCCCAGCGAGATGGAGGTGATCAGGCTCGCGATGTTGCGGTCCGGCCACACCCAACCGCGCTGGAACTCCGGGAGCTGCGCTTCTCCCTTGTCCACCTGGGTGAGCAGGTCCTTCAGGAACTCCTTCTCGATGCCGAAGCTCTCGACCCCCACGCGGCCCCCTCGCTCGTTCCAGCGTCGAGGGATTCATCGCGCAGTCGGGTGAAAAAGTTTCTCCTGACGCTGCACCGGTTGTACGAAGTGGTTGAGCTCAGAACGTCCCCGACGCCCACCTCGACAACTCCGCCCGCGCCGCCGCCAAGTCCCCCGCACCGGTGGTCACCAGCGCGAAGTGCACCCCCGCCCCCGCCCTCAGCAGCACCCGGTTGACCCCACCGACCCCAGGCTCCGGCCCCCACGACACCGCCTCCACGCCCGTGTCCGAAGGCACCCCCCGAACCACCCCCAGGTCGCTCACCACCGAAGTCCCCTGCGGCGTGAACCCCGCAGGCAGGTGCAGCTCCGTAGGCGCCCCCGACTCCGCCCCCTCCCACACCAGCACCGCGTACGGGCTGGTCCCCACCAGCCCCCGCACCGCGGGCATCCCCGCAGGCACCTGGTTCCACACCAGCTCAGCGTTCCCGTCCCGCGCCCGGTCCTCGTACGTGAACGCCCGCGTCGTCCCCGCCACCGCGCGCGGGAACACCCGGTCCACCAGTCGCGCGTCCACCGTCAGCCCCGCCGCGCCGTCGTCGCCGACCCGCACCACCGAGAAGTGCTCGTCGTTCATCGCGTCGCCGTCCGTCTTGAGCTTGGCGGGGTTGTCGTTCATGTACTCCCGGTGCCGGTCGTAGTTCGTGTCCCAGTGCCACTGGCTCCCCGACAGCACCGGCCCGGACGTCGCCGCCTCGGCCCACCACCGCGACCCCGGCAGCGCGCTGTCCAGCGACTGCTGCGTCGCCTTCAGCACCGACGGGTACTTGTCCGCCGTCAACCCCCGCACCGGGTGGCCGTACTCGGAGACGATCGCGGGCGTGCCCAGTTCCGCCGCGCGCGTCCGCACGTCCGCGAACGTCCGCGCGTACTGCCCGTCCCCCGCCTTCCCCGGCATCAGCAGCCCGGACTGGGCCTTGCCGTCGTAGAAGTGCGTGTTGAACGCGTACCCGTCGCCCCACGGCGCGGCGCCGGGGAAACCGCCCGGCTCGGCGAAGAAGTCCACGTTCTGGTTCCAGAACACCAGCGGTTCGGCGAAGGACGTCTTGTCCCGCCAGCCCGTCTCGTCCATGAGCCGCCGGAACCGCTGGTGGAACGGCCACAGGTGGTCGCGCTCCCACGTCAGGCCGGTCTGGCCCGCGTCGTAGCGGCCGGCGTACGGCTCGTTCAGCGGGTCCACGCCCAGCACCAGCTCGAACGCCTCGGCGGACAGCCGGTTCCTCAAGCCCCGCAACGCTTCCCCCGCCGCGCTCAGGAACTCGTCCTGCACGCGCAGCGGTCCCCCGTCCACCTGGAGCTCGCGGTTGTGCCAGAAGTCGTAGGTCGCGGCGGTGACGGCCGTGTTCGACTTCATGTTCTGCCCCCAGTGGAAGCACAACCCGCACGACTCGGCCGGGTACCCGCCCGCGCGCACCACCCACGCGGGCGCGCCGTCACCGGTGTACCAGCTGTCCCGGTTGAACACGTGCCGCGAGTACAGGTCCTGGTGGAAGTCCACGTACACCCGCACGCCCTGGTCCGTGAACGCCCCCACCTGCTCGGCGACCCGGTCCAGGTACGCCTGGTCGATCCGCCTCGGCTCCGGCTCCAACCACGCCCAGGTGACCAGGAACCGGACCGCGTTGGCGCCGGTCAACCTGCGCAGCGCCGCGGCGGAGTCCCGCGCGGCCTGGACGTTCGGGAACGGCAGCCCCCGGTACTCGGCGAGCTTGGCGGTGCCGGAGACGTTGAAGCCCCGCAGCACCACCTCGCGCCCGTGCTCGTCCCGGAAGGCCCCGCCGACCGGTCTGACCTCGCCGCCGTCGAACCACGCGGACGCGGCGGGGGCGGCGGGGGCGGGGAGCGGGGCGGGCGCGAGCAGCAGGAGCAGTGCGGCCAGGAGCGGGGTGCGGCGCATCGGTGGTCTCCCCCACCTCGGCGGAACCGGACGCTTCCCCTGGGACGCTAGTGATCCGCTCCGGGGGTGCCAAGGGCCGCGTGGCGCAGCGGGGGAAGGGCCGGTCGCAGGCAGGCGGCGCGAACCGGGGCCGCGGCGGGCGCGGGGCGGCTCAGTCCTCGTCCCAGTCGCGGGTCCACTGGCGCCTGCGCTCGCGCTCGTGCTCGATCCAGTCCTCGCCCTCGGCGGCGATGGACTCCAGCAGGGGCAGGGCGTTCTCGATCCCGGACGTCTCGTAGGCGGCCTCCACCAGCGCCTCCGGGTCCTCGCCGGACGCGCTGGCGTCGACCCGCACGGCGATGGACTCGTTGTTGGACAGGACGAGCGTGAACACCCGGCTGCGCAGGTCCTCCACGTCGGTGCGCTCCTCGTCGTCCGCGGCGGTGGCGCGCACGCCCTTCTCGGTGACCTTCGCGGAGACGACGGCGTCGTAGCGGAACAGGAAGCGCTCCTCGTTGCGCGCCTCGCCGGTGTGCGCGTCCAGGTGCAGGCGGATCAGCCGGACCCCCTTGCGGGTCAGCAGGAGGATGCGCACGAGGTACGCGGAGTAGCGGGGCGGGCCGTTCTCCAGCCTGCCCCTGCGGGCGCCGGGCGCGCACTCGGTCAGCACCACGTGCTGGACGACCTGGTCGCGCCGCAGGCCGAACCGGTTGATCACGTCGGAGACCAGGTGGAACCGGTCGAGCGCGTGCCAGCGGGCGACCTGCGCGTCGGTGGGGCGGTCCGCCAGGTGCGCCGACCACCGCTGGTGCTCGGCGAGCTCCTCGGCGTGCAGGGCGTCCGCTTCGGCGCGGACGGCGCGGTTGGCGGCGTGCGGGGCGGCCAGGCGGGTGACGGCCGCCAGGAGCAGGGAACCGGCCAGCGCCAGCGGGAGCGCGGCGTGCGGGGCGGTGACCAGGCCGAGGAGCGCGAGGAGGGCGCCGGTCAGGCGCAGCAGGCGGGCTCGGGACGGGTCGGGGCGGTCCGGGTGGCGGTCGTCGGGGTGGCGGCCGTCGCGCTCGCGCTCGGCGTGCCAGCGGACGAGCCAGCGCAGCGAGGCCGGTTCGACGCCGCCGTGGTGGCTGCGGGCGAGCCGGTTCCGCAGCCTCGTCCTGGCGCGCTTGGTGCTCCGCGCCCAGTGCTGGGCGGCCGGGGTTCCCCGCTCGGGGCCCGCTTCGGCGTAGAGGCGGTCGACGAGGTTGCCGACCCGCCTGGCGAACTTCGTGTTCCGGGCGGGCTCGCCGGTGGCGCGGTCGGACGCGCGCAGGAGGCGGTCCGCTTCGACGGTGATCCCGTTGCGCACCACCAGGAAACCGCCCGCGAGCAGCAGCGGGTGGGCCAGGGGCGGGAGGTCGGCGAGCAGGAGCGACCCGGCGGTTCCGGCTGCGCCGAGCAGCGCCCACAGGCGGTGGGCCGGGACGCCGGAGAAGACGGCGGGGACGTGGGGCCTCGGCGGCGCGGGGACGGCCTCGAAGAACTTCTCGGACCGGGCGGCGCGGGCCGGGTCGGTGCGCTCGGCCGCCAGGTGGGCGCGCAGGTCGGCGGCCCGCCACTCCTGCGCGGCGCCGCGCAGCAGGACGTCCAGGTGGCGGGAGATCTCCTCCTGGCGCTCCAGCGGGAGGTCGGCGACGGCGGCGGTGGCGGGGGTGCGGTAGTCGTCCCTGGCCCAGCGCAGGAGGGCCCAGAGCACGTCGAACGCCCGCGTCCACCCGTCCTCCGGGCACTTGCGCCTGAGGTTGCGGGCCTCCTTCAGGCGCTCCAGGGGTTCCCCGGACAGCTCGCCGAGGGAGCGCTCGCTCAGGATCGCGAGGGCGTGCAGGTAGGCGCGCTCGGCGGTGCCCCAGCCGTCCGCGACGAGCGCGCCGAGCAGGTCCTCGGCACGGCGGGGCGTGCCGCCGTCGAGGAAGTTGCGGGCCACCTCGTGCCTGCGCTCGGGCGGGTCGCCGTGGTTGACGTGGTAGGTGCGCTTGTCGTGGTGGATGGTGGTGTCGCCGATCTGGAAGCCGATCTGCTGGTCGACGCGGGCGTTGTCCTGCGCCGTGTTCGTGTTGTGCAGCAACGGCTCGTCGAGTGCGCTGGTCACGGGGGTGCTCCGTTCGTCGGGCGGAGGGCGTCGCGCCTCTCACTGCTGCGGGGGCTCGGTTTTGGTGGGGAGCGGGCCGAGGTGGGGAGAGCGTTGCAGCGGTGGCGGGGGTGGGACTCCGTCGAAAAACGGGGTTCGCGGAGAAAAGTGGGGGTTTTCCGCCTGGGGGCGGTGCGGGCCTGGCGCGGTCAGGCGGTGCGCAGGCGGGTGGTGAGGGTGGTTGCTTTGGCGCGTAGGCGCGTTGCCTCTTTGAGGTCGCCCAGGGCTTGGGAGAGGTCTGCCAGGTAGGCGGCTACTGGGCCCAGGGAGACCAGGCCCGTTGTGGCGCCTGCCAGTTCGTCTTCCGCTGGGGCCAGGGCGTTGTGGAGTTCGGTCAGTTCCTCGTGGTTCTTGGTGGGTCTGGACAGGGCTGCTTGTGCGTGCAGGCAGGTTCTCAGTTCGTAGAGGTGGTCGTGTGGGGCCTTGGGGATGTGGTGGGTTGTGGGGGCGGTCCAGGGTTGGTTCGTGGCCCAGTCCGGGGTGGGTTGGGGGACGCCCAGGGTGTGCAGGGCCAGGGAGAGGAGGCCGGGGGCCAGGCCGGGGAGGTGGGTTTCCGTGAGCTTCGGGGCGGCTGCCCGGTAGGCGGCTTCGGCCTTGGTCTTGTGGCCCGTCAGGGATAGGCGGAGGGCCTGGTACCAGTCGGTGAACGGGGTTACCAGGGGGAGGTCGTTCCGGGTTGCCAGGTGGTTTGCGCGGGTGGCGTGGTGGTCTGCGGTGGGGAGGTCTGCCAGGGCCGCTGAGGACTGGATCAGGAGTAGGTGGGCCAGGACCTCGAAGGCGACCAGGTCGGGTTGGGCGGAGGTGACTGTGAGGAGTTCCTCTGCCAGGGATTTGCGGGCTGGGGCCAGGCCTGCCCGGTGGAAGGTCTGGAGGTAGCGGGCGTTCAGGGACAGCGCTAGGAGGGTGGGGTCGGCCAGGGATCTGGCTATGCGTTCGGCCTCCTGCGCGGCTTGGGACGCCTCGTGGGTTGGGTCTGCCCTTCGTTCCATCGCGATGGTCACCAGGAGGCGGGCTCGTTCGGCCTGGTAGGTGGCGGGGAGGGAGGTCAGGGCTCGGTTGGCTGACGCGGCCAGAGTCGCGGAGAGGGCGTCGTCATCGGGGGTTGTCCACAGGGCTGGGACGTCGAAGGAGCCGACTACGCGTGCCCTGTGGACTGGGTCGGGGAGGGACTCCGCTTGGTGGACTGCTTCGGCTCGGTGTTCGCGGGCTGCGGCCAGGTCGCCGGTCACGGCCAGGGCTCGGACCAGGCCCATCACGGCGGTCAGGCGGGCTTGGGGGTGTGGGGTTGGGGAGTGGTCCAGGGAGTTGATCGTGGCGCGCCAGAGCCTTGCCGCCTCGTGCGGGGCCGAGCGGTGTTCGGCCCTGGTTGCGGCCAGGGACGCGTGGTGAGCGGCTTTGGCGGCCGTTGTTCTTGTGGCTGCCTCCAGCAGGTGGTGGGCGATGCGTTCGTGTTCGTCCGGGGTGGCGCGCTCTACGGCTTCTGCTGCGGCCACGTGCCAGCGGGCGCGTCTGGGGGCCGTGGTGTCGGCTCGGACGGTCTCGTGGACCAGGTCGTGGGTGAAGTGGACGTGGTCTGCGTCGTGCTCTGTCAGGAAACCGGCGGTGATCGCGGACTCGATCGAGTCCAGGACGTCTTCGCCCGCCAGCTCGGCGAGGATCGCGAGGTCGACCTCGCGGCCCAGGACGGCGGCTTGGCGGAGGTGGGTTCCCGCGGGTTCCGGGAGGGCGGAGAGGCGGTGCAGGAGGACGTCTCGGACGCCTGCGGGGACGGTGCGCAGGGCCTCGTCGCCCTCGGTCGCCCACAGCTTGGCCAGTTCGTGGGCCAGGAACGGGTTGCCCGCGCTCCTGGTGTGGATGGACCTGGTCGCTCGTCGCGTCGGGGGGCGGTGGGTGGCGATCAGGTTCGCCACCGCCTGCTCGTCCAGGCCGGAGAGGTAGAGGCGGGTCGGGGTGGTTCGGGCCAGGCGGGCCAGCGCGGCGGTGAGGGTGGGCGGGATGTCGGTGGCCCGGTGGGTGCCGACGACCAGGGTTGGGCCCGCCTCGGGCGGGAGGGCGGTGAGCAGGGCGAGGGTGTCCTCGTCCGCCTGGTGCAGGTCGTCCAGGACCAGGAGCGTGGGCGAGGACTTGGACAGGTGGGCGGACAGGGTGCGGAGGGTGGTGAAGCGGGGGGTGCGGTCGGGTTCCGGGGGGAGGCCCAGGTGGGTGCGGAGTGCGGTCCACGGCCAGGCTGCCGGGGTTCCGGGGAGGTCGGGGCAGGTGGTGGTGGCGGTGGACCAGCCCTCGGCGCGCAGGTGGGTGGCCAGTGCTTCGGTCAGGGCGGATTTGCCGGAACCCGCTGCGCCTGAGACGAGGACGTGGTGGAGGCGGTGGGTTCTGACGGCCTCGGTGGCGGCTCGGGTGAGGGTGGCCAGTTCTTCCTCGCGGCCGAACAGGGGTGGGGTGGCGGTTCGGGGCGGGGTGGCGGTTCGGGGCGGGATGGCGGGGCGCGGCGGGGTGGCGGGGCGCGGCGGGGGGAGCAGGGTTCGGGACTGGGCGAGGATGTCGGCTTCCAGGGCGCGCAGGGGTTCGCCGGGGTCCACGCCCAGGTCGGCGCGGAGTGCGGATCTGGTGCGGCGCAGGGTTTCCAGGGCCTCGCCCTGGCGGCCGGTGCGGTAGAGGGCCAGCGCCAGGAGGTGGGCGGCGTGCTCGCGGTGCGGGTGGGACGCGGCGTGCCGGGTGAGGGGTGGGATGGCGTCGGCGGGGGCGTTCAGGGACAGGGCGGTCTCGGCCAGGCGTTCCACGGCCAGGAGGCGGAGCTCTTCCAGGGCGGTCGACTCGGCCAGTGCCCAGGGGTGGTCGGCGAACTCGGCGTACGCGGGGCCGCGCCAGAGGGCCAAGGCGCTGGTGAGCAGGGTTCGGGCTCGGGGTGGTGGGGCGGACTTGGCCTGGTGGACGGCGGACTCGAAGTGGTGGGCGTCGGTGTTGTCGGTGCGCAGCGCGTAGCCGTTCGCGACCGTGACCAGCAGGTGGGGTGGGGTGCGGGGTGGGCGGTCCGGTTCCAGGGCCTTGCGCAGGTCGCCGACGAAGGTCTGGACGGCGCCGCGCGCGCTCGGGGGTGGGGCGTCGTCCCAGAGGTCGGCGACCAGGGTGTCCAGGGGGACGGTTCGGCCGCGCGCGACCAGCAGCCTGGCCAGCACCGCGCGGTGGCGGGGGCCCTTGAGGTCCGCGGGTCCGCGGTCCAGTTCTGCCCGCAGGGGGCCCAGCACGGCGAAGCTCACCATCGGTGGACAACCTAGTGCCGCGGGCGGGGGGTGTGGTGGGTGGCGCTGATCGCGTGCTGATCCGGCGCTGATCGGGGTGGGTGACGGTGGAGGGGCATTCGACAGCGAGTGGTTGAGGAGTGGGCGAGATGGTTCTTCCGGGGTTCACCGAGCAGCGGGTCGCGGTGGCGGAGGGTGTGCGGTTGCACGTTGCGGTGGGTGGGACGGGGAGTCCCGTGGTGCTGCTGCACGGGTTCCCGCAGACGCACCTGATGTGGCGGCACGTCGCGGCCGACCTCGCTGCGGATCACACGGTGATCTGCCCTGACCTGCGGGGGTACGGGGCCAGCGACAAGCCCGCCGACGACGGGGAGAACTACTCGAAGCGGGTCATGGCGCGGGATGTGGTGGCGCTGGCCCGCGAGCTGGGGCACGAGCGGGTCGCGGTGGTCGGGCACGACCGGGGCGCGCTGGTCGGGATCAGGGCCGGGCTGGATCACCCGGACGTGGTCACCCACCTCGGGGTGTTGGACGTGCTGCCCACGGTGGAGTCGTGGGAGGTGCTGCGGGGACGGGGCGCGGCGGTGGGGTTCCACCTGTTCCTGATGGCGCAGCGGCCCGGGCTGGCCGAGGCGATGATCAGCGGGGCGGCGGACGAGTTCTTCGGGCACTTCCTGGACGTGTGGGCGAACGACCCCGCGGCGATCCCGGCCGACGTGCGCGCCGAGTACCTGCGGGCCAGCCGGGAGGCGGTGCCGTCGATCGTGGCGGACTACCGGGCCACGGCGGGGGTGGACGTGGCGCACGACGAGGCGGACCGGGCGGCAGGGCGGCGGCTGCGGATGCCGGTCGGGGTGGTGCAGCAGGACTGGGGGGCGGAGCTCGGGTTCGACGCGGCCGGGGTGTGGCGGGGGTGGGCGGAGGACTTGGAGCACCGGACCGTGCGATGCGGGCACTTCATGGCGGAGGAGGCGCCGGGGGAGGTCGTGGGGGCGATCCGGGCGCTGCTCGCCCGGTGAGGGGCCTTGCGGTGGAGGGGAGGAGGAGGCGGGCCGCTGAGGGGACGTGGCCCGGAGCGGAGAGGTGGACCGGAGCAGGGAGGCGGACCGAGGCGGGGAGGCGGACCGAGGCGGGGAGGCGGACCGAGGCGGGGTGATCACCGGTCCGGGTGAGCACGGGCATTGTCAGCGCCCGACCGGGAAGTCCGGTCGGGCGCTGACGGCTTTGCCGGGGTGACGTCCCGTGGTGGGGTGGTTCGGGACGGGTGACTTGGATTGGTTTTTGTGGGGAATCTTTTGGAATAGTCGTTGCGCTTGTGCAACAAAAATGACCAAAACCGCTGGTAGAGCGTGTGTGGTGTCACTTTTGGACGGTGATGGCCGGGGCTGTGGGGAGCGGCAGGCGGCCGGGGCGCGGGGCGTCGGCAGCGGGGCGTCGGCAGCGGGGCGTCGGTCGGCCGCGGTGGAGGCGCGGCCCGCCGGCAGTGAGGGCCCGGCCCGCCAATGGCGGGGCACGGTCCACCGACGGCGGGCGCGGATTGTCGACCGTCGGCGGCGGGCGGGGCGTTGGTTGGGGCGCTAGTCGGCGACGGGGTGTCGGTTGGGGCGCTAGTCGGCGGGGGGCTCGGTGGCGGAGGGCTCGGTGGCGGAGGGCTCGGTGGCGGGGGGCTCGGTTTCGGCGCGCTGCTTGAGGCGCCTGCGGAGTTCCGCGATGAGCTGCTCGTCGCTGAGGTCGGCCGGGTCGGTGCTGGCGGGTTGGTAGTCGGCTTCCTGCTGGGTCAGCATTCCCGCCGCCACCAGGACCTCGAAGACGCTCACCTGGAACAGGCGCGCGATGGCGCGGGCCGTGGGGATGCTGATCTTCGCGCCCTTGCGCCACGCGGTCAGGCGGCTGCGGTCGACGTTCACCTCGCGGGCCAGGTCGCCCGTCGTCAGGTTCCGGTACTCCAGGTTTCGCTCGACGTAGTCCCACCACGGAGAAGGAGCGCTCTGATTTCCGGTCACCCGCGGAACGTTATGTGTGCACACGCAACGTTGTCCAGGCGCACTCCCCCTTTGGGGTCGTTTTGCTGACACAACGCGCGTTGCGTCGGGCACTGCGGAACGTCTAGGTTCGAATTGGGGCAACGAACGTTGCGCGGGCACAACAATGCACGAGGCGGCCAATGCCGAACACGATCAAACTCCGGGACGAGGCTTTCGCGAAAGCGGCGCGACTGGCGGGCTACGGGTCCGATTACGCGCTCGCCAAGGCGATGGACGTGAACCGGTCCACGGTGACGCGCGTGCTCAGCGGCGACCTCCAGCCCGGCCCCGCGTTCATCGGCGGCGCCCTGGTCGCATTGGCGCCGATGCAGTTCCACGACCTGTTCGAGGTCGTTCGCGGCGAGCAGTGAGCGCGGACGTTCCGGAGGACGTGAACATCCCGAACGATCGCCACCAGTCGGACCGCCGGAATGCGGGGAATGAGTGGCGCGGCCGGAATGAGGGGCACGGTCGGAATGAGGGGCACTGCTCGGACGGTTCGGGGAAGTCCGATGCGGGCGGGATTGGCTGCGCCTGCGGGATTGTGAGAGCTCGCGTCGGTGGCGTGAGCGGTGTCGGTGGCGTGAGCGGTGTGGACGGCGCAGGGCGTGGGGGCACCGAGGACTGCGCGGGTGGGGACTGCGTGGGTGAGGACTGCGTGGGTGGGGACTACGCGGGTGGGGACTGCGCGGGTGGGGACTACGCGGGTGGGGACTGCGGTGGGTGCGGGGGTTCGGGGCTTGGGGATGAGGTCGTCGCCTTGCGGCGGCGGAGTGTGGCGCACCTTGCCGACGGGCGGGGGCACTGGGCGTTGGAGTGCGCCGAGGAGGAGCTGGAGATCGCCGTGCTCTCCGGGGAGCACTGGCGGGTCGTCGCCGGGTTGAGGCGGATGGCCTGGGTGCTCGCGGCCGTGGGGCGGGAGCGGGACGCTGCGCACTACCTGCGACGGGTTCGGCGGGAGTGCCGGGAGCGCCCGGCCAGCGGGAGCGGCGGGAGCGGTGGGACCGGGACAGGTGGGCAGGGGTGACCGGGGTGACCGGTGGCGGTGATGGCCCTTCGGGGCGGGCTTAGCGGTCATGGGCGGAGGAGGGCTAGGGCTTCGGGGCAGAGGAAGACCTTGCGGTAGCGCCTGGACTCCCAGGGGTACAGGACGCCCTCGGCCACCAGGCGGTCCGTCAGCAGGGTCACGCCTTTCACGCTCAGGCCCTCGGCCTCGCGCAGGGTCGGGTGGTCGACCGCCGGGAAGCCGAGCAGGGAAGCGGCCACCCTGGCCAGCCTGCTGCCCTCGGGGAACCTGGTGCGGTAGGCCGCCGCCAGGGACTCCAGGTTCGCCAGCAGGTTCACCTGGGCGTCCGCCAGCTCGCGGACGCCCCGCGCGAAGAACTCCACCCACGGGCCGTGCTCGCCGGTCCGCACCACGTGCCTGACCTGCTCGCGGTACTCGTCGCCCGCGCGGTCCAGCCACACCGACAGGGGCAGCACCGAGGCGCGCAGCATCCCCTCGCGCACCAGCTCCAGCATGGTGAACAGGCGCGCCACGTGACCGTCCGGGACCGCGAACGGTTGCAGCAGCTCCAGTTGCAGGTGCGCCAGCGCCAGGCGGGCCACCCTGGGGAGGGCGGGCTTCGCCTGCACCCACACCGTCCACTGGGCCAGCGCGCCCACCAGGTGCGCGCTCGTCGGCGTCAGCAGCCACGCCCGTTCTCGACTCGGCCCCAGCCAGCCCTGCCCACGGCGCAGCGGCTCGTCCGGGCGGTGGTCGCGACCGGTCAGCGCCGCGGCCACCTCGCCCAGCAGGTCCGGGTCCCAGGTGTCGGCCCCCTGCGCCACCTTGGCGAAGCCCAGCTCGACCCCGAGCAGGTGGGGCACGACCACCTGCTCCGGGGCGCCGTGACGCGGGTCCAGGGACACCGCCAGCGCCTCGCGCAGCGCCACCGGGTACCCGGCCATCCCCGCCGACGCGCACGCGTCGCGGACCCTCGTGGCGTGCGCGAAGCCGGACAGCTCGGCGAAGCGGCCCGACGCCTCGTCGAGCCTGCCCAGGCTGTGCTCGGCCAGCGCGGACTCGCGCATGGCGGGACCGCTCAGCGACGGCTCGGAGAACAACGGGTACGGCAGGAACGCGCCTTCTTCCCGGAGCTCCTCCGGCACGCCCACCACATCGGTCCCGGAAATCCACGTGCCACGTGGGGAAAAGCGGGGGATCACGGTCGGAGCATGACACGAAATGCACCCGGTTGACCACCACCTTCAGTTCCAGTGCCGGGCAATTCCAGGTAGACAATATTGGAATATAGTGGAATTGCCGACGTCACGGACGCAGAATCGCGGAATAACGGAATCAACGAGAATCAGCACCGATCAGCGCGACTCACCCCATCAGGCCCCCTCCGCCAGGAGGGGGAGCAATCCGGCCAGCCGGTGGTGGCTGGTGCTGACTCCCCCTTCCATGCCGCTGGCCAGGACCGCGTCCCGCAGCTCCCGACTGGGGAAGACGGAGGTCTGCACCACCCTCGTGCGGCGGGCGCCGATCTCGGCGAACTCCGTGGTCACCACCGACTCCTGACCCTCGAACACCTCGGTGTTGACCAGCCGGCGCGGCCGGTCCACCAGGCGGTAGCGCCCGGACATGCCGAACTCGGCCCCGTCGGCATCGCTGCGCCACCGGTACTCCCACGCGCCGCCCTCTCTCAGGTCTATCTCGCACACCGGCATCGACCAGCCGTCGGGGCCCAGCAGCCAGCGGGAGACGTGCCGGGGCTCGGTGAAGGCCGCGAACACCAGCTCGCGCGGGGCGTCGAACTCCCTGGCGATGGCGAACGCGAGGTCGCTCGGGGTGGTGATCTCGGTGCGGCGGTCGGCGGCCGTTGTCAGGGGTGGGGCGGAGGATGCGGAGGACGTGGGAGAGGCGGGGGAGGTCGGGGACGGCGTGCCTGACATGCGCGTGCTCCTCGGTGGGCTCGTCGGCGCTGGGCGTCGGCTTGAGCGGATCGGCCCGCGTGGGGCCGCCGATCACCAGGGAGGTAACCGGGTGGTTAGATAACCACTTGGTTAGTCAACACCGGGGATGGGGCGGGGTCAAGGGGAGTTCGCGTCACTCGTTCAGGTGGATAAATCGGACACAAGGGGCGCGGCGACCGGCAGGATGACCGGGACCGAAGAGCGGCGGAGCAGCAGGAGGACGACAGATGGGCACCGAGCCGGAACTGGTCGAGTTGACGCCGACGACGACCGCGGTGGTGCGCGGGGTGATCGGGTTCGCCGAGGTGCGCGACTTCTTCGACACCTCGTTCCAGCAGCTCCGGAGGGTCCTGGCCGAGCAGGGCGTCATGCCGGTCGGGGCGGCGTTCGGGCTGTACCGGGACGCGAGCACGCACGGGCGGGAGGGCGCGCTGGCGCTGGAGGTCGGGTTCCCGGTCGGCTCCGGGATCGAGGCGGAGGGGGACGTCGTGCCGGGCGAGGTGCCGGGCGGGCTGGTCGCGCAGCTCACGCACGTCGGGGCGTTCGACGAGCTGGAGGAGTCCTGGAAGCGGTTGGCCGCGTGGATGGGGGCGCGCGGGGTGAGCCCCTCGACCACGCGGTGGGAGGTGTACACCACCGAGCCGTCGCCCGAGATGGACCCCGCCGAGCTGCGGACCGAGCTGCACTGGGCCGTGGCGGACTGAGCGGCGAGCGGGCCGGGCAGCAGTGGGGCCGAGCAGCAGTGGGCCGGGCAGCAGCGGACTGAGCGGAGGTGAGCCGGGACCGTTGACAATCGAACGGTGAGAATGTTCGATTGAACGCGGAAACTGTTCAGAGGCGAGGGGGACGTCCATGCGGGTCGGCATCACGATCCTGCCGGAGCACCGGTGGGCCGAGGCGCGGCCCAGGTGGGTGGCGGCCGAGGAGTACGGGTTCGACCACGCCTGGACGTTCGACCACCTGGCCTGGGGCAGGTTGGCCGACCACGCCTGGTACGCCGCGGTGCCGACGCTGGCGCTGGCCGCCGAGGCGACCTCGCGGATCAGGCTCGGCCTGCTGGTGGCCTCGCCGAACTTCCGCCACCCGGTGCCGTTCACCCGCGACGTGACCACGCTGGACGAGGTGTCGGACGGCCGGTTCACCCTGGGCGTCGGGGCGGGCGCCATGGGCGGGTACGACGCGAACGTCCTCGGCGCGCCCGCGACGAGCCCGCACCGGCGGTTCGCCGAGTTCGTGGAGCTGCTGGACCGCCTGCTCACCACCGACCGGGTCGACCACGCGGGCGATCACTACACCGCCGTGGGCGCGCGGAACGTGCCCGGCTGCGTCCAGCGGCCCCGGCCGCCGTTCGTGGTGGCGGCCAACGGCCCGAAGGGGATGCGGTTGGCGGCCCGGTTCGGGCGGGGCTGGGTGACCACGGGGCTGCCGAACGACGACCTGGCGGTCTGGTGGGGCTCGCTGCGCGAGCTGTCCGGGCGGCTCGACGACGTGCTCGACGCGGCCGGGCTGCCGCGCGACCACCTGGAGCGGCACCTGCAGAGCGACATGGCGCCGGTGCTGTCGACCTCCAGCGTCGAGTGCTACCGGGACTTCGTCGGCCGGGCGGGTGAGCTGGGGTTCACGGACCTGGCCGCGCCGTGGCCGCGCGACGAGGGCGTGTTCGCCGGTGACGAGTCGGTGGTGGAGGCGATCGCGGCCGAGGTGCTGCCCGGCCTGAGGACCGGGCAGCACTGAGGACCGGGCAGCGCTGAACAACCGACCGGGGCCGCACGCACACGCGCGCGTGCGGCTCCGGCCGACAAGGCCCGGTCGACCAGGCCCGGTCGATCAGCCCCAGCCGCCCCGCTCCCGGTACATCCGCCGCTGGGCCTTGCTCATCGCCCGCTCCGCGCCGCGCCGCTCGGCCCGCAGCCGGGGATCGGTCCGGCTGGCCAGCCACTCGCTCTCGCGCCGCAGCTCGTGCAGGCTGTCGACCCTGCGCCGCTCCAGCCCGCCGTCGTCCACGGCGGCCAGCACCGCGCACCCCGGCTCGGCGACGTGCGCGCAGTCGGCGAACCGGCACGACCGCGCCAGCTCCTCGACCTCGGCGAACGCCTGCCGCACGCCCTCGTCGGCGGCGTGCAGCCCCACCGCCCGCAGCCCCGGCGTGTCGATCAGCACTCCCCCGCCGGGCAGGGCGTGCAGCTCGCGCCGGACGGTGGTGTGCCTGCCCTTGCCGTCGGAGGCGCGCACGTCCCCGGTGGCCAGCGCGGACGTGCCGAGCAGGGCGTTGGCCAGGGTGGACTTGCCCGCGCCGGACGGTCCGACCAGCACGGCGGTGGCCGCGGGGCCGGAACCGCCGAACAGCTCGGCGCGCAGCGGGTCGAGCCCGGAGCCGTCGGTGGCGCTGACCGCGACCACCGGGGCGCCCGGTGCGGCGGCGGACACCTCGTCGGCGACGTCGGCGACGTCGGCGCTCAGGTCCGCCTTGGTGAGCACGACGACCGGTCGCGCGCCGCTCTCCCAGGCGAGGGCGAGCAGCCGCTCGACGCGGCCGAGCGCGAGGCGCGCGGACAGCGACACCACGACGGCGACGACGTCCACGTTGGCGGCCAGGACCTGCGGGGCGCCGCCGGAGCCCCGGACGAGCGCGGTGCGCCGGGGCAGGACCTCGGCCAGCAAGCCGTCCTCGGCGAGGCCGACCCAGTCGCCGGTGCACGGTTCGAGGCCCCGGCGGACGCGGGCGGACCGCCTGCCGTCGCCGGTGACGACCTCGCAGGCGCTCCGGTCGACGCGGACGACGCGGCCGGGGACGAGGTCGGTGGTGCGGGGTGCGAAGCGCTCGTCCCAGCCGTAGCGGGCAAGCGGGGATGCGGTGGACAACGCGTGACTCCTGGTCGTGGAGGGGGTCTCCGCCCCGAGGGGCGCCTCCGCGATCGAGCGGGAGGCGTCAGCCCAGGGGGCGGCGGGCGGGGTCGAGGCGCGCGGCAACGACGGCCAACACGGTCATGACCCGCCCCCTTCCACTCGAAGTCCTGCCGGGACGCTAGCAGCACCGGGCGCTCGCGGGCGAGGGGTTTTTCCGGTGGGCACGCCGCGTTCGGGGTGACCCGGAATCAATTCAACCGGGAAACCTCTTCCCGCCCCAGGGCGTTCGACCGCGTTCGACCGCGTTCCCGGGAAATTCGACGCGCCACCCAGGGCGCCAGCCGGAATGAGGATTGTCCGATACCTCCGAACTGCGCTAGCGTCGAGCCGCGGAAATACCTCGCCACCATTCTTCCCACCGCGATCGCGGACGCGGCAGGTTCCGGTCTGGAGATTCCAGCGGCGGCCAGATCGGGCGGGCGCGGGACCCGAGCGCTCAACGGCGCGCGCGAGGGTCCCGCGCTTCGAGCACCCGCCCGACGACGGCGTTTCCCGGCGCGGCTGCCCCAAGTGGCCACCATCGGAGGACCCTGCACGCGTTGCACGTGACTGGGACGGGCATGAAGTCGTCGCTGGATGGAGGGGAGAGTCGAGTCCGATGTGGATTCCCGTTCTGCAGGGGCATCCACCCTGGGCACGACGGAACTCCGGAGGAGGTGACGATCATGCGCAAGATCTCGATGAAGGCGAGGCCGGTCATCCGCCTTGAGCGGTCGAACCAGCCGAACTTCTACTACTGGTACAACGGCGACCAGCCGTGACGCCCAGGGGCCGGGCCCGCCACGAGCGGGTCCGGCCCCTCCCCTTTCCCGCCCTGGAGGTGTCATGCGCCTGCGCCGCGCCCACAGCCTGACCTGCTACTGGCACGAGGACGAGTTCGTCGTGCACCCCTACCTGGGCGGCACGCCGACCGCGCTGCACCCGGTGGCCGCCGAGGTGCTGTCGGCGTTCGACTCGTGGGTGGAGGCGGCCAAGGCGACCGAGGAGCTGGACCACCTCACGCCCGACACCGTGGCCGAGGCCGTGGAGGCGCTGCGCGAGGCGGGCGCCCTGCTGGTCGAGGACAGCGACGAGGCCGAGCGGGACGAGCTGGCCGCGCGCACCTGGGAGACGTGGGCCCCCGAGGCGCCGTTCTTCCACTACGGCACGCAGATCGACGCGGAGAGGCTGCCCGCCGACCGCGAGCAGGCCAGGGAGCAGGCCAGGAACGACACGGCGGACGCGGCCGGTCCGCAGCACCGGGTGTTCACCGAGTACCCGGAGGCCGAGCGGGTGCTGCTGCCGCGCGTGCCCGCCGAGCTGGACGTGCCGCTGGGCAGGGCGCTGTACGCCCGCCGCACGGTCCGCGACTTCACCGGGGACCCGGTGCCGCTGGCGACGCTGGCCGCGCTGCTGGTGACCACGTTCGGCCCCACCGACTTCATCGACTCCGGCCGCAGCGCCCTGTTCCGCCGCACCAGCCCGGCGGGCGGCTCGCGCCAGGAGCTCGACGCGTACGTGGGGGTGCTGGCCGTGGAGGGCCTGTCCCCCGGCTTCTACCACTACAACCTGCGCGAGCACTCGCTCGAGCTCGTCTCGCCCGGTCTCACCAGGGACGAGATGACGCACCTCGGCACGGACCAGCCGTGGGTGGGCTCGGTCGCGTTCACCGTGGTGCTGGCGTCCGTGATCGACCGGATGAGCAGCAAGTACGAGCTGCCGCGCTCCTACCGGGTGAGCCTGCTCAACGCGGGCCACCTCGGCCAGACATTCGCGCTGACCGCGACCGCGCTGGGGCTGGGCCCGCTGCAGACGGGCGCGTTCTACGACGAGGCGCTCGCGCGCAGGATCGGCCTGGACAACATCGGCAGCATCCCGGTGTACCTGCTGGGCGCGGGCTACGCGGCGGACGAGCAGCCGTACGCGGCGCCGCTCGCGGGCCTGGAGGCGTTCCGGAGGACGCGGCTGACGTGAGGCGCGGGGCGCGGGGGCCGCGACGACCCCCGCGCCCGCCCCGTCAGAGGTGCTTCTCGATCTCGGCCAGCTCGTCGGCGGAGAGCTCCAGGTTCCCCACCGCGGCCACGTTGTCCGCCAGCTGCTCCGGGCTGCTCGCCCCGACCAGCGCGGACGTGGCGTTGCGCAGCACCCACGCGATCGCCAGCTGCGCCAGGGTCTGGCCCCGGCCCTCGGCGATGGCGCCCAGCGCCCTGACCTTGGCCAGCTTCTCCTCGGTGATCGCGTCGGACTTGAGGAACGGGCTGCCGCCCGCCGCCCGCGAGCCCTCGGGCACGCCGCCCAGGTACCGGTTGGTCAGCAGGCCCTGCGCCAGCGGCGAGTAGGCGATGCTGCCCGCGCCGACCTCGGCGAGCACGTCGTACAGGCCGTCCTCGCTCCACCGGTTGAACATCGAGTACGAGGGCTGGTGGATGAGCAGCGGGGTGCCCAGCTCGCGCAGCACCCGCGCGGCCTCGGCGGTCTGCTCGGCGGAGTAGTTGGAGATGCCCGCGTACAGCGCCTTGCCGGAGCGGACCGCGTGGTCCAGCGCGCCCATGGACTCCTCGATGGGGGTCTCGGGGTCCGGGCGGTGGTGGTAGAAGACGTCGACGTAGTCGAGCTTCATCCGGCTGAGCGACTGGTCCAGCGAGGACAGCAGGTACTTGCGGGAGCCGAAGTCGCCGTACGGGCCGTCCCACATGGTGTAGCCGGCCTTGGTGGAGATGATGATCTCGTCGCGGTGCGCGGCCAGGTCCTGGCCGAACAGCGTCCCGAAGTTGCGCTCGGCCGAGCCGGGCGGCGGGCCGTAGTTGTTGGCCAGGTCGAAGTGCGTCACGCCGAGGTCGAAGGCCCGGCGCAGGATGGCGCGCTGGGTCTCCAACCCCTTGTCGTCGCCGAAGTTGTGCCACAGGCCGAGCGACACGGCGGGCAGCTTGAGCCCGCTGCGGCCGACGCGCCTGTAGGGCGTCCGCTCGTACCGGTCCGACGACGGCAGGTAGGACATGGTTCTCCTATGCGGGGCTGGCTTTCGTGCTCTCCCTGGCGACCAGGACGGCCGCAGGCGACCAGCGGTCGGCCACCGGGCCGCCCGCGATCAGCTCCAGCACCGACTCGGCGACGAGCTCGCCGAACCGGTGGACGTCGACGCTCATCGTGGTGAGCGCGGGTGTGGCGAGGCGGCACAGGGTCGAGTCGTCCCAGGCGATGATGCTCAGCCCGCCGGGCACCTCGACGCCGCGCTCCTTGGCCGCGCCCAGGCCGGCGACGGCCATGACGTCGTTGTCGTAGAGGACGGCCGTGGGCGGCTCGTCCAGCTCCAGCAGGGCGGCGGTGAGCTTCGCGCCGGACTCCTCGGAGTAGTCGCCCTCGACGATCGCGGGGACGACGCCGTGCTCGGCGCAGGCCGCCAGCAGCGCGGTGGTGCGCGCCTGGGTGTGCAGCAGCCCTGCGGGGCCGGTGACGCGGGCGATGGCCCGGTGACCCGCGGCGACCAGGTGCTCCAGCGCGGCCCGGATCGGGGCGGTGTCGTCGGTGCGCACGGCCGGGAGGTCGCCGTCGGGCTCGCCGACCAGCACGGCGGGCAGGCCGACCTCGCGCAGCACGGCGGGTCGGCGGTCGTCCTCGGTGCGGTTGACCACGACCACGGCGTCCACCAGCCCGCGCGCCGCCCACCTGCGGTAGGCGGCGATCTCGGCGTCCTGGGCGGACACGACGTGCAGCAGCACCGACAGGTCGCGCTCGGCCAGCCGCTCCTCGATGCCCGCGATGAACTCCATGAAGAACGGCTCGACGCCGAGCAGGCGGGTCGGCCTGGCGAGCACCAGGCCGACCGCGCCGGTCGACGCCCCACCGGGTGTTCCGGTCACCGACCCACCAGGGCGTTGGCCGTGCGCAGCACGCGCGGGTCGGTCAGCGCGGACGGGTCCAGGTCGGCGCAGGTGGTGACGTGGAAGGCGTGCCGCTCGCCGGGGAGCAGCGTGACGAGCTGGTCGTCCACGCGCGCGTCGGGCGCGGCCTTGTCGACCAGCAGCGCGACGTCGCGGGCGAGCGCGGTGGCGGTGACCTCGACCCGGTAGCCGCCGTCGACGCGGTGCGCGGTGGCGGTGAGCGGGGACGGGTCGAGCGCGGCGTCGCGGTCCTCGGCGAACAGGTGCAGCGCGCGCACCCCACCCGCGGTGGCTACCACGACCTCGGCCTCCCGGTTGTCCGCTGACAGCAGGGACTCCGGCAGCTGGACCACGGACGTGGAGCGGGCGGCGACCCCGAGCCGCAGTGTAGTCGTCGCCAGCTCGTGCCCGTCGAACGAGATCCGGCGGACCACGAGGTCCTCGTCCCAGGGCTCGGCGGTGTCGTTGACCACGACGACGGCGGTGCGGCCGTCGCGCGGCTGGACGGTCAGCAGCCGGGGCGCGAACGCGTGCTTCAGGGCGTGGAACAGCGGCTTCTCCCGGCCCTCGCCGTCGACGGCGGCCCAGGAGGTGACCGGCCAGCAGTCGTTGAGCTGCCACACGACCGCGCCCGCCGTGCGCGGCCAGTGCGAGCGGAAGTGCTCGACGCCGAACGCGACGGCGCGGGCCTGGTTGAGCTGGGCGGCCCAGTGCCAGTCCTCGAAGGACTCGGGGACCGGCAGGTGCGGCTCCATGCCCCGGTCGAGCTTGCCGTTGCCGTCGTCGGCCTTCTGGTGCAGCAGGAACGCGGGCGAGGAGGGGGTCATGGGACCGTCGGCCTCGTGCACCCAGTCGGTGAGGGTGCGCCAGGTGGGCGGGCCCTGGAAGCCGAACTCGGCGCAGAAGCGGGGCGCGTGGTCGCGGTAGCGGGTGTAGTCGACGCGGTTCCACACCTCCCACTCGTGGCGGGTGGCGTGGTCCTGGTCGTTGGGGTGGGCCTCGCCGGGGCTGTACGGGCTGCCTGGCGAGTAGGGGCGGGTGGGGTCGAGCTCGGCGACGATCGCGGGCAGCAGGTCGGTGTAGTAGCCAAGGCCCCAGGTCAGCTCGCCCAACTGCTCCTTCCAGCCCCAGTCCTCGTGGCCCCAGAGGTTCTCGTTGTTGCCGTTCCACAGCGCGAGGGAGGCGTGCGGGGTGAGGCGGGCGACGTTCTCGCGGGCCTCGGCCTCGACCTCGGCGCGCAGCTCGCCCTCCTCGGCGTAGGCGGCGCAGGCGAACGGGAAGTCCTGCCAGACCAGGACGCCGCGCTCGTCGCAGACGTCGTAGAAGTCCTCGGTCTCGTAGATCCCGCCGCCCCAGATCCGCAGCAGGTTGAGGTTGGCGGCGAGGGCCTGGTCGACGCGGCGGGCCAGGCGGTCGCGGGTGACGCGGGTGAGGAAGTGGTCGTCGGGGATCCAGTTGGCGCCCTTGGCGAAGACCCGCTCGCCGTTGACGACGAAGGTGAACGGGGTGCCGTCGGCGTCGGGCTCGGTGTCGACGGTGATGGTGCGGAAGCCGATGCGGCGGGTGAAGGTGTCGCGCTCGTCGCCCGACTCGGCGACGACCTCCAGGTCGAGCAGCGGTTGCTCGCCGTAGCCGACCGGCCACCACAGCGGGGCGTCGGGGACCAGGACGGTGAGCACGGCGGTGTCGCCGTCGACGGTGGCGCGCTGCTCGTGGTCGCCGACGCGGGCGGTGAGCAGGCTCGGGGCGTCGCCGGCGCGGTCGAGCCGGATGTGCACCTCGACGCGCCCGGTGCCGTCCGGGTCCACGGTCACCAGCGGTCGGACCTCGGCGAGCCGGGCGCCGGTCCAGCGCTCCAGGCGGACCGGCTTCCAGATGCCCGCCGTCTGCAGGTCGGGGCCCCAGTCCCAGCCGAACGAGCAGGCCATCTTGCGGATCGCGTTGAACGGGTGCGGGTAGGCGCGGGGGCGCTCGCCCAGCTCGGCCTGGGTCCGCTCGGCGTGCTCCAGGGCGGAGTCGAACTCCACCACCAGGTCGTTCTCGCCGTCCCTGAGCACGTCGCGGACGTCGAAGCGGTAGCTTCGGTGCATGTTGGCGGTGGAGCCGAGGGGGTGCCCGTTGAGCACGACGGTCGCCACCGTGTCCAGGCCGTCGAAGGCCAGCTCCACCTTCTCGCCCGCGCGCGCGGCCTCCGAGGTGAGGACCGTCGCGTAGCGCCACCGCGCCCGGTGCGCCCAGGCCAGCTCCGCCTCGTTCCGGTCCAGGTACGGGTCGGGGATCAGCCCGGCGCGCAGGAGGTCCAGGTGGGCGCTGCCGGGGACCTCGGCGGGCGCGGTCGCGTCCGCGAGGTGCTCGGGCACGGGTCCGCCCACCGCGCGCAAATGCCACCCGTCGTGAACCGTTCGGCGGATCATGAGGTACTCCATTCCCGGCGGTGTGCGGTGTCGCGTGCTGGTGAGCGAAAGCCTGGCGATTCTTACGCCGCCAACTAAAGTAAGTCAACGATGTAACTCGCCAGAGGAGAGACCACAGTGGCGGACCTGAGGCACCTGCGCGCCGCGGGCGTGAGCCTGGTGCTCGACCTGACCGGAGGGACCCTCCCCCGCGTGCTGCACTGGGGCGCGGACCTGGGGCCCGACCCCGACCTGGAGTCGCTGCGGCTGCTGTCGCTGCGCCAGCCCATCGGCAACTCGGTGGACGGGCACGTGGAGGTGTCCGTGCTGCCCGAGCAGTCGGCGGGCTGGCTCGGCACCCCCGGCCTCGTCGGGCACCGGGAGGGCGCGGACTTCTCGGTGGCGCTCCGGGTGACCGGGGTGGAGGGCTCCGGGGACGGCGTGGTCGTGCGCGCCGTCGACGAGACCGCCGGGCTGGGCGCGGAGGTGCTCGTCGAACTGCTGCCGTCCGGCGTGGTGCGGCAGCGCGCGCGGGTGACGAACACCGGCGACTCGGTGTTCACCGTGGACGCGCTGAACCTGGCGCTGCCGGTGCCCGCCGAGGCGGTGGAGCTGCTCGACTTCAGCGGCCACCACCTGCGCGAGCGGGCCCCGCAGCGGACCCGGTTCACCCAGGGCCTGCGGGTGCGGGAGAACCGGACCGGGCGCACCGGCTACGACACGGCGTACGTGCTGGCGGCGGGCACCGAGGGCTTCGCGAACCGGCGCGGCGAGGTGTGGGCGGTGCACACGGCCTGGTCGGGCAACCACCGGACGTTCGCCGAGCGCACGTTCCACGCGGTGTCCCTGCTCGGGTCCGGCGAGCTGCTGCTCGCGGGCGAGGGGCGGCTGGCGCCGGGTGCGGTGTACGAGTCGCCGTGGCAGTACGGCTCGTACGGCGCGGCCGGGCTGGACTCGGTGTCGGCGCGGTTCCACGGGTTCCTGCGCTCGCGCCCCGGCCACCCGACCTCGCCCCGGCCGGTCGTGGTGAACACGTGGGAGGCGGTGTACTTCGACCACGACCTGGACCGGCTGAAGGCGCTGGCGGACGCGGCGGCGGAGGTCGGCGCGGAGCGGTTCGTGCTGGACGACGGCTGGTTCGGGTCGCGGCGCGACGACAAGCGCGGGCTCGGCGACTGGTACGTGTCGGACGAGGTGTGGCCGGACGGGCTCGGGCCGATCGTCTCGCACGTGACCGGGCTGGGGTTGCAGTTCGGGCTGTGGGTCGAGCCGGAGATGATCAACGAGGACTCCGAGCTGGCGCGGGCCCACCCGGACTGGATCATGGCCACCGGCGGGCGGTTGCCGCGCGCGGCGCGCCAGCAGCAGGTGCTGGACCTGACCAAGGCGTACGACTACATCCTGGAGCGGTTGGACTCGCTGCTGAGCGAGTACGACATCGCGTACCTCAAGTGGGACCACAACCGGGACCTCGTGGAGGCCGGGCACCAGCCTGGCGGTCAAGCCGGGGTGCGGGCGCAGACGCTGGCCGTGTACCGGCTGCTGGACGAGCTGCGGGCGCGGCACCCCGGGGTGGAGATCGAGTCGTGCTCGTCGGGCGGCGGGCGGATCGACCTGGAGATCCTGCAGCGCACGGACCGGGTGTGGACGTCGGACTGCATCGACGCGCTGGAGCGGCAGCGCATCCAGCGGTGGACGAACCTGCTGATCCCGCTGGAGCTGATGGGCTCGCACGTGGGTGACGGGCGCTCGCACACGACGGACCGGCTGCACAAGCTGGACTTCCGGGCGGGGACGGCGCTGTTCGGGCACTTCGGGATCGAGTCGGACCTGACGCGGGTGTCGGCGGAGGACCGGGCGCGGTTGACGGAGTGGGTGGGGCTGTACAAGTCGCTGCGGGGGCTGCTGCACACCGGGGTGTCGGTGCACGGGGACCACCCGGACCCGGCGATCGAGGTGCACGGGGTCGTGGCGGGCGATGGGTCGGACGCGGTGTACGCGGTGGTGGCGCACGGGACGTCGGAGATCTACCCGACGGGGGCGGTGCGGTTGCCGGGGTTGGCGGCGGACCGGGAGTACCACGTGCGGCCGTTGGCGCCGGGGGACGTGCCGGACGGGAACGCGCACCACTGGGGGAACCCCCTGCCTTGGTGGACCCCGGAGGGGGTTCGGGTTGGGGGGCGGGCGCTGGAGGTCATGGGGGTGCAGGCTCCGGTGCTCTATCCGGAGCGGTTGGTGTTGATCCGGGCCACGGCGGTGTGAGTCGGCGGGGGCCGCGTCGGGGAGGTTCTCCCGGCGCGGTCCTCAGCCCGGTTCGGTGGTGGTGCGCTGCTCGGCCATGCGGTGGAGGTCCGCGCGGAGCTCGCGGATGCGGGTGCGGATGGCGTTCTCGTCGCGCTGGTGGACAGGTCGTCCCGCCAGGCTTCGAGGGGTTCGAGGCAGGCGGCGATCTCCGGTGGGTTGCGGTCAGCGCCGGGGCGCGGTCAGCGCCAGGACCGTCCCCACGATCAGCGCCGCGATCGCCACCACGTACAGCGCCTCGCCGTCCGCCGCCCACCGACCCGCCCGGGCCGTGGGCAGCAGCACCCCCAGCAGCAAGCCGGATAACAGCACGGTTCCCCCGAACAGCCCCAGCCTTCGGCGCACGGCCCCTCCCCGGTCGGCCCCGACGGCGCTTCGGGTACCCGTCGTCCGCTTCGGGTGAACTCCGCGGCGGGTCGGGTAGTCGGGAGGATGCACAGGAGTCGGTTGTACGCGATCTTCGTCGACGTGCCCGCCGAGCACGCGGGGCCCGCGGCTCGGTTCTGGGCCTCCGCGCTCGGTGGGCGGGTCAGGCCGGTTGCCGGGGAGGAGCAGTTCACGGCCATCGACGGGGCCGTGGACGGGATCGCGTTGGACGTCCAAGCGGTCGACGACGAGGCCCGCTACCACGTCGACGTCGAGACGGACGACGTCGCGGCCGAGGTGCTCCGGTTGACCGGGCTCGGGGCCGTGGAGGTGTCCGTGTGGGAGGGGTGCCACGTGTTGCGGGCGCCCGGCGGGCAGCTGCTGTGCGTGGTTCCGGTGCAGAGCGCGGCCGAGGTGTTCACCGCGTCGGCCCGCGTGTGGGAGTGACGGCTCAGCGCCGCTCGTCGGACGTGCCCAGCATCGTGCCCGCCAGGATCGCGGCCAGGAACACGGTGTAGATCGCGCCGCCGTTCGCCGACGGTTCGCCCGCGTTCGCGGTCGGCATGAGGACGCCGACCAGGAGCACGCCCAGCACGACCACACCCACGAACAAGCCGCGGTTCACGGCGCCACCTCCGGAAGTCGAGTGCACCGGGGGTGCCCGCGAAGGGGTAAAGGTGAACTTCCGTCACCTGAACAGCGGGGTCGCGCCCGTCCCCCACGAGGACGGGCGCGACCAACCCCCTAGGCGACTTCCTCCCACTCCCCCGTCACGTGGTCGTAGGCCGCCGCCCTGCCCGCGCGCTCCACCTCCGCCTGGTCGACGGTGAACACCCTCCCCCGCGCCTCCGGGTTCGGGGCCGCCTCCGCCAGCAGCTTCGTGTACGGGTGCCTGGGGCTCAGGATCACGTCGTCCGCGGGCCCCCGCTCCACCACCCTCCCCTTGTACAGCACCAAAATGTCGTCCGAGAAGTGCCGTGCGGTCGCCAGGTCGTGGGTGATGTACAGGACCGCCAGCGACTCCTCGCGCTGCAACCGCGCCAGCAGGTTCAGCACGCCCAACCGGATCGACACGTCCAGCATCGACACCGGCTCGTCCGCCACCACCACCTTCGCCCCCGGCGCCAGCGCCCGCGCGATCGCCACCCGCTGCCGCTGCCCGCCGGACAGCTCGTGCGGGCGCCGCGACGCCAGCTCGCCGGGCAGGCTCACCCGGTCCAGCAGCGCCCGCACCTGCTCCGGCCCGGACGGCAGGCCGTGCAGCCGCAGCGGCCGGACCAGGTGGTGCTCGACGGTGTGGAACGGGTTCAGCGAGGCGAACGGGTCCTGGAACACCATCTGCACGTGGTCCCGGTACTCCCGGTCCGGCACGCGCGCGCCGCCGTCCGCCTCCACCACGATCCCGCCGGACGTCGGCCGCTCCAGCCGCGCGATCATCCGCGCGATCGTCGACTTCCCCGACCCGGACTCGCCCACCAGCGCGACCGTGCGCCCCGGCGTCAGCTCGAACGACACCCGGTCCACCGCCCGCAACCGGTCGCGCCGCCACCCCGAGCGCACGGTGAAGTCCTTCACCAGCTCCCGCGCCTGCAACGTGGTCACGCCGAACTCCCCCCGCTCCGCACGAACGAACCGCGCTCCCCGGTCAGGCTGGGGAACGAGTCGAGCAGCTGCCTGGTGTACGGGTGCTCCGGCCGCAGGCGCATCCGCTCCGCGTCGGCCAGCTCCACCACCTCGCCGTCCTTCATCACCGCGATCCGGTCCGCGACCTCCAGCAGCAGCGGAAGGTCGTGGGTGATGAGCAGGACCGCGAAGCCGATCTCGTCGCGCAGCCGCAGGATCTCCCGCAGGATGCCCCGCTGCACCACGACGTCCAGCGCCGTCGTCGGCTCGTCCATCACCATGATCTGCGGGTTCAGCAGCAGCGCCATGGCGATCACCACGCGCTGCCGCATCCCGCCGGACAGCTCGTGCGGGTACGAGTCGAGCCGCGCCGGGTCGACGCCGACCAGGCCCAGCACCTCCGCGCACCTGGCCCGCCGCTCGGCCTTGGCCATGCCGGGCCGGTGGGTGGTGAGCACGTCGTCGAGCTGCGCGTGGACCGTCGTCACCGGGTTCAGCGCGTTCATCGCGCCCTGGAACACCATCGACAGCTCGGACCAGCGGAACGCCCGCAGCTCCTCCGGCCTCAGCGCCAGCACGTCCTCGTCGCGCTCGCCGTGGAACGTGACCGTCCCGCCGGTGATCTCGGCGGGCGGCCGGTGCAGCCTGCTCACCGCGTACGCGAGCGTGGTCTTGCCGCAGCCGGACTCCCCGGCCAGTCCCAGGATCTCGCCGCGCCGCAGGGTCAGCGACACGTCCCGCACCGCCCGCACCGGCCGCTCGGTCCGGTACTCGACCGACAGCCCCTCCACGGTCAGCACCGCGTCCTCGTCGGCGCGCGGCACGGGCGCGGCGGCGCGCTCGGGCTCCTTGACCCGCAGCGGCACGTCGCGCAGCTTCGGGTTGATGATCTCGTCGATGCTGAAGTTCACCAGCGCGAGCCCGCAGCCGAACAGCGCGATGAGCAGCCCCGGCGGCACGAACCACCACCAGGCCTCCCGCTGGAGCGCGAAGCCGTTCTGCGCGTAGTAGAGCATCGTGCCCAGGGTGGACGAGTTGGACGCGCCCAGCCCGAGGAACGACAGCCCGGCCTCGTTGAGGATCGCCGAGATGACCGTGTACACGAACTGCGAGGCCAGCAGCGGCAGCAGGTTCGGGAGGATCTCCACGGCGATGACCCGCCACGGCTTCTCCCCCGCGACGCGCGCCGCCGCCACGTAGTCCCTGGTGCGCACGGACAGCGTCTGCGCGCGCAGCACCCGCGCCGACGCCGCCCAGCCGGTGATGGCCAGCACCAGGGCGATGGTCCACGCGCCGCGCTGCTCGGCGGGCACGAACGCGGAGATCACGATCACCAGGGGCAGCGTCGGGATCACCAGCATCACGTTGGAGAACAACGAGAACGATTCGTCCACCACACCGCCGACGTAGGTGCCGACGATGCCGAACAGCGCGGACAGCAGCGTGGCCAGCACCCCGACGGTCAGCCCGAGCTTGAGCGAGCCGCCGGTGGCGTGGGCGAGCTGGGCGAGCACGTCCTGGCCGGTCTGGGTGGTGCCCAGCAAGTGCTCGCCGCCGGGCGGGGTGAGGCCGATGTCGCGGATGGTGGCCGGGTCGCCGGTGAGCAGCGGCCCGAGCAGCGCGAACAGCGCGATGGCCCCGATCAGGCCGAGTCCGACCGCCAGCTTCGGCGACCAGCGCGGCAGCATCGAGCGCCAGCCCGCGCGCACCGCCGGTTCGGCGGCGGGCACGGGAGCGAGGGTGGTCATGGGCGCGCTCCTCTCAGCCCTGGGCGCGGGTGCGCGGGTCGACGACGGCGTAGAGCAGGTCCACCACGAGGTTCGCGCCGAGCACGGCGATCGTGATGACCAGGAAGATGCCCTGCATGAGGGCGTAGTCGTTGTTCTGCACCGCCTGCAGCAGCTTGGAGCCGATGCCGGGGTAGGAGAACACCTGCTCGGTGATGATCGAGCCGGACACCACGAAGCCCAGCGAGATGGCGAACGCGGCGAACGACGGCAGCACCGCGTTGCGCGCGGCGTAGCGGACCATGACCCGCGATCCCCTGAGCCCCTTGGCCTGCGCGGTGAGCACGTAGTCCTCGGCGGTGGTGGAGACCATCATGTTGCGCATCCCCAGCAGCCAGCCGCCGATCGAGGACAGCACGATGGTCAGGGCGGGCAGCGTGCCGTGGTAGACCGCCGAGCCGATGAACTCGGCGTTCCAGCCGGTGTCGAGCACGACGTCGTACCCGCCGATGAGCGGGAACCAGCCGAGGCCGGACGCCAGCAGCGCCACCAGGATCAGCGCGAGCCAGAAGTACGGCACGGCCGCGAGCAGCGTGGTGGCCGGGACGAGCGAGTCCAGCCACGTGCCGCGCCGCCAGCCGACGAACGCGCCCAGCCCGATGCCGAGCAGGAACGACAGCACCGTGGCCACGCCGACCAGCACGACCGTCCACGGCAGCGCGCCGGAGATCACCTCCGACACGGGCGTGGGGAACGCGCTGACGGACACGCCCAGGTCGCCGCGCGCCAGGTTGCCCAGGTACGCGAAGTACTGCTCCAGCAGGGTTCCCTCGCTGTCGCCGCCGAGCAGCAGCGCGTAGGCGCGGCGGGCCTCGGCGTCGACCTGGCCGCCGCGCTGGGCGAGCTTGGCCATGAGGGTGTCGACGGGGTTGCCCGGCATGAGCCGGGGGATGAAGAAGTTCAGCGTGAGCGCCGCCCAGAGGGCGACCAGGTAGAACCCGAGCTTCCGCGCGTAGTACCGCATCGCGTCACTGACCGGCGGGCTTGAGGGTCCGGTAGATCTCGGAGTTGTCCGGCGCGGACCAGACGGCGAAGAACGCGTACGGGTTGGACTCGTCGGGCCAGCCGGTGAACTTCTTCGCGTTGTACTCGCTGGTGGTGCCCGCGGTGAGCAGCGGGATGTAGGGGACGGTCTCCTCGACGCGGGTCTGGATGGCGTCCAGGTGCGGCTGGCGCGCGGCGGTGTCCTTGGGGTCGATGGCCTTGAGCGCGTCGATCGCGGCGTCGATGGCCGGGTCGGAGACGCGGGCGAAGTTCGGGGTGGCGGTCTGGCCGACCGGCGCGGTGGAGGAGGTCGCGAAGAAGTAGCTGTAGAGGTAGAACGGGTCGGCGGCCGGGCCCTGGTAGAGCGAGTCGATGATCAGCTGGTACTTGCCCTGGCCGCGCGCGTCGGCCCACTCGTTCCAGGACGACTGCTGCACGTTGAGCTTGATGCCCGCCTGCTGGAGCTGCTGGGTCATGGTGTCCAGGGCGGTGATGTAGTCGGTCCAGCCCGCGACGACCTTGACGTTGAGGGCGAGCTGCTGGCCGTCCTTGGCGTAGAGGCCGTCGCCGCCCTTGGCGTAGCCGGCGCCTTCGAGGAGCTGCCCGGCCTTGGCGGTGTCGGGCTGCATGGGGGCGGTGCGCTCGGCGAGCTTGCTGGAGATGACGGCGTCGTCGCGGCCGAGGAGCGCGAATCCGGGGGAGATCTCGCTGGCGGTGTTCTCGAACGCGAGCGAGTTCACCTGGGTGCGGTTGAGCGCGTAGTAGACGGCCTTGCGCACGGCCGGGTCGGTCTGCGGGCCCTCGCAGCCCAGGGCGGCGTTGGAGCAGGTCAGCAGCGCGGCCTGGTTCATCGGGGTGGTGTTGGCCTTGTAGCCGGGGTAGTTCTTCTCGACGTTCGCGATGTCCGGGACGGGGCCGGTCTGCCAGTCGACCTGGCCCGCCTTGAGCGCGTCGGCGCCCGCCTGGTTGCCGGACAGCGAGAGGTAGCGGATCTTCTTCACCGCGGGCGCGCCGCTGTGGTAGCCCTCGTTGGCCTTGAGGGTGAAGGCCTGCGCCTTGAACTCGTCGAGCTGGAACGGGCCGGTGCCGACGGGGGTGGCGATGACGTTGGTCGCCGGGTCGGAGAGCTGGCCCCACAGGTGCTCGGGGACGATCCAGGTGCGGCCGAGGACCTGCGGGCCGACCAGGTACGAGGGCTCGTCGAAGGTGACCGTGAGGTGCGTGTCGTCGATCGCGGCGGCCTTGCCCTTGTAGCCGACGCTGTTCATGGTCGGGGTCTTCGCGACCATGTCCAGGGTGAAGACGACGTCCTTGGCGGTGAACGGCTTCCCGTCCGTCCAGGTGGCCCCGGAGCGGGTGGTGATGGAGAGCACGGTGCCGTCGGCGTTCCACTCGAAGCTCTCGCCGAGGCGCTTCACGGGGTCGGTGGAACCGGTGACGTTGTAGAAGAACAGCGGCTCGAAGATCGTGCCGAGGCCCTCGATGCGGGTGGGCGAGTACGGGTTGAAGTTGAGCTGCCAGTCACCCGCCTGGCCGGTGTAGACGACGAGGGTGTCCGCGGCCGTCCCGCCGCCGCCCCCGGAACCGCCGCAGCCTGCCGCTGCCAACGCCGCGGCGAGGACCACCGCCGCCAGCCGCCTGCGTGAGCGCTGTGCCTTCAGGAACATCGTTGATTCCTTTCGTGGCTTGCGGCCCGCTAGGTGGCGCGAGCCGCCCGGCTTGGGCAGGATTGTTTAGTCATTGAAGAAACGAAGTCAATACCTGGGCGTCGTGGAACGGTCACCGGGCGGTGGTCGGTTGGTAGCCTTCGAGCGGTTCTCCGGCGGGTTGGGTGGGGTGGGGGCATGAGCGGACCTGGGCGGGCCACACCGCACGCGAGCAGCAAGGCGACCGTCCTGGACGTGATCAGGGCGGCGGGCGTGATCAGCCGGGTCGGGCTGATCGGGGCGACCGGGTTCACCGGGGCGACCATCTCCACGGTGGTCCGCAGGCTCATCGACGAGGGGCTCGTCGTGGAGACCGGGCGGGCCGAGTCCACCGGCGGCAAGCGGCGGGTGCTGCTCCAGCTGAACCACTCGGCGCGGTACGCGGTCGGCGTGCACCTGGACCACGCGGGCAACACGTACGTGCTCACCAACCTCGGCGGCGCGGTCGTGGCGCGCATCCTGCGACCGGGCGTCGCGGACCCGGCCGCCGTGGTCGGGCAGGTCGCGGACTCGGTGTCGGCGCTGGTGGAGGGCGTGGGGATCGAGCGGGAGCTGGTGCTCGGGGTCGGCGTGGTGTCGCCGGGCGCGCCGGGAGCGGACGTCGAGGGCCTGGTGGGCGAGCTGCGGCGCGCGGTCGGGCTGCCGGTGGCGGCGGACAACGACGCGACGGCCGCCGCGCTGGGCGAGCACTGGTCGGGCGGGATCGGCGGGACGGCGACGTCGGCGGCGCTGTGCATGGGCACGCGGCTCGGGGCCGGGCTGGTGATCGGCGGGATCACCTACCGGGGCAACGGCGGCGACGCGGGCGAGATCGGGCACGTGAGCGTGGACGCGCTGGGACCGGTGTGCTGGTGCGGCGGGCGCGGGTGCCTGGAGGTCATGGCGGGGCCCGCGGCGGTGGTGGCGGAGGCCGGTGAGGCGCCGTCGCTGGCGCGGGAGCTCAAGGGCGGGTCGGTGGCGGCGGACTTCGCGGCCGTGGCGCGCGCGGCCCGGCGGGGCGAGGCGGCGGCGCTGGGGCTGCTGGAGCGGTCGGCGCGGTGCGTGGCGGTGGCGGCGCGGTCGCTGGCGAACCTGATGGACCTGGAGGTGCTGGTGCTGACCGGGCCGGGGTTCGCGGTCGCGGGGTCGGTGTACCTGCCGGTGATCCGGGAGGAGCTGGGGCGGGCGGTGGTGGGGCGCGGGAGCGGCGGGGTGGACGTGCGGCTGTCGCGCTCGGCGTCGACCGCGCCCGCGATCGGCGCTGCGGCGCTGGTGCTCCAGGCGGAGCTGGTGCCGCTGACGCAGGGGTTGCGGTTGCCGGAGAACCTGGCGGCGGCGGAGCCTGCGGCGCTGGCGCCGGGGGTGTGAGGGTCGCCGGGGGTGTGAGGGTCGCCTGGGGTGTGAGGGTCGCCTGGGGTGTGAGGCTCAGCGCGTCCAGGCCGCGGCCCACGGGACGTACTGGAGCCTGCGCTGGATCAGGCCCGCGTACAGGAGCGCATCGGGCGCCGGCAGGGTCACGACCTGGCCGGTGACGGTGGTGATGTGCACGACCGGGCTCGGGGGTGTCCGGGGTGGCCCCGTCGGGCAGGGTCAGGGGGTAGCTGGTCGAGCCGGCTCCGGGACGGGCCCCACAGGTCGGGGCGGCGCCTGCCCCGGAGGCGGAACCAGGCGGCCAGCGCGACGGGGACGGCCAGCGCGACCGCGAGGGGAACGCCCCGCAATCGCCGCTACACAGCGCTAGCCGCCCGTCCCCGCCCCCCCGATCCCCTTTCCGCGCAACGGATCCGCTCAGCCCAGCGGCTTCAACCCCAGGTGCTCGCGCAGGGTCGTGCCCGCGTACTCCGTTCGGAAGACCCCGCGCTCCTGGAGCAGCGGCACCACCCGGTCGACGAACTCGTCGAACCCGCCGGGCGTGATGTGCGGGACGAGCACGAAGCCGTCCGCCGCGTCCTGCTGCACCAGGTCGTTGATCGACGTCGCCACGGTCTCCGGCGACCCGACGAAGGTCTGCTCGGCGGTCACCTCGATCATCAGCTCCCGCACCGACAACCCGCGCGCCCGCGACAGCTCCCGCCACTCCCGCGCGGTCGCCAGCGGGTCCCGGTACATGCGCACGCTGGCCCGGCCCGGCGCGATCGTGCCGCCGTCGACGACCGGGTCGTCCTGCGGCAGCGGGCCGTCCGGGTCCAGGTCGGACAGGTCGCGGTTCCAGACGTGCTCCAGCAGCTTGATCGCCGTCTGCGGGCTGACCTGCTGCGCCCGCACCTCCCGCGCCCGCTCGCGCGCCTCGGCGTCGCTGTCGCCGAGCACGAACGTCGCGGCGGGCAGGATCACCAGGTCCTCGGGGGCCCGGCCGTGCGCGGGCAGGCGGCCCTTCACGTCGGCGTAGAACGCCTTGCCCGCCTCCGCTCCCGCGTGCCTGCTGAAGATCGCGTCGGCCTTGGCGGCGGCGAAGTCCCGTCCCTCCGGGGAGTCCCCGGCCTGGATGATCACCGGCCTGCCCTGGGGCGTGCGCGGCAGGCCGAAGCGGCCCTCGACGTCGAAGTGCTCGTCGCGCACGGCGAACGCGCCGCCGTCGCGCCAGGAGTCGAACAGCACTGAGGCGGCGTCCAGGAAGCTGCGGGCCCGCCCGTAGCGCTGCTCCTTCGGCAGGAACCCGCCGCGCCGGAAGTTCTCGCCGGTGAACGCGTCCCACGAGGTCACCACGTTCCACGCGGCCCTGCCGTCGGACAGGTGGTCCAGGCTGGCGAACTGGCGGGCCACCTCGTACGGCTCGTTGAACGTGGAGTTGATCGTGCCCGCGAGCCCGATCCGGTCGGTGACGGCGGCGAGCGCGGCCAGCACGGCGAACGTGTCGGGCCTGCCGACCACGTCCAGGTCGTAGAGCTGCCCGCCCTGCTCGCGCAGCCGCAGCCCCTCGGCCAGGAACAGGAAGTCGAACCGGCCGCGCTCGGCGGTGCGGGCGAAGTGCCGGAAGGACTCGAAGTCGATGTGGCTGCCCGCCGCCGGGTCGCTCCACACGGTGGTGTTGTTGACGCCGGGGAAGTGGGCGGCCAGCCGGATCTGCTTCACCATCAGGCACCCCTGGGAGCTGCGTAGCGGTTGGCGGGGCGGGGCAGGTCGAGCAGGCCGCGCAGGGTCGTCGCGGGGCCGGGCTCGGCGGGCACGAGGCCCCTGCGGCGCAGCTCGGGCACCAGCTCGCCGGTGATGGCGGCCAGGTCGCGGGGCAGGCGCGCGGGGCGCAGGCGCAGGCCGAACGCGCCCGCCTCGTGCCACTCCTGCGCCAGGTCGGCCAGCTCGGCCGGGCCGCCGGTGTGCACGAGCGCGTCGGAGGTGAGGTCGCGGTCGTCGTGGAAGGCGACGACGACGTCGGCGAAGTGCCGCGCCCGCCCGATCCCCGCGCCGGTGCGGCGCACGTCGGCCGCGTCGCGCGGGGTGGTGAACACCAGGTCGGCGGACTCGCGGGCCAGGCGGTGGGGGCGCTCCCCGTCGTGGGCCAGCACGGCGATCGGCGGGTTGCCCTGGGGCGGGCGCGGGGTGATCGACGGGCCCTTCACGGCGAAGTGGTCGCCCCGGAAGTCGATGTGGTGCAGCTTGTCCCGGTCGACGAACCGGCCGGTGGCGACGTCGCGGATCTCGGCGTCGTCCTCCCAGCTGTCCCACAGCCTGCGCAGCACCTCGGCGTAGTCGCGGGCCTCGGCGAACAGGTCGGCCACGACCGCGTCGCCGGGGCGGCCGGACTCGGGCAGCGGGGGCAGGTCGCGGCGGCCGAAGTGGCGGGCGGTGGCGGGGTCGCCGTCGACCCGCAGGCGCACGCCCGCGCGGCCGAGGCTGACGTGGTCCAGGGTGGCGACGGCCTTGGACAGGTGGAACGGCTCGGTGTGCGTGGTGATGGCGGTCGGGACCAGGCCGATGCGGCTGGTGAGCGGGGCGACGCGGGCCGCGACGAGCAGCGAGTCGAGCTGGTTCGCCCGGTGGCCGAGGGTGTCCTCGAACGTGACGAGGTCGATGCCGCCGCGCTCGGCGGCCAGGACCAGCTCGGTCCAGTGGCGGGCGGACAGCGGGCGCGGGTCGGGGCTGTCCGGTCCTCCGCCCCCGTCGCCGCCGTCCGGGTGCCACCCCGGCCCGTCCAGTGCCACCGCCAGGCGCAGTTCGGTTCCCATGGGGCGGATTCTGGTTCAGGGCAAGGCTTTCCGGCAGGGGCGACCAGTGGGTGGGACGTCCGCTGCGGCGGTCGGGGCAACCCCGGTCAGTCGGGAACAGGGAGGGCGAACCGGGTGTTGGGGCGCGCGCCCGCGAGGACCAGGTCGGCCAGCACCTCGCCGATCGCGGGGGTGAACTTGAAGCCGTGGCCGGAGAAGCCCGCGGCGACGGTGAGGTTGCCCGCGCGGTCCAGGACGAAGTCCGAGGTGGGGGTGCTGGTGTAGGTGCAGCTGATCGGGGCGGCGCGGTCCGGGTCGGCGCCGGGGAGCCAGGCGCGGGCGTAGTCGCGGAGCGCGGCGAGGCGGGTTGGTTCGGGGGCGCGGTCGCGGTGGTCGGGGTCGGTGTCGGGGCCGCCGCCGTGGAATCCGATCTTGACGCCCTCGCCGGGGGTGAGCAGGCCGTAGACCGTGTCCGCGCCCCGGTGGTGGATGAACGACGGCCAGTTCGCGGAGGTGGTGGCGAAGTGGGCGGGCTGCTCCTCGGTGACGCGCAGGGGCGGCAGGGGCAGGTGCGGTTCGAGGAGCCCGCGGGTCCAGGCGCCGACCGCGACGACGGCCTGGCGGGCGCGGTAGGTGGCGCGCCCGGTGGTGACGGTGACGCCGTCCACGTCGTGCTCCAGGCGCAGGGCCTGCTCGTCGTGGTGGACGGTCGCGCCGTGGGCCTTCGCGGCGGACTGAAGGGTGTGGACGGTCAGGTCGGCGTTGAGCCTGCCCGCGCGGGGGTGGAACAGGACCGGACCGTCGAAGCGCAGGTCGGGCCAGCGCTCGGCGGCCTCGCGCGGGTCGAGCGGGGTGGCGGGGACGCCCTCGGCGGTGAGGGCGGCCTGGATGCCGGTGAGGTCGCCGTGGTCGACGCCGCCGGTCTCCTGGAACACCTCGGGGCCCAGTTCGCGCCACAGCGGGAGGGCGCGGGCGGCGAGCCGGACGTAGAGCGGGTCGGCGTAGGCGAGGCGGAAGATCCGGGACGCGCCGTGCGAGGCGCCCTCGGTGTGACCGGGGGCGAAGCGCTCCAGCAGGAGCACGTCGGTCCCGCGCAGGGCCAACTGCCAGGCCGCCGCGGACCCCATCGCACCGCCACCGACCACCACGACGTCCACGTCGACCATGGGGTGAGGATCGCCGGGGCGGGGGGTGGTTGTCGAGCGGGTCCCACGCCTCGGATCGGGGAGGACGGGGGTGGTGGGCGGGACGAGACGTGGGGCGGGTGCGAGCGGGCGGGGTGTGGCGCGCGGGCGCGTGGGCCGGTCAGCGGGTGGCGACGACGGACGCGCCGCCGGCGTCCGGGTCGTGCTCGACGCGCGCGGTCAGGCCCGCCGCGCGCACGGCGGCCACGGCGTCGGCCACCTGGGCCTCGCCGATCTCGAACAGGAGCGCGCCGCGCTCGGCCAGCCAGTCCGGTGCGCCCGCCGCGACCCGGCGCAGCACGTCGAGGCCGTCCGAGCCGCCGTCGAGCGCGGTGCGCGGCTCGTGGTCCCTGGCCTCGGGGGGCATGAGGCCGATCGCGCCGGTGGGCACGTACGGGGCGTTGGCGAGCAGCACGTCGACCCGGCCGCGCAGGTCGTCGGGGAGCGGGTCGTACAGGTCGCCGCGGTGGACGCGGTGCGGGGCGGGCAGGTTGCGGCGGGCGCACTCGGCGGCGGCCGGGTCCAGGTCGGCGGCGGTGACGCGCGCGCCGGGCAGCCGGTGGGCGAGCGCCGCGCCGAGCGCCCCCGAGCCGCAGCACAGGTCGAGGACGACGGGGGCGGGCGGGGCCAGGGCGGCGGCCAGGGCGACCAGGCGCTCGGTGCGGCGGCGGGGGACGAACACGCCGGGGGCGACGGCGATCCGCAGGCCGCAGAACTCGGCCCAGCCGAGCAGGTGCTCGAGGGGGTCGCCCGCCGCGCGGCGGGTGACCAGGGCGTCCAGGGCGGTGGGGTCGGTGGTGGCGTCGAGGAGGAGGTCGGCCTCGTCCTCGGCGAACACGCACCCGGCCGCGCGCAGGCGGTCCACGACGGCGGCGTGGAGGGGATCGGTGGGGCGGGAGTGGGGCATGGGGCGCCTTTCCGGGGGTGGACACCGGGGCGCTCCGGCTGCGGCCCCTACCGCGCGCCAGGGGTGAGCGCCCCGCCTCGACCAGCGTTGATGGGACTCACCTCCTCGGATCGGTCTGCGGCCAGCGTACCGCCCCGGCCGGACGGGGGCGGCGGATCACCCCGGTCAGCCGCGGTCCTCGGCCGCAGTCCTCGGCCGCGCTCCTGAGCCGCACTCCTGGGCCCGCGCCAGGAGCTGGGCCCGCTCGCGCCCGTTGCGGGTCAGCGCGGCGGCGCGCTCGAACTCGGCGCGGGCCTCCCCGGTCCGGCCGAGGCGCGCCAGCAGATCGCCGCGCGCGCTGGGCAGCAGGTGGTAGTCGGCCAGCGCCTTCTCCCCCAGCAGCTCGTCCACCAGCTCCAGCCCGACCTCCGGCCCGAACGCCATGCCGCACGCCACCGCGTGGTTGAGCGCGATCACCGGTGACGGGACGCGCAGCGCGAGCAGCTCGTACAGGCCGACCACGCGCACCCAGTCGGTGTCCTCGGCGGTGGCGGCGCGGGCGTGGCAGGCGGCGATCGCGGCCTGCGCGGTGTACGGGCCGCCGCCCAGCCGCTCCGCCCGCTCCAGCCCGGCCAGCCCCCTGGTGATCAGCAGCCGGTCCCAGCGGGAGCGGTCCTGGTCCAGGAGCCGGACCGGCGCGCCGTCCGGGGTGGTGCGGGCGCGGATGCGGGACGCCTGGAGCTCCATCAGCGCCAGCAGGCCGTGCGCCTCCGGCTCGCGCGGCACGAGCGAGACCAGCACCCGGCCCAGGCGCAGGGCGGTCACGCACAGGTCGGGCCGCACCAGGTGCTCGCCGCCGGTGGCCGAGTAGCCCTCGTTGAAGATCAGGTAGAGGACGCCGAGGACCGAGCCGAGGCGTTCGGCGCGCTGCTCGTCCGGCGGGGTCTCGAACCGCGCCCCGGCCTTGGCCAGCGCCTTCTTCGCCCGGACGATCCGCTGCGCCACGGTCGGCTCGGGCACCAGGAACGCGCTGGCGATCTCCTCGGTGGTCAGGCCGCCCACGACGCGCAGGGTCAGCGCGACGCGGGCGTCCGGGGACAGCACCGGGTGGCAGGCGGTGAAGACCAGGCCGAGCAGGTCGTCGTCCGGGTCGTGCTCGGGGGCGTGCTCGTCGAGGTCGCGGCCCAGCTCGGCGAGCTTGCGGTCGTGGTTGCCGCGCCTGCGGGCCAGGTCGACGGCCCGGTTGCGGGCGGTGGTGGTCAACCAGGCGCCGGGGTTGTCCGGGATGCCGGTGGACGGCCACCGCTCCAGCGCGGCGACCAGGGCGTCCTGGGCGAGCTCCTCGGCGAGGCCGAGGTCGCGGGTGAAGGCGGCCAGCCCGGCGATGAGCCGGGACGCCTCGATCCGCCAGACCGCCTCGACGGCGCGGCGGGCGGCGGGATCGCTCACCCGGCGAGGGTAACCGGTGGCCCCCGGCCGGACGCGCGCCGGACGGGCCGGACCGGGGCGCACGACCGGCCGGGCCCGTCCGCGTGGCGCTCAGCCCCGGTTCTCGGTGCGGGCGCGCAGCTCCTTCTCCTTGGCCACGACCTCCTCGCCCGCGTAGGCGAAGTCCTCGTCGCTGAAGATCTGGCGGATCTCCAGCTCGGACTCGGCGCCGGTCACGTTCGGGACGCGCCTGACCCACGCCACGACCTCGTCCCAGCTCGGCAGCTCCAGGATCCAGAAGCCGGCGAGCAGCTCCTTGGTCTCCGCGAACGGGCCGTCCACGACGGTGGTGCCCTCGCCGGAGAACTTCACCCGCACGGCGTTCGAGCTGGGGTGCAGGCCCTCGCCCGCGAGCAGGATGCCCGCCTTGACCAGCTCCTCGTTGAAGGCGCCCATCGCGGTGAGCTCCTCCGGGGTGGGCATGACGCCCGCTTCGCTGTCGGCGGTGGCCTTGACCAGGACCATGAAGCGCATCTGGGACTCCCCTGCGGTCTCGACCGGGTCCCTCCCGGTCTCCTCACCAAGGCGACGATCGGGACGGGGCCCGGATCGACACGTGCCGGGGATTTTTTCGGAAGTTTTTCCCGAGCGCCCGTCGTGGCCGGTCAGCGCCTGGTCAGCGCCTGGTCAGCGCGGGTCTGCGGGTGGGCGGCAGGTGGTCGGTTCGGGGAACCTGGCCGCCGCGAAGGCGCTGGGCGGGATGCGGAAGACCGCGCGGAAGTCGGCGGCCAGGTGCGCCTGGTCGTGGTAGCCGAGGTCGGCGGCCCGCGCGGCCCAGGTGCGGTCGCCGTCGCGCTCCAGCGCCGCCCGGCGGACCCGGTCCAGCACCGCGTACCGCTTGGGCGGCAGGCCGGTCGCGGCGGTGAACACGTCCCGCAGTCGCCGCTCCCCCAGGTGCAGCGCCTTCGCGGCGTCCGCGACGGTGCGGTGGCGCAGCTGGGCCGTCGCGGCGGTCACCAGCGCGGCGTGGCGGGGTTCGGCGCGGACCACCCCGCGCTCGCGGGCCAGCGCGGCGAACGCCACGGGGTCGGCGGCGACGGCGTCCGCGGCGGCGTCGCCCCACAGCGCGCGCAGCGGGGTCGAGCCGTTCACCAGGTCGGCCGCCGGGAGGCCGAGGACGGCAGCCGCCGCCGGGGTCAGCCGCAGCACGTGCCGGACGGCGGAGCTGCCCGCGAAGTAGGTGGCGGTGGTGCGGGGGCCGAGCACGAACGGCTCGCGGGTGACCGTGCACAGCACCACGGTGACCGCCGGGTCCGGGAGGAGCACCCCCGTGCCCGGCCGGAGGGTGAGCACGTCGTGCGAGTCGACCAGCGGGCGCATGTCCGTGGTCAACAGTGCCGATTTCTCCAAGATTCCGCACCGGTCGCCCGGCCAGGCTGGGCCGCATGATCCTGATCACCGGTGCCTCGGGCACCATCGGCGGCGCGGTGTCCCGGCTGCTGTCCGAGCGCGGCGTCGAGCACCGCGCGGCGTCCCGCACCTCGGCGTTCCCCATCGACTACGGCGACCCGGCGTCGCTGCGCGCGGCGGCCGAGGGGGTGGACGCGCTGCTGCTGGTGTCGCCGGGCGGGCCGGACGTGCCCGCGCACGACCGGGCGGTGCTGGCGGCGGCCCCGCACGTGCGGCGGGTGGTGAAGCTGTCCGCGATCGGACGGGTGGGGCCCGCCCGGCCGCACCTGCCGACGGAGGCGCGGGTGCGGGAGCGGCCGGAGTGGGCGGTGCTCAAGCCGAGCGTGTTCGCGTCCAACGCCCTGCGCTGGGGCGGCGACCCGGTGCCGAACCCCGTGGGGGACGGCGGGTCCGGGGTGGTCGACCCGCGCGACGTGGCGGAGGTGGCGGTGGCCGCGCTGCTCGGCGAGTGCTCGGGCGAGCTGGTGCTGACCGGGCCGGAGGTGCTGACCGTGCCGGAGCAGGTGGTGGTGCTCAACGAGATCACCGGCCGGAACTGGTCCACTGTGGACGTTCCGCTGGAGCAGCTGGTCGCCGGGCTCCCCGAGGCGGGCGCGCGGGTGCTCGCCGAGGGGGTGGAGCTGGTGCGCGGCGGCGGCAACGAGGTGGTGACCGGGACGGTCGCCGAGGTGCTGGGGCGGCCCGCCCGGTCGTTCGCCACCTGGGTGCGGGAGGTCTACCCGCGCTGAGCCAGCGCCTGCACCCGCTCGTACGACGGGACCTCCGGGGTGGGCAGGCCGTCGCGGAACGCCTCGGCGGTCGCGACGGCCGCGCCCAGCGCGGCGCGGAACAGCAGCGACCCGGTGCTGACCCGCTTGACGCCCAGGTCGGTGAGGGTGCGGAGGTCCAGCTGCGCAAGCAGGTTCAGCGGGACGGGCAGGGCGGCGACGGCGCGCTCGATCCCGGCGGGGTCGGCGAGGCCCGGCAGGAACACGCCGTCCGCGCCCGCGTCGGCGTAGCGCAGGGCGCGGTCCAGGGCCGAGGCGCGGTCGATCCCGAGCCAGTGGCAGTCGACCCGCGCGTTGACGAACAGCGCCGGGGCGGCGGCCTTGGCGCGGCGGATCAGGTCGGCCTGCGCGGCGGGGTCGGCGAGGTGGTCGCCCCGGCCGTCCTCGACGTTGATCCCCGCGACGCCCAGGGCGTGCAGTTCGGCGGCGAGGTCGGCGGGGTCGGCGCCGAACCCGGCTTCCACGTCGACGGTGACCGGGACCGGCAGGTGGGTGATCCGCCTGGCCAGCGCGAGGGTCTCGGCCTTGGCGCGGCCCTCGGCGTCGGGCAGTCCGGCCGCCGCCGCGACGCCGAGGCTGGTGGTGCCGACCGCCGAGAACCCGGCCTCGGCCAGCGCGGTGGCGGAGGCCGAGTCCCAGGCGTTCGGCAGCAGCAGCGGGGTGTCGGCGTGGTGCAGGCGGTGGAACGCCCGCGCGCCCTCGGCCATGGCCAGCGCGTGCGCCCGCCCAGGGCAGGCGTGGCGGCCCGCGCCGAACGGGCGCCCGGCCAGGGGCACCTCCACGACCTGCCCGTCCCGGACCCGCCTGGTCGCGGGCACCGGAGGGGTGGCGCCCGCGATCAGGGCGTCGGTCGCGGTGGTGGCCTGGACGAGCAGGCCGATCCTGGCGGCGGTGGGCTCGTCCCAGCGGTTGCCGAAGGCGGCCACCAGGCGGGCGACCGCGGCGTCGGCGGCCGGGGACGGGGGCAGGTGCGGGTGGTAGGCGGAGGCGGTGGCGCGCACGTCGCGGGCGATCGCGCGGGGTGCGCCGAGGGCTTCGGCGAGGGTGGCCACGTGGTCGCCGGGCCTGCGCAGGGACTCCGGCGGGATGGTGGCCAGGAGCCGCTCGGCCAGCGCCCTGCGGCGGGTGTGCGCCTCACCTTCGCTGAAGCGGGCGACGGTGGCCCGCAGCCAGGCGACGCCCCTGGTCGCGGGCGGCACTGGGGGCACGGGGAGGTCCAGGTCCATGCGGCGACGGTAGGGGCGGGACGGTTCGGCGCGCGCCGAAGTGAGGTCCGTCAGGTCTGGACCTCCACCAGGTGCTTGCCCCGGACGCCGCCCGCCTCGAGCGCGCGGTGCGCGTCGGCGACGTCCGCCAGGGCGAACACGGTGTCCACGTCCGGCCGCAGCGCCCCGGACTCGGCGGCGGCGGTCAGCTCGGCGAGGCGCTCGCCGGACGGGTTGTTGCTGAACAGCTTCACCCGGTGCGGGGCGAGCGCGGCGTGCAGGGCGGTGGTGGCCAGCGAGGTGACGGCGCGGTCGTGGTCGAAGGAGAGCGGGACGATGCGCCCGCCCCTGGTCAGGAGCCTGCGGTAGGCGGGCAGCTCGGTGCCGACGACGTCGACCACGACGTCGAAGCGGCCGAGGTCGCCGGGGCGGGTGGCGCGGTGGTCCAGCGCCTCGTCCGCGCCCAGCTCGCCGGTGACCCAGTCGAGGTCGCGGGCGGAGGCGAGCGCGGTGACGTGGGCGCCGAGCGACTTGCCGAACCGCACCAGCGCGCTGCCGACCCCGCCCGCGGCCCCGCGCACGAGCAGCCGCTCGCCCGCGACGAGGCGGGCCTCGTGCCGCAGGGCGGTGATGGCCGTGGTGCCGGAGACGGGGAGCGCGGCGGCGGCGAGGAGGTCGAGGTCGCCGGGGGCGCGGGCGATCCGGTCCTGCGGCACGACGACCAGCTCGGCGACCGAGCCCATGGTCATGTGCGGCACGAGCCCCCACACCGGGTCTCCGGTGCGCCGGCCGCGCACGCCCGCGCCGAGCGCGGCGACGTGGCCGCTGAACCCGGTGCCGACGCCCTTGGGGAAGGGGCCTCGGGAGAGCAGGCGCAGCTTGCCGGAGCGGAAGGACTGCTCGCCGCCCTCGACGCTGGCGGCGCGGACCCGGACGAGGACCTCGCCGGGGCCGGGCTCGGGGTCGGGGACGTCCTCGACCCGCAGGACGTCGGGGGGACCGAAGCGGTGGTACCTGGCGGCGCGCACGGGGACTCCTGGTCGACTTAAGCGGGGTGGCACCCCACTTGCTGTCCGGTACCGTAGCGCAGAAGTGGGGAGGCCCTCCACTTCATGGGGTCGGAGGTGGTCCGTGGCCGAGGTCGGCGGGCGGCGGCTGCGGGCCGACGCGCAGCGGAACGTGGACCGGATCGTGGCCGCCGCGCAGGAGGTCTTCCGGCGGGACGGGGCAGGGGCGTCGCTGGAGGAGATCGCGCGGCGGGCCGGGGTCGGGTCGGCGACGCTGCACCGGCACTTCCCCGGCAGGCAGGCGCTCCTGGAGTCGGTGTTCCGCGACCGGCTGGAGGCGCTGTGCGCGCGGGCCGACGAGCACGCGGCCGGGCTCGCGCCGGGGGACGCGCTGCTCGCGTGGCTGCGGGACTTCGTGGAGTACGCGTCCACGAGCCGGGGGCTGGTCGCCGCGCTGCTGCCCGAACCCGAGGACTGCGGGCGGCAGGACGGCTGCGGCGGGCGGATCACCTCGGCGCTGGAGGGGCTGCTGCGGCGGGCGCGGGAGGCCGGGGCGGTGCGGGACGGGGTGCGGGGGGACGACGTGCTGGCGATGGTGAACGGGATCTCGCTGGTGACCGAGCTGCGCGGGGACGACGGGCAGGCCGAGCGGCTGCTGGACCTGGCGATCGACGGGATGCGCGGCGGGCGGTGAGGGTGGCGCGCGGGTGGTGACCGGCGGTTCGGGACGGCCGGGGACGGTGCGGGATGCGCCACACCTGGCGGGCGCGGGCCGCGAAAGACCTGGTCAGCGGGCCGGGCGGGCGGGCGCGGGCCAGGTGGGCGGGCGCGAACCGGGCAGGCGGGCACGGGCCCCGGTCAGCGGGCCGGACGGGCGAGCGCGGGCCGAGTGGGCGCGCACGGGCGAGGCGGGTGAACGCAGGTCGGGCGGGCGCGCGGCTGGCGGTGGCGGTGGGGCCGAGCGGTCACGGCCGGGCCGAGTGGTCAGGGCCGGGCCGAGTGGTCACGGCCGGGCCCAGCGATCAGGGCGGGGCGGTCGGAGCCGGTGCGGGTGGCGGGAGCGGGGGCGGGATGAGCGCGGAGCGGGTCGCGGCGCTGGCCGGGTTGGTCGCGGATCGGAGTCGGGCCGCCATGTGCCTCGCGCTGCTCGACGGGCGGGCCTGGACGGCCGGGGAGCTGGCGCGCGCGGCCGGGGTCTCGGCGTCCACCGCGAGCGAGCACCTGGCGCGGCTGGTGTCCGGCGGGTTGCTGGTCGAGCGGCGGCAGGGGCGGTGGCGGTACCTGCGGCTCGCGGACCCGTCCGTCGCCGGGCTGCTGGAGGCGCTGCTCGCGCACGCCGGTCCCGCGCGGCCGACCGGCGGGTTGCGCGCCTCGGTCGCCTCGGCGGCGCTCGCCCGCGCCCGGACCTGCTACGACCACCTCGCGGGCGCGCTCGGCGTCGCCATCACCGATGCCATGATCGCCTCCGGGCTGCTGGACAGCGGCCCCGGCGACGGCGGTCCCACCCCGCTGACCACCCCGCTGACCGGCGCGCCCGTCCCGCCGACCGGCGGTCACCCCACCTCGCCCACCACCCCGCCCGGCGCGCTCGTCCTCACCGCCGAGGGCCACGCCTGGCTCGCCGGCCTGGGCGCCGTGCTGCCGCGCGACCGCCCCGCCGCCAGGGCCTGCCTGGACTGGACCGAGCGGCGCGACCACCTCGCGGGCTCGGCGGGCGCCTGGCTGTGCGCGCACCTGCGCGAGCGCGACTGGGTCCGCCCGGTCGGCAGCGGCCGGGCGCTCCAGGTCACCCGCACCGGTGAAAGTGCCCTGTTCGACCTGTTCGGGTTGGATCTCGGGGTGATCGGGACGCGCCCCGGCGACCCGCGCGCGACCTCGGGGGCCGCCGGGCGGGGTCGCCGCTAGCGCGGGCTACGCGCCTTCGACGTCCACCACGATGCAGGTGATGTTGTCCGGCCCGCCCTCGCCGTTCGCGGCGGCGATCAGCGACGCGATGACCGCGTCCCGGTCCTCGTCCGCCGTCAGCAGCCTGCCGATCTCCCCGGCGGCGACCACGTCGCTCAGGCCGTCCGAGCAGATCAGGTACCGGTCGCCGGGCTGCACCTCGTGGAAGAACAGGTCGGCGTCGTGCGCGCTCCCCGCCTGCAGCGCCCGCATCAGCATGGACCGGCCGGGGTGGGCGGCGGCCTGCTCGGCGGCCATGCGGCCGTCGTCGACCATCGCCTGCACCACGGTGTGGTCCCTGGTGATCTGGGTCAGCTCCCCGCCGCGCGACAGGTAGGCGCGCGAGTCGCCGATGTGGCACACCGCGAAGCGCTTCTCCTCGCCGTCCCACAGCAGCGCGGTGAGGGTGGTCCCCATGCCGCGCATGTCGAAGTTCTCCTCGGCCAGGTCGGTCAGCCGCACCGCGATCTCGCGGGTGGCCGCCGCCAGCTCGGTCAGCGGGTCGTCGGCGTCGACGTCCACGTCGGCGAGCACCGCGACCGCGATCGAACTGGCCACCTCGCCGAAGGCGTGGCCGCCCATGCCGTCCGCGACGGCGAACAGGCGCTCGCCGCAGTGCACCGAGTCTTCGTTGGCCTCACGGCGCTGACCGGTGTCGGTGCCGACGGCGTAGCGGAGCGCATACATGCCGCACAGTGAATCACCCGCCGGTACGCGGACGTGCGGCGAGTCAGCGCGGACGTCCGTAGAACTCGCTCAGAACCAGCATCGCAGCACCCGCAGCAACCAAGTCGTCACCCAACGGGGTCACTTCGACATCGACGACCAGCCAATCGTGTTTCGGCAGGTGGTAACGAACACCCTCCGCATACGCTTCGGGCTGGGCGAGGACGGCGCGACCGGCGAGCACCACGCGCTCCACGTCGAGCACCTGGACGAGCCCGGCGACCGCCACCCCGACCGCCGTGGTGGCCGCCCCGAGGTCACCGCGCGTGGCCGCCGCGTTGTGCACCGCCTCGGCGCACCCGGCCCGCCCGCACACGCACGGCGGCCCGTCCAGCCGGATCGAGGTGTGCCCGAACTCGCCCGCGTTGGTCCGCGCGCCCCGGTGCACCCGCCCGTCGAGCAGCAGCCCCGCGCCGAGCCCGGTGCCGACCCACACCAGCACCGCGTCGCGCAGCTCCTCGCCGCGCCGCCAGGACTCGGCCACGATCGCCGCGTTGGTGTCCTTGTCCACCACCACCGGCAGCCCGAGGCGCTTCTCGGCCAGGTCGCGCAGCGGCACCTCGGTCCACCCCGCCAGGCCGTTCGGGTCGAGCACGGTGCCGGTGCGGTGGTCAAGCGGCCCGACGAACCCGATCCCCAGGCCCAGCAGGCGCTCCTCCACGTCGGGGGTGCGCAGCCGGTCGGCGAGCGCGGCCAGCTCGGCGACGAACGCGTCGGGCCCGAACCCTGGCGGCAGCGGGGCGACGGCGCGGCCGACCACGTCGCCCGCGAGGTCGGCGAGCACGACCCGCAGCTCGTCCCGCTCGACCTGGGCGCCGAGGGCGAGCCTGCGGTCGGCGGCGAGCTTGAGGAGGGTGCGGGGCTTGCCGACGCCGACGTTGCGGGTGCCGGACTCCAGCAGGAGGCCGTCGCCGATGAGCCGGTTGACGATCTTGGAGACGGCCTGCGGGGTGAGGCCGCTGCGCTCGGCCAGCTCGACCCTGGTCATCGCGCCGGACCTGGCCAGTCCGAGCACGACCGCGTCGTTGTAGCCGCGCAGGAAGCGCAAGTTCGGCACGTGGTCATTCTGGCACGCTCGGTAGTTACACCATGGTGTTGTTTTAGGGTTGAGGGATTGCTCCGGACGGGGATTCGGCATCCCGCACGGGAGCTGCGCCGGGCAGTGCGGACCGGGCGCCGGAGCGGAGGCCCGACCAGACGCCGGACCAGATGCCGGACCGGACGCCGGACCAGATGCCGGACCGGGCGGCGGTCCGCGTGGACCGCCGCCCGATCGGCGCCTCCCGCGCCGCCGGGCTGGACGGCGGTCGCCCCGGTGGCGGGAGAGGGCTCGGCGGGATCAGGGGGTCAGCAGAACACCTCGGTGAGCAGCACGCGCAGCGCCTCGTCCGGCTGCCCCCGCAGGTCCGGGCCGGTGGTGACGGACAGCTCCAGCCGCTTGCGGGTGTCCCCGCTGCTGATCATCATCGAGCTGTAGCCGGGGATGCCGCCGCTGTGGCCGTGGGCGACCTGCCCGCAGGGCACGTCCACCCGCTCGACGCCGAGGCCGTAGTCCGGGCTCAGCTCGCTGGTCCTGAGCATCTCGGCCAGCAGCGCGGGCTTGAGCAGCTCCCCGCCGAGCAGCGCGGCGACGAACCGGTCGGTGTCCGCCGTCGTGGAGATCATCTCGCCCGCCGCGTGGGCCATGGACGGGTTGAGCCGGGTGGCGTCGGTGAACTCGTCGGGCGCGTACCGCAGGTACCCGTGGGCGTGCGGCCCGGGGATGTCCACCCGCGTGCCGGGCACGCTGGTGTCGCGCAGCCCCAGCGGCTTGAGGACGCGGCGCTCCACGGCGTCGCCGTACGGCCTGCCGGTGAGCTTCGCGATCAGCTCGCCGAGGACGACGTAGTTGGTGTTGGAGTAGCTCCACCGGCTGCCGGGCTCGAAGTCGAGCGGCTTGGCGGTGGACAGCGCGACCAGCTCCGACGGCTGCCAGGTGCGCCAGCGCAGCGTCTGGAAGTCGGCGAGGTCCGCGAACAGGTCGGTGGTGTAGTCGTGGAGCCCGCTGGTGTGCTGGAGCAGCATCCGGACGGTGATCCGGTCGCCGTCGGGCAGCAGTCCGGGCAGGTGGCGGGAGATCGGCTGGTCCAGCTCGGCCTTGCCCTCGCCGACCAGCTGGAGCACCACGACCGAGACGAACGTCTTGGTGATGCTGCCGACCCGGTACCGCCCGTTCAGCGGGACGGGCCGGGACGAGCCGCGCTCGGCGGTCCCCGCCCGCGCGGTGAGCTGCTGCCGCCCGTCGGTCAGCCGCACCTGGACGCCCTGCGCGCCCAGCGCGACCACGTCGTCCAGGGCCTTCTGCACCGCGGCCCGGTCGATGCGGCCCCCCGCCGCGTCCTCGGCCGCGGACGGCACTGACGGCGCGGCCGTCGCCGTTCCCGCGATCCCCACCAGTGCCAGCGAAGCCGCCGCGACGAGCGCGGTCCCCCTCGTGAGCCTCAACGCGTCCTCCGGTTCGTCGGGTCCGTGCCGTCACCACGGAACTGCCGCCGATCCTGCTGGCATGGGCCGCCCCGCGTCGTCTTCCCGAGGGACGACCTGCCCGTCCTCCTGAGGTCTTAGCCCACCCCGAGGCGTTGTCAGGGGTTCCCACGACCCGCCCTCCCGGAGTACCACTAGTCCTTTGGAGTGATGAAGTGGTCTAGACCTTGACCGGTAAGTGGTCTGAACCACATGTTTGCCTCACCCTGCAACGAGTTTCCCTGCGAGGAACACATGTCGAAGACCAGATGGCATCTCACGGCCTTGTTCACGGCCGTCGCCGCCCTGGGTGTCGGCCTCCTGGTCGTCCCCTCGGCCAGTGGTGCGGGCGGCGTCTCCGCCACCTTCACCAAGGGCAGCGACTGGGGCACCGGCTACGAGGGCAAGTACACGATCAAGAACGGCAGCACGAGCGCGCTCGCCTCCTGGACGGTCGAGTTCGACCTGCCCGCCAACCACCGCGTCACCTCGCTGTGGGACGGCAGCCACACCACCAGCGGCCAGCGCACCACCGTCAAGGGCACCTGGAACGGGGCGCTCCCGGCGGGCGGCACGGCCAGCTTCGGCTTCAACGTCTCGTACACCGGCACCTACACCGGTCCCACGAACTGCAAGCTGAACGGCGCCTCCTGCGACGCGGGCGGCACCAACCCGACCACCACCACGACCACGTCGACGACGACCACCACCGGTGGCCCGACGACGACCACGTCGAACCCGCCCCAGCCCGGCGGCGCCAAGAACCTGGGCTACTTCACGGACTGGGGCATCTACGCCCGCAAGTACTACGTGAAGAACATCGTGACCAGCGGCTCGGCCGCGAAGCTGACGCACATCAACTACGCGTTCGGCAACGTGACCAACGGCCAGTGCGTCATGGGTGACGGCGACGCCGCCACCGAGAAGGCCTTCACCGCGGCGGAGAGCGTCGACGGCGTGGCCGACACCTGGGACGGCTCGCTGCGCGGCAACTTCAACCAGCTGCGCAAGCTGAAGAAGGCCTACCCGCACATCAAGGTGCTGTGGTCGTTCGGCGGCTGGACCTGGTCCGGCGGCTTCGGCCAGGCCGCGCAGAACCCGGCGGCCTTCGCCGAGTCCTGCTACAACCTGGTCGAGAACTCCAAGTGGGCCGACGTCTTCGACGGCATCGACATCGACTGGGAGTACCCGAACGCCTGCGGCCTGTCCTGCGACAGCAGCGGTTTCGCCGCGTTCAAGAACCTGTCCCAGGCGCTGCGCGCCAAGTTCGGCCCGAACAACCTGGTGACGGCCGCGATCACGGCGGACGGCACCAACGGCGGCAAGATCGACGCGGCGGACTACGCGGGCGCGGCGCAGTACCTCGACTGGTACAACGTCATGACCTACGACTACTTCGGCGCGTTCGCCCCGACCGGCCCGACGGCCCCGCACTCGCCGCTCAACGGCTACGCGGGCATCCCGACCGCGGACTTCCACTCGGACGCCGCGATCAAGAAGCTGAAGGCGAAGGGCATCCCGTCGTCGAAGCTGCTGCTGGGCATCGGGTTCTACGGCCGCGGCTGGGCGGGCGTCACGCAGGCCGCCCCCGGCGGCAGCGCGACCGGTCCGGCCCCCGGCACCTACGAGCAGGGCATCGAGGACTACAAGGTCCTGAAGACCAGGTGCCCGGCCACCGGGACCGTGGGCGGCACCGCCTACGCGTACTGCGGCAACCAGTGGTGGAGCTACGACACCCCGGCCACCATCGGCGGGAAGATGAGCTACGCCAAGGGCCAGGGCCTGGGCGGCGCGTTCTTCTGGGCGCTGGACGGCGACACCACCAACGGCGAGCTGATCACCGCGATCAGCAACGGCCTGAAGTAGTCGCGCGAGCGCTGTGAGCGGCCCCCACCGGACTCCCGTGCCGGTGGGGGCCGCTCCGCGTTGTCGGGGGTTCGGGGCGCGGGGTTGGCGGGGGTTCGGATCGGGGGTTCGGATCGGGTGTTCAGAGCGTGCCGGTGAGCCGGTGGTCGAGCGCGGTGTGGCGGCGCCCGGCGCCCACCGTGCGCACCGCCTGCCCGATCGCCTTGCGCGAGCCGACCAGCACCACGAGCTTCTTCGCGCGGGTCACCGCCGTGTAGAGCAGGTTCCGCTGGAGCATCATCCAGGCACTCGTGGTGATTGGGATGACCACGCACGGGTACTCACTGCCCTGTGAACGGTGAATCGTCATGGCGTAGGCGTGGGTCAACTCGTCCAGCTCGCCGAACTCATAATCCACGTCCTCGTCCTCATCGGTCCGGACCGTCACCCTCTGCTCCACCGAGTCGATCCCGGTGACCACCCCGAGCGTGCCGTTGAAGACCCCGTTCGCGCCCTTGTCGTAGTTGTTGCGGATCTGGGTGACCTTGTCCCCGACCCGGAACACCCGCCCGCCGAACCTGCGCTCCGGCAGGCCCTCGCGCGCGGGGGTCAGCGCCTCCTGCAGCACGGCGTTGAGCCCGCCCGCGCCCGCCGCGCCCCGGTGCATGGGCGCGAGGACCTGCACGTCCTTGCGCGGGTCGAGGCCGAACTTGCGCGGGATGCGGCGCGCGACCACGTCCACGGTCACCTCGGCCGCCTCCTCGGCGTCCTCGACCGGGAACAGGAAGAAGTCCGCCAGCCCCTGCACCACCGGGGGTTCGCCCGCGTTGATGCGGTGCGCGTTGGTGACCACGCCGGACTGCTGGGCCTGGCGGAACACGTGCGTGAGGCGCACGTTCGGCACCGGGCTGCCGGTGGCCAGCACGTCCCGCAGCACCTCGCCCGCGCCCACCGAGGGCAGCTGGTCGACGTCGCCGACCAGCAGCAGGTGCGCGCCGGGAGGGACGGCCTTGACGAGCTTGTTGGCGAGCAGCAGGTCCAGCATGGACGCCTCGTCCACGACGACCAGGTCCGCGTCGAGCGGCCGGTCGCGGTCGTAGGCGGCGTCACCGCCGGGCTTGAGCTCCAGCAGGCGGTGCACGGTGGACGCCGCGTGGCCGGTCAGCTCGGCCAGCCGCTTCGCGGCGCGTCCCGTCGGGGCGGCGAGCACGACCTTCGCGCCCTTGGCCAGGGCGAGGCGGACGATCGAGCGCACGGTGAAGCTCTTGCCGCAGCCGGGTCCACCGGTGAGCACGGCGACCTTGTTGGTGAGCGCGAGGCGCACGGCGGCCTCCTGCTTGCCCTCCAGCTCGGCGCCGAGCCAGCGGAGGGCCTTGGTCCAGTCCACGGAGGCGAACGCGGGCAGCCGGTCGTCGTCGGTGGCGAGGAGTCGGCGCAGCTGGGTGGCCAGTGAGATCTCGGCGCGGTGGAAGGGGATCAGGTAGACGGCGGCCTCGCCGTCCGGCTGGATCTCGCGGACCACCCCCTCCTCGTCGACGAGCTCGGCGAGGCAGTCGATGACCAGGCCCGCGTCGACCTGGAGGATGCGGATGGCGTCGCCGATGAGCTCGTTCTCGGGCAGGAAGCAGTTGCCGCCGCCGGTGGCCTCGGAGAGCGTGAACTGGAGGCCGGCCTTGATGCGCTGGGGGCTGTCGTGGGGGATGCCGACGGCCTTGGCGATGACGTCGGCGGTGCGGAACCCGATGCCCCACACGTCGGTGGCGAGCCGGTAGGGCTCTTCGCGGACCACGTCGATCGAGCGGTCGGCGTACTGCTTGTAGATGCGCACCGCGAGGGAGGTCGAGACCCCGACCCCCTGGAGGAAGACCATGACCTCCTTGATGGCCTTCTGCTCCTCCCACGCGGCGGCGATCATCTTCGTGCGCTTGGGCCCGAGCTTGGGCACCTCGACGAGGCGCTCGGGGTGCTGCTCGATGACGTCGAGCGCGTCGACCCCGAAGTGCGTGACGATCCGGTCGGCGAGCACGGGGCCGATGCCCTTGATCAGGCCGGAACCGAGGTAGCGGCGGATGCCCTGGATGGTGGCGGGGAGGACGGTGGTGTAGTCGTCGACGTGGAACTGCTTGCCGTACTGCGGGTGCGAACCCCAGCGCCCGCGCATCCGGATGGACTCACCGGGCTGCGCGCCGAGGAGGGCCCCGACGACGGTGATCAGATCCGCGCCACGCCCGGTGTCGACGCGGGCGACCGTGTACCCGGTCTCCTCGTTCGCGAAGGTGATCCGCTCGAGCACGGCTTCCAGCACAGCACCCTCGGCCACGGGGGCAGCGTAGCCCGGTCGGGGGCGGGTGGGGTGGGGGTTGGCGCAGCGGGATTGGCGGCGCGGAGGCCACCTGCCTCTCCTGGTGGACCGAGGGCGCTGCCGCGCAGGCGGTTTTCAGGTGCTGGCCATGATCTGACGGGCGCGTTCAGCCGCTTCGACCCGGCGGGCGGGAAGCGGGCGACGGCAGTTCGAGAGGAACGCCGAACCGGGGTCCACACCGCCCGGCAGGCCTCGCCCCCTCGCCTCCACCCCTCCACCCCTCCACCCCTCCACGGAACCTTCACAACTCCCCCCGCCCTCCTCCACACCCCGCCCCTAAAGTCGCCCCCATGACGCGCAGGGTGCTGGTCGTCGAGGACGACCCGACCATCGCCGACTCGGTCGCCGCCCGGCTCCGGGCCGAGGGGTTCGAGGTTCTCGTCGCGCACGACGGGCCCTCCGGGGTGGGGCGGGCGCTCGCCGAGGGGCCCGACCTGGTCGTGCTCGACGTCATGCTGCCCGGCTTCGACGGGCTTGAGGTGTGCCGTCGGGTTCAGGCGCAGCGGGCGGTGCCGGTGCTCATGCTGACCGCTCGCGGTGAGGAGACGGACCTGCTCGTGGGGCTCGCCGTCGGGGCCGACGACTACCTCACCAAGCCCTTCTCGCTGCGCGAGCTCGCCGCCCGCGTGCACGCCCTGCTCCGGCGCGTCGACCGGGAGCGGGAGCGGGGGTCCCGGAGCAACCGGATCGTGCTCGGGGACGTCGAGGTCGACCTCGGGGAGCGGCGGGTGCTCAAGGGGGGCTCCGAGGTGCACCTGACGCCCACCGAGTTCCAGCTGCTCGTGCACCTCGCCGGGCGGCCCCGTGCGGTGCAGTCGCGGGAGCGGCTGCTGAGCGAGGTGTGGGACTGGCCGGAGGGGACCAGCACGCGGACGGTCGACAGCCACGTCAAGGCGTTGCGGCGCAAGCTCGGCGGCGGCCTCATCCGGACCGTGCACAGCGTCGGCTACGCGCTGGAGGTGCCCCGGTGACCGGGCGGGAACGGGCTCGGGCGCTGCTGGACCGGGTGCCCCGCCCGCTCGACCCGATGCGGTCCATCAAGTTGAAGATCGCCGCCGTGGTGCTGGTGTCCTGGGCCGCCGCGTTCACGTTCTTCCGCATCCGCATCGGCTGGCTCGCGCCGACCACGGTGTTCGGCGCTCTCGGCATCGCGCTGGTCATCTCGCAGGTCGTCGGCCACGGCATGACCCGCCCGCTGCGCGAGATGACCTGGGCCGTCGGCGCGATGCGGCGCGGCGACTACAGCCGCCGGGTGCGGGCGACCGGGCGGGACGAGGTGGGGCAGCTCGCGGTCGCGTTCAACGAGATGGCGGCGGACATCGCGGACGCCGAGCAGCGCCGCCGCGAGCTGATCGCGAACGTCTCCCACGAGCTGCGCACCCCCATCACCGCGCTCCAGGCCGTGCTGGAGAACGTGGTGGACGGGGTCGAGCAGGCCGACGCCACCACGATGCGCACCGCGCTCGCCCAGACCGAGCGGCTCGGGCGGCTGGTCGCGGAGCTGCTGGACCTGTCCCGCATCGACGCGGGCGCGCACCGGCTCGACCTGTCCGAGGTGGACGTCCCCGAACTGCTCGGCTCCGCCGTCGCCGAGGCCGCGGTGGCGGCGCCGTCGACCCGGTTCGCCGTCGACGCGCCGCCGGGGACGGCGGTCACCGCCGACCGCGCCCGGCTGCACCAGGTCGTGCAGAACCTGCTGGACAACGCCACCCGGCACGCCCCGCCCGGCGGCGAGGTGCGGATCACCGCCCGCGCGGTCGGCGAGGTGTTCGCGCTCGCCGTCGAGGACGATGGCCCCGGCATCGCCGAGTCCGACCGGGAACGGGTGTTCGAGCGGTTCACCAGGGGCGAGCGGGCCAGCGGCGGCGGCACCGGGCTGGGGCTCGACATCGCGCGGTGGGTGGTCGACCTGCACGGCGGCGCGATCCGGGTGGTCGACGCGCCCGGCTGCCGCATCGAGGTGACCCTCCCCCGGCACGGGCGACCGCCCACCGGCTGAACGACCACCGCACCACCGCACCACCGCACCGCGCTTCCACGACGGGTGACCCGCTCCGGGGTCCACCCGCGACCACACCTGCACCGAGGGGGACCCGACCGTGCCCGAAGAACCTGAGCCCAGCGCTGGGGGAAAACCCCGGAACACCCCGCCGGGGAAACCCGAGCCCACCGCCGTCACCACCGTTGAGCCCTCCCCCGGCAAGCACTTCACCCCCGGCGCGCCACCCCGACGGCCACTGACCCCCGAGGACGGCGCCCGCCGCGCCAAGGCCGTCCTCGCCGCGCTCACCGCCGCGGTGGTCGCCGCGGTCGTCGTCCCCCACGAGACGCACGGCGTCGGCTGGCCCATCGCCGCCGTCGTCGTGCTCGCCCTCGTCGGACGGCGGGTGCGCGTGGGCTGGGCGGCGCTGTCGGTGCTGCTGGCGTCGGTGGCCGCGTTCCGGGCCTCCGGCTGGCTGTTCGCCCTGTGCCTGGTCACCGGCCTGGTCACCGCCTCGCTGGCGGTCACCGGCGGGCGCACGGTCCGGGGGCTGCTGTGGGGGTCGTTCGCCGTGCCCGCCACCTCGCTGGTGGCGCTGCCCTGGGGCGCGAGCGGGGTGGCGGCGCACCGGGCGGGCGGGTGGGTGCGGCCGGTGGTGCTCACCTGCGTGGTGCTGCTGGTGTTCCTGCCGCTGCTGGCGAGCGCGGACGAGGCGTTCGCCGACCTGGTGCTGAGCGTGCTGTCGCAGCCGGGCGCCCCGGCGCCGGTCACCGCGTTCTTCGGCGCGGCGGCGGGCGCGGGGGTGCTGGCGGCGCGCCGGTTGCAGGCGCTCCCGAACACCTCCGACCGGCCGCTCGACCCGGCCCGGCCGGTGGCGCGCCGGGACTGGGCGCTGCCGGTGGGGGCGCTGGTGGCGCTGTTCACCGCGTTCGTGGCCGTGCAGCTGCGCACCCTGTTCGGCGGCGACCGGCACGTGCAGGTGACCGCCGACCTGACGTACGCCGACTACGCGCGCGGCGGCTTCGGCCAGCTCGTGGTGGTCACCCTGCTGACGCTGGGCGTGCTCGGCGCGGTGTCCCGGTTCGCCTCGCGCGCCACCGGGCGGGACCGGGTGTGGCTGCGGGCCCTGCCGGGGGCGCTGTGCGCGCTGACCCTGGTCATCGTCGCCTCGGCCGTGCACCGCATGTGGCTCTACCAGCGGGCCTACGGGTTCACCGAGCAGCGCGTGCTGGCGCTGGCCGCCGAGCTGTGGCTGGGCCTGGTGTGCCTGGTGGTGCTGGCCGCCGGGGTGCGGCTGTCGGCGGCCTGGCTGCCGAGGGCGGTGGTGGCGACGGCGGCGGGCGCGGTGCTGGCGCTGGCCGTCGCCAACCCGGACCTGCTCGTCGCGGAGGCCAACGTGGCGCGCTACGAGGCCACCGGGCGGATCGACCAGCCCTACCTGACCACGCTGTCCGTGGACGCCGCCCCGGCGCTGGCGCGGCTGCCCAAGGAGCTGCGGGTCTGCCACTGGCCGGACCGGCGTCAGCGCTGGACCGGGTGGAACCTGGCGTGGGCCCGGTGGGCCGACGAGCCGTGGGGCGCGGGCCGGTGCCGGTGGTGAGCCCTGCCAGCGGTGAGCCCTGCCGGTGGTGAGCCCTGCCGGTGGTGAGCCCTGCCGGTGGTGAGCGGGCGGATTGTCACCCGTGGGCGGTTCAGGGCAAGCGGAAGTGGCGAACGCCGCACTCGGGTCTTGACCGGCGGGCTCGCGGGTACGCCCCACGGGAACGTACCCGCGAAGAGGAGGTGCCACGCGTGCCCGCCCCCGTTGTCACGATCGTCACGTTCGCCGGATCGGTGCTGGTCGCCCTGGTGGCCGTGGCGCTGGTCCACCGGACGGTCGCCAGGATCGGCCGCAAGTCGGAGCTGTTCGCCAACCTGGCCCGCCACCTGCACCGGCCCGCCCAGGTGGTGGCCGCCCTGGTGGCCCTGCAGCTCTCCCTCGGCGTCACGGCCAGCGGGGAGTGGCGGCCCACGGCGCTGCACGCGGTCGGGATCGCGCTGATCCTGAGCGGCGCGTGGCTGCTGGCGGCGCTGCTGGTGGTGCTGGAGAACGCGACGCTCTCTCGCGTCCGCATCGACGTGGACGACAACCGGCACGCCCGGCGGGTGCACACCCAGGTCCGGCTGATGCGCCGGGTCACGGTCGGCGTGGTGTCGGTGGTGGCCGTCGCCGCGGTGCTGATGACCTTCCCCGGCGCGCGGGCGGCGGGCGCGTCGCTGCTGGCGTCGGCCGGCGTGATCGGCGCGATCGCGGCGCTGGCCGCGCAGTCGCTGCTGGGGAACGTGTTCGCCGGGATGCAGATCGCGTTCAGCGACGCGCTGCGGCTGGACGACGTGCTGATCGTCGAGGAGCAGTGGGGCCGGGTCGAGGAGATCACCCTGACCTACGTGGTGGTGCACCTGTGGGACGACCGGCGGCTGATCCTGCCGACCTCGCACTTCCTGAAGACCCCGTTCGAGAACTGGACGCGCACCCAGTCGGCGCTGCTCGGCACGGTCGAGCTGGAGGTCGACTGGACGGTGCCGGTGGAGGAGATGCGGCAGGAGCTGCGGCACGCGCTGGAGAGCACGGACCTGTGGGACGGGCGGGTGTCGGTGCTCCAGGTGACGGACGCGCTGCGCTCGTTCGTGAAGCTGCGGGCGCTGGTGTCCGCGCGGGACGCCCCGAGCCTGTGGGACCTGCGGTGCGTGGTGCGCGAGCACCTGGTGACGTGGCTGCGGGCGAACCACCCCGGCGCGCTGCCGCAGGTGCGGGTGCGGGACATGCCGAAGACCACGCCACGGCGGCCGGAGGTGGCGGAGCCGCACGGGGACAACCGGGTGTTCGGCGAGAGCGCGGACGGCGAGGAGCGGGTGCAGGCGTTCAGCGGGCCGACGAGCACGCAGGAGATGCAACCGGTGCGGGTCGGGGTTCCGTCCTCGCCGTGACGACCGGTGGTCCGGGGCCTGGAGCGCGCGAGCGCGGGATGCGGTGGTGCGGGGTGCGGCGATTCGGCGGGACGGGGCTCGGCAGGGCTGGGCTCGGCGGGACAGGGCTGGGGGCGCTGGTGCTGGGCGCGGTGGCGGCGGTGGTCGTCGGCTGCTCGGCGGGTGGGGGCGGCGCGAGCTCGCCACCGCCCTCCCCGCCGCAGGAGCGGGGCACGGTCAGCACGTCCGGGACGTTGTCCCCGCAGCGGTCGACGGTCCCGTCGGCCGGGACGACGAGCGCGGAGGCGCCGGTGCCCGAGGGGAAGAGCAGCGGGGACAAGCTGACCGAGCAGGGCAGGGCGGCGCTGCGCGAGGCGCGGCGCGCGGGCGCCCGTGAGGTCGAGCTGGTGGTGGTCGCCGAGCGGGGCCACGAGGCCGAGGTGGTCGCGGCGGCGCGGGAGGCGGGCGCGCGGGTGCTGGCCGAGGACGCGGCGGTCGGGTACGCCCGGCTCGCCGTCCCCGTGGAGCGGGCCGAGGCGTTCGCCTCGTTGGCGGGCGTGCGACGGGTCGACGTGGACCAGCCGGTGGAGCACCGCCTGCCGGAACCGTGATGCTCCGGGACGCCGAGCGCAACCGCGTCCGAATGCCGGGAAATGGCCGGTGGCGGAAATGCGCGGGTTGCGCGGTCGACCCGGCGGCGTCATGAATGCGTCGTGGATCACCCCGCCAATGCGCGCCCCGAGCGCAATCCGACAACACGCCCGAATGCCCGGCGGGTCGAGTTCGACCCGTCGGGCCCGGCATTGTCCGGGCCGTCGGCCGAGCGGTGGGGGGACGCCGTCCGGCCGACGGCGGTCGACGACGGCGGGAGCGCGCGCCACCCCCGAGCGGATCCGCGGGCCAGGGGGAGTGCCCTGCGGAACGGGGGTGCGCGGCGCAACGTCCACCACGCCGACCAGTAGGCCCAACGAACCGGGACGCCCGACGATGCCCGCTTGTGGCGGGCTTCACCGCACCGCCCCGGATCAGGACCGCCCGTGATCGCCCGGTGACGGCCCGCATCGGCGCCCGAGGGCTTTCGTTAGCACCCCCGCACCGATTTCCCGATTTCACCTTTGACACCGGTTGACATTCCCGCCGGTCGGCTCTTGACTGAAGGCGTCGCACCCCTCACGGGGTTCTGCGGCACCTCCGGCGCGCTCGCGCAAGAGACCTACCGGTCCAATGTGGAATCCGCGCTTGAGCCGTTCGTCTGATTGTTTCGGCACCCGTCCAGCGATGTGCTTGCGCCAATCTTTCCCCACGAAGGGTTTGCGCCGTGAACAACTCAGGCAGACGGTGGCGGCACCGCACGGGGGCGGCTCTGCTCGCGGCCGTGCTCGGCACCTCTGGGATCGGCTTCGCCGCCACTCCCGCGCTCGCGCAGGAAGCACCCCAGGGCGCCCCCGAGGCGTCCAAGCAGCTGGACTCGGTCGACCGCGAGCGCATCGCCGACGCCGAGCGCGCCGGTCAGGCCGAGGTGACCCTGCTGGTCGCCGCGGAGAAGGGCGAGCTCGACTCGGCCGTCGACGAGCTGAAGGCGCTCGGCGGCACCGTGCAGTCCACCGAGCGCGACATCGACTACGCCAAGGTGTCGCTGCCGCGCGACAAGGCGGAGAAGGCCGCGAAGCTGGACACCGTCCGCGCCGTGGACGTCGACGGCCTGGTCGCGCTGGACGACCCGCGCCCCGAGGGCTCCGCCGCGCCGCTGCCGCAGAAGGCCCCGGACGCGAAGACGCCCAAGAAGAACCCGTACCTGCCGACCCAGGACACCCAGGCCGCGCAGTTCACGGACGCGCACTCCAAGTGGGACGGTCGGGGAACCACGATCGCCGTGCTGGACACCGGCATCGACCTGGACCACCCGGCGCTCAAGACCACCACGACCGGCGAGACCAAGGTCGTCGACTGGTACAACGCCAACGCCACCAACTCCGGCGACGGCACGTGGATCGGCATGTCCGGCCGGTACACGGCCGACTTCACCGTCGGCGGCGTCACCTACAAGGTGCCGAGGGGCGCGACGTACAGCTTCGGCCTGTTCCGCGAGACCTCGGGCGACCTCGGCCTGAGCAACAGCGAGACCGGCGGCGACCTGAACCGCGACGGCGACCGCAACGACGCCTTCGGCGTGCTGCAGGACGTCTCGACGCGCGAGGTGCGGGTCGACGTCAGGGGTGACGGCGACTTCACCGACGACAAGCCGATGATCGACTACAAGCACAAGAAGGACGTCGGCCACTTCGGCGTCGACAACCCGGCGACGGGCACCGTCGAGCAGGTCGCGTTCGTCGTGCAGACCGACAAGTCGGTGTACGACAACGGCGGCACCCCGTACGTGAACATCGGCATCTCCGCCGCCCAGCACGGCACGCACGTCGCGGGCATCACCTCCGCCAACAACCTGTTCGGCGGCAAGATGGTCGGCGCGGCGCCCGGCGCGAAGCTGATGGCCGTCAAGGTCTGCCTGTCGACCCCGTCCTGCACCAGCAGCGGCCTGATCGACGGCGTGCTGTACGCGGCGCGCAACGGCGCCGACGTCGTCAACATCTCCATCGGCGGCCTGCCCCCGCTCAACGACGGCAACAACGCGCGCGCCGAGCTGTACAACCGCACGATCGCCGAGTACAACGTGCAGCTGTTCATCTCCGCGGGCAACAGCGGCGCGGGCGCCAACACCGTGGGCGACCCGTCGGTGGCCTCCGACTCGATCAGCGTCGGCTCGTACATCACCAAGCAGACGTGGCTGTCGAACTACGGCTCGGTGACCAAGCAGGCCGAGGGCCTGCACGGCTTCTCCTCGCGCGGCCCGCGCGAGGACGGCGGCTTCAAGCCGGACATCGTCGCGCCCGGCTCGGCCATCGCGACGACCCCGCAGTGGCTGCCCTCCGGCCCCGTCGCGGGCACCTACGAGCTGCCCGCCGGCTACGCGATGCTGAACGGCACCTCGATGGCCGCCCCGCAGGCGACCGGCGCCGCCGCGCTGCTGGTGAGCGCGTACAAGGCCACGCACGACGGCCGGCGCCCGAACGCCGCGCAGCTGCGCACCGCGATCAAGACCGGCGCCAAGTGGGTCTCCTCGCTCCAGGCCTACGAGCAGGGCGCGGGCCTGTTCGACGTCAAGCGCGCCTGGGCTGAGCTGAACCGGGGCGTCAACACCCAGAACGTCACCACCTCGGTCGAGGTCAACACGGCGCTGGACGACCTGCTGGCCACGCCGGGCGTCGGCGTGGGCATCCACGACCGCGAGGGCGTCGTCGCGGGCAAGGAGTACACCCGCACCTACACGCTGACCCGCACCACCGGCCCGGACAAGAACCAGCAGTTCGGCCTGTCGTGGAAGGGCAACGACGGCACGTTCTCCTCGGGCACCAGGGTCACCCTGCCGCTGAACAAGCCGGTGCAGCTGGCCGTGAAGGTCAAGCCGAAGACCACCGGCGTGCACTCGGCCGTGCTGGAGATCGACAACTCGTCCACGGCCGGTGTCGACGCGATGACCCTGAACACGGTCTTCGCCGCCGACGAGTTCACCGCCAAGGGCTCCTACCAGGTGACCAGGACCGGCGACCTGCCGCGCAACCAGTCGCAGAGCTTCTTCGTGAAGGTGCCCGAGGGCACGAGCGCGCTGAAGGTCGACATGGCCGCGGGCGGCGACCCCGGCAAGGGCCAGGTGCGGTTCCTGCGCTTCGACCCGTACGGCGTCCCGTTCGACACCACCTCGTCGACCAACTGCTACAACCCCGACGCGGGCGCGGGCTGCTCCGGTGGCACGCCCACCAGCCGCACCGTCGCGAACCCGACGCCGGGCGTGTGGGAGATCGTGGTCGAGGCGCGGCGCACCTCGGACGCGGACGTGGCCAAGTACTCGGTGACCGCCTCCGTGCTGGGCACCGCGATCACCCCGAACCCGGACGTGATCGAGTCGGTCGTGGCCGGGACGCCGGTGGAGCGCCAGTACCAGGTGACCAACTCGCTGGCGACGTTCACCGGCAAGCTGGTCGGCGGCCCGCTGGGCAGCGCGAAGGTGGCGCGGCCGACCATCGCCGACGGCACCACCGCGCAGTACGACCTGGTCGTGCCCGCGGGTGCCACGCGGCTGCGGGCGTCGATCGGCAAGACGAGCGACGTGACCGCCGACCTGGACCTGCTGCTGTACAACTGCACCTCCGGGTCGTGCGTGCTGTACGTGCAGTCGGCCGACGCGGACTCGGAGGAGGCCGTGTCGGTGGCCAACCCGGCGCCGGGCGCGTGGCGGGTGGTCGTCGACGGGTACGCGGTGCCCGCCGGGACCACCGAGTACGACTACCTGGACGTGTTCACCGCGCCGAGCCTGGGCTCGGTGGCCGTGGCGGACACCGACGCGGTGCGCACCGCCGGTGCGACGTGGACGGCGACGGGCGCGGTGACCGCGAACGCGAAGCCCGGTGACGGGCGCGAGCTGCGCGGCGAGCTGGGCGTGCTGACCTCCGACGGCGTGCCGGTGGGCAGCGGCGTGGTGGTCGTGCGGAACGTGGCCTGACCGCTTCTGCGTTCGTCAGGAGCCCGTCCCCGCTTCGGCGGGGGCGGGCTCCTGCTCGTTCACGGGGCCGCTTCCGGGATGGCGGGGCGCGGACGTGCTCGAACGGCAGTGTTCTGAAAAATATTCAGGTCTCGTGCCGCAGCGCCGGACGCCTCTAGACTCGCCCGATGGCACATGACGCGGATGTCATCGTCGTCGGCGCGGGGCTGGCCGGGCTCGTCGCGGCCTCGGAGCTCGTCGACGCCGGGCGCAAGGTCCTGCTGCTCGACCAGGAGCCCGAGGCCTCGCTCGGCGGGCAGGCCTGGTGGTCGTTCGGCGGGCTGTTCATGGTGGACACCCCCGAGCAGCGCAGGCTGCGGGTGCGCGACTCGTCGGCGCTGGCGCTCCAGGACTGGCTGGGCTCGGCGGCGTTCGACCGCCCCGAGGACGAGTGGCCGAAGCGGTGGGCCGAGGCCTACGTGGACTTCGCCTCCGGCGAGAAGCGGGCCTGGCTGCACGGGCTGGGGGTGCGGTTCTTCCCGCTGGTGCAGTGGGCCGAGCGCGGCGGGTACCTGGCGGGCGGGCACGGCAACTCGGTGCCGCGCTTCCACGTCACCTGGGGCACCGGGCCGGGCATCGTCGAGCCGTTCGCGAAGCGGGTGCGCCAGGCCGAGGCGGCCGGGCTGCTGGAGTTCCGCTTCCGGCACCGGGTGACCGGGCTGACCACCACCGGCGGCGTGGTCGACGGGGTGAGCGGCGAGGTGCTCGTGCCGTCCGCGGTGGAGCGGGCGGAGCCGTCCTCGCGGGAGGTGGCCGGGTCGTTCGAGCTGCGCGCGCAGGCCGTGGTGGTGACCAGCGGCGGCATCGGCGGCAACCACGAGCTGGTGCGCCGCAACTGGCCCGCGCGGATGGGCACGCCGCCCGAGCACATGCTGTCGGGCGTGCCGGACCACGTGGACGGCCTGATGCTCCAGGTGGTCAACGAGGCGGGCGGGCGGATCATCAACGAGGACCGCATGTGGCACTACCCGGAGGGCATCGACAACCACAGCCCGGTGTGGAGCAGGCACGGCATCCGCATCCTGCCCGGCCCGTCGCCGCTGTGGCTGGACGCCACCGGCAAGCGGCTGCCGATCCCGCTGTTCCCCGGCTTCGACGCGCTCGGGGCGCTGGAGCACATCGTCAAGACCGGGCACGGGCACTCGTGGTTCCTGCTGAACCAGCGGATCATCGGCAAGGAGTTCGCGCTGTCGGGGTCGGAGCAGAACCCGGACCTGACGGGGCGCGACGTGAAGATGCTCCTCAAGCGCGTGCTGCCGGGCGCGGTGACGCCGGTGGAGGTGTTCGCGAAGCGGTCGCCGGAGTTCATCACCGGGCGGACCGTCGCCGAGGTCGTGGCGGGGATGAACGCGCTGGTCGGCGAGGATTTGGTGGACGCGGCCGAGCTGCAGCGCGTGGTGGTGGAGCGGGACCGGCAGGTGCTGTCCGGGCTGGGCAAGGACATGCAGGTGAACGCGATGCGCGAGGCGCGGAAGTTCCTCACCGACAAGGTGATGCGCGTGGTCGAGCCGCACGCCCTGCTGGACCCGAAGGCGGGACCGCTGATCGCGGTGCGGCTGTCGGTGCTGACCCGCAAGACCCTGGGAGGGCTGCACACGGACCTGTCGGGGCGGGTGCTGACCCAGGACGGGTCGGTGCTGGAGGGGGTGTACGCGGCCGGTGAGGCGGCCGGGTTCGGCGGGGGCGGGGTGCACGGGTACCGGGCGCTGGAGGGGACGTTCCTGGGCGGGTGCTTGTTCTCGGGGCGGACCGCGGGGCGGGCTGCGGCGAAGGCGCTGGGGTAGGGGTCCGGGGCGCGTCCCGGTGGGCGCGCCCCGCTCAGTCCCCGAACGCCGCCACGTACGACGCCAGGCACGACGCCGGCGTCACCACCGACGCCACCACGTGCCCGTCCACCTCCAGCGGCGGGTCCACCGGCACCGGGACGACCCGGCCCGGTCGCACGTTCGCCACCTGGCCCTCCGGCAGCAGAGCCCACCCCGCCGGGTCGCGGGCGACCTCGTACAGGGCGTTCATCAGGTCCCCCGACGGCGACCGCCGGGGCGCGGTCGGCAGGGCGGCCAGGATCGCGTCGTGCAGCGGCGGGTCCGCCTCGCGGGCGGGCAAACGCAGGCCCTCCGGGGACAGGTCGGCCAGGCTCACCGACGGCGCGCCCGCCGCCGGGTGCTCGTGGGACAGCACGGCGTGCAGCCGCTCCCCCCACGCGCGCGCCACCCGCAGGTCGTCCCCGGACCGCACCGCGCCGCGCACCAGCGCCACGTCCAGCTCGCCCGCCCGCACGGCCGCCAGGCGCGCGGGCACCGGCAGGTCCACCAGCTCCGGCTCCACGTCGCCGAGTCGGCCGAGGGCCCGGTCGACCCGCGCGTCCACGCAGGACGCCAGCCCGATCCGCACCACCGCCCCGCGCTCCCCCGCCACCACCCGCACCCGCGCGGCGGCGGCCAGGGTCTCGCGGGCGGCGGCGAGGACGCGTTCGCCCGCCGGGGTCAGCCGGACCCGCCGGGAGGTCCGGTCGAGCAGCCGGGCGCCCAGCTCCCGCTCCAGGCGGGCGACCTGCTGGCTCACCGCGGGCTGCACGATCCGCAGCCGCTCGGCGGCCCGCCCGAAGTGCAGCTCCTCGGCGACGGTCACGAAGTAGTGCAGCGCGCGCAGTTCCACACCCCCTGATCTATCACGGGACGTGATCGCTGCGGGGCGGGTCCGCTCGTTGTCCGCCCGGTTCGCGGCGGGTCTGATGGGAGGCGCGCCCCGGTGGTCGGGGCGCAGGTGAGGAGCAGCGCGGTGAGCACAACCACCCTCGGCGTCATCGGTTCCGGCATGGTCGGGGCGGGTGTCGCGCGGCGCGCGGTCGACGCGGGGCTCCGCGTCGTGCTGGCCAACTCGCGGGGCCCGGAGTCCCTGGCCGCGCTGGTGGCCGAGCTGGGCGGGCGGGCGCGCGCGGCGACCCCGGCGGAGGCGGCGCTGGCGGGCGAGGTGGTCGTGGCGGCCGTGCCGCTGACCGCGCTGGACCGGCTGCCGGTGGCGGAGCTGGCGGGCAAGGTCGTGGTCGACCCGATGAACTACGCCCGCAAGCCCGGCTGGGAGAACCCCGAGCTGGACCGGGACGAGCTGACCTCCAGCGAGCTGGTGCAGCGCGCGCTGACCGGCGCCCGCGTGGTGAAGGCGCTGCACAACATCGGCCCCCGGCAGCTCCTGCGGCTGCACCGCCCGGACGGCGCCCCCGACCGCACCGCCCTGCCGCTGTCCGGCGACGACCCGGCGGCCAAGGCCGAGGTCGCCGCGCTGCTGGCCGCGCTGGGCTTCGACGCGGTCGACCTGGGCCCGCTGGCCGAGAGCTGGCGCAGCGAGCCGAACACCCCGCTGTACGCCGTGCCGTACACCGGCCTGCCGCCCGAGGGGCTGCCGATCGCGGAGGTGGTGGCCTGGTTCCAGGCCGCCGACGGGGTGCCGCTGCCCGCGTCGCGGGTGCGCGAGCTGGCCGCGTCGACCACGCGCCCGCGGGCGGGGTTCCAGCTGTAGCCGCTACGCCACCGAGGTGTACCGCCCCTGGAACCGCACCAGCGGCGAGGTGCCCGCCGTGTGCTCGATCGCCAGCGGCTCGCCCACCAGCGCCACGTGGTCGCCCACCACGATCCGGCGGGACGTGCGGCACCTGAGGCGGGCCGGGGCGTCGAGCAGGTGGGGGACGCCGTCGCCGTCCGGCTCCCAGCGGGTGGCCTGGCCGAAGCGGTCGGCTCCGGAGCGGGCGAAGAGGTCGGACAGGGCGGTCTGGCCCGCGTGCAGCAGGTGCAGGGCGAACAGCGGGGCGGTGCGCAGCACCGGCCACGCGGACGCGCCCTGGCCGATCCACACCACCACCAGCGGCGGGTCGAGGCTGGCCGAGGTGATCGAGCTGACCGTGACGCCCACCGGGCCGTCGCCACCGGTCGCGGTCACGATGCCGACGCCCTGCGGGAAGTCGCGGAACACCCCGCGCAGACCCAGCGACGACTCGACCATCGGGCACCCGCCTCTCCTGGGGCACGTCGGACCCCGCCCCCGAGGATGCAACCCGGCGGGCGGCGCTTCAAGGACGTCCACCCGGCGGGAAGCGCGGCGCGCCCAGGGCACTACGGGAACGCGCGGCCGAGTCGGGAGGTCCCTGTCGAGTCGGGAGGTCCCGAACGGGCCGGGAGGTCCCGGACGGGCCGGAAAGGGCGTGAACAGCCCGGAGGCCCCGCCGCGACGTGCGCGACGGGGCCTCCGGGTCAGGCTGCGAGGGGCCGCTCAGGCGACCCCGGCCAGCACCGAGTCGATCCGGCTGGCGATCCGGTCGTTGTCCGTGGGGGCCAGGCTCAGCCACCCGTTCTCCCGGACCATCAGGTAGCGGCCCTGGTGCGTGTCGAACCAGGTGATGGTCACCCCGGCCCGCTGCGCCCGGTACCCGCCGCCACCGCCGTGCGACACCCCGAACTGCCCGCCCGCCTTGCGGTTGGCCGCCAGCTCGCTCAGCGCGGTGGCGTCCTCGCGGGACAGGCCGGCGCGCTGGAGCGCGGTGCGCTCGTCGACCTCGGAGTCGCCCCACGGGTCGTCCTCGTCGCCGTCGGACTGGCCCTGCATCGCGACGGCCGCGCTCATGGTCTCGACCCGCAGCGACAGCGACGAGCCGGGACCTGCCGCGCCTGCGGGCAGCACCTCCACGATGGACCTGGCCAGCGAGGTCGGCCGGATCTCCAGCAGGCCGACGCTGCCGCTGTCGATCACCGCGAGGGCCGCCCGGTCGCCGTCCGAGACGGCGACGGCGCGGATCGGGCGCTCGACGTGCGCGATGGCGTCCACCGACACGCGGTGGTCGGCCAGCAGCCGCAGCAGCGAGACCAGCCGGTGGTCGGGCTGGCCGCCCAGCTCGGCGAGCACCTGCTCGCGCAGCCGGGCGCGCTCGGCCTCGGTCGCGCCGAGGCTGGGCACGTCCAGCGGGTAGGGCAGCCTGCCCAGCCCGAGGTCCTGCCACAGCACGTCGAGCTGACGCGGCGTGAGCAGGTACTCCGGCTCGATCACGACTGGCCGCCCTTCTTGGGCTTGACCCCGCCGATCACCGACGGCGGCAGGTTCTCGCCCGGCACCTCGAAGATGTCCTCACCGCGGATGTACGCGGCGGAACGGCGCTCCTTGTCCTCCGCGCCCTGGCCGCCCGCGCCCGCGCCGCCCATCGGGGCGCCGCCCATCGGCGTGCCGCCGCCACCGGCGCCACCCGCGGCGCCGGGGCCGAAGCCCACGCCGGGAGCGCCACCGCGACCGCCCGCGAAGGCCGCCGACGAGCCGCCCGCGCCCATCTGGCTGCCCGCCGCGCCCATGCCGCCGCCCGCGCCACCACCGGCGCCGCCGAAGCCACCGCCCGCGCCGCCGAAGCCGCCCGCGCCACCGGCGAAGCGACCAGCAGCCGCACCGCCCGCGCCACCCGCGCCGCCGCCGGCGCCACCGGCACCGCCGAAGCCGCCACCGGCGCCGCCCGCACCACCCGCGCCGCCGAAGTTCGGCGTGTAGCGCGGGTTGGTGTTGGCCCCGCCCTGCGGGACGTACCCGGTGCCCGTGCCGACGCCCGTGTTGGGGCGCGGCGGGGTGTAGCCGGGGTTGTTGGTCGGGTTCGTGTAACCGGGGTTGGTCGGGGTGTACCCGCCGGTGTTGCCGCCGGTGCCGGTCTGGTAGTTCGGCGGCGTGTAGCCGGGGTTGTTCGTCGGGTTCGTGTAACCGGGGTTCGTCGTCTTCGGCGGCGAGTACGTCGTCCCCGAGGTGTTCGTCGTCGCCGGGGGCGTGTACGTCGACTGCGGCGGGGTGTAGCCGCCCTGCGGGGTCGGCGTGTAGCCGCCGTACGAGGGCGACGGGGAGGACGCGGGCGGGGTGTAGCCCGAGTTCGCCGGGGGCGTGTACGTGGGAGCGGACGCGGCGGCCGGGGTCGGCGACGCGTAGCTCTGGTTGGTCGTGCCGCCGCCGCCCGACGGGCCGCTGTAGCCGGCTGCGGCGGGCGCGTAACCGGTGCTGCTGCCCGAGGTGGTCGCGCCGCCGGGACCCTCGTACCCGCTGCCGCCGACCGGCTTGTAGCCCTCGGTGGACACCGCGCCGCCGCCACCCGCGCCGCCCGCGCCCGCCGGGCCGCCGTAGCCGGAGACCTGGCCGCCCGCGTTGGTGACGCCGGCGGCGGTCAGCGCGCCCGAGGCGTCGCCGAGGCCGGGCGCGTCCACCGTGCGGATGGTCGCGACCTGGGGCTCCTCGTAGGCGCCGGTGGTCGGGTTGAACGGCGGGCTGAACTTGGGGGTGTTCTGGTCGACGTTGCGGGAGTCGTTCTCCATCGACGTCATCACGTTCACGGCGTGCTCGTGCTGGAGCCGCGCGTGCTCGTTGGCCGCCTGCACGTCCACCGAGGACGAGGCGAGCCAGGTCAGGCCGCCCGAGCTGAGCGTGTTGGTGGCCTGGTCCCAGTTGAACTCCACCGGCTCGGGGATGTTCGTCCGGGCGTTCTGCATGATCTGGGCCTGCTCCTGGACCCTGGTGCCCACCGTGACGGCGGTCTCCGCGGTCTCGGTCACCCAGTTCGACAGCAGCCGGATCGCGGCGCGCGCGCCGTCGGCCGAGTCGCCGGTCCAGCCGCTCTCGCTGGCCGAGACCCGCTCGTTGATCACTCGGGCGGCCTCGGTCAGCTCGGTGCCGAAGTGGCCCCACTCCGAACCGATCTCACCGGTCTGGCCGGGGTCGTTGTTCGTGTGGACCGAGTCGTAAAGCTCCCGGTGCGACCTGGACGCCCAGTTCTGGGTGTCGGTCAGAACCAGGTCCGCCGCTTCCTGCTCCACGAGCCCCGTCCTCTCAGTTGCTGTTCAGGTTGGCCGCGCCGCTGAGCCGCCGCAGCTCGTCGCGGTGCTCCTCGTCGATGGCCTGGAAGTTGCGGATGGCGCTCTGCACGGAGTCGTGCGTCTGCTGCAGCACCTCGCGGTAGGAGGTCATGACGGAGGCGAAGGAGTAGGGGTCGCCCTCGGCGCGCTCCTCGAACTTCGACTTCATCCGCTCGCTGACCGGGTTGGTGCCCAGCGGCGCGGGGCGGGCGAGCCTGCCCGCGCGCTCCAGCCAGGAGTCGACCTGGTCGATCTGCTCCAGGAGCATCTTGCGCAGCTCCTCGCCCACGACGGGGTCGAGCGAGACCTTGCCGGAGTTCACGGTCTCGTTGAGCGCCACGACCTCTTCGCCCAGGGGGACGCGCTTCTTCGGCGCAACCGGCTGCTGGGCCTGGTTGTCGGTTCCCGCTTCGTCGATGTACATCGTTTCCCTCGCGAAGGCAGTCTGCAGGACGGAACCCAAGCTGCCAGGCGTCGCCAACGCAAACCCAACGCGCCACCAATGCGAGTGGATCGGCGGCGGATGCTCGTGTGGGAAACTTTTCGCCGCACCGTGACGAAGCCGAAAGGTCTGCAGATGCGGGTGAACCTGCTCGGCCCGGTTGAACTCGTCTCCGCAGGTGGGGACGCGGTCCACCTCGGCGCGGCCAAGCGCAGGACGGTGCTCGCGGCGCTGGCGCTGGAGCTGAACCGGGTGGTGTCCGGGGATCGCCTGCTGTCGCTGGTGTGGGACGGCTCGCCGCCGCCGCAGGCCAAAGCGGCCCTTCAGGGACATATCGCCCAGCTGCGGAAGGTGCTGGGCGGCGGTGTGGCGCTGGTCACCCGCTCGCCGGGCTACCTGCTGACCGCCGACCGGTCCGCCGTGGACGTGTTCCGGTTCGAGGACCTGGTCGCGGGCTCGCGGGACGCGGACGACGAGCGGGCGGCCGAGGAGCTGGCGCGGGCGCTGCGGTTGTGGCGCGGACCGGTGCTGGCGGACGTGGCGAGCGAGGTGCTGCGGGAGTCGGTGTCGGCGCGGCTGGAGGAGCTGCGCACGGTGGCCGTGCAGGAGCTGGCGACCCGGCTGTTCCGGCTGGACCGGGCCGAGGAGGCGGTGGCGGCGCTGACCGGCGCGGTCGCCGACCACCCGCTGCGGGAGCCGCTGGTGGCCAGGCTGGTGCTCGCGCTGCACGGCGCGGGGCGGCAGGCCGAGGCGCTGGAGCTGTTCCACCGCACCCGCGAGCAGCTGGCCGAGGAGCTGGGCGTCGATCCGGGACCCGAGCTGCGCGAGGCGTACCAGGCGGTGCTGGACGGCGGGGTCGTCGCGACCCGGCCGGTGTCCGCGCCGCAGGTCAGCGCGCCCGCGCAGCTGCCGAGGGAGCACCGGGGGTTCGTCGGGCGGGCCTGCGAGCTGGCCGCGCTGGAGGCGGACCTGGGCGGGCAGGACTCGGCGATCGGGCTGCTGGTCGGTCCGGCCGGGGTGGGCAAGACGGCGCTGGCGCTGCACTGGGCGCACCGGGTGGCGGCGGACTTCCCGGACGGCCAGCTGTTCGTGAACCTGCGCGGCTTCGACGAGACCGAGCCGCTGGACCCGCGCACCGCGCTGGTGGGGTTCCTGCGGGCGCTGGGCGTGGACGACTCGCAGATCGCGGTGGACCTGGAGGAGCAGGCCGCGCAGTTCCGGTCGCTGGTGGCGGGCAGGCGGGTGCTGGTGGTGCTGGACAACGCCAGGTCCGCGGAGCAGGTCCGGCCGCTGCTGCCGGGGTCGGCGCGGTGCATGGTGCTGGTGACCAGCAGGTTGTTGCTGGACGACCTGGTGGTGACCGAGGGCGCGACGTCGCTGCAGGTGCCGCAGCTGGAGGAGGGCACGGCGGAGGACCTGCTGGCGGCGGCGCTGGGCAGGCACCGGATCGAGCAGGAGCCCGAGGCGGTGGCGGAGCTGGTCGAGCTGTGCGACCGGCTGCCGCTGGCGCTGCGGATCGCGGGCGCGCGGCTGGCGTCCCGGCCGAGGTGGACGATCCAGTCGCTGGTGGACGAGCTGCGCGACGAGCAGGGGCGGCTGTCGGGGCTGTCGCTGGAGGCGGGCACGGGCGTGCACGCGGCGCTCGCGGTGAGCTACCGGGAGCTGCCGGAGGCGGCGGCACGGCTGCTGCGGAGGTTGGGGCTGCACCCCGGCACGGACCTGGACAGCTACACGGCGGCGGCGCTGATGGACATCGGCGTGGGCAGCGCGCGCACCCACCTGCGGACGCTGGCGTACGCGAACCTGCTGCACGAGTCCATGCCGGACCGGTACTCGCGGCACGACCTGGTGCGGCTGTTCACCCACCACCTGGCGGCGACCGAGCCGGAGGAGGACAACACCGAGGCCACGCACCGGCTGCTGGACTACTACCTGCACGTGGCGGACCTGGCGCGCGGGCACCTGTCGGACCACGTGCAGCCGTTCGAGCCGCTGAGCTACCAGCCGGCGAGCGCGCCGGAGCTGCGCTCGCACGAGGCGGCGCTGGGGTGGTTCACGCTGGAGGAGGCGAACCTCGGTCTGGCGCTGGACATCGCGGTCGGATCGGGGCTGCGGGAGCGGACGTGGCAGTTGGCGCTGTGCCTGGACGCGTTCCACTTCCGGCGCGGGAACCGGCTGGACCGGTTGGCGCTGTGCGGGATCGGGTTGACGGCGGCGCGGGCGCTGGGCGACAAGCACGCGGAGGCCACGTTCCTGCTGCGGCTGGGGTCGACGCTGGCGGACCTGGGGCGGATCGACGAGGCGGTGGCGGCGTGCGGGGAGTCCGCGGCGCTGGCGATCGGGGACCGGCATCTGGAGCTGGCGGCGCTGGCGAACCTGGGGTACTGCCTGATGGCGGCGGGGCGGTTGGCGGAGGCCGAGGAGCGGATCAGGGAGACGGTGGAGATCGCGCGGGAGGTCGGGGACGCGCGGTCTCGGGCCAGCGGGTTGAACAACCTGGCGAACGTGCTGCTGGCTCGGGGGGAACCGGAGCTGGCGCTGGGGCACGCGGTGGAGGCGCTGGGGTTGTTCAGCGGGGACTCGCCGACCAAGGCGCACACGGCGACGTTGCACACGGTGGGGGCGGTGCTGCAGGAGTTGGGGCGGCCTGAGGAGGCGTTGGAGTCCTATCGGGCCGGGTTGGCGTTGGCCGAGGCCATTGGGGATCGGTACCAGGAGGCTTTGTGCCACCGGGCCATCGGGGATGTGCTGGAGCGGTTGGGGATGGCGGAGCAGGCGGTTCCGCACTGGTCCGAGGCTTTGCGGCGGTATCGGGATTTGCGGTTGACGGAGGGGGAGGAGTTGAGCGGGAAGGTGGATGGGCCTGGGGGGGCGTAGGGGAGGTCAAGAGCTGAAGGGCACGCCTCGCCGGCGGGGCAGACCTCCAAAAAAGAGGGGGACGGGCTCTGTCGGCCGGTGACCGTTCCGTTGGTGGTGCGGTTTACCCCTGCGGTGGTCCGGGTCCCTCTTCTCCGTGTGGCCTCCTTTCAGGCAAGCACGCTCGTCAAGACGCCGTATGACTCGGGCGGTCTGCCGTGGCAGTGCGGCGGCATCTTGACAAGCGTGCTCGGGCTTCGCCAGGCCAAACGGAGAAGAGGGACGCGGGAATGGGGCTGCGTGGGCTCGCTGCGCTCGCCCCGCAGCCCGCGAGTGCGGTTGGCCTGCAGCCCGCGAGTGCGGTTGGCCTGCAGCCCGCGAGTGCGGTTGGCCTGCAGATCGCGAGTGCGATTGGCCTGCAGATCGCGAGTGCGATTGGCCTGGAGATCGCGAGTGCGGTGCGGGTTAGTCGGGGGGCGTCGGGGTGGCAGCTAGGGCTTTGAGGGCTGCTCGTGCCACGGCGTCGTTTTGTCTGAAGCCTGGCGCGTTTGTCCTTGGTCTGGCGAATGCGGCGTGTGCCTTGTTGTTCGTGTAGGGCCCTACCGCGAAGCGTCTGGGGTGTGGGTGGCCCTCGTGGTCCAGCAGGGCGCTGTCGGTTGGGTCTACGCGGACCAGGCCCGCCACGTCCAGGACCTCGCCCGCTGCCACCAGGTCGCGCAGCAGGGGGCTGCGGGTGCGGGGCAGGGTGTGGTCGGGGAGGCGGGCCTCGATCAGGGTTTTGGCGCGGGTCTCGGTGCCCGGCGTGTTGGGGGAGCGGGCTACGAACTCGTCGTTCTCCACCGTCACCTTCAGCTCTCCGCCTAGGAAGTGGACCACCCCGGCCTCGGACAGCGCCAGGAGTTCCTCCAGTCGGTCCGGGGGTGGGCCGCTGGCCAGGAAGCTGAAGAAGCCGTGCCACCAGCCGTCCTCGTTCACCAGGCGGCCCGAGGCGAACAGCGGGGGGAGTGCGCCGTACACGCCCAGCAGGGCCAGGAACGCGCCTAGGTCGGCGCTGTGGGTCGGGTCGCCGCGTCGGGTCACGTCGGACTGGATGTGGGCGCGCAGGTGGGCTTGCAGTTCGTTGGGGCCGTTGAGCACCACGCCTCTCAGCGGGCGGTCCGAGGTCTCGAAGTCCAGGCGGTCCTCGGGGGACGGGATCGACTCCGCCTCCAGGGCGCGCATCCGGGGGGAGTACCAGTCCAGGGCGGCGAACGCCGCCGAGAACTCCGGCCAACCGCGCGTGACGCGGTCCGGGTGGGCGGTGAACAGTTCGCGGTAGAAACCCAGTGCGACGTCCTTGGCGATCAGCGGCCAGACGTCGTGGTGGAAGTCCACCGGGCCCGGACGGTTCAGGAGGGCCCGCACGTCCAGGAAGCGGGGCGGTTCGGGGGGAGCGCCTTGGAGGCGGTAGCCGGTCTTCGAGTGGTAGGGGACGCCTCGGCGTGAGCCGGCCAGGAGCCTCGGTTCCCGGCCGCTCGGGTGGTAGCGCAGCACACCGTTCTCCCGTGCGAAACGGCCGCCCCTGCCCTGCGCGAGCAGGACCGCCAGGTCGATGAACGCCAGGCCCAGGCCGCGGACCAGGACGTCCTCGGCCTCCGGGACGGTGGAGAGGTCGGTGTCGGCGGTGTAGTCCGGGGGGAGGTAGCGGAGGTTGGCGGCCTTGGCCTGCGCGGCTAGTGCGGACTCCTGGGGGGTGAGGTCGGCGTCCAGGTGGCCGAGTGCGAGGACCACCACGTCGGCCACTAGTGGTTCTGCTTTGCCTTCGAGCCAGACGGATTGAGTCTGGTCGCCGGTGAGGCGGACGGCCTCGCCTACGTGCTCGACCACCGTGCTGCCCTCGGGCAGCCGGGTGACGGCCAGGCGGTGGAACCAGGACAGGTAGGCGCTCTGCACCCGTCGCGACGGGAACGAGGTCGGGCGCATCGCGGTTAGTTCGGCGCGGACGGCGTCGTCCAGGGGGACCTCGATCTCCCCTGAGCGCACCAGGTCCGCCCACTCGGCGAGTGACGGGCCGGTTCGCACCGGGCCCTCGCACACCACGCTGTCGTCGGTGAACACCGTGACGTCCTCGGCCATCGAGTTCATCCTCAGCAGCGGCGACTGCTCGTGCCGCCACACCCGCCCGGCCCCGACCGGGTGCGGGTCGACCAGGTGGACCTCCAGCGGTCGGGCGAGCAGCTCGGGGGCGTTGGCGCCCAGGCGTTCGAGCAGTCCGGACGCGCGGGGGCCGCCGCCGACGACCACGACGGTCGCGCGGGCGCCTGGGGGGTGCGGTGCTGCGGTCACGGGGCTCCTTCGCACGTGGAACGGACTTGCCTCGCACGCCTGCGCCCCGCAACGCGGCTGCGGTGAGGATAGGTCGGCGAAACGGTGTCGGGTCAAGGGTTTCCGGCATCTGGACGCCTGGCGCGGAACGTTGACGGGCGAGGGGCGCGCTGCTGCACTGGGCGGAGCCGACCGCGTCCCCGCAACCGGGCGGCGAAGCGATTTTCCAGTGCCCGCAGCGCTTTTCCGCAGGAACCGCCACCGATCCCGAAGCCGGGCCGGACGGTGGGCCGCGTGCGATTTGTGCGGGCGCCGGGAAGAACGGAAAGATCAACAAAGCGCGGAGTCCTTTGCCGCGCGGTGGTCCCGGTGGTTCCCCGAACCGGCGCCACCCCCGCTACCTGGGTGGACCGGGCCACTTCGCCGGGTCCGGTCCACCCGGCCCGTCCGGTCGCCGCGTTCGTGTTGCGCCTGCGCACCCATCCCCCAGTAAGCTCAATGCCGCATGAACATCGACTTATTCCTCCATTGGAGTGAACGCGATCAGGAATGTGTAACGCGATTGAGCACCGGGGCTGAATGAAGACGGCCGGAGGGGCGGGGGACGCCCCGGAGCCGCGCGCCGATCTCGGGGCGGCCACCGCCCACGAGGGCTTCGCGCAGCGCTGGGCCGAAGCGCTTCCCGACCCCGCGGCCCACCTCGGGACCCTGGTCCGGCTGACCGCCGGCCTGTCCTCGGTGGACGGCCAGGAGCCCGAGGAGGCCGCCCGTCGGGTCGGGCGCGCGCTGGTCGGGCACGGGCCGGCCCGGCCCGGCGTGCTGGAGGGGACCATCGCGTTCCTGGCCGAGAACCTGCGTCCGCACCTGGTCGCCCTGCACGGGGCGGACCATCCGGCCGCCTCCCGCGTCCCCGCCGTGCTGGGCGCGGTCGCCGCCGGGTTCGCCGAGGCTGCGGCGGAGCTGGCCGCCGACGAGGTGCGCGAGGAGGGGGAGGCGAAGTTCCGGGCCGTGTGGCGCACGTCCGCGCTGGCCATCGCCGAGGTCGCCTCGGACGGCCGCGTGGTCGACCACAACGCGGCGCTGCCCGCGATCCTCGGCTACCCGCCGGACCGCGTCGCCGGGTTGAGCGCGCGGGAGGTGGTGCACCCGGACGACCTGCCCGCGCTGCGCAGGCTCGGCGGGCAGCTGCTCTCGGGTGAGCGGGACGGGGTGCAGGTCGAGAAGCGGTTGGTGCGCGCGGACGGCGAGGCGATCCCGGCGCAGCTCGCGATCACGCCGGTGCGCGGGCGCGACGGGGACGTGCGCTGCTACGTGGCGGTGGTCGAGGACCTGGACGAGGTCAGGGCGCTGCAGCTGCAACTGGTGCGGCAGAGCCTGAACGACCCGCTGACCGGGTTGGCCAACCGGGCCCAGTTCCTCGGCTGGTTGGAGAGCGAGGAGGGGCCGCAGGGCTCGGGGTCGCTGGTGGTGGCGCTGCTCGACCTGGACGGGCTCCGGGTGGTCAACGGGGCGTTCGGGCACGAGGTCGGCGACCGGGTGCTGCGGGCCGCGGTGTCCGTGCTGGGGACGGTGTTCGGCGGTGGCGCGCGGATCGCGCGGCTGGGCGGCGACGAGTTCGGCGTGCTGGTGACCGGCTCGGACCTGCCCTCGGTGCTGGACCTGGTCGAGCAGGCGCTGCGCGAGCTGGCCGAGCCGGTGTGGTGGGAGGAGCGGGGCATCGGGGTCGCGGCCAGCGTGGGCGTGGTCGCCCGCACCGGACCCGGCCTGCCGGACGGGGAGCTGCTGCGCCGCGCGGGCGTGGCGCTGGACTGGGCCAAGGACTCCGGCAAGACCGGGTGGTCGCTGTACGACCCGGACCGGGACGCGCGCGAGCGGGACCGGTCGGCGCTGGCCGCGTCGGTGGCGGGCGGGGCCGAGCAGGGCGACTTCCGGGTGGACTACGAGCCGGTGCACGCGCTGGCCGACCGGTCGGTGGTGGCCGTCGAGGCGGTGCTGCGCTGGGACCACGCCGAGCGCGGGCTGGTGGACCTGCGGTGGTTGGGGCCGCTGCTGGAGCGCACCGGCATGGGGCTGCGGCTGGACCGGTGGGCGCTGGAGCGGGCGTGCGCGCAGGCCGGGCGGTGGTACGCGGCGCTGGGCGAGGAGGCGCCGGTGCTGTCGGTGGACCTGAGCGTGCGGCAGTGCCAGGAACCGGAGCTGGTGGCGTGGGTGCGGCAGGTGCTGCGGGACACCGGGCTGCCGCCGCACAAGCTGCGGTTCGAGCTGCCGGAGCGGTTGCCGTCGGCGCTCAGCGAGGAGCAGGTGGAGGAGCTGAACATCCTGGCCTCGCACGGGGTGCTGCTCGCGCTGGACCAGCTGGGCGGCGGGAACGTGGCGGTGGACCGGATCAGGCAGCTGCCGCTGTCGGCGCTGAAGTTCGGCGGGCCGCCGGTGCGGGGGCTGGCCGAGGGCGCGAACCTGGTGGACCGGGCGGCGGCGGTGGCGCTGCTGTCGTGGAGCCGGCAGCTGGGGCTGGAGCTGCACGCGGTGCACGTGAGCACCTCGGACGAGGCGCGGCGGCTGCGGGAGCTGGGCGTGAGCGCGGGGCAGGGCGTGCTGTTCAACGCCGAACCACTGACCGGGGCGGACGTGGCCGAGCTGCTGGGGCTGGACCCGGACGGGGACGAGGACCCGGACGAGGACGCGTGAGCCGGGCGGGGTGAGCCGGGTGGGATGACCTGGTCGGGTCACCCGGCGTGAGGCCCGTCACGGGGCGCGGTTTCTTGGCTTCTCCTGTGCGGGCGCTCAGGGAATTCACAAGCTCGGGGCCGACAGTGGTGCCATGACCGAGACACGACAGGACTTCCCCTCCTTGCGGGGGTCGTTGGACGAGCCTGCCGCGCCAGCCGTCGCACCGGGGTTCTGGCGGCGGACCGGCACGGCCGTGACGATGGCGGCCCTGGTGGCCGCGCTGGTCGGCGGGGCGACGGGTGGCGTGGTGGGCGCGCTGAGCGCCCCGGAGGCCGCCACGTCGACCGCGGCGGCGAGCACGCCGGTGGTGTCGACGACGGGCGTGTCGCTGAACGTGTCGGCGATCGCGGAGAAGGTCCTGCCGAGCGTGGTCCAGGTCAACGTGGCGACCTCGCAGTCGCGCGGCGTCGGGTCCGGGGTGGTGCTGTCCTCGGACGGGCGCGTGCTGACCAACAACCACGTGGTGTCGGGCGCGCAGCAGGTCTCGGTCACCCTGGACGACGGGCGCACCGTGCAGGCGAAGGTGCTCGGCGCGGACGCGGACAGCGACCTGGCGGTCCTGCAGGCGGAGGGCGTGTCCGGGCTGACGGCGGCGACGTTCGCCGACTCGGACTCGGTGCGGGTCGGCGACCAGGTCGTGGCGATCGGCTCCCCGGAGGGGCTGCAGGGCACGGTCACCTCGGGCATCGTGAGCGCGCTGGACCGCACCGTGACGGTGCCGGGAACCGGCAGGCGCACCGTGAGCTACCAGGCGATCCAGACCGACGCGTCGATCAACCCCGGCAACTCGGGCGGGCCGCTGGTGAACGCGGCGGGCGAGGTGGTGGCGATCAACTCGGCGATCTACTCGCCCACGTCGGACGGCGGCGAGGCGGGCAGCGTGGGCATCGGCTTCTCGATCCCGTCGAACCAGGTGCGCTCGCTCATCGGCGACCTGGGCTGAGACCCCGTCCCGACTCCGGGGTGGTCGGGACGGTCCGGGGGTCGCGCCGGGGTAGGGCCTGCGCGGCCCCCGCCGCTTTCGCGGGGCCCGAACCGATCGGTTCCCAAAGTTACCCACCGGTAGTAACCTCGCCGGAATGGCGCACGTCACACACGAGGTGCTCAACCAGGTCCCCCCGCTGACCGGCCACGACGTGGCCGACGACCCGGCCCTCCTGACCGCGCTGCGCCTCGGCGGCGCGGGCTGGGCCGAAGCGGAGCTGCGGGAGCTGGGGGTCCTCGCGGGCAGCGCGCGCGTCCAGGAGCTGGGCAGGCTCGCCAACGAGCACCCGCCCGTCCTGCGCACCCACGACCGGTGGGGCCACCGCGTCGACGAGGTCGAGTTCCACCCCGCCTGGCACGAGCTGATGACCACCGCCATCGGTCGCGGGCTGCACGCCGCGCCGTGGCGGGACGAGCGGCCGGGGGCGCACGTGGCGCGGGCCGCCAAGTTCCTCGTCTGGTCGCAGGTGGAGGCCGGGCACGGCTGCCCGGTGTCGATGACCTACGCCGCCGTGCCCGCGCTGCGCCGCTCCCCCTGGCTGGCCGCCCGGTTCGAGCCGCTGCTGGCCTCCCCCGAGTACGACTTCGGCCTGCGCCCGCCGGAGTCCAAGCGCGGGCTGGTCGCGGGCATGTCCATGACCGAGAAGCAGGGCGGCTCCGACGTGCGCGCGAACACCACCCGCGCCGTCCGCTCCGGCGACCACCACGTGCTGACCGGCCACAAGTGGTTCACCTCCGCCCCCATGTCCGACCTGTTCCTCACCCTCGCCCAGGCCGACGAGGGCCTGTCCTGCTTCCTGGTGCCCAGGGTCCTGCCGGACGGCACGCGCAACGCGATCTCGTTGCAGCGCTTGAAGGACAAGCTGGGGAACCGGTCGAACGCCTCGGCCGAGCTGGAGTACGACGGCGCGGTCGGCTGGCTGGTCGGCGAGCCGGGGCGCGGGGTGCGCACGATCATCGAGATGGTCAACGCGACCCGGCTGGACTGCGTGCTCGGGTCGGCGGCCGGGATGCGCGCGGGCCTGGTGCAGGCCGCGCACCACGCCGCGCACCGCAGGGCGTTCGGGGCGGCGCTGGTGGACCAGCCGGTGATGCGCGCGGTGCTGGCGGACCTGGCGGTGGAGTCCGAGGCGGCGACCACCGTCGGGCTGTGGCTGGCCGGGTCGCGCGGTCGGCTGGGGTTGGCGGTGGCCAAGTACTGGGTGTGCAAGCGCGGTCCGGCGCACGCGGCGGAGGCGCTGGAGTGCTTGGGCGGCAACGGTTACGTGGAGGAGTCCGGGATGCCGAGGCTGTTCCGCGAGTCGCCGCTGATGTCGGTGTGGGAGGGCTCGGGCAACGTGGCGGCGCTGGACGTGCTGCGCGTGCTCGCGCGGGAGCCGGACGCGGTGGTCGAGTTCACCGCCGAGCTGGACGCGGCGGCGGGCGCGGACCGGCGGCTGGACGCGGCGGTGCGGGAGCTGAAGGCGATGCTGGTCGAGCCCGACCCGGAGTCCCGCGCGCGGCGGCTGGTGGAGCGGATGGCACTGGTGCTCCAGGGCTCGCTGCTGGTGCGGCACGGCCACCCGGCGGTGGCGGACGCGTTCTGCGCGTCCCGGCTGGCGGGCGACTGGGGCGTCGCGTTCGGCACCCTGCCCGCAGGGGTGGACGCGAAGGCGATCGTGGAGCGGGCGGTGCCGGGGCGGTGAGCGCGGTGCGGGTGGAGCGGTCGGGTCCGGTGTGGACGGTGCTGCTGAACCGGCCGGGCGTGCGCAACGCGGTGGACGGGCCGACCGCGCACACGCTGGCCGAGGTGTTCCGCGAGTTCGACGCGGACCCCGGCGCGGCGGTGGCGGTGCTGCACGGCGAGGGCGGGGTGTTCTGCGCCGGGGCGGACCTGGGCGCGATCGGCACCGACCTGGGCAACGACCCGCGCAGCACCACCGGCCCGATGGGCCCGACCCGGTTGCGGCTGTCGAAGCCGGTGATCGCGGCGGTGTCGGGGCACGCGGTGGCGGGTGGGCTGGAGCTGGCGCTGTGGTGCGACCTGCGGGTGGCGGACGGGAGCGCGGTGTTCGGCGTGTTCAGCAGGCGGTGGGGCATCCCGCTGGTGGACGGCGGAACGGTGCGGCTGCCGAGGCTGATCGGCGCGAGCCGGGCGATGGACCTGGTGCTGACCGGTCGGGCGGTGCGCGCGGAGGAGGCGCTGGCGATCGGCCTGGTGAACCGGGTGGCGCCGACCGGGACGGCGCTCCAGGCGGCGCGGGAGCTGGCGGCGCAGCTCGCGGCGTTCCCGCAGACGTGCCTGCGGCACGACCGGTTGTCGCTGCTGGAGCAGGAGGAGCTGGCGGAGGAGGCGGCGCTGGAGAACGAGCTGGCGCACGGGCTGGTGTCGCTGCAGGACGCGGGGCCGGGCCTGCGGCGGTTCGCGGAGGGGTGGGGCAGGCACGGGCGGTTCCCGGAGTAGCGGGGTCACGGCCGCTCCTCGCCGCGGCGCGAACCACCGCGCCGCGGCTCAGGCGGGGCCGGCGCCCGCCTCCGGCCCGCGCCCCCACTCCCGCTCCAGGAACCGCCTGCGCTGCTCGACCGGGTCGACCAGCAGCCGCTCGCGCGCGGCGGCCAGCCGGGCGTCGTAGTCGGGCGCGAAGACCTCGGGCAGCGAGGTCTCCAGCGCACCCGAGATCCGGTGCACCGGGACCCACGCGGCGGGGTCCCGGTCCACCGGAGCGTCGAACTCCGGCGTGCCCAGGGCGCGGTAGAGCCAGTCGGAGAGCACCAGCGCCTCGTCGCGCGTCAACCGGATCGCGAACTCCTCCTCGGTCACGGGCCGAACGCTACAACCCCAGCTCCCGAGCGATCAGCATCCGCTGCACCTCGCTCGTCCCCTCCCCGATCTCCAGGATCTTCGCGTCCCGGTAGAACCGCCCCACCGGGTACTCGTTCATGAACCCGTACCCGCCGAAGACCTGCGCCCCCTCGCGCGCGTTGTCCATGGCCGCCTCGGACGACACGAGCTTCGCGATCGCCGCCTCCCGCTTGAACGGCTCGCCCCGGAGCATCTTCGACGCCGCCTGGTAGTACGCCAGCCGCGCGGTGTGGACCCGCACCTCCATGTCGGCGATCTTGAACTGGATCGCCTGGTACCGCCCGATCGGCGAGCCGAACGCCTCCCGCTCCTTGGCGTAGCGCACGCACTCGTCCACGCACCCCTGCGCCAGCCCGACGCCGAGCGCGGCGATCGCCACCCGGCCCTCGTCGAGGGTGCGCAGGAACTGGGCGTACCCGCGCCCGCGCTCGCCGAGCAGGTTCGCCTCGGGAACCCGGCAGTCCTGGAACGACAGCTCGTGCGTGTCCGAGGCGTTCCAGCCGACCTTGGAGTACTTGCTCCCCACCGCCAGCCCCGGCGTCCCGGCGGGCACGATGATCGTGGAGATCTCCGGGCGGCCGTCCGGCTTGCGGCCGGTCACGGCGGCGACGGTCACCAGCGAGGTGATCGAGGTGCCCGAGTTGGTGATGAACGCCTTGGTGCCGTTGAGCACCCACTGGCCGTCCTCCAGGCGCGCGGTGGTGCGCAGCGCGCCCGCGTCGGAGCCGCCGCCGGGCTCGGTCAGGCCGAACGCCCCCAGCGCCTCACCGGCGGCCAGCGCGGGCAGCCAGCGCGCCTTCTGCTCGTCGGTGCCGAACCGCAGCAGCGGCATGACCGCCAGCGACACCCCGGCCTCCAGGGTGATCGCGACGGATGAGTCGACCCGCCCCAGCTCCTCCAGCGCGAGGCAGAGCGCGAAGTAGTCGCCGCCCATCCCGCCGTGCTCCTCGGGCACGGGCAGCCCGAACAGGCCCATCCGCCCCATCTTCGCGACGATGTCGTACGGGAACTCCTCGCGCTCGTAGAACCCGCCGATGACGGGCGCCACCTCCTCGCGGGCGAACCGCTGCACGGTGGCGCGCAGCGCCTCGTGCTCCTCGTCGAGCCGGAAGTCCAACAACGCGTTCACTCCTCGGGTGGCAGTACTGCGGCCAACTGCTCGTCCAGCGCGACCTGGTCGCCGGGCCGGACCCGTACCCCGGTGAGCACCCCGTCGACCGGCGCGGTGACGGTGTGCTCCATCTTCATCGCCTCGACCACGAACAGCGCCTGCCCGGCGACGACGGCCTCGCCCTCGGCGGCGCGCACCAGCAGCACCGTCCCCGGCATGGGGCTGGTGACCGGTCCGCCGGACGAGGCCCCGCGCGCGGCGGCCACGTCCGGGGCCGTCTCCACGACCTGCCAGGCCCCGCCGTCGCGGCCGAGCCACAGCGCGTCCCCGTCGCGGGCCACCGCGTACCGGCGCGCGCCGACGACCAGCTCGTCGCCCTCGCGCCGCGCGGTCACCCGCACCGGGTCGGCGTCGCCGACGCGCACCTCCACGTCGGGCGCGACGCCGCGCACCCGCACCTCGGCGCCGTCGAGCACCCACCGCGCCCAGGCGCGCTCGCCGACCCGCCAGCCGGTGAGCCGCTCCCACGGGTCGGCGCCGCCCAGCGCGAGGAACCGGTCGCAGCCCGCCGCGACGAGCACGTCGTCCGGCGTCCCGCCGGGCACCAGCGCGTCGAGCGAGCGCTCCACCAGCCCGGTGTCCAGTCGCCCGGCGCGCACGTCCGGGTGGGCCAGCAGCGCCCGCAGGAACGGCACGTTCGTGGTCACCCCGAGCACGGCGGTGCGCGACAGCGCGGCGTCGAGCCTGCGCAGCGCCTCGGCGCGGGTGGCGCCGTGCGCGATCACCTTGGCCAGCATGGGGTCGTAGTCGCTGCCGACGACCAGGCCCTCGCGCAGCGCCGAGTCCACCCGGACCTCGTCGGGCTCGCGCAGCAGCAGCACCCGCCCGCCGGTGGGCAGGAACCCGCGCGCCGGGTCCTCGGCGTACACCCGCGCCTCCACGGCGTGCCCGCGCAGCTCGACGGAGGTGAACCCGAGCGGTTCCCCGGCGGCCACGCGCAGCTGCTGCTCGACCAGGTCGACGCCGGTGACCAGCTCGGTGACCGGGTGCTCGACCTGGAGCCGGGTGTTCATCTCCAGGAAGAAGTGCTCGCCGGTCGTGCCGTCCACGATGAACTCGACGGTGCCCGCGCCGACGTAGCCGACCGACTCGGCGGCCAGCACGGCCGAGCGCCCCATGGCCTCCCGCGCGTCCGCGTCGAGCAGCGGGGAGGGCGCCTCCTCGATGACCTTCTGGTGCCGCCGCTGGAGGCTGCACTCGCGCTCGCCGAGGTGCACGGTCGTGCCGTGCGCGTCGGCGAGCACCTGGATCTCGATGTGCCGGGGGTCGGACACGTACCGCTCCACGAGCAGCGCGTCGTCCCCGAAGGACGCGCGCGCCTCCCGCCGGGCGGACTCGACGGCCTCGCGCAGCCCGGCGGCCTCGCGCACCAGCCGCATCCCCTTGCCGCCACCCCCGGCGGACGGCTTGACCAGCACCGGGAACCCGATCTCGGTGGCGGCGGCGACCAGCTCGTCGTCCCCCATGCCGGGTTCGGCGCGCCCCGGCACCACCGGCACCCCGGCGGCCGCGGCGGTGAGCTTGGCCTGGATCTTGTCGCCCATCACCTCGATGGCCCGCACGGGCGGCCCGATGAACACCAGGCCGGCCTCGGCGCAGGCGCGGGCGAACCCGGCGTTCTCGGCGAGGAACCCGTAGCCGGGGTGGACGGCCCGCGCGCCGGTCTCCAGCGCGGCGGCGACGATCCGGCCCGCGTCGAGGTAGCTGTCGCGGGCGGCGGCGGGCCCGATGCGCACGGCGGCGTCGGCGAGCCGCACGTGCAGGGCGTCCGCGTCGGCGTCGCTGAACACCGCGACGGACCGGATGCCCGCGCGGCGCAGCGCCCGGACGACCCGGACGGCGATCTCGCCTCGGTTGGCGACCAGGACGGTGTCGAACACGCGCATCACATCCGGAAGACGCCGTAGCCGACGGGGTCGAGCGGGGCGTTCGCCGCGGCGGACAGCGCCAGGCCGAGCACGGCGCGGGTGTCCAGCGGGTCGATCACGCCGTCGTCCCACAGCCGGGCGGTCGAGTAGTAGGGGTTGCCCTGGTCCTCGTACTGGGCGCGGATCGGGGCCTTGAACGCCTCCTCGTCCTGCGCCGACCAGTCGGGCCGCTGGTCGCGCCGGACGGTGGCCAGGACGGACGCGGCCTGCTCGCCGCCCATGACGGAGATGCGGGCGTTGGGCCACATCCACAGGAACCGGGGCGAGTAGGCCCGCCCGCACATCGAGTAGTTGCCCGCGCCGAACGAGCCGCCGATGACGACGGTGAACTTGGGGACGCGGGCGCAGGCGACGGCGGTGACCATCTTCGCGCCGTGCTTGGCGATGCCGCCCGCCTCGTACTCGCGGCCGACCATGAACCCGCTGATGTTCTGCAGGAACACCAGGGGCACGCCGCGCTGGTCGCAGAGCTGGATGAAGTGCGCGCCCTTGAGCGCGGACTCGCCGAACAGCACGCCGTTGTTGGCCACGACGCCGACCGGGTGGCCGTGGATGCGGGCGAAGCCGGTGACGAGGGTCTGCCCGTACTCGCGCTTGAACTCCTGGAACCGGCTGCCGTCGACCACCCTGGCGATGACCTCGCGCACGTCGTACGGGGTGCGGCTGTCCACCGGCACGACCCCGTACAGGTCGGCCGGGTCGTGCGCGGGCTCCTCGGTCGGCGCGACCTCCCACGGCCGGGGGGCGCGCGGGCCGAGCGTGCCGACGATGGAGCGGACGATCGCGAGGGCGTGCGCGTCGTCCTCGGCGAGGTGGTCGGTGACGCCGGAGACCCGCGAGTGCAGCTCGCCGCCGCCGAGCTCCTCGGCGGTGACGACCTCGCCGGTGGCGGCCTTCACCAGCGGCGGGCCGCCCAGGAAGATCGTGCCCTGGCCCCGGACGATCACGGCCTCGTCGCTCATGGCGGGCACGTACGCGCCGCCCGCCGTGCAGGAGCCGAGGACGGCGGCGATCTGCGGGATGCCGCGCGCGGACATGGTGGCCTGGTTGAAGAAGATCCGGCCGAAGTGCTCGCGGTCGGGGAACACCTCGTCCTGGCGGGGCAGGAACGCGCCGCCGGAGTCGACCAGGTAGGCGCACGGCAGGTGGTTGTGCAGCGCCACCTCCTGGGCGCGCAGGTGCTTCTTGACCGTCATCGGGTAGTAGGTGCCGCCCTTGACGGTGGCGTCGTTGGCGACGACCACGCACTCGCGGCCCTCGATGCGGCCGACGCCGGTGATGACGCCCGCGCCGGGGGCCTCGTCGTCGTACAGGCCGTTCGCGGCGAGCGGGGACAGCTCCAGGAACGGGGAGCCGGGGTCGAGCAGGGCGTCGACGCGGTCGCGGGGCAGCAGCTTGCCGCGCTCGACGTGCCGGGCGCGGGCCCTCTCGGGGCCGCCGGTCGCGGCGGTGGCGAGCCGGGCGCGCAGGTCGGCGACGAGCGCGGTGTGCGCCTCGGCGCCGCGCCGGAACGCGTCGGACGCCCGGTCGGCGGTGCTGCGCAGGACGGGGGCTGCCATGGACTCCCCTCGCGGTTAGCGGTCGTTAACCTCGCCTGATGTTAGCGACGGTTAACGCCAACCGTCCACCATCCCGGCGATTCCGGCAATGCCACGTCGGGGGGCATCGGGCGATCCCGAAGTCACGTCGGGGCGTCGGGCGCGCGGCTGACCTGGGTCGAGGCCGCGCACGCAGCGCCACCGGCCAAGATCGCCCACGGTTCGGGGTTCCCCGGTCGCCACCCGGTGTTACCGGCGGGTAATGCGAGATGTGATCGCTTTCCCGCGCGGATATCCCCCTTTCCGGTTCCCAGGTGGCGAGCAACTCTGTTAACGATCGTTTACCCACGTCCGCGCGCTCGATTAGGATGGGCCCGTGACCCCGACCGCGAAGCAGACCCGGCGCGAGCAGATCCTCTCGGCGGCGGCCGAGCTGTTCGCCCGCCACGGTTTCCACGGCGTGGGCATCGACGACATCGGCGCCGCGGTCGGCATCTCCGGGCCCGCCCTCTACCGGCACTTCCGCAGCAAGGACGCGATGCTCGGCGAGATGCTGACCGCCATCAGCGAGCGCCTGCTCGACGGCGGCCGGGCCAGGGTCGACGCCGCCGCCGACCCGGAGGCCGCGCTGCGCGCGCTGGTCGGCTGGCACGTGGACTTCGCGCTGGACGACCCGGCGCTGATCACCGTGCAGATGCGCAACCTGGCCAACCTGACCGACCCGGACCGCAGGCGGGTGCGGGCGCTCCAGCGCGGCTACGTCGAGGTGTGGGTGCGGGTCGTCCAGGACGGCGTGCGCGGGGTGGACGAGCCGACCGCGCGGGCCGCCGCGCACGCGGTCTTCGGCTTGATCAACTCCACCCCGCACAGCGCGCACCTGGACCGCGAGCAGATGGCCGCCCTGCTGACCAGGATGGCGCTGGCGTCGATCACCTCGTCCGGCGCGCCGCGGACCGACCAGCCCGCCTGAACCGCCTTCCGCACCCGCCCGGCCGACCCCGCCGAGCCGCCCCGCCGAGCATTCACCGGAACGCGCGCCGTTGACCCGGACAATGGTCTTCACCCTCGCCCGATCAATGCGCACTCTCCGCAATGAGGACTGGTCGACGCGGCGCAGCAGGGGGCGAATTCACCGTCGACACCCGGTGTGCCAATGTTCTCAAGTTCCCGGCCGCGCCTGCCGTTCCACCCGGTGACCAAATAGTTCACCCAGGGTGTTCGCGCCCCTCGCGGACCGGGCCCCGCGCAGGTCAGCGCGCGCCCGAGCCCGTTTCGGACGCGTTTTGCGCACGGCAGCCGAGGAGGTCCGCGCACCGTGGTGATCCCGTTCCGATCCTTCGCGCGCACAACGAATCCGGGGTTCGCCCGAAGTGACCCCTTGGCCTCGCCGTTTTCGTTCCGTAATCTCTCCGGCCAATGAGCGCAGCCGAACGCACCGCGCGGGGCTGGCCGGGGCTCGACCTGCTCGCCCGGCTGCCCGCCTGGTCCCGCTTCGTCCTGGTCACCCTGGCGGTCCTCGCCTGCGGTGTGGTCGCCTCGCGCCCGGCCACCGCGGCCAAGGACGAGCCGCTGACCGGCGACGCCGCGATCGCCTCGGCGGCCGTGGACGCGCTGCGCCACCCGAGCGCCGCCGACCCGCTGGCCGCGTTCCCCGCCGACTTCAACGCGGTGATGGGCCGCAGCCCGAGCGCGGTCCCGGCCGGGGACGGCACGCTGCGCGCGGCGGACCCGTCCGGCGACTGCTCCGGTCCGGCGGGCGCCACGACCTGGGACTTCGACCTGTCCTGCAAGTCCCACGACCTCGGCTACGACCTGCTGCGCTACGCGGAGATCAAGGGCCAGCCGCTCCCGCAGTCCGCGCGCCGCGAGCTGGACACCCGGCTGGAGCTGGACATGCACGACCGCTGCCGGGTCAACCCGCGTGGTTCGGAGTCGCAGTGCCACGCGGTGGCCTCGGTGTACGCGGCGGGCCTGGAGTTCAACTCGTGGCGGCAGCGCTGGAGCGCGCCCGGCCACGAGCCGGTGCTGGCCTGGGGCTTCGGCAGCGCCGTCGTCGTGCTCCTGCTGCTGGCGCGCGTCCCCGGCGCCCGCGCCCGCCGCCGGGACGAGGGCCCCGAGACCGCGCACCCCGCGCCGCTCCCGGCCAGCCCCGACCGGTACGCCACCTTCCTGCGCCTGGCAGGCATCGGCCTGGTCGTCGCGGGCCAGTCGCTGCTCACCCTCTCCCGCTGGTCCGGCTTCGGCTCCCAGTGGCTGTGGGTGGCCGCCTGGGTGCTCCAGGCGGTCCCGGTGTTCTTCTTCGCGGGCGGCCACGCCAACCTGCTCGCCTGGCAGGCCGTGCGCGCCGACCACGGCGGGTACGGCCGCTACCTGACCGGCCGCCTGACCTGGCTGCTGCGCCCGGTGCTGGCGTTCGTGCTGGCCTGGCTGGTCCTGCCGCTGCCGCTGCAGCTGCTCGACGTGCCCGAGGACGGCGTCGAGCTGTTCGGCAGGCTGATCGCCCAGCCGCTGTGGTTCGTCGGCGTCTACCTGGTCGCGGTCGCCGCCACCCCGCTCATGGCCGCGCTGCACCGCAGGGCCCGCCTGCTCACCCCGTTCGCGCTGGTCGCCCTGATGGCGGTGGTGGACGCGGTCCGGGGCGCCCACGAGTGGCGCACCGGCGGCTACACCACCCTGGTGCTGGGCGCGCTGCTGTTCCAGCAGCTCGGCTTCTGCTACGCGGACGGCTCGCTGGCGCGGGTCCGCCGGTCCGCGTACGCGGGCCTGGCGCTGGTGTCCGCGCCCGCGCTCGGCGCGCTGCTCGTGCTCGGCGGCCACCCCGGCACGGCGGTCGCGCTGCCCGGCGACGACGCCGCGGGCGCCGGGTCGCCCACGGCGCTCCTGCTGGTGCTGGCACTCGGTCAGCTGTGCCTGGTGATGCTGCTGCGCGAGCGGGCGACCGCGTGGCTGGCGGGCGGCGCGCCGTGGCGGGTGGTGCACTACGCGCGCACCGCCCCCATGACCCTGTACCTGGGCTACCTGACCGCGCTGGCCGCCGTCGTCGGCTCACTGGGCCTGCTGGACTCCCCGAGCACCGCGATGACCTGGCTGCTGATCTCCGGCGTCCCCCGCTGGCCCGCGCTGCTCGTGCTGCTCCTGCTGCCGCTGCTGCGGGCGTTCCACCGCTTCGAGCGGCACCAGGCGCTCCCGCTGTGCCGGACCAGGGAGACGCACCGCACCAGGCTCGCGGTCACCCTCGGCGTCGGCTACGGCGCGCTGGGCGTGGTCGGGTTCGTGGTGACCGGTTTCGCCGGGCAGGCGGGCAGCCTCGGCGGGCTCCAGGTCGACGCGCTGCAGAACCTGATCCACCTGCTCCTGGGCTGGTACCTGGTGCACGTGGCCCGCTCCGGGGCCTGCCACGACCGGGGGCCGTGGCTGCTGACCGCGCTGGCCTGCGTCCCGCCGATGCTGGTGCTGGAGCCGACCAGCTCGGTGCTGGCGCTGCACGGGGCGACGATCGCGGTGGCGCTGCTGGCCTCGGCCGCGAAGCAGGACCAGCAGCGCGCACCAGAGCACTGGCAGCCACGCGAGGCGCTGCAGCACCCATGAGGGCGAGCCGGGCTCGGTCAGCAGACCGGGCACGGCCCCGAGCGCCGCGCCGACCAGGGCGAGGGCGAGCAGCGCGCTCTGGTGGGCGAGGTAGATCGGCAGCGCCCGGTCGTTGACCCAGCGGGCCGGGAACCTCGGGCGGACCAGCAGCACGAGGCCGATCTGGGCGAGGGCCAGCGCCAGCGCGGCCGGTGAGGGCGGGAACAGGTTGGACGACCCGCCGCCGGGGACGCCGACCGCGCTGGCCGGGTAGCCCGCGAACCGGACCAGCAGGGCGAACGCGGTCGCGCCGCCGACCAGCAGCGCCGCGCCCCGGAGGCGCCAGGCGCGCTCGTCGGCGCCGTTCGGCCCACCGCGCAGCAGCAGCCCGAGCTGCCAGGGCGCGCTCCACACCACCAGCACGTTGATCCACCCGAGGTCGAGCGCGGCCAGCAGCACGGTGACGAGCAGCCCCGGCCAGCCGAGCCTGCGCAACACCGGCGTGCAGGCCAGCAGCACCAGGTGCACGCCGAGGAACCACAGCGGCCCCACCACCAGCCACCCGACGACCAGCACGGTCTCCTGCGGCAGCCCGCGCAGCGACAGCCCCAGCAGGACCAGCGACCACACCCCGAGCAGCACCCCGACCGACGGCAGCACCCGGCGCGCCCGGACCCACCACGGCACGCGCGAGCGCGCGGCGGCGAACCCGCCCGCGAAGAAGAACAGCCCCAGGGTCTGGAGCACCCAGGTCACCGGGGCGAGCTGGGGCATCCACCGCAGCGGGCTGTCCAGCACCACGCCGTGCTCGGTGAGCACGAGCGCGGTCACCAGCCAGTGGCCGAGCACCACGCCGGTGATCGCGAGCGCGCGGACGGCGTCGACGAACGGGTCGCGGGTCACGGGGGCGCCTGCCTCGTCTGGGGTGGTGGGGCTCGGGGCGGTGGGACGCGGGGCGACGGGGCTCGGGGCGGTGGGGCTCGGGGCGGCGGAACTCGGGGCGGGCGGGGCCGCGCCGGGGTGTGGGGGTGTGCCAGCGCGCGGGGCCGCCCCAGCGTGCGAGGCCGCGCCAGCACGCGGGCCTGCGCCAGCACGCGGCCCCGTGCGGCGGTCTGCGGGTTCGCGCGGCGCGCTCACGGCCGCTCCCCGACCGCCACGCGGGCCAGCGCGCGCAGGGACTCGGTGCCCGGCGCGTAGTACCGGTCGTGCGCGGTGACGCCGCCGGTCGGCAGGGGGCGCGCGCCGAACTCCGGGTCGGCGGGGTCGGGGCCGTGGCCGAGGTCGAGCAGCCGGACGTTCGGCACCCGGCCGATCCAGTCCGCGCCCGCCCGGCCCGCCCACACCCGCGTGCCCGCGCCCAGCTCCGCCGCCGAGCCCGCCCGCACACCGGGGCTGCCGGTGAGCGCGACGTCCGCGACCGGGACGCCCCGCCCCGCCAGCTCCCGCGCGGCGAGGCCGCACACGACGGTGCCGTAGCTGTGGCACAGCAGGTGCACCCGGCCGGGCAGGGCGGCGGCGTAGTCGGCGAGCGCGTGGGCCCCGGTGCGGGCCAGGCGGCCCGAGGCCGCGTCCACGCCCACCCCGGACGGGGTCTCGTAGCCGAGCCAGGCCACCACCGCCAGGTCCGGCCGGCCGGCCTCGGCCCGCACCGCGCGCGCCATCGCGCCGACCGTGCGGTCGAAGTCGGCCTCGGCCACGTCCGAGCCGGGCACCACCACCGCCACGTGCGCGGCGGACGCCAGGTCCCCGAGCACCTCCACCCGGCGCACCTCGCGCCCACCGCCACCCGGCGCGACCAGCACCAGCAGCGCGGCCAGCGCCGCGATCGACTTCCGCATGGCGGCGACGCTAGGGAGGTGACGGGCGGCGGGTCGTCACCCCGGAGTCGGGCTACCCCGGTACCACGAGCCCGGACTCGTAGGCGGCGATCACCGCCTGGGCGCGGTCGCGCAGCCCCAGCTTCGTCAGCACCCGGCTCACGTGCGTCTTGACGGTCTGCTCGGCCACGTTCAGCCCGCGCGCGACCTCGGCGTTGGACAGGCCGCGCGCGACCATCAGCAGCACCTCGGTCTCCCGACCGGTCAGCGCCGTCAGCGCCGGTGGCCGCACCGCCCGCGCGGGCCTGGCCCGCACGAAGTCCTCGATGAGCCGCTTGGTGATGGACGGCGCGAGCAGCGCGTCGCCGCGCGCGACGACCCGCACCGCGTCCAGCAGCTCGCGGGCGGGCGCGTGCTTGAGCAGGAACCCGCTGGCCCCGGCGCGCAGCGCCTCGTACACGTAGTCGTCCAGGTCGAAGGTGGTGAGCACGAGCACCCGCGCCGGGTCGTCGGCGAGCATCCCGGTGGCCTCGATGCCGTCGACGCCGGGCATCCGCACGTCCATCAGCACCACGTCCGGCCGCAGCGCGCGCACCTTGGCGACCCCCTCCGCGCCGTCCCCCGCCGCGCCGACCACGGTGATGTCGGGCTGGGCGTCGAGCAGCGCCGAGAACCCCTCACGCACCATCTCCTGGTCGTCGACCACCAGCACCCGGATCACCGCCGCACCGCTCCCCACCCCGTTCCGCACCGCCCCGCTCCCCACCACGCCACGCTCTCCCGCGCCGCCTACCACCGCGCCATCCCCCACCGCGCCATCCCCCACCGCGCCGCCCACCACCAGACCATCCCCCGCAGCACCGCTCACCGGCCCGCCACCCACCTGCCCGCCACTCACCGGCCCGCCGCCCACCGCCCCGCCCCCAGCGGAATCCGCGCCAGCACCTCGAACCCGCCGTCGCCGGACGGCCCCGCGTCCACCGTCCCGCCGTGCACCGCGACCCGCTCCCGCATCCCCACCAGCCCCAACCCGCTCCCCCCGCCCAGCGACGCCCCGCCGCCGGTGTTGCGCACCCTGACCGCCAGCGCCCCGCGCCGCAGCCGCACCCGCACGTCCACCTCGCACCCCGGCGCGTGCCGCCGGGCGTTGGTCAGCGCCTCCTGCACCACCCGGTACGCGGTCAGCCCGACCGCCTCCGGCACCCGCGCGTCCACCACCCGCGCGCCGGGCGCCAGGTCGGCGATGTCGGCGAGCCCCGGCTGCGGGGCCAGGTCGGCGTGCTGCCCCTCGGCGCGCAGCACGCCCAGCAGCCGCTGCATGTCGGTGATCGCGGCGCGGGCCACCTCGCCCAGCTCGGCGAACTCGCCGACAGCCGCCTCGGGCAGCCCCGGCAGCCGGTAGGGCGCGGTCTCGCAGCGCACCACGACCATGGACATGTGGTGGGCGACCACGTCGTGCATCTCCCGCGCGATGCGGGCCCGCTCGACCAGCGCGGCCTTCTCGTCCCGCGCGGCGTGGAACCGCCGCTCGGCCCGCCCGCGCCCGCCGACGGCGTAGGCGGCGAGCAGGAGCAGCAGCAGGATCAGCACGGTGGTCGGGTAGTGGCCGCCGAAGTCGTCGTTGACCGAGAGCGCGATCCCGGCCAGCACCAGCGCCGTGACGCACGCCACGGCGAGCACCACCGGCCGGGCGAACACCAGCCCGACCGCGACCAGCGGCAGCGGGAACCACAGCCACTCGCCGACGGTGAGGATCTCCGGCCCCGATCCGGTGATCAGCCGGATCACCACGATCCCGGCCAGCGAGGCGCGCCAGGCGGCCAGCGGCGAGGAGAAGCAGAGCAGGGCGATCGGGGTCGCGGTCGCCGCGAACAGCGCCACCCACCAGCCGTCCGGCTCCTGGTGGGTGGTGTAGTCCGAGCTGATCACGGTGGCCAGCACGAGCGCGCCGACCAGCAGCGCCACCCGCAGCGGGCCGCGCAGCCGCCCCACCGGCACCCGCGTCCGGTCCGGCAGGAGGACGACCTGGAGCAGGACGTGGGACGCGGAGCGGATCACCCGGCGATGCTAGGGCGCGGGCGGGACCCGGCACATCGCTCCGGGGAGCGTCGTACCGGGGTATCACCCGCCCGCTCCACGGGCAAGGCGTTGCGACACCCGAAGCGCACGGGGTAGGCATTACTCCTGACCGCGCACCCCGACGGAAGCTGGCCGAATGCACCCGCAGCAAGATCCGGATCGCTGGGCGCGCCTGCACGCCGTGGCCGGGGAGGCCCTGGCCGCCACCAAGGTGGGCGAGGACGCTGTGGCGGTGGACCTCGTCACCGGCTACCTGAGCGGCTCGCCCGAGGGCGACGAGGACATCAGGGAGCTGGTGCTGCTGCTGTTCTCCGAGTGCAGCGGCATGGTGTCCGCGCTGGGCTCGGGCGGCGCGACGCCGGTGAAGATGCAGGTGTTCGACGAGGCGGGCCAGGAGGTGCCGATCGACGACGCGGACCCGCCGGTGCGCACGGCGATCCGCGCGCTGCTCGCCGAGGTGCACGGCGACCAGGAGGCCGCCGCCGAGCAGATCGAGATCGCGCTGGCGAACGGCGCGCCGCAGGAGCTGGCGACGGTGGTGCTCCAGGCGCTGCGGTGGACGGTGAAGCTGGCGCTGGAGTGCCAGACCCGCGACCTTCCGGTGTCGGAGTGGATCGCGACCTCCCTGGAGGAGTGACCAGCGGGGCGACCAGCGGGGCGCTCGGGGCCGGAAAAACGCCCAGAACACCCTCCGCACCCCCACGAGAATGATGTGGAACACAAAAGGAAGATTTAAAGTCGATTTAAAAAGTAGCATTTCCTTGACGACGCGCGCTATCGAGGTCCATTCTTCTCCGCAGGCGTGATTCCCTGCTCATAAAAGCGCCGAGGAGAAAAGCGGAACATGAAGACCAGAACGGGCGTGCTGCTCGCCGTCGCGGCTCTCGCCGCAGGTTCCTACGCGTTGATCCCGTCCGCGAGCGCGGCCACGAACCTCACGGCCACCTTCGCCAAGACCCAGGACTGGGGCAGCGGCTTCGAGGCGAAGTTCACCGTCGCCAACGGCGGGTCGTCGGCCTCGAACAACTGGAAGATCGAGTTCGACCTGCCCTCCGGCACCACGGTCGGCTCCTTCTGGGACGCGCAGGTCACCCGGAACGGCGACCGCTACACGGCGACCAACCGGGACTGGAACGCGGCGGTCGGCGCGGGCTCCTCGGTGGCGTTCGGGTTCATCGGCGCGGGCGGCGGCGCCCCCACGAACTGCACGATCAACGGCGCCCCCTGCACCGGCACCGGCACCGGCAACCCCGGCGACACGGCCGCGCCGAGCGTCCCCGGCGGCCTGAAGGCCACCGCCACCACGGCCGACTCGGTCACGCTGGCCTGGAACGCGTCGGCCGACAACGTCGGCGTGGTCGCGTACGACGTGTACAAGGGCGGCGACAAGGCCACCACCGTCGCGAGCCCCACCGCGATCGTGTCCGGCCTGACCGCCGACACCTCGTACCAGTTCAGCGTCGTGGCGCGCGACGCGGCGGGCAACGCCTCGGCGAAGAGCCCGGCGCTGACCGCGAAGACCGCGAAGAAGGCGGGCACCACCCCGGAGCCCTCGCCCGAGCCGTCGCCGAACCCCAACCCCACCCCGCAGCCGAGCCCGGACCCCACCCCGGACCCGCAGCCGTCCCCGGCGGGCGGGCGCGGCGCCCCCTACCTGTTCCTGGGCTGGGGCAACCCGCAGTCCGCGACCGCGGTGATGCAGCAGACCGGCGTCAAGTGGTTCACGATGGCGTTCATCCTGTCCTCGGGCGGCTGCACCCCCTCGTGGGACGGCACCCGACCGCTGACCGGCAGCGTGGACGAGACCACGATCAAGGCGATCCGCGCGGCGGGTGGTGACATCGTGCCGTCGTTCGGCGGCTGGAGCGGCAACAAGCTCGGCCCGAACTGCTCGACCCCCGAGGCCCTGGCGGGCGCGTACCAGAAGGTCATCGACGCCTACCAGCTCAAGGCGATCGACATCGACATCGAGAACTCCGACGAGTTCGAGAACGAGGTCGTGCAGGACCGCGTGCTGTCCGCGCTGAAGATCGTCAAGCAGAAGAACCCGAACGTGCAGACCATCGTCACGTTCGGCACCGGCACCACCGGCCCGAACTTCTGGGGCAACCGCCTCATCGAGCGGGCGGGCGCGCTGGACGCCAAGATCGACGTCTTCACGATCATGCCGTTCGACTTCGGCAGCTCCAACATCGCGACCGACACCATCAGCGCGGCCACCGGGCTGAAGAACAAGGTGAAGTCGACCTTCGGGTACAGCGACGCCGACGCCTACAAGCACATCGGCATCTCGGGCATGAACGGCCTGTCCGACCAGAAGGAGCTGACCACCGCCGCGGACTGGACCAAGATCCGCGACTGGTCGAAGAACAACGGCCTCGGCCGCCTCGCGTTCTGGGCGGTCAACCGGGACCGCGGCGGCTGCGACGGCCAGGTGTCGGCCAGCTGCTCAGGCATCTCGCAGGCCGACCTGGAGTTCACCCGCATCACCGCGGGCTTCTGACCCGCAGCAGTTCCCCCAGCAGCGCGGCGACCTGCTCCTCCTCGACGAGGAACCCGTCGTGGCCGTACGGCGAGGCCACGACGCGCAGGTCGCCCGCTGCGGGGATCGCCTCGGCCAGCTCCCGCTGCTGCTCCAGCGGGTAGAGCCGGTCGGTGTCGATCCCGGCGACGAGGGTGCGCGCGGTCACCGCGCCCAGCGCCGCGCGCACCCCTCCCCGGCCCCGGCCCACGTCGTGGCCGTTCATGGCCTCGGTGAGCACCCGGTAGCTGCCGGGGTCGAACCTCCCGGCCAGCTTGTCCGCCTGGTGGTCCAGGTAGGACTCGACGGCGAACCGCCCGTCCCCCTGGACGCTCCGCCCGAACCGGGCGTTGAGCTCGGCGGCGGTGCGGTACCCGTGGTGGGCGATCCGCCTGGCCACCGCCATCCCCTCCTGCGGGTGCAGCTTGAGGGCGTGCAGCTGGGCCGAGGCGAGCGCGATCTGGTCGGCGCCGGACGCGGCGGGGGCCGCGAGCACCAGCAGCGACCGCACCCGCTCGGGCGCGGTCACCGCCCACTCCAGCGCCCGCATCCCGCCCATGGACCCGCCGACGACCGCCGCCCACGAGCGCACGCCGAGCGCGTCGGCCAGCCCCAGCTCGGCCCGCACCTGGTCGCGGATGCCGACGGCGGGGAACCGCTCGCCCCAGGGCCGCCCGTCGGGCGCGGTGTCCCACGGGCCGGTGCTGCCCTGGCAGCCGCCCAGCGCGTTGGGCGCGACGACGAACCACCGGTCGGTGTCCAGCGCCAGGCCGGGCCCCACCAGCCCGTCCCACCACCCGGCGGTCGGGTGGCCGGGACCGGCGGGTCCGGCGACGTGGCTGTCCCCGGTGAGGGCGTGCAGCACGAGCACCGCGTTGGACCGGTCGTCGTCAGGCTCGCCCCAGGTCTCGTAGGCGAGCCGGAACGGCAGACCGGGCAGCGCGCCCCGGTGCCACTTCCTCCCACCGGCCGGATCGCCGTCGCGCCACCCCGTCACCGCGCGGACTTCGCCGCCCGGAACCCGGACTCCAGGTCGGCCTTCAGGTCCTCGACCGCCTCGATGCCCACGGACAGCCGGACGAGCCCCGGCGTGACGCCGCTGGTGACCTGCTGCTCTGCGGTGAGCTGGCTGTGCGTGGTGGACGCCGGGTGGATGACCAGGCTGCGCACGTCGCCGATGTTGGCGAGCTGGCTGAACAGCTCCAGCCCGTCCACGAACGCCCGCCCCGCGTCGGCCCCGCCGACCAGCTCGAACGAGACGATCGCGCCCGCGCCCCTCGGCAGGTAGCGCTGGGCGAGCGAGTGCCACGGGCTGGAGGGCAGCCCCGCGTAGTGCACCCGCTCGACCTCGTCGCGCCCGTCGAGCCACTCGGCGAGCGCCCGCGCGTTGGCCACGTGCCGCTCCAGGCGCAGCGAGAGGGTCTCGATGCCCTGCAGGACGAGGAAGCTGGTGAGCGGGGCGATGGCGGCTCCGGTGTCGCGCAGGCCCTGCACGCGCAGCTTGGCGGCGAACGCGCCGTGCCCGAGGGCGGGCCAGTAGCGCAGGCCGTGGTAGCTGGGGTCGGGGTCGCTGAAGTCGGGGAACCTGGCGGCGTCGCCGAAGTCGAACTTGCCGCCGTCGACGACGACGCCCGCGATGGCGGTGCCGTGGCCGCCGAGGAACTTGGTGGCGGAGTGCAGCACGATGTCGGCGCCGTGCTCCAGGGGGCGCAGCAGGTAGGGCGTGGGGACGGTGTTGTCCACGACCAGCGGGACGCCCGCGGCGTGCGCGACGTCGGCGACGGCGGTGATGTCGAGGACGTTGCTGCGCGGGTTGGCGAGGGTCTCGGCGAACAGCAGCTTGGTGTTCGGCCGGATCGCGGCGCGCCAGGCGTCAAGGTCGTCGGGGTCGTCGACGAAGGTGGTGGTAATGCCGAGCTTGGGCAGGGTGTGGTGGAGCAGGTTGTAGGTGCCGCCGTAGAGGGAGGCGCTGGAGACGAGGTGGTCGCCCGCGCGGGCGAGGTTGAGGATCGTGGCCGTCTCGGCGGCCTGGCCGGACGCGAAGGCGACGGCGGCGATCCCGCCCTCCAGGGCGGCGACGCGCTGTTCGAGGACGTCCTGGGTGGGGTTGTTGATGCGGGTGTAGATGTTGCCGGGTTCGGCGAGGCTGAACAGGGCGGCGCCGTGCGCGGTGTCGCGGAAGGCGAACGAGGTGGTCTGGTAGATCGGCGTGGCGCGGGCCCCGGTGGTCGGGTCGGGTGCTGCCCCGGCGTGCACCTGCTGGGTCTCGAAGGACCAGGTCATGAGCGCTCGTTCTCCCCTGCCTGCGGCGGTTTTCCAGCGAACGTAGGGCGGCCGGGGGCGGGGCGCAGGGCGTTCCGCCTGGTGGGAGCCACTGGACGGGCCGCTTGTTCTACGCTCGGCGGAATGCGCACCGCACTGCTCGGTTTCGGCCTAGGCGGAACCGCTTTCCACGCACCGTTCCTGTCTACCGTCGAGGGGCTGACCCTGTCAGCCGTCGTCACCTCCCGATCGGGTGAGGTGGAAGGCCGGTATCCGGGGGTGGAGGTGCTGACGTCGGCGGAGGAGCTGTGGTCGCGGGCGGCGGACTTCGACCTGGTGGTGGTGACCACCCCGAACCGGTTGCACGCGGCGCACGCGCGGGCGGCGTTGGAGCGCGGGCTGAGCGTGGTGGTGGACAAGCCGTTCGCCGCGACGGCGGAGGAGGCGCGGGGGTTGGCGGCCCTGGCGGAGGCGCGGGGGTTGCTGCTGGCCCCGTTCCACAACCGCCGCTGGGACGGCGACTTCCGCACGGCGGCGCGCCTGGTGCGCGACGGGGAGCTGGGGGCGGTGCACCGGTTCGAGTCCAGGTTCGAGCGCTGGCGCCCGGAGGTGAGGCCGGGGTGGAAGGAGTCGGCGGACCCGGAGGCGCTGGGGAGCGTCGTGTACGACCTGGGGACGCACCTGGTGGACCAGGCGGTGGCGCTGTTCGGCAGGCCGCGGTCGGTGTACGCGGAGGTGCGCGCGCTGCGCGCCGGGGCGCAGGCCCACGACGACGCTTTCCTGGCCCTGACCCACGGGGGCGGCGAGGTGTCCCACCTGTGGGCGTCGGCCCTGGCGAACGACCTGGGGCCGAGGTTCCGGGTACTGGGCTCGCGCTCGTCGTTCGTGAAGCGCGGGATGGACCCGCAGGAGGCGGCCCTGCGCGCAGGCGAGCTCCCCGGCGGCCCGACTTGGGGCCACGACCCCGGCCCGGCGACGCTGGGCGGTGCGCCGGTGGAGCTGGAGCGCGGCGCGTACCAGGACTTCTACGCGGCCGTGGCGAGGCGGGAGTCCCCGGTGCCGGTGGAGGACGCGATCGCGGGGTTGGAGGTCGTGGAGGCGGCGTTCGAGTCGGCGCGCACGGGGCGGGTGGTGGAGCTGTAGCTCACGCCCCGCGCAGCACCTCCCACACCAACCGCGCGTCCTCGGCGGCCTTCCCGAGCGCGGTCCAGGCGAGGTGGGAGGGCGGGTCGAGCACGGCGGCGAGCGCGAGGTGACCGCCCTCGGGAGTGGCCCCCAGGTCGTCCCGCACGGCGTCGGGGTCGTCGACCACCGAGCAGAGGAACGCCAGATCGGTCAGGTGCCGGGAGTTCCACGCGTCGGCAGGGCGGGCGCGGCGGTGCTGGTCGTAGGCGGCGGCTTTGAGCTTGAGCGCCCTGGCCAGGTCGGGCACGACGATCTCCGCCGCGTCCCCGCCGTGCGCCGCCCGCAGGACGACCCGGTGCTCCAACGCCTCCTGCCCGGCCGGAACCTCACGTCCACGTCGCGGGTGACGCGGTGGGGAGGCTTCCCTGCGGCCAAACCGTGGAGGTAGACCATCACCCCGCCGATGACCACGTGCTCGGCGGGCAAGCGCCTGCTCAGGTCCAGCAGGGGCGTCCACAGCGCCCTGTCCTGCTCGGGCAGGACGACGTCACCGATCACGGGCAGTCGCGGCCACCGGGACTCGCTGCTCATGGCGCGGCAGGCTAGCGGTCCCGTCCGAGCAGCTCACCGGCTGCCCGGCGCGACCGGTCGTCGCCGAGGTCGAGCAGGTCGGCCGCAGCAACGGCCTTGGGCACCACGCCGTCCGCGAGCAGCCCTCCCCACGGCAGCGGCGGCAGGACGCGCAGCACCACGTTGGGGTCGACCGGGTCCCAGCCGATCCCCCGACGTCCGCGCAGCTCGGCCTCGGCCTCCGGCGGCAGGTACAGCTCGACCGGGTCGTCGCCGGCGACGACCAGCCCCGCGCCGTGGTGATTGGCCGCGGCGGCGCCGCCCAGCGCCACACCGGGCTGCTCCACCAACCGGTCCCGCAGCGCCCCGAGAACGCGGACCCGGCGCACCCGGCTCCGCCGGGACATGAGCTTCGGCCACTCCCGGAGCGGCCGTCGTGGGACCCCCCGGTACCGGGTGGGCACGGCCCAGGGCGGGGTGGTCCCCGAGGCGAGCAGCAGCGCGCTCCAGGCCCCCTGGGCCGAGAGCGGCCTCCCGGCCCCAGGCGCTCCGGCCAGCCTGCGAGCCACGGACTCCGCGCTGACCAGCGTGCTGCGCGGTCCGAGCCGCAGAACCTCCAAGCGGCCGGCGGCGGCGATCTCGCGCACCCGGTCCGGGGTCACCCCGAGCTGGGCCGCAGCGTCCGCGACCGTCATCCACTCGGACCGCGCGACCACCACAAACGCCCCCTCACCAGCTCCTGGTTGAACAATACCCCGGATAACGCGGGTATTGGCGCGCCACCTCAGCCGATCAACCCACCCAGGTCACACGATGCGGTGAGCGGGCTGGAGTGGGGGAGCATCACCGCGCAATGTGAATCCCATGACACCTATTCCACTCCTCGTGGCCGCCGCCGCCCTGGCGCCCGTGCTCGCCCTCCCAGCGCAGGCCGCGGCCACCCCGGACTCGGGTCCCGGCATCCTGCCGCTGTACCAGCCCACCGTCCTGGTCCTCACCAAGGTCGACTCCGGCGGCGAGCACGAGCAGGCGCTCCTGCGCTGCGACCCGCCCAGCGGCACGCACCAGAGAGCGTGGCAGGCCTGCCTGGCCCTGGCCGAGGTGAACGGCCACGTCGGCCGGATGCGCGACTCGAACCAGGTCTGCACGATGGAGTACAACCCGATCAAGGTGTCCGTGCTGGGCGTGTGGCGGGGTCAGACGCGCTCGTTCTCCGGCGAGTACTCGAACCCGTGCGTGATGGGCTCGGTGACCAAGTCCGTGTTCTCGTTCGCCAAGGACTGATCCGCCGGAAGTCCGCCCCCCACAACAAAAAAGGCCCGGCGGGACCCACGACACCGCCGCCGAAGTCGTGGCCCCCGCCGGGGGTCTGTGGGCGGGCCGGGCCCGCGCCTCTGACCGTAGGGAGGGCGGGTTTGCCTTGTCAACAGTCCTTCACATCCGTGAAACGCGGGGGAAACCCCCCGCCCGTCCGCGCCACCGGCGCGCGTCACCCGGACGTCCCACTCCAGCCCCGTAGCCTGTGCGCCATGAGCATCCACGACATCGCGGTGAACACCCTGACCGGCGAGCCGAGCAGCCTCGGTTCGCTGCGGGGCAAGGCGCTGCTGGTGGTCAACGTCGCCTCCAAGTGCGGGCTGACCCCGCAGTACTCGGCGCTGGAGCGGCTGCACGCGAAGTACGCCCCGCAGGGCTTCTCCGTGGTGGGCTTCCCGTGCAACCAGTTCGGCGGCCAGGAGCCGGGCACGGCGGAGGAGATCGCCACGTTCTGCTCGGCGACGTACGGCGTGACGTTCCCGATGTTCGAGAAGGTCGAGGTCAACGGCGCGAACCGGCACCCGGTGTACGAGGCCCTCGTGGAGAGCGCGGACGCCGACGGCGCGGCGGGCGACGTGCAGTGGAACTTCGAGAAGTTCCTGCTGTCCCCCGACGGCGAGGTCCTGGCGCGCTTCCGCCCGAGGACCGAACCGGAGGACGAGGCGGTCGTGCGCGCGGTCGAGGCCGCTCTGCCGAACGCCTGAGGCCGGGCGGCCGGGGTCGGACGGCCGGGGTCGGACGATCGGGACCGGGAGGCCGAACGCAGAACCCGAACCACGACGTGGGCCCGCGCACCAACCGGTGCGCGGGCCCACGTCACTTCGGGACGGCTTCGGGACAGCGGCTCAGCACTCGATGACGTTCACGGCCAACCCGCCCCGCGCCGTCTCCTTGTACTTCACCTTCATGTCCTTCCCCGTCTCCCGCATGGTCTTGATGACCTTGTCCAACGACACGAAGTGCGACCCGTCCCCCCGGAGCGCCATCCGAGCCGCCGTGATCGCCTTGATCGACGCCAGCGCGTTCCGCTCGATGCACGGGATCTGCACCAGTCCCCCGATCGGGTCGCACGTCAGCCCGAGGTTGTGCTCCATCGCGATCTCCGCCGCGTTCTCCACCTGCGTCGCGGTCCCGCCCAGCACCTCGGCCAACCCCGCCGCCGCCATCGAGCAGGCCGACCCGACCTCCCCCTGGCACCCCACCTCGGCGCCGGAGATGGACGCGTTCTCCTTGAACAGCACCCCCACCGCCCCCGCCGTCAGCAGGAACCGCACCACGCCGTCGTCCGAGGCGCCCGGCACGAAGCGCGCGTAGTAGTGCAGCACCGCGGGCACGATCCCGGCCGCCCCGTTCGTCGGCGCGGTCACGACACGGCCGCCCGCCGCGTTCTCCTCGTTCACCGCCAGCGCGAACAGCGTCACCCAGTCCATCACCCGCAGCGGGTCCGTGGCGTAGTGCTCGTCGCGCAGCGACCGCCTCATCTCCGCCGCCCGCCGCCGCACCTTCAACCCGCCCGGCAGCACGCCCTGCTCGGTGCAGCCGCGCTCGACGCAGTCCTGCATCACCTGCCAGATGTGCAGCAGCCCCCGCCGCACCTCGTCCTCGCTGCGCCACGCCAGCTCGTTCGCCAGCATCACCTCGCTGATCCGCAGCCCGGTGGACGCGGTCAGGTCCAGCAGCTCGTCGCCGGTGCGGAACGGGTGGGCCAGCGGGGTCGTGTCGGGCTTGATGCGGTCCGCGCCCGACGCGTGCTCGTCGACCACGAACCCGCCCCCGACCGAGTAGTACTCGGCCCGGTCCAGGCTCGCGCCTGCCGCGTCGAACGCCTCGAACACCATCCCGTTCGGGTGCAGCGGCAGCGACTTGCGGCGGTGCATCACCAGGTCGTCGGGCTCGCGGAACGCGATCTCCGCGCGACCGCCGAGCCGCAGCGCGCCCGCCGCCCTGATCTCGGCCACCCGCGCCTCCGCGACGACCGGGTCGACCTCCTCCGGCCGGTTCCCCTCCAGGCCGAGCAGCACGGCCTTGGGGCTGCCGTGACCGTGCCCGGTGGCGCCGAGCGAGCCGAACAGCTCCACCCGCACCCTGCGCACCTCGCCGGACGCCCCGCGCACCCGCTCCGCGAACGTCGCCGCCGCCCGCATCGGGCCCACCGTGTGGGAGCTGGAGGGCCCGATGCCGACGGAGAACAGGTCGAAGACGCTGATCGCCACCGGTCAGTCGCCGGTCAGCTCGGCGTACTTCGCGGCCGTGAGCAGCCCCTCGGCGCTCTCGACCCGGACCTTGAACAGCCACCCGCCGCCATACGGGTCGCCGTTGACCAGCGCGGGGTCCTCCACCGCGCCGGTGTTGACCTCCACGACCTCGCCGCTCACCGGCGCGTACAGGTCGCTGACCGACTTGGTCGACTCCAGCTCGCCGCACACCTGCCCGGACGTGACGCGCTCGCCCACCTCGGGCAGCTGCACGAACACGATGTCGCCCAGCGACTCGGCGGCGTACGAGGTGATGCCGACCGACACCGGCTCCTGGGTGCCGGGCGTCCAGTCGACCCACTCGTGGTCGGCGGTGTACAGCAGGTTCTCGGGGAATGCGGGCACGGCGGCGCTCCTGTCGCGGGACCTGTGGTGGGGTGATCCCCCACTCTGTCCTGGTACCTGAGAGCTTCGCCGCGCGAGCGGCTTGCACCGTGGGTGCGCCTCCCCCTTCGGGGTGCGCTTTCCAGAGCGGCCTCACCCCGGCGGTTCCCGTTGCCTGAGAGTGTGCGGGGTACTTGCTCCTTCGGCGCCCCGGTTGTTCCCGAGGACTCTCCCGCCGGTGATCCGGCGCCCCGCCAGGGACGCCGCGGCCGATGTTCAGTTGAGTCCCGAACGCTAGGTGCCCGCCCTGGGGGTGTCAACGATTGGTCGGCGCGCACAAGCGCCAGGGGTCCTGTTCGTGCTGTGAGCACGATGACACCCCGCAGCGGGTACCCGACCTTTAGGCAATCACCGCAGCGAAGGAGGCCACCGTGCGCATCGCAGTCCCCCGCGAGGTCAAGAACCACGAGTACCGCGTCGCCCTCACCCCGGCTGGCGCCCACGAGCTGTCCGCGCGCGGCCACGAGGTGTTCGTCGAGGCGGGCGCGGGCCTGGGCTCCGCGATCCCCGACGACGAGTACCTGGCGGCGGGCACCAAGGTGCTGGCCTCGGCCGACGACGTGTGGGCCGAGGGCGAGCTGGTGCTGAAGGTGAAGGAGCCGGTGGCCGAGGAGTACCCGAGGCTGCGGGAGGGCCAGGTGCTGTTCACCTACCTGCACCTGGCCGCGGACCGGCCGCTGACCGAGGCGCTGCTGGCCTCGGGCACGACCGCGATCGCCTACGAGACGGTGCAGTCGGCGGGCGGCGCGCTGCCGCTGCTGGCGCCGATGTCGGAGGTGGCGGGCAGGCTCGCGCCGCAGGTGGGGGCGTTCGCGCTGATGAAGCCGTCCGGTGGGCGCGGGGTGCTGCCCGGCGGGGTGCCCGGCGTGCACCCGGCGCGGGTGGTGGTGATCGGCGGCGGCGTGGCCGGGCTCAGCGCGGCGACGATCGCGGTCGGCATGGGCGCGGACGTGGAGGTGCTGGACACGAGCGTGGACCGGCTGCGGCAGGTCGACGCGCGCTTCGGGAACCGGCTGCGCACGGTCGCGTCGACCCGGTACGCGGTGGAGCAGGCCGTGCTGGAGGCGGACCTGGTGATCGGGGCGGTGCTGGTGCCGGGCGCGCGGGCGCCGAAGCTGGTGGACAACGCGCTGGTGGCGCGGATGCGGCCGGGCTCGGTGCTGGTGGACATCGCGATCGACCAGGGCGGGTGCTTCGCCGACTCGCGGCCGACCACGCACGCCGACCCGACCTACCCGGTGCACGACTCGGTGTTCTACTGCGTGGCGAACATGCCGGGCGCGGTGCCGCGCACCTCGACGTACGCGCTGACCAACGTGACCCTGCCGTACGCGGCGGCGCTGGCCGACCGGGGCTGGGCGGAGGCGCTGCGCGCCGACCACGCGCTGATGCTGGGCCTGAACGCGCACCGGGGCGCGCTGACCAACGGCCCGGTGGCCCTCGCGCACGACCTGCCGCACGCGCCGTACCCGGTCTGATCCGATCTGATCCGGTCCGATCTGCCGAGGTCCTGGAACGGCGAAGGGGCGCCCACCGGAATCCGGTGGGCGCCCCTTCGCCTGGAGAAGAAGAGGCGACCCGCTCAACCAGCCTGGGGGTCACTGGGAGCGGGCCGCGCCACCATCTTAGCCGGCAACGACCTCCGCTGCCCAGCACCCCACCGAAGTGACACGCGGGTCGACCCGCACCGGGTATGCCGGAATGCTCAAGCAAACGAGTGAATCCGGTGTTCACGGGTAAGCACTCGCGCGCCCGCGACCGATGGTCAGGACGGGGTCGCGCGGCGTCGCGTGGACACGCGCCCCGGTCCCCGGCACCCAGCACCGCCGACCCGGATCGGAGCACCCGTGACACGACCCCGCGGCCGGACCGCGCGCACCACCCCCGGCACCCCCTCCGGTGCCGCTCCCTGCGCCGCGCCCACCTGGGCGGCCACCCCGGCGCCCGCCCCGGCACGGGCCTCGACGCCCGGCGCCGCACCCGGTCCGGCGCCCGCCCCGGCGCCCGCCGCCACCGCGACACGCCCAGCCGACGCGCCCGGCGCGCGAGCCGCGACGGGCGTGATCTCCGCCACTGCGCCCGCCCGACCGGAGAACTCTCCCCCGTCGCGGGAACTCCACCCGCACGGGCGAACGGCCTCGGCCGCGAAGGGGGCGTGAGCGCCGTGGACGAGTCGCTGCGCGCCGCCGTCCTGCGCCGCCTGGCCCTGCTGGACGAGGCCGCCGAGAGCGGCGAGGCCGACTCGCTCGTGCCGCTCGCCCGCGCCGAGATCCACCGCCTCGCCGACGGCTGGAGGCTGCTGCTCACCGTTCACCAGCCCGATCCCGACGGCCGCTGCCGCGCGTGCCCCGGCGTGCTGCGGCACAAGAAGTGGCCGTGCCAGGTCTGGACGATGGCCCACCAGCACCTGATCGGGGACGGCGTCCCGCACCGCGAGCGGCGCAAGCCGCTGCGCAACCCGTTCACCCGCCAGACCGCGTTCACCGAACCGGGGAGCGCGCCCGAGCCCGACCCGGAGGGACCCGAGGAGGTCACCCAGGAGATCCCCGTCGTGGTGTCGAAACCGCGACACGCCCTCCCCGACTGACCCGTCTAGGGCAGGATGGGCCCCCGAGCAGCACATTCGGGAGGGACGGCGTGCACGACGGCAGTGGCCGCATCGTGGTGCAGGGCTTGACCAAGCAGTTCGGTCCGGTCGCGGCGGTGCAGAACTTGAGCTTCACGGTGGAACCGGGTTCGGTGACCGGCTTCCTCGGCCCCAACGGGGCCGGAAAGACTACGACGTTGCGCATGTTGCTCGGCCTGGTGACGCCCACGGCGGGCACCGCGCTGATCAACGGCAGGCCCTTCACCGAGCTGGGGAACCCCGGCCGCGTGGTGGGCGCGGTGCTGGAGGCGCAGGGCGTCCACCCGTCGCGGACGGCCCGCAACCACCTGCGGGTGTACGCGGCGGCGATGGGCGTGCCCGACCAGCGGGCCGACCAGGTGCTCCAGCTCGTCGGGCTGGGCGCGGCGGCCGACCGCAAGGCAGGCGGCTTCTCGCTCGGCATGAAGCAGCGGCTGGCCCTGGCCACCGCGCTGCTCGGCGACCCGCAGATCCTGGTGCTGGACGAGCCCGCGAACGGCCTCGACCCCGAGGGCATCGCCTGGCTGCGCCAGTTCCTCCAGTCGTACGCGCGCAGCGGTCGCACGGTGCTGATCTCCAGCCACCTGCTGGCCGAGGTCGAGCAGACGGTCGACCAGGTGGTGATCGTCAGCCGGGGCCAGACCATGTACTACGGGTCGCTGGACCAGCTGCGCGGCTCCCAGCAGAACCGGGTGCTGGTGCAGCCGTCCGACCCGGCGGCGCTGGTCGCGGCGCTGCAGGCGGACGGGCTGTCGGCGATCGAGCAGACCCCGGACGGCCGGATCGCGGTCAGCGGGGCCGAGCCGAAGCACATCGCGGACGTCGCGCTGAAGGCGGGCGTGTCGGTGTACGGCATCCAGGAGGAACGGGTCGACCTGGAGCGGCTGTTCTTCCAGCTGACGAGCGGCCAGTACACGGGCGCGCCGATGCCGGGCTACCAGGCGCCGCCTCCGGGCTTCGCCCAGGCCTACCAGCAGCAGCCGCCGCAGCAGACCGGCTACCACACCCCGCCCCCCGGCTACCCGGCCCAGCCGGGCTACCCGCAGCAGCCCCAGCAGGGCTACCAGGGGCAGCCGGGCTACGACCCGCAGCAGGCGTACCAGCAGCAGGCCCCGCAGGGGTACCCGCAGCAGCCGCCGCAGGGCTACCAGCAGCAGCCGGGCTTCGACCCGCAGCAGCAGGGCTACCAGCAGCAGCCGCCGCAGGGGTACGACCCGCAGCAGCAGGCGTACCAGCAGCAGGGCTACCAGCAGCCGACGTCGGGCCAGTTCCCGGCCGCGCCGGACCACCAGGCGCCGCCGACCCCCGACTCGCCGTACGCGCCGCCGCCCGGCGGCAACCAGCAGGGTCAGCAGGGGCAGAGCGGTCTCGGGGGCGGTGCGTGATGGGCGGCTTGATCAGCGCGGAGTTCCGCAAGACCACCACCACGGGCCTGTGGTGGGGCCTGATGATCCCGACGGTGCTGCTGGCGCTGGGCTGGTCGCTGGGCACCGGCGCGCTGCTCCAGAGCATCGGCGAGGCGCTCACGTCCGAGGACGGCGACGTGCTGCTCGGCGGGCTGCTGGGCGTGTCCGCCGACCAGTGGAAGCTGTCGGTGTTCGGCATCACCCGCAGCATCAACATCGCCACGATCTTCCCGATGATCTTCGGCGGGCTCGCGGTGGCGAGCGAGTTCAACCGCAAGACGATCACCACGACGTTCCTCACCGCGCCGAACCGGGTGTCGGCGATGACCGCGAAGCTGGTCGTCTACCTGGCCTGGGGCGCGATCTACGGCCTGATCATCGTGACCACGGTCAGCATCGGCATCGCGCTGACCGCCGACTCCAGCCAGCTGCCCGAGGCCGGTGGCTGGTTCGCGCTGTGCGCGGTCGGCGTGCTGTCCACGATGCTGATGACCATGTTCGGCGTCGGCGTCGGCGCGCTGATGAACAGCACCGTCGGCACGACCGTGGTGCTGGTGCTGTACATGCTGGTGATCGAGAACGGCCTGCAGCTGGTGCTCCAGTTCCAGGACCTGTCGTCGGTCATCGCGTTCCTGCCGAACGGCGCGGCCAACGGCATCACCGGCGGTGTGGCGGCCGACGTGTTCATGGGCAACGTCGGCGTGGTCCCGGACGGCCTCAAGGAGGTCCTGATGGGCGCGGCGGGCGCGGCGGGCGCGCTGGACTGGTGGCTGAGCACGCTGGTGTTCCTCGGCTGGACCGCGGTGTTCTTCGCGGGCGGCTGGGCCGTGACGCAGAAGCGCGACATCACCTGATCAGGTAGATGTTCGCGGCGTTGCCGCAGCTCAGGGCCGTCTCCTTCCGGGAGGCGGCCCTGAGTCGTCCCGGAGGCCGGAAGCGGCCCGCTGATCTGTCGGGGGACCGACCTAGTGTGGAGATCGTGACGAACTCCCCCGGTTGGATCCGCAGACTCGCCTCGGCGTGCTGGCAGCACCGCTCCCTCGTGGTGTGGTCGGTGCTCGCCGCCGTCGTCGGCGTGGGCCTGCAGGCGGCCGGGCCGCTGCTGCTGAAGGTCGCGGTGGACGACGCGGTGGCCGGGCGGACCGACCGGCTCGCGCTGCTGGCCTCGGTGCTGGTGGGGGTGGAGCTGCTGACGTTCGGCACCGCGTTCGTCCGGCGGTACCTGGGCGGGCGGCTGGCCGTCGACGTGCAGCACGACCTGCGGCAGGCGGTGTTCTCGTCGGTGCAGCGGCTGGACGGGCAGAAGCAGGACGTGCTGCGGACCGGGCAGGTGGTGTCGCGGTCGATCACCGACCTGCAGCTGGTGCAGAGCCTGCTGTCGATGACGCCGCTGGCGTTCGGCACGGTCGCGTTCGCGCTGGCCTCGCTGGTCGCGATGTGCTGGCTCTCGCCGCCGCTGACGCTGATCGCGCTGGTGATCGTGCCCGCCGTGGGGGTGGTGGCCGCGCGGACCAGGCTGACGCTGTTCCCGGCGACCTGGTCGGCGCAGCAGCGGGCGGCGGACGTGGCGCAGCAGGTCGAGGAGACCGTGACCGGGGTGCGCGTGGTCAAGGGCTTCGGGCAGGAGACGCGGGAGGTCGCGGCGCTGGAGCGGCGGGCGCGGGTGCTGTTCGCGGAGCGGATGCGGGCGGCGCGGCTGACGGCGCGGCCGTCGGCGACGCTGAACGCGCTGCCGTACGCGGGGCAGGTGGCGGTGCTCGCGGCGGGCGGGTGGCTGGCGCTGCGCGGCGAGGTGTCGCTGGGGACGTTCCTGGCGTTCGCGAGCTACGTGGCCGCGCTGATCGGGCCGACGCGGCTGCTGGCGAGCCTGATGGTGACGGCGCAGCTGGCGCGGGCGGGTGTGGAGCGGGTGTACGAGCTGGTCGACTCGCAG